>NZ_WTWX01000001.1:0-268054 GCF_009870785.1 Paenibacillus sp. An7
AACGGTCGTGTTCGGGATGGGTACGTGTGGAACCCCTCCGCTATCGCCACCAAACATGCAGCTTAAAATCTATCAGAAAATCCATATGTTCTTCCCGTTTGCTTGGGTTCAACACCGAAGTGTGAATCAAGAAACAGACGTTTAGTTTTCGGAGTTTTCCGACCGGATTTATAATTTATCATATTTTTAAAACATATTCAACTGGTAGTATAAACTATCAATCGTAATGAGTTAAAAATGATAATTACAGCTCAAATTCACATTGCAATAGTCTCTTTCTTAAGAGGACATAAGTAATATATCATATTGAAAAGCGTTTTTCTAATTGAAAATTATCCCTTTTATACCTCTCAAAGATGTATTATCGTACACTCCAAATTTTATAATCTTTCATTTATTATCTTCCCCAAAAATGTGTCATACCGCTATGGTGAAACCAATTCATGTAACTACAATCCGTTTGTTAGCGTCTTTCATTATATAACTTTATAAATGGAGGCGATAAAAATAAAGAAGAAACTATTCATCTCACTTTTTGTGGTTGTTTTATCTTTTAGCATCGTGGTTAGTTTAGCTTTTGCTAAGGGGAACATTAAGATCGTGGTTAACGGTCAACAAGTTACTTCAGATGTAGCTCCTCAGATCGTCAATAACCGAGTAATGGTGCCTATAAGTTTGGTATCAAAGGCATTAGATGCGAATGTAGGTTGGAACCAAAATAATCAAACGGTTACGTCGATGAATATAAGGTTTTCCAGGTCTTTTATATTCAAAGTAACTCAGTGAAAATGCGAGTCGCTATGAATCCAAGTGTTTGCAACATGGTATGACTTGGTTTCTTTTTCAAAAAACAAGAAGTCCTTTTATTTACCAAATGATCGACTATGTAATTCTCTCTTCTTAGTTGTAAGAAAGGTTGTGGGAAGTTGAACAGGAAATTTTTATCGGGTTTTTTATTAAGTTTTGTTTATGTAATCGTTTTTTATTTTGGTGCATATGGCTTGATGTTAATTGGTATTATAGATGATGGTTTTTTTATATTAAATCATGTATTTGTTGGTTTTTATCAATGGCTTTACTTGGTGCCACTTATCATATTTCAAAAAAAGAGAAACAGAGTATTTACAGGTTACCTTATAGGTGGATTATGTGTAACTAGTTTAAACATCGCGTTAATTGTATGGATTTTTTTAGACCCCTCCAAATTCTTTTAAGTCAGCCATTAAAAAATAACATACCAGATAATGTAAAATTTATTATTACAAAAAACCCCTCTTGTATGCAGGTAGAGTTCGCGGTATGCGGTCTCTTTTCACCCTGTATACAATGTGGGGCTTTAAAGTTAATGAAGCAAGCATTGCTTGATACATTGCTTGCTTCATCTAATTATTTATTGAAAGTGACTTTCTCCAAACCATTCTCAAGAATGATTGACGTGTCCCTAGGTTTTGTTTCGGCAATTTTGCGGCCGCCTCTGAATGAATAAAGCACTGCAGCTTGTTTACGGATCGCCTCATACTCATTCTCTGCTTCAAGAACGATGAAGTTCGCAGGTTTACCTTCTTCAATACCGTATATATCCTCGATATGCAGGGTTCTTGCACTATTTTTCGTAATAAGATCTATGGAGTTTACGATTTGATCGTAACCAAGTAGCTGAGAAGCATGGATACCCATGTGCAGTACTTGAAGCATGTTGCCTGTACCAAGCGGATACCATGGATCAAAGATATCATCGTGTCCGAAGCACACATTAAGACCGGCTTCTTGCAATTCTTTGACGCGAGTCAGCCCTCTTCTTTTCGGATACGTGTCGAAACGTCCTTGCAAGTGGATGTTGACTAGCGGATTGGATACGAAATTCAGATCCGCCATCTTAAGTAGTCTGAACAATTTATAAGTGTAAGCATCATTATAAGATCCCATCGCCGTCGTGTGACTTGCTGTTGTACGGGAACCTAAGCCACGTTCGTAAGCTTCTTTAGCTACGACTTCTAAGAAACGGGATTGTTCGTCATCAATTTCATCGCAGTGAATATCGATAAGACGGTCATATTTTTCAGCGAGGTCAAAAGCAACCTTCATTGAATCCACGCCATATTCTCTCGTAAATTCGAAATGAGGGATACCGCCGACCACGTCAACGCCCATCTTCAGCGCCTCTTCCATTAGTTCCACGCCGTTCGGGTAGGAGTGAATACCTTCCTGTGGAAATGCAACAAGCTGGATGTCAACATATGGTGCCATTTCTTCTTTCACTTCGAGCATCGCTTTAACAGCAGTGAGGCTTGGATCGGTCACATCTACATGCGTCCGTACATGCTGAATGCCTTGTGCGACCTGCCATTTCAGTGCTGTTTTTGAACGTGTTTTAACGTCTTCATGTGTCAGGAATGCCTTACGTTCAGACCAACGCTGAATACCTTCAAACAATGTCCCGCTCAAATTCCATTCGGGTTCGCCTGCTGTTAACGTTGTATCCAGATGAATATGAGGTTCAATGAATGGCGGCAGCACAAGGGCACCGCTCACGTCAAGGACTTCCTCATTCGCTGTCGTGTCCAAAGATTGCGTGATTTGCTCAAACTTCCCGTCTTTCACGACAATATTCCATAATCCTTCTTTACCCCGCAATTTTGCGTTCTGTATAATCATTTAAATTCCCCATTTCTTTGGATTCTTTTGCAGGAACGACCAGCATTAAAACGATATAAGCTACTGCCGTACCGATTAGTGCATTTAGTGGTGTAATTCCTGGGGCCAGCTGAGCAAAAGCTACACCGATTGCCCATGCAACCATCGCTACCCAGTTTACATTTTTGAATGTCATTTCGGCAAATGGCTTATAGTTTCTACGCTTCACAACGAAGTAGTCTGCAATAATGATAGCCCCGATCGAAGGAATTGCTGCGCCGAGCACATTCAGGAAACCAACAAAGTTGTTATACATCCACATAGCAAATACGGTACCCACGATGCCGTTAACAATAACGAAGAACTTTTTCGAAATTTTAGTGATATTCGCAAAACCCAGCCCGGAAGCGTAAAGGGCATTATCGTTCGTCGTCCAGATATTCAGCCCCAAAACGATGATCGCTGGAACGATCAACCCTTGCAGAAACATAACTTCAGAGATATCTGAAAGGTTATACGCCATTGCTCCAACTGCTCCGAACAGGAACATAAGTGAGTTACCTAAGAAGAAGGAAATAACGGTAGCCGTAACTGCCTGTTTAGATGATTGAGAAAAACGCGCAAAGTCTGGCGTCAACGTACCGCCGCTAATGAATGATCCAATACAAATTGTTAGTGCCGCTGCCACGGTAATCGACTCAGTCGGCATGTAATCTAACAAGCCCTGAAAACCGCCCAGCGTATTTACTCCTTCAAATACAGAGTAACCGCCAAGAATCGCGATAGCGGGAACTGCAATATACCCAAGAATAACGAGTGACTTGATGCCGAAAATGGCTGTTGCTGTCATTGCTAAACCAAATATGAAAATCAACAGATACACGTTCCAATCCATCGCTTTAGCAACGGGAACAGCGAACATAGCCACACCAACACCGAACCATCCTACCTGTGTAAAACCAAGCAAGAACGAAGGCAGGTATGAACCTTTCCCGCCAAACGAATACTTGGCCAATAAGTGTGTGGAAAGACCTGTTTTAGCAGCAATATGTGCCAGCGCTCCGGTATAAATGCCTAGAATCAAGTTACCCCCAAGCACAATTCCCATGAACTGCATAAACGTCAAACTGACTCCAAGCGTCCCTCCTGCCAGCATGCTAGCCGAGAAGAAAGTGAACGCCAACATTACTGAAAACGTCTTTCTAAAATTGTTTCTTTGCGTTTTTGGCACCTCTTGCCATGAAAACTCTTGATCGTGTTTACTCATCAGAATACCTCCAAGTTAAAGTCTCCTGATACCAAAAAGCAGAAAAAAGAGGCTACTCGTCAAGTTTCAAACTGACAAGTAGCCTCTTTTTTTCACATCATAATCCGCGCGAAGATGCAGAGCATCCTCCTGACGGACTATGCCCTGACTCTCGCGTGATTATAAAATCCGCTGCCCTTGTCAGCCTCTCTGGACTGAATTAAAGGTACCAGTATTCAATTACATTCTATTATTTTTGAAATCTACTAGAATGTCAATGGTATTATTATCCATTAAATATTTTGAAATATGCATTTCTAAATAGAAGGAGCAAAAAAGGAATTAACTCGTTATTAGATGAGATGGAGATACTATCTAACTATGAATCGTCAAAGTAAAAAGATTACTAATGGAATCAATAATTTTTTACATGGAAGTTGTGAGAGTTGCACAACAAAGAGGCTCACGCTGATTCGGAGAGCCTCTTGTTCTGCTATTTTCATTTGCTTTTTAACGTAAAAGAACGACTAATAACATAAAATAACTGCTGCACTTTTTATAATCTTGCTAATAATCCACAGGAAGTAAAACCTGCTCCAACCGACCACATGATGTGGTGATCCCCTTGCTTAAGCTTACCATCTTCGATTGCATGATACAGAGCAAGGAATGGGCTTGTTGTTCCCGTATAAGCATATTTATTACCTACGTAAGTAAACTTTGATGAATCTTCTTCTAATGCTTCAACTAAGTAAGCTATCTTTGTCGAAAGGATCTGTGAGATTGAATAATGGGTGATGGCATCTTTGGTAAGACCATGATCTTTTGTAAGATCATTTATTACAGCGGGTGCCTTAGCAAACATACTATCTACTTTATAGGAATCGGACACTCTTGTTTGAATTACTTTTGAATTCTTAAATCCATGCTCAGGTAATACTAAATCTTCCGGTCTTTCAGAATGGGTAATATAAGAAGAATCAATTAAACCGTACCCATCTTCTTCTACTCTTTCTAGAATAACAGCACATGCAGCGTCACCGCTTAAACCTATATGTACCAAGTTTTCAGGCTTATAAAAGTTGCCTACTTGCTCAGATCCAACGATAAGCGCGTATTTCATTTTTGGATTATGTAACATTGCTCTACTTACTTGATCATATGACACAACCATACCTGCACAATTCGCGTTCTGATCATAGATAGCACATTGATCTTTACCACCAATTGCTTTATGAACAAAAGCTGCATCGGTAGGTATATTGTATTCGTGAGTACCAGACGATATGGTTATCAGATCTAACTGCTCACCACTCATATTTGCTGCTTGCAGTACTTTTTTAGCTGCTTCAATCGCCATCGTTACGGTGGTTTCTTGTCCATCTGCTAGATATCTTTTATCTCTTCCTAAATGAGACCACATCCCAAGAAGTCTTTCTCGATCAGGTGAAGAAGAAGCCACTTCTTCATTCGTATATGAGTTCTCTGGATGATACACCGCAATCTGTTTTAATCTAACACTGGGCAATCAAAACACACTCCTTATAATCCTAGAATTGCTTTAGCTTCTTCCGTTGTTTTTACAAACTGACCTGTAAACCCTTCTACTTTTTTAGCTGTATTATGAAGCTGAATGTTAACAATTGTTTTCTTAGCTTCTACCATAATGCATCTTCCAAATTTAGAGTAGATCTCATAACACTCTGCTAAAACCGGTAGAATCTCTTGTTTAAATACTGCTAGATTTGTAGAATCAATAACAATTGTTTGAGTTGCAATGTGTGGACCTAAAGTAGCTTTCAAGTCAGCAACCTTCTGATTGGTTAACTCTAAACTGGCAAACCCTTCTAGATCTATCCAAATAATATTACCTTCATTATAAAACTTTGTAGTTGCTTCCATTTTTAACATCTCCTTTTGATTTTTTCTAATATGAGATATCGCTGACGGGCTTTTCTTAGCCTACCTCCTTAAAAAAAGAACTTTTTTCAATATTTGGTCATACAGAGAGGTTATCGGCATTTTTTAGTTTAAAGTGAAGATATTGTATGTAAAATTGAAAATTATGTATTCTACAAACTGATTAATGGATGAGCATGAGGGACTTTCTTTATTTTTCACAGCAAAAAAGCCTGGCTCATAACCAGGCTCAAGGTTACTAAAATTACGGTTTGATATATTCTACCCACTGCTTATACAGTTCCGGCTTGGTACACTTAAAAATCCCTTCAAAATCATGAGGATTTCGGATTACCTTGTTTAACGCATCTATTCCGTACCGATCCATCACAAATTCCACCATCATATAAGAAAATTGAAATCCTTTCATCGTTTCAAAGTCCCAGGTATCGTTATCTAAATCATCAAAAGAAGGGATCGCCAAATTGCGAATGGCATCTTCCGTTGAACTTTTTATATAGTCTTTGGTCATCTGCTTGGCCTCGTATCCGCCTATTCCCTGTCTGATCCATTTGGGAGCTGCAGGATTAATATCTTCGATTAACCACATGGTAAATAAATGAACAGCCCCTTTTAAAATAGACTCATAGGTATGATCAGGTCCAGGGTTTAGGGGAGAAACTATTTTCAGAATATGACCTTCATACGTTCCCATAAACCAATCCGGTGCATCTGGTTCGCCGACTGCATGATGGAATGCTTGCAGGTCGGGATAGATTTCAATAACGATTTTACGAGAAGGTTGGTGATTGTACTTGCTTGTCACTCGTTCCACATTTATCTTTAATTCATCAAATAAGTCTTGATGTACCTTATTTAGACGTTCGTTTGTACCTTGACTGTCACCCTTATTAACAATGGAAATCATATCTTGAATAGACATGATGGCAATGTCCCCCCATTCATTCAATTCTTTTCTTAATTTTTCTAAAGCTCGGTATAATCGGTTCTTCACTGCACTCTCGCGCAGTCCAACGATTTTAGATATTTCAGATAAGGTGCAATCTACAAAAAAACGCAGTGCAATAATTTCCTGGTCAAGCTCACTCAGTTTTCTTAACGCAGAACTAATATCAATTCGAATATCCACATGTTTCGTAAATTCAAGAGAGATGGACTGCGATTCATAATCTGTAAAATCAAATGGTGATTCTTTTTGCCGTGATAACCTGCGATATTCGTTCTTCACTGTATTTTGAGCAATCTTAAAGATCCAAGTGAACAAATGAGCGTTGCCTTTAAACCGGTGAAAGTTCTCAACCGCTTTTAAAAATACCTGTTGTGTCAAGTCATCTGCAGCCATCGGATTCACTTTCAGTGCGAAATATTTGCGTATTCTCTCACGATACTGCTCATACGTGTGATCGAAACTTGTATTGCGATCCTTTTCATCCGGATAAACAGAAGTGTTGTCATGAGCTCCTGACATGGTGTGAACCTCCTCTTGATTTACATTTAATTAGACACCGGCGGGAGCCAAAAAGCCACGTATAGACAAAAGATTAATTGTAACTGGTAAGAATAGTCTCAGCACCAGGTAAAAAGCGACGGTGGATTCAATACCTTATAGATCTCGTTGAACAATATTTCCACTTCGAATTTCATAAAGAACAAAAGACATATCTCCTGTACTCGACAGAAAATATGTCTTTTAATTTTTATAAACCGTATCTTTTTTTCTCATCACCAACCGTTGTTTTATCCGTATGACCATTATATAAAACAACTTCATCAGGTAAGGATAGAATCATATTCAAACTTTTCATCAGATCCCGTTCATTTCCACCTTCATATTGTGTAGATCCTATATTACCTTTAAAGATGGTATCACCAACAAACGCTGCTTTATCCTGTGCATTATAATACATAACTTGATCCATCGCATGACCGGGTGTATGTGTCATCGTTACTTTAAAATCTGAATTAGCTGACAGTTCAAATACTTCACCTGACTGTACATAATTCACATCATCAACAATGACATGTCGATTGCATAAAGCTGATAAGTTCATTCTCGCATTTTGCACATATTTATGCCCAAGTTCGTGCATGTAAACAGGAATATTCAATTCATTTCTAATTTTATCAACTGCACCTATGTGATCAAAATGACCATGTGTTAGTAGTATTTTTTCGATATGATAATCATTGGATTTTATTACACGTAATATTTTTTCGGCCTCAGCACCGGGATCAAATAAAAATCCATGTTTCGTTTCCTGATCTATATATAAAAATGCATTTGTTGAAAACACATCTTTTACCGTTAATTGGTGTACGATGCTTTGATTATTAATAACATCCATCGATACCACAGCTCATTCCTGATAAATCATTGTTCTGAATATCATCTTGTATTGCTTCTTTTAAGGCGTTTTTAAATGTTTCTACATTCTGAGCACCATTCAAAGTGAATTTTCCATTAATAAAAAAGAAAGGTACGGCTTGGATTCCCATTGAATACGCCTGCGATTCATCTTTACGTACATCACTTTCGAATTCATTGGAATTCAGAACTTTTTCTACTTCATTTTCATCTAGTCCGTTTTTCACAGCGATTTTTTTCAGTGCATTTTTATCACTTAACTCTAAATTATCTGTGAAATAGGCTTTGAATAAATCTTCTACAATTGTTTTGTTCCCTTGTTTTTCTGCATAATGTGTTAAGCGATGAGCATCCATCGTGTTTGTATATTGTGTAGTGGAATATCTAAAATCAATTCCTTCTTCTTTACCCAACTGTTCGATCTGTCTAATTCTTTCAGCCGCCATGGCATTAGATAAACGATATTTTTTTGCGAAACGATCTTCTGTACTAGATACGACTTTGTAACTCGCATTAGGATCTAATTCGAAACTTCTCATTTCAATATTTACTTGATCTTTAATTCCTAGATCATTCATTGCTTTTTCCAATCTTTCTTTTCCGATATAACAGTAAGGGCATGCATAATCTGACCATATTTCAATTTTCACGATTAGTACCTCTTTCTCTTTCATTTATTCGTGTTGTTTCTAAAATTCTATAGCTTGGTTCCTATAAAGTTTGCTAACTCATGTATGAGTCGCTCATTACGTTTATAGTACGTCCACTTTCCGATGCGAGTAGCTTCCACCAAGCCTGCACGTTGTAAAGTTGCTAAATATTGAGATGTTGTAGACTGATTCATTCCCAGCTTATCTCTAATCTGACTTACACAGACTCCTACTTCATTCATTTCCTCTATCCCTTGTCGCTGTGTATCAAAATGTGTTGTGGGATCTTTTAACCAGTATAGTATTTTCAGTCTCGCTTCATTAGATAATGCTTTAAATAACTCAACCTGATCAAATTGAATATTCGTCATATCTTCACCTCAATATCTTTTACACATATCATCATATCACAATATTCCGATATGTAAATGCGTAAGCTCATGGTTATTTATTCCTTTCAGAGCTTTGGTATTATTTTGTAATGTCATAAACGAAAATTTATCGTTACACAGTCTTAGCAAAAGCTTTTAACGAATTTCATGTATGTCAAAACAAACATGGCGATCTTTCCCTCGGTTGAATAATCGAGAAAAGATCGCCGCCAAGAAAACACATCTATTTTATAGTGTCTACACGAAGTAGCGATGATCCATTTTGTCGTCTTCTCTACTTGTTAAAGTATCGTTCCCAATTAGCTTAACAAGTATGAAGCTGATCAACAATATTTTACTAATTGATTGGTTTGAGTCTCTTACCGTGCGGTTTGATAAAGGACTGTTGGACTTTGGTGTATTAATTCAACCAGCCGATGTATCAAAGTTTCATATGGATTTATAGCGGAAAGTAGTTTTCAATTTGATCTAGATCTTCTTTATCTAATTCCCAATCTAGGGCTTTTAAATTGTCATCAATATGCTTTTTGTTAACTGCCTTTGGTATGGTAACTATACTTTCCTGTCTTAATATCCAATTCATCGCAACCTGGTATGCCGTTTTATCATATTTGCTCCCGATGGTATCCAGTATCTTTCTTTCCGGTGAATTGAATTGAGGAAAACCTTTCATACCAAATTTATGTGGCGCAAAACCAAATGGTGAATATCCCATTATGGTTATGCCATTGTCTTTAGAAAACGGTAAAATATCCTTCTCTATTCTTCTATCGTGTAAATGGTAAGCTAATTGATTACATACTAACGGGATGCTGCCTAGGTGGTATTGGGCCTCTTGCATTAATTGGATAGTAAAGTTACTTACCCCAATATATCTGACAATACCCTTATTAACTAGTTCGGCCATAGCTTCCATCGTCTCCGCAACATCATAGTGCTGGCTTGGCCAATGCTGTAAATACAAATCAATATAGTCTGTTTTTAAGCGATCTAAGCTTGCTTCTGCTGCTCCAAGGACACCTTTATAAGAACAATTATTCGCTGACACTTTAGTGACTAGGAATACGTCGCTTCTGATATCATGAATTGCTTGTCCAACAATTTTCTCAGCTCCTCCATTGCCATATTCTTCAGCAGTATCAATTAAATTAACTCCATTTCTAATACCATAACGCAGTGCCTCTACCTCATCTTTTTCTTTTCTCCTATCTTCACCATATTTCCATGTTCCCTGACCAATAACCGGAATATCCACTCCCGTATTACCTAGTTTACGATGCTGCATCTAATAATCCTCCCCTTTCACCCTCTATTTTCATTATATAAGCGACTTAAGTTGATAGAATTTTGAAAACAGGTTTTCTCTTTGTAACTTTTTTAATAGTATTACGTCTACATATTTTAAGTATCTGAAGGAAGGATGTAAGAAGTTGAAGACTAAAAAGAAGTGGTATGTACTATCGGGTAGTCTTGTTCTGGGATTAGCGCTTGGAGATCAAGTACTCCATTCTATACAACTCGATACCGGAGATGTGTTAACAGTAACTAAAAATACAATGTTTTTTCACCAGTCAAGTGATGTCAAACGAACAGAATCCGGTTTTGATGTATTACAAGAAGGGCTTGAAGTCGAAGCATGGAGTAGACAAGTCAATAATCATATGTTTGAAGCAGTTGAAATAACAGTGAAATAGAAGATCAATAAAAACGAAACTTAATAACCTACATCAATGTGTTGAAATGGGGCCTGAAGTAATGTCTTCACCTAAACTTAAAGCAAAGTTGATCTATTTAGGTATAATCGTAATTGTTTTTATCAGATCGATAAGGGGCGGAATTTACCCTGCTTTTTTCCCCGTTCAAACAACTATCATCCGCCCGTTAATTTAACAGCGACACCACAATCGTCTTATCAGTCCTTAAGTCTTTCTATCTGACCAGCTATAATTTGCGGGGGATCGGACTGCATTACAGCATATTCACCTTTGTCATTCGTTTTTGGGGTTACATTGACTTTTTCACCTATCTCAAGCTCGTTATAGAGCTGGGTATCCTCGACAATATAAGTGATTAATTCGATATTATTCTTTTTGAGCTCAGTAAAGGTCTTACTTTCAGAATCTTTCTGTGTAATATTCTTCGCTACTAAGATACTTTGGTCTTCCTTCGAAATAATATAATCCGCCTTAGTGGCTTCGAGCGACGCATTGCAACCGCTAAATATACATATGGCAAGTGCTAAGGCTACTCCTATAACTAACTTTCTCATTATTTCAACTCCTTCGCGTAAAATCCTCTACTTTTTTAGACGAAGATGGAATAGATTTGTTACGGAAACTACCCGTATGATTAACGAAAAATAGAGCTGCTGCCAACCGGCAAACGGTTCTATGCTGTTTCTGCACTACTATTCTGTTTGTAAAAGATTCATAAAAAAAGTGGATATATTGCTCTTTAACAATTAAACATGCCTTTGCAGCTTGATACTACATTCTGAGGTTGTCGTGGTGACATACTCCATATAATTTACAGAGCCGTTAAAGTTTAAATAAGCTTCATAACGCATGCGGATAGCAGGTAAAGTAATGAAATCCAAAACATCTTCCTTTGGAACCCACCTGCAATCGCTCGTTTCATCGGAAATCGCTAACTCTCCACCCACCACTTTGCACACGAAATCAAACATAACCTTCGTAGGAACATCAGTCACACCGTCATACCATTTATGGATCGCTGTATTAGAAACAATGCTAACTACATGGCTAACCGTCGCGTCTATTCCACTTTCCTCTTTGATTTCACGAATCACGCCATCTATCAGATTTTCTCCAACTTCTGTTATCCCACCAGGATACACCCAACCATCGTCATGGGCTTTTACTAAAAGGATATTTCCATTTCCATCTTCTACAATTGCGCCAGCCGATACAATATGTTGGGCAAGGGAAATCGAACGTGCTGAAACAACGAGGTCTAGAAATGGCGTTTCCGACCCGGGGTGCCAGTTAGGAATGAAATAAGAACTTGCATAGATCATGCTGTTGGTATCCTGTGTCAAAAATCCGATGGTATCGAATGAGGAGATAGCAGTATAACTCCGTCAAGTGAAATACGAGCATCTAATAAACTACTGAGATCTCTTTTTAAACGATTATTTAGATCATCTTCAGGAATAAAAGCTTTTACATCGGGTTCAATAGTAGAGTAGCGTTCATAACAATTTGTTAAGTGGTCTGTTAACGAAAATTCACTTCTGTCTGCTAATGTCGCTCTATTAAGAAACATTCATATCCCCCCTTAATATGTGCGATTCCCTACTTCCATTGCCGCCAGTTCCTGAGGAAAAATATCTTCCGGAGGTACCATCCGTTTTGGAAGAGTACGTCCCGACATAATCTCTTGGGCAGCCTGCATCAATAAAGGACCCAGAAATGGATTGCATTCAACGACTGCATTTATATTTCCAACAATCATTTGTTCAAAAGCCCGCCGCGTCCCATCAACAGAAATAATAATAAGATCTGTGCCTGGTTTCAGCCCAGCTTCCTGAATCGCTTTGACTGCGCCAATAGCCATGTCATCATTATGGGAAAATAACACTTGCGGCCATTCTTCATCAGGCAGCCTCAGAAATTCCCGCATGACTTTGTATCCCCCAGCCGTTGTAAAATCTGCAGACTCTGTCAGCGTAATTTTAAAGGCATCCTGCCCCTTAATCATTTCCCTAAACCCCCGTCCACGGTCAATCGAAGGCGTTGACCCCGTTGTACCCTGGAGTTCGACAATTTTTATTCGTCCTGAATGGTTACGCATTTTGTCCAGCATATATTTAGCGGCCTTTACCCCTTCTTCAAAAAAATCTGAACCAATGCAGGTTACATATAGGGAGTGGTCTTTGACATTAACAGCTCGATCAAGAATGATGACAGGAATACCTGCCTGCTTGGCTTCCCTGAGAATATCATCCCAACCCGTCTGTACGACAGGCGCGATTGCGATGATATCTACTTTGCTCTCTATAAACGAACGGATTGCTTCCACCTGGTTTTCTTGAGATTGCTGAGCATTTTTCATAATTAAAGTGATACCAGCCTCACGGGCTGCCGCTTTGATCGAATTCGTATTTGCAGCTCTCCAGGTACTCTCTGAACCTAACTGGGAGAAACCAATTACAATGGGTTTGGCTGCAGGCAGCTCTGCAGATGGATTATTAATATTTGTCGGAATTTCCGCTGGCGCAATCGAAGGCTGGGCCATCCTATCTCCTGTTTGAAAACAACCAGTTAACAACAAAAAAATGAGGCATATCAGCCATTTCACCACTGTTACTAGCACCCCCTATCTATCAATGATAGCGATTACATACAAATACAAAAAAACACCGGATAACCAGAACTGGGTCAGAACTGGATTCCCGATGTTAATTGTATCAGCATTTCTAACGTATGGACAGCAATTACTGCTTTAAAACCGCACGTCTTTCACTGAGTATTCGCTGAAACAGAATAAAGACGAAAAGAAGCAAGCCGATAACGATTTTCGTCCACCATGAACTGAGCGTGCCATCAAAGCTAATGAGGGTTTGGATTACTCCCTGAATCAGAACACCAAAGAAAGTTCCAAGGACATAACCGACCCCTCCAGTAAGTAAAATCCCACCAATGACGACCGCAGCAATTGTGTCCAGCTCAAATCCCACGGCATGCAGCCCATATCCTGACAACATATAGAACGTAAACACAACTCCGGCTAATGCAGAACAGAATCCGCTAAACGTGTAGACTAGTACTTTCGTTCGCACTACCGGAAGCCCCATGAGGAGTGCTGATTGCTCGTTCCCTCCAAGAGCGTACACATTGCGGCCAAACCGAGTATAGTGTGCGATAAAGATTGCAGCGGCTGTAACAATCAAAGCAATAATAGCGCTAATTGAAATAAAGCTTCCCCCTGGGAGTGTGATTTTCGTCTGAGCAACCGTGGTATAGAAGGCATTATCAATTGTTATCGTATCAATACTGATTACATAGCATAATCCACGAGCCAAGAACATCCCTGCTAAAGTCACAATAAACGGTTGAATTTTAAAATAATGAATGATAGCTCCCATTCCGGAACCGAATAGGGCACCCATAACCAGTACTAGCGGAATAACGATTGCAGGAGACCACCCCTGCTGCTGAATTAAGCTCGCTGACACCATTGTCGTGAGCGCAATCATTGAACCGACAGACAAATCAATCCCACCTGAGAGGATGACAAAGGACATACCAACAGCCGTGATCAGCAGAAAAGCATTATCTACAAATAGATTCAACAGCACTTGCAGAGAGAAAAAGCCAGTATATAGAAAAGATCCTGCAACGAACATGATCAGAAACAACGTTATCGTTACAATAATGGGAATGTATTTGCTTTTAAGATACATGGCGTGAAATCTCCTTCTCTCCTGGATAATGCCGCGTTTTCCAGCGCAAGGCAATGGCGGATCGGAAAGCAGGTGACTGAACTAAACAGACCATAAGAACTACGAAAGCTTTCACAACTAACGTAATCTCCGGCGGAACGCCAATCATATAGATCGTTGTAGTCAGCGTTTGAATAATCAAGGCGCCTACAACCGTTCCGAGCAAATAGAATCGTCCTCCGTTAAGTGAAGTTCCGCCGATTACGACTGCAAGAATTGCATCAAGTTCATACCATAATCCAGCGTTATTGCCATCTGCGCTAGATACGTTTGAACTTAACAGCAATCCAGCTATGCCGGCACACAATCCGCAAAACATATAAACAGATATGATGACCGAGTGGGCTCGAATACCAGACATCAGACTCGCTACCGGGTTACAGCCCACTGATTCGATGAACAGCCCAAGTGCAGTCTTACGTGTGAGCAGTGCTGCAATTACGAGAACAGTAGCAACTACAAAGATGGAGAATGGTAAAGTAGCAAGGGAACCAGAACCGATGTAGGAGTATTTTTCACTAGTTACGGTGATAATCTGCCCTCCCGTAATGAGTTGAGCTATTCCCCGCCCAGCCACCATAAGAATCAAAGTGGCAATGATCGGCTGAATTCCAACTGCGGATACCAGCACCCCATTCCATATACCTAGAATTAGAGATAGTCCCACTGACATAAGCACCGACAACAGGATCAAGGAGAGCATATTCTGATCCGAAGCTTTACTGATAGAAAGACAGGAAATAGCACCTGATATCGCCACGATCGATCCGACAGACAAATCAATCCCTCTCGTAGCCACTACAAGCGTCATCCCAATCGCTACCAAGATCAGAGGGGCTCCAAAGTTGAGAATATCGATCAGACTGCCGTATAAATGTCCGTTTTGCAGTGTAATTGAAAAGAAATCAGGAGAATAAATAAAATTAAATAGCATTAGTGCAGCCAGTACGCACAGCGGCCAGAATAAATGATGTTTATAAATGGTTTTCATATGACCTCAACTCCCTGCTATCGCCTGCATGATTGTATGCTGGTTCATATCCTTATCTGAAATTTCCGTTACGATATGTCGGTCACGCAGCACAGCGATTCGGTCGCTGACGCGTATTACCTCTTCGAGCTCTGAAGAAATAAACACAAAAGACATTCCTTCACGTGAAAGTGACAATACCAGCTTCTGAATTTCTGCTTTTGCACCAATATCAATTCCTCGGGTCGGTTCGTCCAGTATTAACAAATTTGGCTCCGTCAAAAGCCATCTGGCGAGTAATACCTTTTGCTGATTTCCTCCACTTAAATTCTTGATCAGATGATCAGGATTTGGTGGATTAATATTTAGAATACGGATATATTCATTTACAATCTCGTCCTGCCGCTTGCGGGATATTGTCTTGAGCCAGCCCTGTTTAGCCTGCAAAGCCAAAACAATGTTTTCCCTGATCGTTAGGTCTCCAATAATGCCTTCCGTCTTTCGATTCTCTGAACAAAAGGCAATCTGCCGATGAATAGCATCACGCGGTGAATGTATGGTTTCTCCTCCATCTGCAAACTTCAGCTTACCGGTATCAGCCTTATCTGCTCCGAACAGTAACCGCGCTGCTTCGGTGCGGCCAGAACCCAAAAGGCCTGCAAGGCCAACCACTTCTCCCTCATTGATTGTCAGATTAAATGGCTCAATTGCTCCCTTTCGACCAAGACCCTCCGCTCTCAGGAGCTCCTCGTTTGGTTTATCTTTATTCGTTTCTGTCAGAACAGGCAGTTCTTCCAACAAATTCAGCTCTTTACCGATCATCTTCAAAACAAGATCAAGTCTTGTTAACTCTTCTGCTAGATATTCACCTACAAATTCACCATTCCTGAGAATAGTCACCCGGTCCGAAATCTCATACATTTGATCCAAGAAATGAGTAACAAAAAGAATAGCAAGGCCGTCACTTTTCAACTTTCTCAAGACAAGGAATAATTGCTCGACCTCATTTTTGTCTAGACTTGAGGTTGGTTCGTCCAGGATCAGAACTTTAGCAGATATATTCAATGCTCTGGCAATCGCAATCAGCTGCTGAACAGCCACTGAATACATGTATAAAGGCTGATCTACGTCTATATCCAGATTCAGGCGATCTTTCAGTAGCTTCTCTGCCTTTCGGTTCATTTCTTTCCATAAAATTCGGCCTAATTTACGCGGTTCTCGCCCAATAAAAATGTTCTCAGCCACTGTTAGATTGGGACATAGATTAACTTCCTGGTACACCGTACTGATTCCGGCCGCCTGTGACTCTAATGGACTGTGAATATTTATTGGGTTACCTTCCATCTCTACAGTCCCCTCATCGATGGAGTACACTCCGGTCAGCACTTTAATCAACGTGGATTTTCCTGCACCATTCTCACCCATCAGCGCATGAACCTCTCCTGGAAAAAGGCGGAGACTTACATCGGTAAGCGCTTTGATTCCTGGAAAGCGTTTATGTATGTTGTTCATTTGCAATAAGGGGGTAGCATCACTCATTACTTCATCCACTCCTTGGCTTAGAAAACTACTACCACTCCGCTGGCTAAGAAGGGGGCGGAGTGGCGTTGTAAACCATTTTTTCTTGAAATACTAAGTTAGGTTTAATATTGACGGTTCGGCAGAGCTTCCTTAGCTTGTTCAGAGGTAAACGTCGTTTCTTCCGTTACAATACGGGCTTCAACCGATTTAACATCGACCACATCTTGAACCACCTTCATTAACTGAGGTCCGAGCAACGGGTTACACTCAACGATGAAGTTGATTTTTCCTTCACTGGCAGCCTGCATTCCGTCCTTAACCGCATCAACTGAGATAATTATAATATCTTCCCCAGGCTTTAGCCCTGCAGCTTCAATAGCTTGAATGGCACCAAGCGCCATATCATCGTTATGTGCATATAAAACATCAATATCTTTATGGGCTTTCAGAAAAGCTTGCATAACTTCTTTCCCCTTAGCCCGTGTAAAATCGCCCGTTTGCGAAGCAATAATCTTAAGATTCGGATTGCTCGAGATCACTTCTTTGAATCCTTGCATCCGGTCATTTGCAGGAGCAGAACCTGTTGTTCCTTGCAGTTCAACGATATTAATATCTTCAGCTGCGTCCTTATATTGTTCAGTCAGCCATTGACCAGCTTTTCGTCCCTCTTCTACAAAATCTGATCCGAGGAATGTAACATACAGCGAAGTATCCTTTGAATCGACTGCCCGGTCAGTTAAGATGACGGGAATTCCTGCATCTTTGGCTTCTTTAAGTACCGTATCCCACCCGGATTCCACGACTGGTGAGAAAGAAATGACATCCACTTTTTGCTGGATAAATGAACGGAGAGCTTTGATTTGGTTCTCCTGTTTCTGCTGTGCATCCGAGAACTTTAAGGTGTATCCTGCCTCTTTTGCAGAATCCTGAATTGATTTTGTGTTTGCGCTGCGCCAGCCGCTTTCTGCTCCAACTTGAGAGAAACCGAGCGTGATGCTTTTCGTTGATTTGGTTCCGGAATTGCCACCAGCGTTCTCCTCTGCAGCACCTCCGCTGTTATTGCTGCTGCAAGCTCCAAGCATCAACATGGACAAGGTTAACGATAACACCAAACTTATTTTTCCAAATCTCTTCATAACTGTTGTTCTCCCCCTCATCAATCACCATTCCCTGGCGTTGCCTAATTATAAACCGCTTACAAAACAACATGATATGGACTGTCTTATGCGTTTGTTTCCTAATTTTTCGATTTTCATCACAATCTTGTTTTTCGTAGTGTGATTTTTTAATTAAAAAGTATAATATTTGGTTGCGCTTACTTTTTCTTCTTTCGAATAGATCATAGTTGGTATACACTATAAGTGGTTAGAACCATATCCCCTGAGAGGAACTGCTGATGAGGATGAAGCGATGGATTTCGTCAAGCCTAAGGACAAAACTGCTGGCTTTGTTTATTGTCCTCACCACCATACCGCTAATGACGGTGGGAATGATTTCATATCAGAAATCCTACCATTCAGTTGCAAGCCACAGTAAAGCATCCACTATGCTCCAAGCTGAAATGCTAGGGACCAATATCGATAATTTGTTTATAGATACCGAGAGGCTTCTGGAACTAAGCAATAACCCCAAGGTTATCCATTTTCTCCAATCACCGTCAGAGACTTATCAGGAAGCAAAAGATATTCTTCGGACTTTTTCTCTTTACCGAGACACATACAAATACGAAAGCGTACTCAATATTAGCTTGATTAATCTTTATGGAAAAGGAATCAGCGAACGCAGAGGGATTTTTCAGTCCAATACGAATCCACTGCGGAATCAACATTTTCAGACGCTTGCTGAGAACCCTGATTCCGTGCTGCGAATTCCATCCGCGCAAATGAACAGCCTTGATCAAATCGATGGTTTTACTTATGAAGATCGGGGAGTCATTTCGATTATGGCAGCAGTTAAGCAAAAAATTACCCATGAAGTCATTGGGTTTATTACAGTGGATTTAGACGATTCGTTTATTAAGACGTTCTGCGATCAGGTAAAGATCGGCAAGACGGGATTTTTTTATATTCTGGATCAGCATAACAATCCGATTTTTGTCCCTCCCATAGGGAACGATGACAGGAACATCATTCAAAATACGCCCCTTCCTTTTCCAGATCAGTCTAGTAGAGACGGATATGTACTGCGAACGGGCGGTCAACCGCGTTTTATCGTACATACTGCTTCTCTTGCTACAGGCTGGACGATTATCGGTATCGCTCCGCTGCAAGAGATCGTTGCCGAAGCTAATAGCATCAGGCAGCTGATCATACTTAGCGTAGTGCTCAGTATCGTATTTGCA
This sequence comes from Paenibacillus sp. An7, assembly GCF_009870785.1. Classification (GTDB taxonomy): domain Bacteria; phylum Bacillota; class Bacilli; order Paenibacillales; family Paenibacillaceae; genus Paenibacillus. The sequence goes on from NZ_WTWX01000001.1 coordinate 19,504, forward strand.
ATTACGCTTCATTACTTGCTGACCAAGCGGCTAACCCGGCCTATCCAGCTTCTTCAGCATAAAATGAGGCTTACTGCAAGCGGATATCTTGAAGCTAAAGTTAAACCGGTTGGAACAGATGAAATTGCGGATCTCGGGCAAAGCTTCAACATAATGGTGGAGAAGATAAAAGAACTTTTGGAACAAAGTATACGGAAACAACAGCAGCTGCAAAAAGCAGAACTGCGAACACTGCAAGCTCAAATTAATCCTCACTTTTTATACAACACACTGGATTCAATTATCTGGATGGCCGAAGCGGGCAAAAACGAGGGAGTAATCCAGCTGGTGAAAGCTTTATCTGACCTGTTCAGGATCAGCTTAAATAAGGGACGAGACTGGGTAATGATTCGCACTGAATTAGCCCACGCCAACAGCTATCTGATTATTCAACAGATGCGATACCGGGATATACTCGACTATCGGATCGACATCGATCCTGAACTTTTAGATTATCCGATTTTAAACATGACTCTTCAGCCGCTGATAGAAAATGCCTTGTATCATGGAATTAAAAATAAAAGAGGAAAGGGCCTTATTGTCATTGGAGGTCATTTGGAATTATCAGCCGTTATTCTTACTATTACTGACAATGGGATAGGAATTCCACCAGATCGACTAGCAATGCTAAGACATCAGCTCGAACAACCCCTCCAGTCTGAGGAAGAAGAACCCGCCGAAGGAGGTTTCGGACTGCAGAATGTACATCAACGATTGCGGCTTTATTTCGGCTGTGAATACGGAGTTGAACTTGAAAGTACCGCAGGTGCCGGTACGACCATATTTGTACGAATACCTAAAAATAAAAACAGGGGGAACTGACGATAAAGAAAATTGTACTCGTCGACGATGAAATTTTGATTCGTGAGAGCATCAGGGATTCTATCGATTGGAGTAAGGAAGGTTTCTTATATTGCGGTGATGCTCCTGACGGAGAGTTAGCACTGCCGCTCATTGAAGAACAAGTACCAGATATTCTAATCACCGATATTAAAATGCCTTTTATGAATGGTCTCGAGCTGGCTTCCGTAGTTAGACAAAGATTTCCTGACATCAAAATCATCATCTTAAGCGGCCATGATGATTTCCATTATGCCCAAACCGCCCTTCGGCTTGGGGCCGAGGATTACTGCCTGAAACCAGTTAGCGCCGCGGAACTACTCCAGTTGCTGAATGCGGTCAGTACCAGGATTGATGAAGAGAATCGATTGAAACAGAAGAATATGTATAGTCCTGATAAGCTATATGCCGACCTTTGCGGAGGACTAATTGGTACAGGAGCCGCGATCGAAGCAGCTGCTGAGCTGAATCTGCAGCTTATCGCTCCTTATTACGCTGTCGTTATCTTATCTATTGTTCCATCCATCTTGGACGAATCGAGTCTTGTACATTCTAAGATTCAAGCGGCAGAGTTAGTTGTAATGAATACACTAATTGAGTACCCCGAGCTTTATTACTTTAGACGCAGCCGTACAGAAACGGTTATTATTCTAAAGGACAGCCTCCCGGATCAAATATCAACTAGAATTGATCTTCTGATCCAAGTACTGGAACAACGAAGTATTCATCTTAACTTGCAACTGTCCATCAGCTGCGGAAGTGTCCACGAACGCCTTCAAGGCATTCATCTTTCCTTCCAAGAGGCCGAAGATGACCGAATGATCAAGAAGCTGTCAAAGCAGAACAAAGCAGCTCTGATTGAGTCCTCAATCGACCAGACACCAGGCAGTGTGCCGCTTGACCGCTACAGTCTAATTGAGTTTCTTAAGGTAGGTAATCCTCAAGAAGCGCCCTCTTTTATTCGTCAGCTTGGGACCGGCCTTCATCAGATCAGTTTTAATTCAATGTATGCCTACTACCTGATCAACGATATCACCTTGGAATTAGTCCAGACCGCAAAGTTAACGTTCCGCACAGAAGGAAATCAAGCAGAAATGATACATGAGTTGCAAAAGGAAATTCGGAACATTTCAAATGTGGAAGAATGTCTTCGTTATTTACTTGGAGTATATGAACAGCTATGGGTCTGGCGGTCTAAAGGGTCTGATAAGTATGGAGAGTTAATTGAAAAAGTCAAACTCTATATTCGTCAGAATTATCACAATGACCAGCTCTCCCTTCATGAAACTTCAAGACAGATAGGAGTAAGCTCAAGCCACCTCAGCAAAGTATTCAGCCAAGAAACCGGACAGACCATGACAGAGTACTTAACCGCCACGCGGATTGGCAAAGCGAAAGTATTACTTAAAACAACTCGCTGCAAAACCTTCGAGATTGCTTTTCAAGTAGGTTACAGTGATCAACATTACTTCTCTAACCTGTTCAAGAAAGTAACCGGAATGACACCAATCGAATATCGCAAACATGGACTTGATGGTGAGTCAGTTGAGATCACTGCGAAAGAGGGAGATCGCTTGTGAATTTCCGATTCAAAGCCGTTCAGACGCTGACGTTACTAATCGGAATCTCATTTATTCTCTGTGGATGTATGGAGTCTCGTACTACAATGGAGACATGGAATCAGAATCAAGAGGTTCTTTCGCTCCCTTCAAAAAACGATCCTGAACTAACCTTTGGCATCATCTATCCTATGGTAAACGGCACATACGAGATGATTACGGAAAATGCAGAATCCTCAGCCAGCGATTATAACATTAAACTGATCGTTCAAGCGCCAGATGAAGCAACTTAGAGCAACAGATTCGAATCATGGAGATGATGATCAAGCAAAAGGTTGACGGCATAGCTATTATTCCGGTGGACTCCGAAGCTCTAATTGACGTCATCGACAAAGCGGTGACCAGCGGAATCACTGTGATATGCTTCGAGTCGGACTCTCCGTCCAGTAAGCGGAATGCATTTATCGGTGCGGATAACTATAAGACGGGTAAAGTAATTGCCCAAACCGTAGACAATTTGCTTGGCGGCAAGGGGATGGTCCTGGTCCAGTCTGGCATGCCGCAAATGCTTGGATTAACTCAGCGGCTAAAAGGGTTTCAGGATTATTTACATGAGTATACCGAAATAGACGTGCTCGAAGTTCGCCATAACCATGCCAGCGAAGAAAAAGCCATTCAGCAGTTGGAAGAAATGATATCGGCTCACCCGCACTTCAGTGCGCTGATCAACCTGGATTTCGTTTCTAGTTCAAGTTCGGTTCTAGTCTGGAAAGCCAAAGGGCTTAAAAGATATAATGTCGCGCTCGGTCTTACTCCCTATATCAATCAATCCCTCGAAAACGGTCAAATTACCCGCATCATCTCCCAAAATGAGCAGAATTGGGGCCAAGCGATCATTAACACCTTGCGCAGTCTATCACAAGATAAAACAATGCCAGAATTTATTAACACAGAAATCATAGAAATGCATAATTGATCATCATAACAAAGGGAAAGGGCAATCCAATTAAGGACTGCCCTTTCTCTTTGTTTATCGATTTTACTTTACAACCTGTTTACGTAAGACTAGAACAGCCCTGATTTTTTCATCAGTTCATGAGTTAATTTAGCTGCTTCAGCGCGGGTAATATACGCCTTGGGCGCTAGAACCCGTGAACTTCTTCCGGAGACAATACCTGCCTGCAAGCTATGTGCTACACCTGATTTTGCCCAGCTTGAGACGCGGTTTGCATCTTCATAACTGCTTAGGATCTCTTCCACTGATCGTTCTGCCAAACTTCTCTTCAGCTCAGTAATTCCCATCGCTTGAGAGGCTTAAAAGGTGAATTTTTTTGTTTTTTCAGAACGGAACGACAACTACCTCAAGATTTAATGGTGGTTACGCTAGTCCCCTCTTTCTCAATGATGTACTCTATCATTTCGCCACTCCAAAAATGGAACTTCAAAATCACTTTCCCATCCTTGATTTCATTAAAGAAAGCTTTCGTTAATTTGATCTCATTTGTCTCATAGGATGGAATGAATGAGTGCCCGAATTCTTTGAACGAAGTCCAATCCGCTGGCCCTGCATTTCGTCCATTCTCATACAGCGATTCCATCGTAGCCAGCTCATCTCCATTGAATTGGACTGGAATGATCAGCTCATCCGAAGATCCAGACGCCTCACTTAGCTCAGGTACATCGCAGGTAATTATGTTAAGTTTCCAATCGGCTCCTGAATTAAAAATGATACGGAGCTCTGCTTGCTTTCCATAAGCAGTATCAGACCACTGACCAAGGAAGTTGGCTTTTAGAGTGAGTATATTCTCATGAATAGTGTAATCTTGGCCCTTTATTAGTGTCTTTCCGTTCATATTTACATTTTGAAATTCGTTCCCGTTAAGCTCAAGAGGAATGGATACGTCCTGTACATTCTCCCCCTTCTTCAAATAGACAAGATCAGATGTCGCATGGGAAGAACGACCTTTGAAACCAGCTTGGATAACAGCATACAAATCTTCATCAAACCATTGGAACTCCCTGCGATTAAAGTGTTGACCGTTATCCCACAGCATCGTAGTAAACCCTTTTTGAGTGGCATAATCATTTACAAAATCAAAGTATTTCAGTTTCTCTCCCTGCTGGATAGTCCCCAAAAACTTGTCAAATCCGAGTAACCCGAACTCCCCCACAATGACTGGAATCCCTTCCTTCGTAAACCGCTCATATGTCCGATCAAACGTATCGATGATATCTTTCTTAGCATCTTCATCAAACCGAGTTGCTCCTGCCATATTGACACTAAAAGGATAAAATCCGTAATAATGAATGGTCGCAATTAGATTAGGATCGTTATAACTGGTTATTGTCTTGTATAGTTCCTCTAATCTGAATTCGGAAGCAGAGGTCGTTATACTAGGAATAACTAGCGGGCGTTTTTCATTTTTCCCTCCAGAAGTCCTCACGATGTGATGAAAAGAATCATTTAATTCACCAAGCATCGTAAAATACTCAGGTTCGTCTTTATTCCAATCCTCTGAGAATCGAGGTTCATTTATACTCTCAAACATGAGCTTGTTGGGATGATCTTTGAAATGATCTGCTATTTGTGTCCACAAGGTACTAAATCGCTCTAATACTTCATCATGATTCGTATCCATGTACCTCACCCATTCGCTGGAGTCGTGATGGATATTAATCATGACATACAGTCCTTCATCCAGTGACCAATCTACAACTTCCTCAATTCTTCTCATAAAATCCGGATCCACCATATAGTCAGGAGCATCGCCCATACGATGCTTCCACGTGATTGGAATACGGATACTGTTGTACCCTTGTTCCGCAATCTCAGCGATCAACTCTTTAGTGGTGCGTGGGTTCCCCCACGATGTTTCATCACCTGCCGCATCAAACGTATTTCCGAGGTTCCATCCTGGCTGCATTTTTTCTACATAAGTTTGCATTTTACTCTTCTTCTCCTTCTGCTTTTCAGCTGAAATGAGGTGACCTACTACAAAAAGAACACCTGCTATTAAAACCAAAGAAATCAGCATTACCCATAAAGGAAAACTCTTTTTATTATTCATACCTAGTCCTTTTATTATATTTTTGGCATATATCATATGAGGAATGAATCACGAAGATGTTAAGCTGCTATTCGATGCTTCTCTTTACAAAGGTGAGAATATACACTTCCTTCACTGTGATAATCTGTTAGAACACGTTGAAGTGGGTACACTTGAGAGGTAAACTAACAAAAAGGGAAATGGTCACCTGCCCTCCTTTCTCTGTAATCGCTTTCTTTATGAGAGTATAAGCTTAACCATTCCCTAACTCAATAGCTAATGGGACATGAAACTTATATTTATTAAGAAAGCATAGAGAACAAAAAAGCCGCACAAAGGCGACTTTTAAAATTTACCAAATATGAGGTTTTGATGAGAATTATGGACAATTATAGACAAAATCTATATAGGTCCATTTGACCTTAAAATACTTTGGTCGTCCATGATTCGCAGTTCCAAACATCCGTTGCGATATCTTGATAAAATTCAGGTTCGTGAGAGATCATTAAAATACTGCCTCTATACGCTTTTAGTGCACGTTTCAATTCATCCTTAGCATCGACATCCAGATGGTTTGTTGGCTCGTCGAGTACAAGAAGATTCGTTTCACTGTTAATAAGCTTACATAAACGTACCTTCGCTTTTTCTCCACCGCTAAGTACAGCAATTTTACTTTCAATATGCTTCGTTGTAAGTCCACATTTAGCTAAAGCGGCACGCACTTCAAATTGAGTATACGAAGGGAATCTTTCCCATATTTCCTCAATGCAAGTGTTGTAATTCCCTTCCTTCATTTCCTGCTCAAAATAACCAATTTCAAGGTTATAACCAAGCTCAACAGAGCCGGATAATGCAGGAATTTCCCCTAAAATACTGCGCAGTAAGGTAGTTTTACCGATTCCGTTCGCACCAACTAAGGCTACTTTTTGTCCTCGTTCCATTTGAAGATCAAGTGGTCTAGATAGCGGACTATCATATCCAATAACGAGGTCTTTTGTTTCGAATATCATTTTACCGGAAGTTTTAGCTTCTTTGAAGTTGAACTGTGGCTTCGGTTTTTCCTTAGCCAGCTCAATTACTTCCATCTTATCGAGCTTTTTCTGTCTCGACATCGCCATATTCCGCGTTGCCACACTTGCTTTGTTACGGGCTACGAAATCCTTCAAACCAGCAATTTCTTGCTGCTGACGGTTATAAGCCGCTTCAAGCTGCTGCTTCCGCATTTCATATACCTGCTGGAATTGATCATAATCACCAACATATCTGGTTAGCTTCTGGTTTTCCATATGGTAGATCAGATTAATTACACTGTTCAAGAATGGAATATCGTGCGAGATTAGAATAAACGCATTTTCATATTCCTGCAGATAACGCTTCAACCATTCAATATGCTGCTCATCCAAATAGTTTGTAGGCTCATCGAGGAGCAAAATATCTGGCTTCTCAAGTAAAAGTTTTGCAAGCAAAATTTTGGTTCGCTGCCCACCACTCAAATCATTAACGTCCCGATCGAGTCCTATATCAGTTATACCAAGTCCACGCGCAGTTTCCTGAATCTTCGCATCGATCAAATAGAAATCCTGATTCGTCAATGTGTCCTGAATGGTTCCAACTTCTTCAAGCAGCTTTTCCAGTTCTTCAGGGCTAACCTCGCCCATTTTGTCATACATTTCATTCATTTCTTTCTCAAGGTCGAACAAATATTGAAATGCGCTGCGAAGAACATCCTGAATCGTCATACCCTTCGTCAGTACAGCATGCTGATCAAGATAACCAACACGCACACGTTTGGACCATTCTACCTTACCTTCATCAGGCTGAAGCTTGTTCGTAACGATATTCATAAAGGTCGATTTACCTTCACCGTTAGCTCCAATCAATCCAATATGTTCGCCTTTGAGAAGTCTAAAGGATACATCTTTAAAAATGGCACGATCGCCAAAACCATGGCTTAAGCCTTCAACATTTAATATACTCATTAATAGACACCTTTTTCTTGTATTTATCGATCTATTATAAGCATGATAAGGCTAATATTTCAATACAAAGGAAACATAAGCATTTTTCGAATACCACATGATAAAAGCAGGAAGCTGCTCTTCATAAGTAAAGAGTACTCCCTGCTCGTCTTAATTAGTGAACATATGTAATTTAATTATTCGGTTAATTTCCGATTGATTTCGCAGCAATAATTTTATAATCGACCAAATAATAATTAGCCCCGGCAGTATCGTTCTTAAAATATAGTTCGACGTTGTCCTCTTTCGGTCCTACGCTACATAATCTTATAGTTAGCTCGAAGTATTTCCCGCCACTCATTGCATCTACATTTATGCTTCTCTTTTCACTCTGATCTCTCATTACTTCGAGCTGGTGAATATTTGATATCTCTGTACAACCAACCATAACATATTCTGTTTTATAAATACGTTTGAGTGCTCCAGTTATGTTTGAATGAAGCTGTTGCAACAAAGCTTCCTCAAGCTGTTTTTCCCTTACCTCTGAGTTTGAAGCTAACGAAAGAGTTGGAATACTACAAAGAACACTCATTAAGATGACAAGAAGCACACATTGTTTGATTTTCAAATGAAACATCCTTTTTTAATATACGGTGCTTCATTTATATGGAATTTATACAAGTCATACGTTTATTTCTCACACAATTTGGAAAGTTAACATACCAAAAAGCAACTGATCGCACTGACCCGTTGCTCTGTTTATATTCTAATCCCCTCAGACGAAATCATCCCTCTACGGTGATTCGAGTGGTGACGGAACCCAAAACACTCTACCCCTCATATGTAAAAAAATCTAAAAAATATACATATGGCTCAATAATTGATATATACTATTTATACGAAAGAAGCAATGTTGGAACTTTTTTCTAATAAGAATTTCATTCTACTTCAAAGACAGGTGAATCATACTGAACATAGAATTATTTAATCAGGCTGTAACTGAGCTGCTCGAACGCTCAGGCAGTCGTGCGCTTGTCCAGATTGAATCTACTTTCCCGGACAATCGCCTCGTTGGCGGCAAATATCACATGAGTAGTCATACTGTATATCTATATCAAAAAGAAATTATGGAGCAATGCAGAATGTTATTCGGCTCTCTCGCTCCCTTACAATCCTATATTTCTGTCATTCTAGCTCATGAATTGGGTCATGCTGAGGATGCAGAACTGGAACATTTATCAGGCCTTCTTGATGGGCCTCTCACTGTATCTGAACAAGCTGAAATCCGAATGCGCATTGAAGAGAATGCTTGGCGTTATGCGGAATCACTACTCTGGGACATAGATCCCGTTTTCTTGCATACCATCATTGACGAATCCCTATACAGTTACCATCAAGCGATCGAACCCGAACCACATATCGCTTAATGTTATCCATGATATAGCTTTAATAAATACAAGGTCATTCTTCCCTACGCATAGGAAAGATCTGACCTTGTTTTTCTTTGATTGATCTTCAGGCTTCTATATACATCCAATTTAATAAACTTCATGATTAGACATTGAATAATAACATCTATAACTTTACTTACCCTCTCTACGGGCTTTCAAACATAATGTAATCCAATTCTTATTCATTCAAAGCAAGACTTTCGAAGATTGAATTCCTTGAAACATTAATATACTCTAGCTGCTTCATCCGTTGAAGAAAAGCAGGTTTCTGATCTATCATACAACTTACTATTTCTAGAGACCTGAGTCGCCTAAGTTTCTCTAACTCGATTGGTAGTTCATGAATCGAAGTGTAGTTGATCGTAAGCTGCTCCAACTGCTCAAGTTCTCCAATCTCAGGAGGGATACGATGTAAACTGATCTCTTCCTTTGATTTCATCCGCCAATTGGAATCCGGTCTATCTGAACTAGCACAGCTGATTTGCAGTTCTTTTAAGTTTTTTAATTTACCAATGGATTCCGGAATGCTTTCAAGATCTGCTGTCATGATCCTCAAACTTTCTAGCTTACTTAACTCGAACAACGCTTGAGGTAACCGATAAAGATCTTGTTCAAATATTTCTAGCCATCGTAACTCTGTAAGTTCGCGGATTCGATCTGGCAGATTTTTCAGTCTATATCCACTTATATATAGCCGATCTGTTTTTTGCTTAATAGCATCATCCAGCAGACGATTGAAGTCAAGGTGTGCCTCTATTTCTATGAAAAGTCCTGTAATTTGATCCATCAGCTCAACTGCCTCATTCTCTGTCACATTAATCCCATACATACGCTCATGAACAACGGAATAAAGATAGTCTTCGCCATCTTTTGTTAAGAAGCACAAATCTTCTGGTAAATTGGGGAATACCCAATCCGATAGGCTTCCTGCAAATTTTTTTAAGAGGAGACCACTTTCTTCACTTGATTTATAAAAATAGTACGTTCCCGAGCAATAAAAAGCATGGCTGCGATATGCTTCTCTAATCTCCGTAATTTTCTCCATTTGATTGTTAGGGATTACGATGGTCTTCATTAAATATGGTTTTAATTCTTCCAGTACGCTTTGATACCTTTGATCCTCTCTAGGTAAGTCTCCCATTTTGTAACCAAGCACAAAACATTCTGAATTTTCTATTGCTAAATCTATCACTTGCTTATAAGCTTCCCCTTTAGGGTCTGTATACATTCTTAACATACTTGTTCTCCCCCTGTGGAAATACTCTTTATACATTATTGAGCGTTTACGGCCGAACCACTACCGCTTTTGACTTCATCTACGTTTTCTACAATTGAAGAATAATAAGGTTTCTTAGAAAATCGCTGATAATCACCAATTACATAGAACTCTTTTTTTGCGCGTGTCACAGCTACATTTAATAGATTAGGCTTTGAACATGACCAGTTTGCTGCTCCATCACTGTTCTCGTCGGTTCCCGTTACTAAATAAACAATATCTGCTTCTTTTCCTTGAAAGGTATGGACCGTACCTACAGAATTCCTCAACCAATCATTTAATACTTCTTTAGTAATCCCCAATTTTTTTAATTTCGCTCTTAGAATTCTTTTAATACCATCCTTAACTGCCGTAAAGGGAGAAATGATATATACATTCGGAGGACCCGCGTTTTTCTTCCATAGTGTAATCATATGGTCTGCCACCAATTCACCTTGTTCTTCTACGAATTGACGATTTTTAGCTGATCCTTTACAGTCATACCAGATACTTTTACCCCGACCCTTATTACCCAATACCATTTTGTTATCATAAGCTATTTCGTTCGCAACAGTGAACATAGGATTTAAGCATCTTCTATGCACCCATAAGGGTATGCCTATCCACTGACCATAACTGCTCGTCATTCCATATCGATTAGCTGTATCTGCTATGGTTTGAACGGAGGAGCCCATTCCAATATATCTATCACTTACATTAAAATATTTCTTGATATCTCCTAAAATAGTTTGATCTAAGGTGACGACCGGCTCAATTTGAATTGGGTCACCAACTACTACCACATTTTTAGATCTCCATATTGCTCCCGCCGATTGTTGTGGACTCGCTTGTCCTGCCTCATCTATAAATAAATAGTTGATAAAATCTTTTGCTATTCCCTTATACATCGAACTAAAACTTGCAAAAGTTGTACTTACCAAAGGAGTAATTAAATGAACCGTTTGCCACATATTCTTCAAGTATTCTCTATGTTCCGAATCGTTAAGATCTAGATTTGCACGATTGATCAATAAGAGTAAAGTTGATTTAATGGCATTATAATTGAAGGCCAACATCATTTTATGGATTTTCATAGCCTTTAAAAACAGTAATCCTCTTTCGAAATTCAGTTCATCTGTCAGCCAAATCGTATTTAATTGCCGAAATTCGTATGCTTGTTGTGTGTTCGACCAATAATCTTCATCCGGTATTATTAATCCCTGCTTTTTATAATCATCCAGCTGTTTTGCAAAAGCAGATTCTCTTTCTTTGAGTTCTTCTATCATCTTTTTAGATTTTTCAACCTCGGCCTTTTTTATATAAAACTTATTCCCTTCTTCTTTCAACCGAGTAATTATATCGTAAAGTTCATTTTCTAATTCTATTTTTTTCGTATTCTTTTTACCTAAGACTCTTTGTAAAAGAGAAAGCTTTGGCAGTGATCGAATTTGTTGTTCGGTAAGCTGCTTTTGCTGTTCTAAATGGGACTTCTCGTTCTCTAGATCCATTAGTTGTTGATTAAGTTCAGGGTATTGTTCCTGTAACTCTCTTAATAGGACAACAGAAGATTTTATGCTCTTATATTCGTCGTGAAATTTCTGGAGACTCTCCTTCTTTTTCTTCACTGAGTTAAGCGTATCTTCGAATTCTTTTACAGCATTCTCCCAGGACTTCATGTCTACCTGTTTACTATCTTGTTCCAATTGTTGTAGAAAAGAAGTTCCATCCTCTTTCTTCCTAAACAAACTCCAGGCATACGTTGATATATTATCTGATTTACCAAGAGCTCCCGAAAATAATCCCCATGCCTCATCGTTACTACCTAGCAAATCCATTGCCGCAACTTTATACATAGATAAATCCTCGGCCTCTACAGCGTACGACTCTTCATAATGATTGAACTTACTTTTATCCGAAGAAGAACGTATAACTTCATTTCGTTTAGGTAGATCCTTAGAGATATTTTCAACTGCTCCGTTATTACTCGAAGCAACTACCATAGAATACTCCTTAATATTTGAATCCAATAAATAGATGGGATAAAACCTACCATTTAAGTTAATTGACTTTACTTTTGTAAAAGCTTGGGACGGGGTATCCAATTGTGCTATTTTTTCAGCTCTTTGAACTGCAATGTCAGCAAAGATATCTTTTAATAAAGTGGTCTTTCCTGTGCCAGGCGGTCCATTCACCGAACTAATTTTTTGATTATTATTAATAATTTGATTTACAGCAACTTGCTGCATTAAAGATAGTCTATGTTCTACGGGAGATGGCCACCGGCCATGCGGTAAATGGATCGGCTGTAAAATATCTTCGATATATTCCTGATTTTCATTTATATCTAAGCGCTGTTCAATCGCTACTCCTTCTACAAACTGACGGAGCGTTTCGTTTTCGCCTTTTTTTATAATGAGTTCCAAGTCACTTATATAGAAACTGTTAAAATTCTTTTGATTAGAAATCTGACCAACTTTCATCACTTCAATCTCTACATATTGTAATGAATTATCATCTAATCTATGGAAAAATTGTTGGTATTCCTGTTGAATTAAGAGTAAAGCTTCCTCTGTTACTCCATTCATAAAAATGGTTTGTGCTTGTTCTTCGAATAATTTCAATTTACTTTGAAAGGGAGTTAACATATCCTCATATTTCACCTCAGAAGCTTTTGCCAAAAACTTTATTACATACATCAAAAATGGAACAAATATTGACTCTTTTATATAATTACCTTGGTCATCAACCAAAAAAGAGAAACTAAATAACGTTTTATTATCCTTATTTACAATCTCATCCTGATTCATAAAAGCTTCCCGTATAAAGCTGACCAGTTTATGATGCTCAAAACAACCTAGATAATAGCGGAATTGAATCTGATATTCGTGATTCTTTACTACATCCTTCTTCCACGGAGTTTCACTAAGATTAATCAACCGTGTGCGGTTCCGTTTTTTACTATCTATGAAATAACTTTCATTCACCGTTTCTCCCTTACCAGGCACTTCACTTGGGACCAACGCTTCGACGAAGTGCCAAGTCTTTAAAACTCGTTTGGTAATTTCCATCATTACACTCCTCTGGTCTTTAGTTACATAATATTATAATAAAACTTGGAAAAATAAGTTGTAAAATGATGAATTGAAGTGATAAGTTTCGGGATAAAACGAGGGAGTATATAAAAAAGGGAGCGAATTCGCTCCCTTTACTTAAGTAAAGACATTTAACCTGTATACAATTTAATAGCTCCATCTCAATCTAGGAACAGCTTAACATGTATGAATTCAATTACTTCCAGACTTCATCTGCGATTTCTTTAACAAAACGAAGTTTGCTCCATTGTTGTTCTTCACTTAGAAGATTGCCTTCCTCCGTAGATGAAAATCCACATTGCGGACTTAAACATAGCTGTTCAAGCGGTACATAGGTTGCTGCTTCTGCTATACGAGCTTTGATTTTCTCTTTATCTTCCAATTCCCCTGATTTAGATGTGATCAGTCCTAATACAATTTTCAGATTTTTGCGATTCACATATTTTAAAGGTTCAAAACTTCCTGAACGCTCATCATCGAATTCGAGGAACAACCCGTCTACATCTAAGCCGCCGAAAATCGTTTCAGAAGCATAATCATATCCGCCGCTCGCGAAAAAGTTAGATTTATAATTCCCGCGACAAATGTGCATCGTGATCACTAAATCTTCTGGTTTGTGAGCAATCGATTCATTAATCATGTACTGCATTACCTTCATTTCCTCGGCTGGGTCTAAGCCTTTGGCACGCAGTTTGTTATGACCTTCTTCTGAGAATAAATCTGCCCAAGCAGTGTCATCTAATTGTAAGTACCTGCAACCCGCATCATAAAATGCTTGAATTGCTTTTTGGTAAGCTGTAATTGTATCTTTGAGGAATATTTCTCGATTCGGATATATCTCTTCATTATAATCAACCCGGCAGACTAGCATATTAGGACTTGGAATGGTTTGCTTCGCAACCGAGTCCCCCGCATGATCATGAAGAAACCGGAAATGCTCTATGAATGGATGGGATGAGAAATCAACTTTACCAGTAATCCGGATGCCTTCCTTACGAGTCTCCATTTTATGAAAATGCAGCCCCGTCTCTTTTTCATAATATTCTACTCCATCAAGACCGCCCAAAAAATCGAAGTGCCACCAGCTTCTGCGGAATTCACCGTCCGTAACGCCAAGTACACTATTTTGTTTTTGCTTATCAATAATACGGATAATCTCTTCATTTTCTACGGCTGTTAATTGCTCAATTGAGATGATGCCGGATTTATATTGTTCACGTGCTTGTGTTAGGTTTACAGGGCGAAGTAAGCTGCCTACATGATCATGATGAAATGGTATCATAGGTATCTCTCCTTAAATTTTTATGTATTAAAGTATAATAGCATAACAAAATAAGAAGCATGTAATACCAAAAACCTATCCTAGCTATAGCTTTTATCTATAGCTACTCTTTCAATACTAGAATCTTACATGTCAAGATCTTCTCGGGCAAAAGTTAAATTCCTCTTCGTCTCCAGCCAAATACTTTGACATGCACTATCGCTTTGGTTACCCAGTGCGAGAGTACATACAAGACAAGGAACAGGATCAACAGCGGTTTTAATAACAGTACGGCCACAACCCAGGTGAGCAAGATCTGCCAAGTCTTCATTTTCCGCACGAATTTCCCTGGCCATAAAAACACTTTAAAGAGTACTTCGTTATGTTGAATTGCCTCTAGGAATTCTTCCTGGTACACCTTGCTGTCTGGTTTTAAACGAATCGCATTCCGTTACGATTATGACTTCACACCATGCTTACTAATGTAATCCAGCATAATTTGATAATCACGGTTAACATCACTGAATGTCGCATAATTATTTGCTGTAGCAAGCCAGTCCAGCGTCGTCGTCTTTCGTCCTTTAGCGGATCTCTTTAGGCGTCTGCAAGTTCATCATGATCCGACATATCCGCGCTCTCCCCCTGGGATTTTTTATTTAGTCTAACAAATTTCCATAACTCAGGTGAATTAATACACAAAAAAGCGATGGCGAGAAATATCTCTCTGCCAACGCTCAATTTTAATATTAATGAATATTTTGTTTTTTGAAACTTCCGCCCTTAACTTCTGCTACATCGTATACGACAATAAAGGCGTTCGGATCAATTTCATAGATGATCTCTTTAATTTTACTTTCTTCCATACGGTTAATTACACAAGTGATTTCTTTAAATTGTTCATTAGAGTAACCACCATAAGCTTCAGTATAAGTTGCTCCACGACCTAATCGGTCACGGATGGTTTCTACCATGATTTCCGGATGTTTAGTAATAATCTTGAACGTTTTAGAGCCGCTAAGACCTTCCTCAACAATGTGAATGACCTTAGAAGCAATAAAGTAGGCGAGAGCAGATAATATGGCGCCTTGTAAACCAAAGACAGTAGAAACAACAATAAAGACAAACATGTTTAAGAATAAGATTAGGTCACTCGTACCGAAAGGTAATTTTCTGGATAATAGTACAGCTAGCATATCAATTCCGTCGAGTGCCCCGCCATTACGCAATGCTAAACCCATACCAAACCCGAGAATAATCCCGCCAACTACGGTAATTAGCAAGGTATCGCCTTCAATAATCGTTGGTACATGGTGCATAAGACTAGTGCTTACTGCAAGCGTCGCAATACCAATCACCGAATACACAGCAAAACTTTTACCTATTTGTTTATATCCGAGCCACACAAAAGGAATGTTAATTATTCCAATTAACACCCCTAGTGGTAATCCAAACAGCTGGGAACCCACGATACTCAGTCCGGTTACCCCACCGTCGGAGACATTGTTAGGTATTAGTACTGCTTCTAAACCATACGCAGCTATGATCGCCCCAATCATAATCAGTAATACTTTAGTGACTATTTTGGGTGTGTTTAGCTTTTGTTGTTTCCTTTGAATCATTACATTTCCTCCTTGGACAAGATCTGCTAGGAAACAGTCTATAATAATTTTCACTACTTTGGCAAATTGGTTGTCATATGTATGAAAAGCAGTTCTTCTAACACAGATGTTGCTCTTCATATGAGGAATTGGTGTATTTTTACATAACTAAACACATTAACAATGCAATTTTCTGCTTAGCTTCTATTCATTCTTTCTATCCTCACGATAAACATACATTTTTGGCGGGATAAAGATGAAAAAGAGGCAACCGATCGCTTTGACCGGCTACCTCTTCCATTTTATCAAGCTACTCCATTCTGAAAGGATACCCTCTAAACACTGTTTATAATCGTTCCTATTATAAGCCGAATTATCGACTTTTTTCTTTGCTATATTCAGACGGTTACATATTTCTTCTTCCCATGCTCTTCTTGCCTTAAGAACCTGAATCGTTCCTTCTAATCCTTTGTAACCCTGCTTTTGTCCATATCCTTGGTTTGTGTAGTATTCAATAAACCCCTCTGACCATTCTTCAGGTCTCTCCTTTATCGCTTTTCGCAAAGAATGATCAAGATCGCTTTGTTCTACGTAAATTAACAGTGGATTTAAATTCTCTACTATAGCCTCCAGTTCTATAACATAACTGATAACTTCTTCTTTCTTAGCACCATATTTAATCATTCCTATCGTTACAGGGTTCTGTATAAAACAACATTCAAAAATATAGATGTCTGTTCCATGCAAACTAAGCTCAGCAAACTGCCTCCATCTTTCGGTAATCAGTTTCCTATTTTGATTCAGCGTCAATTCATAGATATCGTTTTTAAAAATTTCCTGCACTAATTCATTTGGAATACGGGACCCATATTCATTTACCATTTTTCGATATTCTATAAAATAATTATCATCTTGGATCGTAGTATAATTATTTAATACATTTCTGAACTCTTCATGAGTTCTTAATAGTTCATCGTATGTATGTTGCTTAAAATAAGCGACTCCGTCATAGTCTGCCGGATGATCCAAATTCCCTTCTAAGAACAATTGAGACCTCATGTTATGCTCTGTAAGGATTTCATGAATGAGTTGAGCCGTTGTTGATTTTCCGAAACCCGGTAATCCTTCAACTAAAATTAATTTTGGTGTCATGATACAATTCCTCCTCACTTATGTACTGTTGCCAGTACTGGAATACCTAGGAATTCTCTAATGGATGGCCACTCCATGTCTTCAGCTCCTTATCATGAGATACTTATCTTATTCAGCTAGCAAACAGCGTCTGCCATGGACCGAAAGAAAGTCCATGGCAGACGCTGTAATTGAATGAGCAAGAAGTAATTATTTATTTAATAACAAGTAACAAGAAGACTCCATTATCTATTCGTTAATGTTAATTGATTATTTCTATTTTTATAGCTTCCCCTTGAATCGGGTTGCTCTCCTCATATTGTCCTGTAGTCCAGACCTTTACTTTGTCACCAGCTTCTGCGGCGTAATCTATTTCCCTAGTCACAAGGATATACTCTTGGCCCTTTGTGGACACCGTTACTGATGTTTCATCCTTGTTTACTACGATTGCTTGAAAATCTTCTTTTGTATCTGATTTTTCTTGAACTCCCTCGACTCTAATATCGTTTTTGTTACCATCCTTTGTTTCAGGAACACAACCAATCAATAGGAATGACATTAGAAATGTAATAGATAAGAAACTTAATAAACCTTTCATACTCAGCCTCCATATAATTACGTTATATGAAGATTGATGCAGAGCATGATCACTTAGTTCCATTCAATTCAAATAGTATCCAATTGTCGTTTTTTTCAGTTCTCTATTCCTGTGGTTATATTTTCACCTTCATAAAACGATCCATCCGCTCAAGCACCTGCGTTAATTTGTCCGTGGATACCGAGTAAGAACAGCGGATATGACCTTCTCCCCCTGAGCCAAACACATGACCCGGAACTGTAGCAACACCCGATTCCTTCAGTAACTGATAGGCAAACGTCTCCGAGTCAAGCCCTGTGTGAGCGATACTTGGAAAGGCATAAAACGCTCCTTCCGGTACATGACAAGGGATTCCGATCAACCGAAATCCGGTCACCAGAAGTTCCCGTCGCTTCCGGTACGCTTCTCTCATCTCATTCATTGACTCAAGGCCATGACGCAAAGATTCGAGTGCAGCAATCTGTCCCAGCACAGGGGCACACATCGCCGTATATTGATGGATCTTCAGCATGGCTGCCAGCAGATCACGGTGACCGCAAGCATATCCGATTCTCCAGCCCGTCATTGCGAATGCTTTAGAAAAACCGCTGAGTACAATCGTTCTATCCTGCATTCCTGGCAGCGAAGCAATGCTGACATGTTTTGAATCATACGTCAGTTCGGCATAGACTTCATCTGAGATAACGAGCAGATTATTCTCCTTCACGATGTCGGCAATCGGTTGCCAATCCTCTACAGTCATGATCGCTCCCGTTGGGTTGTTCGGATAATTTAGCATCAGCAGCTTGGATCGTGGAGTAATCGCCTGTCGCAATGACTCCGCAGTTAACTTGAATCCCTCTTCCGCTCTCGTTTCTACCTCCACCACGGTACCTCCGTTCAAAGAAACAATCGGTGAATAAGCGATATAACTGGGTGAAGGAAGAAGGATTTCATCGCCCGGGGCGGTAAATGCTCGTAGTGCAAGGTCTAGTGCTTCGCTGCTGCCTACCGTGACAAGCACTTCGCTGGCAGGATCGTAGCGAAGGTGGAAATTTTTCTGAAGATAGCTGGCAATTTCCTCTCTTAGTTCGGGCAGACCTGCGTTGGATGTATAACTCGTTGCTCCCTGGTTTAATGCCTCTATGCATGCTTTCCTAATGTGCTCTGGAGTAACAAAATCCGGTTCACCTACTCCAAGTGAAATGACGTCCTGATTGCCGCTGCTAAGTTCGAAGAAAGCACGTATTCCAGAAGGCGGAATGTTCCTTACCTTTGGGGTAATCCAACTACTTAACATGAACCGTCACCCCTTTGTTCTTGCTGCGTTCTGTCAGAGAACAGCTGATAATCCGATCGAGTAATGAGCTGAAAGATATTCCAGCTGCGGCAGCACTTTTGGGAAAAAGACTCGTCTTTGTCATTCCAGGAAGTGTATTCATCTCAAGTACATAAGGAATACCATCCGACAACATAATATCGACCCGGGCATATACACTGCACTTTAATGCTTTGTAACAGGTCATTGCCGTCTTACGAACCAACTGATCTAGTTCATAAGGCAGGTTCACCACCACCTCTTTTGCTCCGCCATCGTTATACTTAGCACGGTAATCGAACCATTCCGAAGACGAAGATGTGATTCCTACCACAGGCAGAAGTTCCCCATCTAGAATGGAGCAAGTAATCTCCTGACCCGTGATATATCGTTCAATCAAGATCGACTGATTGGGATCACTTGCAAAAGCCCTCATTACCGCGCTATGCAGATCCTGTTCGTCGTTCACTTTTTCCATCCCTATGCTGGAACCGCCTGTATTTGGCTTCACCATCACTGGGTATCCTAGCTGCTGAACAGCTTCTGGCGAATAGTCTTCCATACTGTTCCAACACAGCCAGCTTGGTGTATTTACTCCTTCATATCGGAGGATTTTTTTGGACAGATCCTTATCCATGCACAGACTGCTCGCCAGTACTCCGCTTCCTGTATAAGGGATACCTAGTGTTTCCAGCATCCCTTGTATTGTCCCGTCCTCACCGTAAGCCCCATGCAGAGCTAGTAGAGCAATATCAAGTCCCTTTACCTTCTCCACAAGTTCTGCAGGCTGACTGAATACTACAGGGATCACCTCATATTTATTACGGTCCAGATGATTCATCATCTCTCTGCCTGTGTTCAGTGACACCTCCATTTCGGAAGAAATACCTCCCATAATTACGCCAACCTTCAACATGATCATCATTCCTTCATCCCAATAATTTGTGTGCTGTCTTGCCAATAATCTCGATTCCCTTGCGGATATCCTCATCCGTCACCCTAGAGAACCCAAGCCGCATGGTATGCTGTCCCCCGCCATCGGTATAGAACATCTCTCCTGCCGTAAAAATAACACCTTGCGCACGACATGCCTCAAGCAGTTCTCTCGTGTTAAATCCATCCGCAAATTCCACAAACAAATGCAGTCCACCGTCTCCGGTTAATGCTTGGTAAGGAACATGCTGTTTGCAACTTTCCAGCGTTAGCTCATATTTCCGTTTATATTCCGCTTTCGCTTTTTTCAAATATTTATCTAGATTACCGTTGTATAAATATTGATAGAGTATCGATTGATCCAAGGTTGATGTATGAATCGTCTGCGCCCGCTTGATGCTCTCCAGGTAATAGATCAGTTCCTCATCTGCTAGCACCCATCCTACCCGAAGACCCGGGAACAAGACTTTAGAAAAGCTGCCAAGATAAATCACACTATTGCCTGCACCGGCCGTTGCAATCAGCGGCGATACATGGGATCCCGAATAGCGAAGCTCTTCGTTAAAACCATCCTCGATGACCGGAATATCGTATCCCGCCATTAGCTTCATGAGGCCCTGTCTTTTCTCAGGGGACATAACAATCCCTGTCGGATTATGGTACGAAGGTACAAAGTAAGCACAATCATATTCCCCTTCACTGAGCGCCTTCTCCAAATCTCCCAAGTGAATGCCATCCCGTTCCATAGGAATTCCTCTGATTCCGAAGCCTTTCAGTTTCAAATTCTTGATCGCCGTATGATGCGTCGGATTCTCGGTAAGGACCTGGCCACTCTTCTGGTTTAATGCGGAGAGCAAGATATTAAAACCTTCCGTAAAACCATTGGTAATCAGGATGTCCTTGCCCTTCATATCCACGCCCTTGTGCTCCATGTATTGATGCAAATAATCAATAAGCGGTTTGTAACCTTTGGCGTATCCGTAGTTCAAGAGGACATTACCTTCCACAGCCATACGGTCCATAAAAGCCCGCTTTACATTGTCAAGATCAAATAGCCCTTCATCAGGAGCAATACTCGTAAAAGAAATCGTCCCCTTTTCCGCACGAATCCCGCGTTTCATAATATCCAGTTCTTCTGCCAACATGGCATTGTCGTTCATATGCTTCTTCCAATCCATCATTCGAGACGAGACCTTCATTGTACCCGGTGCTGAGGGGGCTACATAATTCCCCTGCCCTTTAACCGCGTAGATAAACCCATCGTCGCCGAGTCCCTCGTAAGCGGCGATGACCGAGTTGCGGCTAACCTTCAGCAGTACCCCCATTTCACGTGTGGACGGGAGTTTTTGTCCGCTTTGCAGTGCGCCTTTTATAATTAAGTGCTTCATATAGTCTTTAATTTGTATATATACCGGTCGTCCGGCAATGAGCTTGAAATCCTTAAACATTTACCATCGCCCCCATAGCTATCATGGCACAGTAAGCAAGGTAAAAAAAGAACCACGATCCCGGATTTTTTATCCAGTCGTGGTTCTTAGGTATTTTCCTCAGTCTTTTGTTAAAAGTTTTAGGAGATATGGTTTTATATCAATTATCCGTAGAAATTGCGGTTTCTCATTCGTACCGCATATGATAAGAGGAACAAGTGATTCTTTTTCATGAAGCGAACCGTGGCCTCCTCCGCCTTCATGTGTTGGTGAACTTCTGTCGGCAAGTTCATAGCCCGGTTTAGCCGTAACGACTAAAAACTCCCCTGAATGTGAATGTAATGCGCCTGATAAACGCTGCAGTACGTCAGGGTATTTTCCATAAGACAATTTTTGATTCTTTGTATTTAATTTTAAATCAAGCACATCTAAATCTTGTTCGACCGTCCATTTTTGCTGATAGCGATCGACCATGCTTCCATTTGATGTATACTTCACTTCTTTATTTGTTTCTCCTTGCAAGGCATGAATCCATTCATTCTCTTTCCAAGACACGATATCGATACGGGGATCGGAGGTTAATGCATGAGCAACATCTCTTAGTGAATTTTCTTTGTTAAAGTTGTAAACATAAGCCATCGTTTCATTTACAGCAAGTACGATGTCCGTTTCGTCCGTAACGGATTTACCTTGTTTTAGTACGCTGTATTCTTTAAGTAGAGAAGGTAAATCAACAACCGAGTTGTTTTGAGCAGAATAAAGGGACGTCATTCCGCTATCACCTGCAATAATAAAAATGTTTTTTCTTAATGCTTCCTGCGGTGAACCAAATTGTGGTAATAAAGAACCTAGCTGCTTATCAAGTTCTTCCACACCGCTTCGTTCTTGTGGTCCTTTCTTATGTAATTTCTGATCGAGGTCTGGCAGATAAACGAATAAGAAATCAGGTAATTTGTTCTCCTTAATCAAATACTTTACGGCTTTCATGGAATACTCGTTGCTCAGACCTAGTCGCTTCGTTAAGCCGTCTGGTAACTCTTTTACAGTCTCTAGTGGATTTGCAAGAGAACCTAAGGCAAAAAAATCGGGACCCTTTACTTGCACTTCTTTGGGTAACGAGGTAATGCCTGTAAGCCAATCTGGCATCGTCAACCTATGATTCGCCGCCCCTCGGTAGATCAAGCCATTAATAGAACCCGATTTTAAACCATGCTTAGCCAAATCTTCGTATATCGTAGGTATTTGTGGATTTAAATGATTCCCATTTAAGTTGATTAGCGCATCCTGTAATACCTCATTTCCTCCCTGTTTCCATATCTCCATCGGCCCTGTACCATAATTAATTACCTTCTTCTTATCCGCCGAATACCATATAAGACCTGGCACATGATGACGGTTTGGGTACGTTCCTGTAATTAGAGAACTATCGATCGTTACCGACATAGTGGGAAATGAACTAACCATGTCCTTATAGTACATCCCATGTTCCGTTAGATACTGGAAAGCAGGCAGTTTATTTTGCTTGATTCCGTCATCAATGGCTTGAGACATTAAAGAATCGACCATAAAGAAAATCACTTTCTTAGAGTCTTCTCTCTTTATGGATTTTACTTGTACTACATCTTGTTCATCAGGTTTTACTTCTTCCTTTCGGCACCCAGAGGTCAACATAAACATAATGAGCAAAGACCAAATCGTGATTTTCCTCAAGCGGAGTCCTTCCTCTCTATCTAAAACTTTTATAACAAATATCCAGAATAGGTTAGATTTGCCTTGTGCAAAGTGTCTCTCATTTTAGCCATGATCATGTATGTGGTCACTTGGTAAATAATGAATGTAGCAAAGCCTGCTTATTCGCATAGAAAAAACAACCGAACATGGTTCGGCTGCCTCATCAAATTCATATAGATAATACCTTTAACACTGGATTAATTGATTATTGAAATTCAGCTTTCGCCCCTTCTTGAACACATTTTTGGAGCGTCTCCCTGATAGATGCTCGAATATCATATTCATGATATGTAAGAAGAGACATGGTTTCAGCTGGGTCAAGATAGGCGTCTCGGTTTTGGATCTCTGCCATCATACTATTGAGTACCCCCTGTTCTTTACCTGCCTTTCCATTGTTAGCATCAATCTGCTCCATCACTGGTTTCATTTGATCTAATGACACAACCTGGACCGTGCTATCTTCCTGTCCAAGTGCATCCAATACCATTTGATAAAACTCGCTATGCTTCATATTCATGCCGCAAATCGCATACTTTCCGCCATGTTCACCATACTCCATCGCTCCAATCGCAGCTTCTGCTACTTGCTGCGCAGTAACCATTGCTGTACCTCCGCCAAGTACGGGAACAATCTTCTGATCTTTCAATCGATTGACAAACATGGACCATAGCGGCATGCGTCCTGGCATCACACCGAAAATGTAAGGCAAACGAATGCTCATCACATCCATTCCTCCTTCACCTTCAAGACAAGCTAATTCTTCTTGAAGCAATCGAGAACGAGGATAAGCATTTTGTTTCAAAGGAATATCGGTCCACTCTTCTGCAAAATGCGCAAAATACGAGCTAAGGATGACAAAATTTTTCACGCCTGCTTGTTTCGCTAATCTAGCAAGACGCTGAGTAGGAAGTACATTGGCTTCATAAAAAAACTTTATTGCTGGTGCTTCAGGTAATGTCCGTTCATCTGCTCCAGCAGCGTATACAAATCCATAAACGCCTTCTAGTATCTCACGAATCTCATCATCTGACATGTTATTGATATCCCCTACTTTGTGCTCGACTTCTCCAGGCAATAGATCCTCTGTTGGCATGGGATGCCGCGATATAGTCGACACATTATATCCTCGTCTTCCCAATTCTTTAATCGTAAAATAACCTAGAAATCCAGTTCCGCCTAATACAAATACCTTTTTCATGAAGTTCATCTCCTATGCATTTTGGTAAGACAAGTAATTCACCATGATCCTCCCTTCTGTTCTTTACCCATTTTAACAGACATAAGAAAAATTTCTTCCAATATCATGTAAAGGAATGCTACATTAATAGGAAACCAAAAATTGGATGAGGGAGGATCTTGTTCGTGAGTCATGATGAACGTTTAAATCTTTTAGAACAACGAATCATGGAACTTGAGAAAGAAGTACAAGAATTAAAACAGTATAAAATATCAAAGAAAGTTACTACGGATACAGAACCACGGTCCAAAACATGGATTGAGGGGCCTGTCCCCTCCGGTACAACTTACGATGAAACAAGAGAGAAAACGCCACAAGAGAACATCAGGAAAAAAGATACCGATTGGGAGCATCTCATCGCTAGGGTTTGGCTTCCTCGTATATTCTTGTTTGTCTTTTTAATCGGATTAATTTGGGGTTTCAAAGCAGCAGTGGATGGTGGTTATATTACTGAGGAAATGCGATGCATGATTGGTTTTCTCGCGGGTGCGGCTTTCATTTATCTCGGTATGAGACAACACAAGCATCAGCGCTTCTTGTTATCACAAGTGCTTTTGGCGGGTTCCATAGGAATCTTCATGCTTACCACATTCGCAGCGCATTACTTATATGACTTTATGAATGCCCCTATCGCTTTTGTTCTCAACGTACTTTGGACAGTGCTGGGACTTTTGTTCTCTTACCGCTACAAATCGCAGACATTAGGTGTTCTCGCCATTATATCGGGAATCTTGACACCTTTTCTGGTCGATAACAACCCATCTACACCATTCTTTGTATGTTACGAAGTAATGCTCTACATCAGCGCCATGATCTTTGCGATCAGGCATCGTTTTGTAACCTTACTTTATACCTCATTTATTTTGATACACCCTGCTTTTCTCATTTTTAGTATGGTTGGTACGATCTCAAATGATAGGTGGATTGTCTACGGTGTAATGGTCCAGCACCTCATTCTTTTAGCCTCCATCTTGCTTAGAAAAGGAATGATAAATCATGAGCTTCGTATATTGATATCAAGCTTTGTCTTAACCGCTGTTTGGTCCAGATTAATCTTGGAGTCAGACATCATTCTTATTTTGTTATCATTCACACTGCTATACAGCGGGGTTTCAGCATACACCTGGAGAAAAGGTTTCAAAGATACACTGCCTTATATGCTTACCATATCATCTTACTCTTTACTTTTCTTATTGATGGAAGTGGCCGAGAAGAAATGGGTTATCGGTCTTTTCATTATCGAGGGTTTTATCGCTCTTGCTCTGGGTTTCATTATTCAATCATTGTTCCAAAAAATAAACGGTCTACTCATTTATCTGGTAGGGTTTCTCGCAGGATGTATTGTCTTATTAGACGGCATGGATTCCATTGCATCCGTTAATACTTTTATATGGATCGTGATTCTGCTTACCTTAGCAGGCATGATCGTTTTATTGAGACATTACCCTACTGAAAATCAAACGCAAACGAAAGAATGGATTAGAGTTCTTTACTACGGACTCGGGCTACTATTCCTCATCTTTATAACCGATGTCACTTCTGTACTGACACAAAATGTAAGTGAAAATGCTCAACATTTGATCATTTCATCTACTTGGGTAGGGTATGCCATTGCTGTAATAGCCTACGGTCTCAAGAAAAAAATCAAACAAGTTCGACTTGCAGGGATTGCTCTCCTATTTTTAACTTTAATCAAAGTCATCTTCTTCGATCTTCCAACGGTTTCGATGATCATAAAGGCAGTCCTATTTATCGGACTCGGAGGTATTGGTATCTTGCTTTCTCGATTCTTTTATAAGAAAGAATAAGATGGAACATCATAAAAAAGGCTCTCCATTTTTTTAATGTACTCTATAAGATAGACACTTTGAAAAAAGTCATCTTATTAGAGTACATTTTATTTTTGGAGAGTCCCTTTTTAATTAGGAGTTTTCCCTTTATGTTGACGGGAAAACAGGATTTATTTTTACTCGCTCATCTAATCCATAAATGATAGGTAGTTAAAGATAGTTAACTTTAATAATAAACACAGCTATGGACAATACAATAGGAAGACTCCAACCAAAGTAACGGAGCGGGGAAGATACATTCCTCTTCTGTTCCATCATTTCTTCAGACGGGTCAAATCGTATAAACAGCCTCCAGCAGATCATAAAAGCGAAAATAGAAGCAACGCCTGTTATCAATATGATTGCTGCACCAGGACCTCCAGGAGTAGAAATATTCTCAAGCATATCTCCGCTCTGAAGGTATGAGCTGATTACATAAGCCGAGTTTGTTATTAAATGAACAATCATCCCTGGAATAATAGAGCCTGATTTAATTACCAATAAAGAGGAAACAAGAGCCGCCCCGAATAATTCGATCAGCCGGTAAGGATTGTCATGGAACAAGGCAAATAGAAAAGAGCTCATCACAGCGGAAAACCATATTCCATGTCTTGCATACCCGGTAATGAGAACTCCCCGAAATAACAGCTCCTCACATATAGGCGGGATTATCCCGATACTCAGCAGAAGAATACAAAAGGAAAAGATTGAATCCGCAACCGGATAGTGTGATGTTTTATAAGATGCTCCAAGCAAGACGGATACCACTTCCGTAATCTGGTGAAAAAATAGCAATATGATTTGACTGAGTGCATAAATCACTAAAGAGAGTAAGATATTTTTAAATGAAACTTTATGTAGCCTGAATACGGTACGAAGAGATATATGCCGGTACCGGCACCAGATTACAGCGGGTAACACATTTAGTATAATTTGTCCGACTGCCACATAGCCCAGAAATAAGAATAGATTATCGTGATGCAGGTTTCCATTCGAACTCATCCATCCAGACAGTATGATGCCAGTGACATAGGATACGAAAAATATCCATCCTGCATTCTTCATTGTCAGTCTATTAGTCATGTGCCACATCCTTTATCATCTTAGCAGTAGTCAATCCGAATCGGGTTGATTAATTGATTATCACTTAAAAAATCTTCGACTTCTTCTATCGTTTTCAATCCATTTTGACAAACAAAAGTACCTGCGATTTGCAAATCAGAATCTATGAAAGCAACTCCCGCGTTTACTTCAAATACATCATTTTCAATAAGATAGATAAACGGTGCTTGTGGAGTAAAGTGAATGAGTACACTATAGAGACTTGGGTCTGTGCTTTGTTCTACATATTTTGACGTTTCAAGGTCTTGAGATTCATTCCATCCAACCATAAAAATCCCTCTATTCTCATTGATTTTTTCTTTTTAATAATTGAATCAATATCTAAACATCACGGATCCAATGAATGTTTCTTTCTTTAACAATAATTCTCTAATAATAAACTCCGTTCTCATTTTCTAGTTATAAATAATCCACACTATATAGCATTAATAACAACCCGACAATACACATGATCCACGAAGCGAATGAGCTTGAATTCTTCGTCACCTGATTTTGGATGAACTTTAAAGGCTTCTGCATTACTGAACCTAATAACATATATAACATGTACAAAATGAATGGCGGGAGTACCATGACTACATTATAAGCGAACAGTAATGGGAGCCACTCATACCATATCAAACCTGAATTAGTCATAAGCGCAATGGCAGTGAAATAAGGAAGAGCTGTCCCCACTTCTACAAGTGATGTGGTAACACCTAGAGCAATCATTGTCGAATTCGTTTTGGTTATTGGACTTGTATAGGAAGACTTCTTTCTTTTCGGAACATAAAAGCTCCAAATAAACAAAATCCCCCCTACAATAAATAGCATCCAGCTGACCAGACGATTCTGTAAGAACGTAGAGAACACATCGAAAAAGAATCCAAATCCTAACTTGATTGCCACACCTGCGCTAAAATAAAATCCAATGACTGTAAATAAATATACCATTAATTTTAAGCCTACTTTTTTCTTTTCAGTTAGAAGTAAATATACAGTGATCCCTAATGTGGCTGGACTAAGGGTATCGAGTAGGGATAATCCACCGATCATGAGTAACAACTCAGTGTTCATGTGCGCCCTCCCTCCCGGTTACTTGTTTGTATATCGTTAGTAATGAAAATTTCGTAAGCCTGATCCATATATTCAAGAACTTCGGTTTTCATAGGATATAATCCAAGTTGTTCAGACGCTGATGGATTTTTTCGCATTTCCCATAACTTATCGATAAAAGCGTCTTCACCTCCATACTCTGCTTCTTGTTTCTCCAGCATTCTCCGAATAATATTTTGCACACAAGGCGATGAGAACGGTTCCTTACACGTATAGTATTTTGTTATTAGGCCAACAAGGGCTATCCATTCCATAGACTCAGGATTTCCCGCACTCATTTTCGGCAGTTTAGCCCATAGACCCAGTTCAGCATCCGTAAATGTCGATTTTCTATATTTATCAAGTCCTCTTTTATCTTGCAAAGATAACTTAATTAGTTGTTGAATTGCTTTTTCCTGATTTCCTTCTTCGACGGCAATGCCACTTATTAACGCACGTAAGGTTTGCTCCATTTCATTTAACCTTGATTGTTCTCCCAAAATAAATATTAACTGATTGGCTAACCCATCACCCCAATTCCACTCAGGATCAGTTAACATCTCTTTAATATCTGAAAGCCGATACCCCATGTTTTTATAAAATTGAATTTGCTGAAGCTTTTGTAGATCTCCCTCTGTATATAGCCGATGTCCGCCTTCCGTTTTAGAGGAAGATGCCAAAAGTCCAATTTGTTCATAGTAACGCAGCGTTCTCACTGTAATATTCGTTTGCTCTGCTAAGTTTTTTATATGTATCATTTTCTCATGCCTCCAAACTTCTGATTACTTCCTACTCATCATGAAATTAATTAGATAGCCTGCTCCAAGTCCGATACCTACCGCTGGAAGCGGGTGATCAATAAAAAGACCAATTCCTGCACCGATAATTACGCATCCATATATAATCATGTCTTCTTTCTTCATGTTCCCATCCCCTTTTATTAAGCGGTTTCTATTCAATGATTATCAATAGTGCCATTATAATGAATGACGTTACGTCACTTTCAAGCTTTTATTTCAAATATGGTCAAAAGCTAACCTATAAGAAATGTGTTAACATTTCTGTGGTCGTTTGACTGTCCAGGATAATTGGTTGAAATCTTTCGTCACATAAATAAAAAAAGCGCCTCAGGATTGATTTCCTGCGACGCTTAATATTCAGTATTCTTTTATACAAGTAAAATTAAAATCTCGTAAAATTCAGTGAAGAGTCAAGGACTCGAAGTGAACGCTTTAGCTGCATAATGTCTTCATATATCGAAGGGAATTCAGGCAACGCAGGCATGTTCATAACTGGTTTTTTATTATTTTCAATAGATTCCGCAAGCACTGAAAAACCATGTTGATACTTCTCAATTCGATCACTTGAAACATGATTAATAGGGTTATCATTACGAGACGCAGCTAATAACATGTAGCCCAGATGTAAACTATCACCTACAGCAGGCCATAAAATAGTGGTTCGTGCATTTCTTCTCATCGATTCAGCAAAAGCATTATCATACACAAGTCTCAGCTGAATGAGCGAATTTTGAAGTTTTTCTTCGATTGATTTTCTAACCCCAATACTTTCACTGTTTAAAATGGCAGCTAAAAGCTCACCTTCTCTTTCTACCGCCTCTTTAAAAACAGAAGGTAATCTTTTTGAAGCTGTTTTCCTCCATAACCAGGTAATGCCGACCATAGCTACCGCACTTCCTATGATAATATCAACGATCCGCGCAGAAATGAAAAATTCGCTTGTCAATTCAGGTTGTAAAGTCGAACCGATTAACAAAGTGCTCGGTGTAATAAAGATAACAGCTAATGAATAGTTCCGACCATAGATTAACTCAACAACAAACTGCAGAGTGGCTAGTATTAGCGGAACCGCTACGAATTGAGGGTGCAACCATAATAACATGGCACCTACAATAATGCCGATGATCGTACCCAAAGAGCGCTGCATACCTCGATGAAGACTCGCCACATACGTTGCTCCGCCCATAACCGATGCGCTGGATAGAGGTACCCAGTAAGACCGGTCGAAATGAAAGCCATACGCAATCGCAGCTGAGATAACAAGAATAATTCCGTATCGAAGTGCGATAAAAGGAGCATTGGATCCAGAGGTAAACACATTTCTCCATAGTACGCGAATTCCTGTTTTCGTTTTGTAGTCCTTAGGATCTGTTTTAAGATCAAAGGCATTTTTTGAGTTTACCTCAACAGCCATCTTAATGTTAAGACACAGGTTCTTTATCGAATGATTTAATTCATTTTCAAAGGTGGGCACCGCAAAACCTGATTCGTTCTCTTTTCCAAGCAACTGATCACCTATGATTTGTAAAGCACTGCTGAGTTGTTCCTCTACTTCATGTTTTGGCAGTAAGGAGATATCAAGTATGGAAAGGAAAATCTCTCTTGCCTGTGTATTAAGAGCTCTTAATTTCTCTGTATATGGTTTGTCTTTCCGTCCGAACCACTTGGAATTCATTAATGTACGATCTGCCTGTTGCATGAGAGAGGCCGTCTGGTGCTGCAGATCCGTAAACTGTGCGGTCCCCACAGCAGATAGTAGATTTGCCAGACTATAATATACTGCAGAACTTGCTTTACTCTCCGTACGATGAGGATTCTTAATAACTCCAGCCATACCTACCATCCAAGCAAACATTCCGCCAAGAAGTAGAATAAGACAATCCTGCAAAATCACATGCAGATCTGCTGTCATAGAGGTACCAACTGCATACGCAAGAACAAAGAACATTCCGCTTGGTCCCGTAATCTGATAAACCGTAAACATAAGGGTAAATAATCCCCCTACGATCCCAAACATAAGCACCGTTAACATTGTATTGTAAGAGCATAATGCTCCCAGCGCAAAGGATACTGCGAGTCCAAGAGCAACCCAAAATAATCGAACAGCACGCTGTTCATAGGTCTCATTAGATACATATAAAAAAGTGAATCCTCCTATAGAAGCCAAGATTCCTAAGGCAGGATTCCCCATTAATACGCCCAGCAGGGATGGTGTACCCGACACTAATTGCAGAACCTACTCCTCTAAACCAGTTCAAAGGAATAGGCTTTATTTGAAAAGCTTCTTTGTACATGGGTCTCTTTGGGAACGTGTGTTTTGCACGCCGCCGAGAGCTATAAGCATTATGATTATTCATCTTGTCTACCTCGATTCAAAACTATATATCCATATCGTTCGTTGCATTTTTCTCAATCTGTTGAAGTACTTTAGTAAAAATCGTTAATTCTTCATTTGATATTCCTTCTAGAACTTGTTCGAATAGGTGTTCCAAATGAACATAGACTTCATTTCTTAGGTTTGTTCCTTTTTCAGTAATAAATATGAAGTAGGAGCGCCGATCTGTGTGATTCGTTTTGCGAATAATGAATTGACCTCGTTCCAATATATCTAGGATCTTCGCCAACGTTGCGGGATCCTTGTCTGCGATGGAGGCGAGTTCTTTTTGTTTAATACCATCATTTTCATAGAGTCTTTTTAGTACGGTCCATTGCTCAGGTGTAATGGAGTACCTTTTCAGATGACCTGTTAAAAAACGAAGTAAAGCTCTACTGGTTTTCGTTATGGAATACCCGTACATTTCTTCTGTGCTAAGATTCATCGGCAACCTCCTTTTCTAATTCGTATGTATACAAATAATATGTATGCTAATTAATTATAATTAAAATATTATCAAAATTCAATGCTT
The DNA here is from genome assembly GCF_009870785.1 of Paenibacillus sp. An7. GTDB lineage: Bacteria > Bacillota > Bacilli > Paenibacillales > Paenibacillaceae > Paenibacillus. The sequence continues at coordinate 51,689 of NZ_WTWX01000001.1, forward strand.
CTGCCAACTTACACCCCTTTACTTAAGTCGTAACAAAACAATCCTTGCTCAAAAAAAAACACACTTAGCCCCCTTGAGCCTTCAAGGGAGCTAGTCATTGCAAATAAGAGTTTTCAACTTTCATTACATAAGTTCTATTCAGTTTGGCGCTGCTGATTGGGCCCTATTCCCTGCTTCCATCTGCTCTTTGAAAACCAATACCAAGATTAAGGCAATGATGGAAAGAAGCGTACAGATCGTAAACATCATGGAATACGAGCTGCTCTGTACAACCAAACCCATTACAAGTCCGCCCAGAGAGAAACCCAAATCATACGAGGACATAAAAATGCCCATAAGCACATATCTGGATTCAGAGGGGAGCACAAAAGACAAATAGGTAGTTAATGTCGGGTAGATAAATGCCACGGCAAAACCGCTGAGTACCGCGGACAGGTAAACTAGCGCTCCTATCGTCTCCATTAGTGCGAGTAGCTGGGTTCCCAGTGCAGCACATAACAGCAGACCGGCTATTAGCCAGGTGTTCCAGCTGCCGTCTGACGGGATTTTTTTACGTAAAATGAATCTGCATAAAATCACAATGAGCCCCTGAATCGTTAGAAACACTCCCGCACTCGCTTCCCCGGTCGATACCATGTACAAAGGAAGAAAGGTCGCAGTTGCCCCAAATACACACGAGGCAAACAACATGACAACACTACTAACTAACAGTGGGGTGCTACGCCAGATACCACCGAATGAACGTACCATGTCTCTCAGCGTATATGATTTGTTTTGCAACGTAGTCTGCGGTAAATCCACCTTGTGTCCAATGATAAGCGGGAAAATTGCGAGTCCAATCATCAGCACAGTAAACCAGATATTGTTTGCATCTTCCCAAATTTGAATAGCAAGTATGGGGATGACCAGTGAAGGGACCATCGTAAACAAGGTATACATCGACAGACCTTGTGCCCGGTCTTTATCCTCCAGCTTTTCTACAATCCCTGCCTGCATTGTCATGGAGAAAAACGCAGTAGCCACACCCTGCAGTGCCCGTAGCCAAAGATACATTTCCACTCCAGAGAAGATAAACAATAGCAGCGTTGAAGCATGTAAGATCAGCAGCCATTTCATCACACGAAGCGGCCCATATTTCCCTAGAAGCCCCGCCGCAAACGGTCTTAGGAGCATACATGTAAACATGTACGCCCCCATCATGAGACCAATTTCAGCCTGGTTTAATCCCGCAGCCTCACTCCGCAAGGGGAGAATAATAGTCAGCGCCGAATTCGCAGCGAAAAACAAAAAAGCTAACATATAAAACCGGATAAAAGAAAAAGATATCGGATTTAATTTTCCATTGGTAGTTACAGAAGAATTCAAAACATCGTCCCCACTTTCTTTATCTAGCAGTCAATCCACAGACATAACTTTGACTGGTTTTCACCGTTTATGGCAAACCAATCATCACTTCTGCTAGGATAGCATAATTTAACTACTTAAATGAATTGGAGGAAAATCCAGCGAACGTCCCATAATTACTAAAATATAAATTTTAGGATACTACCAAAGATTCGACTGCGATTGTAAAAGCAAAAAAAACCGCTGATCATTATATCGAGATCAGCGGATTAATAATTTAATTTACATTATTCTTTCCATTGTATTTCGTAGTATGAGGATCACGGTTTCAGCTAAATAAACGCTGAAGCTCTTCTACTTCAAGACGGGTCACGGGCTTTTGTCATGACCGAGACACTTGGCATAGGAATGTGGACATCCGTAATCTTGATTTTACTTTTTCCGAAAATCAACATTACCCAAATAACTGACCTAACTAGAAAAAGGAACAGAAATATATCACTTCTGTTCCTCCTTCATTTTTAAGAGTGATTCGTAAGATGGAGCAACTCACTTACGGTCAAGAAACGATATCCTTCATGATGAAGTTCATCCACTAGGATCTTGACAGCCTCAATCGTTTGAGCACGCTCACCATATCCGTCATGGAATATTAAAATGCTGCCATGATCGATGGTCGGTCTTGTATGATCCAAAATATAATCAACACCTGGCTGCTCCCAGTCCTTTGCTCCACCGTTCACTGTACCAATAGCGGTATATCCGAACTCCCCCGCGAGTGCAAGGATATCCTCATTAACCGAAAAATACGGAGGTCTGAAATTTAGTACAGGCTTTCCTGTTAGATGGCGAATTTTCTCATCTGCCTGTTGCAATTCTGTCCGCACTTCCTCTAGCTTTAGCTTGGTTAAATCAGGATGTGAGAAGGTATGATTGGCAATCTCATGCCCAGCAGCATGTACTTCTCTAGCGATCTCCTCATATGCATCCATTTCCTGGCCGATCATAAAAAATGTCGCTTTGCCATTAACATCGCGAAATATGTCCAGCACTTGTTTGGTATAAAGCGGATGAGGTCCATCATCGAATGTAAAGGCAACCACTTTTTCCTGAGTAGACACCTTATGTACTATAGATAACTTGGTCATAACTAGTCCTCCAACTATTTAGTCAAATTATGAAATCGATTTCTATCTATAGATATTCTCGCTTTAGAAGGTCTTATCCTTTAACTGCGCCCGCAATCATACTTTGCTGCACTTGTCTATTGAGTATCAAGTAGATCATAACGGTCGGAAGTGTAGTAATCATAAGTCCGGCTCCAATAATTCCCCACTGTGTAATATAAGTCCCTACCATGGACATCATTCCAACCGTAAGCGTCTGATAGGATTCTTTATTAATAAACGTCACTGCAAACATAAGTTCATTCCAGCAAGATAGGAACGTAAATATCGCTACAGTAGCAATGGCAGGACGTACGAGCGGTAATATAATGGAGAAGAAAGTTCTATAAATGCCGCAGCCATCCATGACCGCCGATTCTTCCATCTCCCTTGGGATCCCTTTATAGAAGCTGCCCAGTATGAACACTGCCATAGGAATTCCAAAAGCTACATACGGTATAATCAAAGACCAATAAGTGTTTAATAAATGCAAGTTCTTAAGTACCATAAAGAGCGGCAGAAGCGTTGCCTGAATGGGTACCATCATTCCTAGAAGGATGGTTGTCATTGTTATGCTGCTGAGTTTCCAGTTCATTCTTGTGATTGCATAACCCGTCATAGAGGAAAGAATTAGAACAAGAAGGATGGAAACAGAGGTAACAAGCACACTATTGAAAAAGTATGTTAGCACATTACCGTCTGATAGAGCCTTCGAGTAGTTGCTCCATAGAAATTTGTCAGGCAGCCCTAGAACATCTCCACTGAATATTTCACTATTATCTTTCAGGGAGAAAAAGGCCAGCCAGATCAGGGGATAGATCTGTACAATAGCAACAACAATTAAAAAAGCTTGTATTATGATGTTTCTAATAAATGTCGTTTTTTTCCGCAATCGTACTTCTGCTGTTTTCATTTTTCTCCCTCCTATTCTATCTTGAAAAATTTATTGATAAGAACAGTAACCACTAAACATTCCAAAATGATAAAGACGGAAATAGCACTTCCGTAACCATATTGATACGTTCCGAAAATGGTCGTGTACATCAAGGTGCTCGGCACTTCAGTAGAGAAAAGCGGACCGCCTCCTGTCAGTACATAAATCAGATCAAACACCTTAAAGGCACCGATGACCGAAAAGACGAGACAAACTTTAAGAATCGGTTTCATTAGCGGTATGGTAATAGCAAAAGCAGTCCGCATGCGTGAAGCCCCGTCCATTTTGGCAGCTTCAAATATATCTTGAGAGATCGACTTCGCTCCTGCATACATTAACAACATGTGATAACCCATATACTGCCACAAGGTAGGGATAAACGATGCCGCAAGCGCAGTATCCTTCTGTCCTAGCCAATCTTGGGCCAGACTCGAAAGACCAATGTTCTCGAGCATTGTATTTAAAAGGCCATAATCCGCATTATAAATTTTCGACCATAGCTGCGCGACAACGACCGTCGAAATGAGTACCGGCAAGAAATATACTGTTCGGTAAAACCCCTCTCCTTTCACGGACGATGCCAGGATCAGTGCAAGTAAAAGAGAGATAGGCAGCTGAATGAAAATAGAGGCTGCTGCGAACAACAATGAGTTATATATGGATTTTAATGCTCGCGGATCCTGAAACATCTGCGTGTAATTGCCCAGTCCAATAAACGTACCTTTGGAGATGCCATTCCAATCCAGTAAACTGTAATATGCAGAGACAACGATCGGAATTAATACGATTGTACAGAATAATAGAAGGGTAGGCAGGACAAATATCATAATGGCCTTCTTGTTAGAAAATACCGAATTCATGCTGATCGTTCTCCTCTCAAAGATAAGGTCAGGGAAAGTCCCTGACCACATCTCATTTGGGTTTATTCACGGATCAAAGTTTCAGTTCTGTTGGTTTAAGCTGTGCCATCTGTTTGCAGAATTCTTGAGGCGTGATGTCTTCTGCGAGAAGTTGAGCGATTAAGTTTTTGTGTGTTTCTGCAGAATCTGCTGGGAGAATATTGTCCCACCATGCAATAAACGAAGTTGCTGTCTTCATGATATCTGCGGCAGAGGTATCGAGAGTGGAAAGGCTCGAAGTATCCAGTCCATCAATATTCCAGCTAGGAAGTCCTGCGCCGGCAAGATATCCCTGTGTTCCAAGCTGCTCGCTCAAATACATCAAGAACTCAACTGCTTCTTTAGGATGCTTCGTGGTGTTGCTGACATAGAAACCGTCAACGGCTCCGCCGAATATTTCCGTACTTTTACCTTTGCCGTCTTCAAAAGTTGGGAAAGGGATCACTTGGACGTTCCCTTTTACAGCCGAGGACGGGTCTTCGATCCCCGCATTAACCCAGTTGGCTTGGAACATCATAGCTCCATTCCCTGCGTTGAACGCGCCTAGCATTTCATCATAACTCATGCTGAACATACTGCTGTTAAAGGCGCCTGCCTTAGCCAGTTCTTGCATTTTGGTTGCAGCCGCCACAAACTCAGGAGAGTCCCATTTGGATGGATCTTTAAATGCCTCGATCACAGCTTCATTTCCAGCTTGCCGCATCGCAATAATGTCATACCAGTACATGCCCGGCCAGCGGTCTTTTTCTCCAATAAGAGCAGGCGTAATGTCTGCCGCTTTCAATTTTTCTACGGCCTCAAGCAGTTCCGTATAAGTCGTTGGAACTTTGGCACCCGCTTTGTCAAATAAGTCGGTATTCACGTATAGATTAGCAATATGCGTGTAAACCGGCAGGGTATAAATTTTGCCATCCACTTCAATGGCTTCCGCCATACCCGGTCCCATCTTCGACTTAATGTCATCTGTTAAGTAACTGGATATCTCCAGAACATTGCCTGATTCGATATAAGGCTGCATAAAACTGCCGCCTCCCATACCGTAAAAAAGATCAGGCGCTTCGCCTGCGGCGAGCGAAGTCTTTACTTTCGTTTTATACTGCTCACCTGTCGTTCCCGACCGATCAACCTGGATATCTGGATGTTCGCTATTCCATTTCTCGATGATCTCAGGCAGCAGCTTCGCTGACGGATCCGTATTTCCTACGGACTGATCCCACAGCGTCAGCTTTATGGAACCGCTTGCATCTTTGTCTGCTGATTTACCTTCGGATGAACCAGCAGAGCAGGCAGCGAGACTGCCTGCAATCCCCATTGCCAGAACGAGGCTCATTGATTTTTTTAATAACGCTTTCATTTTCTGACCTCCCTAAGTGTTTTTACGCTTCTAAAGGACATTATAGGGAAGCTCCCATGTTTACTCCATTCAAAATCCGCACATTCCCTTTTAAAATTCGAACATCTTTCCCTTTATCATTTACCGATTCGATACTCGTTCATAGACCTTCCCATCGTTTTCTTAAATAAGACACTGAAATAATGCGGATCGATGATACCTACCCTTTCTCCTATTTCGTATCCTTTTAAATCGGTCGTTTTCAGTAGATGCTCTGCTCTTTTCATGCGAATATCTGTAAGATACTCGACAAACGTCTGACCCGTTTCCTTCTTCATAAGTCTTCCCAAGTGTCCTGGGCTGATAAAAAATACAGCAGCGGTGCTTGCAAGTCCCACATTAGGATCCCTCATATGATTCTCTAAGTACGCTTTCACCTGACTGATCAGATTACCTGCTTTGACCTGATTCTTCATGTTAATAATATTTGAAATGGTAAGAACGTAACTTTCGAGTATTCTTTTTAGTTCTGGCAGATTATCCGCCGTTAGAATGGAAACGAGTGTCTCTGTATTCAACGTATGCTCGTCCTCGATGCCCCGCTCCATCGCTGCGCGCTGGCACTCTGTAATCACATCCATGGCCGCCGTACGGAACTGCCCTGCACTGGAAAATGAAGCATCAAATATTTGTGTTAACATCTGAGCCGCCCTTTCTGTCGAACCGACGCTGATATAGAAATGCAGCTCCTGAAGAACCTCTGGCTTAGATCGGTAATGATCTTCCCTGCCTTCCATGATATCTTTGAAGCAGACCACCTGATTATGACCTGCAAAAATTTTATAATGAAGTGCCCTGTTCGCTTCTTGATAACTGAGATGAACTTCTTCGATATTGCCGCGCTTTCTCCCAATTCCGATGTTTACGAAACATGGAAGTGAATCTATGAGAATTAATTTAAGGGACTCACAATCGTCGACAATCCTTCCATCTCCGCTAAATGAAATAATTACAATACGGCCCTCTGTTTCGGATAATATAATCACTTCTGAATCTCGTGAAAAAAATGCCTCTATTCGTTTTTTGCATTCCATTCCGAGCAGAATCAGTTGTTCCTCCGTCTGCTTCTCTTGGGATGTAGAGATTTCTATAATAGCTAGCTGGTATGCGGCTCTGCAGTTGAACATAGGAAATCTAAAGAATTCGGCTTTCTCATGAATTTCTTCTATAGAAAGAGTTCCTTTAAGCCATTGATATAGAAATTTTTCTCTGAGATAGGGAAAATTCTGCTCCAATTCTTGCTTCAGCTTCTCCAGTTCTAGATCCCGTCTACGTTCTTCATTAATTATACGTTTTAACTTTTCGGTAACATGGAGTAAATCGGAAGCTCGAATCGGTTTAAGAATAAAGTCAGAAATTCCAATTTTAATACTCTGGTGTGCGTATTCAAATTCATCATGACCAGTAACAACGACAATTTTAATGTCCGGATATTTTTTTAACACTCTGCTGCTAAACTCAATTCCGTTAATATAGGGCATATAAATATCTGTGAAAATGATGTCTGGTCTCTGTTTATCTACCATATCCAGGGCTTCCTGAGCATTTGAAGCTTCACCTATAATGATCAAACCTTGCTCTTCCCAATTCATGCGCATTCTAAGGAGACTTCGAATCAGATATTCATCATCCACAATTAAAACTTTCAATTTTCCCACGAGGTATCCACTCCATTCGGTATCGTAAGTGTAATATGTGTTCCTTTCCCCGGTACGCTGTTAATATGTATACAATCCTTGTTGCCATAAAATATACGCAATCGTTCCATCGTTCCCCATAGTCCAAAACTCTTGATTTCTCCCTTTCTCTCCGTAGTAAGAATTTCCTCAATTTGTTCTTTCGACATGCCAATCCCATCATCAGATATGGTTATTATTACTACATCCTCCGCACTTCGTGAACTGATTCGGATTGTACCTTTTGTTCCACTGGGCCTTATCCCATGATAAAGCGAATTTTCAACCAATGGCTGTATAATCAGTTTGGGAATCGGGGACTGACAGCTGTTTTTATCTACATCAAATTGTGCCTCAAACGCATCTTGATAACGTACCTCCTGAATTTTTAAATAATTACGAACCATCTCTATTTCTTCACCGACTGTGATTACCTCTCGTCCTTTACTCACACTGATGCGGTAATAGCTTCCCAAAGCTTCAACCAGCTCGCATACCTGTTCGTTTAATCCCAACATGGCGAGTGAAGATACGGAGTCCAGCGTGTTATAAAGAAAATGCGGTTTGATTTGGGACTGGAGTACATTTAGTTCTGCCTTCCGAATTGTTTTTTGTTCTTCCATCATGCGCTTGAGCAGTTGATCAATTTTTTCTATCATGTGGTTATATCCGTTATATAGTTGTTCAAATTCATAACTATTAAGCTCTACGTTTATTTTCATAAAGTTACCGCTTTGCGCCCTGTTCATGGAACGAAGAAGCTTATGAATTGGATTAATAATACTGCGTGAAATGATAAATGAGCTCAAAAAGAAGATCACTCCATTAACCACCAGCAAAATCAGCGCAAGAAGAACAAGCGATTTATTGGTAGACTTCGTCGTATTGTACGGTGTGATGCTCACAAATTTCCATTGATTCTCCTCGCCCAAAACATACGAAGTCGTATATCTCTGTGAATTCAAACTCATTGTAAGGACTCCTGATCTGTTTTGCTGAAATTGCTCTTCAAATCGGTCTTTGTTTGTTGCAAGGATTTCTTTAAAGACGGCATCACTTTGAGCTTCAGCGGAATCAGCTACGATGATCTCATTGTTTTCATCTAAAATAGCAATTTCAAGCAGGTTTTGACGGAGCAAATGAGAATAGGCCTGTACAAAAGCATCGTCTTTAATATTAATAACAAGAATCCCAAGACGAGATGTATTGTCTATGTCCCGAATCAAACGAATGAAGGATACGAAGTTTCCATCAGGATCACTCTCTGAAAAAGTTCCGCTGCCATTTAATCTCAGCATATACTTTCCTTTATTTTGTACCACTTGCTCATACCAGGGAGCATCGTCTAAATTTACTCCCGTTAAATACGGTGATTCCTCTGTCTCTACTGAGAAACGATGGCCTGAATTATCAAAAATATGAACAGAGTCAATCACTGGAACCGCTTGCATAAGATTGTACAAATAAGCGCTGACTTTAGACTGGAGTTGAAGGTTGGAATAGACGTTTCCTTGCCTTAACAAGCTTTGCAGGTTAGGATCTGAAAATATCATTTTGGAATAGTTATTTACGTTGTCGATCATTAAATCCACATTTGCCTGTATAGAAGTAATGGTCTGCAGTGATGCCTCATTTACTTTTTTCTGAGCTGAATTGGTAGTTATTTGATACAAGACCAAGTAACTGAAACCGACGGTAATTAAAATGACCAGGAAATAAGAAAAGGATATTTTAAAAGCTAATTTTCTAGGTTTGTGGTGAAATAAAGATCTTATACTTCTTATCATCTGATTTGTCACTATACAATCCCCCACCTCTTATGTTATATCTCGCCTTTTTAAATATAATCTGAATCAACTACATAACACACATGGAAATGGTGAAATTGTAACTATATGTTTAAAGAAGAAACATGCTCTTCTAGATCCAGCACAGATTATAGCAACTAAAGGTTGTATGAAATTGTTTTTAGTGTCAGAGTAATAAGAAAAAAGCCGCCATTAGCGACTTCGTTTTGTATGTATTAAGATAAACAACCTTTTAAGTTCATGCATTGAGAAGGAATGAAATATAAATCATTTTTTCTAATGTTCTTCTTTAAGTATTTTTCACGTTACTCTCTGTTCATCTCGTGTATCTTTCAACATCATCAGTGTATGTGTTTCTCTTATATTGATCCATCTCCGAATTGACACTATTCTTCACTTGTACGATCGTTCCCCACCCTGAGATAACTAACAAGAGAACTCCCATTAGTGCATATGCGAGAGTGAAGTATTCCAAATAAAAATTTAATACAATACCGCCAATGACAAGAATCAAGCTGCTCCACAAGATCCACTTCATAATGCTTCCTCCTAATAAAACGATTGAAATTCTTACTTTATTATTCCTTCTACGAAATATTTAAAGAAGCGTTTCTAATCCCGCATGATTTCTACATTCGTCACCCTATCTTGTTCGTCAAAATCAAACACAAGCCACTCACTATCAATAGAAATAAAGCCACGCTCATTGCCAAGATAATACACCGACCGATTAGGTGCTTGAAAATAGGCAGTTTCCGTTTCTTTGCCAAGTATTGATTCTATCGATAATGCATCCATACCAACAAAGTCGTATTTTGCTAACAGGTCGTCTACCATCCAAACACGGTTCTCCGGCTCAGCTACCCAATGAACCATCGTAAAATGTGATTTTTGCTCATGCACCCATAATTGGTACACAGCTCCCGCAAAAATAGTTAAACATATCACTAATGCTGCATGGGTGCCCCAACTGCCTGCTTTCCGATTGACCATATATAATGCAATCAATAAGATAAGTGGCAATACTATACCGGTAATACTGAACAGATTAAAAGTGCTATGCATCAATTGAATCCAGCAATAATAACCCGCGAATAAAACAATGAATAATAACACATATATTCTCCACATCATTTTCACAGTGCAGCCCACCTTTCTAATTTGAGATCTACAAGCAAGGAAAAGTATAAGCAAGATGATTGTACCATCGTGAACCTTTTATTATTAAAAATAGCGCTTATGGTCTTCTTCTATAGAATAAGGAATTCTAATGTTCGAAGACCACAAACGCATATTCTGCTCCATACTCAAACAGGTCTGAACATCAGCCTTTTTTCGCTGTTTCTATCACTGGCCCTTGTCCTGATTCTCTTACTGTTACTTTCAATGACTCAGCGAGACTCTCCTCTTTTTGTACATTCACCTGCTGCTTAAGTTCACTCGCTTCCTCCGATTCCTCTGCCGCTTGTGCTTTTCTAACCTTATGAAGTACTTCCTTCCCTGGAAGGAAATGCTGTGTTCGTATGTAGCGAATTGTTTTGGTTTTGACTCTCATGACAATGGAATGTGTCTCCGCTCTGTCGTCAGCAAGATATCGTACTCCCCCGAGGATTTCACCAGGGGTCACTCCGGTAGCCGCAAAAATAACATCGTCCTTGCCGATCATGTCCTCCATCGTAAGCACTCGATAAGGATCAGCAATTCCCATCTTCAAGCAGCGCTGAAATGCATCCGCATTAGCAGGCATGAGTCTTCCCTGGATTTCGCCGCCAAGGCAAGACAACGCAGCTGCCGCAAGTACTCCTTCAGGTGCTCCACCTGAACCCACATAGATATCAATACCTGCTTCGGGAAATGCAGGTGCCATGGCTCCTGCCACATCACCGTCACTCAAAAATTTAATTCGAACGCCCACCTTCCGTAGTGTCTTGATAATGCTCTCATGACGATCACGATCCAAGATCATTACGGTCAGGTCAGAAATATTTTTGTTTAACTCTGCAGCAGCTTTGCGAATGGTCACATCTATGGGATCCTCAATACTTACTTTTCCTACAAGTGCAGGACCAACAGCGAGCTTTTCCATGTACATATCGGGCGCATGAAGCAAATTTCCTTTATTCGCAACTGCGATAACGGAGAGTGCGTTGTTAAGTCCCTTCGCTACAATTTCCGTCCCTTCCAGAGGATCGACTGCAACGTCCACTTCAGGACCCTCACTGTTTCCAACCTCTTCGCCAATGTAGAGCATGGGCGCTTCGTCCATTTCACCTTCTCCAATGACTACGGTTCCCTTAATAGACACCGAATCGAACATGGCGCGCATCGCCAAAGTCGCTGCCTCATCCGCACTGTTCTTATCACCTCTGCCCATCCAAGGAGCAGAAGCCAATGCTGCAAGTTCGGTTACCCTAACGATCTCAAGCGCCAATTCACGTTCCACTTATCTACACACCCTTTCTCCTGTTTGAGACTTATGATAATAGAAGTAGAATCATAAATCTACCAATACGTTCCATGTTTTGTGTGTAAATGGATGAAAATTGGATGAATATTTCTTCATACTTTTTTAAAATTAGCCTGCTTTCAGAATCACAATACCTCATGATCTTTAAAATTCAAAGCTAAACTGCTTACTTTTATGTAAAGAGTTTAATAATAAATAGACAGCTAAACTTATTCATTCTTCAGGAGGTTACTATGTATACAGAATTGGAAGGCAAAACAGTCATCATTACGGGTGCATCTACGGGATTAGGAAAAGCAATGGCACTAAGATTCGGCCGGGAGAAAGCAAATGTAGTCATTAATTATCACAGCAAAGAAGAAAACGTGAAAGAAATCATTCAAGAAATCGTCCAAAATGGAGGCCGTGCGATCAGTCAGAAAGGCGACGTTTCAAAAGAAGAGGATATAAAAGCACTGATACAAAGCGCACACGAAAGCTTTGGGTCAGTTGATATTTGGGTTAATAATGCGGGAATTGAGAACGAAGTTCCATCGGAAGAAATGACACTCGAGAACTGGAAAGAAGTAATGGATGTAAATCTGACCGGTACCTTCTTAGGATGCCGTGAAGCGATCAGTTACATGCTGGACCATCAAATTAAAGGGAAAATAATTAATATATCTAGTGTTCACGAGCAGATTCCATGGCCTCATTTTGTTCATTACGCAACTAGCAAAGGCGGCGTCAAATTAATGACCGAAACACTGGCACTTGAATTTGCACCTAAAGGTATCCGAATCAATAATATCGCGCCAGGTGCTATTGAAACCCCAATTAATGCGGTGAAGTTTGCAGATCCAAAATCGAGAGCCGCTGTTCAAGATCTGATACCGATCGGTTATATTGGGAAGCCGGAAGAAATTGCATCCGTAGCAGCTTGGTTAGCTTCAGACGAATCCAGCTATGTGACGGGTACTACCATTTTTGCTGACGGAGGAATGACGAAATATCCTTCCTTCCAAGGCGGTAATGGTTAAGTTAACGTATATAACTAGATCTTTCTTCGCATTTTATTCTATAGAAATGAGATTTGCTATAACAGTTGAAAATATAAAGGCGTACAAATAATAACTTTAGTTGTTATTCGTACTCTTTTTATTCTATTCTTATCGATTAGTTCGATCAATTCCCTCTTTTTTCTGCTTCCTCTATACTATCAAATCTTTGCAAGACACTATTAATCTCATTAACATCTCCATGCAATTAGTTTCCTAGGTTTCTTTCTATTCTTTTTGCTTATTTCAACCCTCTAATCATATCCCTTTTTCATAGATTCTACTTACAATTATTGAGGAAATAGTATTAAATAGATAAAACAAACTATAAGGACTTCTATCTTGCTTAAAATGTATGGTATGATCGTTGAATAAGGAGAGGATTTTTATGCGTAAGAAGAAAACTTGGATCATCCTTCTAGCTTGTCTTGTTGTGCTTTTCTTCGGAGGAAAGTGGGCATATGATACCGTAATTCATACGGCTGCAAATCAAATATCAGCAGAACTAGCTAAGCCGGAAGTAGAACAAGCAATTAATCAATTGAAAGAAGAGTATTTAACAGGTGACTCCAAAAATCTAACAAACGATTTAAAAAATATAGCAAATGAAAACAAAGGTATAACTCAAGATGAGATTAAAGGCTTAACCAAAAATGATACTTCAGATATAACTAAGAACACGAACAATTCAACAAACAATACTGCGAAAGATAACACAGTAGAAACCTCCTCTAAAGATAATAAAGAGGACAAAGAGGATGCGGTGTTCAAAAATCAAGATGAGGCTTTAAAATTCGTCGTCAGCCGAGTATCCGTATCTGATCTAAAATATGTCAAGGAAATCGCATCTGAAGGGCTTACCGAAGAAAACAAACAGAAACTACAAAAAATGGCGCTAGAGAATTTCACAGTTGAAGAAATCGAAGCTGTACTCGAAGCGTTACAATAAAAGTTCATATCTATTCGTACATGGTGCTAAACGGTACCAATCTAAGACTAAATGAGCAAATAATCAGATAAAAAGCAACCACACCTTAATAAAGTGGTTGCTTTTTACGTTTTCTTCTATAGCTTTATTGTAGATATTTAAATATTACTGAACGGACTTCACTAATAAGTACTCACGATCCAAGGGGTTATTATCTGAGAATAAATCCGGATTTGCTTCAAGCATTTCAGTGATGATGCTCGCCGTCTTAGCTGCATCACATACCCTGACAGTGGCATCTCCAAGCTGTCCTTTAACCATCGCACCGTTATTTTCAAGAACCTCATCTACTTTCCAAAAATGCTCTGACCACGATAACCCGCAATGTCTGCGGGACGGTACAGAAATTTCGGTTCCATCGGGTAAAACGGTGTAAAGCATCTCATGGGTATCGGTTAATCTGCCTGGTATGTCCACCCACTCTTCCACTCCGTGAACAAAGGTGTTGCGTTTTAAATCGACCCCAACTAATAATATAGTCGCTTTTCGATCTAATAGTTTTCCCCATGCGGAACCTCTAGCACATGGAGTATCAAACCGATGATCATCCTTAGTAAACTCTACTGCATCCTGACCTAATGCTGCCACCGAATGAGTAGGATGTAAGGAACGCACAACATCTTGCCGTTTACGAAAAAGCTCAGGCAGGATTCCAACACAGGAAGGTGACTGTTCCACATTAAATCTTGGGTTATCTCCATTTATGTACGACCATGTGTGGGTTGGCAGCACCAACAGACCGTCCTTCATATATCCTGAAAACGCATCCAAAACTGTTTCTGCACCGCCCTCGACCGGCCCGATACTCTTCATCGAAGAATGTATCAATAACGTACCTTGCCTATCAATGTTCAGCTCTTCTAATTGTTTCATTAAACTTTCTACCGTGTACATGTTTATCCCCCTCTCTGTGGGCTATTATATCAAACTTGCAGTACCGCGGTAACCTTTACTTATGAAACATAGCCGAATCCTAGGATTGTAAATCGCTTATTTTCCTGTCTTTCTTCCATTCTAATCTCAATCGTATGCTCATCCGTTTCCTGTTCATTGTATAATAAAATCGCATTACAATGAGTCCAATTCACCTTATGCGGATCCGCTGTCCTTACCCGTTTACCATTGACCCAAATACTTGCAGTTCCAAAATCCTCATTTCCCGAGTCTTTAAAAACCATGATGAGCCGTTTGCTTCGCAAGGTCATCTTAAAATAGTGTTTATCTGATGTGCTTGTATGCATCCAATTATTAGGAAATAATATAGTACCAAACGAATGATCATCCATCTCTGCCTTCTGCAGATCAGTATCTACCTCCTGAAAACCACCTTCATCAATTACAGCAATATGGTCGCCGTTCAGGCGATCCAGCAGTTTTATGTCTACAAAATCATTTCCGATCAGCGGCGGCTTCCCACTTGCATCATCTTCTATGTCAGGTAAAGATCGGTCGACCTCTTCAAATAACTTTCCAAGACAATCGCTCATGATCTGATGCCCTGCATTCGTTGGGTGATAAATATCGTAAAAAAAATCTTTTTTAGAAATGACGTTTCCTTGTTCCTTGGTCCACTGAAATTGATCTACTACGGCATCCTTCACACTAACCATAGGCAGCTCATAATGCCAGCCGACAGGAGCGAGCCGATCTTGAAGATTCCAATCACTTTCAAACACGCTAAACAATAAGATGACCGCTGGCTTGTTTTCTGCACCAAGTGCTTTAAGGACAAGACTTTCGTAACAATTCCCTTTTGTCTCATCGTCAGCATCATTTACAGCAAACTCTATGATCACGATATCCGGCTCGGCTGCACCATCTCTCAGCACATCTCGTTCATAACGGACAATCCCAAGCTCTGAGGGCGTCCCCCCCACACCTGCTTTAATCAAGCGTACGGAGCTCTCATCTTCTCCAGCGAACATACGCTTAAATAGATCATATGACCGGTAAGCATAACAATTTAGATGAAGCGGCACTGCACCCGCCCCGTGAGTAATCGAACCTCCAATAAAAGCCACCGTGACAGGCTCACCACGTTTTGCTTTCTCAATTGCCTTTTTCAGTCTATAGTTATTTCCTTTGCTTAAAAGCGACTTATCTATCATATTACGATAGGCTTGTGATTCAAAATCAATTGCAGGCTCATCCAAAGATGAAGGAACTTGGGAGGGATCGCGCGGTGCTGTCGGACCCTTCGCTTCATTCATTGAATCCTGTGCAGAGTTAGACATGTATCATCATCCTTTCGATTGCGTTTTATTAGGGATCTTCTAAGTAATCATAATGGTTTTTGGTGTGCCGGTTTACGCGTTCATCCCATTATTGTATCTGTAATTTTCATTTACGCCTACCTGCCAATATTGGTTTGAATCATGAATCTATCACACATCAATATTTTGACAGGTTGTTATCTTCTCTAATAAGATTGTACACTCCTTTTGCAAGCGCATACAATACTGGGTTATCTAGTTGCTTTGATGATATCTGCACTAGATACTCTTAGAAATGGAGGTGATTTTCCTTATATCCAGCAGCCAAAGTCACACATACTTGGAACGCAAAAAATCATGAAGGAGTTGACTGATTAATGCAGAGGAGAAGTATGATCTGGACAGTAAAATGCCTGCTCGTGGTAACCCTTATGATCCCGATATTACTGAACGGACAGACGGCAAATGCATGGGAAGGTGTGCCTGCACCAAAGCTTCACGTTAGTGGAAACCAGCTGGTAAACAGCAGCGGCCAAACGGTTTTATTAAATGGATGGCATCAACCAGGGGGCTCCTACTGGACTTACCAGGCTAGTAATTACTATTTAGATCGTAACGGCGGTAACCGACATGCAGCAATTTTGGAATATTTAAAGGATATTACGAATACGTTTACCGACACTTCTCCGAAATATGGAAACAGCCATGGATGGTATATGAATCAGGTTCGCCTATTTATCGACAGAGAGGACATGGGCGATGTTGCAGCAGGCACATACAATTTTGCTGGTGCACAATCATTTACGCAAAACGTCCTTATTCCTTATATTGAATATGCCAAGACTAGAGGCGTTTATGTAACAATCGGACTCGATTTTACACTGAAAGACAATCAAGCCACCACGAAAGAAAATCTTGATAAGTTCAATCAAATCTGGGGCTATCTTGCCTCTGAGCCGAAGATTAAGAGTGCAGATAACGTGATGTTTGAACTCGTTAATGAACCAGTGCTGTCTTATGCTAACGGAAAATGGGGAGGTCATCCAGGCCAATCTGATTTTGTAGATCACTGGCGCGCACTTAATGATTTCCAGAACTCCATGATCTCAACGATACGAAGCAAAGGTGCAGATAATGTGATTTGGGCTGCAGGATTAGGCTGGGATCAGTACTATCAGCTGTGTGCATCTCACCCGCTAACCGATCCGCTGAACAACATCGGGTATTCTGTCCACTGGTATCCAGGTTATGGTGCCAAAGATGACTATACAACCTTGCAACAGCAATGGGATACCAATATCAAGCCTTGTGCTGATAAATATCCTATTAATATTACAGAAACAACTTGGTTCAAAACACTTCCTGGAGATTCATCCTATTGGGAGCTGTTTAATGGTTCCAATGAAGGTTTTGGCAAAAACACAAAAGCAATCTTCACGACTGCAGGCAATGTCAGTATTGCCGTTCATATGAATGGGTTTTTGCTTGGCACAGGCCCAAGAAGTACTTTTGCAGACCCAACGGCCGGTTTGTTGTATGACGGAAACACTTCTCGGGATGGCATGGCTCGCTTTATTTTCGAATGGTATTATGAGCGTGCGCAGATGAACCCTTGGAATGGGGTCTGGAACGGAATCACATCCGGCAGCACCTATAAACTAATCAATCGAGCTTCTAGTAAAGCCATTGACGTGCCTGGAGGTCAGAACACAAATGGACTACAGCTTCAGCAGTGGCCTGATAATAATGCAACAGCTCAGCGCTGGGTAGTTCAGGACCTAGGCACTTACAACAATTTTTACAAACTTAGCAGTGTAAGTTCAACCGATCATAAAGTCATGGATGTACGAAACGGAACGAAAAACAACGGGGAACCGATTCAGTTATGGGAGGACTTAGGCAATACTGCGCAACAGTTCAGATTAATTAAACTAAGCAGCGGGTATTGGAGCATCCTTAATATGAATAGCAATAAGGCTGTAGAGGTAGCTGGCTCCTCAACGGCTGACGGGGCGAAGCTACAGCAGAACCTTTACCGCGGTAATCTTAATCAACAATGGCAATTAGTCAAAGTAGACTAAGGAAATGATTGGATTGTAAAGATCACACAATAAAACACGAAAATATATACAAAGAAAATAACCGGAACTGAACCAAGTTCTGGTTATTTTTCTATTTTACCTACTACTAGACTTTACATATTAGCTGTGATCTTCAACACCAATTAAAAAGATATTGTTGCTTCTGGCACGATATCACCAGTATTTTTGACCCTAACTGCAACTTTATCCTTATATTTGTCAACATTAAGCCAGCCGATAAAATCATCTGGACCAAACACATTTACATAATCAGCAAATGATATCTCTCCATCACTTTCCACAAACTCTGTATATATTCTAAATGGGTGATTTCCTTCGATCGTTCTCATCCAGCTATCAAATTCATGTTTTAATTTCTCTAAATTAGTACCAACCTCATCGATTACATTATAGTAAAATGGATCATCATGTATCATAATTGCAATAATCATAATAGTAATCACCTCATGTCAGTTTTAGGATTTTCATTCCCTCAATTAATCCGGGAGCGAGGGTTACTACCGATAGAAAGTATTCTATTAAATCCTCATACGTAAGCAGCGCGATATACCTACTATGCTTATTTAGCAGTTCTTCCTCATTCTCTTTAATATCAATTACAATCATTTCTACCGTATTATTATAAAAATAATGTCTTTCCCCTCTTTCGTGAATTCCAATGGAAGCTACCGCATAAATAGTTTTCAGATCTTGAAGCTCACAATTCGAGAGAACTTGTTCTAGTATCGATTTTATGGTTGTGATATTTATCTTCTGTTGAAAATCAGAATTTTGTTCTGGTGAAAAAAACATTTCTGATTGTCTATAAGTATCAATGAGCTGATTAATAATCTCGACATTTTTTTGTGCGATCAGATACATTATCATTTTTCACCTCCTTGGACGTACTATAAAATTGATTCAACTAATAAAAAAAGAGCATCTCCCTATGATGGGTTACGGATGAGGTGAAACCTCAATCCCCATCTAGAGAATACTCTAAAAAGAAAGTTTAAGAGGGAAGCGATACAAGACTCCCCCTTAAATGATTCTAAACTCATACTTGCCTAACTTTACGTCTGAGACTGTGTAATATATGTTTTTATTGCAGGAGGTTCATAATTCTGGAACAATCGAAGCAGTTCTCCTATATCCTCCGAAGATATCGCCATTCCTCGGTATTTTTCCTGTAGAAAGCCCTCTTTCACCATATGATCAAATAGGGTTAACAGCGGATCATAATATCGATTCACATTCAGAAAACCAAAAGGTTTTTGATGCAGCCCTAATTGAGCCCATGTAAAAATCTCAAAGAACTCTTCCAAAGTACCTGGACCGCCTGGTAACATGATAAATCCATCTGCTAGTTCAGCCATTTTCGCTTTTCTTTCATGCATGGATTCTACTACAATGAGTTCTGTTAAACTTTTGTGGGATATCTCTCTTTCTTCTAGGAACCTAGGCATGATGCCAGTAACATGACCCCCGTTTTCTAAGACCGCATCTGCTACTGCTCCCATGACCCCTACACTGGCTCCTCCGTACACAAGGCCAATATTATGTCTCGCTAATTCTTCTCCTAACCTCTTAGCCGCCTCCTTATACTCAATACTTGCTCCATCGCTTGATCCACAAAATACAGCTATTTTTCTCATTTAACTCTCCCCCTTATACCATATATTGTATCAAACAACTTATTATATGTTAAACTAAACTGTGCGATAGAGAGGATGAATACATATGGATGTAAGAGAATTTCAAAAGTGGGTTCAGCTATACTATGAACAAAGGGGATGGTCTGAGTTAGATATTTTCATTCGTATTGGGTTTTTAGCAGAAGAAACGGGTGAGGTGGCTCGCGCTATAAGAGATTTGGAAATCGGTAGAGATCGTCCCGATGAATTATCCAGTTCATATCTGGATAAGAAACAAGAGTTAACAGAGGAATTAGGCGATGTTCTAGGCAATCTCACTGTTATAGCAAATAAGTATAATATTTCTCTTGAAGATATTTTTCTATCACATAAAAATAAGATTTCTAAGCGATATTCAGAATAGATAGTTTACTTATATGGTCACCCCTGCTTCTAAGCAAGAGGTGACCCTATTTTATTTTACCGCTAGGATTGTTTCTTCCCTTCTCATCGCATGGACCGTTTGCATTACTCCATTAACAACAGTAGCTACCAGTATATTCGTCAAATTTCTGTTTTTACCAATCAGGCTATATAATTAGAATAACGTTAGAGTCTCTCCCCCAGGAATTTTAACTGGCTGCTCGTCGAGCAGTATCCACACACTCTGAGCAGAAGGGTTAAAGACCAAATGTTGATCTGCTGAAAATCTAAGATTCTTGTATGCCTTTACATAATCAACGATCTCTATATTCGTGGCATACCATATATCTTCTCGCCCGCCAATATACTCGCAGAACTGTTCTATGACATCCCAATTGTCTTTATCATCAAATTCGTAACTATGACCCCATACATACATCAGATTAATATTCTTTGGAGGCAGAGATACAAACGTCTCGGCATACTGCATCAGATTCTGATTGTGGTGACAGGTGGCTTTCCACTCCAAAAAGTTTTCTGGAAGCTGATATCCGCCCGTTGTCTGCACTACCCTTGCATATTCAATTCCGAAAACAGGCAGCATTTCGATAATCTCCTGGCTGTACGAACCATTAGGATAAGACATTCCTCTAACCGGATACCCAAATAGCCGTTCCAGATTCTTTCGATCATCCATGATTTCATAGAGGACTTGCTCCTTAGGACAGCGGGCAATCGAAGGATGAGTAACCGTATGTACGGACACTTCATGACCTTGATACACTTCGAGAGATTCTTCTTCACTCAGCCTGGCCCGATACCTTGTATCGCCAAACATCCCTGAGTTAATATGAAAGGTTCCCTTGATTCCATTCTTGTTAAAAATCGAAGCCAGTCTCCTGTCAGACAGGACACCATCGTCATAGCTCATCGTGAGTGCTTTCAGCTTACCTTCTGGATAACAGCTAAGAATTTTTGGCATAGGAATACAGCCCCTTTTTCATATGATAATCACCTACAAATTGTAACATACAAATAAACCATAAATTACATGATAAGTAATTTAAAAATCAAATAAGGAGAGTGTATAAAATTCCTATACTGCAATAAAAACTGATTAATACATAACAAAAAAGAGCGAAATGATAGCTACATCCTTCTAATGATAGCCAACATTCGCCCTTTTCTGATTTTAATCTATGAACAATTCTTATCGGATAACCTTACAGTGTTCCCATCACAATGAATATGAAAAATGGTCCAACTCATATAGATTTCGATATCTATCATTTGCCATTAGCGTGTGATGACTTCCTCTCATTTTTACGAATCCATCCTCCATAAAAATGATCTCATCCATTTGTTCAAGTCCCGTTAGATGATGTGTAACCCATACAAGTGAGCGATCCTTCAGCACATCAAGTATAGTATCAATCAGTTTTTTCTCTGTGATTGGATCTAATCCCACAGTAGGTTCATCTAATAACACAATGGGACGATCTTGGAGCAATACACGCGCCAAAGCAATACGTTGTCTTTCTCCGCCCGAGAAACGACTTCCTGCCTCATGCATAGAAGTATGAATGCCTTGCGGAAGACCACCGATAAGACGATCAAGTCCTACCATCTGAATCACTTGATGTATTTGCTCATCATCAGCGTCTGGACATGCCAGCCGAATATTATTGGCAACGGAAGTATCGAATAAATAAGGGGACTGATTCAGAAAAGAGAATAAGTTATTCTGTCCCCCATCTGCGGTATTTTCATTGATTCGTATGCTGCCTTCAGAAGATAAGATCGACCCTTGGATCAGCTGAAGAAGTGTTGACTTGCCAGAACCGCTTCTCCCTAAAATTGCCACCTTTTTACCTTGAGGGATTTGTAAATTCACCTGACGAACTGCCCATTCCTCCGATCCCGGATATCGGAAACCAACCTCCTGCAATTCAAGCATAGCAGACTCTAGGCTATCAAAAGATGCTACTTTATCCGCAGCCTCTCGATATTTCATTTCCTGAGCAACCATGTTAGCATCTTGTTCCATCTGCTTAATTCGCTCGACAGAACTGCGATATTCCGGAAGTTCCATAATGGCATTACTCGTCCGAAGCAGGGTATCCATTAGCGGAAAGGCTACCAAGCCAAACGCAGCAATCCATACCACGTCTAGCTTTCCTTCTGCCGCAAAATTACCTGCCCATAATGTCATACAAATGATAACCAGGCCAGATAGGCTATAAACAAACCAGTTCAGCCGCCAGTCATATCTTCTTAAATATTGATTAATACACGTGGATGCAAGCTGTGTTTGCTTAAATTCCTCTATAAATCGGCCGCTCTGTCCGCTCATAATCCAGTCAGTCAATCCTAGTACCGCATCCGTAAGTTCCTGATAAGTACGACTACGACGCTCTTTCCATTCCTGTCTTCGTCTTATGGTACTGAAGAGTGCGATACAAGGGATGATAAAGGCAAGAATACCTACAAAACATCCTAACCATAAAGCAAACTTCACATCATACATCCCAAGCGCAGTGATTCCAATACCAAAGAGCAAAACAGAAGAACATACAGGCAGAAGTGCTCTCAAATATAAATTTTGTAGCCCCTCGATATCCTCTGCTAACAGGCCTAACACTCTACCCGTACTAATACTGCGCCGAACCGTCAGCACGTGGGGTTCGATCGTTTGATACATTCTTACTCGCATTTGTCCAAGCACTTTTAAAATCGTACTATGGCTCAGCAACCGTTCTGCATACTGAATAACACCTTTACCAAATCCAAAGGTTCGAACAAGTACAATGGGTACATAAATCATGAGTATATTTTCCGGACGCAGTGCTGCTTTTGATATCAGCGCGCCTGCGGTATACATCATAGCAGCGGCACAACCAGCGGACAAAAAAGACAGCATAATGATAAGCAAAAACAACCAAGCATATTCCCTTACGTAGGAAGCAACCCAGGTTGGCTGCTCTTTGTTTTTTTGCATAAATCTCCGCATTTTATATGCTCACTTCCCCTTCTGCTTCATCGCTCCAATTTGCCTTGGTCAGCCAGGCGTTCGAAGTTCCGCAATCGGTAAGCTCGCCATGATTCATAAGCCATACATATTCCATCTCTTTCATCCAATGAAGGCGGTGTGTAGCAAGTAGAAGATGTTTGTCTGCGAGCAGTTTTAGTATGGTCTGCTTTAGTTCCCACTCGGTTTCAATATCAAGGCGAGAGGTCGGTTCATCCAAAATAAGAATAGGTCGCTTGCTGAGCAGAGCCCTTCCTAAAGCAATCCGCTGCGCTTGCCCCCCGCTAATACTTCTGCCGCCTTCTCCAATCGCTTCATGAATACCTGAAGGCAGTGCATCAATAAGTGAACGAAGACCTACGACATCAATTATTTCTTCCGCTTGCTCGGCAGTCGCATCTGGACAATAGAATCGCAAATTATCCAGAACCGATTGACTGAAAATATGGGGATGCTGCGGAATAAGAGCGACTTGCTGCTGCCACTGAATCCGTACATTTCCTTCAATCTTGATTCCATTTACATGAAATGTCCCTTCTGCTGGTTCGATTAATCCTGCAAGTAAGTGGAGCAAAGTCGTTTTTCCGGCACCGCTCATTCCGACCATGCCTAATTTAGCAGTCTGCGCTGAAAAATCCGCCGAAATGGTGTTCAATACCGAATGATCATTCTCTCCTTTTACAACAACATCAGATAATGTAATCGATAAACCGGAGGACAAATGAAATGGATCTGCATCAAGCGGCTGAACTAGTTCCTTAAGGTCAGGTTCAAAATGCGAATTCACATTCCTATCTTTTCTACTGGCATCCTGCGCAGCTAACATCCCTTTTATCGATTGCCAGGCTTCACGGCCATCAAGAGAGGCGTGATAATCGGAACCCAGCATCCTTACAGGTAAAAACACCTCCGGAGTCAGCAAGAGCACAGTGAGCGCTGCTGTAAATCCCATTGATCCGCCAATAAGTCTGATCCCTAAGCTTACTGCAACCATCGCAATAGACAACATACTAAAGAAATCAAGAGCAAAAGATGATAGAAAAGCAACTCGCAATGTTTTCATCGTCGCTTTACGATAATTGTCACTGACCAAGCGAATCGTTTTCCCGTGTTCTTTACTTCGTCCTAGATACTTTAAGGTCTTAAGACCGCGAAGCGCATCGGTATAGTGATGAGACAACATCTGATAAGATGTCCATTGCCGCTCAGCCTGTGTTTTTGCAGCAAGACCAAGCAGGATGAAAAATATAATAAGAAGAGGTAATGTAACCGTGAGGATACCACCTGATATTAGATCAAGCTTCATGGTCCATCCCCAGAGTACGAGCGTTAAAACCATCATATCTACAAATCTAGGAATTGCTAGCTCCAGATAAGTACGAACCTTGTCTACCCCTTCCATGACGAGCGTAATCTTCTCCGCACTGCTGCCAGAAGTATGGCATAGATTACGTTGCCCGAATATGCTCTCAATCAGCTGCTCCCTCATTCTCTCTGTTGCTTCCTCCGCAAACCGCCCAGATACTTTTCGCTGCATCCAGACGATCGTATATCTAGCAATGAGACATACAAAGAATAGAGTGAGTGGTTTATAAGCCATTTCTAGTGGTTGTTCTTGAAATAACATGCTGATTCCTTGGGCAAGAAATAGAGCTTGACCTATAATTGCTGCACCAAGGAGCAAAGAAATCAGTCCGAGAACCGTCAGATGAATTTTAATCCCTCGTAAAGTGAACCATGATTTGTCCATTAGTGATCCAGGAGCTCCTTCTCCGATACTCTTTTACGGAATACATAATAGCTCCAGCACTGATAACCGAGTACGAACGGAAGAAAAATGGCGGCCACAATCGTCATTGACTTCAACGTATACGGACTTGAGACCGCATTATAGATGGTCAGGTCATAGGCACTGTCAAGCGAACTCACCATAACACGTGGAAACAGTCCAATGAATAAAGTAGCAAAAGTTAATACAACAAGCAGACTTGTCGCTATAAAACTTAACTTTTCTTGTTTTTTGCGTAACCATAGCGCTGCAAGTACAAACACGACAATTCCTAAAATAATAGCCGCGATTAACCATCCACCGCGCTTTGAATAGAGATCCGTTTCACGGGAAGTAAGGAATGCAAGTCCCGCAAGGAAAAATGCCGTAATCGGCAGTGTAACGAGGGCGTATTTGTTCGAACGCTCTCTCAAATCCCCTTCTGTACGCAGTGAAATGAAAACAAAACCGTGGAGCAGACACAAGGTGAGCACGGCAACGCCTGCCCATACGGTATAAAGGTTTATAAGATTTCTTCCTTCTACAGCAATGTTCATATCACTGCCAATAGGAACTCCTTGTACAATCCCAGCGAAAATAATCCCCATCAGAAGTGGAGTAGAACAGCTGCCGATGATAATACAGATATCCCACAGTTTCCGCCAAACAAGCCCGCTCATTTGATTGCGAAATTCAAAAGCCACTCCCCGCAAAATCAGTCCAAGCAGAATGAATGTAAAGAGTAAATAATAACCGCTAAGCAGAGTTGAATACCAATGAGGAAATGCGGCAAACATTGCTCCAATCGCGGTAATCAACCATACTTCGTTCGCATCCCAGAATGGTCCAATCGTTCTAATCAGCATTCTTTTCTCTGAATCGTTTCGCGGTAAGATGCCGAGGGACATGCCCACCCCAAAATCAAAACCTTCAAGAAAGAAAAAACCTACAAAAAGAACGGAAATGAGTAAAAACCATAAATCATTCAGTGACATGACGATCTCTCCCTTGATGTGTATATGGATCCTCTATCGTCGGTAATGCATTGTCATTGTGATATGGGCCCTTACGAGCTTCACGCACAAACAGGAATGCTAAAACACCTAGTAAAATAAGGTACAGACTCGTAAAGGAAATCACAGAAAATAGAACCTGGTTACTAGTCACAGAAGTAGATACAGAATCTTCAATCGTAAGCAGTCCAAAGACAGTCCAAGGCTGACGGCCAATTTCTGTCATGACCCACCCAGCCGTATTACCGATAAATGGAAGCGCGATTGCCCAAGGCATTATTTTCAGATACCAAGGTCGTGCCTGATCCAGTCTTTTGCGCATAGCCAGGTAGATTCCGTAGAACGCAAGCAGGATCATAGCACAGCCGCTTGCAATCATGATTCGAAAACTCCAAAAGGTGGTTCGGACTGGAGGAATGTAATCACCAGGCCCGTAAGCTGCCTCATATTCTGCTTGTAATTCATTCATTCCAGTAACTGCTCCAGAAAATTCACTATATGATAAATAGCTGAGAATATATGGGATTTTAATCTCATATGTATTCTCTTGATTCTCTGGATCGATAACAGCGAATACTGTCCATGGTGCAGGATCCTCACTCGTATTCCATAGTCCTTCACTTGCCGCCATCTTCATAGGCTGTGTCTCAACAAGATACTGGGCTTGTCCGTGACCAAACAGCGCTACGCACATTGAGGAAATACCTGCCACAATTACAGCTGTAGTAAAGGAAGATTTGAAAAATTCCATGTCTTTTTTTCGCAGCATTTTAAATGCACTAATTCCCGCTACAAGAAAACCGCCTGTTGCAAAAGCAGCAAATATAGTATGCGGGAATTCCCATAATACCTGACCATTGGTGATGACTGCCCAAAAATCAGTCATTTGCGCTCTTCCGTCTACCACTTCATATCCGACAGGATGCTGCATAAAGGAATTAGCAGTCAAAATCCAGAATCCGGAGAGCATAGTACCAATCGATACGAGCCATATGCACATTAAATGCAGTTTTTTAGGTAACTTATTCCAACCAAACACCCATAGTCCAATAAATGTAGACTCTAGGAAGAAAGCGAGTAAAGCTTCAATCGCAAGCGGTGTACCAAATACATCGCCGACAAAGCGTGAAAACTCCGACCAGTTCATTCCAAATTGGAACTCCTGGAGAATACCGGTCACAACACCAAGTGCGAAGTTGATCAAAAGAAAATGTCCCCAAAACTTCGCCATTTTTTTGTACAATTCTTTTTTTCGTACCACGTACATGGTTTCCATAATGGCAACCAGTAAGGATAAACCAATGGATATCGGTACAAATACAAAGTGCAGAATTGTCGTTGTAGCAAACTGAATTCTTGCTAAATCAAGCACATCCATGATGTACTGCTCCCTTCGCGTAAGATATAACTAACCCATTATACCCAGGAGTTTAGAATCATACATGGCTCATAAGGGGGATGAAAATTGAAGAATACGCGACAACAAATTGACAACTTTGTGAAAAAAATAACTTATATGCCGTTGTTGTGACATTCATCATATTCTTATATGAAACAAACCCAAATTGAAAGACCTCCGATACTAAAATATAGTTCAACATTTGTAACACCAAGCAGTTCTCAAATCATTCCTTAAATAATTCCTTGCTCCATAGCGTACCGGGTCAATTGAACTCTGTTATGAACCTGAAGCTTCTGCAATATATTTTTAAGATGATTCTTCACTGTATATTCTGAAATTTCATATCTTAAAGCAATCTCTTTATTCGTCAGACCCCTAGCCACCTCATATAAAATATCCTGCTCTCTTGAGGTAAGGTGATGCACTGTTAATATTTCTTTTCTTTTCGTAATTTGCACTTCTTTCAAAATTTCATAAGCCAGTTCTCTACTCAGGGGTGCTTCTTCATTCAGTAAGCAGTCTAAATATTTAAGCCAAGTGGATTGATTTAGATTCTTAAATAAATAACCTTGAGCCCCATATTTAAGAGCTTCAAGCAGGTTCAGCATATCATCTGATGCCGTAACCAGAACAATCTTGACGAAGGGATAACGTTCTTTAATGTGTTTCGTAGCTTCAAACCCATTCATCTCGGGCATTTCAATGTCCATAAGAATAAGATCTGGAAGCCTTCGCTCCACAAATTCTATGGCTTGTAAACCGCCCTCTACTACACCGATGACTTCATATCTCTCCTCTGATTCTAGTATCTTACATATTGTATTTCTTGCCTGTGCGTGGTCATCAACCACCAGAACTTGGGTTTTCATGGTGTCCATTAATGAGTCCCTCTTTTTCTATCTTTGTTTTAAATCCTGCTGTCATTTTCAGTCTCGCTTAAAAGGCTGCCGTTGTACCGGCAACCTTTATCATTGTGCTAAGTATAAACCCGTTCGTCAAGAAGAAAAAGCCGCAAAAAGCGACTTTTCGGGCGGATATCCATGAAATTGATTCTAGTTCTGTTAAGAGACTTGTTTAATAGCGTACTCTACTCACCTCGTACAACACGAAATCCTTGATCCGGGCCAAAACCGTTGGGATCGAACTTACCTCGAAAAGGTATCTCATTGCTGTTAACGTCACCGATCCAACCGCCGCCTTTTACAATACGAAACGAATCTTTGTTACTCTCATCTTCATACCAGTCCCAACACCATTCTCTTACATTACCTGACATATCATAAATTCCTAGTTCGTTAGGCTCCTTAAGCCCTACGTTTTTCGCCTTTGTTCCGTTATTTTCGATCGCAGGCCAATTCCAATCACCTGATAAGTATTTTTCTCCCGCGTTTCTCCAGTACCATGCTACTTCATCTGCTTGATCGCTGCCGCTGTATGTGTATCCTTTGCTCATTTGTCCTCCGCTTGCGGCGTATTCCCACTCCGCTTCTGTCGGCAGTCTATAACCGTTAGCTCCCTCGTTCACCGTAACAGTCCATTTTATGGGATCATTTTCATTCTTATTGTTCGGATCTTTCTTGCTCTTATCTATATTATAAAATGTTTTTAAACCCTCTTTTTCACTTCTTGTATTACAATACTCAATCGCATCATACCAACTTACCATTTCGACGGGTAATTGTTCCCCTCTAAAATTAGATGGATTACTTTCCATTACATCTACCCACTCTTTTTGAGTCACTTCATATTTACTCATATAAAAGTTTGGAATGGTTACTTCCTTGTCATAATAATTGGAGTTTTCATTAACAAATGACCCGCCTTCCACGAGTACGAAGTTATCTTCTTTTGCTGACTTTTGTTGTGAACAAGCACTAATTAGAACGAGTAATAATGATAACAAGAAAATAGATCGCTTTTTCATTCATTTGTCTCCTTTTACGTATAGAAAAAAGTTATAGGCCGCTAAGGGCCTATAACTTGTCTCCGGCAAAGCCGAAAGACTTCTTTTTTAAAGAGTGAACTGCAAAGTACTCCTTAGTACCTTCGATCAGAGTGTTACCATACGGTTACATTCGAGCTGCCGCTGCTTTGGTAACCCTCTGTCGCTAATACTTGATAAGACCAACTGCTTCCGAGGTTCATCCCAACATTCTTCCATGCGTTAACATGGTTGCCAAACGTGATGGACGCGTTAACTCCGGTTGGTCTTTTGGATTGACGAACACTCCAGTACTGTGTAAATGTTTGTGTTCCGTCTATGGAAGGTGCATTGTACCTTGTTGTTGTGTAAATATCGTAAGTACCTCCATCACTAGTCACGGTCCCTTTAAAAGTTCCCGTCGGTCTATATGTGCCCCAGCTATCAACGACATAGTACTCAATCAATGAGTTCCTAGTCCATCCATAGAGGGTTAAGTATCCGTTACCTGAAGGAGCAAAGACACCCGCATTATAATTAACAGTACGGGTCGGTGATCCCGTGGTCCAGCCTTTACCGACAACAAAATTGCCCGTATTACTCCAGTTGACACTGTAATTCCCGCCAGAGCCATTGACCGCATTCACGGTTCCGCCGCCATCTGTCCAATTTTGCCAATAATCGGTTGCTGCACTCGAGGTTGCTGCAAAAATTCCTAAACTCATGGACACTGCAAGGATTACGGCTCCAACTTTTTTCTTCATCTTAAACATAAACTACCTCCTGACCTATTTTGGTTTCATTCTCGCTTTACAACATACAGCAGTTTCTTGGTTGTTTTTTGTTTCCAGAAGCAACATACCTATATCTGCCTGTGTCATCATTATTGAACTTGTATTATCACCTCCTTTACGGAAAGATTATAAATTGAAAGCGCATACAAAAATACTATGCAAATTAAAGGTTTTACTTCACTTTTCACAGGTAAATCGATTCCAACAGAAGAAAAGCCGTCCTTTTCAGGACGGCTTTAATGATTTATTCCTATATTATGGAAGAAAATAAATAATTACTTGATTACAACATATTCCAGGTTAACGAGTTTAGCGTAAGTTACAATTTGATCTGTAGTTAAGTTTAGAGATACAACGGTATGGTGGCCGCCGCCATTTTCGATCCAAGCTTTAACCCCATCTTGGAAGTTTGGTTTCACGTTCCAAAGTACGCGAGCTACGGGAAGTTTTGGAGCTGGAGTTGTTGGCTCGAAAGCAGTAACTTCGTTGATCAAAAGCTTGTAGTGTGTTCCGAAGTCAGCCATAGATACGACAACTCCGTCTCCTTGTTTTCCGTCGAATACCAAACGAGCTGGATCTTCTTTATCGCCAATACCGAGCGGAGAAACGACAACTTTAGGTTTGCTACTAGCGAGTGTTGGATCCACTTCAAGCATGTGAGATTGTAGGATAGACTCTTGACCAGCTGTGAGTTCATAAGTGTAATCTTCCATAAAGCCTGTAGACTTATTATGGCTCATGACTTTGAGCAAACGATCCAGTGCTGCTGTCTTCCAGTCGCCTTCTCCAGCAAAACCATATCCTTGTGCCATCAAACGTTGAACCGCAAGCCCCGGAAGTTGTTTCATTCCATGTAAATCTTCAAAGTTTGTTGTGAAAGCATTGTAGCCGCCTTGATCCAAGAAACGTTTGATCGCGATTTCATAGCTAATTTGTACTTTCACACTTGCTTCCCAAGCTTCTTTACTGTAAGTACCGTATTCAAAATCATACAATTCTGCATACTCAGCAAACAAATCGTTGATTTCTTCTTCTGTAACTTCATTGATAACCTGAACAAGGTCACCGATACCAAAGTAATCAACCGTCCAGCCAAATTGAATCTGTGCTTCAACCTTATCTCCTTCAGTAACCCCTACATTACGCATGTTGTCACCGAAACGAGCAACTTTGATATGGAAACTTTCATTGTAAGCAACCGCTACGTCCATCCACTCTGCAATTTGTTTTTGCACTTCAGGACGTTCCCAGTAGCCTACAACAATTTTATTTTGTTTGTTCAAACGTGCATTAATGAATCCATACTCTCGATCTCCATGAGCAGCTTGGTTGAGGTTCATGAAATCCATATCGATGGTTGCCCAAGGAATGCTTTCGTTATATTGAGTTGCTAGATGAAGTAAAGGTTTTTGCAACAGTTTTGTTCCGCGAATCCACATTTTTGCTGGTGAGAAGGTATGCATCCAAGTAATTACACCAGCAACTTCATCACGATAGTTCACTTCTTTCATAATGTTTGTAATCTTATCTGCACTTACTGCAAGATCTTGCAATACGAGCGGGTAAGGAAGAACACCGCTATTATTTAATGCGTCCGTCATTTCCTGAGCGTGAGCTTTCACTTCAGCTAATGCTTCTTCTCCGTATAGATGCTGTGAACCAACAACAAACCAAAATTGTTTTGTGCTAACTGTTGTCATATGAATCCTCTTTTCTGTAATTTATATTGAAATCAATATCATAAGTTATTAAAACGATGTCAATAATTCAGTGTGCTTACTTTTGTCCGTAATAAGCGTTTTTTCCATGTTTACGTAAGTAATGTTTATCTAAAATGCGCTGCGGCAATTCCTCGGCAAAATGATTTAAATTTCTAGCAAATAAGTTCATTTTCGAAACTTCTTCCAGCACAACACTATTCATTACTGCGGTTTTTGCATCTTTTCCCCAAGTAAATGGTCCGTGACCTTTAAGCAAGACACCAGGAACTTCCATAATATCGATACCGCGATTCTTAAAAGTCTCGATGATGACATGACCTGTTTCCGCTTCATAACCGCGGTCAACTTCCTCTTGTGTCAAGAATCGTGCACATGGAATAGAACCATAAAATGTGTCTGCATGTGTAGTTCCCATGACCGGAACATCAAGTCCCGCTTGAGCCCAGATCGTTGCCCATGGAGAGTGCGTATGAACAATACCGCCGATTTCTGGATAATGTTTATATAGTACTGCGTGAGTTGGCGTATCCGAAGATGGTCTAAACTCCCCTTCTACCACGTTTCCGTCAAAATCAACTACGACCATATCACTAGCTTTCATCGTTTCATAGTCAACACCGCTGGGCTTAATGACAAACAAACCGCTTTCACGATCAACTGCACTTACATTGCCCCACGTATATTTAATGAGTCCTTGTTTAGGTAGATCGAGATTGGCTTGAAACACTTCTTCTTTCAGTTGTTCTAACACCGGATTCCCTCCCCTTTTATGCTAAGTTGTCAACAGCAGCCTGCTCAATCGCCAGACCTTTTTTGTACCGTTCAATAAAGATTTCAAAACCTTTGACATCAACTTCATCCGGATGAACTTCCTCGGCCACAACATCTTTAAAGACTTTTTGGTCCAGGAAATCTTCTAAACTTTCGTCTGCGTCTTTATTCATCAAGTAAGATGCAAGAATGGCCATTCCCCATGCGCCGCCCTCTCCAGCTGTGCTTGTCACAGATACAGGGACATTCAGTGCAGCTGCAACCATCTTTTGTCCAACGAGAGGCGTTTTAAACAGGCCGCCATGAGCTAAAATGCTGTCGATTTCTACATTTTCTTTTTTCGTCAGAATGTCCATTCCGATCTTAAGAGCTCCAAATGCAGTGAAAAGATGCGTTCTCATAAAATTAGCTAAATTAAAGTTACTTTCAGGGGAACGGACAAAGAGAGGTCTCCCCTGCTCCAAACCTGTAATATTCTCACCTGAGAAATAACCGTAACTTAGGAGTCCGCTGCCATCTGGGTCTGCTTCGAGTGCCTTATTGAACATGACACTGAATAGTTTTTCTGTATCCGCTTTATACCCCATCGCTTGAGAAAATTCGCGGAACAGCCCCATCCAAGCATTAATATCACTAGAACAGTTGTTGGCATGTACCATTCCAACAGGACTGCCATTCGGAGTGGTTACCATATCAATTTCCGGATGTAATTCGGAAAGATCATTTTCTAATACAATCATCGCAAACACGGAAGTTCCTACGGAGACATTCCCGGTGCGTTTTCTGACACTATTGGTAGCAACCATTCCTGTACCCGCATCGCCTTCCGCAGGACAAAGTGGAATACCTGGTTGTAAATTTTCTGATTTATCAAGGATTTTGGCTCCAGCTGCCGTTAATTTACCAGCTTCTTCACCTGAGACATATACTTTAGGCAGAATATCTTGCAGCTTCCAAGGATAACCTTTGGCTGAAGTAAGTTGATCAAATTGTCTCATCATCGATTCGTTGTAATCTTTTGTTGATTCATCAATAGGGAAAATACCTGAGGCATCACCGATGCCGATTGTTTTATGATCTGTAAGTAAAAAGTGAATGAATCCAGCCAGCGTAGTGATAAAACGAATACGAGGCACATGTTCTTCTTCATTAAGAATAGCTTGATATAAATGAGCAATGCTCCAGCGTTCCGGAATGTTGAATTGAAACAGATCCGTTAACTCTTTTGCTGCCGCACCGGTTGTCGCATTACGCCACGTTCGAAACGGAACAAGCAGCTGATTATTTTCATCAAATGCCATATAACCGTGCATCATTGCGGAAAATCCAATAGAACCAATCGTTTGTAGTGTTACTTCATATTTCTTCTCTACTTCCTGCTTCATTTCGCTATAGGCTGCTTGCAGCCCGCTAATGATATCCTCTAAGTTGTACGTCCAAAATCCATCGACTAACTTGTTCTCCCACTCATAACTCCCCGAAGCAATCGTTTCAAAGTTATTCGCAATGAGGACTGCTTTGATTCGTGTGGATCCAAATTCGATACCAAGTGAAGTTTCTCCCTTAGTAATTGCTTGTTTGATATTTAGCTGGCTCATTCTAACGGTTGTCCCCTCTCAGATAGCACTTTTAAAAACCTTTTGATCGAAAGAAGGCGCTTTCCTTTTGTCAGATTCAGTATATTTTTTGTTCGTACATTTGTCAACAATATTTAAAAGATATACATACAAATTAATAACGGTCGTTCCTTTTTATTGGAATTTATGTATAGATAAAGATATGATGTGACATAAAGCTGCTTAGCGAATATAATTATTTTGAACTTTGTACATAAATAAGATAAAATAATTGTTTTGATTAGATACGAATGAAATTTGTACTTACAACTATTTTATATAAATTGCATGTATTAACTAACAACGATGAAAGAAGTGAACTCCAGTGAAACCAAAATATCAATTTATCATTGACGATATAAAAAGTAATATTCTCTCAGGCATTTATAACGTCGGGGAACAGATTCCTACAGAGTCTGCATTACAAGAACAGTACCAAGTTAGCCGGCAGACCGTACGAAAAGCGATTTTAGAACTGTCTAACGAGGGTTTTCTCCGAAGTGAAAAAGGATCGGGTACTTATGTCAGTAACCAGTACCGATCTAAATCAAATGGAAATTCGAATAATAAAATCATCGGCGTCATCACGACTTATATTTCTGATTACATTTTCCCCTCCATTATCCGGGGTATTGAAGGAAGGCTTAATGAGGATAATTACTCACTGCTATTAGCAAGTACAAATAATGATGTCGCACAAGAGAAAAAGGCATTAGAAATGATGCTCTCTTATGGTGTAGATGGTTTAATTGTGGAACCTACCAAAAGTAATTTATATAATCCCAATATTGCTTACTACCTAACATTCAAAGAACAAGATGTTCCTTTCATTATGATCAATGCTTATTATGAAGAGCTTGAAGTCCCTTTCTTTTGTCTTGATGACGTACAATCCAGCTATCTAGCAACAAAAGAATTAATCTCAAAAGGACATAAAAAGATTGGAATTATCTCAAAAATGGATGACCTGCAAGGTAAATATCGAATGAAGGGGTATATTAAAGCGCTGGGTGAAGCTAAATTACGGTTCCAACCGGAGCAAGTGCTCTCATTTGATACGGAGTCAAAGCAGAATTTATCCGTTAACATCAAGAATTTTCTAATTGAAAATAGAGATGTGCTGACAGCGATTGTTTGTTATAACGATGAGGTAGGGCTCGAAGTCGTAAATGTGTGCAGACAGCTGGATATTTCGATACCAAATGAATTATCTATTATCGGTCAAGACAATTCTTATATCGCAAAAAATGCAAACATTAAACTAACAACGCTGACACACCCGCAAGAACAAATGGGACGAGATGCGGCAGATTGGGTCATCAAGAAATTGCAAGGTAAAAAAGATCTTCCTACGACCACTTATTATCAGCCGGTATTAATAGAAGGTGAGACTGTAGTAAAAAAATGAATTTACAGAAATTCAGTTCACTGAAGAACAGTGTACATTGAATCTAGTAGCAAAAAGCTCAGTCTAAATCAAGTAGACTGGGCTGTTTGGTTTATACTTTCGACAAATTTCTGTGCAGCACGGGATAATGGAACATTTTTTAAATAGCATATGCCGATATTTCTTTTTGGGATTTCTTCTTCTAGTATGATCTCGTGTAAGTCTCCTCTTTCGAGGTAGTCCATTGAAAACTCTTTAATGACACAGGAAATGCCTAAATTAATTTTTGTGAACTCTAACAATAAATCATGCGATCCAAGTTCAAAGACGGGAGAAAGATGGTGTCCTCTTTTCTTTAAAAAATCTTCCACGTACATTCTTGAGTTCGAGTTTTTCTCTAGAAAGATTAGGGGCATATCCATTAAGTTTTCTAAACTAACCGGTTTTGAAATCAGTTCTTTGTATTTTTCCCCGCACACAAATATATCTTGAATTTCCTTACAAGGAATGACCTCTAACTGATCCCCTTGAATGGGCAAGTTGCAAATTCCAAGATCCGCTTTTCCCGTTTTTAAGAACTCACAGATTTCCATAGTTGTTCCATTTATAATATTTAATTTGATGCCAGGAAATTCTTTGTGAAACATCTCCAGGTAAGGCAGTAAATAATAACGAGAGATAGTATCCCCTACACCGATTCGCAGCTGTCCTGTCTTTAAGGACTTGAATTCGAGCATTTTATCTTCAGCAGCATGAATAATCCCTAGTGCAGAATTTATATGTTCATTTAATAATTTACCTTCTGTTGTTAAAACTACACCTTTTGACGTTCGATAGAAAAGCGAAATCTCTAACTCCTTCTCCAGTTTTGTAATCGCCTGGCTCACTGCAGATTGGGTCAAAAATAGTTCTTCTGCCGCTTTAGAAAAGCTTTTGTGCTGGCTGACGACATTAAATACGCGATATAAATCTAATTTTCCGATCATATT
The DNA here is from genome assembly GCF_009870785.1 of Paenibacillus sp. An7. Taxonomy (GTDB): domain Bacteria; phylum Bacillota; class Bacilli; order Paenibacillales; family Paenibacillaceae; genus Paenibacillus. The sequence goes on from NZ_WTWX01000001.1 coordinate 88,162, forward strand.
AATTCTCCTTATATCAAACATTACAAATATTAATTTTACTTATAACACTTTTCAGAGGTATAGTAAAATCATAGTGTTTAAACATTTCGTTACTAAGATACATAACGTGAACTCGGTAAAGGGGAGATTATTATGTCAAGAGCAGTAGGAACCGTTGTACGTGGACTTCGTGGTCCGATCATTAACCAAGGTGATTCTATTGAAGAAATCGTAGTGGATACGGTATTAAATGCAGCAAAAAGTGAAGGATTTTCGATCGAGGATCGTGACATTGTTACCATAACAGAATCCATTGTTGCTCGTGCGCAAGGGAACTATGCGACAATCGACCATATTGCGACCGATATAAATGAAAAATTCGGTGAAGAAACCGTTGGTGTTATTTTTCCAATTCTTAGCCGTAACCGATTTGCTAACTGCTTGAGAGGGATTGCTAAAGGCGCGAAGAAAGTCATCTTAATGCTAAGCTACCCTGCGGATGAAGTAGGTAATCACCTGGTAGACATTGATGAACTGGATGTTAAAGGCATCAATCCTTGGACGGATGTATTATCAGAAGATCAGTTCCGTGAACATTTTGGTTATAAAAAGCATCCATTTACGGGTGTGGATTACATTGAATATTACAAATCTCTCATTGAAGCAGAAGGCACAACTTGCGAGGTCATCTTCTCTAATAATCCTAAAACCATTTTAGAGTATACAAAATATGTTCTGACTTGTGATATTCACTCCCGTTTCAGAACCAAACGCATTTTAACGAACAATGGTGCTGAAAAAGTATTTGGTCTTGATGATATTTTATCCAAATCCATTAATGGCAGCGGCTTTAACGAAGCTTATGGACTTCTTGGATCTAATAAAGCAACGGAAGAAAGCGTGAAATTATTCCCGAATAATTGTCAACCGATTGTTGATCGTATTCAAGAGAAATTGAAAGAACTAACAGGTAAAACTGTTGAAGTGATGGTGTATGGAGATGGAGCTTTCAAAGATCCAGTGGGGAAAATTTGGGAACTAGCAGATCCTGTTGTCTCCCCTGCCTACACTGAGGGACTGAGCGGTACTCCAAATGAAGTGAAACTGAAGTACTTGGCAGATAACAACTTCTCTCATCTTCGTGGTGAAGAATTACAACAAGCGATTACTGAGTTTATCCAGAATAAAAACGATGATCTCGTTGGTGAAATGGAAGCTCAAGGTACTACGCCACGTCGACTAACCGATCTCATTGGCTCATTGTCTGATTTAACATCAGGCAGCGGCGACAAAGGTACACCAATGATTTACATCCAAGGTTACTTCGATAACTATACAAAATAAGATAAATACAAATGTCTTTATCCTGTAACGTGGAAGACAAACCTTTGGATATGATTGTTACATCACAACCCGGTTATCATGTTTCAACATATTTTAAAATGCACCTTGCTAAATTCAGTTTTAGCAAGGTGCATTTTTATTTTGGTTAACGTCTCTACTTGGATGTACAGACGATTATAAGTAATGAGGTGGTGAAACCTTTTTCACAAAAAACACTCCACTCAATTGCTCAGCTGGAATAATAAATTTCCTTGCCGTTCCATGCTCTAGGATCAGTGTTTTCTCAAAAATCCACTTATTGTATGTTTGCTCCGTGACATTAGAGAAATCAAGAAACGATACAGAAGACTCGGTATGATTCATGTAATCCTCTAGACTCCTTTTTGGAGGAGGGCCTATTCTATAGACTGTTCTATTCAATAAATGTGCCTCTCCTTCATACATAAACAGCCCCAAATGATAGGAGTCATCCATCAACGTTTTGCTTATTAGTGAACCCATGGGTCTGTAATTATTAGATGTCTGATAATTTTTATAAATATGAGCATTGTGAGCCCAAATTATTATCTTTTCATTCGGATATAATTCACTACAAATCCATTCTAAGTTAGCTGCCATGATTTTATCCCGATATTTCATAAAATCTTGAAAGTTATTTGTTAAATGATTTAGAAAAAGGCGCCTATTTTCGAGTTCTTTCTGAATGAATGTAAAGGGTAAGTCTAAACCAAGATTAATAAAATTCTTTTTCTTCTCCATTAGAAGATCGAGTAATTGATCTATAGTCTGATTTAGTTCATTTTGAATGAATTTATACTCTTGCAGCGTCTCTTTGGGTATCCTCTTCCTTCTTCCTGTATAATTGCTAATACGACCAAACCAATGAGCTGTGTTCTCTTCTACACTTTGTATGTTCTGTATAAATTCTAATGGAAAATCAATATTGATTTTATTTAAAAACGCTATCAACAAACTCTGTTTGCTGGAGGGCTGAAAATCAAAACCGATCAGATTAAAGTCCTTGCTAGCTTTTAATGTTTGGAATAATGAATATGTTTCTTCTGTTTTCCAAAATGGAAAGACAGAATGGTCTATGAATTCATCAACTGAAAGTTCATCTTTTAGAAAGTTCGAGGTATAACATTCCGTAAGTCCGCTCTCGAATGCTATCACTTTAAATCCCATTTTATGATACAGAAAATCAATCAATTTGGTCTTGAGAAGATTATGCTCAGCAATACCGTGACCATTTTCACCTAGCCATACATTTCGTTTATCCTTTAGAATGTTCTCTAAAAAGGTGAAATGATCCGATTTAGATTCGGACAAGGTATCCACAAGATGAGCATGTTCCTTTACCCACTCTACTGACCTGTTATATGTTCTCTTCCTCGACTGAAAAATTGTCACCCTCATCCCCCTTTCGATCAATGAATCCTGTGAAATATTTAAAATGTAGTAATGTATATATTGCGACAAAACCAGCATATATGGCATTCCCTATATACGGCTGACTTTGATAACTCGCTGCTTGAAGGAAGCTAATACCGGAAAATAAGATGGAATAGATCAACATGCTCCAGTAACCCCATATTTCATGCTTTAAAAAACCATAGGCTATGATCATGGCAATCACTACTAATGCTAGTTTTACAAATAATTCTGGAATAAAAGGTACGGAAAATCTTTCATTGAATGGTGGATTTTGCTCCATATTTATTGTAAACAATACCACTAAAGCACCAAATATCTGAAACCAGCCAATGATCTTAATGCCCATAGGATTTTTGATTATAATGCCTCCCTCTGTAACTAGCTGGCTTATTTCTTTCTTACTCTTCTCCCTACCAAGAAAGCCACGAGAACAATCAATACGATTCCAAGCGCTGTCATCCATATGTCTGAGCTTATAGAATTCAATTCTCTTGAATGATCCACTTGTTCTGTAGGTGCTTTACCTTCACCTAAAATCGTTAAATCTTCTGCTGCTTGAGCTAATACACTCGTCCGATCACAAATAATAGTTACAAGCTCTTCTCTGTCACCATACATAGAAGATGATTTGGCATATACTAAATAATCCTCCCCTTTTTTAAATTGAATCCCACAATCACCCCCACCGCCACCGGTACGAATGATGATTTGAGATTCTGAACCACCCTTCCAGATCTCACTGATTTCAAATAATACAGTATTTGATAAAAATCCATTTGTTCTCTCTTCCTTCACTTCAATTACGCGTCCTGAGAAAACGGCTCCTGATCGACTAAGTTCATCTTGAACGCTTTTAGGCTCCACACAAGAACAAGCATATGCATTTGAAGGTATGGAGATTGTCATGATGCTCACTAATAGACAAATTGATAGAATTATATTTATTTTCCTCTTCATCATCATCATTCCCCCTATTCATATTCTGATGTCAATGTAACGACATTCAAGAATCTAATTATTATCTTTAACGATCTTAATTTCATTGATTGTCACATAATAGGTGGTTTCCGAACGCATCTGAGGTCCCTCTCCGTCTTTTGGTTCACAGTCTTGCTGAATAGTAATCAGAAATCCATCGCCCTTTTCTTGGCTGTCATTAACCTTATTAAAGGTTTCTAAGTCATTTCCACAGCCAGGAACCTTATCTAGTGCCCTGCTTGAAGCAGTTTCTAAGGTAAGGTCTTGTTCTGAAGCACATCCAGATAATAATACGGATAGTAAAAATATAAAAAGTAAATTACGCATGACTTCCCTCCTTAACCTTCTACTTCTTAAACGCACCAACTCACCATTTGTTCCAACTAAACTTGTCAAGCGATTAAAATTACTACCTAATCATTGCAAAATATACACATATTTTGTTTCTGTTTTATTATAATAAGGTATATTATATGAAAGCGTTTACAGAATTCTGTTTCTGAGCCTGTTTAACCACTTTTTCTTAGAGGATTAGGATAGGTTTGATACAGTGTATTTGCTTCACATGTAAAACCAAAATGAACAAAGGAGCTGGTTTACCTGCGTAAAACAACAATGAAAGGAATTCCCTTTCTACTCGCTTTAACAATGTTCTTCTCCACTCTAAGTATTCTGTTCTTATCTCCTTCTGCCGTAAATGCCGCTTCTGGCGAAACGGCAAGCATCTCAGACATTTTAAAATACCAACAATCCGATGGCGGTTGGAAAAAGGATTATACGACAACCAGCGGAGAGTGGGCCAAGTCTACGATTGATAACAAGGCCACTTATACCGAAATCAGGAGACTAGCAGCTGAGTATCAAAAAACGAAAGATAGCAAGTATTCTGCTGCAGCGATCAAAGGAATTCATTTCTTGTTGAACATGCAATATGCAAGTGGCGGCTGGCCGCAAGTGTATAACAGCTCCGGTTATCATAAACACATTACTTTTAATGACAATGCCATGATTAACGTAATGATACTGCTGGATGATGTGGCTAACAAAAAAGGAGATTTCACCTTTATCGACAGCACTCTAGCCGGAAGATGTACAACGGCAGTGACAAAAGGGGTAAGCCTTGTTTTGCAAACGCAGGTTGTTGTCAATGGAAAACTAACGGTTTGGGGACAACAGCATGATTCAGTTACATTAAAGCCCGCTGGGGCAAGAGCATACGAAGTTCCTTCTCTCTCCGGCCAAGAAAGTGTGGGGATTGTTAAATTCCTCAAGACGAGATCTTCCACAACTCAAATTGCCAATTCAATCAAAGCTGCAGAAGATTGGTTTAAAGCTGTGAAAATTACTGGAATCAAAGTTGTAAAAACGAGCGATGATGTCATCGTGACGAGTGATCCGACTGCTCCAGCAATTTGGGCACGTTTTTATGAAATAAATACAAATAAACCGATCTTTGTCGGTCGCGACGGAATTGTTAAATACAAACTTAGTGATATTGAGCAAGAAAGACGAGTAAATTACTCATGGTACGGAAATTGGGCCAATAATCTAGGGATCTATTAAACAATGTACGTAATAATACGGAGTAACAAACAAATAATTAAATAAATAATTAAACAACCAGTCTCCGACTTAGAGGCTGGTTATTTCTATATTCACGTTCGCTTATTGTTTACATCGCTGATTGTAAAATACTCCGAAACAGTATATACATCTTTTCTCCGCGTAGGATTATTGGATGGGGAAATACTCTCCATTGAATTGATACTGGTAGCTTTCCTTTATTCGAATATATCCGAGTATACAATGGTTTCTATCTCTATATAGAACGCCGGAAACATTCTTATTGTTTACATTACCTTCTGCCACCATAATTTGGGGACCATCACAAGCTAACACGATACCAATGTGATCATGAGAATGATCAGATAATAGTTTTTCATATATAACAATATCACCACGAGCCGGACTAAACTCTTCTTCATTAACGTCATAAAAAAATCCAGTATCGGGCAGTTTTGCCCAATCTAGCAGCGCTCCAACTCCGGCAAGCCGATACATATGGTTTGGATAACGAATTGGCAGTAATATTCCCGCCTGCATACAGCAGTGATATACAAATGCAGCACACCAGTTATTCTCTAGCACTTTATATATATCAACGTCTGGCCAATACTTGCAAATCTCTCTATAATCCTCATTTTCAGGTACGCCAATAATATTCTTCTTTGCCAAGGTTTCTGCATAATCAGCAAGCATAGAACGTCTGTCTTCTCTGTGTGGATTTATTAATTTCACATCGATATGATTAGCGGTAACAAGCGCTTTTACTGTTTCTTCCGGCATTCCTAACTCTCTAAGTACATTTTGTAGTCTATGTATATCCATTGTAGGTACATGTCTTTCGGTATTGTGAAAGTACATCTGCAGTAAAATAGCATCTTTCAAAATTTCCTCATAGGGACCATGACTGCGCTGCCGATCATCTTGATAAAAAATCGATCTAAGAATAATAGACATCTCTTCATCAGAAAAGAGTTCGGAGCTGCGTAAGATAGGTCTTATTGCATCAGCACTATTGTGTCCTGGAAAGGACTTTACTCGCGTCTTAACAAAATAGGAATTGTGAAGCAGCCCCGCGATTACGGCAAATTCCGGGTCTTGTCCTCTCCTTATAGCAAGCATTAAAGCAAAACTTGAAACCCCAGACAATTGTGACCAAACCTGATGTTTCTTTAAGTTGCTGTCTTCAACTAGTAGAATATTATCAAAAACAAGAGATTGAACAAAATCAAGTCTCCTTGATTTCTTATCACTTATCAAAATTATACCTCCTCATCTCGAACGATCGCAGACTTATCTTTTACATATTGATCTATCTTACGACATTATGCCGTATCTATCCTAGCTTGTATATTTCTAGCGCCCCTCTCCATTTACAGCAATCATCTGAACCACCGTTCGGGAGTCACCCTTTAGCTTGACGTTACCGGCGAGCAGCTGTGAGGAACCATCTCCGTCTAGAAAAATGCCTTCCTGTAATTTCCCAGCAGCAACACTGCTCTTTATGGCAGTACGAAACTGCTTAGCCGTACATTTGGTAGAAGAAACAATAAGGTAGATGTCTCCTGATGTATCATAAGCCATTGCACTTCGCAGCCGCTTATCGTTAGGAAACGGAAGCCCTTCTTCATCGATTGCAATTTGATACCATCTGTTATCATCCATCAGGTTCATACTTACTCCACCCTGTGCCCAGAACTTTGTCTCATCTGAAATCCGGAGATCGCCGGCACTTGCAACTCGCTGAACGTCAATCTTCTTAGTAATCCGATCGTATACCATCGTTCCACGGTCGTATTTGGTGTTAAACCAGCCTGATCCATATTCTTTGACAACTCCGTTAGCAGGAACACCATCCATCACTGCAATACTAAGTAACTGATCTTCCCAAAAGAATCCGCCATTCATTCCAGGGAACCCCGAACGCACCACATTGTCGTTAATCGTCAGCAGCGATATATGATCTGGTTCCGTCTGCAATACGTGTAGAGTAACCCCATTGTCAGTAGTTATTTGGGTATACTTCAGTCCATCAGGAGTGTCTTCTATACTAATAAAGGGCCATGCAAATACAATGCCAAGTGTTAGCATGAAAATACTAAAGAAGATCAGTAAAGAACGTCTTATAAGGGCTACCCTGTCAATTGCTTTATCTCTCAATACGCACTCCTCCTACTGATTAAGCACCTTATATTTGACATCAACCTTATGAAATCCTTCTCCTATACTTTTATATAAAAAACAGCCGATCATATTGACCAGCTATAATTAATTCAATATTAAACTATAAATCATTACTACATCAGTTTTGTTCTCGAATCCTATCCTGTACATGATAATGTCTTATATAACTACAGAAATAACATTCCTTATAATTGAGATATTATTGGGTCTCCCAGTAGTCACCAACTAGACCTTCAATAATACTTCCGCTAGCCCACGGCATGAGACAAAACCATGTACTGGCTGGGGAACCATCACTATATTTTTCGGTAACCAATCCTTCAGAATGACAAAACCGTTCAGACATCCATCCTTTTTTTCCAAAATCAAATTCACCATCATAACGATTATATGTTTGACATCCCCAGCGAACGGTATCCATCAAACGCAAATATACATAAGGATCATCACGCTTTTCGGTATAATAGTATAACTCATCTACAATACTGCTGGACATGGGATGAATATGTGGATTAGCTACTGAGGTTACACTGCCCCCACTGCTAGACCAGCCGAGCGTACTAAGCGGAGGAATTTTCACCGGCGAATTATAACAAAATTTGAAAGTAAACTCATAACAAATAGCATCACGCATATGGTCTAGATACAGATCATCTTTCGTTAATGCATGAAGATATCTGACTGCCCGGATGTAAGCTAAAATTCCTTCCGAATCCACAGCCTTCTCTGCATCCAATGGGGCACCGTAACATTCCATGCGTTTTACGTAAGTCTCATAATAGTGTTGTTCACTATCTTTAAGACTTTCTATATAGGACTCATCTTCAGTTAGCCAGCTGTAATAAGCCATTGCAGCCAAGCACCAAGCACCGCTAAATGCGTCATATTCAAGTCCAGCACCTGTTTGTTCTGATAGGATGGTCGGATATTCATGATCTGAATTCTTTGTTTGTTCTAATTTATCCAGAACATCTTTAGCGAAAATCAACCAGTCATCATGAGAAATACCTTTGATTCGTTTCTCATATTCGTATGCCTTCAAAATATAAAACATGGCTTGTCCTGAAAGGTAAGCAGAATGTCCCGGTGTGCGCATACCGTCAAACCACCATCCTTTGTTACTCCATTCACCATTATGGTAAGCACTATATGGGAGACCTGTCTTTGGATTAAGTGAGTTTTCAATAATATTTGTAATACAAGAAATGGCTTGTTCCCGCATAGCCTCATCTCCCAGTCGCAGAGCTGCCATAAGTACAGGTGTAGCAATGGTTAGGCCATTCGTCCAACTGATAGAAATAATTTTATTATATCTCCATCCTCCTGTTTGTTTATCTTCAAATACAAAAGCAGAATAATGGCGTTCCTCGGAAAGCCAAGCATATGTAAAAATTGCACTGGATAAATCACTTGCAGCTGTTTTAATATCGCTTCCTTCCCTTGGCTGCTGATGATAACGATAATAAAGATGTTCTAGCGCTGTATTGATGCCAAGTTCTGATTCAGCTTCATATTCATACAGATCTACCGCAAATTGAATCGTCTCTCCTGCCTGAATTTCAAAGCAATTGTCTTCAAGCGGGGCTCGTTCTTTGACTAGACGAGATTTAATAAAGTGCAATGGTGCGTTTTCATAACCAAGCGTATACCCTAATGTCCCTCGGTCAAGAGAGCATGTATATCCGCCATACTGATAAAATTCTCCTGTTTCGCCTGGGTACCACTGCTGTTTCACTCCATCTTTCGTAATAAAATAAGGACTCGCACATAGTCCATAGACTTTTCCACTGTCATATACAAATGCAGCGGGATGCGACAAACGATCACTTCTAACCATCCACCATGAAGAGGAGGGCCTTCCTGGGTTCCCTGGTCTCAGTCTTGGAAACTCATTAGGAACATTCTGCGGAGCTTCTCCCCGGTTTAATCCATACATAAATGCAGGCAGAAAAAACCGAGGATTCACCTTTTGAAACGGCAATTCTACATGGATTACACCCTGCCATGGATTACTTTCTTCGTTGCATATTGTGATAAGTGCCTGGATCGGAAATTCCGGATTGCCTATATTTCTTTTTTTATTTATTTTTGCTGTCAGTCCGTTCTCTTGTAGTTCTCCGTATTCCTTACTATCACTTGATTTACTTCTTGCGGTTATAATGAATTCCATGAGATCCTCCCATCCTCTAATCAGGAGACTGGCTCACCAATCACTCTTTTTCCTGAATTGGTAAGCCAGCCATATTTTCAAGACAATTAATACTGTGCAGATACTTCAATTTTATCGATATTTGGACCTTCGGTTCCTGTCGTCACCATCTTTACTATATTATTTCCACTGTTCATAGGAACCTGTATCGTTTTTTCGCCCCATGTTCCCCATGCTCCCGTTGCGGAAAAAGGAACGTTACTTAATACCTTTGTTCCGTTAACATAGATATCAAGATTTCTAGTGCCGGACTCCAGTCCATACCGAATTTTTATATTTTTCGTTCCTGTCACTGCGCAGTAGATCGAATTCCACTGAATTGCCGAGTTTGAGTCAGCACTAAAATTAACATATCCAGTTCCGCTGTATCCACTGTAGAGAGATTCGACTACCGCATCTGTCAACGTTGTACCAGACTCTGCTTCATAGGTGGTAGACTCACTTCCACTGACACTTCCTAAATCAGCTGTAAATGTCATGACACTTCGAGCAGGCAGTTGGACGGTAAAAGAATTATTCGTTACCGTAAGATCGGTACCTGCTGCCATGCTTCTGCTGCTGTCAGTAATCCATGTGGATACTTTGGAAGCAGTTCCATTTTGCAAATTAAATTTCTGATTCACACTTGAAGCTCCGCGGTTAACCGCTACAATTACAGCCTTGTTGTTACCTTTGTAGGCAGAAACGAATACATTCGTGTCCGGATTCTTAGTGGCATCAACTCTTACATATCCTGGACGAACAAATTTCGAAAAATGAGCCATACTGTATCCGCGTTTACTGATCGTACCATCTTCATTCATCGGTCCATATTGTCTGCGAATATACCACCATACATAGGCCTGAAAATCCGCTTCTACCATCGCGTGATGCATATGATAAGCAACATCCAGCGCTTCAGGCCAGAGATTTGCTGAGTTATTATTGCTATTCGGATAATATACTTCCGTCATCCAAAGCTCTTTTCCCGCTCCTTTTTGTTTAAACAGTGGATAAGCAAAATCAGAAAAATTTGTACCATAGGTGTGTGCGCCAAGAATATCCATATTAGCGAGAGCTTGCGGATCATTCAATATGGGATCTGACATATTTTTAAGATAAGAAAACGACTCGGGAGCAATTACTTTCCCCTGAATAGAACCTGCATTCTCTTTCATAAACCGCAGGATTTCTTGAGGTGTCCACCAAGTCCACTCATGAGCATAGTCTGGTTCATTTTGGACAGAGATCGCGTACAAATCAACACCGTTCTCTTTCATATAAGAGACAAAATCATTTAGATGCTGTGCATAAGCTGCATATTTATCATACTTAAGCCGCTTTGCGCTCGTATCCCCATTACGATTGAACGTCTCTACCATACTACTTGGAGGATTCCATGGTGATGCAAAAACAATAGCGCCTTGTTCAATGGCACGTTTCGCCGTTGGCAATTCCTTGTACCAATTGCTTCTATTTTCATCCACATAAATTCGCAGGATAGAAAAACCTAGCTGATTTACTCCGTTACCAAACGCAGTATCTCTTTGAGCAGGAGTTAAATCGCCGATCCATACTGGGTGGTTAATCCCTCCGAAGCCTCGAATGACTTGTTTTTCAGAAGAAAAATTAACATTCACATCACTTGCAGCCACTACTTTCGATTGGTCTGAATAGGAAAATAGAATCTGCATCACAGAGGCAAAAACAAGCATTGCACAAATTGATTTTTTAGTAAGTGAATTCAATTTTATATCATTCCCTCTCTAAATGAATTTGCGATGTAAACTTGTTTTAATAAAAAGCAGTCCGCTCGAAGTTAAATAAATTTAGTCTCCGCTCGGACTGCTTTTTTACTTGGGTTATACTATTTTACTTTTTCCAGACTTCATCAATTGCCGCTTGGAACGGTTCTTTGTATTTCTCAACAACCGTTGATACGGACACGCCTTCTAGAATTTCACCGCCAAATTCATAATATGGCATGCTAGGGTAACCATCAATCGTATCAATTACTTTAATGCTTTCACCAGCAACACGGGCGTTGTTAAGATCGTCCTCATTACTGAAGAGTGTCTCAAATCTAGATTGTTTTGGATAATCGTACATGGATTCAATATCACTCATTTTTTCATAAATATAAACGATTTGATCAGGATTCTCGATAGCACTTGGAATCGTTAAATAGTTAGGAATTGTGTTGTGAGAGTGATATCCGGTTGCACTTGGTCCTTTAGGGAATGGCAGGAACCCGATATCATAATCCGGCATATCCTTCGTGAAATTCTCCATTTCATAATCACTGGAAGCCACCATCAATGTATTACCTTGACGGAAAAATTGACCAGGCTCCGTCCAATCTCCTCCCTCAGTAGGTCTTGCAACAGACTCCGTAGCGAGAGTAGACATGAAGTTTAATACTTCCAATGTTTTTGGATCATCCAGGTTTTGTTTGTCGCCATCAACCAAGTTAGCTTCATTAGCGGCCATAGCCTGAACTAGAATAGAAGCAGTAGCCAGCCCCCAAATATCTAATTTACCATCATTATTCGAATCTTTGTTCGCTTCTTTAGCGACCTGGATAAAGGTATTCCAATTCCAGTTGTCCTCGTTAACATACTCTTGTAACGATTTCATTCCTAATTGATTCATTAAAGTACGGTTATAAAAAATGCCGGAAGAAGCTCCATTAATTCCTGATCTAAATCCGTAACCTCTTCCCTCAAATTGAGAATATTCGTTTGTATACTGCTGAATGAATACTTTTTCGTTCTTAGTATATTCATCTACCGGGTGGAATAAATCTTGCTTAACCAGTGTCGGAATCATCCAAGGTCTAGCTACCCGGATAATATCTCCGAGAGGTTCGCCGGCTACGAGCGATGCAGTTACCTTATCTTGATATTCGCCAAAATCGACGACAACATATTCGATTTTAAAATTATGTTTTTCCATTAGAGCATCCAAGTTTTTCTTCACTTCAATACTGTCTGGGTTATCTTCCTTTACCGATTCATCGTACCAAGATACCCATTTAAGTGTTCGGCCGCCCATGTCAAAATCCATCTCAGGTGTCCCGGTGGCTTCTTCCTCTTCTACTGCTGCTTCCTTCTCTGTATTTGTGTCTTCTGATCCCGCATCAGTACTTACATTTCCCGGTTCTGGTTCATTAGCTGTACCTCCGCCGTTACCACTGCATGCTACGATGAACACTAGCAGAAAACAGCATAACAGCATTCCCATCTTACGCATCCACATGTTTATTCCCCCTATAATTAATAACCTCAAGATACAGCGCTTTCATTTCTTGTTTCTATAGCCCATTTCAAAGCATCAGCTATATATTCATTCCAAAAATCCCATGTATGAGCACCTGAAGTTTCGACATATGTATGATCGACATCTTCGCTCAATAAAAATTGATGCAACCGCTGGTTGACATGAAGTAAAAAATCTTCTGTTCCACACGCCAAGTATATTCGCGGTATATCTACCTCTTCTGTCTTCAGACAGCGAATCAGCTCCTCTGGGTCTTTATCACTTCCAAGAACAAGATCGAGGTCGCCAAATACACTTTTGTAATAATCGTAACTAGCAATTCCATTGTGTACGTCTGGCCTCATATCGGGTAATGAGTAGGGCAGCAATGCTGACGACAAGGCAATAATCCCTCCAAAATGGTCAGCATACTTTAGTCCGTTACGTATGGCGCCATATCCGCCCATTGACAGCCCGCCGATAAAGGTATCCTCTCGCTCAGTGGATATGGGGAACATACGCCGAGTAAATTGTACGAGTTCACGTCCAATATATTCGCCAAGCCATTCTTCTCTCTCTTCATTATCGAGATAGAACTTATTTTCTCCTGCAGGCATAAACACGGCCACATGATGCCGATCGGAAAGTTCTCGTATCCTTGAATAACTAAGCCAATCCGTATGGCTTCCGCAATAACCATGAAGTAAATACAGAGATTTCAGACCTTTCGTGTTTTCTTTAGAATCTGGACTTTCCTCTGCGGCTTGATCAAGCGGCAACAATGCATTGAAGGTCACCTCTCTTTTCATACACTTTGAAAAGAAGCTAATTTGCATTACAGCCATATCCTTCCTCCTTTCTTTTATAATCGGTTTTATCAAAATTCAGGCTTAAATTCACAAATCCCTTATCGTTTATCTTATAATCCTATATTTATTCGCTATACAATCTTAGGACTGAACAGCATCAATTACATCCCAATAGGAAGCTTTCGGTTTATGCTGTGTATCAAAGAGAAATGGCCAGTTTTTACGATTACGGACAGGAAAATGATCCAGCCAAGTGTAATCATCTGCGGCGCCCCAAAAAGTAACGGAAGTGATGTGATCACTGTACTCCTTAAATAATCGGAAGAACCCGGCATAACGCTCAGCTTGGAGTTCAAGCATCTCTTCCGTTGGTGCAGTGAGATCCGTCCTCTTATCCTCATGAGCAAAGAGCGATACGTCCATTTCTGTAATATGAAGTTTCATTCCGAGACTTGCATATCGTTCAATCGCTTCCCTTATGTGATCCAACGTCGGATGTAACAGGTTCCAGTGTGCTTGCAGACCAACACCATGGATGGGAACCCCCTGTTCGATCAGCGACTTGACAAGTGCATAGATCTTTTCACGCTTTTCAGGAACAGACTCGTTGTAATCGTTATAGAATAAAAGCGCATTCGGGTCCGCTTCATGTGCATATTCAAATGCTTTTGCAATAAAGTCTTCACCGATCACATCAAGCCATCTAGACTTACGCAGTATTTGTTCACCGCTGTCTGATACGGCTTCGTTAACAACATCCCAGGCATAAATACTTCCTTTGTAGCGTCCAACTACTTCATCGATGTGAGATTTCATTCTGGTAAGTAAAGTCTCCCGGTCAGCTTTGCCTCCTGAACTACTTTCAAAAACCCAGTCCGGGGTTTGATTATGCCATACAAGGGTATGGCCTCTGACTGCCATGTTGTTCTCCATTGCAAAAGCAACTAGCTGATCTGCTGCTTCAAATGTATACCTTCCCTCCTCTGGTTGTATTCTTTCAAATTTCATTTCATTCTCTGCTGTTACACTATTGAAGTGCTGTGACAACAGTTCTTTCTGTGTAATTAATGTCATCGGATTAACAGCCGCTCCAATGTGAAACAGCTCCCTATAAATCTCATGGAGCTTAGGTATGGCTACCTTCTGATCGACTGTCTGATCTGCCAATTTTGCTGACCCCCTCTATCCTCATTCGGAATTGGATGACTGGCATAATGTGGTGGATGTTCTTCTCAAAAGTTTAGCTTTTGCTTTTATCTACAACAACCTGCTAAACGGTAGATTTTTTCGGTACAGAATAATGAAATCCATACTTTCACAGGTGTTTTTCAACATCAGGATCTACAATCTCTATAAGATAGATTTCGTCCGCTATTGTATCGAAATGTACTACATCACCATCCCTGACCGTCTTGATGTTTGTCCCCGTTTCGGTCCTAACCATTAACTGATTTCCTTCACTTCGAACTTGGCATACGGTGCTGAATTTCGCGTGCACAGCAGCCTGTAGAAGATTGTTCTCTTCCCAGTGAATGGTAACCTCGAATCCTCCGCGTGCCCGTAGACCGCTAACCATCCCGGAGGTCCATGCTTGCGGCAAGGCAGGAAGCAAATCAATAATCCCTTCATGGCTTTGCAGTAACATCTCCGCAATACCGGCTGTTCCGCCAAAGTTCCCGTCAATTTGAAATGGGGGATGGTTATCCAGCAGATTCGGCAGTGTTGAACCACGTAATAGATCGGATATATTCCTATACGCTTCCTCTCCATCACGGAGTCGTGCCCACATATTGATGATCCAGGCCCGGCTCCATCCCGTATGTCCTCCTCCAAAAGAAAGCCTGCGATGTAATGTGACCCGAGCGGCCTCAGACCATTCTGGCGTAGTTCGCGGAGTGATCCTAGAACCGGGATGAAGTGCAAATAGATGAGAGATATGCCGGTGGCCTGGCTCTACTTCTTCATAGTCCTCCATCCATTCCTGAAGCTGTCCGTGACGACCGACTTTCGGCTGAGGCAGACATGAGCGCACTTTTCGAAATTGTTCACGCATTGCATGATCGACATCTAGCAGTTCAGCCGCTTCAATACAAACCCCAAATAAATGGTCAAGGATTTGACTGTCCATCGATGGAGCAATGCATAGTGCACCTGTCTCATCACTTGGTAGACGATATCTATTTTCTGGCGAGACCGATGGTGAAGTCACTAGCTTTCCATCCGAAGTTTCTATCAGATAATCCAGAAAAAACACCGCAGATTCCTTCATTGTTTCATATGATTTTATAAGAAAATCTCGGTCTAATGTATAGCAATAATGCTCCCATAGATGAAGACATAACCATGCTGCTCCCATTGGCCAGACTGTTGAAGATATCCAAATATCTTGAGGGGCCGTATCTCCCCACAGATCGGTATTATGATGAGCAACAAATCCACCGCAGCCGTACATCTGGCGTGCTGTCACCCTTCCATTTGGACGCATCTTCTCTATCAAATCAAATAAAGGCTCGTGACATTCGGCTAAGTTGCACATTTCCGCCGGCCAATAATTCATTTGAGTATTAATATTGATCGTATATTTGGAATCCCACGGCGGTGTAAAATGTTCATTCCAGACCCCTTGTAAATTTGCGGGCAATGAACCTGGTCTACTACTTGAAATAAGTAAGTAGCGCCCATATTGAAAATAGAGCTCTATTAAACGGAGATCTTCCATACCTTCCTGCAGTGCAGTCATTCGCACATCCGTTGGCCGGTTGTCAAAATCTTCATCTGTCTTGGCAAGGGATAGGGAGACTCTTTTGAACAAACGCTGATAGTCAGCAACGTGCGTTAGCCGCAGCTGTTCATATCCTTTCTGTTTCGCTTCTCTCACCGTTTCACGGCTATACAGTTCGGGGTTCTCATATCGATAAGTTGTTCCTGCCGAGACGAGAATGACGGCTTCATCTGCTTGATCGACGAGAAGAAATTCCCCGCAGTTCGTGACCTCTCCCCCACTGACTTGTATCTCGACAACGGAACTGATTTGAATTCCGTCCTTACCACCCGTTCCTGCACTCATGATAAGCCGGCCCTCTGATTCCGTATGCAGACTATCTATGAATCGCTGTCCTCCCCGTGTAAACCGGAGTCTGAAGGATACCGCATTTGTTTTGTCAGCTTTGATTCGCACAGCAATAACCTCATCAGGAAAACTCGCCACATGCTCTCTTTCGTAACGTATACCACGCCATTCATAATGTACGGTAGATATACTGTGCTCAAGGTCAAGCTCTCTCCGGTAATTGACAACTTCCGATTCTTCATGACCAAATTCCATAGTTAGTTCACCCAGCGGTTCATAGTGTCGCTGGCTCTCCGGCGTTCCGGATAAGGACATCGCAGCAAGTTTTTCAGCTTCGCTAAGACGTCCCTCATGAAGTAACTGGCGAATTTTTGGAAGATGATGAAGCGCATCCGAATTATTACGATTCATGGGTCCTCCAGACCAGACCGAATCTTCATTCAATTGGATACGTTCCACGTGAGTCCGTCCGAAGATCATTGCTCCGAGTTTTCCACTTCCGATTGGCAATGCTTCGTTCCAGCTATTCGCAGCTTTCTCATACCATAATTTCAGCGTTCCACTCATCGATACGTACTCCTTTCATCATAAGGTTTAAATGATTTCTTGAAGTTGTTTCTGGCTGTGGGAATCTAACATCCGCCAGTCCTTGATTTCGCATCGTTTCCCATTCATATCTGTTATAATAATCCAGCCTTCTCCAGGGTAGAGAAGATGTTCATGGAGATTTCGCATCACCATTCGAGTCGGTCCTAAGTTCGTTTGTAATTCCCATATCCATAAACTAGATTTATTTTTTACACTGTCTATGCGTGACACTTTTGGCAAGAAGTAACGAAGCTCAAGCTCTTCTTTCAGTACGCACGCACTTTCTTTGTCCAGCTCCTCAATCTCGCGGACAATGCCTAGTTCTTCGTCCTCCGCATTTCGGATGGAGATATAGGAAGAATCATATTGAAATGGGAAACAGCGATAGACAATAAGTTCGTCGTAATATTTCTCATTCACCGTACCTTGTATGACCCCTCCCTTGTTTCTTGAGAGGATAATATCTTGCTGTCTTAGCAGCCGAATATCAAATTGTTCAGCCATTCACGCCCACTCCCCTAATCTGTGACATTTCTTTCTGAGCATCGACTAGTTTTCGGTATACCCCATCCGGTTGGTTAAGCAGCTGCTCATGTGTTCCGACTTCAGCAATCTTACCCTTGTCCAGGACAACTAGTCGATCAGCATTTCGCAGGGTTGACAGTCGGTGAGCAATAGCAAACGTAGTTCTGCCTTGTACGAGACGATTGATTGCTTCTTGAATTTGCCTTTCTGTCTCCGTATCAACAGAGGCTGTAGCTTCGTCTAAAATAAGGATGCGCGGATCATGAATGATTGCTCGTGCGATCGCGATCCGCTGTTTTTCTCCGCCAGACAGCTTATGTCCTCTTTCTCCTACTCTTGTATCGTAGCCATCTGGCAATCTAACGATAAAATCATGTGCGTTTGCGATTTTTGCCGCACGCATGACTTCTTCAGGCGTTGCATCATGTTTGGAGTAGGCAATATTGTCAGAAATCGAGCCATCAAACAAAAAAGTTTCCTGTAATACAACGCCGATCTGACTGCGAAGATCATGCTGACTAATCTGCCGAATAGGAACTCCGTCAATACGAATCGTCCCTTCGTCCGTATCATAGAACCGGCATATTAAGTTAATAAATGTTGACTTTCCTGCACCTGAATGACCGACTAGTCCAATCATCTCTCCAGCTTTCACTCGTAAATTCACATCTTTTAGTACGGGATGATGCTTTTCATACCCATAGGTCACTTGTTCAAAATCTACGTCGCCTTTGATCGTTTTTATCGGTACGGGATTACTGGCTTCAGGTACTTCAGACGGTGTATCCATAATCTCGAATATACGATGAGCTGCTGTGAATGCATTGCTCGCCCAGCTTACCATTTGGCTGATCCATTGCAGCGGTCCGAATAACATCCCAAGATAAGTAACAAGCGCCAATAGTACGCCTAGCTGAATTTCATTTCCGAGAACTTTTCCCCCGCCGTAATACCAAATGAGCAGGGTCCCCACTCCAGCAATGAGCTGGAAAGCAGGAAAAAT
This sequence comes from Paenibacillus sp. An7, assembly GCF_009870785.1. Taxonomy (GTDB): domain Bacteria; phylum Bacillota; class Bacilli; order Paenibacillales; family Paenibacillaceae; genus Paenibacillus. Next base: position 107,085 of record NZ_WTWX01000001.1, read on the forward strand.
AAACTGCCATAGTCCTTCCGTTTTGATATTATTTCGAACCACTTCCAAATTGGCATGATCATAACGTGACATCTCTTCCTTTTCACGTCCAAATGCTTTCACCACCCGAATCCCTTGCATGGATTCTCCAACCATCGTGTTAAGACGGAATATAGATCGCCACTGCTGGTATAACCTCCGGCCAATCTTAGGCCAGATGGTAACTGATACGATGATAATGAAAGGAACGGGCAGCAAAGCGAGCAAGGACAGTTGCCAATCCAACCCGAAAATGATGACACAAATCGCTGCGATTCGCAGCATCTCTCCACCGACATACATCACACCATCTGTCATGAACTGGCGCATGGATTCTGCATCACTATTCACTCGGCCGATAAACTGGGAGGTTTGCCTTCTATCAAAATAGGCGAGTGACAGCCTCATAAGAGAACGATAAATATCATTACGAATGTCGCCCATCAGCTTCGAGCCAACCCAAATACCGATATACCCGCGGATGGTTTGCATTAATGTCATCATAACGGTTGTTGTTCCGAGCGCTAATACGAAAAAGAGCAGTGTTGAGACTGCCGCCTTCGGCTGAAGCACATCATCGATAATTAGTTTTATTAAATAGGGCGGAGCTAATTCTACAAGTGTTGTAAGAATAAGCAAAATCGCCGCTATAACCATTCTTAATCGGTAAGGTTTCGCGTAACGGAGTATTCTTGCAGCCGCCTGACCTTTGTTCATACAAAACTGGCAAACCTGTGTCCCCTCGCTAAGTGGGAATTCGCATGTTGGACAGCGGCGCGGCAGGTCTTTCTCTGAAATCATCGGGATCGTCTCTTCTTTAACAAGTGCTTCAATCAGCTTCGCTGCGAAACCAAATATGGATGAAAGTTCAGCAGTATACCGACCAATCGCTATAGGCCCTTCCTTTGTATCCACAAGCAGGGTCCCACCGCCGATTCCTTTTGCGGTTCTCGCTTTACTTATTTCTGACAAGGATATGATTTGTTCGGGCAAATCCCCCGTTCCCCACAAGTAGATCACATCGTCTGTCACTACAATCCATTGCTCACCAAAACTACCGCTTCGAAGCAGGTCCGTTTTCGCGCTAAACAGCACTTCCCCCGTTACTTGCTCCGCAATAACCTTCGGAATCTGATCGTAATAGGACATAGCACCCTCCACATAAAAATGATTATTCATTTACACCCGTGATTTTTGAACAAGTAAAAGCGCCTTGCACAAGCTCTTAGAGTGGCAAGACGCTTTCTTACGAAATGATCCTATTGGACTATCCGACAATACCTGTTCGCTCTATACTTTCAACAAAGTAACGCTGAACGAATAAATAAATGATAATTAGCGGTAGAATCGCAAGCAGAATACCCGTATCCTGCACCATACTTAAGTAGAATGGATCTGCTTTTGAAGCATCCCCTCCTGAGAGTTCGATTGCCAGATTATAAGGCAGTGATGACAATTGGGTTGACATAACCTTACTTGAAGTCAGATACGTTGTTGTATAGAAACTGTCATTCCACTGCCAGACAAAAGAGAAGAGAAGGGTTGTAACAATAGCGGGAACGGCATTCGGTAACATGATTCGAAGAAATGTTTTACCTACACCTGCACCATCGATATAAGCCGCTTCTTCCACCTCTTTTGGAACACCTCTAAAGAACTGACGGAAGATAAAGATATATAATCCAGCTTTCAGTGAATTTGCTGTCACTGATGTCAAAATAAACGGCCAATACGTGTTAAGCAAATTAATAGATTTTCCACCTGTAAATAACGGAATAATCCCCATTAGATTAAAATCTTTTAAGTTCAAATAGATAGGGATTAGAATCGTTGTCGGCGGAACGAGGATCGTCAAGATCACTCCAGCAAACAACAGATTACTTCCCTTAAACTTCAGACGGGCAAAACCATACCCAGCAAATGCACATGAAATCGCTGTCAGTATCGTCGTTGTTGCGGATAATGCGAATGTATTCAGTAATGTCTCCCAATAATCCATAATCTTAATGGCATTTATGAAATTATCAAGCGTGAAATTCTGTGGAATCCACACCACAATGGGAGAATACAAGTCGTTCTGATGCTTAACTGCCGTTGAAATTTTTTGAAGTATCGGAAACAAAATGACAAACGATAATCCTATAATTAGTGTAAACCGGACGATTATCCATAACCATTTCTTCCAATTATCAAGTGATATAAACCTGGAAAAGATCATCCTTACCCACCTTCTTCCTAATCCTGATAAAAGACTTTTCTAGATACGAGATACGTGCTGATCAACAGGATAATGGCTATTGCCACAAAATAAATCCAGGCCATTGCCGAGCTAAGACCAAAATTAAAATTCACGAAACCCGTATTACGAATTAGCTCCGTAAGATCATTACGAGAGAAGGAATCGATAATGGTATAAATCATATTTACCAGGATAATCGGACTAACCATGGGAAAGGTGATTTTCCAGAAAGCTTCATATCCTGTAGCACCCTCGATCTTCGATGCTTCATACAATTGAGGCGATATGGTCTGAATGGCTGCCAGGAAAATGAGGATCTGAACTCCAGATTGGCTGACAATCTGATAAATTCGGTCCACAGCTCCCGTCAAATAATCAACGATGGTTTCACTGACACCCGCCTGAAGCATCAGGTTCGAAAGTTCAAAACTGCCAAACCCTCTTAGAATACCTGAGCTCTGACTTTGGTCATTAATCGCCTGAACCAAGCTTGAGCTCTCTAAGCTCAGAATGATACCAGAAGACAAAATGACTGGTAAGAAAAACACCGATCTGGCTATCGACCGTAAAGCAAATTTCTGATTCAAGAGAACCGCCAGGAACAAGCTAAAGATGACAATCAGCGGTACATTGACCACCATATTAATGATCGCTTCCGTCAATGTACGGTTAAAGCTCGTATTGACTGTTAATGCTTCGATATAATTCTTCATTCCAGCAAACGATATGGAAATCCCCGATGAATTTGCTTCTACATTGCTGAAACTGTATCTGAGTGAAGATAACAATGGAACCAAAAAGAAGAAAATGAAACCCAATGCCCATGGCAAGACATAGATGAATCCCCAAAATGCTTTTTGTTGTGCGTAAGTTCGTTCTTTCAATCCAAGCTTCATAAAGGACTTCATGAATCTGCACCACCCGTCACATAACTCTCGGCTTCGATTGTTCGCCCGTCGAATGTAACGGCAGAGCGATTATAATTCACAATAATGAATAAGCCATTCTCATATTCTGTCCGATATACACCATCAGCAAGTTTCTCATGATGAGTAATGCTTTCATTCTTCACGTTCTTCAGGATTGCATTGACTTCACGGTAGATATCCGAAGCCTCATCGATCCATAGTTTGTAATTCACGGCATATAAATGACTGTCTTCTGAATCTTTTACTTTGTAGTTAGGTTCGTGAATCCATTCAAAATATACATTAGCCCCATATTCCAAACTTTTTAAAATGTATGGCTTCACATCGGTGTACGTAGATAGATTATAAGGGTCGCCTGTGTAATCGATGTATCCACGCACGACCATTTGATAAAATGGAATCTCTTCGTCTTCAATCTTAAACTTACTGCTCGTCATCGGTGCATTCATAATGTCTGTAAGGTATGGAAGTGTATAAGCATTTCCGCCCTCTGCCAAAACATCGATCCCCGATTCTTTTATTTTTTCAAGAGACTGTATGGATAACTGCTCAGATTCTATCCGATCAATCAGCTTATTTTTACGAAAATCACTGTTAAGTACATCTGCCAGATCTCTCAGTGAAATACCGCCTGTATCATATTTCTGGAATTCCTTTAGTAAGTCTTCCATCAATGCATTTGCTGTCTTTGGAGAAATAATGTACGAAGGCAGTCTGCTGCGATCTCGGCGTCCCATAGCTACATCGAGAGGATACAGCGTTGCAGGATCCCCTTTGAGCGTTCTTGCTGCTTCTTTTGCTTTATTAAAGCTAGAACCTGAATTGGCCATTAAAACGGCGACGTCTGGAAATAATGAAATGTTCTGCTCTTTTGCAAACGAAGCGAAGGATTTCATTCCTGACTTCCCGCCAATCGCCTCATCAACCGAGATTTTTTCAGGTACCTTATGATTGAGTCCTTTGTTAAACCATCCAGCATATTTGAGCTTAATATCACGGATATCACGTTCTTGTAATTCCGAAATAATGTCCTTAGCTTGATCGAAGGTAGTTAACGGTTCTAATGCCTGATAAGGAATGCCGGCAAAATGCTTTTGTTTTGAAATACTGCCAATCAGCTGTAGATAAAACGGAATATTATCCGAATTTTGTTCTGATTGTTCTTTTTGCGGAAGACCATTGTTCTGAGTTAGATATTGTTGATAATAAGTTGCCATTCCTGAATAGGAGGCTTGATTACTGCCAAGGAAAGCATACCGAATCGTAAAGTCGGTCGCCATTGGGCGCTCTTGAAATGAAGGAATGGAACGTTGTTGTCCATTCGCATCCAAGGTCAAATCTCTCTTATTCAGTACGGTAAAGCTTGGGTATACATAGTTGTAACTGTTTACCTTGCCGCTAATATCCGCATTGACCGTTGCTGCAGGTGCTCCTTCTTCAATAATACCGAGGAATGCTGCATTTTCCCGCATAATACCGAATACCGGCAATCTTATGGCTTCCGTACTTAGCGCATCTTCCGTTCGATCCATGGTTTTATCTGTACCATAGACCGGTTGTTGATAAGCAGGATACTGCGTTTTTCCATTGTTAAAATGAATGAGTGCACCTGATCCGTCCGGTACGAATAGAGAACCTTCCTCCTTTGAACTTCCTGCCCCAAAGTAACTAAGAAGAGACAGCGTTCCAAGAGGATATTTTTCCGGGTATTCAATTCGATCCGCAGGCACTCTTGCTACAAGACTGTCACCGTCCAGCGTGTATTCAATAGAAGCTAGGAACAATCGAGGTTCTGGTTTCGTTTGATCCAGGTTGTTTTCTTCAATATCGATGGCAAGCTCTTCTTCCGTATACCCTGCCTCTTCAAAAGCTTTGAGCGCTCGGTCGAGCTGAAGACCCTTTAATGCACCATCATTACGAACGAAAACCTCGGCATCACTGTCTTCTGTGTAAACTAGCATAAGTGCCCGCTGATTCGTTTTATCTAATTTAGCGAGAAGTCCTTCATAGCGCGTTTTACTGATCTTCTGCGGCATATCCTCAGCTGACTTGGCACTTGTCCCGAATTGATAATTCACTCTTACTCCATTCTCAATCGGTTCAAAATTAATTTGCTTATGCATCACTGCATCTGTATATGAGTTAACCGAATTCACTTGACCAAACGAGTTGTAATATTGAAGTTTCAGCTGCGCAGATAACTCACTCTTATTGACACCAGCAGCCAAAGCATCCGTATCTCGGTCAGAAGGATTGCTGTACCAAATTTCACCGCTGGCTTTATGAATGACCGCTACTGATCCAGATTCTTCGTCCACGAGAAATCGTAATGAATCATTTTCGGCTACTCCCTTCATATTCGCTGCACGGGAATCGGTAAAGGAAGCTGTCAGCGGCTTACCCTGATCAAATATTTTCGTCTCGTTCTTCGTTTGATTTGCGCTGACCAGTTCAGCTGAATTCGTACCAGAACAACTGCTGAGAAGCAGGCAGCAAACGATACCTACACCAATAAGTGCTTTTTTGGAATTCATATTCATCTCTCTCCCTCCTTCCCTAACTCCTCATAACCAGTTCTTGATAGATGACGGATATGAAGGACACAATTTGCTGAACCAGACTGAAAAACAGCATACCGATAAAGGCCATAAACCCCATTGCAACCACCGTTAGTAGCATAATGCCAATGGTTTTTGCAGGAGTGAATTGATGTACGGTCATATTGCCTACGAATAGCAGGAATAGAAACCATAAGATAGAAAGCGCATTGGAAAAATAATAAAACGTGGCTTCCTGTAAGGAAATGATGTTACTCAGCCAAATCCAAGGAAAGTTAATGATAACAAGGGGGAGTAAGGCAAAACATGTCGATGTAAAGATTTCAACAAATTTCCCTTCTCCATCCATAAGCGTAGTCAGTGACCAGTTGGCAACGCACCAAAATAGTACGGGAACAACGATATATACGACTTCCAAAAGACTATTCATGTCCTTCGGGTTATACAAGTTGACCAAAATACCACTGTACTGTGTGCTTAAAATATTCGTAATCACCAGAAAAAACAGAATGAGGTAAGAGATCATCAAATTCTTTTTCTGGCTTTGCTCATATTTCAAATCCCAAAATCCGTTAAACGGATGCACGATAAGCTGTAAAGGGAATGTTACGAGTTCTTTATTCAAGCAGACACACCTCTTTTTCTCCGCACGGATTTTCGGTATATACGAGCTCCTACGAAGGCCACAACACTCAGGACGAGTAAAGTCATGATCGTACCGAAATAATCTTGTAACAATTCTTTGCGGTAGAGCAGGAACGACTTGGAGTAATTAGCCAGATCCATACTTCGATCAAAATAACTCATTGCATCTTTATAATCCCCTTGTCTTAGCAGCGCTTTACCGATTCCAGAATAAGCAAATTCTAAATTTGCGTTCATATTTATCGTTTCATTAAATAACTCATAAGCTTTCTCTTCATCACCGCGATAATAGCTGCGTACAGCTTCATTAAGTGTTCTTCCATAAGCAGTCGTACGGAACAAAGTGATTTCACCCAATGCTTTATCAAGCACGATAAAGTCATCTCCTACACGTTCAATCGCTGTCGGTGTTTTAAATTCACCAAGCAGGTTACCAATACCGCCAAAGATATACATTAAGTGTCCATCTCCATTATATGTGAAAATTCTCCCGCGCTTCGAATCCAGCACGCTGTACATCTCACTATCGGAAACTTCGATATCAATCAATCGGGAAGGGCCTGCATCTACCGTATAATTAATATCGCCTTGGGGGTTAAAATAACCGGTTCGCCGCAAGATATCATTGCCTTGTGCGTTCAGTTTTTTAATATTGTCTCCCCACTGATCTCCGTTGGTTGCATAAATAAAACCTTCGTTATCAATGTCAAGATTCGTAAATTCCGTAGGTGTATACATAATCATCTGACTGCGCTGCGCTTGTGTGGAGATTCGCTTCCAAAAATAATCGATAGGATCGATTTTCACTCGGTTTGCACCAATAAAAGAAGTGAATACTCCCTCAGCATTAAATTCCATAAATCCGTCAAATACACCCGTCGACATGACGTACAGACGCTGTGCATTATCCATTACCACACGTACGGGCTGAAACTGAAAATTAGCTTGCAATAGATCCGACTCCGGCGCCCCAATCACTTTTACTAAATGAAAATCCTGGTCTAAATGAACGATTCGGTTGTTTCCTGTATCCGCAACGATTACATGATTCTGATCTGTAACGAACAGCCCTTGAGGATTGGAAAAGGTATCCTTCTCCCCATCATGATCGAAAGAGGTAATCGTAACCGCATCAGTGAAGCGATTATTCATTACAACAACTCTGTTGTTACCCGAATCAAGCACATAAATCCGCTGATCACTTGATACATGCAGATCACTAGGTTCTTTTAATGGTCCTACACCAAGATCAGCTCCGCTATACAACTCGGTTGCCTGATAGGCTGCAGGCGCTTCAACGGTCTCTCCCCAAAAAGAATAATTATACGAAGCTCCATCACCAGCAGCATTTGTCACTCCCCCGCCCAGCGTAACACCAAGCATGAAGCAGATTGCTGATAGGAGCAGCTTCTTACCTTTCGATTTCGTCTTCCGCATCGTGCAAGGCTCCCTTCTAATCCTTCATACCTGATGTCGCCATCGTCTGCATAACACTGCTTTGGGAAATAATGAAAAGCGTAATTGGTACAATCATCAGCAGCAGTGCAACGGCTGCCCCGACACCTGCTCTGGCGATACCACCTTGGATAATCTGACCCAGCGCATAATGAAGTGTCTTCAAATTTTCGCTGTAGATAAAGCTTCCTCCGTCTGATCCCCATAGTGCTGGAAATTGCAAAATCATTAGTGTAAGCCAGGCAGGCTTCACATTCGGCATAATAATACTCCAAAAAATACGATATTCAGTTGCTCCGTCAATTTTTGCAGCTTCGATAAGTGCATCCGGAATCTGTTCCATGAACTGCTTCATTAAGAACAAGCCAAGCGGAAAAGCAAGAGACGGAATAATAATAGAAGCATGTGTATTAATCCAGCCAAGCCATGACATAACCATGTAATTGGGAATGGCTGTAACATGTGGAGAGAACATCAAGGAAAGAATAACGATTGAAAACAGTATTTTCGAGCCAAAAAAGCGGTGCTTCGCCAGCGGATAAGCAGCTGCAGAAGCAAGTAAGATATGACCCGCTGTACCTATTAAGGTAATTAGTAGTGTATTAGCGATATACCTTGATAAAGGTACCCACGAATTACCCATTAAAGACACCAAGTCATAGAAATTATCCATCGTTGGATTGATAACAAAAAAACGCGGTGGAAAAATGAATATCTCATCCAGCGGCTTAAATGCGTTATTGATGGCATAAATAAGCGGTAATGCCATAAATGCACCAAATAATGCCAGGATGATGAACAACATAATGTTGACAGGTAAGGAACGGTTAAGTTTCTTCTGTGTCCGGAAAATATTTCTCATTTTTAATACCACGTCTATTCTCCCACCCTTCTAAGGAGTTTCTGCGTCAGCTTGTTCGAGCCAATCATTAAGAAGAACAAGACGGTTGCGATCGCTGAAGCATATCCCATCTCAAACCGAATGGTGCCATAGTCCATCAAATGCGTCACGACGGTATGAGCTGCATAGTTAACACTTGGGAAGCCTGCTAGAGCAATGGAGATATCTGCAACAGCAAAGGAGGCTGTGATTTGCATGACTGCCCCAAACATCAGTTGAGGTCTCATCGAAGGCAGAGTAATGTACCATAATTCCTGCCACCGATTTTTAATGCCGTCTACTGCTCCTGCCTCTACGAGCGTTTTGTCAATCGTCTGCAGTCCCGCAATAAATGCCAGGAAACTCGTGCCTAGACTGAGCCATAACTGAACGATCATTACAATGGCAAGGATATACTTCTCATCAAGCAGCCATTGAATGGGTTCTAGAATAAATCCCGCTTTCATTAAGAACCCATTCAAATAACCGTAACTATCTCCCGAAAAAATGATAAGCCATATAAAGAACACGTTTCCAGAAATCGAAGGTGCATAAAAAATGAGAGTCATGAACGCTCTGACCTTCGGTGATAACTCATTGATGATCCATGCAAATATAAAACAGGCTATATAACTGACTGGTCCTGTGATGACAGCGAACAGCAATGTGTTCTTTAGAGCAATCATGAAGATATCATCGTTCAAAAACAGTCTGGCGTAGTTCTGCCAACCGACAAAACGCGGAAACTCCAACATGTTGAAATAGAAAAAACTGAGACCGAATGACAATACAACGGGTATTACCGTAAATAAGAAAAAGATGATCATGTATGGACTCATTAACAGGTAAAAATGTTTGCTTCGATGAAATTCTTTCTTGATTCGAAACATTCGGCTTGGCCGTGTTGGATGGACGGCTTCTTTTATTGGCTGAACATTCGTTCTTGTCTGCACCTTTTCCCCACCCCCTTATTCGTAAGGCAAATTGAATTCCTTTCGCTTGATCTCGATTTCATCGTTAATGTAAAGGATATAATCTGAGAATGCTTCCCGTGGATTCTGATTCGCGTTCACTACTTTACGGAAGGCATTATCCAGATGCCTGCCTGTAAAATAACCGCCAGGTACTTGCGGAATCCCTTGTACCCATTTCCACTGACTTTCCAGATTCTTATAATCCTTCACAGGCCAAGGAAGTTCTTCCAATGCTTCTGTATTGGCTGTTGGGTACCTTGCCGCCTCACCCATCAGGCCTTCCATCTCTCTGCCGTAACTAATCTGAACATCTTTGTCTGTCCACCATTTCATAAATTCCCAAGCGGATTCCTTATCGTCCGCATTATTCAGCATCATAACTCCTGTTGTATGACTCGCTACCTCGTGGTTCACCGATCCATCGGCAAGTTTAGATCCGGGTACAATCGTGAAATCCCAAAGTCCTTTTATTTCAGGAGCCATTACGGTCAGCATGTTGTAGGTGGTGTAATCAGCAATACCGATTGGCATTTCTCCTGTCCGGAATCGGTTAGGGAAATCCGCTTGCAGCGGGAACTTATAACTGGTATAAAATTGTGTCCACTTTTTAAATGCATCCATGGAGATGTCAGAATCAAGCGTGCTTCGCATCCCGTTATCTTGATAGAATTCTCCACCATTTTGGTACAAAAGCATCGAAAAAGTCGCATTAGGTACAAGACTTGCATTTGATGACTCCAGAGGTAAATAGAATTCCATATTATGTTTTTGCAGCACAGAAATCATGTTGTAGATGTCCTGCCAGGTTTTTGGAGGCTCAAGTTCCAGTTCTTTTAATATATCTTTGCGATAAAATAACATAGGGAACGTCTGCTGCTCAGGGAGTGCATATACCCCTTCATCGTACATATACGGCGTGAGTCCACTTTCACGGAACCGGGCTGCAACATCATCATAATCATCAAATTGAGTCAGGTCCGCAGCAGCTCCCCGCATTGCATAGTTCACTGGAAGGTCTTCACCAATCTGCATTGCAATGTCCGGTCCTTCATCTGCAAGAGTAGCCGGCAGCAAGATGTTGGAAGGAACAAGTCTAAGATTTACAGAAATGTCCGTGTCAGGAGTGAACGTATCGTCGATTAATGCTTTCAGCACCTGAGCCTGATCTCGCCCTGTAGTTACCCATACATCAAGGGAACGATTGCCTTCAGTAATATTACCGATACTGTCGTAATCCTCGGTATAGGAAGCAATATAAGCACCAATTTCGTGCTTTATTTCTTCAAAAAAGGTAGCTTTCGCTCTTGGTAATTTCACGTCAGGTGACGAAACAACCATATAATCAAGAGAAAGCGGTTGTTCACGTACAGTCAGAATCCATGTTCCAAGTCCACCGACATTAATTTTGAATGAATCCAGTCGCTGAGCAATCGTCTCAGGACGCTGCATCATTTCTTTTAGCTGATATACCATCGCATAAAGAATAGCAACCTTATCACTCTTTTCTCCTGTCACTTTCTCTAGATAATCTGCTACATTTTGAATCGTCTCTGCTTGCTGTTCAAATACTTCTATCATATCTGGGATCCGCTTCTCGAGTTGATAATCACGATAAGGATCCGGTGTATTCGACGTAATCATCAGTATTTTTCGGTACATCTCATTCAGTTCCAGCACACTTGATTCAATTGTTCTTAGCAGCGGAGCAATTTCCCCAAGGGAGACGGTCATACGAATGTGGTGTTTCCCTTTTGTTAAGTGGAATAAATATGGCTCTTCTCCACCAAGGACGTTCGTCTGCCAATCACGATGAAATTTGAATTGAATTCGTTTCATTTCTTGGAATGGGTAATCCCCGTCAATCATTAAGCTTCTTGTCGCGTATATTCCACGAAGTTGATCCTGTTTTTCTTTTAGCGCAATCTGATATAATCCTTCCTCAGGAACTTCAATTTCCCATTCTATCCATTGACCTGGTAGTTTCCAGTTCGTACCACCGATCGAGTTGATTCGAATTTTAGATACATCATATGGAATTACGGTTGGACTCGAGCGGTCTGATATCGGAGCCAACGTTGGGGAAGACTTATATGCCGCATCCTCAGCTTGAATCAGCATATATTGATCCTTTACTGGTGTTAGTCCAGCAGAAGCATATTCACTGCTTACCTGCTCATACGTTTTCTGTCCTGACTGCTGATACAGTTCGATATAATCAATCGCCATTGGTTCTCTTAATGCGGTCAAAGAAATCTCTTGTTCACCGGATTCAAAATAAAACGAAAACGGTTCATCATAATAACCCTCTCGATCTGTTAAAGTGCCATGTTGCCATGAAGGTTTCTCAACTTGTCTTGGACGAAGATCATTATTCCGATCATCCTGCTGGATTTCATCCATTTTATTTCCCCAGATTCGGTCAAATAAAAGAATTTCCGCGCCTTTGAAAGGAACCTCTCCGTTAATTTCTAATTGTCTCTCAATAGCCGAGCTTTTCCCTTCGATCGGATAGTAATGTACTCTCACGTTATATAAACCTGCTTCCTCAATGGGCACAGACCAGGATATCGTTCCTTCTTCTGGTGTTAAGACAGCAGTCCCATCAAGTTCATATGGATGGTCCGCTATTTCGAATTCGCCGCCTGTAGCGTTTACATAACTTTCCCCTTCAATTCGGACTACACGGTCAGGTCTTGCCGCACCAGTATGACGTTCCAGGTATGCGGAATAATCGTTCTGATCATCTGAACTCACGATCGCTTCGAAATCAGATATCGGTTCGCTCTTTTCGCTGGCCATAATGGATTTCAAAGGATAAAAAGAGCCTGTAAATACGGCACATAAACTAAAAACGAGCAATGAAATAGCCCATCGTTTCTTATGGATGTTCAACGTTTTCTCCCCTCCAGCTGCATGACGTAATAAATTGATCCACAGCCCCTTTAAACAAATGCTTAAAGGGGCTGCCAAGGATCAATATCTAACGTTTAATTGCCGTATACTTCGTCAATCGCTGCTTGAAAAGTTCCTTTGTACTTCTCAACTACGGTTGAAACAGAAACCCCGCTGTTCAACTCTCCTTGAAAATCATAAAATTTCAGATTTGGAAACGTATGATGATCGAGCACGAGCATATTCGGTGCAACCAATTTTGCATTGTTCAGATCTTCTTCAGTTGAGAATACGGTTTCATACGAACTTTGATCTGGGTAATCATATGCGGAATCGATATCGTTAATCTTTTCCCATATATACATTAACTGCTCCGGATTCTCTACGGATTTTGGAATGGTAAGGGCTTGAAAAAGTGCCTCTGCCGAATGGTATTCGGTTGCACTTGGACCTTTAGGGAAAGGGACGAAACCTATATCATAGTCAGGCATATCCGTCTTCAACCCGTTAAGTTCATGCAGTGCACCGGCGTACATTAACGTATTTCCTTGACGAACAAACTGACCCGGTTCAGTCCAGTCTCCGCCTTCTGTTGGTCTTGTGACTTGCTCATTAGCGATACGGTTAACAAAGTTAAGAGCCTCCACTGTGGCTGGATCATCTAGATTCTGTTTTTCGCCTTTGGTAAGTGAAGTATTATTAGAATACAAAGCTTGCTCTAAAAGAGAATTATTTGCCAACCCCCATGTATCGAGCTTGCCATCGTTATTCGTATCTCTGTTTGCCTCTTTAGCAACTTGAATAAAAGTATCCCAGTTCCAATTGTCTTCATTTACGTAATCTTGAAGCGGTTTAATACCGAGTTGGTTCATTAGCGTGCGGTTGTAGAAAATCCCCACGACTAGATTCGCCTGATTCTCAGTAAATCCATACCCTCTGCCTTCATAAGTGAAGTATTCATTCGTTACCTTTTGATTAAAGGCAACAGGATTCTTTGTATATTCATCGATAGGCCAAAGCAAATCTTGTTTAACCAGAGCTGGAACCGCATAAGTTTTACCAAGACGAACAATATCTCCAAGAGGCTCGCCTGCAAGGAGCGAAGCTGTCACCTTTTCTTGATACTCCCCATAATCAACAGCCAAGTATTCCACTTTGAAATTATGTTTTTCCATTAATGCTTCGAGGTTTTTCTTACGCTGAATATTATCTGGGTTATCCTCGCCGATCGTCATATCCCACCACGAAACGACTTTGATTGTTCTGCCACCCATATCAAAATCCATATCCGGGGTGCTGTATACACCCTCTTCATCTGTGTTGCCAGCTACATCCTCGCCGCTGTCTACCTTACCGACATCTTCCGTTGGTGTAACATCTGTGTTGACCTCTTTCTCGTTGCCTGAACCGCTGCTACAAGCTACAAGCAACACCATTATCATGAATAACACAATGATCGTTTTGCTGATCCGCATGATTCAATCCCCCTCTTGATTTGTGAGCACAATCAAAGTGTAGCGCTTACATAATAAGGCAAACAACCTGCCATATACGTGTTTTAATACCCCTCAAAATATAGGTTCCCGGGCAGCATCCATTCGTAATGTGAGAAGAAGTAAACAAAAGTTAGATAAATAAAGATATGCACATTGAGAATTTTCCAATATTTTTCCATAATGAAAGCGTAATCATTTTTTTACATAGAGAGGATCACATGATTCATAAATAATCACATGGGGGGCTATGATTATGTATAAGATCCTGTTCGTTGATTTACATCATCATTGGGATGCAAATAGTCAAGATTTCTTTAATTGGAGTAATCTCGGTTTCATATTAGAAGATTACACGAATGAATCCGATTCTGCTTTATCTCTCATCAAATCAAAATGTTATTCTCTGCTGATCATTGATATTGTAAAATGCCCTGAACAAGGGATTACACTATGCAAGCATGTACGTACAATAAGTCCTGTTCCCATTATTCTCATCAGCGATAGTACTGACTTTCAGCTTGCCCGAAAAGCAATGCAATACCAGGTCAGCGACTACTTACCTGCCCCCGTTTCCAGCGAAGATATGACAACATGTCTACAGCTTATGAATCGAAAATTAAATGAAGAAAAAGCAGAGAATAAGAAAGCCAGTTATGATATAGCGGATGATCTAGAAGAATCCGTTATTGATAAAGTGAAAGAATATGTGACCGAATCTCTTGGACAGAATATCACCTTAAAGGAAATATCGAGCACTTTACATTTTAACTACTCATATCTCGGACAAAAATTTAAATATCACGAAAATATGACCTTTAATGCCTATTTGTTGCAGCAACGTATGGAAAAAGCAAAGCAGCTTCTTGAAAAGACCGAAATGAAAGTATACGAAATTGCTAATGAAGTGGGATATTATGAAATGGATTGGTTTTATAAAAAGTTCAAGCTATACACGGGTGTGAGTGCCAACGAATATCGAAAAATGAAAATGGTCACCGCGTAAAATGGTTGAACCAAACCCTTCTTTTTTCCATACAAAATAGCCGCTTACTTATCTTTAAGTAAGCGGCTATTTTCGCAGATATTTGGGTATTATTAGTTACTCAATCTTACTCAATCTCTTTCTTGTTCTAACCAGACAATTTTGTCTCATCAGGAGGGTAAAGAACAATCCGCCCCTCCTCCATTTCCACACGAACTTTATTACTGTCCTTAAATTCTTCTGCATCGAGGTACCCTGCTGGGATCTGAAGTCTCCCCGCCTTGTCAATAACAGCATATTCGATATGACTGTCTGACATCTTTTGCTTTTCCTCTGCATCCAATAGAGCAAGTTCCTCCGAATAAGAGGTCCGCCGAATCATCTCTGCTGAGGTCTTACCATCTCGAATTTGAACAACCCGGTCTACCTTCTGGGCTAAATGCGGATCATGTGTAACAATGACGACCGTAAGACCCGTAGAACGGTTAAGAGATCGAAATAGATCCAGGACTTGGTCCGATGTACTCGTATCAAGCGACCCGGTGGGCTCATCTGCCAGTAGTAAACGCGGGTTATTAGCAAGTGCAATGGCGATTGCTACCCGCTGCTGTTCACCACCAGACAGCTCGCTTAAGCGATTTTTCATCCGTTTTTCCAGTCCAACCGCGGTAAGCAGCTCTATTGCACGCGCCCGGCTCCGCTTGCCGTGCAGCAGCATCGGCAGTTCAACATTCTCTATGGCTGATAAATACGGAATCAGGTTACGGGAGTTATTTTGCCATACGAACCCTACCGTCTCTCGTTTATACACCTTTAAATCTTTCTCTGTAAAAGAAAGCATGTCTTTACCATCTACAAATAATTTGCCTGCTGAAGGCTTATCGAGCCCGCCAAGCATATTGAGCAGCGTAGATTTACCGCTGCCTGAATTGCCGATGATTGCCATAAGTTCGCCATCTTCTATCGTCATATCGAGTCCTTGAAGCGCAACGACTTCAAGTTCGGCCGTTTTATATATTTTCACAAGTCCTTCGCAATATATCAAGGCTTACTCCTCTCCCAGTCTCAACGCCTCGGCAATTCGGGTACGTGATAAACGGAAACTGATTACGGTAAGTCCAATGATCAGCATACTTCCGATAATACCATATACTTGTAAATAGTCGCTGAGCTGATATGTGATTTGAAAAGGCGGTACCTGATCTGTTGTCGCAAATGACATTTCAAACAAAGGAACAAATCGTTCGCTTGTTACATTACCGATCATCACTCCTATGAGGACAGCAGCTACCGAAGTTAACATCTGCTCGCTGACAAGCATACCGATGATGTGCCGAAAAGGCATACCCATTGCCCTGAGCACTCCATATTGGAGCGATCTTCCCGCTAATGTTAATGTCCAGAACAGCAGAAAACCAAAGAAACAAATGAGCATAGAAATGACAAATCCAAGCGTCATCACTCCATTAATAGCCATACGGAAAGGGTCATTCACGGAACGAACCAGCTCTTGCGTCGCGTCCCGAAGGCTTGTAACGGGTACCTTACTCTGTTCCAACTGCGTATAGATATCTTGGCTGGACACCCCGTCCTTCAGCTTGAGCCATACTTCATATGGCTCAATGGCCAGCCTGTTCTGAATGGTGCTTAGATGTCCGACAATCAGAAAGGGGTCTGTTCCCTTACCTTCCGCATCACGACTAACAGCGAGCGGATTCCAACTTGGCCAGTAATCGATGATGCCATAGACGGTAAGCGGAATTTGATTGAGTCCATCCCATGCAACACTGATGGTATCACCCGGTTCTAGCTTCGCTTTATCCGCGAGCGAACGTGAGATGAGAACCGCTTTCGGATTTGGAGCAATCAGATTTAGATAGCTGTTCAATGGATAATCCATTAGTCCATTCTTCATCCACGCTGTATTACCAAACTCTAGCGTATTGATGCCTATGAGTTCTACCTTTCCTGATGTGCCGCTCTCTTTTGCACTAAAACGTGCTTCCTCTTTCCGAAAAACTTTAGCTACTGACTCTGCACCTTCCAGTTCTTCAAATGGGGTAAAAGGAGGTTCCGTATACTGCACACGTCTTTGTTCGGTAAATTCACTATTCGCTGAACCCGTCTGAGCTGCTGAAGCCATATTGACAGGTGGTAGTGCATTGCTTTCCCATTTGGACGTAATTACGATATCTGTTCCTACGGAATACTTAATTTTGCTATCCAGATTATCGTTAATCGTTCGAGCCGCATTTGCGCTGAATATACCTGTTGCGACGGTCATAATTAGAAACACATTGATTGTTAGATACTGTCCGGAAGAGCGGCTAATCTGTACGAGTGAGCTATAAAGCGGCGGGGACCACCATTTCTTACCTGATACGTAAATGATCCGAATCAGCCAAGGATATACCCGCAGCACAAGGAGTCCTCCGCCGAGAATGAATAATGCAGGTATTAAAAACACGAGCGGATCCATTTGCAGCAATTCTGAATCCAGTGCCAACCGCTTTAAATCAGCCTGTCTTTTATTGAAATTATAAAGCAAATACAATGAGATTCCGACTAAAAGGAAATCGATTCCCGCCTTATACCAGAACGGAGTATGAGCAAGCCGGGCACTCTGCTGCTTATGACTGACGATACTTACTTTTGAAGCAAGAAACGCAGGAATTAATATAAGCAAAATGGCGCCTGTCACAGCAATGACGGCAATTCGATAAGCATCACTTGATAAGCTGATTTCGAGAGCGGAACGCTGAACAAACTCGAGGAACCCGTTAGAAGCTCCAAGTATTTTAGTGAACCATACCCCAAGTATAGGTCCAACAGCCAGTGCGCTGATGCCTAGAAGTGTACTTTCGAGTACGTAAATACACATGATCTGAAAACGACTGGCACCTCTGCTTCGCAGTACAGCGATTTCCGTCTTCTGCCGATCAATGATAAGATTCGCGGACATATATATGTAGAATGCCAACATCATCATAACGGGGACATAGAGAGACAACATCATTAAGTCAAGCTTCTTTTGTTTTCCCTCATACGATGCTACCGTCTCGGTCGCTGGAATATTTACTTCTTCCACTCCAAGTTTCCCGCGAAAATAACGTTTCACGTCCGTAGCTGCTTTGGTGAACTGTCCTGTTTTCTCTACCGTTAGCTGTTCGTAGTTCAAGGCAAAACGCCACTCTAGTTCGGTAAGGCGGGCTTTTCCACCTTCGATAAATTCACGCTCAAATTGCTCGAAAGGAATAAGAAAACCATTCTCTTCGTCTGTTGTCAAATAGGGGAGATAGGGGTCCGCAGCCGGATCCGTTTCAATCAAACCAACAGGAATTACACGGAATGTACTACGATCTGCTTCCGGCGATACCATCAACAGTTCATCGCCAAGTCCGCGTTTTACTGACAAAAGAAACTTCTGTGTCACAAGCGCTTCAAATACACCATCTTGCCGGTCCAGCGGCATACGCCCCTCAGTCAGCTTGACCCGTTTTTCCATATCAGATAAAGACTTGAAAATCCCTGTTGTTTTCTGTATCTTCTTTTCCTGGTCAGAAGCGTCGGCTCCATATACTTTCATCTTATGAGTCTTGCGCTGCTGGTAGGAAGACATCGCCTCGATTCCCGTTCGCTCCGGGATACTTGCAGCAAATTGATCAGCACGAGAGATCGCACTAGTCGTCTTCTCATCCATTACAGAAGAAGATACACTTGTACTAATGCGCATAAACCCAGGATATACACCGCTCTGATGCTGGATCTCCTGTAATTCCTTGGTCAATGTCCGCTGCAAAATGGCATCTGAATAGAGCGGCATAGAACTAAACAACGCCACACATATGGTTAGGCCAAACCACAAATTAAGTTGCAGCCATTTGTTACTTGCCATTTTGCGAAGGATCATCGTCCACAAAGCCATATGATCACCCCCTCCTTCCTGCCCTGAAAGTAGATAAATTTTAATTATTCAAGATAACTTGCTGAGTTTCTTCGAGACCTTTCACAACCTCCACCTGTGTAGGTGTGGTAAGTCCAAGTTCCACATCGACTTCTTTCCGCTGGTCACCTTCAGCTACTTGAACATAACTGCGCCCCATGTAAGAGCGAATCGCAGACCTTGGAAGAAGGATTACGTTCTCACGGCTTTGTAATTTAATTGTGAGTTCCGCGCTGTGACCGATTTTCACATCACTTGGAGCATCTTTCATGCCGATAATGATGGTCACTGAATTACGCTCCGACTTTGCTTCATCCGTCGTCTGAGGCGCTTCTGCAGGGGATTGTAACACCGTACCCTCATAATCCTTACCTTTGTATTTTAAACCTACCGGCATTCCAGTTTGGACTGATAGTAAATCTTTGGAATCAGAAGCGGTATAAATAAGCTTCATATCGGAAGGATCAGCAACCGAAATTATGGTTTGATAAGCGCTTACAATATCGCCTGTGTTTAATGTTTCCGTAAAGGTAACAATTCCGGAGATCGGAGCATAAATTCTTGCTGAGGACAGTTTCTTCTCCATATTGTCCAGCTGCAATTCCTCTCGCTCCATATCAATTTCACGCAGTCGAAGTTCTGTTTTAACAAGACCGGATTGCTGAGCCTCTTTGTACAATAATCTCGCACGCTCAACGTTCAATTTCTGTAAACGGATTTGAAGATCGAGATCGTCTGTTTCCAGCTCCGCCAGTAATTCCCCGGCCTTTACCTCTTCTCCAACTTTCGCCTTCATAGACTTTAGACGTCCTCCGTTCTCTTTAAAGAACAGCGTCGCTGAGCTTGCAGAAACAAAATTGGCCGTACCTCTTAAAGAAGTCTCGATATTGCCACGGGTCGCCTCCACAATATCAAGTTCTTCCTCGGCAGGCTGAACAAGCGGCGGCTGAAGACTTTCGTCTTCAACTGGAAGAAGAGAACAGCCTGTAAGAGTTAGCATTGCAGCGAGAAGAATGCTTACCTTTACATTTGGTTTTCTTTTATTCGTACGATGATGCTTATATCGATTAGGGTACAATTTTGCCATCCTCCAATGCAATAACATAGTCAGCAAGCTCCATGATCCCCGGATCGTGTGTTGTTAGGACAATCGTCATTCCTGAATCTTGCACTAGATCCCGAAATACACGCATCACCTGCAGACCCATCTTGCTGTCCAGCTCAGCCGTAGGTTCATCAGCAATTAGAATGGCAGGCTCATGTGCGATCGCTCTTGCGATCGCCACGCGCTGCTGCTCACCGCCCGATAATTCCATAGGACGATGTTTCATTCTATCCTTCATACCCACTCGCTCAAGTGCTCGTTCTGCAGCTTCTTGATTTCCTTTAACAGACTCGCCTGCAATGCGAAGACCAAATTCAACATTTTCGTATGCTGACATAAGTGGGATCAGCCCAAACGATTGAAAGACGAGTCCAATTTCTTTACGGCGAAGCTTGCTTCTTTCTGCTTCCGACAGCCCCGTAATTTGTTGTCCCTGCAGAATAACTTTTCCTTCTGTCGGTTCATCTAGAGCAGCAAGAATATTAAGAAGCGTAGTTTTCCCTGAGCCTGATCTTCCTTGCAGTGCCACCATGCTGTGGGCGGGCACAGTTAGATGAATATTATCTAGTGCAGTGACCATCGTATTCCCTCGCCCAAACCTTCGGTATACACCGACAGCCTCAAGAATCGAATCACCGTATGTCTTCCTATCCTGCTCAGTATATGGCATGCGGCACCCCCTCTTTAGACTAACGAATGAATTGCCATGCACCTAATTGGAACAGTTCTTTCTCTGATTCCCCTCTAAAAACAAAATAAATATCATGAATTCCTTCTACATTTGAAATTTCTGTGCTGATTACCTGCCACCGCTCCACGTCTTCTGTATGTGGTACGACAAGGGTTCCTAACAGCTCACCGTTTGGATGATCCATCCGAATTTCAATTTCGCCTGCATTTGTTCCAACAACCCAAGCCTGGATTGAGGAAGCACCTTCGGAAAAATCTGCATTCGCTGCTGCGATCCAATCACCATCATGTATATTTGAAATGACAAGTTTATCGGAATGTTCGTCTTCATCTACCACAGTAATAGGACGGACTTTTATTCCAGCATTCCATGCCATAGTTACCGCATCAATAATATGAAATGGATTTAGCGTTTTAATTGGGTCCACACCCTTTAAATCTGCCGTGATCTCTTTTATATCCCCATTTTCGGTAAACTCGACTTGATTAAGATGTGTGGAACGGTATCCTTTAGGAACACCCATTGCAGCTGATAGAGTCTGAGCATGATAAGCGATATACCATGTTTCTTGAAGTGAGAAGATGGCATGATGATTATTACCGCCTACACCAAAAAAATGACCTGGATTTTTCAGAATCGTATTTTGATAAGTCCAAGGCCCCATCGGATGATCACTCGTCATATAAGCAATCTCTCCCGCCGGTGGACTACCTTCAGGACGTTCTCCAGGATAAAAATTTGAACAATATGTGTAATAGTACACCCCATTATATTTATGGATGCCCGCAGACTCGAACATGAACGGAGCTTCTATTACTTTCGCTTCGCCAACAACGCTGATCATATCATCACCAAGCTGAATAACTCGGGCGGTATTTGGCATCTCCGATTTTCCTTCGGGGATCCCTCCTCCATAATACAGGTACCCTGTTCCATCTTCATCGACCAGAACAGCAGGATCAAATAACCAGGTCACACCTGTAGCTGCCGGCATTCCCCGTGATATAAGCGGCTTGCCGATAGGGTCCACCCAAGGCCCAGTCGGGCTGTCACTTGTTAACACTCCAATTCCGCTTGCATTATTAGCAAAGTATAAGAAAAATTCATCTTTTCCGTTGCGCTTTTTATGAGCAGCAGCGGGTGCCCAGGATTGTGTCGCCCATTTTGCAGCACCTTCTGCACCTGCCGCCTTAATTGCGCCGTGATCTGTCCAATTAATCAGATCTTCAGAAGAAATTACAGAAAGGGTATTGATTGTCCCATACGTATTCTCTTTTACATTCCCTTCCGTATCATGCTCCAGTACATCGTGAGTATTGTATAAATACACCCGTTCCTTATACACCAGTGCGTAGGGATCTGCACCAAATTTATGGGATACGACGGGGTTACCATTCCGAGGCAGCTTGCCAACCGCCTTCGCCTGTGCGTTATGACTGAACTTTACTTCATCACTTGTGTTCATTGTTTTCTTCATCTCCTCGTTAAGTAATCATACTCTCAGATTGCGATCTCCAGATCATGTACAATCGGATTGCAACTTCCTGTTTAGTCTCTCTAAAAAGTGTATCGCTTACATTTAAGGGCAACAACCTGCCGAATCGTATATCCAGTACCTGTCTATTTCTAGTCCTAACACACAGGCAAAAAAGCCTGCAGCATCTGATAACTGAACTGCAGACTTTCTTAAGGGGATCGCACCTTTTTAACTATTACGGCCAACCGCCGACTCTTTATACAAACTGTCACGATACTCTTGCGGCGTTATGCCGGTCATCTTTTTGAAAAATCGTGTGAATGAATGGGCTGCTTCGTAACCCACGGATAAAGAAACATCCCGCACTTTTAATTCGTGATTACGAAGTAACTCCTTTGCTTTTCGAGTTCTACATTTATCGATATACTCTGATAGATTGATGCCATATTCTTGTTTGAAGAATCTAGACAGATAAGATGGGTTGAAGAAATGAAGCTCTGCTAACCGTACTAATGAAAGATCCTCGTTCAAATTATCCTCAATATATTGACAGATATGTTCGATAACCTGAGTAGCACGATCTCGTTCGTCTTTATTTTTATATTGAAAAATCAATTCCGCAATCTTCTTGAGGTATGAGAATCCTTCTTTCATCGTGGCATGTCCATCGAGCTGCATCAATTTATTAATGTTACCCATATGACGGTGCATTCCCATCCGATTGATATGCGAAAATAAAACAAGAGCGGCTGCGTAATATCCCTCAATCGCTTTATGAACTGAGCTGCTTGTCTGCAGCAAAGTAACTGACAATTCGTCTAGTTCATCCATGAACTCCGCCGCTTTTCCACTTTCCAAATGTGCCTCCAATCGTTCAATTCGGTGACTTATATAAGTAACATCCTTTAGAACAAGTGTATCGGATGTTTCGGCTCGATCTACTAAGATCATAGAAATCCCATTTCCAATCTTGAGCTGTTGCAATTGACGAAGTCTCTCATATTGGGATGTTATTTGTGTCCAATCGCACGCCTTGCCGCTTAGCGTAAAATTGAGTGTTAAGCTCAGTGAAGACTGACACGCTTCTTGAATGAGCTCAAGTGTTCCCTCCATAAAGCGAATGAGATGAAAAGAATCTTTTTCCTCATTACTGGGTTGAAGCAACCATAATAGGTCCCCTTGCTTATCTATCGTTCCTATACTGATGCTTTTCTCGGACATAAAGGAATCCCAGATCATTCTAACCGACGTGAGAAGTCTGCTCTTTTCTAAGTAACCAGTTCCTTCCTCAAAAAACAATCGACCAAGCGCTAATATAACAGGAGCTCTGGGATCTAAAGCAATCCCAAGTTCTTCAAAATCTTGGGCTAGAATATCTGTACGATCCATGACGACGTGACTTTCTGTTAGCAGCTGTCTAATATAGTCCCCCTGCGCCATAATCTGAAGAGTACCCATTTGTTCCTGGGATTTTTCAATTAATTGACGGGTTTGAATATCCTGGTCCAGTTCCTGGACGACTTCAAGTATCGTCTGTGTTACCTTTTCATACCCTTCTGTTTTTAATAAATATCGTGCATTGGGCAGCTGAATCGCTTGATACGCATAATCGAATTCACTAAAACCGGTCAAGAAGACAATTTTGCATCTTGGCCAGTGTGTTTGAATTTCTTGACTCAAATCTAAACCGCTCATTCCGGGCATACGAATGTCCGTAAGCACAATATCAATCCGACTTCTGGACATCCACTTAAGAGCTTCTTTAGCGGAATATGCTTTGTAAATATCAAGCATTTCTGGCTTGAATCGCTTGAGTACTTCATATAATCCGTCTGTAATAATCTCTTCATCGTCCACAATTAAGAGCCTATACAAGTGATCTCCTCCTCTGTCTTGATTCGTATAAGCACTTCAAGGCCATTCAGCTTGCTTTTTGCTAGAAATAATCCACTTCCTTCGCCAAACGTAAGTACAAGACGCCGATGAATATTCATCATTCCTGTGATTTCATAAGAGTCGGCTGTATGATGAAGATGTTCACGAAGTGATTCAATTTCCGAATCCGTTATTGCATTTCCATTATCTTCAATGCGGATTAATATTTCATCTGGGTTCTTCTCGAAAGCAACATGAAGAATTCCGTCCTCTTCCATTTTCTCAAGACTGTGTTCATAGGCATTTTCGATAATCGGTTGGACGATCAAACGTGGTACCCGTATACTTTCCATTTCTTCTGGCAGCTCATCAAAAAAGACGGTAATACGTCTTGAGAATCGTAAATTTTGGATTTCAGTGTACGTACGCGAATGTTTTATTTCCTCTGACAACGCAACAAAGTCCTCTCCGTTACGAGTAATAAAGCGGAAGTATTCCCCCAGCATATTTGTGAATTTCTCAATCCGATCTGCATCCCCCATTCTTGAGAGTGTATTCAAAATAAAGAAACTGTTATATAGAAAATGCGGATTAATTTGAGATTGCAGCTGTTTCAGCTCTGCTTTTTGCATCATCATTTTTTGTTTGAAATCCTGATCGATGAGGGTTTGCAGTTTACTTAGCATATGATTAAAACGAGTATATAAATAACCAAACTCATCTTTACGTTCATGGTCGATGGGGCTGTCTAAAGAGCCTCCTTCCATACGCTTAAACCCTTGAATAAGTTTTAACAACGGTTGATGAATAATTCGGTATGAAGAGTAAGAAAAAACGACGATAGCAAGCAGAGATGTCATGATGAAGATCCATGCCCATTTAGAAAATGTACTCAGCGGCCGCTTTACTGTTTCTTCAGGCAAATACATAGCTACAGACAGTCCTGTTGCTTCCGAATACACTTTATTCATTTGAAACTTTTTGTTTTTTAGCTTCATTACAACGGCATTATTATTTGAAGGGGAATTTCTTATAAAATCTTGAATGGCTAAATCCGCGTCCTTATCCGTGCTGAGCACGAACCCAGCTGATTCTGACAATAACAATGAACCGCTTTCCGGATATAGGTTTACTTGTTCCAAGGACTTTAGCAGCTTCTCTATATCAAGCTCAATTTGAATTGTAAAAAGCGGTTCAGCTCCTTTTCTTCCGCTTTCTTTAGAACCATTAAGATACAGGGAATTATTCCATTTAATTAATCGATGGTCATTTTCTTTAGCGCCGGAACGAAAGAAATAATACTGAACGATATCAAAATCCTGAATGGCTCCAGCCGTAGATAATGTCTTGTTGATCGATGGAATGTGAATATAAATGTCTTTAATATAGGGACTGCTGTTCTGAACAGAAGTCATTCGTTGAATCAATCTGCTTAATTCTGATCTTCGATCGGCATTATCAATGAAATCCCATGTTACAGAGAGTGTATTAAGCCCGCTATCTTCCACCAAATCGAACAACTGAAGCTCAATCCATTCTACTTCCCGATCAAGGGTACCTAAGTAATAATTCAATTGCTTGGAAGTCGCTCTTGATATGTCCTCGCTTGCATTTTTATAACTCCACTGATAGAGATACAATCCCAATAAAATAATTGGAATAACAACGAAGAGGTACGTAAACACCAGACGTACAAATATTGAATTACGTAGGGAAACAGCGGGAAATTTAAACAAACAAATGCCTCCGATACTGCAAGATGATAATATACCTATTCTAATAAGAAGACATCTTATTTTCTCAGTTACATCCTCTTCCTTTTTAAGTAGGAGAACGTTATGGTTTTTGCTTTAAAAACCACTGATTGACTTCTTCCGTTATCTGATCTCCGCCCAGCTTCTTCCACTGCTCGACAAAACGGTCAAACTCTTCAATAGGCCTACCGAGTATAATGTCCATATATACTTGAAGTTGAATTTCATTCAAGATGGACTGTTTTTCGATCATGGTTTCCGTTGGAGTGCCTACAAAACTTTCGTACAATAATTGATTGTTTTTTTCGTATTGATCAATAATGGACATAGCTCCTTGTTCACCATAGGTTCGTTCCCAGCCCCATCCAATTTCAGTGTTACCACTTCCAGATAGATACGTAGTGATATTTTTCTGGATTGCTTTGGCCTCTTCATTCAGTTTAGACTGGTCACCTGTCAAGCGTGCTTCCTTCAATTGCTGAAAAGCCTCCATGTTTTTCCTTGCTGGATAGGGTGTTATAGGAGAAAGCTGCCACACGGGATAGGGAGAACTATAGTATTTTTCGTATTCTGCTGTTTCCCCCCAGTTCTTTTCTAAATGCAAGTTGAACATCTTTATGATCGCTTCAGGATGCTCGACCCCTTTTTTTACAGCGATAAAATGAGTTGTGTTGAACTTTAACGGTACTTTTGGAGGTTCTCCAGAATCAGATACAAGAGGGAAGGCTCTCCAATCTGCATTTGAATCATTCTCACGACTCATTTGAACGAAAAACGACCCCCACTGCTCTCCGTATAACATTCCTATCTTGCCCTTGGCCACTTGTTCTTTGACTTTGATCCCATTCTTCATGGCAAATTCACCATCCATATATCCATTACGATACATATTTTGCAGTGACAACAAAGCCGATTTGACCTCAGGCTGAATACCTCCATACGTAAGTTTTCCTGAATCATCGTGAATCCACATCATTGGGAAAGCATCATAACCTGCCATAAAAGAGGTGAGCCCCATAACGGGATCCCATAAATATTGGGTTGCGGCCAGCCCAAATGTGTCATTTTGACCATTCTGATCAGGGTCTTTCTCTGTAAACGCTTTCGCAATTGCAATCAGGTCATCCATCGTCTGTGGTGGTTTCAGATTCAGTCTATCAAGCCAATCGGTACGAATCCAAAGTACCTGTGCAGTCTCAATAGAAGAATTCGTTTCGGGAATGCCCATCAATTTTCTATCTATGGTGGCTGCTTCAAAAGGTCCTGAACCTTCTTGACTCAAAATCTCTTTGGTCAGCGGAGTCGCATACGTATCAAATACGTTCGTCAAATCTTGAATATATCCCGCATTACTTAACAGTCTCAACTGCTCAGCATCCACTCGAACCACATCAGGGATATTACCTGAAGAAAGATCAACACTAAATTTTTGTGCGTATAAGTCTCCTTTAGCAGTCCAATCGTACGTAATTTGGATTCCTAAAACTTCTTCGTAAAGCCTACTCCAGGTGTTATCGTTTAGTGTTTGTCCTGGTAAACTTTTAATTAGATCATCAAGCTGCGCACTCATTTCTCTTACAAAAGAGACCTGGATGGGCGGGTCGTACTTACTTAATCCCAACTCTTCATATTCAATTCTTGTAGTATTATCATTGGCAATTGGATCAGAAACTTTGTTTACTTCGTTGTTAGGACTACAGGCATATAGCAACTGAAAACTAAGGAACACTGTAAGCGCAATATTCATCTTATTCATTACGCATAACCGCACGGACAGACCCCACTTTACTAGTTATATAGAAATGACGAGTTACATTTTGATAACGATCATGAACAGCCTTGATGTTGGCATATTGTATATTTTTCTATAATATTACCAACTCCTTACATTTTCTATGATTATCGCATAGGTTATCTTTGTCTACAATGGTCTTTCTTCATTTATGAGAACAAAAAAACCGGAGATTGTCTCTTCCTTTACAGAAGTTACTGTCTCTCCGGTTTACATTTATCTCTTTTGAACCTTACTTCTTACTTCTTATTTATTGGGATGGATATGCTCTTATTATGTTTTTCGATATAATCAAATTCGTCTAGCAAGAGGAAATCCGGTTTATCTAAAGTTTGAAAAGAATACGTCTGCTCCCATAAGATATTCCCATTTTTCAGGTCCCATGGACGGGATTTAGAAATGGATGATACAGGAATTACTTTATCGCCTGCTTGCACGGATAGATTGTCTGTTTTTAGGAATGTAAATTGTTTTCTAGCAATGACAATATCATAACCCGTATTTGTTTTGGATACGCT
Organism: Paenibacillus sp. An7; assembly: GCF_009870785.1. GTDB lineage: Bacteria > Bacillota > Bacilli > Paenibacillales > Paenibacillaceae > Paenibacillus. Next base: position 135,308 of record NZ_WTWX01000001.1, read on the forward strand.
TCGAATCCATATTTTTTCACTGCCCAGTTTGATAGATTGATCTGATGGAGAGGCAAGCGATATCGGTTCTTCTACTTTTTGCTTTCCTGGAAAACTATCAAGGACTAGTTCAATAGTTTCTACTTTTTCCGTAGGAATTACATCATATTCGAGAACAAATCCAATTCCTTCTCCCGATCCACTCTCTGAGTCCCCACGTAATCCCCATTGATGTAATTCTATTTCATTGACATAGAGCTTTGTTGTGCCTGGAAATCTAGGTGAACCTTCAATATCCAATTCATAATGCCCCTTCACGATTGTTGAAGTTGGTGTAGCAGTTATGGAGTCATAATAGACAGCTCCCTGATCGACTGATACTAATTTTGAGATATCCTCTTTAACTATACTCTTCATCGCTTTGTTCGCTTCGTATTTAAAAGAAATTGGATAAGTTACCCTCTCTCCATCATCCTTCCACTCATAAAAAGTAACGGTTAAAGTTCTTGAGAAGGGACTAACAGGCTCGAATTCTAGCCTTCCCTCGTAATGGATTTCGTCTTCGCTAGGATTACCGCCACCCCCCCGTGTTTTGGAATCCGTCATAAAACCTTTAATATCTTCGACATCATAACGATACGAACCATTGTCATCATACACGGAACCTTCAAGACGATCGATACTGTAATACATTAAAAATGCATTATCGTCTGCAATAACCCCTTCAATGGTAATTACCGTTCCATCATCTAATGTTGTGCTTTTATTGACCGTTTGCCCATATCCTCTCTCCGCTACTTCTATAAAGCTAAGAGAACTCAGTTCCATTTTATTAAGCAACATACCCCCATAGTAAGCAAATGCAGAATAATGATATGTTCCGAAAATCAGAAGGAGAGCAGCAACAGATGAGGCTAACCATGTCATTGTTTTATTTCTTTTCTTTTTCTTAACAGGCACATGGTCAAGTGTACTCCGAAGTCTACTCTCAAGTTCTGACGGAGCTTTTATCATATGCGAGGTCTGTTTGTGTTTTTCTAATTGTTCCTCGAATATCGTCATCACGCTCACCTCCGATCATAAGTTTTAATTTCTTCATTCCTACTGAAATTCTTGATTTGGTTGTGCCCAGCGGAACACCAGTCATGTCCGCGATCGTCTGATAGGAAAGATCATGAACATAACGAAGTTCTATGGCTTCCCGCTGAGGGCCATCTAAATGAGATAGCAACACCTGCATATCCATCTCCGACTCTGTATCGCGATAAGGTGAGTCATGGGTAAAAACGGAATACGTTGATTCCTCATCGTCCTCAAGTGGCAGGTACCGTTCCTTTTTGCGTAGTAATGTTTTGCATCGATTTACAAGAATGGTTTTGCTCCAGGTGTAGAACGCTTCTCCTTTATGCAGTTGATCGATCTTTTCATAGAGTGTAACAATCATATCTTCCATTGCATCCATCGCATCATGTTCATTCCCCATGTATGTATAGGCAAGACGATAATAAGCGTCCTGATCAGTTAGGATTAATTGTAATAGCGCTTCTTTATTGCCTTTTTTGGCTTGTTTGACAAGACGACTTATTTTCATGTTCTCCCCCCTTTCATAGATAAGAGAATGCAGAAGCTGAAAAAGTTCATTTTACACAAAAATACTTTTCATTTTCTTATTCAGAAGAAATAATGGCTTTCTAAAATTTGTTCCAGAATCATATCATGGCAAACGAAAAACCAGCCCTCCGCTGAAACATAGGGACTGGTTTATTAAAAGATCGCTTTGAATAAAACGATAACAGCATTGAAGAGATAGATTGTAATTGTCATTCCAGCCGTATTGATCAATACATTCTTCCAATTTATTTTTTCATCTTTCTTCATAAACTCAAGTATGATTATAAAACACAACAAAGATAGGGCTACTCCGATAAGCCCATATTCATTAACAATAAGAAAATCTCGGGAATCAAGCTCAGCCACAATTTTAGCACCTCTCGCTCTATTTTACATTATTATCCATATTAATCCATTTAACTCCAGCCGTCTATGTATTGCTTCTTATTTCTTCTTAAAAAAATGTATGTTCTTCATGATAATTCCCTTGTTCTATGTTAGCGCTTATAGAATACTCTTATAACCAGGATTATGCGTATAGGTGCATACCTGCATATAACCTCAGTGGACCGACGTAAGGTCGGACCAAACAACCTACACTAGAAAGGGTGGAATTTATTGAAAAAAGCTTTAGTTTTGTTTCTGTCTTTTGCCATGATTTCCGTGTTTTATGTCACTCAGCCGGTTTCGGTGTCAGCCGCATCGCCAATTGTAGTCAGCACAACGATTATCGTACCCGAAGGCCAAACTTTTGACGGCAGTGGAAAAACTTATGTGGCTAATCCAAGTACCCTGGGAGATGGCGGTCAGGGGGAGAACCAGAAACCGATCTTTAGACTTGGGAAAAATGCAACGCTGAAGAATGTAATCATAGGCGCTCCTGGAGCTGATGGGGTGCACTGTTATGGAAACGCTACAATATCCAATGTGACATGGCTAGATGTAGGCGAGGATGCATTGACGCTCAAAGCATCAGGCACGGTCAATATTACAGGGGGCGGTGCATATAAAGCTTACGACAAAGTGTTCCAGGCCAATGCTTCCGGTACGATCAACATTAAGAACTTTAGAGCTGATGACATCGGTAAGCTGGCACGTCAGAACGGAGGAACTACTTATGCGGTGAATTTCACACTGGATAGTTCTAACATTTCAAATGTGAAGGACTCCATCTTCCGTACGGACAGCAGCAGCAGTGCTGCTAAAATAACAAATACACGTTATCATAATGTGCCAACCTTGTTCAAAGGATATGCCGCCGGTAAAACTACGCAATCAGGTAATACCCAGTATTGAAAACAGCTATGATGCAGATTAACACTCCAGACCCATTCACTTGAAGCATTTTGAGAATACTCACTTTATATTATTTTTGTGCTCAATGTATTCTTATTAATGTAAGGTAAACAAAGAAGGTAGCCTTCGTAATCTGGGCTACCCTCTTTGAACCAAATTCAGCTAATTGAGCAACATTTTTCTCCCTGTATAATGTAGACCAGAACACTATTTCCACTGTTCAACTAACCGCTCCGCATGCTGAATTAAATTCAGTTTTGCCTTTTCGCTAACCGTGTCTTTCCCCTCTCGTTTATTCAGTTGCGAAATGTATTTCTCAAGAAAAGACGATGCTTGTTTCAGATCTTGCTTGTCATAATGATGACGTGCCTGCTTTAGTGAATTTGTTGTCTGATTCACCACAACACCGCCGAGTTCTCCTTGTTCGACATACATACCATGGTGCTGTTCAAGAACATTCAGTAATCCGGGAATGAACACATTTGGAACGTTCACTTTACTAAAATCGGTATCCGAAGCAAAGTAGTAACTAGTGTATACAGGCTGATTGTAGCCTGTATTCTGTGTAGCTACTCCCGCACGGTACTGAGGATCATGTAAGAGCGTATGCAGCTTGCGCTCTGTTACTTCCGTATTCGTATATATACGAATGGCGCTGCTGTCCACCGTGCGTACAAGCATTTCTTCCCGCCAATCTCCAAACACATCCGCCACAAGGGATGGCGTTCCCTTGGTGTGGTTATTCGTGCGTGTACCTTCCGCAGTAAGTACAGTTCCTTTTTTCCAATCATCAATTGTGGGTGTATTTTCCAGTGCTCCATTGATGATTTGAGTTGTCATATCTTTCGACCATTTGATGCTCATGTTCGTACCCGGCATCTTGTCACTGATCTTTTCACCTTGAGCGGTGTAGACGCCAACGGCCCAGGTTTCGAGCCCTGGATGTTCTGGATCTATGTCACCAATCATTCCGCGTCCAGTATCTTTTCCCGTGTAACCGCCATAGATGACCTCTCCTGTCTTCGCGTCTCTCAGAGCGTAACCATAAGGGGCATATGGTCCACCTTCGTGCACCATGTATACTTCTAGCCCTTCCCGCATTGGATCAATATTCGCTACATGCAGTGCATCACCATGACCTAGGTTGGCAATTGCCCCAGGGTTAGCACTTTGCGGAGGCATAACTGCAGAAGAATTGGATAACACAGACCCATCATGGTCAATCGTCGCTGATCCATATACTATTTCCTGCTTACCATCCCCATCCACATCAGCTACACTGAGCGAATGAGCTCCTTGGGTCGTAATTTGACCGTACTGAGGGTCCGTACCCGGTCTTCCATGCGGGCTGTCTCTGAACGGATTTGTCATTGGAGCCCAGCCACTGTCTACATACCAATATTCATTCAAGTTAGTTCCGTCCCAGTTATAAGAAACTAAGGTTGTTCGAGTATAGTAACCCCTTGCAAATACAGCATAAGGCTGCTGTCCATCCAGATACGCAACACCGGACAAGAACCGATCTACCCTGTTCCCAGGCTCTATACGGTTCATCGCATAATCACCCCAGCGCAGTCCATCGTCGGTACGACCCGGTTTATAACGAATGGTTTTCAGCTCTTGCCCCGTTGCTCCCTCGAACACAGTTAAGTACTCAGGACCAGATAAAATAAACCCTTCGAATTCACGAAACTTATTCCGATTCGCATCTTTAGAAGGAGCAAATACGTCCATAAAATAATCCGTCAACTGTTCCGCATCAGCACGAGACAGAGGATATTCATACTTCGTTTCAATACCGAAAGCCTCTTCGAGGGTTTGCGGCCAGCTTCCATTACGTACTTCCTCGTAGTCATGCCAGTCCATAAACATGCCCACCATGTGCTCGTAATATCCTTCTCGGCTTACTCGATAATCATCTTCATTTGTATATCCTGCAGCCAGATCTTCGTCCAGCATCGTGATATATTTTTCGGATGTAATCTCTCCTTGTTTATTATAATGAAGAATTTTAGTTCCCGGTGCCGTCTTAAACATAAGCTCTGCCTTGCCGTCCCCATCAAAATCATAAACGAGGAACTGCGTATAATGCGCTCCTGAACGAATGTTTACACCCAGGTCGATTCGGTACAGCAATTCTCCCGTAATCGTATAGGCATCAACATAGGTATTTCCGGTATATCCCACTTGGGAGACGTCTTTAGCATTACTTGGGTCCCATTTTACAAAATACTCTAGTTGTCCGTCTCCATCCACATCCCCTACGCTCATATCATTTGCAGAGTAGCTATAGCTTTCACCGGCTGGCGTGATCCCGTCAGCAGGCTTTTGAATTGGAAGATCATAATATCCATGATTCCAAGGCGTAACGGAGTTACTTCTATCCACCTCTTTCCCATTAGACACTGCACAGACGTAATAAGAGGAACCTGTTGCACCTGCGGGGTCAAGAAAATTCGTACTGTTTGTCACTTCACCTACAAATTTCCCGTCTCGATATACATGAAAATTAGTGCCTATCAGCCCGGTTTCACTGCTTCCGGATACCTCTTGAGCGAGCAACCTCCAACTCAAAAAGTTACCTTCTCCTGTCTTTACCGCAATAAGCCCTCGGTCCAAATACTCCATCTGAATGCGGTTTTCCATATTCTGATGCCCCTTTCCACTTATGTCCTGTGCTGCAGAAGCATAGCCTCCCGTACTTAAAAGGACAGCGCTTATTCCAGCTGCAGCGGCTTTTTTCCATATGGGAAGCTTGTTCGTACCTTTTGGCATGAAATCACTCCTTTTTCAAATATGGTCACGCTTACAATTCAGTCTTTAACAATCTAACAAATTATTTATTCCCTCCTTTTCATCAATTTTCATATTAAATTAGATTATAGACTTATCTTCTTCCTGTCGCCATTCACATATCAGTGTAAGTTCGGTATTTTGGCTCATTCGCTCCACTTGTTTTGCTGCGCAAAGCCAAAAGTCGCTCACGATCCAAAAACCTCACCGGGCATCTATTGATCTTCACTTGTTTAACACAAGTTCCGCTTAAACTCCAAAACTTAAATGACGAGTACCATAATGAGTACTAAATAACGAGTTTCGAATTGCAAGTGTATTGCGAGTGAATTGCGAGTGAATTGCGAGTGAATGTTTCTTTGCTATCGCAAAGTGATCCGTCGGCTTTCGCCGTACGTAGTTTTGAAAATATGGAAGATTCCATCTTTTGGAGATGATTCTCCGTAGAAAGGTGGTAATCGTTATAAAAGTGGTTTACATATTATGAAGAGGACTTCTAACACATATGGATAACTTGACATATCCAAGCTAGAAGGGTAGTTTATTCTACTAGGAGTTGTATGCACCAAGATTTACCACTCTATTAATATCTAATAATTTATTACGCTATAAGGAGATTCTTATGAACACTACAGTTACGAAAACTACACTCAAAATGAATGGTATGGAGTACCTCTGCCGTACGGCAGGGTTAGAGCAAGACGGTGAACTGGTCATTTTCCTTCACGGATTTCCGGAAAGTTCGATTATATGGGAAGAAACCATGTCTAAATTGGCCGCACTCGGCTATCGCTGTCTAGCTCCTGATCAAAGAGGATATTCAGCTGGTGCCCGTCCTGACGGCTATGAAAATTATTCTTTGAAAAAACTTTCTGCTGATGTCATTGGATTTGCAGATGTAATGGGCTGCTCAGGTAAATTTCACCTGGTTGGACATGATCTGGGGGCAGCCGTTGGTTGGAGCGTTGTCACTTTATATCCTCAGCGGATACAGACGTGGACCGCTATGTCTGTGCCTCATTGGGATGCTTACAAATGGGCGCTGGAAAATGATCCGGTGCAAAAACAAAAAGGTGCCTATGTAACTAAATTTATGGAGCCGGATGCTCCCGAATCCTTAATAGCTGCTAATGATTATGCTGTTTTGCGTCATTTATGGGAAGGCTTCGATCAAGAAACGCTGGAAGACTATATGCGGATTTTCTCACAGCCTGAGGCTAGAACTGCTGTTATTAATTGGTATCGCGGCATCATGCAGGTTGAAGAACAGATTCCATATGGAGATGTTGAAACTCCGACCGCTTTCATTTGGGGAAACGAAGATTTGGCTCTTGCGCGTGCAGGAGTAGAGAAAAGTCACACCTATATGAAAGGTTATTATGATTTCCATGAACTGAATGCCGGTCACTGGCTTACACAGTTTAATGAACCAGAGGTATCTGAAATTATCATTAAGCACATACAAAAGTTCTCAATAGAATAATAGAATTATATTTACTAACATCGAAATTTAAGATTTGCAGAACGAAAAACAACCGACTCTAGGAATATCCAACAGACGGTTGTTTTTTTTGTATATGGGTCTTAGTTCGATATTTAACACTGCAGGAAAGCAAATAGGCTATTGTGATTCTCCCTACCTTGTACTCTTTTTATAATTCGCCATTTCAAAAACAGGAACGGTACCGAGCTGTTTCTTGGACAAACTAACAAAACCAAAAAGTAGAATTAATTACACCCACGCTCTCCTATGTTCATGAATGAATCTAATATCACTCTCATAGTGTTCAAGATGCCCTTCATCTATCATTTTTTGAAATGCGACTTCCCCTTGCTTCGCTCTTCTCGCTATCGTTTTACATAGCCCTTCTAAACGCAGCAATACCATATCCAAAACATTACTTGTTATTTCTGTGCCGTAAGACTCAAGAAACAAAGCGATCCTTTGTTTTATTCGACCTTCATGCTTCACTGGATCATAAGGAATGGGTTCCCCCGTTTTAGACAGATAGAATCTGCTTAAGGGAACGCATGTATACAGAGTGTACGAAATATCCCAAATTCTCGGACCTGGCTCAGCAACATCATAATCTATAATACCTACCGGCATTTCTTTATCAAAAATAATATTATATATCGCAAAATCATTATGACAGATGACCTCAAGAGGCTCGGGAGTAAGATCAATGGGTTCCCAGCTAGGATCAACCGGAAAATCTTTAACAGAATCATGGTAAAAACGGAGCATTTTCGCTATTTTAGTTAATGTTTCATTAGACCACATATACTCTCTTACGGGGTAATTACCAGCTTCCCCCTCGATGAACGATAATATCTCTCTTCCTTTTTCATCGATTCCTAAAAACTTTGGGGCATAATAAAAACCTTTATCCTCTAGATGCTGTAACAGTTTATGGATTCTAGGGCTGGCCGAATGAAGTTCTCGCCGTACCGTATCAGCTACTCGGTACACTTTAGAAACATTTCCCCCAGTTAACTCTTCTTCATGCTCTTGGTTTGTCAAATTTTTATGACCTCCCCAATAGTAATCTGCTTTATTTACTCATTTTCAGCTAACATTGATTTCTCTTAAGTTTAGCATAACATAATCGTCATCATACTATGGGGAGAATACGACTATAACTGAATACAACTATTTAATTATATTATAGGGTTAGACGTATAAACCGCGTCGTAGGGCTTTTCAAACACCCGATTAGACATGAAAAGAAATAACAGAATCCAGCAGTCTTTTTGCATAGTCGTTCTGAACCGCAGAGAGGCTCTTAGTTGCAATCTGCTCTACAATTTGGCCATTCTCCATAAACAGGACTCGATCACATAAATGGGATACGGCCTGCAGATCATGAGCGATGAAGAGAATGGACATATTATCGTTTTCTTTCAGCCTGTACAGCAGTTCCATAATTTGCGATTGTGTTGATACATCAAGTGAACTAATCGCTTCATCCAGCACTAGAAATCTTGGATTTCTACTAATCGCTCTCGCGATGCACACTCTTTGTAACTCACCGCCGCTTAGTTCATGGGGATACTTATTTGCCACCGATAAAGGGAGTCCGACTTTTTGTAACAAAGATTCCACTTGTTCTTGAATATCTCCAGTTGTTCCAAAGGCTCGAAGCAGCTCACTAATGACGTCACTCACTTTATAATATGGATTAGCAGACGAGGTATAGTCCTGAAAAACGACGCTCATTTGCCCCTTATTTTCTTTGATCCATGTCGTTATCTCTTTGTCTTCCATACGTATGGAGCCAGCGTCGGCTTTTTCAAGACCTAAGATGAGCCTGCCTAATGTACTTTTTCCACTTCCGCTCTCTCCAACCAAGCCCACACATTCGCCTGCATGTATCTGAAAAGAGACATCCTGTAATACGTTCAGCTTCTCTTTTCTACGCCCGTTCCCTGATCGTTTATAGTTCTTATACACATTTTTTACTTCAAGCATTACACAGAATCATCCTTTCTCATCGCATCTGAAAAGGACTTCGTTAATTGTTCTCGGGTATGAATTAAAAACTTTGTATACTCCTGCTCTGGGTTTGAGAATACATCTTCTATTTTCCCGTACTCTACTTGTTTTCCTTCTTTCATGACAAGTACCGTTTGCGCTAGTCTTTGTACAACACCAAGGTCATGGGATATAAAAATCACAGCCGTATCGAGTTCACTTCTTAGTCGCTCAAACTCTTTTACTACCTCATTTTGCGTGATGGAATCAAGCGCAGTAGTAGGTTCATCCGCAATAATAATATCTGGTTTCACTGCCATCGCAATAGCAATCATACACCGCTGCAGCATACCGCCTGATAACTGATGCGGGTATTTCTTCAGCACTTGTTCTGGTTCTTTGATTTGCATCTTTTGAAGCTCTATAATAGAGAGAATTCTCGCTTCTTTTTTCGATATTTCGAGGTTCTCACACAATGTCTCGATCATTTGACTTCCCATGGTATATAATGGATCAAAGGCAGACATCGCGTCTTGCAAGATCATGCAGATCTGCTTGCCTCTTATCTTTCTCATCGCTTTCTTATCCAGCTGCAATAGATCATCGCCATCAAAATAAACATGCCCCGTAACCTTCAGTGAGGGCTGAGTTAGTCCCAGTATAGCCTTTGTGGTAATGGATTTACCGCTTCCGCTTTCACCGACAATACCAAGACAATGATTGCGATCTAACGTGAAATTCACATTTTCTACGAGGACTGTCTTTTTCCGTGGATCTGTTATGGATAGGCCCTTTACTTCTAACACACTCAAGTTCATCTCACCCCTTCTTCGTTCCACGCTTCGTATCAAAGGCATCTTGCAGGCTGTCCCCTACGAAATGAAAAGCCGCTACCACTAGCAGAATCGCTATTCCAGGAGCAAGCATTTGATAAGGATGTACAATCATCACGTTTTTTGCTTCATTGAGCATCATCCCCCACTCAGGTGTTGGAGCTTGTACACCTAATCCTAAGAAAGACAGCGCTGAAATGACAAGGATGACAGATCCTGTATCAAGTGTGGCTAACACTGCAATTTCTCCAGCTGCTCCCGGTAAAATATGCGTTTTTACAATATGCCTCGTACTGCAACCTGACACTTTAGCAAACCGGATATAATTTTTGTCAGTATATTTTAAAACAATCGTACGGATCATCCGTGTGTACCAAGCCCATTTTGCGATAATACTTGCGAGAATCACATTGAATAATCCGGGACCCATCATTCCCACAATCGCCAGAATCATCACTTCACTTGGAAAAGATAAAAATACATCACATATTCTCATAATGAGTTCATCTACTTTCCCTCGTGTAATCCCGGCGATCACTCCGAGAATTGTACCTATAATAATCGTTGCTGCCATTGCTAATAAGGAAGTAAATACCGTGGTTCGTATCCCATAGAGTAACCTTGACAAAATGCAGCGCCCAAGCTGATCCGTACCTAGCGGATAGCTCATACTTATCCCTGTAAATTTCTCTTTTACGTTGGTTTCAATCGGATTATGCGGTGCAAGCATTGGTGCAAATATTCCAGCTAAGATGACAACAAATAGAAACCCTATACATATCATCGCTAGTCGATCATTTTTTAATCTATTTATTACCCCCACAGTTAAGCCTCTTTTCTAAGTCTTGGATCTAATAACATCGTAATGATATCAACAAGTAAATTACAGCCTACAAATAATACCGCCATAAGAAGTACGTAAGCTTGAATGACTGGATAATCATGATTGAATATCGCTGTAATACATAATCGCCCTACTCCTGGCCATGCAAAGATATTTTCCACGATAACTGTACCTGCAATAAGTTTAGGGATGGACATGCCAAGTGCAGCAATCGAGGATTGCAGAGAGTTTTTAAATATATGTTCAAAAATCTTCTGTTCCTTTAAGCCGCGAGCTTTTGCATACAGTACATAATTCTCCAGCTTGTTCTTCACCATGTTATTACGCAGCAGTCTGACGTAGGTTGATATATAGGCAAAAGAAAGCGTAACGGCTGGAAGAATAACGGAGCCTGGTGACTCCATTCCACTTGTAGGCAGTAAATTTAGCTTTACTGCAAATAACCACATGAGGAGTAAACCAATCCAGAAGCTTGGGATTGCCTCCGATACAAAAACCAATCCTCTTATAAAACGGTCAATCATCGTACCCTCATAAACGGTACATATGACAGCGGCCACGATGCTAACTGTCAAAATAATTGCTAATGACACCATGGCTAGATGCAAAGTCGCAGGAATTGCTCGGCTCATTTCGCTAATGACCGGTTTATTCGTAATATAACTGTTACCAAAATCTCCTTGCAGACTGTCTCCTACCCATGCTGCATACCTCTCAATAAAAGACTTGTCGAGGCCAAGTTCTGTGCGCATTTCCGCAACCGTTGCTTCTGTCGGTGTTATTTCATTCACACGAAGTGCGACTTCAGCAGGGTCACTTGGACTTAAATTAATCAGAATAAAAGACAAAAAGGATATACCTAATAAGATGGGTATCATGCTTAGCAATCTTTTGATCATGTAATTTCCCATTTTGTGATTCTCCCTAAAATGAATGAAAAAGACAGATGCTTGGGATCTGCCTTTTTCACCTTAAATTATGATTGTTCGAAATACATCTTTTCAAATGGTATCTCGTATTGGGAAACATTAAATGTTACACCTTTTAACTCCGGAACATAAACTGCTTTTGTGCGCGAATACGTAAGAGGAATATATACTCCCTCATCATGAATATAAGAGAGAATATCTTTATACATCTCCTGACGCTTCTCTTCACTTGCCTCAATCATCACGGCTGTAATGGTGTCATCTAGCCATTCTTTTTGTTCCAGTCCAATCTGTGCTTGATAATCACCATGTGCCGGAATTCTCCATGAGGATAGATAAGATTGAGGGTCATAGGGAGTACCCCATGATAAGGAGTACATGAGATCAAACTCACCTGATTTTTGTCGATCTAAAAAGGCTTGTTTCTCTTCACCAATGATTTTCAATTCAGCTCCAACGTTTTTAAAATCGCTTTGGATGAATTCACTGATTGTTTTTTCTTGCGCATTGTTAGAGTTGTAGTAAATAGAAAGCTCTAACTTTTTCCCATCCTTATATCGATAGCCGTCATTTCCAAGTGCCCAGCCTGCTTCATCTAAAAGTTTGTTTGCCTTATCGGGGTCAAACGTTCTTACCTCTAAATCCAGATCACTATAAGGCACCGTTGACGAGAGTAACGTATCTGCCACAGATTCCGAACCATTCAGAATCTCATCAGCGATGGACTTTTTATCAATTGCATATTGAAAAGCTTCACGGACTTTAACATCACCTGTAATCGGCTTGTTGGAGTTTAACAAAATAGCTCTAGAAGCAACCGGTTTACTTATATCCGTTGTATATTGACCTTGTTCTTCTAATGCTTTGAACGAGTCAATATCTATCATATCGCCGTCAGCACCAAAGATGAGATCCACTTCCCCTTTTTGAAGAGCAAGCAAGATCGTTTGCGGATCCGGCATTACCTTCCACTTCACCGTAGAGACTTTTGGTTTTTCACCCCAGTAATTTTCATTCGCGGTAAATACGGCATATTGCCCCTCTTTGTGTTCCGTTAACACCCAAGGACCTGTCCCTGCATAACTGCTAACTCCATCTTTTGTCTGCCCATCAATAAAAGATTTAGGCGAGATAAATCGGAATGGACGAGTAAGACCGAGTTCAGTTAAAGTTGGATAGTAGGGATGCTTTAATACAAGTTTATATGTATATTCATCGACTACCACGTTTTCTTTAATCTCATTGACCATATCAAGCCAAGCATGGCGTTCACTATTTTTTAATATTGCATCCATATTTAACTTTACAGCTTCGCTATTAAAAGGCTCTCCATCGGTAAAAGTAACATCTTGTCTCAAATGAAAGGTATACTCTAACCCGTCTTCTGAAATGTCCCAACTCTCAGCTAGAGCAGGTTTTACACCTTCGTCTGTATTAATGACAAGTGATTCAAACACCATATTTTGGGCTGACATTTCCCCGCTATATAAATGAGGGTTGATATCTCTTATATCTTTTGTGCTGGCATAGACGATTTCATTGCGTGAACGATCTTCCGTACCCGCCGCATTTCCCCCTTGACATCCTGTAACGAATACCATGAGTAAACCGAGTAATAAAGTCATACTGATCTGTAATTTCTTCACTTCGTGTGCTCCCTTTTTGTTATAAAAGTATGGTCCTATCCTTGGTGCTGTTCTACTTGTACATCCATATGAAGTGTATTCCAGATTGGATCATCTTCAGCAAGTCTTTCTTCAAAACCTTTTGACTTCCAAAAGGGGATCGCACCCGGTAGAAACGGATGGGTATGCAAATATAGCGTTTCATAGCCAGCCTGCTTACAAAATTGCAAGGCTTCATTGTATAAAATCGACCCCAAACCAAATCTTCGATAGTTCCGATCAACATAGCATTTCACAATTTCTGCCGTTTTACTATGATGATAGAATCGATCCAGTTGAACAAATCTCCCATCATATGGAGTAATCGCGATGGTTCCAATTACCGTTCCGTCCTCAAAAAAAGCAGCAAAAATCGCTGCATCATCCTGCTTCATATAATATTCATTAAAATGAAGCAAGTCTTGCGGAAGCTCATCCTGAGCTAACATCGGGAAGATTTCTTTGCGTACCCTCATCATAAACTCTACGATTTGGTCACGTTCGCAAGCTTGCACTTTTCTAATACTATACGGCTGCTGTATTTTCATTTTCTCTCAAACTTCCCCTTATCCTAAACATTTCTATGGATTAATATTATTAGTCACAAAGCGAAAATTCAAGTTTTATGAGCGGTTTCTACAGCACACGCACAAGAAAAGAACAAACCTTACAATATATGGTTTACTCACGGTGTTTACAATGACATATCTTGCCCATATCTCGCAAGGTAGGCCTCTTTTTCTTTGTAATCCTTCATTACACTTCCGACTCGTCTCCAAAAAGAGCGATCATGATTCATATGCAGCAGATGGCAGAGTTCATGAATCACGACATAATCGATCACCTCGATCGGCGCCATCGCAAGACGGTAATTAAAAGTAAGTTGTTTCGCTGAGTTGCAGCTCCCCCACTTCGTCCTAGATTCCTCAATAACGAACGATTTGGGCGTAACTTTGAGCTGCTTTTGATAGATTTTAATACGTTCGTTAATCACTTTCTTACAGCTTGTAAAGTAAAATTCCTTTAAATCAGCTCTTAACTCTTCTTCTGTTCTACCTTTCGTCTCAATGAGTTCGTGCAAGAAATAATACTTTCCCAGATGAAGGAATTTCCCTTCTTCTTCGTACTCTCTTATCTTTGACGGTGTACGAGCAGCTTCAATCGCGCGGAGTTGTTTTACAATCTTATCTCCTTGCTGACGTACAGCGTTCATGATTACCTCATCTTCTGTATGCTTTGGCGCTTTCACAATGATCAGGCCCGAAGGATAGATCTGAATGGAGAGTTTTTTACGTGGACCATATTCCACATGAAAATCAATTTGTTGGTTGTCTAGTTCAATTTTCATCATCAACATCGTTTCTATATATTTTTTCTCTATATTACTATAAACGCATGGCTTCCGAAATATTTCTTCGAAATTCATTAGGCGTAGTGGCATATTCTTTTTTAAAAGCACGATAGAAAGATCGCAAACTATTAAATCCAGAATCAAATGCAATAGCAGTGACTGGTTTCGTAGTGGACGTCAGCAGCATGTAAGCATAAGCGGCCCGCTGGGCGTTAATGTAATCTCGAAAAGAGATTTGGAACTGTTCGGAGAATGTGCGGGAAGCATGAAATTTACTGATTCCGAGCTCTTTTGAAAGGGTATCAAGCGTGATCGGCTCTAAGTAATGGAGGTCTATATAGGTAAGTATTTTTTGAATGATATTCATATCTTTCTTATAATCTGCTTTTTGCAGAGACAATAGCGGCATCGCATGTCCTAGAATCACGGATAGGTATGCCTTAATCAAGCGTCTGTCTACTTGTTCATCATATAATTTGCACAGCATAGTGAGGGCGTTCGTCATGACCTCGTTTTTTGAGAGGATCGGACTGTCTGGTATATAGTTAAGTAAATCTCCTGTAAAGTCCCCTGGAAAGGCCGCATCGAAAAAAATCAGCAAAATCTGATTGTTTTTCAGCGTTTTATAGCTATGTGGCTGGTTAGGAAAAACGATCGCGATCTCTCCTTCAGACAAGATATAATCTTGCTGATTAATAGTTATATTAATTTCCCCTGATAACACCAAGGTGATTTCGACATTCTTATGCAAATGAAGAGGATACGTATTATTCGTAGAAATAAATAGATGAAAATCGTGATCGCGATGCTGGTATTTGATTTTCACACCTTACTCCTCCCCTATTCACGTTGGAATTTCCTAACGAACTCTACATCACTACTAAGAAGATAATATAGATATCCTCATGAGTACAAGAACAAACTACAATATTTGGCACAAAATAATAAACTTATGGCATGTAAATACAAAGAAGAAGATTTAAAGTAATAACGTAAGCAACCTATTAATGAAGGGAGGGAGTATAACAGGATTGCAGATCGTCCTAAATGCATTCATGTTATACAAACAATCAGATGAAATGGAAGTTAAGAGGAAGAGGTTCAAGAAAGATGATGACTGTCTTTTTGAGTTTTTCGGTAGCGCTTTCATTCACAGGATTGCAACCTTTTGGTCTTGATTCTGTACAGGCAGCGGAAGGAAATCAGTTCAAAGGAGCTCTGATCCCTGCTTTTCCTGGTGCAGAAGGCGGCGGAGCTTACACTAGCGGCGGTCGTGGCGGCGATGTATACATTGTTACGAACCTTGAGGATTATGGTGAAAAAGAGCAACCCATTGAAGGATCGCTTCGATATGGGATTGTATCTACTCCGAAAGAAGGACGAACGATTGTTTTCAACGTTTCCGGTACCATTGAACTAAAAGGCACCCTTCGTTTTAAAAACATTAAAAATCTGACCATTGCAGGTCAAACGGCACCTGGCAATGGAATTACCATTGCGGGCTGGGATACGAACATCAGCGATTCGGAAAATATCATCATCAGGTATCTCTCCTTCCGACCAGGTGCAACCAATGTCTATAGCGGCAGTGATTCAATGGATGCTCTATGGGGAAGAGACAACAACTATTTTATCATTGATCACTCCTCCTTCAGTTGGAACACTGATGAGACCCTGTCTACTTACAGAGGTGAGAACGGAACCATTCAGTGGTCGATTATTTCAGAGAGTCTGACGCTGTCGGGGCACTCGAAAGGTCGGCATGGCTACGGCGGTATTGCGGGCGGAGATAAAACAACCTTCCATCATAATCTGTACGCAAATCACACTTCGCGGAATCCAAGACTCGGCGGAGGTTATGCTGGTGCGGCCAACGCAGATCATGTTGCTGTCGTTCAGTTCTCTAACAACGTCATCTATAACTGGGGATTTAATACTACATATGGCGGCGGCTTTACCTATACTAATTTTATGAACAACGTAGAGATCGCAGGCCCAGGCACCAGAGATAATGTAAAAGACCGAGTCCTCGATGCTGGCGAATCTAAAAAAATAGGTGGTTTCTACATCGCAGGCAATCAGATTAATAATAAACCAACGGGAATACTTGATCCTTCTTCAAAACATATCCGAAACTCAGGTGATGTCGAAGGTGATACAAAGACGACCTATGCAGTTACACCTTATCTATCCGCAGATAGTACGGGCGTAAATCACGGAATTACGAATCAAGCTTTTGATGATTATGTACAAAATGGTGTAAAAATAGCGAATAATAAATTACTTGATGCGATCTTACAGCAAGCAGGAGCCACCTATCCTCGGCGTGACGCAATTGATGCAAGAATTGTAGCTGAAGTAGAAAAAGGGTTAGGTAGATACATCAACACAGAACATGAGGTTGGAGGTTATGTCTCTCCTTTTGGCGTAATTGAAGAACAGCATCCTGCGAATTATGACACGAATCAAAACGGAATTGAGGATGATTGGGAAAAGAAAAACAAGATTTGGGATACCGCAGATGCATATAAGACAGTGACAGACCAAGGTTATACCTGGCTTGAACTATACATCAACAGCCTAGTCGATATGAACCATGTGGCAGAGAATCCTGAAGCCAAAATGACAAAACCAGATCATAATACACAATTGAAAGCAGGAGAAGACCTCTCCGTAAAAATCAAAGCGGACTCCAAATTCGGACATAACATTAGCAAGGTTGCTGTATACAATGGTTCGGAATATCTTGGCGATGCGGTGAAGAAAGGGAATAACTACGAGTATACAATTAAAGATCTTGCGGATGCTTCGTATTATATCTCGGCAAGAGTTACGGATTCGAAAGGAAATTCAACGCAGACTACCGCTGCTAATATTCATGTAAATGGGCCTTCTCACTCTCTTACTAGTGAAGGTTTCAAGTCTGATGATGTTGGATCTCCTGATCTTAAGGGTACTGCAAGTATGACAGATGGAGTATTCACCGTGAAAGGTAACGGGAAGCTCGGGATGAGTGAAGGCAGCACGAAGCAATCACGCGAGAATGATGCAGATAAAGATGACTTCCATTTCGTTTATAAGGAATTATCAGGTGATATGGAGATTACCGCAAAGCTGGAGGAGATTGGTTCTGTAGACAATCATGCTTTTACCGGTCTGATGATTCGAGATGATTTGAAAAAGGATAGCGCTACTGCTGCTCTAGGACTCTCTACCGTGAAATTATCGAAAGATTATAGCTGGTCTGCCTATCTAGCAGGAAGAAACAGTAAGGGTGCGGACTTCGACCGATTAACGGAAACGTTGGACAGCCCGTCTGCAGCACAAGAAGCAGGAATTCAGCTCCTTCCTGACATTGCATTTAAACTGAATGGTGTGGAACAAGGATACTGGCTCAAACTCGGACGTAGCGGCGATACCTTCTATGCTTATGGTTCTCCAGACGGCAGCAACTGGACAAAAATCGGGGAGAAAACGATCGCAATGCGAGATTCTGTATTTGTTGGCATGGCTGTAGACAGCAATGATGTAGCGAATGATATTGAGCAGTTGAACTATGCAAAGTTCTCCCATGTGAGCGTTAAGGATAGCTTTAATCCGAGTAGGTGAGTAAACTGCAGTCACATGTGGTGAGTAGAGTTTGAATAGTAAGATTACTTTATGGGGGATGGTCAAAATCCCCCATATTTTTGTGTATGGGGGATCAAAATATGCCTGATTACCTGAACATATTTATTCATCCAGCAGGCTATGATTCTTTTAAAGGTAAGGTTTACCCTTCAACCACATCAGCACGAAGATCTGATGAAATTTCTAGCATTTTAGGAATGACTGCTTCGTTTGCAACGGCTACGTAGATGTCTCCCATGTAAAGTCGGAACGGAATTTCAAGATTCTCATACTTCCACATGAAGAAATCACCTTTGATCGACATGGTGCTCTCTGTGCCTTTTACGGTAAAAACCTCCGTGTAGGTAAAATCGGGTTTCGTTGCAAAGTATTCTTTGCACTCTTCCAAAGTAATGGCTTGTTCTGTTATGTTTTCTTGCATCGATCGTGTGATACGAAAACGCTGGTTCATTGATATGCCTCCTATATCGACTCACTAAAAAAATCTCTACATTTTTTACATCGAAACCTATTTTCTCATTCCCCAAACTTTCTGTCAAAGAAAGTCCAGCTTATCCTGTCTCATTACATAAGAAAAGCCCTATCCTACTGGATAGAAGCTTTGAATTGATTAATTTAAGATTCCAGGACGCGGTACAACTCCAAATTCCTCTGCAAGCTCGATTAACTCTTTGTTTGTTATTCTTTGCTTAATTTCGTGGTGTGCAATTAACATATAGATCTGAGCAGCTTTTTCGATCGTTTCGATAAGCCCTAACGCATCGTCGATAGAATTGCCTGTACCAAAGATACCATGATGCGGCCATAACACAGCACGGTGTTCTGCCATTTTGAGCGCGGTCTCTCGTCCAATCTCACTAGAACCCGGTACCATCCAAGGAATGATTCCAATACCGTCAGGAAAAACAACGATACATTCGGTGCACATTTCCCATAAAGTTCTCGTAAACTTATCTTCATTTAATTCATGAATAAAAGTCATCGCTATCACATTTGTCGCATGATTATGTATGACTACACGA
Organism: Paenibacillus sp. An7; assembly: GCF_009870785.1. Lineage (GTDB taxonomy): Bacteria > Bacillota > Bacilli > Paenibacillales > Paenibacillaceae > Paenibacillus. The sequence goes on from NZ_WTWX01000001.1 coordinate 154,735, forward strand.
TGATTAGGATTGATTTTTATTCTTTCGATATGACTCATGAAGTGGGCAGCCAGCTCGCTTGTTGGCTTCGCATCATCTGGTAATCCCCAAAGAAGCTCCAGGGTCTCCCCATCCTCAGATATACGAATCACACCGAGATTAGCTTCTGGATCATCAATAATGTTCTTAAAATATTTCCCGGAACCCGTTACGATAAAGTACTTTCCCGCTAGTTCGTTAACTGGAAAAGCAGGCTTAAATGTACGGATTACTTGATCAATATCCATATAGGCAGCCACTTCTGATTCATCGAGAAGATAGCTGACATTACCGCCATTTCGTTCGTCCCATCCAAATCTCCACATATGCTGTGTAGCTTCCGCCATCACTCTAACAAAGGGTATATCAAGTGCTGGAACATTCCCCTTCATCCATCCATGAGTCGTACTCATCTTCGTCACCACAATCCTTTCTAATATAAGTGAACATTACAATAGATCTTGTGAGACATTAAGAACAATTCTTTGAATTTGACTCTTAGATTACTGAAATCCATCATTTTACTATCTATCATATCTGTTATTTTCTTTGAAGTCCACATAAACAAAGATACACCATATGAGATCCATAAGGTGTATCTTTGTTTACAATAGGTACGCTAAAATGAAAGATATTATTTTAAAGTTAAAGGTAGCCGTTGCTTTTTCCTCTAACTAGTTAAAAGCTGCTAGCTAGAAATCTCCAGTGGCACGAATAAAAAGGATGAACCGTTTATATATGCTTTTAATAGGGCTTCCGCATAAGGTTGCTCTTCAATTAACCCATCCCACTCGGCAGAATCATCTGCATGAAAACTATAGGCCTCAATGAGTCCCATAATAAAGAAAGCTTCCAGCTTCGTTATGTATTCACCTTCCAATTGTCTAATTCTCTCATACCCTTTAATAAAAAGAACTCGTTGCGGAGGGAATAGTCCAAGAATGGACTGAGCTATATCGTATAAGTGATAACCGAAGCCGCACCTGCCAAAATCAATCGGATAAGCTTCATCTTCAAAGAATACGATGTTACCATTATGTAAGTCAGCATGAATCATTCCAAAGTTTTGTTCGTGACTTGTAAGTATTTTAAGTAGTTCTGTCACTTTCTGAGCAGCCATCGAATACAACTCTAACGCTTCATTTGATATAAAATGCCCATGATTGAGTTGTAGATGAGCCCAATCCCTCTCAAAAGTATGGATGCCCCAAGAAGGACGTGAAAAGTCAGTGGATGGGCTAAAATCAGTGCTTGCTTCGTGAAGATGTGCCATCAATTCCCCCATCTTATAAATCGTCTCCTCTGTATGTGCCCCCTTTTCTAAACGCTCACCTTCGACCCAAGTTAATAAAGTGGCATGGTACAGCTTTCCATCATCTGAGTATGCTGTGGTGACTAAAGAGCCCTCCCTATTCCGCACGGCAACAGGCAAAGTTATGCCCTTACTTTTCATTGCTGATGTCCATTCTAGTTCAGAGCTGATTTCTCTCTCTTTTTTGTCTGCTGAATGAATCCGCAGTAAAAATGATCCATCCATATCTGAAACAATTCGAAAAGTAACATGCTCCGATATTTGGATGAAGTGAATTGAAATCCAGTTGATTTCGTATTTTTGTAGTGCATAAAGAGCAGCTTGCTTGGTTTGTTTTAGTGTATCATTCCGATTGATCTCGGTATCCATCTGAAATCCCTTATTCATAATTGGTCTCCTTTATCTGAAGATATCTTTACGTTATTATAATTGACCAGTAAGTGGATAGAGAGATAATGAATCTTTTAAGCTGAACTTTACTAAGTAATAACCATTGTTCCTTAATCGAAAAAAGCCGCCAACTGGCGACCTCATCTACTTTATGGACTTTTAGAATAACCGTGTATTTCGCCAATCTCAAAGTTAGTAACTTAGTGATTGGATTTGATCCGAAGTATCGCTTCTTTCGCCTCTTCTCGATCATCAAAGTGAATCGTGTGATCTTTTAAAATTTGGTAAGTTTCATGCCCTTTCCCTGCAATCAATATAATATCTCCTGGCCTCACTAAGGTGATTGCTCGCTCAATTGCTTGTTTGCGATCGGTGATGAGTTCGTATTGACCTGTGAAGACATCGCTATCCAGCACACCTTGTTCAATATCAAGCAGAATCTGATCAGGATCTTCAGAACGAGGATTATCGGATGTCACGATAACGATGTCGCTGTATTCCGCTGCCAGCTTACCCATGATGGGGCGTTTCGTCTTATCCCGATCTCCACCGCAACCGAACACAGTAATGATATGCTGATCAGCAAATTCACGTAATGTAGTAAGGGCATTTTCTAGACCATCCGGTGTATGAGCATAGTCAACAAGTACAAGGAAATCTTGACCGGCATGAACAATTTCCATTCGCCCAGCGACACTTTTCAGTGATAACAACCCGCGTTTTATGTTTTCTAGTGATATCCCTTCAACTATTGCCGAGCTGATTGCTGCAAGTGCATTATAAACATTAAATTTACCGACCAGATTAATTTCCAGGATTTCCGTGCCTATAGACGTTTTGACTGTGAATTTTGTGCCTTTTGAAGTAAGCTGAATGTCTTCTGCCATCACATCGGCTTTGCTCTCTATTCCGTACGTAACAACTTGTGCCGGTGTCACCCCTCTAAAATAATGGCTCGATTCATCATCTGCATTCAAAATTGCATATTTCTTCTTTAGAGGGTCAGCTGAAAATGAGTTCCCCATTCGTGAGAATAACAATCCTTTGGCAGCAATGTATTCTTCCATCGTTCCGTGATAATCCAAGTGATCCTGCGATACATTGGTAAGTACAGCTGTTCTAAAATCACACCCCAAAACACGTCCCATATGTAGACCTTGTGATGAAACTTCCATAAAACAAAAATCGACGGACTGATCTCTCATTTTTCGAAGATTATATTGTAAGCGATTCGGTTCCTGCGTATTTATATCTGTTTCAAACCATTCAGACCCTATTTTTGTTCCGGTATTCCCCATCAGTCCTGTTCGGTACCCTGCTTCCGTGAGAATCGATTCCAGCATATAACTCGTTGTCGTTTTCCCGTTGGTTCCTGTAATCCCAATCAATTTCAGCTCCGTACTTGGATAACCGTAAAGATGGTTGGCTAGCACCGCCAAAGCGTACCTTGCATCGGATACTTTTACCGTTGGAACACTTACTTTCACATCCCGTTCGACAATGACAGCAGCAGCCCCCGCTTCCACCGCTTTATCAATAAAAAGATGTCGATCTTCCTGAAGTCCACTCACACCCGGTATACAAACAAAAATGTCCCCTGGGTTCAAAGTTTGAGAATGGATGCTAACCCCTGATACTTCCACATTTGTATCCCCATTTGTGTGTTTCACGCGAAGCTGATTGATGAGTTCTTGTAACTTCAAGGTTACTCCCCCTACAATTTAGCTTTTAACTTATTGTACAGATGAATGATGAGCATTAGAATCCAGTCGATCATACTATAAAAAACGGCAATAGAAATGGCAGACGTAAAACTGTGGATATAGATCCCATGAGAATAACTGGATATAAGATATATGAATATACTGTTTATGCCAATCGTAATCACGTGCTTTGTGTACTCTGAGATATGTAGACGCAAACCCATGTTGAATAAGGTAATGATCATTGGTTTTAATACTTCTTCACATATAAAAAAACCAATCAGCATGGCTAACGAAAAATTAAATAGGCTTTGATGTGAACTCGCACTAAATATATTCGTAAACTCACTAAAAGAGTAAAAAAACAGGGTATAAAAAAAGGTGAACAATACGATAGGTACAAAAGGGAGAAGGGCTAGTAATGGCACAAGCCCTATTCTTAATCCCCTGGGATTCGGCTTTTCACCTTGTTTAAGGTCATGAAATTTAATCATCTCATTAATGAGCAAACAAATAGCCACATAAAAAATCAGTAGAAAGACAGGAGTACTCACTAGGCAGGCTCTCCTCTCTAATTGGAACATATGGGTTTCGATACTGAACTGCGAATAGCCATAGTCATCGTCCCTCGCTCAGTCTATTGATGTGTCTTTCCTTGACCATACGAAGTCGAACAAACCAAAGAGTAATGCAACCAGTATAGAAATAAATTCATAACTATCTAAAAAGGTAGGAATCACCATAATGATCGCCCCAACAATGATATATATGAAAACGCGCACCCAAATACTTACGTTATAATGTTTTAGAATTACAAAAGGGGTTGTAAATGCAACAACGAGTATAGGATACACCGCAAATAACGTAACGAATAAAACAAACGGAGCATATTCGTCCATTGATAAAGTAAATAAAAGAGCATCCTCTTGCTTACTGTCCATATAGAATACAGTGAAGGTAGCAAAGAAAGCGAGAAATAATAAGCTCAAACATGAGGCCAAAATACGCTTTATTTCTTGTCTAGAAAACACAAATTTCACCTCTTCAGAGATGGACTACAGCTAACCTCTCAGCCGTCTCTTCTTCATTTCCTTGAAAAGATTTCGTTCCACATGCGATATGAAAAATCATCATGGCATAAGAATCTGGGTTATGAAGTAAATTATCATGAGCTTTTACTATATTGTGATAATCGCTATCAGATAAGATGCCTAGTCTATAAAATTGCTCAAATCTATTCGGATTTAATTGCTCTTGGAAACCCTCTAAACCAACTAAATCGCTATGTACAGAAACAGCTTCCATATCAATATTAGAAAACCCTGCTTGTTTCAGTAATCTTGGGAGACTTCGCCCAATTTCTCGATTACCGCCTGCTTTTCGTTGCATGGCTATCAATTTATCAAGAACGGAGCGGAAGGATTCTACACTAGGTTCTACAACTCCAAAAATTCCATCATCTATATCAATGATCGCTACTTTCCCACCAGGTTTTAACACACGGAAGATTTCTAGTGTTGCTTTTAAGGGATCATACAAATGAAGGAAAATGAGACGAGCAATCACAAAGTCATAATGATCCTCAGGAAGCTTCGTATCGTAGATGGAGGCTTGTACGTACTTCACTTTCGAAGAGTTATGATTCCTATTAGGAAAATTCTTGATAAGCTGTTCTGTCACATATCCAGGTCCGCATCCTGCTTCCAGCACGTTCATTCCGTCTGACAAACCATACCACTGCAAATATCTACATTCTTTCTCCCATCCCATCAAAGCTTGAGCTTTCAGGCGGTTTAGCTCTGCTTCCATCCCTAGACTTGTTTTACTAACATCATATGTGGAATCTGAAGTTTTCATATACCCATCAACCCCTGTATCTATATTTGAATACGATACAACTTACATAATACACATATATTACCACACTAAATAACTATTTCTTAATCTACAATTGAAATTATTTCTGAATAAAACAGAAAAAGAGACTCAACGAGCCTCTATTCTATAGCAAAAAACCAGTTACTGTTATTCGCTGTTTATTTACTGTTAATCACCAATCTTAGCGGTTGGGGGTTCTCTAAAAGAGCCAAACATTCCTGTAATCAGTCCCATCAATCCAATGACAAATCCATAGATTGAAGAACTTTCAAAAGCGAATACGACAATGATCCCAAACAACGTTAAATGAACACCCAAAAGTTGAACTTGAAGAACACTTGGTCTGATAAAATCCAATAATAACCCTGCGTGAAAGATGACAGTAACGATTAGAATTAAAACGGTTAATAGCAGTAACCCGAAATTGATCATTATGACCTCCTCTTCATTTGAAACGATCTTAAGCACGAAATAAAATACCATTATCCCCATAAACATCTAGCAATACGAGATCAGCGGTGCTTTTCTTAAAGGCTTTCAGTACGTCATAGAATGGTTATTCCTGTCTTTTTAACAGAAAAGTATAATTGCTAAACATGTATATATAACACAGATTAAAAACAACAAAAAATAACGTTTATACTCGCCCGATTCTTTACTCCACTTCCAATCTCTAAATCCTATATATCCATATGTTAATCCCATGAAAAGAAAGAACAAGAAAGAATACCTTGAATCATCTATTAACATCATCACTACTATAGAAAGTAACAACAAAATAATAAGCAAAGTTATATCCAAAATTTTTCTTTGCGGCACGTATTCCTCTCTTGCTTCATCCACGACCCTTGAATGTTCTACTCCTTAAAAAAACTGTTCTGTATGAAATGGGCCAAACTTCATTTGCTATTATTTTTTATTTCTTCAACTCTATTTCATTAATTCAAAGAATTAATGAAATATGCGGATGTAAAGGGATAGAGATAAATGTACTTTTATGAGGATGTTTTGTTAGATGATCTTTCAGTTAGGGGTACGAGGAAAATATAATTGCACGAACTAGCGATAAGACAACCAGCTAAGTGCCCGGCTTATCGCTTTTATTTGTCCGTACCAGTTACCGTTATTCCATTATTTAAAACCTGCATTAGCATCGTATACAGGGTGAGGTACATAGGAGTCTTCAAGTAATGCTATTTCTTCACAGGTTAACGTAATGGAAAGAGCGGCTACTGCATCTTCCAGATGTGATATTTTCGTAGCACCGATAATGGGAGCTGTAACCGGTTGTTTCTGCAGCAACCAGGCAAGTGCAATTTGAGCTCGGGGAACGTCATGTTTTTGTGCAATGGCTGCGACTTGATCGATAATTACCCGGTCGACTTCCGCAGTCGCATCGTACTTCACTTTTTGCACTTGATCGGTTTTAGAACGCTGTGTTGTTTCCTGCCAATCACGAGTCAGTCGCCCTGATGCAAGCGGACTAAAGGGAATCACACCAATGTTTTCTTCCTTACACAGCGGCATCATCTCCCTTTCCTCTTCACGGTAGATCAGATTGTAGTGGTTTTGCATCGATACAAATCGGGTCCATCCATTTTTCTCCGCAACATGTAAGGCCTTTTGAAACTGCCAAGCATGCATTACAGAAGCTCCAATATATCTTGCCTTACCAGCCTTCACCACATCATGTAGCGCTTCCATCGTTTCTTCAATGGGCGTATTGTAATCCCAGCGGTGGATTTGATATAGATCTACATAGTCAGTTCCGAGTCGTTTGAGACTCTTGTCAATTTCACTCATAATCGCCTTTCGAGAAAGCCCCGCACCGTTCGGACCTTCATGCATTCGTAAAAAAACTTTTGTTGCAAGAACAATTTCATCCCGATTTGCGTAATCTTTGAGGGCCCTGCCAACGATTTCCTCGCTTGTTCCCTCTGCATATACATTGGCTGTATCAAAAAAGTTGATGCCAAGCTCGAGCGCTTTCTTGATTATGGGACGGCTGTTCTCCTCATTAAGTATCCACTTGTGAGAGCCAGGTCCTACTTTTCCAAACCCCATACAACCAAGGCAAAGCCGAGAAACATCCAATCCGGTATTTCCAAGTTTACTATATTTCATATTGGTTAACCCCTCTCCATGTAGATATGAGTCCATACTTTCATTTCCAGTACAAATAAGCCTCTTTAATGTATTTCATGAGAAAAGCATACCAAGAAAGGAAATCGAATTCTTTGCTGATAAGCTCATTATGATTGTCCATTCAGCTCATCTTGTGTAAATTGCTTTCGATATTCCGAAGGCGAGAGTCCAAACTGCAGCTTAAACACTTTGGAGAAGTGGGCAATATTTTCAAATCCAGTAGTGTAGCATATATCTGTTACCGAGAACGTCGTTTCTAATAACAGCTTCTTGGCTTCATCGAGCCTACGGTTACGAATCCACTTCAAAGGAGAAGTATGATACGTTGCCTGAAACTCTCTTTTAAATGTCGACAGACTTCTGCCTGACATATAAGCCAAATCATGAAGTGAAACGGGATTCTTAAAATTCTCCTCCATCATTCTGCCAATATCATCATTTTTATGGTTGTTCGATTGTATTAGCTGATTTAGAAAACGTTCATTTGAATCGGTGAGATGAAATAACAATTCCATCATCTTCACCTTAACCAGTCCATCACTGACTTTCTCAGGCTTTTTAAGATAGGGCTGTAACGAGTTGAAATAGGATTGAGTAAGTTCATTAACAGGCAAGATGGATACGGGAATATAATCGTCTACCGGTGAAATAAGTTTCACATCAGCAAATTGGACAAAATCCTCCAGCAACTGTTCATTCAGGAAAAACATCATGTAATCAAGCGTGTAATCTGAACCGAATTCCCCCGATTTATCGTACTCAATTAGAGTCGACTTAGGAATAAATATCATCTCATTGCTCCGAACAGTGTATTGCCTTTTATTAAAACGAACTGTATAAATACCCGACTTTACGTACAGTAAAAGATGATCCTTTAGAAAAAAGGCTCCCTTTTTACCTTGCGTATGCAAGCAGAAAGTAATAACAGTTAACCCGTTCTGATGTAAGCTTCCTTTTTTATCAGGCGCTTTTTCCATTTCTTGTGGTGCCTTAATTGTCTTTCTAACTTTTATAGACATTTGCAGAGTCCCGCCTTTTTTATCTCTCATCTCTCATCACTTATCTCTTATCTTTTACTATAGAATACCAAGAATAAGGAATAGATACTTAACTATTAAGCTCAAATTATTTGTTTATTTAGCTCAGCTGCTAATCATGTTCCACATCTAAAAAAAAGAACTGTCCCTCTGTAGAAAATCTACATGAGAACAGCCCTCTAATCAGGATCTATTATTCAATAATTCACTTTTAATTATAGTTTGTTGACTGCCATTGCGCCGTGGTCAAGGATAACTTACCCGCTCCTGCACCATCTACAGCCGTTAATCTCGCCTGAAGCCCCGCAGGATCTTCTGCTGTGTAACTGTATGGCAATACACTAAAACCGTTCCAAGAAAAAGGGATTACTTCTGCCGGAACTGGTGAGAGTGGACTACCAGCTTCCTCACTCCCGCCTCTATACTGAATTTCATCCAGCTCATAGATTGTATCTATGGCTGTTATTTTACCTGTATATTTACTTTGGGTCGCACTCACCTGATTGTTACGAATTGGATACTGAACGCCACGAATAATGGATTTTTCTAGTAACACTGAACCATTTTCGGTTGAGATGGCACCATTGCTAGTGATTCCAAAATGATACCCTTTTGCAGAAATGGCCTTAGCCATATCCGATGTAATGCTATTCTTAATTGTCCAAGCTTCCGCATTATCCATGACAATGTTATATGCATGCACGTTACCTCCTCGTAAACGAGGCATACGGTCCTGAATATCTTTATAATAATTGTGATGCAAGGTGACTTCTAGATCTGGATTATCTGTAGCAAACTCGTTAGCTCCAATGAGATGCCCTTTCTTCTGACTTGCTGCGACCGCGATAATCTGTTCTTTGCTCATTCCGACAGAACTGCTTCTCAAATAAGCGTACATCGGATAAGCCGTTTTATTCGCTTCAAGCGCATTGATCTGCTGAGTAACCCAGCTGTTCGAACTCTGATCATCCCCTACAAATGAAGACCAAGAGATCGTTACCCCATTACTGCCTTTTTTAATATCGATAAGTCCGTCATAGGCTTTATGGAATGTCGTATGATCGATCCAGATATTACTGCTATTCTCCACCGTAATGTAGTCCCAATCGTTCTTATCGTAATCGCCTTTCGATGCTTCGTCCCACTCCCACAACTCGTCAAATTCCAAATTGCGAATAATGATATTGTTACTCCGTTTAAAAGTAAAGGCAGCATGTTTAATCGTTGCTCCGCTCGACGAAAAAATCGTCAGTCCATCAAAACTATCGATGTTTATTTTGCTAACCCCAGTCTCCTTCAATACAGGATGCATCAGTGCTGCATTATGCGTGCTAAAAGGAGCTGCCTTAGCTGCATCGGGAATCTCATTCCAGCCAAGATTTAGATCATTCATGATCTCTACGACCTTATATTTCGAACCTTTTCTCAAGGCTAGAGCAAGATCCGAAGCATTATATACCTTAATATAACGAGGATCCGTGTCTGTAATTTGACCTCCTCCTGTAGTTCCCGTTGCAAAGCCGCTCAGATTGTATTCACTAAGCTCGTATGTACCATCTGGCGTCTCCGCTGGCGGGTTTACTGGAGGAACTACTGGTGGATCAACAGGCGTTTCCGTTGGTGGGTCGATTGGTGTGCCAGGAGCAGGCTCTGGTAAAGAAGAGGTTACATTTGAAACCTTCACATTGTCGTACATTGCAGCAGATTTCAAGGTTAAGAGCCCCACTCTTCCCTGCGTTAAATCCATATCTGTAGCGGAAAGCTCCAATACATCATTTACATACATGTTAATCGTTGAACCGCTCATTTCAAGTTTAATGTGATACCACTCATTGGTCATAAGCTCAAAGTCAGCTTTGGTGGCTAATGTCGTTGATGAACCTTTGACTTTTTTACGAATCTCCAATTTCCCGCCAGCACTGTTGAACAGTGAAGCTGCATAATAATTATTAGCATCGATGTACCTTCCGACTACATATGTACGGGTAGAACCATTGAAATCAGTGATTTTCACATCTGCTGTGACGGAATAATCTTTCCACTCCAGATTACCCGCAGAAGTTCGGCCTTCACTATAACTTGATTGATAATACACCGCCCCCCCCTGATCACTAACGACGGACCAATTCCCACTTGTGGCAATCCAATTTGAATCACCTTCTTCAAAGGTTTCCTGAAACGGCTCACTGGCTTGAACTGGCTGAATTACAAACATGGTAAGCACAAGAATGATGCTCAGCGACAGAGTCACCATTTTGTTTAATCTTTTTCGCACACGCATAATTTAACTCCTCTCATATAATTCATTTTATCGGATATAAGAACGCTTACAGATATAGGCTGAAAGTATTATTAATTCAATAGAACAGATATTTCCAATTATCTTAAGCTCAGTTTATTAATCACTTGAATTTAATATGCAGTATCCAGGGAATAAAAAAGAAGAAGTACAGATATCTGCATTTCTTCTCAATTGTCTAAGTTATAAACTTTAGATCAGGCCAAAGATTTTCCAGAGTCACAAGGCATATAATAAAAATTCTGGGTAGGGATTTCATCACGTCAGCGTATAAGTTCTATTTTATTACTATCATTAAATTCATTTATGATTGTCTCAGCTACGAGCCTCCCCTTTTGATTAAATCCTTTCACATCTATAGGAGGAACACTAGATGAAGGTATATTCACAAACCAGATCGTCTTTTCCGAATCAACATCTACTAGTTTAGCCTCATGCACTCCACTATCTTTTGTCTCAGCCGTTATACTTTTTATAGACGGATCCAAGACATTGCCGATGATCATCGGGAAAGGGGTTGGTATTTTATCTAGTCCAGACATACTCATATAAATAAGGGCCGCATTTGATTTTGATGTACCAAATCCTGCACCCCATACCCATTTCCATCCGATCTTTGCCTTCCTTACAAACTCCACCTGAAGATTCGTTGTATCCTCTTCTTCGGGATGATTCATGAATACGAGCACTCCCTCTTCAACAGGCTCTTGATAAATGACTCGATTAGGTGAATCATCCCCTCTAAATTTCTGCACAGCTTCTTCAGGAGTTTTGCCAAGTGGAATCTTGATTGAACTCGTCATGCCTAGAGCCTTGGATGTGCGATAATCTGAAAACCCGCCTGGTCGGTCATTGAGAAACAAGATTAAGAAGTAGAGGAGTATGCTAAAAAGAACCAAAGTGATGATCCAAATTAATCGTTTGTATCTTTTAAATATTTCCATATTACCACCCCCAGCAGCATTATTTCTTACCAACCAAAATCAAAAAAAAGAAGAAATACAGAAAACTGTATCTCCTCTTCTCATAGATAAACAACTATTTATTTTCTTTTGTATAAAGTGTTTCTTGTGCAACTTGTGCTAATTCCTCAGCTTTGTTGCTGATCTCCATAATGGTTGCTGAGAATTCTTGAATCGTTATAGCCTGAGTATCTGTTAATGCGTGGATATCGGAAAAAGCATGATTTAATAGCATCAGAAGTTCTTGAATGTTTTTCGTGATGCCATTAATCTGATTCACATTCTCTTTAGAACTTGTCGCCAGTTTTCGAATCTCGTCGGCTACGACAGAGAAACCTCTTCCCACTTCTCCAGCTCTTGCCGCTTCTATAGCTGCATTAAGCCCTAACATGTTACTCTGATCTGATATTTCCTTAACCACACTAGAGATCTTACCAATCTGCTGCGCACTGGAACTAACGTCATCCATTTGGCTTGTTATGCCGCTTACCCGATCATTAAGGTGGGTTACCGACTGACTGATTTCTTCGATAGATGCCGTAGTCTGTTCTACAATAGCGGAGAAACTTTCTGCCATTTCAAACAGCTTATTTGCTCTTTCAAGACTAGTCCCCATCCCTACACCGCCAATAACATTACCCTGTTCATCATGCAGTGGTATCGCACGGGCAGCAAGCGGAAACCCAAATAACTCTTTTGGAACAACGTCGGAGAGCTCGGTATTATTGCGAATGGCATTTGTTACAATATCCCCTTCTACCAAAGGGTCGCCAGGAGTAACATTCAGTGAGAACGTATTGCCTGGAATATTAATGATCAGCTTTTCGGTATCATAAATACCAATCGTAATGTCATCATTGGTTAGACTTTTCAGCAGAGGCGCGATTTTTACGAAAGCTCTAATCAGTTCATGCTGAGTATGATCTTCTGATGCTGTATTCATGCTATCTCCTCCACCCATTAATACGGAAAGCTTCTTTGTCCGTAATTGACTGAGATCCATTTCATTGTAGTGAATTCATCCAAGCTCCATTGTCCATTTAGACGGCCCATCCCTGATTGTTTCTCGCCGCCAAATGCTACAATCGGTTCATCATTAATCGTAATATCATTGACATGGATCATGCCTGTGTGAACTTTCTTCGCCATTTCTACTCCGCGCTCAACATTGGATGTATGAATAGCTCCGCTAAGTCCAAACGGTGTATCGTTTGCTATGGCAATGCCTTCTTCTTCGGTCTCAAATGGAATAATACATACTACCGGACCAAACAACTCTTCTTGAGCTACTGCCATATCCGTTTTCACGTTAACAAGAACGGTCGGCTCTACCATTCTGCCCGTGATTTTTCCTTCTACAAGAAGTTCTGCGCCTTGTTCAATACCTTTTGCTATTAGTTTTTGAAGTGTTTCTGCTTGACGATGATTGATAACCGGACCAATTACCGTCTGTGGATCACTCGGATCACCTGTCGTTAACGAAGCGACTTTTTCTTTAAATTTAGCTACAAATTCCTTATAAACTGAGTTCTGTACAACAATTCGGTTTGCACACATACAGATTTGGCCTTGATGTGTGAATCTGCTGAACGTTGCAGCTTGTACTGCATAATCAAGATCTGCATTTTCCAAAATAATAAAGGCACTGTTTCCGCCCAGTTCAAGCAGCGGTTTTTTATAGTTTTTAACGGCCAGTTGACCAATATAACTTCCGACTTTTGTCGATCCAGTAAATGAAATAATTCTCGGAATTGGATGTTCTACAAATGCATCGCCAATCTCTTTAATATCAGTAACGACTACATTCAGTAGACCTTTTGGTAAACCTGCTTCTTCAAAGATTTTACCAATGAGTGTCCCACCCGTGATCGGGGTATCCTCATGCGGCTTCAATACTACGCCATTACCGGCACCAAGTGCGGGTGCTACGGATTTCATAGACAAGAAGAATGGGAAGTTAAATGGACTAATAACTCCCACCACACCTGCTGGACTTCTGTACAGTCTGTTTTCCTTACCATCTTCCGTAGAAGGTAAAATTTTACCTTCCATACGAAGCGGGAATGTAGCCGCTTCTTTAATCATATTTTTCACTAGACCAATCTCAAAGGCCGCTTTCATCCGAGTTCCACCCAGTTCTTGGATGATGAGGGATGTAATCTCTTCTTCATTTGCTTCTATGTAAGTAACTGCTTTTTCTATAATATCTCTTTTCTTGTATGCGTTAACCTTGTCCCATTCGAGTTTTGCTTGGTGTGCTGCTTGGTAAGCATCATCAATATCAGCGACATTTGCTATATGGAACGTAGTGATAACTTCATCATTATATGGATTGATATCTGGTAACGTTTTCTCACTCTTACCGTCTCTCCATACCCCATTAATGAATTGTTTTCCCAGGTCTGTAAGTTGCATTTTCTTCCTCCTATGTGAAATCTATTATGACAGTATTATTTATATATCGACATATCTCCCCTAGTTATTAAGCTTTACTTCTAAATTAGTTAAAACGGATAACTGTATATGTTAACTTAAAGCAGCTATATAAATAGTAAAAAAGCCGCCTAAACGGCGACTTCATCATGACTACTCGTTCTTGGTGAACGGATAGTCTATTCGTGTATATGTATTTCTTTTTATATTATTTGATAAGGTAAATTAGCGAATTTGTATTTTATATCATTATCTTTTATTTTAATGGTTACTGGGAAGATGGTAGCTTTCTGACTCGTTGGCAGCCAGATCCGGTCTATAACTACTACAATAAATAGTCCATGTTCATCTCCGACAGGCTGAAATGTGGAGCGATCTCCTTTCCATAAAGGCAGGTTCATGTCTGCTTCTAACGCAGAGACTACGCTTTCCACATGAGGAACGGGTAATCCCACTTCACTAACACAAAGAATATCCGCCATCGTAAATTCATTGGAAGAAATACTGTTACTCTTCAAATTATGGCGAGCGATAAATTCGACTATGTTTCCCGCCGGATCACAAAAATAGACAGCGTGCGCATTCCAACTTTCAAACTCAAACTCGTCTTGTGACTCGTCTTTCAGCAGAGTAACCCGTTCTGACAAATAAGCCTTAGCAAGTTTGAACTTATCTTCATTAATATTTACTGCAAAGTGATAAAATGGGCTCTCTTTCTTTTCTTCGGTTATAACAAATGTGAGATTCGTTTCTCCAACAGTAACTGTAAAGGAATTCGTATCTTCTTTTACTAAACCAAACCCTAGGGTATGGACATAAAATGTTTTCAAATCCTTTAATTCGTGAGTATTCAAAATAACCTCTTCAAAAATCAAGATTCACCACACCTTTCCTATGATATTTTAATATTTCCTATTTCTAATTTAACATAATTGGAGCGTGTAAGATGTTCTGCTGTCGAACTTGCTGGCAGGTGCTGATTTCGCTTTATGCTGAGTCCACACCGTTTGACCGTAAACCATCGTCTCTAGACGAATAACTGCCTGCTCAAGCAGTTTATGTAGTGTATTCCCAACTCCCGATGAAGGTGCAGTAACTCCAGTGGTGGTTTCGTTTTCTAAAAATGGATACTGGATCACTTGAATCACCCTTATCTATTTTTTCATTTTTTGATATTATAATCTATCTTTTTTTAGAAGAATATGGTTTTCTGTTTTTAATACTAAGTTAATGAGATAGATACAGAATAAGGTTGATTATATGTGAAGTAGATAGAAAGAGATATTGATCTTACTGCTATGAATTTTTCATATGTTGAAATAATATAATTAAGGTAGGAAATAATGTTTAAATTTGGGGTTTCTCCTTTGAAAAGCATAAAAAAACTTGCAATAATAGGGCATCAAAAGATGTAGGGTCAAAAATAGGACCCTCTCAGGTCCTTTGATCCTTTGACGATAAATTAAAATGACTTCTCAATTAGAAGTGATGCACTAACTGTAGGAGTTCCTCCACCAATCGTGTTTTGAAGCACTTGATTCCCCATATTATCTATTCGGTTTAATGTTAATACTCCGCCTGCAGTTAGCGCAGTTACGACCTGTCCTTGATAAGGATTGTTTCCTGCACCTGATCCGTAATTACTGCAAGGAACTAGTGATGCCACTCCAGGTCCCGCACCATCTGGGTCAAAAAACAATCCGAATGCGGAGTTACCAGCGACAGGGAAAACTCCCCAAATTATTAAAGGGCACCTCCCATATATTTAAGATAGCTTACGTTTGAATTCTCTCTATGGGAAAGACTATCATCTATTTTTAAGTAGACTTCTAACTATTATTTAAAAATAGGGCTATTCTATTAAGGAATATGTCTTGCATTTATGAAACTGATTAATATGATTTACATATAGTAGGAGTGGACAACTCATTCCCCTTGCTTCTCCAGGATCTATTCCAGAAAAATAAACAAACGTTCTCCTTTTGAAAACTGGAAAACGTTTGTCCATCCAAAGATATTACATCCATCATTGTATCCTGGGAACGGATTATAAGGTTTATTCCTTTATCAATATGATCATTAGTATAAATAATCTATCATTCTAATCTCTTATCTCTGTAGAAATATGCAGTTCTCTGTATTTGGCAGGTGTAATCCCTTCCTTTTTTCGAAACGTCGCCACGAAATGACTCACATCGTTAAATCCAGTCTGTGCGGACACTTCTTTGAGTGTTTTATCAGGATTCATGATCATCATCTTTTTAGCTTGGCGAAGACGCAGGTGAATTAGGTAAGAATATGGACTCATCCCAAATGCATCCCGAAAAAGTTCATTCAAGTACGAAACACTCATATTCGCTTGTTCCACCATCTCAGCCAGCCCCACGTTCGAAGAAAAATGCTCTTCCATCCATCGTACAACGGGGCGAAGTTTATCATAATATTGAGATAATGAGGGCTGCTCGTCACGCATACCATAGTTTCTTAACAGCATAAGAAAACGATAGAGTGCTGTAGATAATTCCATTCCCGAGAGCTCCGTATCCCAGTCTGCTTTATGAATCATCTCTTCCATGAGAGATACGAAAGATGCACCTGTTGAATCGATAGCATAAATAGCAGAAGTATTCATATCAAGCGAGTTCAGTATAGCCTCGGCAGCAGTGCCGCCGAATGTAATGTATACGGTTACCCATCGATCCGATGCAGGGGAATAGGAATGAGGTGTGAATGGGGTGAGCAGTACTCCTTGGCCTGGTGTCAGCAGGAAGCGTTCTCCCCTCATTTCTATACTCCCTTCCCCTTCCAAAGTATATAGCCAGTGATAATACGGGTATCCGTCCGTTCGTGTAAATATCCGTTCCCAAGCGCTGTATCCAATCGTTTCAACAAATAGTGGAAGCGAGCTTTCTATTGTATTAAATACACATCTTCTGTTCTCATCGCCCCAGTTCACCTGATCCTCCCCCTTAAATAGAGCCTTCAATATTCATATGATAACAAAAAAATCCAAGACAAGAGTTCAAAACTCTATCCTTGGATTTTTTCGATCTTTTATTTTAGAAATACATCTAAAGAAGCAAGCGCCTTACCCTCAAAATCGAACAATCCTTGATTGGCCCAGTGATTTCCCATTTCCGAGACATCGTTGCCATATTTCATACCAGCTAGACTTGCCCAGCTTGTCCCTTTTACCGGCAGCCACGCCGGCTCCCAGTATACGATACCGAGACCTTTACCGTCAGGTACCTTACGGACTGTCTCCATTAAATCTTGAAGAAACTGGCCTTGGCCTTCCACCGTTGGCGGATATCCAGCAATCCTCGACATTTCTTCTGTGAAAATATCTGCTCCAGACAAACTCTCTATCGTATGTCCATAAGCCGTTTCCACAACAAGCACCTCTTTATTAAAGCGAGCGCTGATATCTTCCAAATTAAACTGTAAGTCTTCGAGACCGCCATGCCAGATCGGATAGTAAGATAACCCGATAATATCATAATCTACGTTTCGCTTACTCATCTCATCAAACCATGTGCGGTATAATATATTTTGCCCACCGGCATCCAGATGCAAAATAATTTTCATAGGTCCTGCTTCTCTTGCTGCCCGCACCCCTGCTTTTAGCAGTGCCGCAAGTGAATCGAACGATTTATCCCACTCTGCTGCTTCTGTTTCTTCAAAACTTTGCTTCTCAGGAACATAGTTAGGTGTTTTACCTTCTGGCCAAAGCATGCCGTTCGTTGTCTCATTCCCGATTTGAACCAGATCCGGCATGACATCACACAGTCTGCATACTTCAAGCACTTCCCTGGTGTAGCGGTATACTTCCTCTTCCAACCTGTCACCTGTATAAGACTGCCAAGCCTTTGGCTTGTCTTGTTTTTTCGGATCTGCCCAAAAATCACTGTAATGAAAATCCAGCATAAACTGCATTCCGTGTGCTTTTGCTCTTTTTGCCAGTTCAATTGTCGTCTCCAGATCATTCGTACCGCCCATATATGGCTTACCTTCTTCATCAAATGGGTTCACCCACAAGCGCAATCGAACCGTGTTCAATCCCTTTATATGTAATATTTCAAATAAGTCTTTTTGTTCCTCACCTAGATAATATCTTCCTCCGCATTCTTCAACTTCTTTCAGCATGGAGATGTCTGCACCTTTAACAAACAAACGAGTCATAAAGTTCTTCCCTTCTATGTGTCAGTACACATATTATAAAGCGTTTTCAGTATGAGTTGATATATAATAAACGATGGGTAAATGTTATAAGAATATTATGTAAATATAATATTGAAAACTTAAAAAAGGACGAAATAACAGAGCAGTCCCTGAAATTCCGTCCTTATTCCTTATATTCAATGATATTCAAAGAGTAATCCAAGGCTCTCTTTCAAAAACTTATCCACCGAAAAAGAAGTCAATGATATTCGAAGCCTTCGAGGACCTCTTATTATAGAATTCGGAATATCCGCAGTTTTTGCAGTACACTACAACAAATTGATTATTTTGTATGTCAAACATTTTTGATAATCCAGTACCTGTCATCGCAACTTCTTTGGTGTCCGCTTCCAAACCACCGCATTTAAAACAGCCTCTTTCACTCATTTAAAATCGCCTCCTATTTATATAGTTATGAATACGAATAGGATGCATCATAGGTTTCAATCTCTATCTCAACTTCCGATCCTTTTCATTCCTAATAAAGACAATTAATATGTTATAGAATACTAAAAAAGCCGCGCTGATCGGCTGCGGCATTCATCATTTATTACATCTATAAAATATAATACTCATCTTTTGTTAAACTACAATTATCACCTTTATTAACTATAAGCCTGCAGACCTTTTTAACCTTTCTGCGATCTGAATAAGATCTTCTGCCGAGATTCCCGGCGCAAATTCTTCAGGTAAATCCGGCAGTTCCGGTACGGGTCCACTATATCCTGGCAGCCCCGCAAACGCCTCAAGTTTCCCACCATCTGTTGGATGAACCCCTTTCCAGATCTGGGCAATTTGCTGATAGTCTTTGTCACTAAACGTATAAAGCCTTCGGTGTTCTCCGGCTGCTTCCCACTTTCTTGTCGTATCAAATACTTTATTATCAAGTCTAGGTATAGGGAATAACTTGGTTACATCGACACCTGTAGCCATTTCAAGCGCTTTTGCATAAGCCAGAATATGTACACCGCCGCGCACAAGTAAATATCCGGTCATTTCTCGAGCCGCCGGATGATCTGTCATTTCATATACTCTCATTTTATGTGTGCGCGCTCCGCATTCCAAGAAAAAATTATGCAATAGATCAAATATGAGATTTCCGCTGCTTACCACATACGACCCGTTCCAAGGTCTTCCCATCGAATCATAAGGAAGTGCCGTCTGTGCAGACTCAATAAAATGAGATGTCATCCGTGCATCTTTACCCACACGCAGCGGTGTTGTATCTGGATCTCCGGGAGATGTCGAACCGCTAAGCATAATGTTAATCGTATTCGCTACAAGCTCAACATGACCAAACTCTTCTGCTGTGATGCTCGCCACGATATCATAGAACGGACGAAGCTTAGATTTACCTCTAAAGTTGAAGGATTGAAACATATAATTATTGAGGGTCGACATCTCTCCAAAACGTCCACCCATCAGTTCTTGAACGGCACTGGCACCATTGGGATCCGGTCCTGAAGACAGGGGAAGCGGCAGTTCAATTGCCAGACGGTCTACTCGTTTAAACATTCGTATTTCCTCCTCAAAATGCTCTTTGATTCATGTTATGTGGCGGTACTCGCGTGTTATGCATGGACAGGTTTTTTTGTCATTTATTGTTGTTGATTTTGTTGAATTTGTTGATTTTATAAAAACGTAGAAACACAAAAAAAGAGCCCCTCCTCTAACCTGGGCTCTTTTTCGTCAATAGATCGTGTTTAGTGTAATACGTTATATTCGAAATTAGAAAACTCAGCAGTTCCGCCGATTTTTTCAGTAGAGAATAAAAATAAACCGATGCGGCATCCCATAAAATGATCCAATTTATACACCATATGATGTGTAATTCCAAGTTTTTTCCAGCTCTTGCCGTCTAAGTAGTGGAACATACACTCATCTGTATTATTTATGAAATTCGCTGATGCTTTCAACGTCACCTTGTTTTCTTTTACGGGAATTTTTGCATAGATGTCACCAGGCTTCGTATCCACTAGATTTCCAAAGATCGACTTATCGTCGGTATCCCGAGCGATCATTACCAAGTAATATTGCCCAGCCTCTTTCGTTAGAGCAATCAAACCGTAGGTGCCAATTAAGAAACCCAACCCGGCATAGTCGCCGTCTTGCAGTTCACTGCCATCTAGTGTAACTACTGCCTCACATGCAGGCCCCATCGCTCGCTGCGTCAACGTGTTCTGAGCAAACGTCAGATTGGGACTGATTTTTCCAGATTGAATACGGTAGGTCCCCGGCTTATCCGTCACAGACCATAGCTTATCATTCGGGATATGATTCCACTGCCAGAAATCTTTCAGCTTCACTTTTCCATTCTCATCCGTATCATAACTAAAATCATCGCTTCCGATTAGGGGCTTATACTCATAACCGGGTCTCGTACTTGGGATCTCAATAAAGGTTGGGGCCTCTTTCGCAAATACCGGAAAATCATCTTCAAAATACAGTGGAACGAGAACCGGGATACGGCCTACCGCTCCATGATCCTGAAACAACATAGCGTACCAGTCACCATCAGGTGTATCGACAATCCCTCCCTGAGCTATTCCGGCATTAAAATACCCCATGTCATCATTAAAAACTTCTCCGCCTGTAAATTCACCCTCTAAAGAATCAGCAACATAACATGCCTGCGTTCTGCGTCCTTTGGTAGCAGGTGTGATATGTATAAAGAAAGCATAATATTTTCCGTTTATTTTATATAGATGGGCGCCTTCATAACCTAAGAAGTACTCTCCCGGTTCTCTCACGATCATTCGGCTTAGCCCGTCCGGCTTTGGTCCAGATAAGTCTTCTTTTAGTTCAGTAAGATGAATGTTAGCGTTACCATAAATGAGATAAACACGATCGTCGTCATCAAATAGAAGAGAACAGTCATGATAAAACCCTTCAATATACTGTTTTGTCCACGGCCCGTTTATATCACTTGCTGTATACAAATAGGTTTTCTGCGTATCGTTTGCTACAAAAACGACATAGAATTTCCCTTTGTGATGACGGATAGAGGCTGCCCACATCCCCTTACTGTAAATCTGCTGATCTCCCTCGAGCCTTTGAGCAGGCGTATCTTCCAGTATATCGTATACATGAGTAGCTACTTCCCAGTTGATCAAATCATAAGAACGCAGAATAACACACCCTGGCATCATATGCATCGTTGTACTCACCATATAATACGTATCTTCTACTCTAATCACGTCAAGATCCGGGTAATCAGCCCATATAATCGGATTGTTCTTCATGTTTTCTCTCCTTTTCTTCATCTTAATATTTTCGAAGCATCTTAACGTAAGAGACTATATCGTACGCCACCATCGGTAATGGAGTCGCCTTGAAATAAGATGGACTCTCTTTTCGCTGCATAAGTCGTCTTCACTCCATTCAGCAGGTATAATTTGAATAATTATCTTTATATTGTACAGAATTCCAACTGTTCTTGACTAGGTTAGATTTATCAAAATGCAAAAAACTCATCGTCCCCCTTGGAAGCAATGAGTTGTATTCTCTTATATTTTTAATCACGTCTATGGATTCAATCTCCCATCTGCCCTTAGTATGAATAAGTGAAAATAACAAACTTCCAGAATATATCTGTTTAAGATTATTATTCGTATCATAAGTGAAAATTTCAAAATTAACGATCACTTGCGATTGATTTGCAGATCGATTAACCGTTCTTAAATTTATTATCGGTTCTGGTAAATTGTTATTTTTATTAAATTCTAAGAATTGATTAACAACGGATGAATTTATTATTTCATGGTTTGAAACATCATCTTGATTTATATAATTTTTTACTACTTTAGAGGGAGAGTCATACAAAGAAAAACTAAAAAAGGCTGCCAAAGCAATAACGATTAAAGGTATTATGACTATTAATTTCTTTCGAAAATTCATCTTAATCCCTTCTTGTTTAAAGTGGTATGAATACAAATCATATTCATACCACAGTTATTTTACAGCGATTGCTTTTCCGCCGTTGGCATTCTTTAATCAAGAAAGCTCTAGTTACCTAGACGATCCATTGTCTTTCCTAATAAAAACTTCCGTTTTGCAAGATGAAATAATTTCGTTTTAGAAAGGTGCGGTGCAAATCGTATCACCCATTTTTTCGTCCATCTTGGAGCTTTAATGATTGCCTTCGCGATTATTCCCTGCATCCGGTGGACCATCATCACTTCTTTAGCTCGTAAAGCGGTTAAAGACTCTACTTTTCTAAAATCGAGATCCTTAGCTTGGATAGACTCTTGAATTAACTCCGCTAATACGGCTGCTGTCTCTGCTGCCAAAGAAATACCGATCGCCCCTACTGGGGACGAGCAATGAGCAGCATCTCCTATGAGTACACAACCTCTTTTATACCATTGATCCACAAAGAATACATCGGCTTTTAAGGTAACAAAAGACTGAAAATCAGTAATCTCACGCAGCGGTTCTTGTAAATCTGGGAATACGCTAATTAGCTCCTCTGAGAGAGCACTGATTCCCCTCTGCTTTATTAGCTCCCATTCCCCTTTTCTCACGGTAAACCCGATTTGCAGTACGTCACTTGAACTGGGTACAACAATGAAACTGCGATAATTAGTTACTCTGAAAAAAATATCTTTATGCTGGTCTTCCTGAATGGGTAAGGTGAACCATATCATATCAAAATCATGATTTTGATATTTATACGTAAAATCACCCCGTTTTCGAATGGTTGAAAAGCGTCCGTCTGCCCCTACAGTCAATTGTGCTTTTATTCGAACTTCTTCATTCTGAGTAAGGGCAACCACTCCATTAATTCTGTCTTCCTCTGTAATGAATGACTTCACTCTGGCATTAAAAATCATATGAAAATGATCATACTTTACTGCTTCATCATATAGAGCTTGGAGTAATACAGACTGCTTCATTCGTAAGGAAAAAGGTACTTCTGGCGTATCCTCCACATAATCAATAGCCGAAATCAGTTTGTCCTCGCTCCAGATTTCTCCCTTGTACAGCTTTATATGTTCATGTTCGTACAGAAGTTGATCCAGTCCTAATTGTTTCATTACTCGAATGAAACGAGGTTGCAATACTTCTCCTCTGAATTTACGTTCAAAATTCGGTTGACTCTCTAGCACCGTCACATGAGTCCCTTGCTTCGCTAACAAGAGACCTAATAGCAACCCTGAAGGTCCTCCGCCAACGATACATACGGTTGTATTCCTATTTTGTGTCATCACATTTTGCTCCCAACATTACTTGCTTTAGATGTGGATTTATTCACCATCTCTTCATTTTAGCATCTTTACACATGTAATATCATGTAAGATAAAAAAGACGAAGAACTTAGAAGTTCTTCGCCTGGATCGCCAAATTAAACGGCCGTTTTCTCTTTTTTCACTAAAGCGGTGCCTTTACCCGTCGCCATTTTCCCAATCGAAGCAATGAACATAATAACACCGAGTATAAGCAAAATCATAAATAGACCATGGTAAGTGCTAAGAAGCGCTGCCTTCTTGGCATTAATATCTGATATCGTATCGATCTGACTAAGCTGTCCTAACTGTTTTTCATATTGATTTGCATTCAAAAGGTAGAGAAACCAGCCAAGAAGCGGTGCAAAGACGGCACCGGCATAGTTTCTGATCGTATGCAGCGAAGCTGATCGACTAGATGCTTGATGTGCATTTCCGGCAAATAAAGTTCCAATTGCCCCTGATATAAAGGTCATACTGAGTCCAAAGCCTAAACAAGCCATTTCAAGATTAAGCCAAGTAAGAGATGCCTCAGGCTGTATCGAGGACCATTTTATACTTACGATCACGGTGAATATGGAACCTGCGATTCCTAGAATACCTGCTCCCCACTTATCGTACAATAGGGCGCATAAAATGGCAGACAGGACTATGCCTATAAAGAAGCAACAATAAAAATAAGTGAAGTCGATGAACGAAACATTCTTAATCGTTCGCATATATCCATTTACCCCAACGAAGATAACAATAAGTGAGATATGTCCTGCTCCTGCCATCACAGTACCAAACACAGCTTTAGGCTTGGCTAACGCACGAATGGGCACAATAGGAAATTCATTTCGACTATCATTTTTAAAAAGGAGCGCCATAAGGATAATAGCAATAACGAGAAAAGGCCAAACATAAACGGAATCAAAGCCTTTTTCTTGTAAATTAAGAATGGGAAACGCGAAGGCTGCCGTCAGAAGACCTAATATGAGAAGCCCTTTTCTGTTGATCACCACTTTTTCTTTTTGTTCTGCTTTTTGTTTAGGCAATGTCACAAAACCAACACAGAGACAGAGCAGTGAGCAAAATATATTAACAATATACAGCCAGCGCCAAGCATCCGTGCTTAAGGATATCGTACCAAATATTGCTCCAATAGCTGACGCACCAAAAAGTCCCACGATGACCGAGAACAAAAAGAACTGACGTAAATGGTTCGGAAAGGAAAGGAATTTGGCAGAAAGAATCGGTAAAAACAACATCCCTGCACTAAGCCCTTGGATCATCCTTCCGATGATTAAAGTGGTTATATTATACGATAATGCATCAATAATGGTCCCGCACAAAAAAACAAACACAAGGCTAAGATAGAAGTTTCTCAGACTGTATTTTTTAGAAAAGATACGTCCTAATGGCAAGCCAAGTGCAAAAGCAAGACTAGATAAACTTGAAGGAATAAGCATCTCCTGCGCACTTAGGTGCAGGCCATTCTGAATAACACTTTGTCCAACCGTATAAGAAAGGTTGAGAAAATATTGGGGTCCAATCGAAAAGATCGTAAGAATCGACATAATTATGTATTTAGGAATACTTAATTTCTTTGGATTGGTCATTGTTGCGTGATTACTTTGACTCATATTTGTCCTCCTCTAGTTGTCTTACAAGCTCTAACCTAATAGAAAATAAAAGCAGTATAGATGTATGAATAAAATAGAACCATCTAAATTAAAATGCCTCTCTATATTTATTAACTTGTAATATACAAGTTGTATATTACAAGTTATGGCGAGTAAGTTTCATTATACAACTTCGTATTATTAAATCAATCACTAAAATTATCCAGCGGTGATGTTTGCTAATTTTATGTAGTTTATTTATTCCATCTTTTGAAATCTCGATTTAAGCGAGTCAAATTAGCTTCTAAGGTTTTTAATTCTTCATGAGTCCAATCTTGAAGCACCTTCTCATATACTTCATATCTGGCGCGCTGAACTCTTTGTAAAACTTCTTTACCTTCCTCCGTGATTTCCAAAAGGCTGATTCGTCCGTTATGAGGGTCAGGAAACCGCTGAATGAAATGTTTTACTTCTAACGTGGCGACTTGTCTGCTTGCCGTGGAAAGACTAAGTTGTAATTTCTCAGCAAGGATATTCATCGCGAGCGGACTATCATGATCCAGTTCGCTAAGCAGAAGATACTCAGAACGATCAAGCACTCCCAGGCGAGGCTTATAAGCGGTTGTAAGACGTACTAGCAATGCGATCTCGTGCTCAATAGTTTGAAGCGGGTCTTGTTTCATGGTTTATCCCTCATTTATAAGCATATAGTTATGATGATATTCTTTCTCTCATCATTCGTTATCGTTATTGTGTCATATTCAAACTAAGGGTACAAGATTAAGCTTCGTTTATTCCCCCTCCAAGTATACTTATTCCTGCAAGATAACATGAATCTTCTTTATAAGTTGCTTCCTTGGAGGGGACATTTCTACCTGTTCATCTCTATATTTAAATTAATCTTATCATTATCTAATCCCAAATCGGTTAATCCTTATTAAACAGCAGATCCAGCACTTTTTCATTCGCCTTTCGGTTCTTTCCTTGATAAGGGTAACAGTGAATATGAATCGCAGGATTAAAGTTAATTTCGATAACGCTGTAATTCGATTCTGTCGCTTGGACATGAACGTCATCAATCATCATATCTACTCCACAGATGGTTGCACCAGCAGCCTTCGCCGCTTGAATCGCAACCTGCATATAGCTACCATCTACCTCATCCGTATAATCAATGCTGTCTCCACCTGTACTGATATTTGAGTTTTCTCTTAAATAGATGACTTCCCCTTCAGCAGGGATATCGTTCCACGCTTTATTATGATTCTTCAGAAACATCTCTTCTGAATCTCCCAGCTGAATCTTCTCCAAAGGTGTCTTGTACCCTCTTCCTCGAAGCGGGTCTTTATTCTTTTCATGAACCAATTCCTGAATGGTATGAACACCATCCCCCATGACATTGGCAGGAACCCGGTGCAGTACCCCTATAACCTCATCTCCCATCACGAGAAATCGATATTCTTTTCCTGTCATGAATTCTTCCAGCAGAACAGTTCGGTCATGCGTAAAAGCGATCTCGAAAGCTTTATCCATGTCTTCTCTAGCATATTCTTCGTTAAAAATCGTAATACCCAGTCCAAAGTTGGTCGATTTCGGTTTAATTACAATTGGTTTCCCTCGGTACAGATCATACGATTGCTTAGCTTCTTCTAAACTGTGAAACACTTCACCGGACGGAACGCGTATGCCATGCTGAGATAGTACAGCTTTAGTAACGACCTTATTTTCCATAATCAAGACGGTGCTATACGAATCTAACGATGTCTTTGTCGCTTGCTTCACGTATTCCTTATGATTTCCTTTGGTTAACACAACAAAGTTTTCTTCTCGGTCTAGTATTTCAAATGTTATTCCGCGTTTTACCGCTGATTTTAGAAGAAGCTGAGTAGATAGCTCCAGATCCTCATATCCGGAAAAACGATATCCTGTTAGCATGCTTTGCTTGGCGTATTCTTTCGCTTTCTCGAGGTGGTACGTTAGGTACGAAGATTTTTGAATTTCGGACTTTACAATTGAAGCAGCACTGAGTTCTGGGTGCCTAATCTTTCGTTTCGCATTCTCGAGAATTTGCACATACTTTTCTTTCTTAGGGAACAGTAGAGCCACCATCTCTTCCATTTCTTCGATGCAAGTGAGCGCAGTCTCTTTCATCGACTTTTTGCTGTTATCTTTGTCGTGTAAATGACCGGTCATCCCGTTTGTAATTAACTGATCATGATTCAAATCAGCGATCCTTTGATCCTGCTCGCTAAACGGCTCGTCCTTCTTCAGCAGCATAAAGAGTAAGAACATATGAACAAGTCTTAAGGTATCAATGCTGATTCCATTCTTATGCAGCGGGTTTAAATCAATGAATCGCAGTTCCAAATAAGCGACTCCATCTTCTAGCAGTTCTTGCAGTGGATCTATGCCTTTTACGGTTTTTATACGAACCGGGCTATAAAACTCTTTTACACTCAGTAACTCATCTTTCTGAATTAATTCTTTTAAATCATGGACATAATCTTTAGCAGAATCATAGGAAACCCTCACCGGTTTTGGATTACGATAGCCGCATGAACTGTTTCGCAGTGAGTTCATATTCGGAAAATAATAGCTCTCGTTATCATCGGAATGTCCTGTTGCTACACAAATATCCATATAAGTTCGATCGAACACAGGGCTTGCTCCCGTTAAATAGATCAGCATCCAGCGATACCGAAGCATGTTCCGTGCTACTTTAAAATAAATCGCATCTTTGAATAATTTGTATTCTTCGCTGCCGCCTTCGATGTGGTGCAATTTGCGAAGAACACGTTCTTCAAACGAGAAGTTATAATGAATTCCGCTGAGCAGCTGGCGCTTTCTCCCATATTTATCCGCTAGCTCATGACGATATCCATCAGCAATCGGATCGTTCATTTGTGCGATGGGAATTTCATTTTCTTTGGGCAGCATTGGGGGATTGCTGCTCGGCCACAGATACTCTCCCTTCTCCATTAATTCGTGAGATATGATATCTTGCAGCGCTTCTAGAAAATGAAAAGCTTCCTCTATCGATTCAAAAGTAGGAGTTATCATTTCCATTTGACTCTCCGAAAAATCCGTTTGAATATAAGGATGCTCGAGTTTATTCCCAAACACTTCCGGATGAGGAGTTAAGGCAAGCTTTCCTTCTTGATTTACCCTTACATTTTCTTTTTCCAGTCCAAATTTACCTTGGAGCAGCTCTTCTTCTATTGCATGTTCCTTTAATCGTTGGATGAATTTATGATCTAGTAATCTCATGAATGAACCTTCCTTCTTGTTTTAGATCACCGTTTGTGGAACCGTCATTTTGCGTAAAGATCTTCTAAACCAATAGACGAGAACCAGACCTTTAAACACACTGCTTAGTGCAATTGCCATCCATATCCCATTCAAACCGAAAGGTTCCGATAAAATGATAGCAAGCGGTATTCTTAGTGCAGTAAATGTGATGCTAAATAGCGGCGGGATATGTGTCTTCCCTATTCCATTAAATGCACCCACTGTCATTAGTTCAAGACACATGAACAACTGAGAATAGCCTAAGATTCGCATATAATCCGTTCCAAGAGCGAGACTCTTCGCATCGGATAAGAATAAAGAAAACAGTTGCTCTGGGAATAGGACAAAAATAAGAGAAATAACAATTCCGAATACAGAAGTCAACGAGAGCGCTTTGGCATAACCCTCATGGATACGATCCATCCGCCGAGCTCCATAATTTTGTCCGAAAAAGGCCGCGATCGCACCTTGCAGACCTCCAATGGTCATATAAGAGATCGATTCAATTTGAATTCCTACTTTTTGAACGGCAATGGCCTCTGCTCCAAAACGTACGATTAATTTGGCAATAATAATTGAAATTATCGTAAAAGTAACGCGTTGGATCGTGATCGGCACCCCCATGCGGATGACTTCTTTTAAAAGCTTGGTATTCCATGCTAGTGCAATGGTAACCAAGTTAGAGTGACGTGTCTGGAGAATAAATAACAAGGTCACAACGATATTCGCTGTTAGTGTCGCAATCGCAGCACCTACCACACCCCATCCTTCAAAATTTCCAAAACCAAAGATGAGGAATGGATCCAAGGCAATATTTAAAATAAGTCCGATCGTATAAATTCGAAATGGTTGTTTACTGTTCCCCATCGCATTCAAGATCGTAGCGTATAACGTATTCAGTATGGAAAAGACCGTCCCTAAAATAGAAATGAGTAGAAACTGTTTTGCCATTCGTTCCACTTCACTACTTCCAAGATCAAAGAAACCAATCAGCTGATCCTGAGCAAGAAAGACAAAAATCATATACAGTACACTTAACAAAACAGACATCACAAATCCATTTTTCACATATGCTTTAGCTTTGTCTTCCTGACCCGCTCCCATACAATGAGATACTTTAATCCCCGTACCAATCGTTATCAAAGTAGACAAAGCAATGGCTAAATTGATAAAAAAGCTGGCTGTACCAATGGCCGCAACCGCGCCGCTGCCAAGTCTTCCAACCCAGATCATATCGACAAGCCCATACGTTGTTGAGATGAAATTCGTCGCAACAATGGGAAGTGCTAATTTCATTAAAGTCGGCATAATCGGGCCTTGCGTTAAATCGTTTGTACCTTTCATTCTTATGTATCTCCTTCCTCCAATTATAAAAACCGATCACAAGGATCGGCATAGCAAAACGATATCAATTCTTCTCGCTGAAGTGAGAGTTACGAAGATCGTTACGTCCTCTCTATGACAGCATAGGAGATGAACATATAATTACATGTTTATATTACGAATTGCATAATCAAGAATAACACAAGAAAAAAGCTTCTTCAATTGAAGAAGCTGATCTGCTAATCAGTCAGATTAGCACCAATCATAAGACCCGTATCTCCGGGATCTTGCAAAGATATTTCCGAGATCGCCCAATATTCAGGGTCACCTGCTTTCACAATAGTGAGGACTGCTTTCCCATAATCTATAATCCCATCTGCAGGTACGACCAGTGGATAGGAAAATGAAATTTGCACTTTATCTGCTGACAAGGCTTTTGTATCCATCTTCGTTACCGTTCCCATATGCGGGCTCGATCCGCCTGTAACCCAGGAATGATCTTCAAATTCTTGTTTGGTTTTTTTCTGTAATTCCGAAGTCATCACTGCATACTGAGTTGGACCACTTCGACGCTGAACTCCGCGAATCCATGTATTTGCTGCTTCTTCCGGTGTTGTTGCAGCAAGCCCGTTCATCAGACCATCTACTTGTCTAGCTAAATGAGTTGCTTCTGGAAGGGTAATATAAATACCGTGGTCTTTGTATGCCACGTCTCCTTTAAACAGCTGCACCATGGTGCGTAACGAAATCATTGCCGTACCTTTTTCGATTTTTTATTTTCCATAGGAATATGCATATTCTTCATTGTTAATATAAATCTGCGGCAAGGATGTCATAGCGACAGCAGAACCGGATATCAATACAAAAGCAGAACACGTCACCATCAAGACCTTGAATCGTTTTTTCATGTCGCATCAATCTCCTGGTATAAATTTGTAATATATACATGGTAACATGGTAATTTCTATGAAAGTTACATTCAGATGACATTTAGTTTACATGTCTTACAGAAAAAAGCCGCCAAATTGGCAGCTAGTATAATAAGCGCTTGTCCCTATTAGAACGTCACTTTTTCCTATAAGAACATCATTAATAGAATGTACTTACTCCTGTGATCGCTATTTTTGTCTTCTACTTATAACCAATGCCTTCATAGTAGTAACCGAATGACTTCATGGTCTTTGCATCAAGCATATTCCGTCCATCAAAAAGGTTAGGCTGCTTCATTTGCTGATGCATTGATTTCCAGTCCAGCTCTTGGAACATGGTCCATTCCGTACATATGAATACGGCATCTGCCTCTTTAAATACATCTTCAACCTTAGAAGCAATGGTTAGGTGGTCATGTGTGAAAGCGGCGGGTAGTTTTGCGATCGGGTCATATAGATGGACGGTGGCTTGTTGGCCGAGTAAGTCCTGAATCAAACGAAGGGACGGAGCTTCACGGATGTCGTCTGTGTCAGGTTTAAATGCTAAACCTAGCACAGCTACTTTTTTGCCTGCAAAATCTCCCAGTCTATTCTTCGCTTTATCAAGCATGTATAGATATTGGCTTTTATTTACGTTGACCACTTGTTCTAATATCTGCAGTTTCATCCCGTTCTCTTCTGCTGTTTGCTGTAACGCAGATACATCCTTAGGAAAACAGGACCCTCCATATCCGATTCCGGCCTGCAAGAATCTTGACCCAATTCTAAGATCGAGACCCATCCCTTTAGCTACCTCTCTGATATCTACATCTAGTCGTTCACTTAATCTGGAAAGTTCATTCATATAAGAAATTTTGGTGGCAAGGAATGCATTGGATGCATATTTAATGAGTTCGGCCGTGCGCGGGGTCGTTTGGATGATTTCACAAGTCATAGATGAATACAGCTGCTGAAGTAATTTCGCTGCTCGGTCACTTTTTGTTCCAATAATAATACGGTCAGGATGTAATGAATCTTCTAATGCTTTTCCCTCACGTAAAAATTCAGGATTAGACGCGACATCATAAGGGTGTGCATTCCTATTCGATTCTGAGATCCATTCCGTAACTTTTTCCTGTGTTCCTACGGGAACTGTACTTTTATTTACGACAAGTTTATAGCCATTCATATGATAAGCGACATCTTCTGCTACCTGTTTCACATAGGATAGATCTGCACTACCGTCCGGACGTGAAGGGGTACCCACACAAATAAATATGACGTCACTTTTTTCGATGGCTTCTTTCTTATTCGAAGTGAATTGAAGTTGACCTGAATGATTATGTTTTATAAGCAGTTCCTTTAAGCCAGGTTCATGAAAATATAGGATGCCATTTTGCAGTTGATCTAATTTCTGCTGATCTGTGTCAAGCCCTGTAACCTTCCATCCCATTTCGGCAAATACCAAAGCTGTTGTTGTTCCCACATACCCTGTGCCAATCACAAGTATATTCATCCCTCATCTTCTCCTTTTTGTTCGATCCCGACCCAAGTAGAACCTGAGCCAACCACCATTTCCCGGAGGAGGTGTCCTATTTTCTCTAGATGAACATGGCTGAGGAGGATACTATCCTGTATAGAGCAGCCATTGATTGTCGAATTCTCTCCAATTGATACATGAGGACCTATCACCGCATCTTCTATAACACAGTTCTGTTCAATAGAGACAGGTCCAAAAATCGTACTGTTTTTTACAATAACCGAAGGATGAATATAGCTTTCATACAGCATTTCTTTGAGCATTTTTCGGTTGGCTGTAATCCATCTTTCTACGGTTCCTACATCAATACTCGATATTTCTGTCTTTTGATAAGCGACGGGATACCCTTCCTGAATCAGCCACTGGATCGCATCCGTGATCTCGTATTCCCCTCTAGCGGATGGCTTGATTGTTTCGGCGGCCTTAAAGATGGACGATGAAAAAGCATAGGCTCCCAGCACAGCAAGATTGGATTTAGGCTTTTGCGGTTTTTCTTCCAGTCTTACAATTTTTGAGCCAGTCACCTCGGCAATTCCATAATCTTGAGGATGATCCACCTCAGCTAACAATAAAGCAGCATCATTTTTCTCAATATCCACTTGATCTTTGAGTATTTGGAGTGAAGTAGAGATTAGATTATCTCCTAGCAGCAATATGAATGATTCCTCACCAATAAAATTCTTCGCCTGCAAGATTGCATTTGCAATCCCGGCGGGCTTTCGTTGATAGATATACGTAATTCTAATATTTTGTTCGTCTATCTTTTGCACACTCTCTGTGATACTAGATTCCTGAGAAGGATGGATCACGATCCCAATCTCGGTTATGTTTTGATCGATTAATTTATCAATGCATCCGTGAAGCAATGGGACGTTCGCTACGGGAATCAATGTTTTGGGATAAGAAACGGTGAATGGATATAGCCGGGTCCCTTTCCCTGCACATAGAATTAGTCCTTTCAAAGGATCGCACACCCCTTTCCTTTTATTGCATTCCCAATATTCTATGAAAAATAAATAGCTTTGGATTGGATTCACGTACCTTATAGAAGAAAGAGACAATTAGTTAATAGGTTCTAAAAAGGCCCATTCCTTCTCTTTGCGATCGGCATAGACTGTGGAGTAGCAAGGCTTAGCTTCGGCTAGTTTAAAGGAGGCACATTGTTTTGAAAATTATTCAAGTATCCACAAATTCACTTCCCGTTCCACCTATCGATTACGGCGGTACGCAGCGAGATGTGTATTATCTTACAGAGGAACTAGTTAATCGCGGTCATGAAGTGATTCTCTTTGCAAAAAAAGGATCGAACACTCGTGCGACCAAAACGTTTGAATATCCGTCAGATAGTAAAGAAGAACAACTCGCTTTTATCATTAAAAACACTCCTTCTGATGTAGATATCATTCATGACCACTACGGCATCGTAGCTAAGTCTAATCCTCCTATTCCCACGATCCGTAATTCACATTCTAAAAGTGCGGCAGGAAGCCAAATCCCTGTATTTGTCAGCAAAAAAATAAGAGACATCAACAAAAAAGGCTATTATGTTCATAATGGAATTCGTCTAAGTGACTACCCTTATAAAAAGAAGAAAAAAGGTTACTTACTCTTTATTGGCAGAATGATGAGCGGAAAAGGAGTCCATCTTGCCGTTGAGGTCGCCCAGAAAACAGGCAAAGAGCTCATTATTGCAGGGACCTTTAATAACAACCCAAATTATGTAGCTTATTTTAATGAACAAATTAAACCGCACTTAAATGACAAGATCCGGTTTATCGGTCCTGTTGGCGGTGATCAGAAAATGAAACTGTTATCCGAAGCAAGCTGTGTCCTATTCACTTCGACTTGGAATGAACCATTTGGTCTAGTTCTTATTGAAGCACTGGCTTGCGGTACCCCTGTGCTTGCGTTCAAAGCGGGAGCCATTCCTGAAGTGCTTCATGGCTTACCACAGTTGCTCTGCAATAATGTGAATGAGATGTCACGCAAAGTGAAGAGCGGTAAATCGTATCCATCACCAAAAGCATGCCGCTTGTATGTTAAAAAATATTATTCAGATAAAGTAATGACAGATAACTTTCTTAAACTCTATAAAAAAGTCATTAAAAAGAAAAAATATAAAGTCACGAAAAATTCCACGTGGAATAAAAGAAAAGCGATTATAGATAAGGAGTTGAACAGATAATATGGCTTCTATCATCGCTTGCACCATGAGACCTGAATTCATGGATAACATTTTCTCAAATTATGAACGGCAGGAGTGGCATAATAAGGAGCTAATCATTATTTTGAATAACGACAGTATGAGTCTTAAAACATGGAAGAGAAAAGCAAAAGATTATGATAATGTGAGAGTTTATAAGTTGCCCGAGCGTTACACCTTAGGAAAATGTCTGAATTGGGCAATTAAAAGAGCTAAGGGCACTTTTATCGCCAAATTCGATGATGATGATTACTATGGTCCCCATTATTTAAAGGAATCTCTCCTCGCCTTGAAGGCAAAAAAAGCGCCGATCGTTGGTAAACATTCCACTTATGTGTACTTCGAAGAAAAGAAAGCACTCATGGAATACCGCAAAGGAAAAGAACACATGCTCGGAAGAAGACTGAAAGGCGGAACCTTGTTCTTTCGAAAAAACGTATGGAAAAAAATTAAGTTTCCGGAGGATACGATCGGAGGATCTGACGCGAAATGGTTGAAAAAGTGTTACAACGCAGGGTACAAGATCTATTATGTCTCAAGTAAGAACTATGTCTGTGTTCGCCGAAAAAACATACAATCTCATACGCAAAAAAGAGACACCAAGCAGTATATGAAATCTTGTGATCTTGTCGCCTACACGGATGATTTTGTAAACTTCGCAACTGCTAATATTCCTGATGATTATGAGGAGCATGCAAAGAATCCTTTTCCATATGAATCCTATTAACTTTTCATCTGTCAGAGATTAAAGCAAACCACCTAATGGCGAGCAGCGGGCTGTCTGAGAACTCCGTAGAGGGGATAATCTCACAGCCCTTTTCGCCATGATATTTTAAAAAAGGAACTTCCTTTTTATTTGTATTTTCGTACATTCTCGTATTCAATATATTTTCTCAGCCAATCAATATCCTGGCTTTTATATCGTTTTAGGAGCGTGTATTTTCTTTTTAATACTCCTTTGGCCAATTTTTGCTTTGAACGTTTGAATATATAGAGTTTATCCGGTGCGATCTCTTTCACAATCTCATGCAGCGCTTTATGCTGCGAATGACCGTACTCCCCTCCTTTACTATGGGTGACGATCATGTTAATTTCAGGATTTTGTTTAAGCACATTCTCTATATCTCTCTTTAATGACTTCCGGTTGAAATCTCCTCCCCATTTATCCTTGTAGTCCCACATCTCATATTCAGCTCCAATGTCTTTCATTACTTTTCTGAACTCTTTGGAACGAACTTTGTTTCTACCATTTGTTACACAAATGACCTTCCATCCCTTTTCAGCTAAAAGAAAAGCTCCTCCAAAGATAATCTCGTCATCCGGATGAGCGACAATCATAAGTTTGTTTACCATATAGCACACCCCCGGCTTCGTTAGATCATCTTGTGGTATACAGCGAGTAACTTATCTGTAATACCCGATATATGAAACTTATTTTTAACAAACTCTCGCCCTGCGTTTCCCCATACGGCAGATGTTTTTTTCGAACGAAGTGCAATCCCGATTAAACGCTCAATTCTATTCGTATCGACCGTTTGTTTCGCTCTGTGATCGCCAAAATAATACTTCCAAGCCACATTATAGTTTTCTGGCTTCACAATACCAAAGACCCCTTTGCTGCCAATCGCAATTACGGGACGTTTACAGGACATGGCTTCAAGAGCCACTCTTCCTGTGCCTATTACTACATCACTGATGGAGAATAATGAGACCGTGTCTAGTCGCTCTCCTAATATGTGAATACGCTGAGCGTGTTTTTTTGCAGCTAGTTTTTTAACACTATTTAGATCAGGACCCCCGCCGACAACCACCACATGTACGTCCTCATCTTTATCCATAAAACGCTGAGCCGCTCGAATAAAATCTTTACAGACGTCTCCTTTTTCATCTTCTAAACGACTGACATATAAAAGCACCTTCGATTTTCGGGGGATGCCAAGCTGTTTGAGCAGTTCTCTATTTTTGCTATATATAAATTGTTCTGTATTAATCCCATTTGGGATTACAATAGAGGAGATATTTTTTTCTTCCAGCCATTTTTTCACGGGAAAACTGACACTAATTACCGCCTTATGCTCGTCACATTTCTTGAGGACTCTAGTAATCAAGGAGCGCGGATAATAGGTTCCGTGAATGGTGAATACAAAAGGAATTTTCAGTTTCTTACTGAGTTGACTGCCGAGTAATCCTGTCGTTTCGTGATGAGCATTGATCATGTTAATCTTATGTTTCACAATCCATCTCTCAAACTTCGCCTGATTACGAATACTCGTAAAAGTAGGACAGCCGATCGCTTTAAACTTTGACAGTAGACTCCCTGGTTTACCTGCTACATAGACAGCAATCTTTCGTTTTGACATTTCTTCTACGACAGCGGATACATAGGTCTCTGTTCCACCTACCTCGAACTTATCTATAATCATGAGTAAACGTAATGCTTCCATCGTTCTCCCTCCACTGTCTCAAAATCTATTTTATATACTATGGAAGGAAGCGAGTTTCCGTTACGGAAATACGTCTATATTCACTAGAATAGTTAATAGACATGATGCTCATCATTTTTTTATATGTAAGGATCGTCTAGGCTGCTTGCCGCCTGATATTAGTAGAATTCTAGAATGCAAAAAAAGCCGTCACATTCGACGACTTCTTGCGGTAGAATTATTCTATGATCTATTTAAACTTCTGATTAAACACTTCTTAGAGTGCGGACCGGTTTAGATTCTCATATTCAGTACTTGCCTGCAAAAATGCTCCCAGTCCTTTTTGATCATTCGTAATGATCGGTTCACTGATATAGTAAGCATAAGTTCCATCTCGGCGGGTACTGCCGCCAAGTCCTGCAACCTGACAATTTTTATTCAGGTTTACCCAGCCTTCTTTTGTCTCCAGAATAAATTCAGCAATAAGACCAGCATATGCTTGATCTACTACCTCTAACCATTCCGAAGAGAGCAAATTCAGACGAAGTCCTTTCGCTATGGCGTACACAATCATACTTGAAGCGGAAGCTTCCAAGTAGTTTCCTTTGCGTGAGACTTCATTCACGACTTGATACCATACTCCCGTATGTGGATCTTGCACCTTACGAAGAGCAGTTAGTGTGTCGTTTAAGATTCGAATAAGTTCCCCCCGATCTTGGTGATTTGCTGGCAAAAGTTCCAGGACATCTACTAAAGCCATCACATACCATCCAAGTGACCTTCCCCAAAAATTCGATGACAAACCCGTTACCGGATCTGCCCACGGCTGTTCCCGTTTCTCGTCCCAAGCATGGAATAAGAGTCCCGTCTGCTCGTCTTTGGTATGTCGTTCACAAATAATAAATTGACGGGTTACATCTTCGATATCCCCATCTGGTTCAAAATTCAGTAAGTACTCTAAGTAAAAAGGTGCCCCCATATAAAGCCCATCCAGCCAGATCTGATGAGGGTATATTTGTTTATGCCAAAAAGCGCCTTCCGAAGTGCGCGGATGACTGCGAAGCTGATCACGAACAAGAGTAGCAGCCTGTTTATATTTTTCCTCACCTGTCTCACTGTATAGTACAAATAGAAGCTTACCATTGTTTATATGATCGATATTATATTCTTCCTGGCGATATCCTCGGATCGTACCATCATCTTGGATAAAGTGGTCCATATTGTCCCGAATATACTGAAAATAAGAAGCCTCACCAGTAACTTTCCAAAGCTTCGCAAACCCTTTTAATATTACACCGTAATCATACGACCATTTTCCATTATAACCTTCACCCGCATACAGCTTAGGTGTTCGTTCCATAATGGAACCAGCCACCTTTGTTGCCCACTTATACTCTGATTGAATCAGGACCATTCTACCCCCGCCTATCCACTATAATTATACATAAAAGGCAATAAACTTGATCGTATTATAGCGTTTACATTCGGTAATTGATATACAACTTTCCGTCTTAACCTATTTATAATGCACTTAATTAATGAGGATAAACATTATCGAACTCTACACCGCAAGGTCCCCCATTCGGATTTATCTCAAGATCAATGACAGAACCGTCTGCGCGATACAGAGGACGATAATGATGACTGATATGAGTAGCGGATGCACCCACATAGTGGCATATAAAAGCGCGGCGGAATTGATCTTTTGTTTTGTTCCGGTACGAACCGTGAATGAGATTTCCATTAAAAAACAATACATCTCCACGATCCATAATTGCAGGTATAGCTGATGTATCCTTTGGAGGTTTCACATAGTGCGTCGTAAAAGACTCTTTGGAGTCGGCCACTTCCGGACATACGATGTCATGCTCGCTAGTTTGAGGGACTACAAGCAGTCCACCATTCTCAAGCGTAGCAGGATCAATGGCAGTCCAAGCTGCTATACAGTTGCCAGGCTCTACCTGCAAATAAAAATTATCTTGATGCAGTGCCTGACCTCGGGAGCCGGGTGGCTTATAATAGAACATACTTTGTGCAGCCAGCACTTCTTCACCATAGAGATCTTCAAGCACTTCAAGTACTGGTTTATGCAGCATGTAGGATTTGGCCGTTTCATTGAAACGATGTGGATGCATGACCCTTGGGTAACGTTTTAGAGGATCTTCCGAAGCAGCCTCCAAGTCAGGCTCGAAATAACCCGGAATAGTTACCTTACTGATCTCATCAAATGTATTATCAATCCGGCATAGATCTTCTTCACTGAACAGCCCTTTTACGATGATATACCCTTCCTTTTGAAACAGATTCCACTGATCGGGGGATAGCGTTCTCAACCCTTTGTCCATGGTTATTCATCTCCTTATTAAAAATATTTCATCGGTTGACAACAGCTTACATGAATCCATAATAGATAAGAAGTAGGATTCTTGCTGTAAACTGCATGGATTCTGCTAATGATCTCGAATTAGGAGGACAGTTCATGGCTCCTCAATATCAAACTGTGAATTATACAGCTACGCGTTATGGAGATATTCTGAGCGGACATTTTAATGAAGACGACACGTATAGTCACAGCCGTCCTAAGGGAATGGGAGACTGGCTCATGGTATACACACTCGAAGGAGAAGGATATTTCCATACACCAGAGGGGTGTAAACATATCCATGCAGGAGAAATTGGACTACTACGTGCCGACACTCCTCATGAATATGGTACAGTGGAAGGCAGACATTGGAACTTTATGTGGGTTCATTTTCATAAACTCATGGAAATAAGTTATTTGCCTCAGGAAGAGTTTCTTATCGTACCTATCCCCGATGGATATACACAACAGCGAGTTACCGATGGATTGGAACATATTCTCTATCATGCAAGAGAGCGATCAAATTATTGGTATGCTTTATGTGAAAATACAATTCGGGAGATTATCCTGCTGCTCGCACAGCAATTACATAGAAAGCACGACCCGCGAATCATCCTTACTTTGCAAAACCTGTCTCACTCTATGAATAACGAGATACGAATTCAAGATTTAGCAGATGCCGCCGGCTTATCTCCTTCCAGACTATCCCATCTTTTTAAAGAAGAGATGGGTGAAAGTATTATTGAACATGTGAATCGAATGAGGATCAAGCAGGCTGCCATCTATATGGAACATATGGGAAGAACGGCAACCGAAGCAGCACATGATGTAGGATTTAATAACTATAATCATTTTGCTAATCTGTTTCGTAGAATGATAGGGGTAAGCCCAGCAAAGTTTAGAAAAGATAAAGGATGAGTATTCGGAGATTTCCAAATGAAGAGCATAGCGTTAAGCATCTTGCTAAAAGGAAGTATTATTAAAATGGAAAGTGAGGTTTGAATATGAATATGGTTAGCCAAGAAATCCAGGATTTGTCCATTAAATCCTTGGAGTCAACGATAAATAAACTTACTAATGCTTATAAAACCATGACAGAAAAAGGTTCAAGCACAACTCTTGTCAAAAAGAGACTACATGCAGTGAAGATTGGTATAGAAAGCTTAAAAGGGGCTTGGAATGAGGAGGATTTTAACTATAACGAAGAAATCATATTGACCTCTTATGAAGTTCTGCAAGATATCCTTCCATCTATCGAAAAACAAATAACAAAAGCAAAAGAAGGCAGTTCTCAAAAAACATTAAATGAACGCCGCTTAACTGCACTAATACTTGCAATTGAATCATTGGAGAACCGTCTTAAGTAAGACGGTTCTTACTTAATTTCGTAAAATAAACAGTAGATTTTTAAAAAAACAAAAACACCAGCATTATACCGGTGTTATCTATTGTTTTCTCTAGTTCCGCTCGTTAGTCCACCTTTGCTCCATGAGAAAGTGTAAACAATACCGCCTGATCCATGTCCATTCGCACGCCTGCAATGCTCAGCGTTTTGAAATCCACGCCTTGCATCGCAGCTCCTCTTAGATCAGCCCCCTGCATATTTGCTTTCGCTAATACCGCCATTGTTAAATCACTATTTCTTAAATCCGCTTTTTCCAGATTAGCACCTGACAAATCAGCTTCATAAAACTTGACTCCTCGCAGGTCCTGTTTATTAAGGCGGGAATGTCTTATATTTGTATATGACCAATCCCCTTCAACTATCGTAATACCATCAATATCGGTACCTGAAAAATCAGAGCCTGTCATTTTACATTGTTCAAATTTCGAAACATAAAGATTAGCTCCTTTAAAGTTGCAATTCTCAAATGCACTTTCTTTATGAATGGAACCGTTCAGAGATGCTCCACGAAAATCACACTCCATAAATCGGCAGTTGCTGGATGTGATCTCTTCTAATGAACCGTTCATGAATGAACAACGATAAAATGTACAGCTGATGAGTTCTCCATACCGTAGATCTTGAGTACTAAAATTAACTTCTTCGTAATGTTGATTACTATGTTGAAACATGTAATGCCTCCTATGAATGGGTAGTAGTTATAGTATAACAAACGGCTGTCAAGCACCTGTATCACTAGGAGTAAATGTCAAGAATTTTATTTTTATCACATTATAAAAAGAGAACAGAGAACTAGACTTATTCTACTCCTCCGCCTTACGAATTAGCTCTTGTATCCATTTCATCTCACCTCTCACCTGAGCGATGGATAGTTGTAACAATTCATACCTGTACATATCACGAACATGTTTTTTTTGCCATTTCGTAAGCTTAGCGTTGGAGCAGATAACGATGAAGGAAAACATATGGGAAAAGTGAATCTAATATCCGACCCTCCTGATAATCTCTCTGATGAGTAACTCTCTCTATGTATAAGGTAGCCAATTTTTGAAGTTAACAGATCGTTACTAAAAAACATCAAAAACAATCTTAGTTCAGCACTCAACTGGACTAAGGTTGCTCTTTTTCATGATAACTTTCGTATGGAATAGATGTATGTAGAACCCGTCATTAACTCAAATGATCTCTTTCCTTTTTCCTAAATAAATATATAGAATAATTCCTGTAACCATACACAAAGCTGCACACAAGCCGATGAATCCATATCCCGCCTGGAGTCCGCGATATAGCCCCAACTGAGTATCTGCTCCGAAAATGCCTTTTGTTATTTCGATAACTAACCCGATCAGATAATTACCTATGACACTGCCGACTCCCATAAGCGTTACCGTAAACGTAATAGCCGTGTCACTCCCATTAGGATATCTCCTAGCAATAAAAGCCATCACCGTTGGATAAATCATAGCAATACCTATTCCAGCAGCGGCAAAGAAAAAGGCTAGTTTTTCCCCGCCAAAAATAGCAATAAATGTACAAACCGCAGAGATGCCCGAAAAAATAGTTAAGGATAAAGTAAAACCAATTTTATCTGTTAACGGTCCAAGCAATAGTCTTGCAAGTGAAAACCATAAGAAGAATGCAGAGAGCATTCCCGATGCGGAAACGGTATCCCAACTGTAAGCTTTTTCTAAAAAGTTAACGAGCCAGCCTCCTACAGCCAATTCGGATACAACACCAAAGGTAAGGATCAGCACCATGAGCCATAAAACAGGATCTTTAATTAGCGTTTTAAGAGGAACACGGTCTTCCATTGAAATATCATCGCCAGGAAAAGAACTAAACAGCGCGAAAACAATGGGAATCAAGGATAATAGTAACATTACGAGATACATTCCACGCCAGTCCAGTGTATAACCGTTAATCGTAACCTTCATTAAACCTGTCGCAATAAGCGGGGCTACCGTTGAACTAAGACCATAAAAACCGTGGGTTAAGTTCATCATCGTTCCCGTGTTCTTAACAAAGATACGAGCCCCCAGTATTGCTAGTCCGATCTCCAGCATCCCGTTACCGATATACATTAAGAAATAAGAGGCTGAAAACATGGCATAATGCTGTGAGAAAAAAATGAATATACCCGAGAGAGCCATAGAAGCAAAGGATATAACCGTCACCAGTTTGATTCCCCATATTCTCGTCAGGTAAGCTGTAAAAGAACAAGCAAGCAAATAGCCTAACGCATTAAGCGATAATAAGGTACCCAGCTGAGACTCATTTAACATAAAATCGAATTGAATTCGCGGAATGGCAGGTCCTTTTATATTTTCTGAAAAACCAAAAATGATAAAACCGATAAATATGGTAGCAAGCTGCATAGCATAAATCTTATTGATTTTCCCTGCACTTTTTTTCACTGTTATGTAAGTCTCCTTATCCCTGTATATGAACATATTATTATACTATATCGAGAAAATCACTTTATAAATATAATAATTTAAATTCGGTATATAAGAATATGGAACTTGAATGATTGCAAAAGTTTAATTCACGCTCTTCGTGAAGTGAGCTGCATAATAAGAAGGACGCTGCTTCCTATTCAGCTTACAGCTAAATAGTTAACAACGTCCCTTTTACATTTTATTAGTTCAAACTTAGTGATTGATGCAAAAACACCACTTTGATCCGGGATTTAAATCAGTGAAGTTCGCATCTACATTTCATTGTGAATTTACTAAAGTCATTAACATGAAACTCTACCATAGAGGTAGCTGGATTATAGTGTCCGTTGTTAATAATCTGGAAGCTGTCATTGTCGTTTATGGAGTACACGACAACATGTTCCTTTTTCTCGTTTTCTTTTGACGCATAAGGAATCGCGATTTGAATCTTTTGGTTTTTGCTTGCACTACTTATTTGCTTCCCGCCAACAGCTAATTGGAAGTCAAACACAGGATTGTTTCCGACTTTGCTGCGAATCGCATCCGATAATGAATTGTTATCCACTTTTTCGATGCTGAATTCTACATCGGCCGTACCCTCCGCATCAGGAATTAAAGTGCTAGGCACAACTAACTTAGCTAGACCCACATTGATTTCTAATTCCTTGACTCTTGATGCCTTAGCTGTCTTAATTTGATCCACTGTCAGCTTCACATTCACCTTTGTTGTACCGCTTGGTATCGGAATATCGAACAAGATGCGGCCTGCTTTTACTTTCTTCAACGCTTCATTAAAAGCTGCATTGCTCACCTGTATTGAAGCTGACTCATTTGGTGATGGATTTGGAACAGTCTCGTTATCCTTGAACTGAAGAACACCGAACCTCGATGTATTCGTATAAGATAGACCCGTAGGATCATTCCATATGAATACACTATCCCTGGAACCCCCGTCCTGATCGTCATTTACCTGTAAATCAAAACCAATTACCGTATCCGGAGTCACTTTAATCTTATCCAGTAATATTGCTGCTTCGACAACATACCCTCCTGGAACAATTTTAGTCTGCGAAGTGAAATTATCTTCTGATGCATGCCCTGCGGTCGTTCTCACATTTTTGAAGTTAATACGATACTGACCATCATCATCTTGATATGCTGTTGTCTTTCCATTATTCTGATCGACAAAAATTTCAATAGAATCTTGTTCATGAGCACTTTCTTTAATAGCATCGCTTAATACGCTGTCTGTGACCATTGCATATACGTATAAGTTTTCATCATCCCACATCGTGCGGAAATCTGCTTTGGCTGCTCCACTGCCTGTCTGTTCAACTTTCACATCCGTTTTATACACAGGTGCATTCGCCCAAACTGCATCCAGTTCACCATCAATGATAGGTGTACCTTTGATAGCCGTGCCGATTTTCGTTGCTTCAATATAAGTGAGTACCCCGTATCCTTGTGTATCATGCTCCTGCGCATTTCGCGGGTCACTCCATGATACGATCATGCCATTGCCGCCCTGTTCAGAGCCGTCGTTAACACCAAGGTCAGTTACTCTTACATCGAATTTGACTTTATCTCCGAGCTTTCCTTCCAGTGGAATTGCAGTTGTTAATACGTATCCACCTTCTACTTCAGTTACTGATGAGTCATCGCGTGTAAATGTCCGTTTATTGTTACCACCCTCATCCGTAAACAGTTCAATCTTATCTGTAGAGTCTTTCGTGTTATCTTTTACTGCCACTCGAACATATAAATGAAG
Source organism: Paenibacillus sp. An7 (assembly GCF_009870785.1). GTDB lineage: Bacteria > Bacillota > Bacilli > Paenibacillales > Paenibacillaceae > Paenibacillus. The sequence continues at coordinate 199,620 of NZ_WTWX01000001.1, forward strand.
CGCGTCCCACAACAATTTTACATCTGCTTCAAGTGTACCAAGACTTTCCGTTTTCATAGCCGGAATTGTACCCCAGGCAATATCTTGAGGATCCCCTACTTTTGGTGTACCTTGCGCTGCGGTAGCCGCTTTTCCGGAGACAGGAAGTTTGGAAGGGAATATTGTTTTTACCGCTTCAACCATTCCCCAGTATGCATATTTGATTTGATGTTGTTTGTCAAATGGAAAAGGTGCATCCTGGCGATCGATCGGACGGTTATGAAGCCAGGTAAAATCATCTGCTATACCCCAGAGTGTCACATTGCTAATCCAACCTTCAGGGTTCTTATCTGTTCTTCCAAGATCATCTAGGCGTACCAACTCTTTGAATAATTCTTTGTATCGGTACCCTTGCGATACGAGCAAGTTCTCAGGAATCGTATCATAGCTCGTCGTATTGTTGGTGTATACAGATACGTCAACCTCAGTTAATTGATTATCAAAACCTGCTTCACCGAATTTTCGAATTGAATCAGAGATTTGCTCAATGGAAGGCCCGCTGATATTAATATGTGTTTGGTGACCGACTCCATCGATAGGTACACCTTCGTCTCTAAGTTTCACAGCAAGATCATACATGAAATCGCGTTTTTTCGGACTATGTGTATTATAGTCATTGATGTACAGCTTCGCATTTGGAAGTTCTTCTCTCGCTACCTTGAATGCAGTCCTAATAAAGTCAATCCCAGTTAACCGGTACCATTCACTTCTGCGCATACCGTCCGGCTGCCCTTCGTCAATGACTTCATTAACTACATCAATATCATGGATCGTAACTCCCATATCCTTAAAGTGGCGAAGCACAACTTGTATATAATTCGTTAGTCTATCCAGAACGAGTTGCTTATTTGCTTCCGTTGCTTCAAGAGCTACGCCATTTGCATCCTTAAACATCCACTCTGCAGCCTGTGAGTGCCACGCAAGGGTATGCAGCCGCAAATTTAGATTATTGTCATTTGCATACTGTGCAATTGTATCCGCTGACGTAAAGTTCCATTTCCCTTCGGACGGACTCAGGGACTGCGGTTTCATTGAGTTTTCAGCAACAACCGAATTATAGTGGAAATCTAGAAGTTGCTGAATATTTCCACTCAATCGAGGTGGTTCCACTGCTGCCCCAATATCGAAGTATTTTTCATAGACATCTTTAAGTGCATCCACGTCGGTCTGAATTGGCAACGGCTTGGGACCAGATGCAGGAGCGCTTAATGATATCTGAAAATCATCTAGGTAAAACGATCTTGCCTCAGCAGGCTTTTCTGCTGATTCAACATAAACGTTAAGTACTTCAGGTGCCGCAGGTACAGTATATGTACCTTTCAACTGTACCCACTCTCCTGGTGTGACAAGTACGTCTGAGGACACATTTGAAAAGCTACTTTCGCCTGATTGAAACGATATTCGAAGTGTCGTCGGCTTCGAATCAGGTGCCATTTTCACCCATGCGGATAAATCATATTTATCGTTTGGATTCATTTTTGTTAATACATCGAGAAGAGGTCCATCATACTGGTCAGAAATGGTAGTCAGCAAGCTTTTAGAACCGCCTGTCGTATGATTATCTTGATCAGTGACACTGATCTGACCCTCTCCAAAGCGACGAATCCAATTACCTTGGCCGTCTTCAAAATCAAATATATTACCTGATTGGTCAATTTCCCCATCCTCCGGTAATGTTGGCTCTGAGTCTTCCGGTAGTTTGACAAGTTTAGCAGAGAAGGTATCGATGTAATAATCAACCGTTGCATTGTCGGTAGATTGTACATACACTTGATATCCGCTCGCACGCTTATCAACTTGAAGCTGTCCTTCCAGATGGACCCAATCAGCTTCTGTTACGGTATTTGAGTCGATTTTGACATAAGTAACTGGATCATTTTCTGGCAACCCAGATTGGTTCAATGTCAATTCAATAGTAGCTGAACCTTTTTCTTTTAATTTGGCATAGATTGAGAACTCATAGGTAGCACCCTTTACCAGTTTTTCTGTTATATTCATCCCTGGTCCATTCCATGTCGCCGTACGCCCCGTTGTCAGCAAACTTCCGTTGCCGCTCTGCGCATCATACGTACTTTGTGTAACGGTTTCAGAACCGCGCTTGAACCACCCATCTACTTCTGTTTCAAAATCACTGTTTACAACCGTATCACCGACTGCAGCAGCATCTGCTTTGGGAAGCCATAAACCTTGTGGTGCCATGATGGTAATGCACATGATGAAAGCTAATACACTTGATATTCTACTCCTCATTACGTTACCTCCCTTATGATTTCACCACAAAGCAAACGCTTTCAAATCGCTTTGTGGCGCTTCCTGATCTATTATGACGGTTATCCTGGTTGACGGAAACCTGACAAACTATAGATCTTACTGTAAAAATCATAGATGTTACTGAAATACCTAAATAAAAAATAAAAGTTTCACAACGCTTTTTACTTCAACCTAAAATGGGTAAAAAAAGTTATAATTCAGTTGTGTGGAAAAACATGGATATAAAGCAGACAAATCTTATTTGCAAAACATTTATTACAAATGTCTCGAGGAGGAAAAGAAAAAGTGATCGAACAACCGAAATCGGAAAGTTTTATTTCTCTCGTAAAGAAAGGAAATACTTCGTCTGCCATCGCTATGGCGGGGAATGCGGTGCTTGCTTTATGTAAAGGAGGAGCATTTATATTTAGCGGCAGCGGGGCCATGTTCGCCTCAGCCATGCATTCACTCGCAGACGCGATCAATCAGGGATTCGTCTTTGTCGGCAGTGTATTATCTGAGAAAAAGCCAACAGATCGATTCCCTACTGGATTTGGACGTGTAATCAATATTTTCTGTATGATTGCTGTAATTGTCGTTACGATTATGGCCTACGAGACTATTCATGAAGGAATTCATTTATTGCAGCATCCTGCCGGTCATTCAGGTGGTCTATGGATTAATATCAGTGTACTGGTACTGAATATTCTCATTGATGGTACCATTTTGATTAAAGCAATGAAAGAAATCCTCAAGGAATCGCGCGCTCCTGATGCGAAAGGATTTGCTCTTGTTCCGGCTGCCATCAAAAATGTAGGGCGAGCTGCCCCGCCAACAAGGCTTGTATTCTATGAAGACATGGTTGCAGTGTTAGGTGCGCTCCTTGCTTTAATCTCTGTCGTCGTCATTGCGCTCACGAACTTTGCACTCTTAGATGGAATCGTGACCACACTCATTGGTTGTTTGATGATTGCCGTTGCTTTCCGGGTCGGATATGACAATATGATTGGGCTGATCGGGGTTGCTGCCCCTCAAGATATCGAAGATAAGGTGTCTCAAACGATTTTTGCAGATACACATGTGGCAGATATCCAAATGATGCGCATCCTTCAGGAAGGACGTTATTACCATGTGGAAGGATTAATTGAACTTCATAAAGGACTGACGCTTGCAGATGCTGATGATATCAAATTCCGAATTCAAGACAAACTCATGCAAAATCCAGATATCGCTGATGCAGTTATTTCTATTATTGAAGATGATGGAATTAAAAGTTGGATTAATAAAGATTCAGAAAATGTAAAATAACATTGTGTATATGAAAAGAGTCATGCTTAGGGATAAGCAGACTCTTTTTATTTGCTTCTCGCTAAAATGCACTCTTAACCTCCTAGAAGTATTAGCTCATCCTCCCTTTCATTGCAGCATGAAGCCGCAATATGCTGTCGCAAGAAAGCGAAAAAAGCCAATTTTTAGACTTAATTCTCTCAAATCTTTATTTTTTATGTAATTCATAAACTGTTCACACAATAATTTATACTCTATTTTAACTATGACACAGCAGCTTCATTCTTGAGATTGCTCAGAAATTAGGTATTTATTTCTGTGATTCAGATCACCTTAGCAACAAAAAATGTTGATAAGTCTCACGATCCATCTCCATTTAACAAGGAATAATAACAGCCCATTTTTATTATACTCAGCAAAAAATAAGAACAAAAAAGCTACAGGGATTTTCTTTATTCCATCTCATTTTTCTTATTTTTTAGCTATAAAATACATACATACTGCTCAAAAGCAGAAATCAGCCTATTATTTGTAGCAATTTATCTACACAATTTCCAGATCATATTACTAACCTCCCCTTCAATTGACGAAAAAAATGACTTGCAATAAGATACAAGTGAAAGTATTCACAATCATTTGTGTCTGACTTAAACAAAACGAATACAGATATGTGCGATATTATGTGAATCCTTTCACTATACAAATAATGGATTGAAAAATAAGGGGTGTGTCCTAATGTCAAAAGTTATTACTGCAATGGAAGCTGCTAAGCTGATTAACGACGGCGATACAGTTGCTGCAAGCGGATTTGGATTGTCCTGCTGGGCTGAAGAAATGGGGATTGCAATCGAAAAAAGGTTTCTTGAAACAGGTCATCCAAGAAATTTGACTGTCATTCATGCGAGTGCTGTCGGTGATCGCCGTGACAAAGGAATGAGTCACTTAGGTCATGAAGGCTTAATTAAACGATGGATTGGCGGCATTGCTATTGCTTCACCTGCTATGGCAAAACTGATTGAAGAAGATAAATGTGAAGCTTACAACCTGCCACAAGGTGTTATTACTCAGCTCTATCGCGAAATTGCAGCAAAACGTCCTGGCGTGATTACAAAAGTAGGACTTGGCACATTTGTTGATCCGCGAATCGAAGGTGCCAAAATGTCTCCCTCAACAAAAGAAGATATCGTAAAAGTAATCGAACTTGAAGGCGAAGAGTGGTTATTTTACAAATCCTTCCCTATTCAAGTTGCTCTCATTCGAGGCACCGTAGCGGATGAAAACGGAAATCTAACCCTTGAAAAAGAAGGACTTCATATGGAAGTACTCCCGATTGCTCAAGCTGTGCGTAACTCAGGCGGTATTGTTATTGCTCAGGTTGAATCGGTTGCCAAGGCTGGCTCACTAAGTCCTAAAGATGTGGTGGTTCCTGGTATTCTAGTTGACCACATCGTTGTTGCTAGTCCTGAAAATCACTTCCAAACGGAAAACACGCAGTACAACCCTGCATTCTCAGGTCATATCAAGGTACCGACGGAAAGCATTGAAGCACTTCCGCTTGATGAGCGTAAAGTGATTGCTCGCCGCTCTGCCGCTGAGTTAAAACCTAACACTATTCTTAATCTGGGTGTCGGCATTCCTGTCAATGTATCTATCGTCTCTGCGGAAGAAGGAGTAAGTGATCAACTTATTCTTACAACTGAAGCAGGATCAATCGGCGGAGTACCCGCAGGTCTGAAAGATTTTGGACATGCATATAACAGTGAAGCCATCGTCGATCATCATGCTCAATTTGATTTCTATGATGGCGGCGGAATTGACCTCTCCGTACTTGGTCTGGCTCAAACCGATGGAGACGGCAATGTGAACGTAAGTAAATTCGGAACTCGTGTTGCTGGATGCGGCGGTTTCATTAATATATCTCAGTCCGCTAAAAAATTAGTCTTTGCTGGAACGTTTACGGCTGGAGGATTAGACGTCCGTGTTGAAGATGGAAAACTGAACATTATTAAAGAAGGTAAATCCAAAAAATTCGTTAAGCAAGTTCAACAAATTACGTTCAGCGGTGCTTACGCGACCAAAACGAACCAACCTGTTATTTATGTAACGGAACGTGCTGTGTTTGAACTATTAAACGGAAAATTGACCCTGACCGAAATTGCACCAGGTGTTGATCTCCAAAAACATATTCTTGATCAAATGGAATTTGAACCTGTGATCTCCCCTGATCTAAAACAAATGGACCCTGGTATCTTCCAAGAGCAGTGGGGAGAATTGAAAAACATCCTTTTTAAACAATCAAAGAACTAACAACTTCATAGGAAAGGGATAAAATCATGCAAACAAAACTGAATCGATGGACGATTTTGTGGGCTTCTACCCTCATTAATTTATGTGTAGGTGCGGTGTACGCCTTCAGTATATTTGCCTTGCCATTATCCGAAAAATTCAATGCTTCGATGGGAGATATTATGATGGCATTTACCATCAATGCTGCTATTTCTCCTGTCCCAATGATTCTCGGCGGTAAATTAGTGGATAAAGGCGGAGCGAAGAAAGCGATCTTTATTGGCGGTACGATGTTTGGTCTCGGCTTCCTGCTATCCGGGCTGGCAACCGCTCCATGGATGCTTTATATCACTTATGGTTTAATCGCTGGTATTGGACAAGGGATCGTTTATGCTTCAACGATTGGTAACAATGCGAAGCTTTTCCCGGATAAACGCGGACTTGCAGCTGGTATCGTAACGGCTGGTTACGGCGGCGGTACGGTGATTATCTCCCCTATTGCGAATGCTCTAATCAGCAGCAGCGGTGTTAATATGGCGATGGTTACTCTGGGTATTGCTTTCCTCATTATTATTCTAGGCTGCGGCTTCTTGGTTAAGCCAGCACCAGCAGGGTACATTCCGGAAGGTTGGATTCCTCCAGTCACTTCAAGCCCAAAAAACAGCGTGAACCTCAACTGGAAGGAAATGATCAAAACTCCATTATTCTATGTCATTGCATCTATGTTCTTGATTGGTGCACTGTCCGGAATGATGGTAACCTCCAATGCTTCTGTAATTGGTCAAACGATGTTTGGTTTAACTCCGGCAATAGCTGCACTTTATGTTAGTTTGTACAGTCTAAGCAATTGCCTCGGTCGTGTATTCTGGGGTGCCGTTTCCGATAAAATCGGTAGATTTAAATGCCTTATGATGATCTATCTCGTAATTTCAATCATGATGTTTATTATTGCACAGTCTTCTACCGTTACTGGCTTTGTCATTGCTATTGTGGGTATCGGACTTTGCTTCGGTGGAACCATGGGGATCTTCCCTTCCATTGTAGGAGAAAAGTTCGGTATGAAATTTTATGGTGTAAATTACGGAGTTGTCTTCATCGGATATTCTGGAGCTGCATTCTTTGGACCGAGAATTGCTTCTAGTGTAGCTGCAGCGAATGATGGAAATTTCACTAACGCATTTTACATCGCACTCGTTATTTCTCTAGTTGGTCTACTGTTAACATTCGTCTATAACGCAATGGATAAAAAGAATAAACAAAATTCAACATCCAAACAGATGTCAATGGAAGCAGCAGAATAACAAATAAATAATTAAATAATGAATCAAAAAAATCAAAAAAAATACTTCATTATCTTTAGGAGGAATTACACATGTCTATTACTAAACTTCTAGGAATTAAATACCCGATCTTCCAAGGTGCTATGGCACAAATCGCTCTCGCTCCTCTTGCAGGTGCTGTATCTAATGCAGGCGGGCTTGGTATTATTGGTTCTGGCGGATTATCCGCTGATCGTCTTCGTGAAGAAATTCGTAAAACTCGTGAAATTACAGATAAACCATTTGCCGTGAACCTAATGCTCATGATGCATAACATCCCAGAACTTATTCAAGTCGTTATTGAAGAAGGGGTTAAAATTGTAACCACTGGTGCGGGAAATCCGGCTCCATACATGCAAACCTTTAAAGAAAACAATATTATTGTTATTCCTGTAGTCCCTTCCGTAAAAATTGCTAAGAAAATGGAATCTTTGGGAGTTGACGCTGTCGTTGCTGAGGGAACAGAAGCTGGCGGACATGTAGGCGAAACGACTACAATGGCTCTTCTTCCTCAGATTGTGAGCGCTGTGTCTATTCCTGTAATCGGTGCTGGCGGTATTGCTGACGGCCGAGGTGTTGCAGCTGCCTTTGCTTTAGGTGCTCAAGGTGTTCAAGTAGGTACTCGTTTCTTAACAACTGTAGAATGCCCAGCTCACGAGAACTTTAAAAAAGCAGTACTTGAAGCTACAGATACAAGTACAACGGTAACAGGCCGCAGTATTGGAGGTCCGGTTCGCAGTATTAAGAATAGTATGATTGCGAAATACCTAGAACTTGAAGATGCAAAAGCAAGCCGAGATGAATTAGAAAAATTGTCTCTTGGCTCCTTGCGTAGAGCTGTTTTTGAAGGAGATACAGATCATGGTTCTGTCATGGCTGGTCAGATTTGCGGATTGTGCAACGAAATCACAACGGTAGAGGAAATGATTACTTCCATGTTTGCAGAAGCAGAACAAGTATTTGAAAAGCTTGGAAAAGTTAAATTCCATGAGGCACGCGAGTTAGCATTTGCTTAATATCACACTTACGCCTGGATATTCATCCTGAATGTCCAGGTTTTTATATGTTACGACCCTTTTCATATCATTTGTTTAAAATAGTTTAAACTCCCTATAATAATGAAGTACTTCTTATTCAAGAAATAAACTTGGTTTGCTAATAAAGGAATGACACTTATGACAAACACAGAGATTTCGGGAAAATCGCATGGGCAGAATGATCAGAATGAATCTCCTTCTACCCTCTTCGTAACAGATCGTTTTGGGAATATTTTAATTTCTAATGAATTTACAGCAATTACACTGGGAATACCGCTTGAAGAGATTTTAAGATCTAACGTCATGGATCTTGTGAGTGCGGGATACTACGATTATTCAATTACGATGGAAGCAATCAAAACCAAAAAAAGAGTAACGAAAAAAATCAATACAAACCGGGGGTTTGGCATTCTATCTACTTCCATTCCGATACTTGAGCCAGATGGAGAAATTCAGCTTGTAGTTACAACCTCTAATAAAAGTTCGATTGAAGAAAGTAAACGAGAGGCTCAGGAAAGTGAGCTTATTAACAAAGAGATTGATAAGACGGTATCTCCTCCAGATATTGTGGCTGAAAGTATTGCAATGAAACAGATTATTAAAGCATGTGATCAAATCGCTCCTTATGACAGCAAGATTCTGATCACTGGTGAATCAGGGACAGGTAAAGAGGTGATCGCTAATTATATACACCAAAAAAGCAATCGTAGAAATGGTCCTTTTGTCACTTTAAACTGCGCTGCCATTCCGAATTCTTTATTTGAATATGAAATGTTTGGCTATGAAGATGGTGTCTATGACCGTAATTCAAAAAGTAAAATAGGGCTTATTGAAACAGCTCACCAAGGGATCCTATTTCTTGATGAGCTGTCAGAGATGCCTCTGGATATGCAAACAAAGCTACTTCGGGTCATTGAGACAAACGAACTTCGAAGAGTCGGAGGAATTGAAAATATTAAGGTTGATTGTCGCTTTATTGCCGCTACGAACTGTGACCTTTGGAAACTCGTAAAGCAAGGTAAATTCAGACAAGATCTCTTTTACCGAATTAACGTCATCCCTATTCATATTCCTCCCCTTCGTGATCGGAAATTAGATATCGTGGGTCTCGTCTCTAGGTTTATCGATGAATTCAATCAAAAATACAACAAACAATTTTTATTAAGTGCAGAAGAATTTCAGCATATATTATCGCTTAGTTGGCCGGGAAATGTGCGGGAGTTACGTAATTATGTTGAACGATTGATCGTTATCAATAGTCTACCTTTAAAAAAAATGAACGAAATGGTTACAGACTGGTTTGCACTCGATCATTTCATTAACAACAATCAGACTCAATTTCATTCACTAAAAGATTTCACGACGATCACAGAAGGACGATATATTGAGAAAGTGCTTGACTCCTGCCAGGGAAACATAAGTGAAGCTGCTCAGAAATTAGATATTCATCGTTCTGTGATCTATCGAAAACTTAAAAAAATGGAAGAGATCTTAAAAGACGAACATTGAAAACAAAAAGAGATCTGGATAAAAGTAATACAATTATCTAGATCTCCTTTTTTATATTTAGTTTCCTTCCATTGCTTTTCGCAAATCATAAGGGTTAATATCTATATCCAGTGGCATGCCGAGTGCTAATGCAGCTAACTGACTTCCAATGTAAGGTCCCATCGTTAGACCCGATGAACCAAGTCCATTGGCGGCTAACACGCCCTCCCACTCCGGAACTGCACCAAACACTGGTAAAAATCCGGGTGTAAAGGGACGAAATCCAACTCTCACCTCTTGAAGTGAGCTGTTTGCTAAACCTGATGCCACTTCCAGCCCTTTTGTAAGTATTTCATGCATCCCGCCTGCGGTAACCCTTGTATCATAACCTTCAATATCATTTTCGTGTGTTGCTCCAATCACTATTTTTTGGTTTCCAAAAGAAAGCAAATATTGATCAGAAGGCGGCATAATTACAGGCCACTCATTTGTATTCTCACCATCTGGAATTTGCAGATGCATAATTTGTGCTTTTTGATAACTAACTTGAAAAGAAATACCTAGAGGTGCCATTAAAGACGCAGCCCAAGCACCAGCACACACAATCACTTTATCAGCTGAAATGCTCTCTTTATTAACAGTGACCCCCGTTACTCGGTTTGAATGATACTGAAGTACTGCATCCCCATGAATTACAATTGCCCCATTCCGCTCCGCCGAGCGGATCAGTGCTTCACGCAGCGCCCGTCCGTCAACACGCGCCGCACCGCTGATATGTACAGCATGGTAATCTTCATTTAATAGAGGAAAACGTTCGCGGGTTTCTTTCTCATCAAGTCTAGTAATATCGCCTATCTCGGGTGCATCTGGTCTTCGTTTATGTGCTCTTTCCTCAATTTTCGCAACTTTCTCTACATCGGTATGGATACTAAGAGCACCCACTTTTGCATATCCGGTTTCTGTTTCCCCTTCGGCTTCAAGCTCCTGAATCAGCTTAGGATAAAAGCTCGCGCCTGCTTTAGCAAGCTGGTACCAATCTTGATTACGTCTTTGTGATAACCAAGGACATATAATCCCGGCAGCAGCATCGGTGGCTTGCCCTTTATCACCGCGGTCTATAATTATGACCTCTGCTCCTTTTTTCGCCAATTGGTAAGCTGTTGATGCTCCTAGAATCCCTGAACCTACGACGATGACTTTCTTCTTCATGTATTACATTCCTTTCCTTACAACCTGTATCCATGATAACAAACCCGCACTTCAAAAAGAAGGCGGGTTTGTGAAAGTGAAATATTTTCTTCATCTTATAGAACCAACGATCTATTCTTATGGAACCTAACGATCAACATCAACAAATCGATTAAAAGATACCGGCTTTAACCGAAGTTTGTTTAATTCCATTTGTACCATGAACCACAGTGTTACCCCAGCTTGTAAGACTTCCATTTGGACCTGTTGCCAGATCTAAGTAATTCAATTCTGCACTATTTCCATGCCAAGACCATGCTAGCCAGCCGATCCCTTTCTCTTGACCATACTTCATAATTGCGGTTTCATCCACATCTGCACCTTGGTGATATCCACCAAACTCACCAATGATGAGTGGAAGCCCCTTGTTTATCACATTCTCCATATTGGACTTTACGGTTGTTGCATCTTTCCCAGCATACTCATACATATGAATGGAGAACACTGTATTTTTCTGAGAGTCCGCTGCAAATACGCTTTGTCCATAATCAACAATCGATTGCGGGTACTGACCCCAACCTGCCGCATCCACGATTAATGTGTTTTTAATACCCGAATTACGAAGTTTTGGAATGGCCTTTTTGTATCCATCAGCCCATCCGCTGCCGTTCCAGCTTCCGTACCATTCATTTGCAATGTTAATCATAACTCTGTCTTCTTTTCCGATGAAAGCGTCCTTGATGCTAATCCAGTAGTTTACTGCCTCATCCAGTGATGCATAATCATCTTTGCCTGTGGCATCATGTACTTCAAGAATAGCGACCATTTTATGCTGCGATACTAAAGAAATGATATTTTTGACGCTACTCAAATCATCTTTCGTGTACTGACTTCCATTGGACAATACGATACGTACAGTATTAGCTCCTGTATTTGCAATCGCTGGAATTGCCGTATTTAGATCAGACTTAAACCATGAATGCGCATAATTAACCCCTCTCATGACAAAAGGTTTTCCTGTAGAGTCGTAGATTTTTGTTCCGCTTACATAAAATCCTGAAGCTGCTTCCGCTTTTGGCAGGGTCCCCCCAAAGGCAAATACAGTGAGAACAGCCAACATCGAGATCAAACTTTTTTTCATTCGAAGCATATAACTACCTCCCATTTTATATTATTTTAATTCTCATCTGATAGATGGAGGTAAATCGTGATGAGTGAACACAGAAATATAATCAACTTATTTAAGCAAAGAATAAAATTACCTTTACTTAACCTTATCGATTAAGTTACTTGAATTTTAAAGGAGAAAACGCTTACAGTAAATAGTCAATAATGCTTATTTTCGCTGCCAAATCAAATAAAAAAGATGACCCCAATCAACTAGGGGCCATCTGCTATTTCTCTTACAAATTAGATAAGGATAGAATTTCAATTACTTAACAATCGGCACTGCTGTGCTGTTTTTAGAGTTCTTGTTGATAAAATGCTTTGATTACACGTTCAGCAGGCTTGCCATATACACTGTAACCATCATCTGTCACCGCATTTTCTTCTTTGTATAATAAACCTGGCCAGTCCCATAGCCCTAAGCCTCTCACCCACAGACGTTTACGTGTATGTTCAATCATCGCCTCATAGTAACGTGCTTGTTCTTCGATAGACACCCTGCCAGAAAGTCCCCAATCATTCGGAACGTAAGAAGAACCTTCACGGCTTGGACATCCTGCTTCTGCAAAAAAGAAAGGTTTATGATAAGATCCAATTTCTTGTTCAATACGATCAAGCTGTCTTTCCCAATCATCAATAGGATAGTATCCACTGGATGAAATGACATCAACGGCATCCCACCAGTTGACATTAGACTCTTGATACTTGTCTGTGTTATAACTGATCAATCCTGTATATTCCTCACGGACGCTAGAGATCAGCTCGCGCCATTCGTTAGAGCGGCGTTCGGTTTGTACCATCTCGCAACCTACAATCAGCATTTCACAGTTCATAGCCTCTGCTATTCTTGCATAATGAAGTTGATATTCCGTGTAACTCTTAAACCAATCATGCCATTTCGGCTCACAAGGGACATCTAGATCAAAGAAATTAATATGCGCTCGCCAAGTTCCATCACTGCAGTTTACGGTAGGCTTTAATACCACTTTCATATTAAGGGAACGAGCGCACTGAATCATTTCGATTAGTTCCTCATCCGCTACCATATGCTCACCTTTATAATCAACCTGCGTAGTATGCGGAGTTTCTTGTAACGCTGCAAGAGCAAAGATCACATAATTGCTGTTCGTTCGTTCTTTCATAAGTCTGAGTGATTCTTTTGCTTCCGATTTAGTAAAGTCACCTTTCTTATTTAACCAACCAAAAGTAAAGCCTTTCATATATTCGAGTTCCAGCGACATTTATCTTGTCCCTTTCTTAGATGAGACCGATCTCATGATCGTCTGCTATATCTTCATGCGTATTTTTAATATATTCTACAATTTCATTCACTTCGGTATAAGCAACACCTACATAGGAATCCGCAGCTCCGTAGTAGATCGCAATTCTGCCAGTATCCGCATCTTGAAGAGTGGCACAAGGGAAGATAACATTGTTAACGAATCCTCTCTCTTCATACCAAGTCTCCGGAGTAAGTACGAACGTAGAGGAACGATATTTCACTTTTGAAGGCTCCTCTTTATCAAGGATAACGGCACCCATGCTATATACAAAACCGTTACAAGTACCCGTCACACCATGATAGAACATCAGCCAACCTTCAGATGTTTCAATTGGAGCAGGACCGCCGCCAATCTTCACAGATTGCCACCATCCCTGTCCGCCTTTACTCATGACGTGACGATGTTTCCCCCAGTATACGAGATCAGGGCTTTCGCTAAGGAAAATATCACCAAATGGAGTATGTCCGCTGTCACTTGGTCTGGATAGCATTAAGAATTTACCGTCTTTCTTCTTCGGAAACAGAACTCCGTTACGATTGAAAGGTAAGAATGGATTTTCAAGTCTAGTAAACGTTTTGAAGTCTTCTGTTTTGGCAAATCCCAAAGCAGCACCGTAAAAATCAGTACACCAAATGATATAGTAAGTGTCTTCTACTTTTACTACGCGAGGATCGTAAGCATAATTGGGTCTATACGGCTGACCATTAAAATCTGTAAAAAAAATTGCTTCTTCTTCAATCTCCCACTGTAAGCCATCGCTACTTTTTCCCAAATGCAAATGAGGACGTCCGTTGATTGTTTCGGCACGAAATACCCCCATATAACCATCTTCATAAGGCACAACTGCACTGTTAAAAATTCTAGCAATCCCTTTCACCGGATTACGATCGATAATTGGGTTAGCGGAATGTCTCCACACCGGTGTTGTAACCCCTTCTGGTCTGTTCTCCCATGGCATATTCGGCAAAGCTTGTCCAATAATATTTACTTTTGACATTGTGAATTCCCCTCTCCATTATCTGAAAGTTATTTAACTGAACCGTTTGTTAAACCATTGTAAATATACTTTTGAAGGCTCATGAAAATAATAAGTGTAGGAATAATCGCTATCATAATCCCCGCACTGATGACTTCCCATTGGGAACCATAAGGACCCTTAAATTTAAACAATGCGGTTGATATCACTTGTAAATCTGTCTTCGGCATATACAGGAAAGGTGTATAGAAGTCATTATAAATATTGACACCCTTTACAATAATGACAGTGACGATCGCCGGCATAAGTAATGGCAGAATAATTCTCCAATAAATTGTAAAGTACGATGCACCATCTAGCATCGCCGACTCATCTAGTGCCAGTGAAATCGTATCTAGGAATTGTAAGAAAATATATACCGCAATGATATCCGTCCCGAGATACAGAACAATCGCCGCCCATCTTGTATTCATCAGATCAAGAGCATTAATAATCTGGAAAGTGGCGACCTGTGTAGTTACACTCGGAATCAGTGTGGCAAGCAGGAAAGCACCCATAAGCAGTTTTTTGCCTCTAAATTTAAACCGGCTAAGGATAAAAGCAATCATAGAACCTGTTAAGGTAGCACCCACAATGGAGATAATTAAAATGATAAACGTGTTCATAAATCCGATAAGCATATTCCCATCAATAAAAGCAGTTACATAGTTACTTATGTTTGTAAAGTCTGCCGGTGGTGTAATCGGACTTGTTGTTGCATACTCTTCTTTGGTTTTGAATGAAGCAAAAAACACAACAAGAATCGGTACAATAGCGACAAGAGAACCCACGATTAGTGATATATATTTAATAGCCGACGCTACTGATTTCTTAAGGGTAAACATCAGTTATCCTCCTTAATGACAAGGCGCTGCAGCAAGGTAACAATGATGACGATAAATAAGAGCACCACTGCCATCGCTGAAGCAAGACCAAACTTCCCGTATTTGAACGCCATATCAATGGTCTGTATAACAAACGTTTTACTGCCATTTGCTCCATCAACCATAATGTAAGGAATGTCAAAAGCACTGATTGCGCCGCTAATTGCAAGAATCAGATTCAGTTGAACGATTCGTTTGATACTTGGGATAATAATATGTTTGAATTGATGCCATTTGTTCGCACCATCAATATCCGCCGCTTCATAAATATCTTTATCAATCGAGGAAATAGCCCCGAGAAAGATAATGAAGTTAAATCCCATGTATCTCCATACAGAAGCACTTGCAAGTGAAATGTTAATCACGTCTGGGTTACCAAGCCAAAGCGTAATATACTTACCAAGTCCCAGCGCATTCAGTAATGTATCAAAGGTTCCATCTGGTCTAAAGAAGAATAAAAATATAAAACCAATAGCAACCCCATTCAGCATATAAGGGAAAAATAAAACCCCTTTAAAAAAGTTCTTAAACCGTACTTTAAAACTTAAGATGGTTGCAAAGTAAAGAGCTAGACCCATTTGGAAAAAGGTGGCTACAAAGTAATATAAACTTACTTTAAACACAGCAAAATATTCAGGATTCGTAAAAATGTTGATATAGTTTTTAAACCCTACATATTCCATGTTTTTGCTGTAACCATTCCAGCTCGTAAAACTGTATTTGAACATATTCACTACAGGCAGGTAAGCAAATGTAACTAATAGAATAATCGGGATGAACGAGAACGCCAGTATAATTAATTTTCTCTGATTGGCGTAACTCAAATTAGATAATTTAAACATGCCATACCTCCACTTATCCAGCCGTTTTATGAAATTTCAGAAGATCATCGGCATGGTCCTGGATGATCTTCTGAACCTTTCACTATTCTCTATTCGGCTACTGTTTTACGAGCCTCAACCCATGCATCATTCAGGTCTTTCATTATGTCATCATAAGATTCTTTCCGGTTACCAAGCGCAGCTTCAATAATTCTTTTCTTAAAGTCAGGCTGCCAGAGACCCACTTCCGCTTCTTTATCAATCTTATCTACTAAACCTTCTTGTCCTTCTTTGGAAGCGGTAATGGTTTTAAACTCAACACCTTGATCCCCGTACTCTTTCAAAATTTCAGGAAGTTCCGCACCAACCACTGCACTGATGCTGCCTGCTTGTTCTACTGCATAGTTAGAATCATGTATGAAAAAATCCACCCATGCCTTTGCAGCCGCTTTATTCTTACTATTTACGTTAATGGCAAGGTTGTAATCGGCACCAAGCGGTACAATTACGTTGTCTGCATTAGTAGGGAATGGCATAAATCCAATATCATCTGGATTGGTTGCCGAAGCTTTAATTTGGTCAATTGCCCAAGATCCAAGAACCATCGTCGCTATTTTCCCTTGTCCTAACTCTGCTTTTGAACTTTCCCAATCGGTTGTCGTCGGGTCACGTTCAATCAAACCTTCTTTAGCCGCATCAAACATAATTTTATAAAGATCGTAGTGCGGCTGACCTGCTACAAAGTTATCATCACTGTTCGGCTGTGTAACGTTTACATAATCAACATCGCCAGCTACCGTCGTTAGATCAGATTCCCACTGTGTCAGCGGCCAACCTGCGGCATAGTTGGTGTATAAAGGTGTAGCATCTGTGTTTGCTTTTACACTTCTAAGAACTTCCATGAACTGATCAATCGTTTGCGGGATTTCCGTTACACCAGCATCTTTAAACACTTGCTTGTTGTAGATGACACCGGAGTATGTAATCGCAACTGGAATTCCGTAGATTGTATTGTCTACCATTCGTTCTTCAATACCTGTGTACTTGGTTTTCATCTCATCATAGCTTCCTAGCGGTTCAAAGAAACTGGGAAGGTCTGCAACCGGAACACTCGTTGGGATCAAAAGAACATCACCATATTCATCCGTGTTCATCCGAATTTTAATTTGACCTTCATAATCAGAAAGTGCTTCAAAATTTACTTTTACATCTGGATACTTTTCATTAAATTTCTTGGCATAATCTTGGAATACCGTATCAACAATATCTGTTCTCTGCGTGATCACGGTAATTTCTCCTTTAATTGCCCCATCATCGTCTGAAGCACTTGAATCTCCTCCATTAGAAGAACATGCTGCCAAGATGGAGATAATGAGAAATACAGATAAAAACTTAAATAACCCTTTTTTATTACTCACTTTCATAACCCCTTTCAAGTGTTTTTAAGTTAACGATTAAGTTACAAACAAAGTTTATATTGATAACGCTTCCAGTCAACCTTTATTTTTATTACTGTTCTCCTTTTCTTTTATAGAGATCTGTTTCCGTTAAATCATTGACAAGCATTAAAAAGAAATTTAATATTTGATTAAGTTATCGTTTACTTAAATAGATTTCATTTTAGAGAGGTTGTGACTTTTTGGTCGAATCTTTGAACACCTTAACTGCCGAGATTCAAGAGGAATGGGTATCTCATATACTTCCTTTCTGGGCAAACATGAAGGATGAGGAACAAGGAGGGTATTACGGAGAGCTGGATTACAGCTTGAAGTTAGACAAAAAAGCGGCAAAAGGCGGAATCGCGAATTCAAGAATTCTTTGGTCTTTTTCAGCTGCATATCGTTACATAAACTCTGAGTCCTATGCTGAGCATGCCCATCACTCCTTCCGTTTCCTGAAAGAGAATCTTCTTGATCCTGAATTCGGCGGTGTATATTGGTCTGTTGATTATGAGGGTAATCCCCTCGATACGCGTAAACATATCTATAATCAGGCTTTTGCTGTGTACAGTTTAAGTGAGTATTATCGGGCATTAAACAATGTAGAAGCTTTAGAACTGGCAAAGTCTCTATTTTTCCTTATTGAAGATAAAGGTTATAAACCCGAGACGAATGCTTATAAGGAAGAATTTAATCGCACATGGCAGGAACAACCTAACGAGATGTTAAGTGAAAATGATGTCATCGCAAGCATAACGATGAATACTCACATTCATATCTTGGAAGCGTATACTACGCTTTATCGTGTATGGCCAGACAGCAGAGTTCGAACTGCGCTTGAAAATTTGCTCCATATTCTTCATGATCGGATGTTTGACGTAAAGACAGGCAGACTCCATGTTTTCTTTGATCAGAACTGGAATTCTCTGCTTGACCTCACTTCTTACGGTCATGATATTGAAGCAAGCTGGCTTATCGATGACGCGATGAAAGTTATTGGTTCCGATCATCCCGATCACCAAAAAATGATACTTGATTTGGCTTATTCCGTTGCAAAAAGTGCCATTCAAAGCGATGGCTCCCTTGCTAATGAACGGGAAGAAGACCATTTAGATACGAAACGAATATGGTGGGTGCAGGCTGAAGCGATGGTAGGATTCTATAACGCATATCAGCGTACGAATGCCCCATTATTTATGAAGCTGGTAACAAACCTATGGGAATATACAAAAAATCATATTATCGACTCAAGACTAGGAAGCGAATGGGTGTGGGCAGTTAAGGAAGATGGCAGCCATGATCAGCGTGAAATCGCTGGAGCTTGGAAGTGTCCCTATCATAACAGCCGTTTTTGTATAGAGATGATTGAGAGGATGAGTGAGTAATGGTACACAAAAAATATGGTGAACTGCTTGCTAAACAAGAGGAATTGCTGAATAAACCAAATAAAGTGAACGAACAATTTTATAATGGAATCTACGATCGCTATGAAAATCCTGTTCTTACACGGCATCATGTTCCTCTGCACTGGAGATTTGATCTGGACGAAGAACAAAATCCTTACTTTATGGAAAGACTCGGGATTAATGCTACATTGAATCCAGGGGCCATTTACCATGATGGAAAATACGTACTCGTATCACGCACCGAAGGTCTGGACCGTAAATCTATTTTTGCTTCAGCGGAAAGCGATAACGGTATCGATCATTTTCGTTTTGTAGGAGAACCTTTAGTGTGGGAAGACATTGATGAGAATGAGACCAATATGTATGACATGAGACTCGTGAAACATGAAGATGGATGGATTTACGGCATTTACTGTTCCGAACAAAAAGATCCAGATGCAGCACCTTTTGATACATCTAGCGCAGTTGCACAAGCTGGATTCGTACGTACTCAAGATCTGAAGACATGGACAAGACTTCCGAATATTAAGACAAATTCACCGCAGCAGCGTAATGTTGTTCTTCACCCTGAATTCGTTGATGGAAAATACGCGTTTTATACTCGTCCTCAGGACGGATTTATATCTACAGGATCAGGAGGCGGAATTGCCTTTGGTTACTGTGAAGACATTTTAAACCCTGTAATTGATGAAGAATTTATAATTGACGAACGTCAGTATCACACCGTGTATGAAGTGAAAAATGGACAAGGTCCTGCACCGATTAAAACAGATCGTGGCTGGATTCATATTGCTCATGGTGTAAGAAACACAGCAGCCGGACTGCGCTATGTGCTCTATACATTTGCGACTAGTCTTTCGGATCCTACCGAAATCATCGCGAAACCAGGTGGTCATTTCCTTGCTCCTTATGATGATGAGAGAGTCGGTGATGTATCTAATGTTGTATTTTGTAACGGAGCGGTTGTTAATGATCAGAAAGAAGTATTCATTTACTATGCATCCAGCGATACGCGTATCCATGTGGCTACAACAACCATTGATAAATTAGTTGATTATACATTTAATACACCTGCTGACACTTTCCGTTCCCTTGGATCCGCAGCACAGCGTGCACAACTAATTAAGAAGAATGAGTCCTTATTAAAAATAACGAAGTAAATTCGCTTTGTCGCTGCATTAATTCATTCATCTTCTTTATTCGTTTCCCAGAAGAAGGTATACTTAACATGCATATAACGAATTAATTTTACATCATTAGTTTACTTCATATTTAATCAACAGCCGTGGGAATAAAGGAGATGATGTGATGAATAAAAACATCACTATGCGTGACATAGCGAACCAGCTTGGCGTGAGTAGTGTAACCGTGTCGAAAGCACTTAATGATAAAGAAGGCGTAAGTGAAGAGCTAAAGGAACGGATTAAACAACTGGCAAGTGAACTTGGATACCGAGTGAATATGGCAGCTAAAACGATGCGCGAAGGATTAACCTATAACATTGGGGTCATTATTCCTGAAAGATTCACAGGTCCTGATCAATCCTTCTATCTACGTGTCTACCAAGAAATATCGAAGTCTCTAGAAGCCACTGGTTATTATGGGATTTTGCACATCCTTAGCAGTTCGGATGAAGAAGGCCTCCTTCTTCCTAGGATTTACTATGACCGTAAAGTAGATGGTTTTATCGTACTAGGTCAGATTAATAAGCCTTATATTGAAGTGATTGAGAACATTGAACAGCCAAAACTGTTTCTGGATTTTTATGACGAACACTCAAGTATCGATTCTGTTGTCACAGATAATTTCTATGGTGCCTATGAACTTACAAATTATTTAATCCAGCAAGGACATCGGGAGATTGCGTATGTGGGTAACCTTTACTCCACAAGCAGTATTCAGGATCGTTTCTTAGGGTATTACAAGTCACTGCTTGAACATCACATACATTTAGAACCCAAGTGGATTATCAATGATCGGGACGAACATGGAACCTACATCGACATTGAGCTCCCTTCCCCGCTTCCAACTGCATTTGTATGTAACTGTGACCAAGTCGCATACTCCATAGTACAGAAGCTCAAGCTGATGGGCCACCGGGTACCAGAAGATTGCTCTGTCGTTGGTTTTGATAACGATATTTATGCCACGCTTACGGAGCCTCATCTAACGACCATTGATGTAAACATCAATCAAATGGCTCAAACTGCTGTTCAGTCTCTTCTGCGTCAAATCAATCATCCCGATGTTCGTTTTGGCAGACTGGTTGTAAAAGGTGAAATCATCTACAGAGATTCCGTAAAGCCTTTGAATTCGGCAGTTGCGCCTGAATAACAAGAAAATACAAAAAGGATGCAAAGTATCATAGCTCTGCATCCTTTTTTGATTTTATTAATCCCTTTATTTCGTATTTTTTCTGCATCATGCGAGAATTTTTTCTTGTTAGGTTCCATAATAAATATCCATTTTCCCTGTTGGAAGAGTGGTCGCATTCCATACAGCAGCCAGGTTATCAGGAGCAATCGTTGCCGCCGTAATATAATCACCTATAAGTTCTGTAGGGATCGGTGATAATCCATTTGGATTAAATGAGGTCGTTGTAACACGCCGGTTCGCAAAGGAAGCCCCCCCGTCAAATGATTCAGCAACAAACACATCCAGAAGAAATCCGTCAATCCGGTTCGTATAGTAAATCACACGTATGGTTCCTGTATAAGGCGATACGGTAATAGAAGGGCTGAAGTTTTGTGAACCTGCAGGTGCTCCTGTAATACTAACCGGCGCCGTCCAAAGAAGACCATCGGGAGATTTACAACACAGAATATCGGTATAACCATTTCTTGCATCATTCCATACGCTATATACACTACCGCTATATGGACCATTGGAGATATCTGCACCTAAACTTAAGTTGGTCTGAACACGAAAGTTATAATTAGGTACAGGTAGTGGAGAAGGGGCTTTAACTACAGTAGATATGAAGGTAGACTGTCTTTGTACCGGTGGTTGATAGGTGACTCCTCCATCATATGAAATTCGTAAAAAAGCAAGTGGATTAATCGGACCTGTTATTATAAAACCCGCATAGACTTGCCCTGAAAAACCGATCGCAAGTGCGGCACGATCGTGAAAGCCTCGAGGATCTGAGATACGATCTGGTTCTTCCCAGTTCAGCCCTTGGTCTAAGGAGCGCCGTACAAAGATAGCTGATGCAGAGGAGGACAATGGTGTATACCCGACATAAGCATTTCCACGGTATGGACTACCAGGTGATCGATCTACTGATATAAATGGTTCATCATTGTGTACTATCGTTCCGTAGCCACGCTTAACAAAGACAGGCGGTGACCATGTTTCACCGTCATCAAAAGAGGTGTAGCTGATGATTGTACCGTCATTCAAATCATTAAAAACATGTACCGTAACTATGAATGTTTGAGGAAATGTATAATCTATGGTAGGTGCTTCTGCTCCTGCATATCCTGCAGGCTGGGGAAGAATCTCAGTGGACCATGTTAATCCACCGTCTATTGATCGATAGAAACCGGTTCCTGTAGGTCCCGAACTTGTGTCTACGGCCACCACGCATAAGACATTCGGAGTTAAAGTGTTTACTGCAATGGAAGGCTCGAACTGCGTACCGCCAAGTCCCGCAGTAATATTAACCACTGGCATTTGCTCACCCTCCCTTTTATTAAGAAGTAATTGTAAACTGATCAATATAAGTCATTTCCGATTGAAGAACACGCTGAATAATTTCGCCAGCTGAATCGATCCCATATACGTGTGTTATGGTGCTCGTTGCACTAAAAAAATTACTTTGTACTTCATAATATCCTGCGTCTGAAAGTGCGTAGAGTAATGTTTTTGTCATGAGCGGTTGAACTTGAATTAAATTAATACCAATTGGTGTTCGGCTGGTTAAAGTTACATTCCACTTGAAAACTTGTATTTCAATATTAGAAGGGATATAAGGGGAATCATTTAAACAAGTAACTAAGATCTGCGTTGATCCACTTACACCTGAAGAATTATAGATTAAACCCGTAGAATATGGCATAAGTCTCCCCCTTTCAACTCACCTCTTATTGATGAATGGTATTAATCTAATTTATGATGATAGGTTACGAATGCCACGGCTGTCTTATCGTAGAAGAATTCTTTATTCTCGATAAATAGACAGCGATTAATAATCATATGATCTGACTCCATTAAAAAAGAATCCCCATCCTAATGATGGAGATTCTCTATATCCGCTTATCTTCTGTTTTACTCAGCTTTGCGTTTCAAAACACTTTTATGATGCGTGAATGTATCAAAACTTGCTTTACCATGATACGATCCCATACCACTTTCACCCACACCGCCAAAAGGCAGATAAGGCGAAGTTAAGTGTGCAAGTGTTTCATTGATGCAGCCGCCGCCGAAAGAGACCCGGCTCAACAACTCATCTTGTACATCTTTACTTTCAGAGAAAACGTAGAAAGCTAATGGTTTTGGACGATTCGTAATTTCTTCAATAATCTCGTTCAAATCATCATATACGATTACAGGAAGAATCGGACCAAAGATTTCTTCTTGCATGACCGGATCATTCCAAGAAATCTGATCAAGGATTGTTGGCTCAATGAACTGTCTAGAAGCATCTGTTTTACCGCCAAAATACGGATTCCCATTGTCTAAGAAAGCTCTTAGTCGATTAAATTGTTTTTCATTTATAATTTTAGGGAAATCAGGGTTTTTGGAAATATCTTCTCCATATAATCCATGAATTGCTTCTTTAAGTTTGCTAAGAAACTGATCTTTTACATCACGATGTATCAGCAGATAGTCTGGAGCAACACAAGTTTGGCCTGCATTTAGAAACTTCCCTCTAGCGATCCGCTTCGCAGCAGTATCAAGATCAGCATCACTATGCACGATACAAGGACTCTTACCGCCGAGTTCCAAAGTAACCGGAGTTAAATGTTTGGAGGCAGCTTCCATTACTACTTTTCCGACATTTGTGCTTCCTGTAAAGAAGATATAATCAAATTTTTCTTTTAGAAGAGCAGTGCTCGTTTCGACTTCACCCTCTACAACGGCAATATATTCTTCGGGGAAGTTATCACTTATCATTTTAGTAATGATACTTGATGTAGCTGGAGTAAATTCTGATGGTTTCAGTACTGCACAGTTACCGCCGGCAATAGCTCCTACAAGAGGAGAGACAGCCAACTGGAACGGATAGTTCCATGGGGCAATAATCAAAGCATCACCGTATGGCTCTGGGTAGATTACGCTCGAAGCATCTGTAATATAAGCAGGCGTTTCTACATTTTTAGGTTCCATCCATGCTTTTAAGTTCTCTAAAGAATAGTTAATTTCCTCAAGTACCAGTTTAATTTCCGAAGCATATCCTTCAGCCTCCGACTTATTCAAGTCTTTTCTGAGCGCTGCAAGAATTTCTTTTTCATTTGTAAGAATTGCTTTTTTTAATGTATCTAATGAATCCATTCGATATTGAATAGGTTTCGTTACACCTGTTTTGAAGAATGTCCGCTGTCTTTTTGCCAAATTCTCGTAATTTTCCATGATTCACATTCTCCTCTGTATGTTAGTCTAATTCGTATTTTTACTCGCTAACTTTAACGAGCATCTTACCTAGGTTCGCACCTTTAAATATTTGAAGGAAGGCCTCAACAACGTTATCAAAACCATCAACCACGGTTTCTTCATATTTTAATTTTCCTTCAGACAGCCATTTGCCAAGCTCTTGAAGTCCTTCTGACTGACGATCTGCATAATCACTAAGTACAAATCCTTTGAGTAAAGAACGAGTCTTAATCATTTGACTTTGGATACGAGGTCCTACATCTTCATCCGTACTGTTGTAAGAAGATATTGCGCCGCACACCGGAATACGTGCATGATCATTCAGCAAGCTCATTACTGCATCTGAGATCGGACCACCTACGTTATCAAAATAGACATCAACACCACTTGGACATGCTTTTTCCAAATCCTGTTTGATATTTTCTGTTGTTTTATAATTAATAGCTGCATCAAAGTTCAGCTCTTGCATTAAGTAGTTGCATTTTTCATCCGTACCGGCAATACCAACTACACGTGCACCTTTGATTTTAGCGATCTGACCCACGAACATGCCTACTGAACCCGCTGCACCTGAGACAACCACGGTTTCTCCTTCTTTAGGTTGGCCAATATCAAGTAATCCAAAGTATGCAGTAAGTCCTGTTAGACCGAGAACACTCAGATAAGCAGATACAGGGGCGATTGACTCATCAATCTTGGTAACTTTGTTATCATCTACTGTATTGAAGAGTTGCCAGCCCAGCATACCGATTACTTTATCCCCAACTTTGTATTTATCTGATTTCGATTCTACGATCTCTCCTACAGCTCCACCTTTAATTACCTCATTTAATTGATAAGGGGGAACATACGACTTCGAATCGTTCATTCTGCCCCGCATATAAGGATCTACCGATAAATATAAAGTTTTTACAACAACTTGTCCCTCTTGAGGCTGCTCTACTTCTACGTCTTTAAATTCAAAATCACTCGGAGTAGGCAATCCTTCCGGACGCTTTATGAGTAGTACTTGTTTATTCTTTGTTGTCTGATTCATATGATCACGTCTCCATTACTACGTAAATTTTTAAGTTTCACACTTACTTATTACCCGTCCGATCAGAAATCTAACGGTTCATGATGATTGGCACTCTTAATTCGATAGTTTTAAAACTTTCAAATTATTATCAAAAAATGATGGGTTTCTGGACATTCGAGTTACAAACTGTCCAAGAAACCCGGTAAAAATTCAGTAAATGTATCTTCTCGCAGACTGCTGCACTTATTCTGACCCATGCGTGTCACGCTGACTAAATCAGCTTCGTACAAAATCTTAAGGTGATAGGATACGTTTGACTTATCCATTCCCATCGATTCACCAATCGTACCACAAGTGTTGCTGTCCCGGTGGTGATAAAGATATCGAATCATTTCTATACGTTTTATCTCTGACAATGCTTTGAAAATTTTAACCCGTTTTACATCATTTATTGAAGAGTATTGTTTGATCATCATAGAACTATTGTATTGTTCTCTTTTCTTAAAGTCAAATCTATTGAATAATACAGCTTTAAATACCGCGTTACCGCAACTTCTCATTTAAAGTTTACGCATTCGCGCTTTTCCGAATCTGGTCATATACCTTTTTTAAAGGGATTCCATGGGAAAGTGCCATCTGTTTGCATTCTTCATATTCTGGAGCCCACTCAACCACTTGTCCTGCATAGATTCCCTTCTTCACCGTCACATTCCCCCACTCCGTTTCCACTTGTTCAAATATTCGTTCCAAACGGTGAACAGTTAATGGATAATAACGAATTCCGAGAGTCGTTGTTTCTGTAAAAAGGATTTCTTTCATTTTCTCTATTTTAGCAGTAGAACACAGCAATTGCAGTAAGGTCCCTGGTCTGTTTTTCTTCATATAGATCGGTGTATAAAATACATCATTGGCCCCATTTTCGAATAGTAAGTCCATAACATATCCAAGCCATTCTCCGGGAATATCGTCTAGATTCACTTCCATTTTGACCATTTCCATATCTACATGTTCATGACTCGGAGGAAGGTGAGATTGCATCGTCCTGCTCCTCTCTGTTTCTCTATTCACCAATGATAACCCGAAGGGCATTAGGATGATCTGGGAATGTTTTTGTTCCTGCTCCATAGCCAATCGTATGAATTCTCATGGAGGGAATGGACCCAAACTCCTCTACTAAGACTGCAATGAGCGCGGCACCCGTTGGTGTTGTCAGTTCACATCTAATTTCAGAGCGCTCTATAGGAATACCACGTAACATTTCTAGTGTTGCGGGTGCGGGCACAGGATATATTCCATGATCAATACGGATTTTCCCTTTACCGACTGGGATCGGCGACGATATGACAGCTTCAATTCCTAACTGATGGAACGCAATAGCGGCACCTACAATATCGATAATAGAGTCAACCGCGCCCACTTCATGAAAATGTACCTGTTCCAGTGGAACTCCATGTATTTCCCCTTCTGCTTCCCCGATTTTTTTGAAAATTTGCAATGCTGTATTTTCCACTTGTTCTGAAAAGCCAGCCGCTTCAATTAATCGAACAATGTCTTTATACGAACGATGATCATGATGGTGATGATCATGTCCATGTTTATGAGTATGGTCGTGCTCGTGCGTATGTACATGCGAGTGATTATCTTTCTGCAAAATCACATCAAATTTGGTGCATGTGATACCATTTTTCAAAACCTTTTCCCATCTCAACTCATACTCATCTTCAATTCGAAGTTTGCTTAGTTCTTCTCTTAAATGAACCGGATCTGCCCCGGCATCAAGCAATGCGCCAATGAACATATCTCCGCTAATCCCAGAGAAACAATCGAGATATAGTGTTTTCAATAGTTACAATCCCTTCTGAATCAGCTTATGAATGAGTGCAGCATTATACCCGCCGCCAAATCCGTTATCAATATTGACAACACTGATGCCTGAAGCACAAGAATTTAGCATCGTAAGCAGTGCTGACAAGCCGTTAAAGTTTGCTCCATAGCCGATACTGGTTGGGACCGCAATGACGGGATGAGCAACTAAGCCGCCTACCACGCTTGGCAAAGCTCCTTCCATACCAGCCACAACAACCGAAACAACCGCATTTTGGATTTCTTCCGCATGGTGCAGTAGACGGTGAATGCCTGCGACACCCACATCATAGATCCGGTGGACACTGCTTCCGAGGACTTCGGCCGTAACGGCTGCTTCTTCCGCTACACGAATATCCGAGGTGCCGGCAGCAATCACAGCAATATATCCAGGCAGGTTACTAGGA
Organism: Paenibacillus sp. An7; assembly: GCF_009870785.1. Classification (GTDB taxonomy): domain Bacteria; phylum Bacillota; class Bacilli; order Paenibacillales; family Paenibacillaceae; genus Paenibacillus. The sequence continues at coordinate 227,412 of NZ_WTWX01000001.1, forward strand.
GTCTCTTCCTTTTTCCAATACAGAATCCTTGCAACATCGTTATATATGAAATCAGGCAGAACGTTCTGAACTTCTTCCGCCTTATCCAACGTTACTCTTGTGACAAGTACCTGATTGTTCTGCGCACGTAGAGACTGGACAATGGAAATAATATGTTCCGATGTTTTGCCTTCACCATAGACAATTTCTGGAAATCCTTGACGTTTTTTTCGATGATGATCCACCTTTGCGAAGCCCAAGTCTTCAAAAGCAGCGAAGTACTCCTTAGCTTCATCCACACTTAGTTCTCCATTTTTCACTTGATTTAGTATGTTTTCCAGCATCTCATGCACCTCTTTACTTCGCTTCTTGCATTAGAATAGGTATAAAAAAATAGTAGAATGTCTCGTTTGTAATGATTGATCTTTTCTTACTACACTACATTGGAAGAACTTTATTCATGCTACCGCTGTGGTAACCAAGCAAATCCATCGTAACGTACTTATATCCATAGTTTTGAAGTTCTTGTACGATAGTAGAGTGATGTTCTAATACAATTTTCATATCTTGCGGTTCCACTTCAATTCTTGCAATCTCCTGATGGGTTCGAACGCGAACCTGGCGAATTCCGAGTGATTTTAAGTAAGCCTCCGCTCGTTCTACTTTTTTAAGCTTCTCATTCGTAATATGCTCCCCATAAGCAATCCTAGAGGATAGACACGCAAAGGAAGGCTTATCCCATGTAGGTAAATTACGTTCTTTCGAAAGTTCTCTAATCTCTTGTTTGTATAGTCCTGCTTCAAGCAGAGGACCGCGAATCCCTCTTTCTTTTGCTGCTTGCATTCCTGGTCGAAATTCGTTCATATCGTCAGCAATGACACCGTATACAATATTCTGAAATGACATCCGCTCAAGTACAGGGATGAGGTGGTCAAACAAGCTGCTTTTACAAAAATAACAGCGGTTCTTATTGTTTTCTGCATACCCTGGAATGGCAAGTTCCGAAGTCTCGATTACCTGATGGTTTACACCGATCTGCATTGCCAGTTCCTTCGCTTCTTCCAATTCACTTGATGGGTAGGTCTCTGAATCTGCAGTAACCGCCAGAACTTGATCCGCTCCTAAGGTATCGACAGCAACTTTTAGAAGAAAGGTACTGTCAACCCCGCCGGAGAAGGCAACGACGACTGACTTCATTTCCAGAAGGATGGCTTGTAATTGGTTATATTTATTTTCAAGCAAGGCTATCCCCTCTGATTTTCCTGTAAGTTCATATAAATTCGTCATTCTTCTCCTCCTGGTTCAAAATAAGTTTCCTTCACTGTCAAAAGGAATATCATAGAGGTCCGATACCAGTTCCATCTGAGGATGCTGTTTCACTATTTCTAGTAAAGCCTCAGATACTTCGATCTCATTAAGTACAAGTGTATTTTTGATACGAACCATTTTTACTTGATGAAAATCCAGAATATTGCTTGTTTTAATCGCAGCCTGAATCGCTTCACGATCGTTAGGTAAAGTCGTTGCAATTTTGGTCGGAGCTACTACGGTAGACGTTAATCCATTTGCATACATCGTTTCGAGATCCATCTTGTCTACGAGTCTTTGAGTTGTAAAATCCGCTGTTCCTACCCCATTCGCATTTCCTTCCGATTGTGAAGTCAAGTCAAGGACCACCATCTTATTCACGTCAGGTCCACCATGAGCGTACGGCGTAGGATATCGTCCTGTAATGTTTGGGTCCATTCCATCACCGCTTATGTTTTTGCCAATCTCATCAATAACCAGTACTTCTAATTGATCAAAGAACAGTTTAGGCAACATTTCCTTTGCTTTCATCTGTAATCCTGCTTCTTTCCCTTCAATCTCATCGGGCGTGAGGGTCTCGATGACAGCTACTTTATCAAATGCGTTCTCAACGGTTGCTACTCCAAACAAAACTGGTCTTTTCTTCATTATCATTTTAGCCATAGCAGGCACATTCTCGGCCATATATTTAAATCCGAGCTGGTGACAAGCCTCAGCACCTTTTTGCTTACCAAGACCAATACTAATCATCTTCATGATTCCGCTTTCAACCGGACCTCTAAAAGCAGTATGGGGCTTGATCCGGTTAATAACAACGATTCCGTCAGCATTAGCCGCATACTGATCTATATATACGGGTAAACCATTAGACAGCTCTCCAAGCTGAACGACTTCCATAGAGGAACGTATCTCACAATTCATGGTCTCTTCGGTTACCCCGAGATGTGCCAGTACTTCGCGTTGTCCTTCCGCTGTAGCGCCGCCATGGCTGCCCATACTTGGCACAATAAAGGGTTTCGCCCCGGCATCTTGCAGAAACCTAACCGTCACGTAAGTGATTTCGGCAAGTCTGTCGAGTCCTCTGCTGCCGACGGCGATCGCAATTTCCATTCCAGGCTTTATTTTGCTTAGGATTTTCTCACGGTCCAGCTTCTTTCTTAGTTCTGTGTCCAAGTCTTTGATCTGATTGTCATCAAACTCAACTTTTACTTTTGCCATTTTTGGAACCGGAATATCTTTTAAAAGTTCTTGTAAAATCCCCATACTGCACTTCTCTCCTTTATCAGCTGCCTGTGGATGTCCTACTACCTAATAAATAACATTTTATACGTATTATTTCTACCATTATCTACTTTATAGTTCAAGAAACCAAAAAAACTCCAATGGCTAGAATCCATCTAACCATTGGAGTGCAGTTCATGTTGCGGTATTTGCCTGAAGAGTCGGATTGTTTAATTCACAGCTCTTTTTCTTTTTTCAACCTGATTATAGCTTAGTACAGCTCCTATAATCCCCATAGCCGCCATCAATGCACCAGTCAGCGGAATATAGGCAAGGCCCGCATGAGTAATGATGAATCCTCCGATAAATGCGCCAGAAGCGTTCCCTACATTAAGAGCAGAGTGACTCGAGGTTGCAGCGAGTCTTGGAGCTTCATGAGCCAAATTCATAATGCGAAGCTGTATCCCCGGCAAAATAGCAAATGCGGCTGCTCCCCACAAAAAAACGAAAATCAGCGTAAGAACGGGGTAATGCAGCACGCCCGATAAAATAAATAACAGTGCCGTCAAGACACTATATATAGCGATCATAGATGGCATGAGCTTCCAATCTGCAAGCCGCCCGCCAATCATATTTCCGAACGTGACCCCTACTCCGTACATTACGAGAATCCAGGTTACACTGCTCTCCTGAAAACCAGTAATATCCGTCATGAGTGGCGTGATGTAAGTAAAGACCGTAAACATACTACATGCTCCAAATGCCCCCGTAGCAAGCACAAGCAGTACTTGTGGCTGGAAAAGACTGCGAACTTCTTTGGATAGACTCGCCTCTGTTGTTTGCTCTATTTTTGGTATCAACAAGATGATGCCAATAAGTGAGATGATCCCCATGATCGTAATCGCTATGAAGGAAGCACGCCAACCCATATTTTGACCAATCATTGTGCCAAAAGGAACACCGATGATGTTAGAGATGGTAAGTCCCGCTAATACCATAGATACAGCACCGGCTCGTTTTTCAGGACGCACCAATTGAGTTGCAATGAGCGAACCTGTTCCAAGAAATGTTCCGTGAGCTAGAGCTGTTAACAGGCGTGACCCCATTAATAATTCATATGTAGGTGCTATTGCTCCGATGAAATTACCTAGGATAAAGATCGCCATTAAAATACAAAGCAACGGTTTTTGAGGAATCCGATTGGTGAGAATGGTAAGTACCGGTGCGCCGATCGCGACACCAAGTGCATATCCGGTAATTAACTGTCCAGCCTGTGGAATCGTAACACTCAGATCGCTTGCAACATTAGGCAGAATACCCATAATTACAAATTCAGTCATACCGATCGCAAATGCACCCAGCGTCAGACAGATGAGCGCAAAAGGAAAACGCTCTTTCTTTTTTGAAGCATTAGGATGTGTTGTACATGAGGTTTGCATAAATCTCTCCTATTTTCTGAAAATTTTCTGTGACTTTCTCTATACTATCATTTTTTCTATTGCGAAGCAGACAAAAAAAAGAGCAACCTCTTTATAGAGGCTGCCCAGACTGTAAAGTTATGGATGAACATCATTCGAGATAACATTCACATTTTTTATGTTAAAGAAGCTTTATAGATCGTTTCCACGGAACTTGTTAACAGCTTATTGAAATCTTGATCTGTCTGGTCTGCAACAAGACTTTCCGCTAAGGCACGTGAGAAACTTGCAATCACTCCATGGTTGCGAGCCAATTTCTCATTCGCTTCTTCTCGTTCATATCCTCCAGATAAAGCCACTACACGAAGAACATGAGGATGGTTGGCAAGCTCCTTATAGTAATTATCTTCGCTTGGCAAGGAAAGCTTCAACATCACTTTTACGTTCTCATCGAGTGTAGATAGATGCTTACGTAATTCGTCTCTTAATATTTCTTCCGATTTTTGTTTATCTTCACTATAGATATCTACTTCCGGTTCAATAATCGGCATGAGTCCTTTAGCCAAGATTTGCTTGGCAACTTCGAATTGCTGAGCTACGACTTCTTTAATCGCTTCTTTATTCGCTTCTTTAATCACGGAACGCATCTTCGTCCCAAAAATTCCTTTTTCATTTGCTCGGTCCAGCAAACGATCTAGTTCAGGCATCGGTTTCATGAGCTGAACTCCATTTTTCTCCTCAGCTAATCCTTTATCAATCTTGAGAAAGGGAACAATGCCTTTCTCCTCCCACAAGTACTCCCCAGTAAATTTTCCGTCTATTTTACGATCCATTGTATTTTCAAACAAGATCGCTCCTAAAATATAATCCGAAGAGAAAGCAGAACTCTTAATGATTCGTGTTCTCATCTCGTGTACAAGTGTATACATCTCTTCTTCATTACTATATTCCGTTTCCTTTACTCCGTATTGCAGCAAGGCCTTGGGAGTACTGCCCCCGCTTTGATCCAGGGCTGCAATAAATCCTCTTCCTGATTCCATTCGTTCTCGTTGTTTTTGATTCATCTTAAAATACTCCTTTCTTTTTCTGCACTCAATTAAAAAATAGAACTCCATATTACTGACTCTCCTATTTCTATACCGTAACTCAGCAATTCCCAAACATTTGGCGTGAAGAAAGGAATCATTTTATAGTGTAAATAAAGCAGGATAATTATGGTAAAATGTTGAATATTGTCCATATAAAAAGATTATTATTCAAATATTGAGGTGTGCGATGAAAAAAACAATGATTTTATTTCTTTTCAGTTTATTATTTTGCAGTATTTTTCCAAGCATCGGGCATGCTTCGAGTAATCCGCCTAAAGCCAAAATTATTCTTGATGGTAAAGAAATCAAACTGCCTTCTCATGCACAAGTGAGCATCATAAATAATTCGGTCATGATTCCCATCCGTGTGGTTGCAGAGAATTTGAACTTTAAAGTAACCTGGGATCAAAAGACAAAGCGCGTCAAAATTCAGAATGATACAGATACCTTAACGCTCACCGTGAATAAAAAAGAAGCCTTGGTCAACGACATAGCCTCCCTGCTTGAGGTTTCACCAAGAAATCTGAATAATACAGTCGTTGTGCCGCTTCGGTTTGTAAGTGAAAATATGGGACTTGCTGTGAAATGGGATAATAAGAATAAAGTCGTTACGCTTACAAGCAGTATTCCTGTAGCAGGTTCAAATGGCATTGAGGAAGGGCCCTATAAGGAACCTGTCAAACAAGTGAATGATATGTATTTTGCAAACAACCAGCTCGTCGTTTCTTTAGATGGGGATGTAAAACCTTCTATATCTTCACTCGCTAATCCTCAGCGGATTGTGGTCGATATCCCGAACGCGACTTTCTCCAGCTCCTTTTCTCAATCTTTAAACATAGGAACGATAGGTAAGCTAGACGTTAGCGGATACTCAACTGTTTCCGAGGTGAGATACTCCTTATTCAGTCGTGATCCGGAAGTTGTTCGAATTGTTATCGTTGCCGAAGAAGAAATCCCTTTTGAGTATCAGACGGAAATGGAATCAAATACCCTTGTTGTCGATGTAACGGAAGCGGATGAAAATAGCACTTCTGTCCCATTTCCTGCTCCTATTCCTATTCCACCAGTTGACAATTCAGGACGTAAAACGGTTGTAATCGATCCCGGTCATGGCGGCAGCGATCCAGGTACAATCGGTATTACGAACACATATGAAAAGGATTTTAATTTAGCTTTATCGTTAAAAGTAGAAGCGCTGTTACAAAGTGAGCCGGAGATCAGTGTCGTTATGACTCGTGATGAAGATGTATACCCCACTCGGACGGAACGAGTCGCCTTAGCCAATCAATTAAAAGCAGATCTATATATTTCAATTCACGGAAACAGCGTTCTATCCTCCCCTCAAGCAAGCGGAACAGAAACGTATTATTATCAGCGAAGCAGCAGTAAGGATTTAGCAAGCGATATTCACAAGCATCTAGTGAAGGCACTCGGTTTTAAAGACCGCGGTGTAAAAGAAGGGAATTATCAAGTTATTAGAGAAACAACGATGGCCGCTGCTTTGCTGGAGATCGGTTTCCTAAGCAATCCACAAGAAGAAGTGGCGCTCTTCACTGAAGCTGTACAAGATAAAGCAGCACAAGCCATTGTAGATGGAATTAAAGAGTACTTGGGTATTTAAAAATGAAGTACTTTTAATTCATATTTACTTTTGTATAACTTAACATTTCTGAACCAATTTCTGAAAAAAAAGACCGCTGACATCATTGTCAGCGGTCTTTTTATCGAGATGGACTTAGCCATATTCAGTTCCGTAATCGCATATCCCATCACTCTATTTCCTGAATTATTATGTATATATCATCATATGTTGAATACCATTAAATTAAATGATGAATAAGGAATGTAAGTATTTGCCTGCCTAAGCACTTCGGAAAGAAACAAAGGAGTGATTCTTTATGCGTAAAAGTTTACAAGAATTTAGAGAACTCATGATTACAGAGAATAAGTTAGGTTTACATGCTGACGTTCTCATCGCTTTTGATCATCTTCTTGATATGGTAGATGATCATGAAGCACAACATCAAATTGAACTCGGGATCCAAAGAACAAACTATGAAAATTCGAATGGTTTGGTGGAGGCTGCCATTCGAGAAGAAATGCGTTTTTTTCGTGAAGCAATTCATACTGTCATAAAAAAGACCGTACTCGATCTAATTCATGTAGGAAAAAAAGATTGGCAGAAATTTTATGATCGTGTTCAGTAGCAGAATCAAAAAAAGAAACCTACTCCTCACGGACGGTTTCTTTCTTCAAAATAAATGTGATAATGTGCAGCACACCCTTCATTAAACAGAGCCTGGCAATGCGGACAGCTGTCCGTATTCATATACTCTTTAATTGACAATTCGCTGTAACAATTCCCGCATAGGATCGCGAGTTCACTGAACTGCTCCTGTGGCCAGCGCCGAATGGCGTGATCAGCATGTTCCTCATGACATTTATAACAAGGATAATATCGGTTGCAGCATGCAAACTTCACTGCAATGATATCTTTTTTCGAATGATAATGAATACAGCGCGTTGCACGATCCAAGACAGCCCCATATACGTCCACTTCAGATCCCCCCAATCCTTAACAGTAACATGACAAACGTAAATAAAAGTGCGATAACCAAGGCTATATAATCGAGCCGCTTCATTTCAAGCTGTCTATAGACGGTTCTTCCCTTGCCATTCCCATACGCCCTGGCATCAATCGCATACGTTAGTTGTTCCGCACGTTTTACCGTTGTGAATAGCAAGGGAATGAGAATGGGGATGTACGAAAAAATACGTTTTGTCCAGGGTAGAGACGAAATGTCATATCCTCTTGCTTTTTGGGCAAGAAGAATCCGATCAAGTTCTTGCATGATCGTGGGAATAAAACGGATTGCGATGACAATCATGAGCGAAAATTGTTCAATCGGTACGTTTAGTTTGGATAACGGACCGAGAAGCCTTTCAAGTCCTTGAGCTAATGTTAAAGGTTTGGTAGTTAACGTTAAGATCGAGGCGAGTAAAATCAGCAATACAATTCGCATTACAAACCGCATACCATTTTGCAAACCCTCTACGGTTACATGTATAAAGGAATAAGACCAAAGAACCCTGCCCTCGGTTGTCAGCGTATGAAAGAAAAAAGTAAACGATAATATAAACAAAACAGGTTTTAAACTTCTCAGCACGATACGAAACGGGATATTGGATAATCGGTAAACCCCTATAACAAAAAGGGTGGCTGCTATATAACCAACGAACGTTTTCAGCATCAAAAAGCTAAGCATAATAATGAATACGCTAAGTATCTTCGTTCGAGGATCCAGCTGATGCAGCATCGATTCTCGTTCCCTATATTCGCCTAGTAATAAGCTATTCGCCATTTGTAAGACCCCTTGCATGCCAAATGGGCAATATTCTATCAAAAACATCTCGTTCCCTGCAGCTTTTCACTTCGATTGGCTGCCCGTACCATTGTTCGATGAACTGCAGGAACTCTATATGTTCTGGTAAAGATAACCCTGCTTGTCTTAGTAATTCTGTTTTTTCCAAAAATAAAGTATCTGCATCTTCATGACCGATGAGCAGTCCCGCCTTAAATATCATGACTTCATCCGAATATTCGGCAACATCATCAATATGATGGGATACAAAAATAATCGTGCAGTTATTTTTGTGCTGCCATTCCTTCAGCATCTTGAGTAGAGCTACTCGGCTCAAAGGATCAAGTCCTGCTGTTGGTTCATCTAAAATAAGCAGTTTTGGGTTCATAAGCAGTATAGAAGCAATAGCAAGCCGTCGTTTCTGACCTCCACTTAATTGAAAAGGTGCATAGTTCAATACGTCTTTAGAGAGTCCGACTTGTGGTAGGATATTTTCTATAGCCTCGTCAATCTGCTGCGACGAATATCCCTGTATCTTTGGTGCAAAAGCAAGTTCTTTGTACACCGTTGTTTCAAAAATTTGATGTTCCGGATACTGAAAAACAAAGCCGATTTCAGGTATGACTTTCATTCTTCCTTTGGTATCGGTTGGAACCCTCTCTTTATCAATCCGGTACTGTCCCTGAACCTTCGGAATGAGTCCCTTTAATACTTTGACAAAGGTAGATTTCCCCGCACCCGTTGGTCCAATGACAGAAATCCATTTTCCTTCATGCAAAGTGCAGCTGATCTGTTTTAGAGCCATCCGTCCGTTATAGTCCACAGCTACATCTATTAGTTCGCATTCCATTCCGAACGAATCATCTCCTTCCAATCTGCTGTAAGTGGTGTATTTAAATGAAGATTTTGATGTAAGCGGACAGAAAAGGGCTTATCCAACTGATAATCGGTTACATTAACGGTTTCAAAGAAAGTCGCTGGTTCCCCATCAAATTTAATCCGGCCTTCATGTAAAAGCAAGAGCCGCTTGGCAAATAGCACCTCATCCATGTGATGGGTGATATGAATAATCGTCATGCCCTGACGGTGCAGCTCCTTCATGTTCTTCATCACTTGCTCTCTTCCCTCCGGATCAAGCATGGATGTTGCTTCGTCAAAAATGATGATTTGTGGACGCATCGCTAATATAGCTGCAATCGCAACTCGCTGCTTTTGTCCTCCAGAAAGCTCGTGGGGCATTGCTCCTGCGTATCCTTCCATCTGAACTGCCTGCAAGGCATGCTCTATTCGCATACAAATCTCTTCTCTAGGCACCCGAATATTCTCAAGTCCGAACAGGATTTCATCCATCACGGTTGTCGTAATGAATTGATCCTCTGGGTTCTGAAAGATATAACCAATCTGTTCATGAATCATGGCTAGATCCCCTGGATTTGAAGTCATCAGATCCTTAAAGCTTACGGACCCTTTCTTTGGCAGAAGCAGTCCGTTCATAAGCTTGGCTATCGTGGATTTACCAGAGCCATTGGGACCGACAAGCGCCACGTACTCACCTGCTTCAATCGTAAAGCTTACATCGTCAACGATTAACTGGCCCTTCCGATAATAAAAAGATACATGCTCGAAAGTTAGCATCTCATATGTTCCTCTCTGCTTCGCGTCTGGGTGCAATAAATGAATGATTTTATCTCGTGTTATCTCAACTTATCTCGTCACACCTGCACGTTACGCACTTAAATTCTGTTCATAGGTATCATTCACTTTTTCTTCAATAGGACTAATCGCTCTCAGTTGTACCGCGACAATAGCCGCAACAAGTGCTTTAATACAATCTCCCGGTATAAAAACGAGGGCTCCAATCAGACCGGCCCATACGGGTGTGTTCGTAATGAGAGCCATCACCGGAGCTCCGATCAGACTAACAAGTAAAACACCGAAAACAAAATTGATTAAAAATAATTTCCATGTTTTTAGCTTTCCCCAACATTTTTCTGTCATGAAACCGATAAAGAATGCAGCTACTGGCCAGCTAAATATGTATCCAGATGTAGGACCTAGAAGTGCAGATAGCCCTCCATTACCTCCAGCTAAAAGCGGTAACCCTAAAGCAACCAATACAATAAATAGAATCAAACTGATACCCGCCGTTTTCTTCCCTAGAAAACATCCTGCCAGCATAACACCAAGCGTCTGTGCGGTAATTGGAACGGGGATAAACCCTAACGGAATCGGCGGAAGCATTCCAAGCACGCCTATTAATGCTGCGAATAGTGCAGCAAATACCATTTCTTTTGTCTTCAAGTGAATACCTCCCATATGTATTGCAAAACGATGATTCTATTAGCGTCGACATCTAATGATAGAATTATATCCTCAGATTTTCTTATTGTAAACTTAAAATTATAATTGTAGGTTTACAATAAGAAAAAACCACAATCTCTTGTGGTTTCGATAAAGGTATCTTTTTTACAATTTACATGGAAGTTATGCCAGCAGATATCACAAATAACATAAGCAATAACATTCCTAAGACCATTAGAAAGATGGAACAGAGCACAACAAATTTTGAAGACATATTAATGCCTGCGATCCCAGACATAATTCCCATTATTCCTGCGCTTCCCCAATATAGATCTGCCCATGGATCTGTCAACTTATATAATTGATTCGTTAAAAAAACAAGTAGTAAGCTGATTTGGTAAAGAAATACGATCATCACAAGGATGGAATATATGTATTTTGTTCGTTTTGTGAAACCTGCAAATGTAGAAGCCAACTTTTTTCTAAAAAATCGTACAAACGGAACTGCAAGAATAAGTACGATGAACACGAATAATATAACCAATGTACTAAACGCCACATCAACACACCCTCATCTTTACTTTAATTTAACTGACAAATACTTCATTCATTTCAATTAATAAACGTTACTATTGTGTTCATAGTTACATAAGTATTTTACTACATATTAAAAATAAAAAAGACTGCAGATAAACTAGTTAAGATAGTTTATCTGCAGTCTGCCTAATCAAATTCGATTAGGCAAGTTGGTAGACAGCTAACTTACTCTAGTTAGCCTGCCATTTTTACTCACCCTATTTAGCTGGTGTATACTTCCTCCAGCTCTTCGCGGGAAGGCGGTTCACCTTTTAATTGTTTTAGTACTTTTTTCAGCATCACAGATGCTTTGACTTTTATGTCAAGTGCTGCGGAGATTTCAATCTCATATCTGCGGTCCTTAATTGATCGTTTCAGATCTTCCACCGTATGAATTGGTTCACTGAAACGATTCACAACGCTTCCATATTGCAGACACTGATGAGTATCGCTCCCTGCGACAATGGGGAGACCAAGCGCCTCAGCAAACGGTTCTAATTTCTGACGATTGACTTCTACTCCTTGTTTGAATAAATCTTTTGCATTTAGATCCAGTGCATCTAATTGAATGAGCAGTTCTCTATTTAATGGATGCAGCGGAGTTGAATCCCGGAAGGGATGTCCTCCAATTTTTAATAGATGGTACGTATCAGCAAGCTTTAGCAGCTGCGCAAATGGAATGAAGTTTTCTTTCGAGGTATAGGGTTCAAGCTCCGCTCGAATGGCCAAGATTTCTTCCTTTTTACCTATCAGCAGAATATGTCCTGTTTCTCTTATATCGACTTCGATTCCTGGGAATACCCGAACCCCGTGGGCTTCATAGTAGTGACCATTATAAAGGAAGGCGGAATCAAGTCCTTCATACAAGGCTTCATAGTTTTTTGTATTAAAATGTTCGGTTAATGCTACCGCATCTAACCCGTTCAATTTTGCTTCTTGCATCATTTCGTGAAAATAATCCAGTGAAAAATCGGATTGTTTGGATAGTTTTCCGTGGGTGTGTAAATCGATTAACATGTAACTTCATCTCCTTCTACGTATGTTGATACCAATTAATACAAAATGGATGGGAATTTCAGACCGAACCAGAACAACCAGATGATATAAAGGATAGAAAATGCAATAAAATACAAATCTAGCATGCCAAGTTTAAGATAAGATAATCTCATCTTTTTCACCTGACGGTTGTTAAGCCCATAGGTAAATCCTCGTGTTTCAAGCGCTTCAACCGTGGTTCTGGAACGTTTGGCCGTATTTAACATCAGCGGATAGAAACAAAGCACTGTCAGACGCAGATAATAAATGATGACCCGAATGTAGAGAAAACCAGACCGTTCGGGAGACCTTCCTCTTAAACGGAAAGACAACAGAATTTGATGAAACTCTTCTAATAGAGTAGGTAGAATGCGGTACCCGTATGACAAACTAAAAGAGAATGTATCCGGTACACCGAGAGCGGACAGGCCATCACTTAATTTTTCCGGGTCCATACTTGAAAATACAGCGATACTGGCAAGTGAAATAACCGATAACTTCAGCGTTAACGTAAGGAGAGGTAAAAGGGAAGTAAAATCGCCTCCAAATAGCATCGAAAATAAGAACATCCACCCAACTTGACCGGCCAGTCCTAAACATAATATGAAAATAAGGATGGAACTAACGCGAGATAACGCCGTCATACCTACCATAAGTACGAACATGCCGATTAGTATCGTCCGGTTATGAATAAACCAGGGAACGATGGTAAAAAACAAATACCAAGATAAAAGCGTACGCGGATCAAGCCGCCCGATAAATGTGGTGGTATTACCATAAGCCGTACCGAGTAATTCCAGCTTGATTCGTTCTACAGAGATGCGGTCAAGTGTCTTTTTGACGATTTCCACGCGGTGTCCTCTCCTTCCGGTTGAGATTGTTCTCTAGGTGTGTAAAACGAAATGAATTCATCCAGCGAGTAACAAATTTTCGGCAATCTGAGACACCGGCTAAGTTCCATGAGCTGCGTAGGAAGCAGACCCGCTCGTTCAAGAAGTCTCTCATCTTCAAAGATCTGTTCCTTCGTACCGTCCGCAATGACAACCCCTTGATGCATCACAATGATCCGGCTTGCCCACTCCGCCACAAGTTGCATATCATGAGTTGCGATAGCGACCGTCTCCACATGTGATTTCAAAGTAGAGAGTACACTGAGCATCTCCTGCTTTGTTGCAATATCCAAATTTGCCGTTGGTTCATCAAGGAGCATAATGGATGGCTGTATAGCGGCTCCAATCGCTAAAGCTACACGCCGTTGCTGTCCCCCGCTGAGCAGTCTTGCGTCCCGGTCCTTAAGTCCAGTAAGGCGGAAGCTTTCGAGTACGCTCTGAATACGTTCTTCCGCATCCGGCAAACGGTGAGCATGAACATAATAACCGACTTCTTTTTCAACAGAGTCCTCAATAAACATTTCTTCCGGGTTCTGATATACATAGGATACATGTCCTGCCATTCGCTCGGGGCTCATCCCTTTTAGCGAAAATCCATTCACATTCAAGTATCCGCCCGTAGGTTTTACGATTCCTGCGATCAGTTTAAGTAAGGATGATTTCCCTGCACCGTTATTGCCGATAATCGCCACTGCTTCACCAGAGTGCAAAGTTACATTCACTCCATCCAGTACAGGGTGCATCTTCTTATGAATGGTGCGATATGATAAACGAACATCTTCTGCCACAACTACTTTTTTCTGAATATTGAGTTCTGTGACCACTAGTGGTTTTTCTATGTTTCCATGAGTCAACGTTAATTGACGCGATTGAAACCAGCTTTCTGCCTCTGTTATATGAACCGGAAGTAAAGTCCCGCCTTGTGGTAATGATCCGCGGTTCTTTAAATCCAGCCATGCTGCTTGGGTCACTTGCGGCGGATAGATCCCAAGCCCAAGTAACGTTTCTACCGAGGATAAGGCTTCCCGAGTTGGACGCTTCCATGCGACCTTTCCTTGATCCATCAGAACAACTTCCTTACAATAGTCAGCGATAAATTCGGCATGATGTTCGATAACAACAATGGTTTTTCCGTAATCTTCGTTTAAGCGTTTTAAAATATCATAGATATGCCTCGCATGCTGCGGATCAAGCTGTGATATCGGCTCATCAATCACTAAAATATCTGGATCCATAGCAAGCGCTCCCGCAAGTGCAAGCAGATGCTTTTGTCCGCCGCTGAGTGACCAAATGAATTCATCTTTTACATTAGACAGCCCCATCATCATCAGTGCTTTTTGACCTCGAGCTTGATAGTCAGGATAACCATAGTTGAGCGGGGTAAAAACGACATCATCAAGTACGGTCGGACGAACCAGTTGATTCTCGAAATCTTGATATACATATCCTACCTTTCTCGATAGTTCGGCAACACTGCTCGTTTCAGACGATTGCCCGCATATGACGGACTCTCCATCGTAATCTCCCGTATAATAATGAGGAATCAGACCATTAAATAGTTTACAAAGAGTCGACTTCCCCGAACCGTTACTTCCGATAATCGCTGTGAAATCTCCACGGTGCAGTGTTAAGGAAACGTCGTTCAATACAGGCTGCTCAGACCCGGGATACGTAAAAGAAACATGTGATAATTCGATTAATGGCTCAGGCATTTTTTGTATCCGTCCTGTTTGCAGATTTTGAAGCCTTACTGCGAAGAATAAAGATGGTGACGATAGCGATTACAGCTGCTGCTGCAATACTGACCCAGATCAGTGTGCTTTCCGAAGATTCAGCAAAAGGAAGCTCCCACTCCCCAAAACTCCATTCTGTTTCGGACATAACTTCAGCACCCACGGCAAGGAGTGCAAGTACTACGCCCATAATGATAAATTTAGGAGAAAGCCAATTAGACATCTCATACTTTGTATCTTTGTGGCGCGGTCTCATACCAAGAAGCGGTTCGATTTTGCCATATAGACGTGGAACTAAATACAGTGTCGGCAGCAGTGCAAACAAAATACCAGAGAATAAAACATCATTAAGAAATCCAACACCTTCAATGATTACAATACTTTCGGCTAGTCCTTTGACCGCTTCAAGTTCCTCTACCCCAACCCATACTTTAACAACATCAACGATAGAACTCAGCAATTGATGGATAGCAACTCCTGTCATTGCAGCGATCCCCACCTGCCGTTTATTCGTCGGATCAGACACCATTCGGCCAGCTGTATACATCGCAAGGGAGAAGGTAATGAATTTTTCTAATTCGCCAATTCCTCCGAATTGCCCCAGCATCAGCTCTCCAAAGATAATTTCTCCAACAGAAGCACCTACTGCGGCATAAAGCGGATGAAACAACATACAAAGGGTGAGCGGTATAAATGCAAAATACTCAACGGACAATTCAATCGGTCCCAGCTGTATGCTGGGTATGAGCTCGGTGAACATGTTAGACAAGCCATACAAGGACATCGACAGTACAAAAATCATCATTTTTTGAGATTGTGTCAGTGTATAGCGGGTAGACAACGTACTCATTAATAAAATCCTCCCTTAACATCTCATAATATAATCTCATTATAGGAAGGAGGGATTAACGCAACATGGTTGTTTTATCAAGGCTGTGTTAACTTTTTTTCATTATTTTTAATGATGTAAAAATATTTACATGACATTTCACCTGTAAGGTAGAGAAACAGAATATTTTGTGAGGTGAGATGAACATGTATGAGAATTGGAATAAGAAAACATTTTCAAGAAATCAAAGACTGCTTGCGGAATTTATTCAGCGTAATGAACAGCGTGTGCTCTATTTGACTGAACAAGAAATAGCAGATGAACTTGGAATAAGTATCGCTTCGGTGTCGCGGTTTTGGAAAGCGGTTGGATTTCTAAATGCCAAACAATTCAAAGCAAGACTTCGATTTCGACTGGAAACATCACCCGCGATGAAACTTCAAGAAACGATGAATCTAGTGAAGGAACTTTCCCTGCCGGAGACGCTGTTAAATAGCAGCTTGCACCATTTGGAAGAGACGAGTAAGAGGCTTTCTCCTGAACTGCTGAAAGAAACATCTGACATGATTCAGCAAGCAAGGCAAGTGTATGTATATAGCCCGGGGCCTTGTATTTCGCTGGCACAATTGTTTGCTTTTCGGTTACGTCGTTTTGGAATAGACATTCAAATGATGGCGCCGAGCGGTCACGAATTGTTAGAGACCCTTATGCATGCAAGTGAGAAGGATGTCATTCTCGTATTTGGATTTGTTCAACTTCTGCCCGAAATTGAAGTCATTATGGATCATGCGCAAGAGGCTCATTACCGCATCATCCTAATCACAGATCGTTACATCTATCCGAGGTCCGATCATGCAGATCTTGTCCTTTATGCAGGGCGCGGAGAAGTTTGGGAATTTCATTCGATGATCGCTCCTATGTATGTAATTGAAAATTTGATTTTACATATTGGGATGAGCATACCTGAACGCCATTTAGATAAACTAACTCATCTTCAGCAAATGAGAGTTACTTATGCTTCTAAACTTCCTCGGCAATAACACAAAAAAGGACCATTCCGATGAAGGAATCATCCTTTTTTTGTGGTCCTTACTCAATTATTCCTGTCCGAATTGTATCAATTTGCGCTTTCCCATGAATCTTTATATTCGGGAACATATCTCCCCACTGTTCGTCGACGACCTTGCCATCCTTGGAATGACTTCGATAGAGCTCACCAAATCCAACAACATCTGAGTTCACTTTACGAATTTTATCGAGGAAAGATTGTAGATCTTTTGAGACTTCCTTACCTAATTGTTTCTCTAAAGCGAGAATCGCTTTATTTTCTTTAAACTTATACACTTGAGAAATTTCCTCGATGTTAATATCTATATCTAAAGAAGCCTCAAATGTTCTCGATTCCTTGTCTACTAATTTTACTTTTCCCTTATTTTTAATAATACTAAACACTACTTTTACTTCATCAGTATTTTCATCATTGAGTTCTGTATGAAAATACTGATCCATACCGCTCTCCTTCATATCTTTCTTTTTTATTATGGTTTCATAAAGATAAGGGGTTTTTTTCCCTTTTAGTGTTTTTAGAAAGAAACCTTCTTTTGAGGATGCTTCTCCTACGATGTCCCCGCCATGTAACAAAGAGAGAGAGGTAATTACAATCTCCTCCCCTTCTCTTTTAATCGTAGGGATTGCAATATCTAAAGTACTCGTATCCCTAAAATAAGTAAAATCGTGAAGAGTTAGCTCCGGCACCCAGTTAAATCGCGAATTATGTTCAAGTAAACTGTTAAGTGACATTCCTATGTTTTTGAATTTTTCATATGGATGTGTTAATAAATCTTCTGTAGATCCATCTACAATCGCAATCTTAATCATATCGCCGAAAAATGGATCACGACTTAGTACATAAACCTCATTCAACATTTTTTGATCAAATATCGCTTTATTCAATAGAACGACCCTTGTTTGCCCTGTTGCAATTTCGTTAGGCAGCTTCTCATTGAGTTTCCTGCGAGCAGATTTACTTGTCTCCGCTTCAACTGTGACTACTCGGTTTGTATCTCCCGCATGCTCCTCCGATTCTAATAAAGACGCAGTAACTTGAAAAGAATGATTCTCCTTTGCATCATAGCCTATTGCAAGTGTAAGGGATTGTTGCTCTAATATTTTTGTTTTAGGGCAACCACTAAGAAGGAGCATCACGATGAGAAAAAACATAATTCGAAGGCGCTTCATTATGTATGTTCTCCTCCTTTTCGCTGGTTCTTTTTACGCCATGCAGATACAATGAACACGATACAACAAAGCAAAGCTGGATAAACAAATGAAAAGAAAATACTGCTTACTTCAAGTCGAATCATAAAATCTTTAACTTCAAGACGTTTATGGAATATAATTGACATCACAAGAATCATAGAAAACACGGCGATTAATATAGGCTTTGGATTTAACTTCCATATCCTCTTGCAACCTCTTGTAATCAGCCAAGTATTTAACAATATTCCTGATAGAATGACTAACATCCATACCGAGATGACAATAAACTCCAGACGTTCTAGATAAGGGTACTCCACAATCTTGAGCATATTTAGGGACGGCCAAAGTGATCGTAATAACTGATCTGGAGCAAAGTATCCAATCGATATAACCATAATAAAAAGATATAGAATATTACTGAATAAAACAGCAAGTTGTGAATGTAACATGACTCGCTTCTTATTCAGTATAAATGGATACATCACAGCAATAATCTCAAATCCCGCCAGACTAAATCCCATTCTAACTGCACCGTTCATGATATCCCAAGAACTTGAATCAAGCACGGGGAGCAGCTGTGTCCAGATCGCATGCTGTATTGAAGAATGAAACAGGATGAGGGTTAGCAGCGTTGCAATAAAACTAAACAAACAGATGCCCACAATGACCCTTATTCCTCCAATAGCCGCATAGAATGCTAAGCAGCTGAGTAAGAGGACGATTACCCAAGTTGGTATATCAGGAAATATCCAAGCCTGAACTACAGAGGAGTAGTTTCTCATCACTGCAAAAGTAACGAGAAAATAATACACGATATATATTAAATTAAATATCATGCCAATCCATTTGCCATACAAGTCATAATGTATACCAAACAGATCAGCCGATTTATATTTCTGCAAGGCGCGGACGATGAGCCACATGATTGCATGGGTAACGAGCCCAGCAACAATAACGGAAATCCATGCGTCTCGCATGGAAGCTTCATATACAACTCGCTGAAAAGTAAATATTCCTACCCCCACCTGGGTATTGGTTATTATAAAAAAGAGAAGGTATGCATGGAGCATCATATTTTTAGGTGGATAGACATTAATCTTCATAGCTCTACCTCCTGATCAATCATCATTGTCAGATTTCAACTTCTTCATCATTTTGGTTCTCCAAAAAGAATCATTCCTTTTCGTTACATCCGATTGATAAGCAAACTGTGAGGAATCTGTAATCAATGTGGCATTAAGCAGCCCTTTGGTATCCGGTGGATATAAAGGGTAAAGGTAGGGCTTTCCATAACTTGTCATTCGAAGTAAATGAATTAACAAGAAAATTGCAAAGAAAGCAATGCCTATTAATCCTAAAGCCCCAGCAGCGATTAACATAGGGAATCGCACAAAACGAATGGTAGATCCCATCATATAGTTTGGTGTGGTAAAAGAACCGAGTGCGGCAAGTGCAACAAGCATGACGAGTGTATTGCTTGTAAATCCTGCCTGTACGGCAGCTTGGCCTATAACGATACCACCTACTATACCCATGGTTTGTCCCACTTTTGTCGGCAGACGTGCTCCTGCTTCTCTTAATAATTCAATTGACGTTTCCATAAGCAGAGCCTCCAAGAGCGGCGGAAACGGAACCCTTATTCTTGTACTAATCAAAGGCTCTAACAAGGGTACAGGAATAATTTCATAGTGATACGTTAAGGCAGCTACATACATAGGGGTTAGAAAAATCGAAAAAATAAAAGCGACCGCTCTTAATAGCCTGGTGAAGGTTCCGATTCCCCACGTATTGTACCGATCTTCAACCGAATAGAAAAAATCGAAAAATGTAGTTGGACCAATGATGACTTGGGAATTTCCCTCCATGAAGACAACAACCTTCCCCTTTAATAAGGCTCGCGAGGTGAGGTCTGGGCGTTCTGTTAATGTCATTTCTGGAAACAATGAATATTTATTATCCGTTAACAGCTTTAGCAATAACGGGCTCCCAAATACCCCTTTTACTTTTCTTCGTTCAATACGCTTACGAATCGTCTCGATAAACGGAATGACATCGGGAGATTGCATATAAAGCATCGTAGCCATCGTATTTGTCTCTGAATTTATCTGAATTTCCTCTTGAATTAACTTCGGACTTGTAATATATGAACGAACAAGAGCTATATTTTTCCCCATAGACTCCGTAAATGCCTGCATCGGTCCATAAATGGTGGTTTCATTCTCTGCATTAGAAGGGGAACGAGTAGGGATATTAGCTACACTAACGAGAATTCCCTCTTCACTTCCCTCCATAAATACAAGAGCATAACCACTTAGCAGATTCTTGATCGCATTTGACATCTGGTCAAACTTCTTGCAATCGCCGATGGCAATCTGATCTGAAAGAGAATTAATATCCTCATAATGATCTTTCTCTATAATTTTTCCGATTACATTCTGATTGATTTGCTCGCAGTCCACCATACCAGACATAAAACAAATAGCGATTTTCTCACCGACTGGCTTTGTAATGAGTCCTTCACTTTCGTTTAATAACGTTTTAAGTTGTTTTTCGATTTGGTTACTATAATCTGACATAATGGCGTTATCCTTTTCCCTCATCAATTTACACCACAGCTAATATTCACCACTATGGAGCATACATAATATGTCCGTATGATCTTCAATTCATTCATAAATAATGACAATGCATTGAGATCAGTTGCATGTAAACGCAAAAAACCGTGGAGCTTACCACGGTCTCTTAAAATCCCAATTTATATAACCAAGCTATGATTTGTTCTTCCCGGTTTCTCAAGTTACCATTCATTTTATTATATTTGCCCAGGTGCAGTTGTGCAGTTATGCTTCCATCCAGCATATAAAGTATTCGTTCCGCGTTAGCAGCAACTTTTGAATCATGTGTTGCGAGCAGTATAGTCGTTCCTTCATGATTTATCTCAGTCAAAATTTCCATGATCTCACCCGCGGATTTAGAGTTCAGTGCACCTGTTGGCTCATCACCGATCACCATCAGTGGCTCATTAATAAGCGCACGGCAGATCGCAGCCCTCTGTAATTGCCCTCCCGATACCTGTGTGATATCACGATCTGCAAGAGATAAAATACCTGTTCTACTCATTAACTTATCGGCTCTTTTATTAATCGTATTTCGGCTGTGTTTTTTAGCACGATATGCTGACAAGATGATATTGTCACGAATATTCAAGTTTTTGAGTAGGTGCATTTGTTGAAAAATAAATCCCATCTTATTAAGCCTTAACTCTGCCAATTCTTCCTCGGATCGATCAGCAATTTCTTGTCCTTCAAAGATTACACTTCCCGAACTTATTTTATCCATACCGCTGATCGAATAAAGCAAGGTTGATTTACCAGAACCGGAAGGACCCATAATTGCAACAAACTCACCAGACCAAATCTGCAAGTAAATATCTTGTAACACGGATTGCCGAAAACCTTGGCTATTCACATAGGTTTTGTTCAGTTTCTTTGCTTCTAATATAGGCATACCGTCCCCCCTTTTTTCACTTAGAAATTTGTTCAGCAATACTGTTCTTGTTCTTTGCGCGAGCGTTCAATAAACTTGTCATTGATATCGTAGCTAAGAAAAAAAGCGGATAAAGAACATAGGTGCTGAATGGATTAAATTCTAAATTAATCTTTGGAGCACCCATAAATGAACCTGCTGCATGAACAAGCCCCTGCCCAATGGTAACCGTACCTAATGTTCCAATAATAACCCCCGTCCCTCCTAGTAACAGCATTCTTAACAAATATTGAACTTGGATATCCCGGATTGTAAAACCGAGACTTCTCAGCATCGCGAGTTGAGGAGCTTCCTTTGCTAAAAGCATTTTTAAAAATAAAGACGTAATCAGAACCGTAATAGACAAAGAAATCACAATTGCTAAAATGGTGACAACCTGCAGTTGTCTGACTATATTACCTAGAGTTTGTACAAGGTAGCTTTTCAGGTGAGTTATTTTCGCTGGATAAAAGGCTTCTGTAAATTGATCCACTTTCTCGTCCACGGAAACATCGGGTTTCACATCTAAAGCGATGACATGCCATATCACATTCTTTGAATCATAAGGTATTTGTGCTTTGGCGGTACGACCCCCATTCGTTATATCTTGATAAATCCCACTAACCCTCATTTTCACTTGAGCCTCGCCCATTTTTATAACAACCGTGTCATTCATCTTTTTGTTCAAGTCCTTAGCCAGAAGATCAGAAAGTACAAGTTCATGAGTCCCTTTTGGAGCTGACCCGCTCATATACGACAAAGGAAAAATCGTAAAATCACCTGTTTCCACGTTTACACTTTCCCAAATCCCTTCATCTTTCTGTACCTTATAGCGGGAGGTAATTAGTGGAGAGAACTTTTCTATGTCGGGATCATTATTTATCGCGGTTGTTATCTGTGAAAATGTTTGCTGAGTGTTGGCTGATTGTGGCAAGTCAATACGGATATCACTCTGTCCTACCCCTAAATAAGAAATGAAGCTAGGCATCTGAAGCGTATGCAATAAACCTAGCGGCACCATAATAATGAATACATTCAATGCATAAACGAAAAACAGTAATGTATACATGGTGACTCGTCTGAAGATATCCTCTATTCCGAGAAAAACGGTTACTCCTAAATATTTAGATCTGCTAAGCTGTATTCTCCCGATCGGAGTTTTTGACTTCATAGAAATACTTGACCTCAGGGACTCTACTGCTGATATTCGATTTAATCTTCTAAGCATAGCTCTGCAAGAAATGACAACAATACAGAAAGTTAGACCGACAGCCAAAAAAGGGATAATATAAGAAATCAAACTTCTCGTGACTGCTCCTAAATACAGGCTAATATTAGCGGTGACTAAATTCATGGTTAACAGGGATAGTAAATACCCACAGCACGTTGCTAGTGCGGAGATCACAATATATTTTGCGAGATAGATTCGTTTGATATCGAGGTTAGATAGACCTATAGCTTTCATGACGCCGATTTCTTGATAATCCTCCTCCATCGTTGCGACAATGGTAAGTCTTAAGCAAAGTAAAGCGATAACCATTAATAGAAAACTTACAATAATAATAACAATTGCTATCAATCCATCTGTAAGTGCGTTCAACAAAGTAATTAATGAATAATCAATTGCAGGACCTCTATTTGGCATATTTGATGAGAAGTAGTTACTACTAAAATCGCTCAGTTTACTCAGATCGGTTAGTCGAAATTCAATGAGGTATTCTATATCTCCCCCATTTTCTTTAAGCACAGCAAAATCCTCTCTACTTATGACAAAACGCTTGGAACTGACCATAGCTGGGTTCATTTGTGCATCACGCACAAAATCAACAATTTTAAATTCTCGTTTAAACCGTTCTGTCTGAATGAGGACAATATCTCCAAGTTTGAGGTTCTTCTGCTGCATGTAATAAATAGGCACCGCAATCTCTCCTAGGGCCACCTGAATAACTTGATTCTCTAAATTCAATAAAAAATCGAAAGAACCGTTCTGCCTTACAAAACCAATATCCATCACACTATTGGCTTCGGGCTGTTCTAAAGATCCTATATAAATATTTGATCCATCTATTCTTAGCATCTCAACCGTCTGGTGTTCCTTAACGAGAGGATCGGTCCTCGCGAAATCTTCGATCCCTCTTTTATCGATGGGCCCAGTATGCATTTGTACGAAATGAGGAGCTTTGGATAGCGACAATAGATTGTTTAGGGAGCTCGTCAATTCCATAAGGACATGTGAAGCAGTAGCCATGAGCAGGGCCGAGAGCATAATAAAGACAAATAAGATGGTTGTGATGATTTTATTCCTTTGAAAATCTCTCTTTACGATGTGCAGCAGCATAGGTTGGTACCTTCCCCTTTCTTCTCAAATCACTATGTATTCTCCAGTGCTCGAATCGATTTAATATGTGGAATGATAAGAGAGAGGATCACAATGAGGAACCCGGAGACAATAAACAATAATCCTGTACCTCGTCCCTCCCCGATCCCAATAATATTCCCAAAAGCAGGAACAAGGGGGCCACCTTCACGTAATAATGGATTAAATACAAAGTCCGCCAGAATTCCAGCAAGTGCATACGACGCTACATAACCAAGCTGGGAAAGTATTCCGATAATGCCCCATGCTCTTCCCTGTGCTTCACTAGAGATTTTTCTGCGGATCATCACATCGGCACTTGTATTAATAAAAGGAAGCGCAGCAAAGAATATAAATCCGAACACGGATAAAAAGAAAATATTCGTTGTTATCCCTAACAGGGAAAAGAAGATGCCAGCAAAACTAAGACCTATGCTTAGCACAGTGATGTAGTTTCTTTTTATATTGAATATACCTATAATCAGGCTGCCGATCAGCATACCGGATGCGCTTATAGACATAATGGTGCCAAGGGTTCTGGAATTCATATAAGACAGGAGCATCGGAGTAAATAATGTCTGAAGAAGGCCCATGTAAAAAGTAACAATGGAAAGAATCATCGTAATCTGCAGAACACCTTGCGAAGCTATAAAGATATCCCAGCCATCCTTCAGATCTTTGACGAACGTTACTTTCATTCTCGTTTTTTGTATCGCACGCAGATTTCTTTTTACAAAGAACACAGCAAAGAGGGTAATAAAAAAGGTAGCAATGTCGATGATGAGTATTTTGCTAACATCCATAATTGTGAAGAGTATTCCGGCAATAATTGGGGAGAGAAGATATTTAGAGGCGCCGGCGAGTTGTACAAGTCCACTAGCTTTAGCAAACTGTTCTTCCGTTAGCAGGTCCGTTATCGTAGCTTTGTAAGCGGGTTCTAGCAAGGAGACAAACATGGAGCTAAACATCACTCCAATACATATTTGCCACAGCGCCGGTTCACCCAGCAACATCGCGATAAGTATAAATAGTAGGCCAAACGCAGAAAATAAATCGCCAATAATCATCATTAGACGTCGATCAAATCGATCTGCAAGTACTCCGCCAACAGGTCCAAGGATAATGATGGGGAGAAAAGCACATAACGTGACCATTGCCACACTACTAGCCGTCCCTGTCATCTGGTATACATATACACCGAGCACAAATGCTGTCATACCGCTGCCAATACTGGATATCCATTCTCCGGCCCACAGTACCATAAAATATCCAAAAGATTTATTGACCTGTGTCTGCGTCTCCAGATAGCCCCCCACCTTTCCGCGTTAAAAATTTAATCAAACATTTGGGACACATAAGAAAAACTTCCTCTTTCTGCCCCGAGTATCGACTCCATAATATAGATAAAAGCCTGGATCTTTTGTACCATTTCTTCAGGTGTCCATTTGAATATTCCTTCATCAAACAAAAACTGAGATGAACAAAGCAGAAACTCTATTGATTCACGAGGATAAGGGGTGCGAAAGAGTTTTTGCTTGATTCCCTGCTCAATTACTTCGGTCAAAATAGGTGTTAATTGCAATATGGTTTCCGTTAAACTTTTCTGATGGATCTGTGCATTATCAGGTTCATGAAACTCTTCAATCATCTGCTTTTTACTAGGGGTATTTGGCTTTTGCGCCATAATGATCTGGAGCAACTTTTCGTGGACAGTAAGCTCCTCATTCGTCGCAATTTTCTTGGCAGCTATAATTCCCGTCTCAATAAACCGCATCACAACCGCATCCATCACTTCTTCCTTCGATTTAAAGTAATAATAAAATGTACCTTTGGCGATACCAATAGCCTGCAACATATCATTCACTGTAGTTTTGCTGTATCCTTTGGTGAAAAACAGTTGTTCAGCCGTATCCAAGATTTCATTTCTACGGTCTTCCGGATCCTTTGTGACTCTCATCCATTCTGCCTCCTGTTCAAATAACTGACTGACGGTCGGTCTACTAATGATTATACAAACTAACCATATTATGTCAAGTTTTAATTTCTAGATTAACGCAAAAAAAACCGCGGAGTATTTCCGCGGGTCGATTTAAATCTATGTTTTTGATTGATTTTACTTTTTCATCATTTTACTAAGGTACAAATTCAGGAGATAATTATATTTATCTGCATGTTTTTGTTCGTCCGTGATAATTTCATAAACCATATCTCGATAATACTGATTAGGCATTCCCGCTCTGATATTCCGATAGCGTTCGACTGCGGAGAGCTCTCCGAATAGCGCTTTTTTAACTCCTTCTATATAAGAGTTTGGTTTCTTGAACTCAACATCAGTTGGAGTAGTGATGGTTTGTCCTGTAAGGTCTTGATAGATTCTGCGGAACATTTGATTATGCTTACGCTCGTCATTGCGAATACTCTCAATGATTTCTTTTTCTTCCTGGGACGGTGCTTCTGAAATTAAGTAATCGTAAAACAGCTCATCCTCACGTTCGCCGCTAACCGCTTTTTTAATTAAAGCCAGCGCTTCTTCTAGTGACTTATAAGTAGTCATTTCCTGACGCATCTGCCCGTACGGATCATAAGAAGTTGGAGTAACTGAACAATATCTTACTGGATAATACGTATTGTAATACATGGGTTCCCCTCCGGTATCGTTTAGTTTTCACTCCAATATATTCGGAAGTGGGCGCTTCGGTACCATGTCCTGCGTATATCCAAGTTTAGATTGGATTATTCAATAGAATATCCCTGATTTCTTTCGTTTCAAATCCGAAATCACCAAATGAAATTACAACTCCTCCAAGCGTGGCGTAGTAAAATACCTCTTCCGTTTCGATAACGGTACTTAAACTTAGAATCATCTCTCTTTTTATTCCGCCTTCATCTACGAAACCTCCACTAATACTGCCCCAGACGAGATGATCGCCTGATTGCAATACTTCTTTATCAAGTTGTGAGCTTGATACCGTAAAAGGGTACTCTTTATCAAATATCGTTAAAGAACCTTCCCCTTCTGCTTTATAAAATTCTCCATTTGGCGAGAGTGTTGCATCTAGCTTTAATGTATCTTTTTCGCTCATTTTATTATAAAAATCAGGACTGCCAAACATCTTTTCCGCCATTTCCTCATTAATTGCTGTCTTGAAATCTTCAGGCACAGCATCAATATATCTACTTAGATAATGAATGGTAACTTCCCCATCTTCATTGAACTTCTGTTCACTTGGCATCCCTGTTATGAATATGTACACAGCAAATATAACTGCAATTAATAACAGCAGTCCGCCAATTTCACCTATCATTTTCTTTTTCTTCTTCATGCTGCTCCTCCTGTTGTTGTCTGAAAAAGTTGCCTTACCTAATTTTTTGGTAATATAAATTTCTTCTGCATTTTCGCTATCATACTACCATAGAAAACATGAGATAACAAAAATGAAGTATATCTTCGTTGCATAGCAGAAAAAACACCTCTCCACTGAACAAAGAGGTGTAGTAAATTTATCCGAATATACTCCTATTTAAACCCTTGCTGGTACCTGTTCTCCCTGCCATAATAGCTGCATTTCTTCATTTTCTTCAAGCAGCTTAGTTAGACTGCCTTCTGCTTCAATCCGCCCATCCTTCATTACTATAATATGGTCCGCTTTGGTAAGTGCCGCTTTACGGTGAGATACGGCAATACAGGTTACATTCTTTTCTTTATCTAATCCATCCCATACTAGCTGTTCAGTCTCTACATCCAGCGCGCTCGACAGATCATCAAATATGAACAAATCCGCTCCCGTCATGATCATACGTGCCGTTGCTGCCCGCTGAATTTGCCCGCCAGATAACATTACCCCTCGCGGTCCCACAAAAGTCTCGAGCCCCTCTTCTAAATGGGCAATATCTTTCTCCATGACAGCAAGACGAATTGCTTTATTCAAGGAGTCTTCTACATTCGATCTCTTTCCTTGGACAATATTCTCTTTTAGAGTATCACTGAATAGGCGCGGAACCTGCGGTGTATATGCAGCTCTCGGAGGCATTAAGAAAGAAGAAGGATCAACTTCCTCCCCATTCCAGCGAACCGTGCCCCCTTGCTTCGGAAGAAGTCCAAGCAGCGTGCGAACAAGCGTATATCTTCCCTTTTCTCTTAGCTGCGTACCTTAGGAAAATAACCGATATTTACTGCATGTTTAATTAGTTGATGAATAAAAGATTCGTCCGGTTCAGCACATACTACATTTGTATCTTTCAGATATTCTAATGTTTGCGGGCAAGCATAACGAAATGCTGAATTTTTCGCTCCATCGCCTTCCAGCTGCGCCATAGCCAGTTCAAGTCCCACTTGATCTTTCGGTTCTGCTGGATTCAGCAGCCAAGATTCAAACTCAGGGAGTCCTAACAATTTAATCTCATAACCATAGTTGGTAAAGTATTCAACAATTTGTTCATACGAAACTGCAACCGGATTACAAATGTGGAACACTTTACCGACCGTTTCCTTCTGAAGAGCTAGAGCAATAATGGCTTCACTCGCATAATTAATCGGCGTCAGATCGACTTCCCATCTTACTTTAGGTGTTTTTTCTAATAAAAGCATTGCTTTTAGCATCCGGTAAAATGCGTTCTCATCTATATTTTTCTGGAAGACCCCTGTAGTAGAATTGCAAGAAAGATTCCCCACACGATAGATGCTGGCGGATATGCCCTCTTCCTCACCATACTTCACAACGATTTTTTCAGCTTCGAGCTTACTGTTCGTGTATACATTCTCGATATAGGAAGTTTCATAACCTGATCCCTGAACAACACCATCCCATTGACCGTTAAAAGCCAAATCTTCCGGTATACCCAGTGTAGAAATAAAATGGAAACGGGTATCAGGTTTTTTCTTCGCTAGTTTCAGGAGTCGTCTCGTACTATCAATGTTCACACTTGCAAAATGTTCAGAATCCCCGAAATGTTTTACATCAGCACCGCAGTGTACAATCGAATCAACCAGCTTATCTACGAGCATCCGGTCTGCTTCACTAAAACCGAGGTCTTCTTGTGAGAGATCTCCTTCAATAATGACTACACGGTTATTCATCACTTCTGTAATCGAACTTCCGAAGTATCCCTCCATTACATCCGTTAATCGCTCCAGAGGAGACTGCTCACGGGAAGGCCGTACCAGACAATAAATAACGGCTTCCGAATTATGTAACAATTCATAGAGCAGATGGGATCCTAAGTAACCTGTCGCACCAGTAAGTAAGATATTATTTTGTTTCGATAAGTTCTCTTCCCTGGCTTGGTCTGAACCAAAGGTAAGCGGATATTCTACCAAATCTTGAATCGGAAGGTTAGCCATATCTGCTGCATCTTGAAGCATCTCTTCTCTACCCATCTCTTCTATTCTCTCTGATAATTTAGCGATCGTAGGGTACACGAAGAAGTCATTAATTTTTAGCTGCGGAAAATGAGGTTTTAAAATCACTAGAATTTCTAGAATTTTTAGTGAATACCCTCCAATTTCAAAAAAGTCTTCATGGATGCCGATTCTAGTTAGTCCCAGCGATTTTTGCCAAGCTTCGCTTACTTGTATCTGCAGTTCATTCTCAGGAGCTTCATATTTAGTCTCGTCATGATCTGTATTTATTTCGTACAGAGCTAGTTTTTTACGATCCAGTTTGCCTGTAGGTGATAAAGGCATTTGTTCTACATGGCTAAAGTATTTAGGGATCATGTAATTTGGAACCTTTTTACTTAAAAATTGTACAAGATCACTTTGGGCAATTGCCTGTCCATGATTTGATGTATAAAATCCTACCAAAATCTTTGTACCATCTTGGTCTTGTCTTGCTAAAACGGCTATATCTTTAACGAATTCATGCTTAGCCAAGTTATCTTCAATCTCTCCAATTTCAACCCTAAAACCTCTGATTTTCACCTGAAAATCTTTTCTTCCTCTATACTCGACTTCACCATTTGGCAAAAGTCTAACCAGATCTCCCGTCCGGTAGAGTGTTTTTCCGGAACCTTCTGTAATCGGATCAGCTATGAACACTTCCTTTGTTTTTTCCGGTAAATGCAAGTATCCTTTCGCAAGACCCATCGAACTAATCAAGAGTTCACCCGTCACACAGGTAGGACAAAGCTTATTATTCGCATCCACCACATATAGTTCATAGTTCGCAAGCGGCTTACCTATACTTACAGTTGAGATATGTTCTGGAAGTTCATAGTCAATCACATGCGCTGTTGCAACAGAAGTAATCTCTGTCGGTCCATATAGATTAATAACAGGTACGGATAGTTTTTTCTGAAGCATTCTTACCATTTCACCAGGCAGAGCTTCCCCTGCAACCGCAATACTTTTAATATTACGATAACTATGTATTTCATTTTCTGGTAAATGGGCCGCAAGCTGATTGAAAAAGACCGTCGGCAAAATTGCAAATCTTGTAGCTCCTGTTTGTTTTACTGCCTCTGTAAAAGCATCTATAGAAAAACGTTCTTCATCTGCTAACAAATGAAGTCTGGAACCACTGACAAGTGAACTAAATAAATCATACACAGAAGCGTCAAAGCTGAAAGTAGAATACTGTAAGATGATATCTTGCTCCGTCAACTGGAGATGGTCCTTAGTGCCGAACGCCAAATTCACTACACCCTTATGAGAAATGAGTGCTCCTTTTGGTTTACCTGTTGAACCGGATGTATAGATAACATAAGCTAGATCATCTCCGTTTAAGTCAATAGCAGGAGTAACATTCGTATCTACCTCGTATGACTCCATATTCACTTGCGGATAAATAATCAATGGTTTCACTTCGAAATCTGATAATAGTGAATTTAATTTTGTCGTGAAATTCGGCTGAGCTAGTATCATCCTTGACTTCGTATCTTCAATAATATAAGCATTTCTTTCATCCGGATGGGAAGGGTCAAGCGGAACATAAGCTCCCCCGGCTTTGATAATACCAAACAGACTCACAATAGTAGTAAGACTGCGCTCCATAAAAATAGATATGAACTCACCCTTCTCCAGTCCATTGGAGAGCAGCATCTGAGCTACACAATTAGATAGATGATCCAGCTCCTGATAAGTGATCTGTTGGTCACCATAAGAAATGGCGGTCCGCTTAGAATACTTCTCTACTGTTGCAGCAAACATAGCTGTAATTGTTAGTTCAGCAGGCAGATCTTTCTTATTACTATTGAGCTTCTCGTAGGCAGCTAAGTCTGCAGGTGTTACTATAGAAATTTGATCAATTGGCATATTCATATGTTCAATGAGCTCGTTACAGAGATATATATAATGATCGCTGAACTTGCGAATCGTGGATTCCTCATACAGCTCTTGAGCATAGGTAATATGAAGTTTCCAGCTATCCAGCACTCCCTGCCCTACAAACCAATGTAAATCACTGTTCGGATGGTGAAGCTGATCTCCATAAAGCGTATGGAAAGCTATAGTTTGACCCAGAAACTCCCCAATTTCTGCAAGTGTAAGTTCCGTTTCTTCGATTGCTTGCAGCTTCATAGCTACTTGATCATATACGGTTTGAAAGTTTTCTGATCCACTTAGCATGATGCGCAGTGGGAGAATACCGCCTTTTTGATCGCTCACCCCAATCAGTAAATCTTTATCACCACTCATCTTGTATAAGAATACGACGTAACTTGAGAGCATCCAAGTGTTCATATCATACAAAGAATGTAGGTGTTCAATTCCTGGCAGCTTGCCATCCAGTGAAATGTTCATTTCCAACATGGTTCTGTCCGACATCATTGCTGGATAGTCTGTATACATATATAATCCTGACAAAGGCAGCTGTAACTCATTCATCCAATACTCTTTGCCATGTCTAGTTAGTAGTGTTGTATTCAAAATAAATCAGCTCCTATTTTACCTGTAATTGTTCAACTAAGCTTTCTAATCTGCCTGATACCTGATTCAGTTGTTCAGCAGACTCAAAGATCTGAACAAAGGTAGCTTGTTGTTCCTGAGTACTCATTTGTATGTCCGTAGATACGGAGGAATTTTTCTCAGCTAGTACAGCAAGCTGCTTAATAGAAGCTGTAATCTGTTCCGTTTCTGCAACCATTTGCTGTGTAGCTGCGGATACTTCTTGGATTTGACTCGTTACGGAATCCGTTGAAAGTAATATTCCTTCAAATAGCGAACCCGTTTCTCTTACGACACGAATGCCTGTCTCGACTTTCTCTTCCCCTTCACCGATCGCTTTAACTGCTAATTCCGTTTCGTCTTGAATGAATCTTATTAACTCAGCAATCTGATCGGCAGACTTTCTTGATTCCTCGGATAATTTTTTCACTTCACCTGCTACAACCGCAAAACCGCGTCCTTCTTCGCCAGCACGAGCTGCTTCAATACTTGCATTTAGAGATAGTAGGTTTGTTTGTGCCGCAATCTCAGTAATTACCTGTACGATTTGTCCAATTTCTTGAGATCGACTCTGTAATTTTTCGATAATATCAACGGAATCTTTGACAGAGTAATTAATCGAATTCATTTGCTCAATGACTTGCTCGATATTGTGATTACCTAATTCGGACTGTTCCTTCATATGTAAAGAAATCTCGGATAATTCTGTCGTATTGCTTGCAATCGTAGTAACACCTGTCGTTATTTCTTCTAGCGAGACCACACTTTCAGTGATCGAAATACTCTGCATATCTGCACTATCAGACATGTCTTTCATATTCTTCGTAATTTCTGATGCGTTTTTGTTATTTGATTCAACTGTTGAAAATAGGAGGTTTGATTGCTCAGCAGATTGCTCTGATACTTTTTTAATCGTACTCACTAATTCGTTCATATAATTAACTGTTATATTAAACTTCGCATTTACTTGTCCAAATTCATCATCACTTGTTTTTAATTGAACTGTAAAATCACCATTACTTAGTTTATCTAAAGCATCCTTTAAATCACTGATCGGTTGAAACGTACGTTTCAGGGTATAGTACTGCAGACCAAGAACAATAATTAATGTAATTAGCAACGCTATAAGCGTAGAAGATATTAATTCGCTCTTACCTGAAGCAATTAAACTTGCATCTACGTCTATCCCCATGTAGGCAAATATTTCTCCGTTATTATTTACAAAAGGATACAGGACTGTGATCCATGTACCAAAATCATCATTATAGGCTTTCGTATAGGAGATTTCTTTTGTATTCAACATCTCTTTTACGGCATCTACGTGCAGCTTGGGTTGTTCATATAAATCACCAAGTGCCATATTACTTTCTTTAAACAGATCTAGGAGGGTTTGAGGCAGAGCTATTACAGATGTTTTGTTCCCATTCTCAAGCTCGGGACCAAATATGTAACCTTGTGCAATATTAGGATACGTAATGGTTAACTCTTCAAAGGTTTTCATTAATTTCTGCTGTAAAGGAGAATTCGGATCTTTTGTGTCTTTTGCTTCTTTGGCATCTTCTATTGACACCTGTTTAGCTAGAGTTTCCATTATTTTTCCGGAATCAGTTTGAAGCTGATGCGTCAGCACATTTCCTTGAATATAGTAACTGTACCAAATCACTACCGCACCCGTTAGAATAATATAAAGACTTGTAAATATCATATTTCGTGTGACAATACTTTGATTTTTAAAGATGGCATTCAGCTTCTGAATAAAGTTGCTTATTTTATTCATGTTTGTATTTCTCCTCTCAATATGTCCTTGTAGTTATTCATAGGAAAACATCTCATTTCCCCATCTTTCACTGATCCTATGTGACCTTCTCTTTATGTCATCCATCCCTTCCCTACTGAAATGTAG
The DNA here is from genome assembly GCF_009870785.1 of Paenibacillus sp. An7. Taxonomy (GTDB): domain Bacteria; phylum Bacillota; class Bacilli; order Paenibacillales; family Paenibacillaceae; genus Paenibacillus. The sequence goes on from NZ_WTWX01000001.1 coordinate 261,077, forward strand.
TACAGCGTTATTAATCCTAAGAAATTAATGTTAATAAAACCTGAAAACAGTTATTTTACGTATATACCGATGTAGACATCCCCTTCCACCATAGGTCCTATTAACTAATCGGCTATTCTTCAAGGATTTTTTATACCTTTTTCTATTTATTCTTTCCGATAATTTTCTATTTGTTTAAATAAAGAAGAAATACTGAAATTTACATTTCCTGATTATGACAATTGTTACATTATTAATGTATGTCTTTCTAATCTGTGCCTTTCCTTTTCCTTAATCAGCAATAACAGTAGAATTCCTTTTATTGGAATAAAGTCTCTGCTATAATGAGCTTGATATCCGTGAAGAACCCACGGCATACCGATATTAATGAAGGAGTGATTGTATGAATTTTTCACCTGTCTTTATTCGAAGGAAAACGTTATTAGCTGCTTTTCTAGCTTTATTCCTCTTCTTAGGTGTACTCTTACCATCCGCACATGCCGATTCATCCCTTTCATCACCTGCTAGCGCACCGAAAAATCTTTCTCCCGAAACAGCTCAGGTATTTCTAGATGAATTCTTTAACTCACAGCAGGCTTTACCTCATTATGTAGGCGCTTCCGTCATTATTGTTAAGGACGGCAAAGTAATTGCAGAAAAAGGGTATGGTTACTCTGACCTCGAAGAAAAATCTCCCGTTGATCCTAAAAAAACAGCCTTCCGCATCGCCTCTGTATCTAAAACTTTCACGGCAGTGGCGATTATGCAGTTAGTCGAACAAGGGAAAATTGGTCTTACGAACGATTTGAAAACTTACATCCCTGGCCTTGAATTTGATAACCCTTATGATAAACCCGTCACCATAGAAAACTTGCTTACCCATACGACTGGTTTTGAAATACGCGATCCTAAGGTAGAAGATATTCATGCTGATTTTGATAAATACATATCCATGGAGGACTATGTTCAAGAGCACATGCCTCCTGTTGTTCGTGAACCTGGTAGTTCTTATATGTACGATAACTTCGCATCACTACTACTAGGACTCGTTGTCCAAAATGTCAGCGGAGAACCCTTTGAATCCTATATGCAAAAACATGTATTTGAGCCTCTTGGCATGCAAAACAGTGGTTTTATGCTGAACGATCAATTCAAAAAACAACTTTCTATCGCTTATGATGCTGCTCGTAATCCCATTGACCTATACGCCCTTTCCCCTGCTCCTATGCCGCAAGGAGGCATGAATTCTACTGCAGAGGATATTGGTAAATTTATGATTGCTTTCCTGAATGGAGGGACTGACGGCAAGAACCGCATACTTAATGAAACTACAGTAAAGAGTATGGAAACGTACCGTTCCGAAGTTCATCCCCTGTTACCAGATACCACCTACGGGTTTGAATCACCTTTCCAAATACCGGGAGCAGGAAGCAGTTCCAAAATCATTACAAAAGCAGGAGATCTGATCGGATTCAGCTCCTATCTCTTCCTTATTCCAGAGCAAAATACGGGTGTATTCCTTACGTACAACCAGACGGGTGCTTTACGTAATCTTTTCTATCCTGCATTTATCTCTGCTTTCTTTCCAAAGTATGCAGAACCAGCGAAGTTCAATTCTTACGAACCGCAAACAGCTGAAGAATTACAGCGTTATGCAGGGCTTTATTCCGATCTTCGTCTGAAAACGATTGTAAGCAAACTAAAAGACGAGAACGACCAAGCTGGTAAAATGGAAATATCTGATGCTTATCTTGGTTCTCGCACGTTGATTCAAGTAGATGATAATCTATTCATGGATGAACTAACTGGGCAATTCACCGGTTTCAAAGAAAATGCAGATGGAAGTATATATATGAAAGAGCCTTATTTAAACCCGTTCGGCTATGAGAAGAAAGGAGCAAAAGCAGCCGGATTTAAAGACGTTCGCCCAGGCAGCGCATATGGGATGTTCATTTATGGACTGCAATCACTTGGACATTATTCGAATGATGGGAGCACTAATTTCCATCCTAAAAATGCACTGACTCGCGCAGAGTTTATCCAGGAAATCCTTGAACTCAGCGGTATCCCACAAAGTAAAACCAAGCCTAATACTGACAGCGACTGGGCTGCCCATTCTGCTGCCGGTTACATCCAGGCAGGCTATGAGATCGGGATGATTGAAGGTGCAGAGGAGAAGCGGTTCAAACCAGATCAGGTTATCACCCGCCAAGAGGCAGCAGTTTTGTTATGGAGAATTTATAAACAGCAATACCCAGAGCAATTATTCAGTAATGTAAAACTCTCTGGAAAAACAGATACCTGGGCTGTCCCTGCTGTTCAAATGATGATCGCACTAGGTCTATATGGACCAGAAGTTAAATTGCAAGGAAATGGTTCTGCTAATTACCAATCGGAAAAACCGCTTATTCGTCAAGAAGCAGCAGCCCTTATGTACCGATTGCTGACTCAGCCAACCGACCAAATCGTTGCTGAACTTGCCAAAGAGCAAGAAACGGTGACAGCAAATCAACCTGACGCCACGAACCAATAAAAGTACAAGGCAGGCATCTACCAGGACGTTTATTCGTCTATCGGAAATGCCTGTTCTTTTTATTCTATATTTAGACTGAGAGCATCTCCGACTGTTTCTAGAATATTTCCGTAGAAGCGAATTCGTTCTACTCTAGTCGTTGGTCTTTCTGCCTCCACAATTTCATAGCTTCCCCCTAGTACAGCCAATACATTGCCTTCCTCTATGAGTTTTTCTCTTTTTTTATTGCTGCTAGGCAGTTCAAGACCTAACAACGCGACTGCATTACCAATAGATCTAAAGGCACCTGCAATACGTATACTGCTCGGCATACCTTTTGCTTCAGCTACTAATGCGAATCCAATAGCCCTTAGAAATGTGCCTCGCTTTTCAAGTTTTTCTCTGACTACCTTCCTGATCTTCACTGTCCTCGTTGCCGCCAAAGCAGATAATATTGCTCCAATCGCAGCAGAACACGTACCAATTACGTATAATTTGGAGGCTTCCCCTTCCTTAGAGACGGAGGCGATCAGTGTGGTTCCCAAGGCCGCAATCCATAGACCTATACTTTCTATGCCTTGAGCCATTGTATTCTCCTCCCTTCCTCTAAAAGTAGATATTTTATTGTATGTATAAATAAGAGATTGGTCTTTACTTTATAGAAAACGGGTTTCTTGTTCTGCGCTGCTTTGGCTAGAGAAGGAATAGGATTTCGAGATGGACCACTCGATATTCTCATCACAAACAGAAAGAAGCGACTGATCATGTTCAGCCGCTTCTTTCCAATCATTTTTATACGTAGTCTGTTTCTTCGTTTAAATGAATACCATAGCGATCAACATAGCAATAATCCCCGACAAGATAACATAAAACAAGTTTGGTATTAACGCTAATCTGATGATCTGCCCTTCTTTACCGAGTACCCCAACGACAGCGGATACAGCGACTACGTTACTAACGCAGATCATATTTCCCGCAGCAGCTCCGATCGCCTGTAGTGCAATGATGAGATCAGGAGCAAACCCATTCACGGAAGCTACATCAAATTGCAGAGAACTAAACATCATATTACTGAATGTTGCACTGCCTGATACAAAAGCGCCTAGTGTTCCTATGAATGGGGCAGCTATTGGCCACGCTCCTCCGAATGCATTAGATGCAAGCTCTGCTAGTTCTGTCGGCATACTTTGTAATGCGGCTCCCTCTATTCCAGAGTTCAGGAAGATCCGTACCATGGCCGTAGAAAATACCAGCGCAATCGCAGTCCCTACCATGGAGCCTGCCGCTTCAGAGAAAGCTAGCTTCATCTTCTTCCTTGGAATTTCATGAAGAATCACAGTTATCGCGACAACTAGCAAGAAGATAAATCCGGGTGAATATAAAATCTGCCAGTTCTGATTAATCCCTGTACCGAGGATATCACTCCATGAGATGCTTATCCCCTGCAACCACCGCTGTAATGGTTTAATCACACGAGTTAAAACAAGTAATACAGCAATCAGAATATAGGGAACCCATGCTTTAGCGAGTGTTAACGTATGTCCCGATGCTTCCTGTTCCTCTTCTGCTCTGATCTCTTTCTTGACATACTCAGAAGGACCAAATTTACACCATGGTTCTCCTTTAGGCAGTAGAAATCCTTTTTGGGCAGCAAGAACAACAACAATGAGACTGACTAATGCTCCAAGCAGAGAAGGGAATTCATAACCTACAAAAGTAGCAACAAGTGCTGCTGGTATGGTATAGGTCAGCCCTGCAAAGATCGCAAATGGAGCCATTTGAAATCCTTCCTTAAAGGACTTGTTTTTACCAAATACCCTTGTAATCATAAGAACTAAAATGAGAGGAATAAAGGTACCGATGAAGATATCAATCTGAGTTAGCCGCATCGCAATGGCCTGCAAGAAGCCGCTGATATCCATACCTTGCTCTGTCAAATAATTCATAAATACAGGTGATGTTTCATCAAGACCCTGTCTGATTCCCACATTAAAAGTGGTTCCTACGGCTCCAAAAGCTACGGGCGTACTGTCTGCGATTAGTGCCACAACTACAGCAGCTATGGGAGGGAACCCAAGTGCTAATAGCAATGGGGCAGCTATCGCTGCTGGTGTACCAAAACCGGCTGCTCCTTCTATAAACCCTCCAAAACACCAGGCAACGATAATGACCTGTACGCGCATATCTTCGGAGATATTCATAAAACCTTCCCTGATCACAGCAAGTGCTCCCCCATGAGTCAACGTATTCAGAAGCAAAATCGCGCCGAATATAATAAATAACACGGTAAGAGTAACAAATACACCTTCTAGTGCCGAAGCTGTAAGATTGATCAGCGGCATATTCCATACAAAATAAGCCAGAACAGCGGTTACTGCAAAGCTAAGCGGCATAGCGACGGTTGCGGGCATCCGCAAGATCACAAGAAAAATCAAAACCGAAAGTATCGGCATCGCTGCCGTAATCAATTCAAGGAAATTCAAGGTTATTTACTCCTTTACTCAAACTTAAAGTGTAGTAATAAATATTCCCTAAATTTCACTTTCTAAGTCTTGATTTCCGAATAGATGAGTATCTCCAGCAAAAAAAGCCGCTACTTAAGCGACTTTCTCTATCTGCTCTATTCCTTCCACCATTGATCAAAAGGGGTAGCTGGAAGTTCTCTTTTATGCTTCGTTATGTGATAACGCTGCTCGATTTTAGCAGCTGATGCCGGGTCGATCTGTTTTCCTGTAAGAAAATCATCCAGTGTGTCATACTTTATACCAAGTTCCGTCTCATCCGCTTGCAGAGGTTTATTATCTAATAAGTCAGCTGTCGGTGTTTTTAAATAAAGCCGCTCAGGAGCACCCAATTCTTTGAGCAGTTCTCTCCCTTGTCCCTTTGTAAGTCCTGTAAGCGGAACGATATCCGCGCCACCATCACCAAATTTAGTGAAAAATCCAGTAATCGCTTCTGCTGCATGATCTGTACCGATAACAAGGCTTTGTCTTTCCCCTCCTACGGCGTATTGAGCAATCATTCTCATTCTTGCTTTGACATTCCCTTTGTGGAAATCCCCTAATTCTTCACCTGTGGAGGAGCTATATGCACTTACTAAGGCATTCACAGGTTCTTCGATATTAAACACGAGGGTATCATCAGGCTGAATAAATTTTAGTGCTTCCTGAGCGTCCGCTTCATCCTTTTGTGTACCGTAAGGAAGCCGTATTGCAGTAAACTTAGCTTCGTATCCTTCTTGACGCAGAGACTCAGCAGCGAGCTGTGCAAGTCGCCCGGCCAGCGTAGAGTCCTGTCCTCCGCTAATTCCGAGTACATACCCTTTCGCTCCTGCCTTCTTACAATAATCTTTAAGAAAATCAACTCTCTCCCTAATTTCATCCTTTGGAACAATGACCGGTTTTACGTGCAAAGACTCGTTAATTTCTTGTTGCTTATCCATTTTTAAATCCTCCTAATTCCGATTTAATTTCATAATACCTTTCCATGAGTATAAAATGAATTCATTCATATAAGTGGTTGGTTTTTATATAGTCGTAACACGCATCGGGAACTAAATAGCGGGGTTCACCCCCCATTTTAAGTTCATCCCGAATGTAACTTGAACTGATCTCCATTGCCAGTCCCTTGTCAATTAAGTGAAAAGTATAGCCATCATCTGAATTTCTCAGTATGGGTGATTTACTAATTGCAGACAGCATGTTAATTCCGTCTCGGGCCATAACAATAAATTTATTTTCTTGGATTAGTTCTTCTGCTCGTTTCCATTTTCCTTCTCCAATATCTACAAGCAGATCCGCCCCCATAATAAAATAAATCTCATCATCAGGAAATTTTTCTCTATAATGCTTAAGTGTGAGGTATGTCGAGATTTCCCAGCCGGGCTGCTCCATCTCATACCGGTCTGCTTCAAATTTCGGATTGTTCTGAATCGCCATGTTGACCATGTTCATCCGATGTTCATCGCTGCTATTCATCTTTTTGTCAGGACGATTGCTTGAACAAGGAAGGAAAATCACTTTGTCGAGCTTTGCACGGTGAGCTACGGTGCTGGCTGTCCAGAGATGCACATTTGTAATGGGATCAAAAGATGATCCATATATGCCAACTCTCCCCATATCTATCTTTCCTCCTTTACCTTTTCATAAACGCTTCTACCTTTCTTCTTATTTCCTCGATCCGCTTCATTTTGTTATCCCAACACGCTCTGCTTAAATTCACAGGATATTCTGCCGGGTTCAGTGTCCGTTTATATTCGTCCCACAATAAATGGAGATTACGCTGAGCAAAATCACGAATTTCTTGAAGGGTTGGAAGATCATATATCAATTCTCCATTTTCGAAAATCGTCTGATGAAGCTCTCTAGCTTCAAATTCGGTAACAAACTTTCCAATAAAAGTGTGAACAGGGTGGAACATATGAAGTACTTCTTCCTTGCCCGGTTCTTCCTCTTCAAGTGCAATATAATCTCCTTCTGACTTTCCAT
>NZ_WTWX01000001.1:268064-659161 GCF_009870785.1 Paenibacillus sp. An7
TAATGATACGGAACACTTTTTTAAGCCCAGGCGTTGTAATTTTTTCAGGATTCGAACTAATTTTGATCGTATCCACCATTTCACCTTGCTCGTCTTCAATCGCAATCAGTTTATAGACTGCACCTAGTGCAGGCTGATCATAGGCCGTAATTAACTTTGTTCCGACTCCCCACACATCGATTCGTGCTCCCTGAGATTTGAGGTTCATTATCGTATGTTCATCAAGATCATTAGAAGCATAGATTTTGGCATTCGTGTATCCAGCTTCATCGAGCATGCGGCGGGCTTCCTTAGATAGATAAGCGAGATCACCGCTGTCCAAACGAATACCTTTAAAATGAATCCGATCACCTAGTTCATTCGCCACTTGAATCGCTGTGGGTACGCCAGATTTCAGCGTGTCATAAGTATCCACTAAAAACACGCAATCTTTATGAACTTCGGCATATTTTCGAAATGCAATATACTCGTCACGATAGGCCTGCACCATGGAATGAGCATGGGTTCCTGCTATAGGGATACCAAATATTTTCCCTGCCCTAACATTAGAGGTAGCCTCAAACCCAGCAAGATAAGCAGCTCTCGTCCCCCATATCGCAGCGTCCATCTCTTGTGCCCTTCTTGTTCCGAATTCAATGCATGAGTCATTACCTGCAACCTGTTTAATGCGAGAAGCTTTTGTAGCAATTAAGGTTTGAAAATTGACAATGTTCAGAATAGCCGTCTCTACAAGCTGTGCTTCAGCAAGCGGCGCCTCAATGCGCATCAGCGGTTCATTCGCAAATACCAGTTCTCCTTCTTGCATTGATCTCACCGTACCAGTAAACCTTAATTTGCGCAGATATTCAAGATAATCTTCGTTATATCCTTCTTCTCTAAGAAACGCCAAATCACTCTCGGTAAAACAAAAGTCGTGTAGATATCGAATTACGCGTTCCAATCCCGCAAAAACAGCATATCCATTCTGAAAAGGAAGCTTGCGGAAGTACACTTCAAATACAGCTTTTCGGTTATGCATACCCTCTTTCCAATAGACCTCAGCCATATTAATCTGATACCGATCCGTATGAAGAGCTAAACTATCATCTAAATGATTATACGGCGTAAGTTTCGTTTTTTTCATTTCACTATTCCTCCATTTCTATAGATTTCTGAACCTAGTGTCCCAGCAAAATGTTTCAGTGCTAAGTGATGAGCGGCTTGATCAAAGCTTGCAACGGCATCCTCATGAATAACAAGCCTGAACCCTTTGTTATAGGCATCTACAGCGGTATGAAGAACACAAATATCGGTGCAAACCCCGACAAGATGCAGTTCTTCTATCCCTCGTTCCCGGAGCTTCATTTCAAGATCGGTTCCTTGAAATGCGCTGTATCTCGTCTTATCTATCCAAAACACATGATTATCATCTTTATGATCTTCATATATTTTCCCCAAACCTCCGAATAGTTTGCGCCCGCTTGTACCTTCCATGTTATGCGGAGGAAAAAGTTTCGTTTCAGGGTGATAGGAATCTTCTTTTTGATGAAGATCGATTGTAAAAAAGACATCCTCATGATTATGAATAAACTCATTTGTTATTGCGTTAATCCTATCTTCAATTCTTTGACCCGGTTCTCCACAGGTGAGTGCTCCATCCTCTGCAACAAAATCATTTGTATAATCAATATTGATCAAGGCTTTTTTCATCTTCATTGATAACAGCTCCTTTAGTATATTTTAACTATTATATATTTGTTAATTGTTATAGCGAGAAGCAGCGAATATGATTTTTCACATTCCTTTTATATCTGCTTTACATATATTCACATACACGTTTTAGGAGGCACTTCACAGATGATTGCGAAGTGCCCTTATTTTAGAGACAATCAGATTATAGCTTCGCATGATAGATGGACTTATGAAGTTGTACGTCTACAAACCGATATAATTGGGTCGGCCTTTTCGAAGTTCTTGTTGTCTTCTGTCCGGTTACTTCCTCAATAAAAGGCAAAGATTTAATTTTTCGAGCAAAGGCTGCTTCAAGGGCGATTGCCGAATCATTCGTTATCGTGAGAAGAACAGCCTGAAGTTCAGAATAAGTAAACTCTTCCGGCAAGAATTGCTTTGCCACAGTTGTCTCGAGCAGCTTCTGTCTAATCACTTGTATGGCATCCGTAATGATCTTAGCATGGTCAAAGGCAAGATCTAGTTCAAGCACCTCACTTACGGAGAAAAGCTGAACATCAGATGCGTCGTCATTCGCTTCTCTTGCTGAAAGTTTATGCTCAGGTACAATCGCAAAATGTGCATTGGTTATAATCCAGCCCCTAGGATCGCGGCCTGGTTTGTCATAGACCCCAAAGTGTTCCAAATGAATGTTTTGAATTCCGGTTTCTTCGTACAGCTCACGTTCAGCACTTTGAAAAGCAGTTTCCTTCGCATCTACAAAGCCACCGGGGAGCGCCCATTTCCCAGCCTCAATATTAGGCCTTCCTTCCCCATCAATCATACTTCTTTGAATCAGCATAATTTTAAGATCCATTACAGGGGGTCTAAATTCTTGATTCTTAACGGGGACAATGGTAAAGACAGCAATGTCCGAAGTATATCCATCAGGTGTTTTGTATTTGTTAATATCGTATTGTTCTAGGGCTTCTTTATTAGACATCGCAATACTCTCCTCAGCTAACAATTATCATTTTGTTAATTGTATTATATGCAGGAAGGGTATGAATGTCAACCAATATTTACCTATTTTTCTTTTTCTATATTTTACTTATCATCTTGAAATTAGATTACCCTCGGCTCTCCTTGCCTATTACATTTAATGCAATAAAAAAGACTACAGACAAACTAGTATAGCTAGTTTGTCTGTAGTCTAACTTGTCCACTTAAGAATGAGAGTTTAAAAAACATAGTTAATTAACCGAAGTCGTTGAATGTCTGTCTATCAATACTTTCGCAAGTCCTTCTAAATCAAGACCATCTACATGAAATGCAGTACGAACAAGCTGCGGAGATACAAACTCATCATATTTACTGAGGTAAGGGGCTTCATCTTCATCAAGAAGTGTACTTGCGTCCTTATTGTTCTCAAGTTCGGAAAGAATCGCATTCCAGATTGCTGATTCATCTGTAGTTCCGGCAACCACCATATAATAGGGTTCCATTGGCACAAGAGAACGAAGTTCAAGCCGTCCTGCGAGGTTATGCTTCAGCATTCGTTCTAGGGTACGAAACTGCTTACTGCCTGCCCAAGGTAAAATAAAGAACGAGTCTCCTCCAGCCGGAATAACGACACTTTTCAAAAGACCGCTTTCTCTAGCAAGCCTTCTCGCACGTTCAAGTCGATTGGCTGCACTTGGTGTAAGGTAAGGATAGAGATCATCACTCTCGAGTACCTCGCGCATTTTCTGTATCACAAGTGTATGAATATCTCCGCCAGCACCGAGCCAGAGCGTGTCCACCTTGCCTTTAGCCGATTTTACATATAAGGATTTGTGCTTCGTATCTATTTCTTCTACTTTCCATAGCTTGCCTGCAAGTGAGAAACAATAACCTGGCGGGGGCACAGTGGTAATCGAGCCTATCTCCTCCGAACCGTTATATACGGTATGCTCTTCATCATCTTTAAACACGGCATAGAATCGGTAGTTATTCACAATTTTTTCTCCGCCTAGACCGATGATGAGCGTTCCTTCCTCTGTCCGCTCTATATGATCGATATCAAGGAGATACTGCAGGAACGTTTTATATTCAGCAGGTTCAATCTGCCGAAACGAAGGAAGCGTAAGCACTGCTCTAGCCAGTTCCGCCGGTTCCGCCTCACCCATGCTTTTCAGTGTACTCATCGTTTGATGATAAAGTACGCCCATTGGCTTTTTACGGATGTAGACTGGTTCGACCCATTTATGCCTTACGTATAGCTCCGTTACTGCAATTGCACGAAGTAAAGTCCACGGCATCCGGGCTGGAAGTTCGGCCTCTTCATCCTCTTCTTCGGGACACAGAAACAGCATCTCAGATGCCTGATCTCCCCTTCGGCCAGACCTTCCAAGACGCTGGACAAAGCTGGAACAGCTATAAGGCGCACCTAACTGAATCACACGCTCCAGCTCGCCGAGATCAATTCCGAGTTCGAGCGTTAATGTAGCCGCTGCTACTGCCGGTCCTTGCCCTTTACGAAGGGCATTTTCCGTTTCTTCTCGCAGCATGGCGGAGATGCTTCCATGATGAACATGGAATACATCTCGCTGTTCTCTTTTTGCAGCAATTCGTCTCAGTTCAAGGGTAGTTAATTCTGCATCGGACCGGCTGTTCGTAAATACAAGCGCTTTTTTCAGATGGGTTACATCGTATAGATAATCATAGTAAGCTTTTTTAGCCAGCTCCAGTTGTTCCGCCTGCTTCTCGTCTCTCGCATCCGGGAACGAAAAATGATCGATCGAGATACGCAGTTTCCGTCTTCCTTGCGGAGATACTACCTCCACCGCTTGAGGTGTTCCCGCTCCAAGCCATCCTGCCGCTGCATCATAATCACGGAGTGTTGCAGATAATCCGATTCTTCTCGGACTGCAGCCTGACATTCGCTGAATACGAATTAACTGCGAGATCACCTGCATTCCTCGGTCTGCGCCCATAAATGCATGAACTTCATCAATAATAATGTACCGGAGGTCATGGAACAGGGCAGGAATGGCATTCGGACGATTCATAAGAAGTCCCTCTAAGGATTCTGGCGTAATCTGAAGTACACCCGATGGCCTTTGCATTAGTTTCGTTTTCTCTGCTTGACTAACATCCCCATGCCAGTGCCATACAGGAACTTGTCCTTCTTTCAGCAGATCACTAACCCGTTCAAACTGATCGTTAATGAGTGCTTTAAGAGGGCCGATATATAGAATCCCCACGGATTCAGATGGATCATGATACAGCTCCGTTAACGCAGGAAAAAAAGCAGCTTCCGTCTTCCCCGAAGCTGTTCCGGATGCGATAAGCAGATGATGATCTGTATCAAAAAGGACACGGCATGCTTCTACCTGCGCTTCACGCAGTGTGTCCCATTTCTTTTTATAAATAAATTCTTGAATGAACGGTGCCAGTCTTCTGAACGGCCCGCTACTCATAGTTCAAACTCCGAGAATAAGTCATCAAGCTCGTCCTTGTCCCTAGATGGATTCACTTTTTGGCTGCCGGCAAATACCGCTTCTTTCTCACCGAGCAAACCTTCAAATGTCGCTTCCGGATGCTGATGCAAGGTATGAAGAAGATCCATAAAGTCTCTGACCACTTCACGCGTGGTTAACATCTCTTCGGCGCCGAGTCGTCCAACAGCTGCTTGCATAAAGGAGATCAACTGTTCATCGCTTAGCTGTGCTTCGTATCCAAAATGCATCGCGTGAATATCACGCAGTTTTTGCAGCAAGATCAGAATCTCTTCATGAGATAACAAGTCCAGCTTTAAAATGGGTGAAGTATACGTTTTGAGAGCTCCACCGCCATAACGCCCATCGATCAGTCTTGAGCGGAGGGCATCATAACTAAATAGCCCTCTTCGTTCATCTTCAACAAACTGCGGAGTACCGCCCATGTAAATCCCCAAATGTTCTGCTTTCCCTTGCATCGTATCATTGAACATCGTCAGCAGTTTCTCATAGTTACTCTGCCGCGATATCGTGTTCGTAATCTTATAGAGATTGACCCCTTCATCGATGAAAAGTAGCAATCCTTTATAGCCAATTTTCGCAGCAAATTCTGACCATAGTTTCATATAGTCATACCAGTTATCATCATCAATAATTACGCCAACACCAAGCTCCTTGCGCGCTTCCGTCTTCGTAGGGACTTCACCCCGAAGCCATCTCAGCGCAGCTGCTTTGCGGTCCTCGTCTGCAAGTTTATAACCAGACCAATAAGCGGCAAGAACTTTAGCAAAATCAAATCCATGCACAAGGTTCTGCATGTCACTCGTTACTGCGTAGATTTTCATTTCGACCGCTTCATTCATCGCCGGGTCATCCGGGCGCAGACCACTGCTATTCATCACTTCCTGCTGAAGGGAAGCAATCCATTTTTGCAACATGATTTCAAGTGCACCGCCATCAGGCCTCGTCTTCGTTGATAAATGCATCATCAGTTCACGATAGGTTGCGAGACCTTGGCCTTTTGTTCCCACAAGTCGGCGCTCCGGTGATAAATCCGCATCCGCTACTACAAAATCGCGATCCATGGCATATCCCCGAATCATCTGCAGCAAAAAGCTTTTCCCGCTCCCGTATCTTCCTGTAATCAGCCGAAAAGCAGCCCCGCCTTCCGCAATGTTATCCATGTCTCTCAGGATCGATTCGACCTCCGGTTTACGTCCCACCGCGATATGTTCCAGACCCACTCTTGGCACGACCCCTGCGGTTAAAGAATTGACGAGTGCTGTCGTTAGTCTTTTTGGTATTTTCAGTTGTTTCATGAAGCCGTTCACCTCTATTCATCCGTATAACTCAAAGATTGTAATGCTTCTATATATTCTTCTGTAATCTCTTCCCCATCAATCAAAATATCACCGATAATCTCCATCGATATTTCGTTAATTTCTTCAATCATTAGTTCAGGCATGGACCCCGCCTTAGTAGCGATCCTTTGCAGCTCAGCAGGCCCTCTTTGATCCCTAAGTATATAGAGAACCTCCAGTTGGTCTGAATTTAACCGCTCCGCCAGCTCCTGCCATTCTTCATCCATATTGTCGGTATTCCACACGAAGTGATAACCTGTCTGTTCCACACTTGTAACAGAATTCATTTCTACATTGGTCCTTCCTGCACCAGTCGTTTCTACATCCGTAGTTTTTACGTCAGTCTCTTCTGCCTTCAAAATTTCTATATTAGGAGATTGATCTTCATCTGCAGATGGAGGGCTGTATAGCACAGAACCGTCAAAGTTCATCTCCGTTTGTATCGTTTGCAGTTTACCTGGATTCGGTGCAGCTTGCTTTCTCGGCGTACCAACATTACCTGCTTCTTTAGCAGTATGTTCTGCATTATTATCATCGATCGTCAGCATGTCTCTTACTTCTTCCGACTCTTGCTGTAAACGTCTTAACTTCTTCGTATTAATCTTCACTGCAGGACGAGCTTTCTTCGCTGCTTGTACTTCACGTTCTTTTATTTCTCTTCTGAGGTAACGGGTTACCAGCTCTTCCACCTCGGATTCCAACTTCACTCGGCGAAGCCGTCCTTTAACCCCCATCAATTCACGAAGCCTATTCTCCGTATAACGCACGAGCTGTGTTAAGTAGGTACGTAGAGGAGGATGCTCGCTGATCGGAAACACCCTGACTTCGGCGTGTTTTCCGTAAAAATCATGATCATACACCGCACTGCGGAATAAAATCCTCTTTCTTGTCACTTCTTCAGGCCAAAAACGATGGATCAGACGAAGCCCATGCTTTTTCAACCAGTACCGATCAACTAAGGCAATCACCTTAGGTGCATAGGTTTTCATCTCTTTACGTCCTTGTTCCTTGAAAAAGCTGCTCTGTTCCGCATTATAATCTAATAACATCGTTAGCATATCCCAGGACAAATCTAAAGGATCTGAAGTAAACCTGCGCATCCATTCGCGTTCCTTTAATTCATCAGACAGTTTGCGCGGGATTTTCTCCATGAGCTCTTTATATGGCATTTCAAGTCCGTGTACTAAGCAAAAATCAAATATCCATTCTCGCATGTACATATCGATCTTCTTTTCGCGTTCTCCATAACCAAACCAGACTTCGTCGAGTAAAGCGAGACCTTCCTCTGGAGCAGACCATCCTACACCATGGATCAGTTCATAGATATATAGAAACAAGTAAGATAGATCTGTATCTGGATATCTGCCTTGTTTTACTTCCTTACGCCAATAAAAATACCATCTCTTCTGGGCTGAACTCATCTGTTCATAGGTTGGCCAGTACGCCCGATAAGAGACAAAGGGTGCTTCCGAACAAACGACAGATTCAAATTCTCTGGCCTGCTTCACAAAAGTTTGCTCACGTGTAAGGAACATGAACTGCTTCTCCCAATCTGCATCTCGTTCAAACGTTTGTGGAGATACGACAAGGTTCCCTTTTCGCTTCAAGGTATCTTCTGGTATCATGATTGGTTTTACTTTATCTATATCAAACGCAGGATCGACATTCCTGTTATATAAGGGAGCCAGAGTCTTACTGTTCTTTACTTGCTTACTTGGAAAGATGTCTTCACTGCTCTCCTCATTCCATGGATTCCAGTCGTCCACCTGCATATCATCTAGAAAATCAAGCCCGTCCCATTCAGCATCAATAGGCACATAAGTAAGATCCTGCACTTCTTCCTCAGGTTCTGAAAGGGCATCAGAAAAATCTTCTTTCCTCGGAATCTTTGCTTCTTTCTCTTCATCCATCCATTCGTATTCCGCAAAGCGAATCTCATTTTTCTGATGAATGGATTGTTTCGGGATCGGGATCCCGTCATTCGCACTTCGCTGAATCTTGTTCTGATTATCATCCATAAAGGCTATACCTCCATCACGATTTCATTATAACAAATCACTTCCTATCAAAGGAGGGTTAAAATAACTTCTGGAATTTATTGTTTAACATGACGACTCTGATTCTATTACTATATACTCTAATATAGACAGTTATCTTCTTAAGCAAGCAATACAAGAGCTAGAGATTGTAAATGCAGATCTTTTTCTTGCCTTAATTTCATTTCATTTCATTTCATTACATAATAAAGATTCTCAGAGACAACTTGCTTCTGAAAGAAGAAAAAAGTGAAATCGAAAGTACGATTTCACTTTTCATTCTTCTATTTGTTTACATGTGAGAAAGATTCTATCACTTTTGAAACGAAAGGTAAATCAGGATTCCCATTTCTTTTCCCATCTTTCTTTTACAGAAGTCGTACACAAAATGGAGTTTGAAACAATAGGTTAAGACTCTGATGAAGAAAGATGGCTGGAAGAAAACGCAGCTGCAGGAATCATATTTTTTCTGCGATAGATAGATAGAACTAGTCCAATAGCGGATAAGTCAATCCACTGATTCGATCCTCCATAGCCGATGAAAGGTAATTCCATGCCTACAAACGGCAGAAATCCAAATGACATAAGTATAGGCCATGCAAATCTTATCGTAAAAAAGAACAATACGACAAAAATAAGATGCCTGCCATATGATTCTTTGACTGTGGATAGTAACTGTACTAAATATCCAAGGAACAACCCGATTAGAATAATGGTGATGAGCCCAAAAATCCAGCCAAAACAGTATATCAAGTAAGGAAATAAAGAATCACTTTGCACATAATCAAGACCAGGATTGCTGGAAGCAAATCCTCGTCCAAACCATCCTGCCGATTGGATTGCTTCGAGTGATTTCATCTGGATATAGGCATAATTCCCGATCGGTTGAAAGAAAGTCATAAATCTATCCTTTAATATACTGAAATGCGGCATTGTAAAATATAACATAGCTACTATAGGTATCATGGTAACGACGGCTAACTGTTTTACATTTCTCTTGGTGAACCACATCATCATTATATACCCCGCCGCGTAAATTACACCGTATAGTACAGAATTCCCTATGTAAGTGATGAGTAATAGAGGGAATACTCCTCGATAAAAAGTGTGAAAGATGGTATGGATCCAGTTCATTTCTTTTATCGGCTTCATTCCCGCAAGTGCCAGCAAGAACAATAAAACAGAGCTGTATAACATATTTATAGAGAAAGGACCTAGCGCTAAATAACCCTTAACACCATTAATCATGGCACTATTCATTAAAATAAATGCATTCATAAATAATAGAAGGAAAAAAACTTGGTCTGAGTATTTCTTTAGCTTCTGATAATCAAAGAAATAAAAAAATACAAGAAATATGAGTCCTATCCCTATTTGCAGAGCTTTTCTAGCCGTCAAATCGGGAATCCGAGATGAACCCGATACGTCAATACAAACGGCTCCAACAATTCCAATCAAAGATATGATCGTAAGAAGAAGTGCAATTCTCCAATTGAGCACTGGTTTATGGGTTTCATTCATGCTTTTCCCTATCACATCGGGAGATCCCATTTCTTCGATAGCCTTATGTATCGCAGTTTCTTTCGAACTGCCTAGCTGCTGGAATTCCTCTATCCGATCTTCGATATGATTCGTAAGTTCTTCTCGAATTTCAGGGTGCATCTTTTTGACCTTAATATGGCGGCATACTTGATCCAAAAATTGCTGAACTACTTCATTCTCTCCACTGTTCTGCACGTTATCCCCTCTCCCCCATTACAGTATCGACTGCTGTACGAAACCGAATCCACTCTTTCTTTTTTTCCTGGAGTTTTCTCTTCCCCTCATCCGTAATCTGATAGTATTTTCGTTTACGCCCATCCTGCTGACTCCAGTAAGCGTTAAGCAATCCTTCTGACTCGAGAGTGTGAAGAATTGGATATAGAGTCCCTTCTTTCATGACAAATACCTGATCCGACTTGTTTTCAATTTCTTTAATCAACTCATATCCATACATTTCTCGTTCATTTAACACAGTGAGCAGCAGAATTACTGTACTTCCCTTCAGGAGCTCCTTATTTACAGACATGTTCACATCTCCTTTTTATACCTAGTAAATCTATGTATCGTAAATCTATGTATATAATACAATAGGTTTTTACCTAAAACAAGAATTAATTCCTTTTGTTTCATAATTAGCACAAACGAACAAGCGATGGGTTTAGTGCCGATCGCTTCTCATCTTATGAGTGCTTGCATGAATAAATTAACGTGATCTCCAATGTTGCTAATTATTCCGGGCAATACGGCGCTCTATAATACCGGTTATTAGGTAAGATACGAGAATTGCGGAGGTGTATGCGATGAGATCCAGGATACCGAAAACACCATGTCCTAAAATCAGCTGAAGGAACCTATTCTCACGGAGTTCATTGATCCAAGGTGCATGAACTAACTGAGTAAACTCTATGAAATAACAGAATAATAACGGAATAAAGAATTGATATCTGCGAGGAGCATTCAAGAAAACGAAGGAGAACAAAAAGAAAATCAGCGCCGCCCATAAAAAATCACCCATAAAGGGTACTTTTGATCGGAGTAGTAATCCTAATAAAATAATAAAGACACAAGTCATTCCCAAGATGATTCTTTTCATATGCTTACCCCTTTCTGTCTATTCATAATAACGTAGTACTTCAAGTAAAGTTTTACATTAAATAAGAAAAGAATCCTGTCACCAGGATTCTCATGATGAAGCAATTAGCGATAACTGCGAATAAATTCCCCAATTCTTCTTGCTGCTTCCTCCAGCCGCTCTTGTTCTTGCACAAGTGCAATTCGTACATAACCCACGCCTTCACTGCCAAATGCATCACCAGGTATGACAGCCACCCCGGTGTGAAGTAATAATGCTTTCGCAAATGATCTTGAATCCCATTCCTCGGGTTTCCCTCGAAATGGCTCTGGGAGCGCTGCCCACAAAAACATCGTTGCACATGGTTTTTTAATGTTCCAACCTTCTTTGGCAAGTAAATCTACGAACAAATCACGACGCGCTTCATAAAGCGGGGCTGGCCCTGTATAATCTTCTCCCTCAGCGATGGCTTGTTCCAAGGCTGTGACCGCAGCTTGCTGAATCGGTTCAAATACACCATAATCGATATTTTCCTTGAGGATCCTTAAAGACTGGATCGCTTGTTCATTACCGGCAAGATAGGCGATCCGGCAGCCTGCCATTTGAAAACTCTTCGAGAATGAATGGAATTCCACCGCGGTTTCAATCGCACCCGGTATACTTAATATACTCATCGGGCGATAACCATCAAAGCCCATTTCAGAGTAGGCCATATCATGTACAATGAGAACGTTCCACTTGCTCGCTTTAGCGATTAATTTTTCGAAATACTCCTGCGACGCAGCAGATGCAATCGGGTTTCCCGGAAAACTCAGTAAAATAAAAACAGCTTCTGCCCAAATCTCATCAGGTATCGCATCTAGGTCCGGCATAAACTGATTGTCTTCCTTAAGCGGAATTTCATAAGCTCGAACTCCCGCAATAGCAAGTGATCCAGAATAAATAGGATACCCAGGATTTGGGACCATCGCTAAGTCTCCCGGATTACAGATGGCCTGAGCCAGATGAGCCAGTCCATCTTGAGAACCCATCAGCGATATGATTTCGGTCTGCGAATTTAGACCGACTTGAAATCGGTGATTCATCCACTTTGCCACCGTAGTAAGGAAGATTTCACTTCCACTCGATTTGGGGTACGCATAGCTTCCCTCTTTCAACACTTCCCTGCTTAGGGTCTCACGTATAAAAGAAGACGGTCCCTGATCAGGGCTGCCTATTCCAAGATCAATCAAATCTTTTCCATTTGCTTTCGCTTCTTCTTTCCAGCTTGCCACTTCTGCAAAAATGGAAGAGCCTAAATGATCTAATTTGGCAGCACGCCAAGGTCGATTTGTATTCTCTGTATGTAATGTCATGATGAGTCCACCTTTATTTTCTTATTTATTACGAACTATGCTCCTTTAATTCTGAGCTCTACTCCCAGAAAATCTGATGATTTCCACGCAGTCTAGCAAGACCTTCCACATAGAAATAATCACCGTAGATTAATGAAACGTCTACATTTTGTTTCTCGGGATAATGGCTCGTACCATGCATAATCAAACCTTCTTCTTCGGGACGATCAAATGATCCATAGTTTTTGTAGAGGGACTCTAGAATTCGCTCCCCTGCCTGCCGGTAAACAGCTCTTTCCCACTCAGGAACAAGTGTTGATAATAGTAAAAGTCCACTAGCTGCACATGCTCCAGCAGAAGAATCTTTGATGTTTCTGGTATTCTCCGGCGCTCGGAAATCCCAAGCAGGGACGAGATCATCCGGCAGTTGTGATAAAAAGAAGTGCGCCGTTTGTTTGGATGCATGTAAAAACGCCTCATTACCGGTGTGATGATAGGCAAGCGCTAGACCGTACAAAGCCCATGCGTTTCCTCTTGACCACGCTGAATCTGGCGCAAATCCTTGACCCCCGAGATATTCTGCCACTTCTCCTGTATCTGGATCAAACCGAACGATATGACGTACCGACCCATCAGGCCGAATAAAATGCGATAGAACCGTGTTCATATGTGCATTCGCTACATGAGCATACCTTGGATCCCCACTCTCCCTAGAAGCCCAGTAGAGTAAAGGTACATTCATCGCACAATCGATAATTGCAAGTCCAGAGTTGATCTCTCCCGGTCTCCATGGGTTCCACGCTCTTATGTAATTTCCTTTGAGATTAAATCTCCCCATCAAGTAATTAGCCGCTTTAAAAGCCCTGCGCCGCGATTCTTCACCGCCATGCAGTTTATAATTTGCTAGACTTGTAAGGGTCCATATAAATCCAATATCATGGTCCAGCCGCTCATAGCCATCAAGTACCTTGTCCAGATGATTCTCACATTGTTCTGCAATATCCCGAAACTGCTGTTCTCCGCTGCCTTCATACAGAATCCATAACATACCAGGCCAAAATCCAGCAGTCCACCATGCTGGTTCTTCTAACACGTAAGCACCTTTACGACTGGCATGTGGAAAATTCGCACCGATTCGCTCCGAGGTGATAAGTACTTTCTTAACCGCTTGTTGAAAAGCCTGATCCTTCCAACATGTAACCTGTTCAGAAATATGCTGATCTTTGGGCTCAAGGGACAAGTATGATTCACTCCCTTCACTGATTAAATTGTGGTTCACAAGTAAATACTGTATTACCCTAAATTCTACCATGAATTAATAAAAAATACCGACACTATTTGACGGTATTCAAATCTTTCATGCTTTTCTATTTAGGAATAATCATCTGTTCTTTTCTCACTTAAGACAAACGTGCAATCCTAACATTTGCTTGCCGCATAAGATAGATTAGAAACAAAGAGGGGGTGAACTACATGAGTGAAGTATATGGAGGCTACGAAGGAAATGGAGACAAAAAATCTAGCGTTGCAGCGATTCTCGTTCTGTTCATTTTGCTCGTTATCATCGCTAAAGCTTTTAAAAGTTACTAATTGATGCATGAAACGGATGAGTTCATGTAACAAATAAAAGCAAAAAACGCAAGGAGCTTACGATCAGATGCAAGTCATCTTTATCGTAAGCTCCTATTTATCAAGTACATATTTCATCTCTATTACCCATTAACAAGGCAGCGATATCATTAACCTGCTCCTCAGGATTCATTCCATAACAAAAAGCCGTCTCCTATACAGGATAGAAGACGACTCTGTTCAACGCATTTATTTTTTTGGCATTTGTGTAAACAGCAAGTTAACAGGAAGATTACTTCCTGGTGCTGCCGTCAGTAGGATTTCTACTTTTTGCTCATAGTCACCTGTTCGGTAGAGTACGGCTTGCTCATTTGGAGCACTCACTTGGCCTTTAGAATAGATCGCTGTTATATCTCCATTAACCATGGCAAAACCAGAATACTTTCCTCCGCGCGGGTTAAAAGAGATTAGTGTATTTGGCGCAACACGGTCAAGTGTGATTTTGTATAATACACCGAAATTCCCGGAGTTAGAAGCTTCTACACCAAGCATGGGGTCCATACCTGCTAGGTTTGGATCGTCCTGGTTGTCTCCGAGAGCAAGACGCATAGAAGTCGCTCCTACCGGTTCCGAATAACGAATAACGCGGGTGGAATTCGGGTACGTACCTCGGTTATGAACGCCATCACGATCTAGAATAGGAAGTTTCTCCAGCACAGTTAACGGATCTAGTTTCTCATCAATCATGATTACATCGTATTGAATTGGATAATCACTGCTCATGTCCGAGAACAATGAGATTACGCCGCCTTGTTTCATAACAGACTTGCTTAGTTCCGTCATGACAAGTTTGCTTTCACCGGGAGCAAGTGTTATGGATGAACGTTTGCTTCCATCTTGCATGGACTCGAAGTAACGTTCAACAGATGATTTCCCAGCAGCTGTCGCAATGGGACTTGGCCCTGCAAACCCAAGGTTTTCTGTTTTAATCGTTGCTTCTGTGAAGTTCGTATTGGTTGCAACTACGTACATTTTCACATTCTTACCTGTATTGTTCACATGGTGAATCATGAAACGTGTGTTACCAGCTGCCGTTTCTTGGTATACAATCCCTTCCGAGTTCACGGTTTCCGGGCTGTTACTACGAATCAGAGTACTTGGTTCATCGCTAAAAGTATATGGAACTTTAGACCAGGATGGAACTGCGGAACCATCAAATGTAAATTTCTCGCCGGCTGGCAAGAACATGCGATTAAATTCATCTTGCGAATAAAGCGTCTCACTTGTTACCACTATTGTTTTTTCGAAATAACCTGTTTGTCCGCTATCGTCAGTTACCGTTAGGCTGATGTTTTTAGGACCTGGTGTAAAGAACGCATAAGCGTTGTTATTCCAGTCATGTTTTACAATTTTACCGTCATCCGTACTTTGATCGGTGATCGTAATGAGTTCACCCATTTTGTACTCTTCTTTATCAGTTGTAAACATAGCTACCGGGGGAAGATTAGGCTGTTTAACTTCAATGGTTACTGTATAAGGATCGCTCCACGTACCATTTGAATCCTGTACAGAATAGGAAACATCATACTTTCCAGCAGATGCAAACACTTCCTGTTTTCCTTCCCAGCGTTCGTCAACAATAGACAGCCCTTGCGGTGAAGAAGATTCTGTACTGTATGTAACTACCGTTTGTCCCGCCATAATCTCACCCGGCTGAATTGTGAACTTGGCAACAGGTTTGGTAGCTAGATCCATAATGACTTTCTTACCTATATTATCGACTTTATATTTAATGTCCAAGGCTGCTGTAATCGCAGTCAAAGGAACCATAAATGTATTTTTCGTCTGATAGGAAGTACCTTTCATCGTTTTCGTCACGCCATTAACCGTGTATTTGCTGCTATCTGTCTTGAACCGCAGTTCATTCACACCGCTGACAATAACGGTTTCCTTCGTCTTTTTATCATAGCTTACTTTATACCCGACACGGTCCACTAGAGCGCGAATCGGAACATAAGATACTCCCTTTTTAACTTGCATAGGCTGAGGAGCATTGTATGTGACTCCGCCTTGTTCCATTTTTGTACTGTTAAAATAAAGAACCAAATCTGTTGGAATTGCACTTTTAACTGCGTTCGTCGCTGGTTTTGATTGCACAGACTCTTCGCTTGGTGCTGTCTTCACATTAGGTGCAGTTGTTACTTCGCCTGTAACTTCGTCCGTTAGTTCATTCGTCACCGTTGTTTTGTCTGTCGATTTCGTAACTCCTGTTGCGGATTCAGCTGATGCTGCGGGTTCTGTTTCTTCCTTAATCGATGTTGCTTTCTCTGTTTTTGAATCCGCTGCTGTTTCTTTTTCAGTTGCTGTTTCTACTGACTCTGTTGCCACTTTGTTTTCCGTTTCTTGTTTCGTTACACGTGCTTGTGGTGCGTTTTGACTTTCTTCTGCTGTTTTGTTCACTCCGTAAACTTCCTGAGCAACGACCTGTTGAGCAGCAGAAGCAGCCGCTTCCTGTGCGCTTACCGGAACTGCTGTTGCCACTTGGGACAAAGCTAGAACGGTCAGCATAGATAATTTCTTCAGTTTCATGCTTAGACTCCTTTTGATTCTATTTTCTATTCTCTTCGAATTCGTCTACTATTAGACGCTTAATCCCTGAAAAAGTTTCTGATGAAATGGGATAAATCTATAATAAGTGATAAAATGTTCCAAATAGCAAGAAAATTTCTCTTCTTTCTACTAGATTTACAATAAATAACCCCTTAATGAGATTGGCTCATCAAGGGGTTTATTTTATATCATAATCCTAAACGTATTCTTTTTTCTTGATCTGGATCTTGAATCACTTCAAGGTCCGTATTAAAGATCATTGTTGCTCTAAGATCTATTGAATAAGGGGGCCAATGATGACCTGCCGGAACGGGATCTTCCCCTTTTGCAAATGCAATCCATGCGTCTTGCATCGAAGAAGCAAGTTGCTGCATTGAATCACTCGGGTTAATTCCCAAGGGTTTAAAAAACTGCAGATTATGAAATACAAAAGCAATTTCACCTGCATGGATCGCTTTATTTAATAGCGGATGACCTTCGAGTGTCCAATCAAACCGGTACATAAATACCGGTGCATATTTAGACTGAGCAGCAGCGAACTGCACGGAGGAACGCCAAAAGAAAAGATCTGTCATTAACTGTGCCTGTCCATCTGTTGTTTTCGGATACTGGGAGACGATATCATGCCCATCAGATACACCTGTCATCATTTCCATCGCTCTTACAATATCACCATCGTTCATGATATCCGTTTCTGGACGGATAAATAGTGCTCCTTCGTCAAGGTTGGTTCCAATAAGGAGCCGTACGTCACTGGCATCGCCATCTTTCACTGCTTGCACAGGTGATTTTGGAAGTGTAGATTGATCCACCACAGGCTGGAATAACATAGCAAGACCTGCACCTGTCTGCTGTTTGAAGCGTTCTCCGGCAGCAAGGATTTGTTCAGCAGGCAGGGTTCTCAGTTTGTGGACCTCGTCAGAACCAATTCGCAGCATCTGCAGCATACCAGCTGTAACCTGAGCTGCTTGTTCTGCTGGTATAAGCTGCGAAGCGCCGCTTTGCATAATGGCCTGTTTGAAGAGCCCTTTTGCTTTTGGCATGGCCATAAGAGCAGCGATACTCATACTGCCTGCTGATTCACCAAACACCGTCACTGCACCAGGGTCTCCTCCAAAACCATCTATATTCTCTTTCACCCATTCCAAGGCAGCAATTTGATCAAGCAGTCCCGCATTCGATATAAATGATTCACCAAGCGGTGATAAATGCATAAAGCCAAAGGGACCCAGACGGTAGTTTAGGGTAACGACAATAATCTCACCGCGTTTCACAAACTTTGTAGCATCATAGAACGAGGTGCTGCCTGATCCGCTGACGAATGCACCTCCGTGGATCCATACCATAACTGGAAGCTTTTGTTCCGCTACTTGTTCTGGAGCCCATACATTGAGATAAAGACAATCTTCCGATTCTACCGGCTCATATCCTGGAGTCTGAAATAATCCCCCTTCTGTTCTTGGCTGTATACACTCCGGTCCAAACTGATCAGCTTCCTTGACACCTTCCCAGGAATCAGGCGGCTCGGGCGCTTCAAAACGCAGTTCATTCACAGGCGGTTTCGCATAAGGGATTCCTTTCCATACTGCTGCTCCATTTATGTTCCGTCCCTTTAACGCACCATATTTTGTATTTACTCTCAGCTCTCTCATCTCGTATTCATCCTTCCTGATGTCCGTTTCTTCAAACGTCTGCATCATGCTGTATTCCTTCCACGATATCTACATACCCAAGTTATTACATACTTCTATATTCCGGCGTTTTCTTTAACTGATCAAAAAAATGACGTTGGGCTTCTCGGTAACTCTCCAAATCTTTTCCCTCATAGGAAGCTTTCAGTTCATCGTATTGATCACGGTATCCTTCATTAATTAACAATACATCACGAAATTTATGAAATACATCATGTTTGGAATGACATACGGTTAACTGAACACCTAATGGCAGAACCGTCTCCTTTGTATAAAAGGAACGAAAAGAAGCCGTTTGTTCTCCTTTTTCATCGACTGGGTATAAAGATTCCAGCACACGGACTGCTTCATCAAATTCTTCTTGCTTCACTCGAACCTGAATATCAACATCTCCTTTTGTCAGGGTGCCGGGAATTGCCGAGCTTCCTACATGATGAATATCTGCATGTTTAAGACGTTCCTTTAGCTTCTTATTTTCCTGCAAAAATAGTTCTGCCGCCTGGTCATTATATTTATTTCTTGCGAAAGTTACGATTTCCATACCGCTTCCTCTCCTTATGTATAGAGTAGGGATGAATGACCATCCATTTAAACCAAAGTGCTATCTTTCAAACATTCGAAATCAGAATGAAAACTCCTTCTGGGTTGGTAAATAAAACAATATTCATCTATAATTTAGTGATATGTAGCATTAGATTAACAAAGGAGTGACTCATTTACATGTTGCAAAAACTAAAAAAGATAGATTCTACCATCATCTGGATCCTTTGTTTTTTCATGCTCGCCAGCATTCTATTAATACATAGTGGGATTCAATACAGCCCGGAAAAATTCGCCGGTTCCGAAATGAAAATGGTGATCTATTACCTGCTTAGTTTTGCGGCTTTAGTTGTGACTTCGTTAATTCACTACAAACTCATCTTGAAATATTATTGGTATATCTACGGAGCAGGTATATTGCTGCTTGTATATGTTTCGTTTTTCGGTAAGGTCCTCAACGGCTCCAGGGGCTGGATCTCTATCCCTCATTTATTTAATGTGCAACCCGCCGAAGTTTTTAAAATAATACTGATCATTACGCTTGGCGGTATCTTAATGAAACAGAACAAAAAACTCACCTTCTGGGCAAATGTCATCCCCCTTTCACTTGTCACCCTTCTTCCTTTCGCCTTAGTCATGAAAACAAATGATATGGGAAATGCACTCAGCTATCTTGTCATCTTAATCGGCATGCTGTGGATCGGGGACATTAAGAACAGACATGCTCTTATTATACTTCTGCTCATCGCTGCTCTTTCCATTGGTGGAATCAAGTCATATATTACCTTTCATGATCAAATTACTACCTATCTTTCTAATACGGAAAAAGGACACTGGCTCGATCGGATCGATCCATGGCTTTTGCCTGAAGAAGCAGGCAAAGATGCTTCTTACCATACAAGAAATGCGAAAATCGCGATTGCGTCAGGCGGCTTATTAGGAAAGGGATATAAGCAAGGGACAATGGTGCAGACAGGTTATGTTCCTTATACTTACTCGGACTCGATTATCATCGTCGCTGCGGAAGAATTTGGGTTTCTAGGGGTTTCTCTTTTATTATTTCTCTATTTCATACTCATTTACCGGCTCATCTATATCGGACTTGAATGTGGAAATAAGGCGGGACCTATTTTAATTGTGGGTATTGTGGCTATGTTCATCTATCAAATTTTTGAAAATGTCGGCATGTTTATCGGACTCATGCCTTTGACGGGGATTACTTTACCTTTTCTTAGCTTTGGAGGTTCTTCACTGCTCATTAATATGCTCTGCATAGGTGTAGTACTGAGCATTAAAGTAAATGATGAGGTAACAGATGATATGTTACCAAGTACGGAGAGCTTGCAGTTAAGTAAACGAACCGTCTTATAGGACGGTTCTAGAGCGGTAGACAAACTAGCTTATACTAGTTTGCCTACTGTCTTTTTTTATTTTACAAGCTTTCGTGACGTTCATGAAAACGATATTGATTTGCCAACTGATTCAAGAAAGCCGATACTTGCTTTGGGATATTTCTCCTATTCGGCTGTACCCACCCTACATAAGAGGAGACGGAAGTTGGGATTGCAAGCGGTAAGATTACAATATCACTGCTGGACATATGGGCATGTTTACCAAATGACAAATCAAATCCAATCGTCATCGCCACATTTTCTCGAACCAATTTCCAAATGACTGAAGTCTGATTCGTTGAAAATAAGAGTTGACCTTTTCCATAATTCTGCTGGAGATCTTCGTAAAATTTCAGCAGCAGATCATCTTTATATAAAACCATCTGATGCTTCAGAATCTCCTCTGGGGTAATCGAATCCTGTAAAGCAAGGGGAGAGCGTTTGCTAACGCCTGCGACCATTTCTTGCTGAATCAGCTTACCGAATAATAAGGATTTATGCTGTTGTCTCAGCTCTTCTTCAAATATAATCAGTCCCACATCAAAACGTCTTTCATTTATTTCATGAATGATATCATTCGTACTCATCTCACATAGTTCTAGCGTAACTCCGGGAAACTGTTTCTTAAAATCAATAATTGCATCGGTATAGATCAGTGTCGGAAGCGGAATAGTCGCTATTCTTATAACGCCAGTAAGCTGTTCGGGCTGAACCTCAGTCTCTTGTTTCAGTTCCTCAAGTGCATCAAGTACCTTATATGCTTTGGATAAAATACGTTTCCCATCTTCTGTAGGGATAGCTCCTGCACGAGATCTTTTAAATAAGGAGAACCCCAGTTCGTTCTCAAGACTTGTAATCGCCTGACTAACTGCAGATAGCGTAACATTACATGATTCTGATGCTTTGGTGAGTGATCCTGTTCTGGCGGTTTCTGTGATATACAAGAGTTGATCCATGTTCATAGATCTCCCCTCCTTTAGTTAACTTATTCTTAACTTGACTTAAAATACTTTAAATATAGTTAATGATAAAACGAGTATATACTAAATGTAAGTTAAACAGAAGCAATGATATCTATCACAAATACGTAATTTACATAGGAGGATTTATCATGAGTAATGAAAAAAGAGTAGCTGTTATTACAGGCGGAGCAAGTGGAATAGGCCGCGAAACAAGCCTCATTTTTGCAAGAAAAGGCGATCGTGTTATTGTTGCAGATTATAATGAAACAGGCGGTAAAGAAACCGTTGCTATGATCCAGAAAAATGGCGGCGAAGCTACTTTTATTCAAGTTGATGTTTCTAATTATGAAAGTGTAGAAGCGCTTGTGGAACAAACCGTGAGGCAATATGGCCGTATTGACGTCATGTTCAATAATGCAGGAATTGGTCTGCCAACCCCCGTTGCTGCCCTAGACTGGGATACGTACCATCGCGTCATTAATGTGAACCAACACGGAGTAGCTCACGGAATTATCGCAGCCAGCAAAAAAATGAGAGAACTTGGTATCAAAGGGGTTATTATTAATACGGCTTCAGTATTCGGATTCCTTGCATCACCAGGATCTTTCGCTTACCATGCTACCAAAGGTGCTGTCATTATGATGAGTAAATCGGCTGCATTAGAACTTGCGCAGTATGATATTCGTGTTGTTGCGGTTGCTCCAGGTGTAGTAGATACTCCTATCATTCAAGGATACAAAGATCTAGGTATGGCCGATGAGATGGCTCATAAAGTCATGGGCGGCAAGCTGACTCAACCGGAAGCCGTAGCGAAAACCGTATATCTTATATCTCTAGAAGAAGCGGAAGCGATTAACGGCAGTGTAGTCATGGCTGACCAAGGTTATGCTTCCTTTAAATAGGGTTCGCGAAATCAATTTATAACTGATTAAAGCAACTAAAAGTATTGTGAAATGGATTCGACATATTGAATTAATCAAAAAAAGATGACCTCAGGTATATTTCCGAGAGTCATCTTTTTTGATCGTTATTTGAGTTATCATGATATGAAGTTCATGAATGGTTACTGTTCTACCAAGTTTTCCGCAAGTTCCATCTGGTCCAAGATCACTGCGTTAATCCCATTAATATATGCGATCGCACTAGCCTTAATGATATCCGTATCCATCGCACGCCCTGTGTACGTCTTTCCATCACATGAGATCTGCAGATGCACTCGTCCGACCGCTTCTTTCCCTCTCGATATACTATTTATTTTGTAGTGGGTCAGCTGAACATCCAGATCCGTTAACGTTTTAATGACACTATAAAGCGCATCAATCGGTCCGTCACCGATGGAACTTCCTCTGAGGACATCACTTCCCTTTTTCAGTTCTACACTGGCCGTTGGATACTGATCATTCGTCACTACTTGAAAAGATGCCAGTTCATATAAATGTCCTCTTGACTGCGGCTTATTTAAATGTTCGGTCACCAGATAAAACACATCGTGATCGTACACTTCTTTTTTGGCATCAGCCAGGGTAATGAATTTTTCAAATAACAATTCAAATTCTTCGGTACTCGTAACGCTGAACCCCATACGCTCCACTGCATTTTTAAATGCATGCCGTCCCGATCTTGCCGTAAGAATGAGCTCCATTTTTTCTCCGCCCACTTCTTCAGGTGACATGATCTCATATACATTTTTATCTTTGAGCAAACCGTCCTGATGAATTCCAGAGGAGTGAGCAAAAGCATTATCCCCCGTAATCGCCTTATTCACTTGGACATCCAGCCCCGTTAAATGCGTCAATAGCCGGGAAGTCTGCAAAATTTCTTTTCTTTGAATTCGGGTCGTACAGCCGTAAAAGTTCTCTCTTACTTTCAGTCCCATGACGACTTCTTCAAGAGAGGTATTCCCGGCACGCTCACCGAGTCCATTAATGGTACACTCTACTTTTTGTGCCCCGTTCTTAATGGCACTCAGCGTATTTGCTGTCGCCATCCCCAAATCATTATGGCAATGAACACTCAGTATCACTTTATCGTCTAGATTCTTAAGACGCTCATTAATTCTTCTTACCAAATCACCAAACTCTTCAGGAACAGCGTACCCAACGGTATCTGGAACGTTAATAATGGTCGCTCCCGCTTTCACTACCGCCTCAATCGTTCTCCACAAATATTCAAAATCAGACCTTGAAGCATCCTCCGTCGAATACTGTACTTCAGGAAGCAGCGTCTTCGCATATTTCACCGCATCTACCCCCATCTGCATGACGGCATCCTCTGAACGGGCGAATTTTTTCTCAAGATGAATACTAGAAGTTCCAAGCACGATATGAATGAATGGATTCTGTGCGAGCTTAATACTTTCATAAACGGCATCAATATCACTTTTCACCGCTCTTGCGAGAGCCGTTATTGAAATTTGATCTCCTACTTTTTTTGCAATTTGTTGAACCGCATGAAAATCTCCCTTAGAAGAAGCAGGAAAACCTGCCTCGATCATATCTACATTTAACCTTTTCAGCTGTTGTGCAAATTCAATTTTCTGCAAGGTGTTTAGTTTCGCTCCAGGAACTTGTTCTCCATCTCTCAGGGTCGTGTCCAGTACCAATACATTGCGATTTGTCATGAAAACTTCCTCCTCACGGAAAATATGAATGTAATTCATTTTATGTAAACACGAGGCTTGCTAAACCCGGATTTTAGCAAACAAAAAACCTCGTCTCTACTATAGAGACGAGGTTAACCCGCGGTACCACTCTAATTCGCTTCTTATCCCTACAAATATACGGATAGGAAACAATCTTTGTTCGATGGCGAAGACCATCTATCCTTGTAACGGCGGAATCCCGGCAAACCCTACTATATACTATATTCAGGCAGCTGTTCATAGATGAGTTCAAAGTGGTCCCTACTGCCGTATTCCCACCTGCCAACGGCTCTCTGAAAGAGTTCCTCACTTCTACTATTTCTAATCAGCACATTTGATATGTTCAATTGGTTAAATGGAGTATATTGGTATTTATTTCCTTTGTCAACCTTAAATTACTACAGCAGGTTCTACCGTCATGCCATCCGGCTTTTGCTGCTCTGCCGCTTCTGCTTTTCGTAAATACTTCTGTCCCCGCCACCTCACATAAGATAGAATTCCTCTCAAGTACTCATCTACAATCATGCAAGAATAGATGCCGATCAGACCAAAACCTAGATGAATCCCAAGTACATATGACATTCCTGTCGCAATGATCCACATGGAACCGAGCGAGATATACATGGTGAATCTCGTATCACCAATTGCATTCAGTGAGTTACCAAGCGCCATGTTCAGCATTTTACCCGGCTGAAGAATGAGGTTCATCCCCAGTAAGGATGCACCAATCGCGATAATCGTCTGATCATCCGTAAAGAGTCCGAGAAGCTGTCTTCCGAATAAAAAAAGAATCAACGCATTGACAACCACATAGATTGCCCCGATACCCAGTGCACGGTAAGCACTCCGGTAAGCTTCCCGAACTCGGCCAGCTCCGAAGAGATGCGCTATTTGGATCTGTGCTGCCATTGCGATCGATGACCCAAGCAGAAAACAGAACGATTCAAGCGTATTCATATAGGTCCGCGCCGCTAGTTCTGCCGCACCAAGTGTGGCAATGTAGGAGTAAATAATAAGCTGAGAGAACACCCAGCAAGACATATTAACGCCAAGCGGCCATCCAATCTTCAGTATTTCACCGAATAAAGGCCGATTAAATACGGTGAGTTCTTGCCATTTGATCCGGTATTCAAAGGACCGTAAGAACATCAGAAGAAGCAAAATAACAGCGAGCAAGCGACTTGCTACAGTAGAAATGGCTACGCCGGTCAGGCCCCACTGCGGGAATCCAAACGCTCCAAAAATGAAGGCATAATTCAAAAACACATGAATCACATTCATCCCAAGTGCGACATACATAGGTCCTTTCGTATTCCCTGTATTCCGTATGACCGTGCTCATTGTAGCCATCATTGCGATTAGAATCATACCTCCGCCAACAATCGAGATATAGATACCTGCCAGCGGCAGCAGATGCTCCGGTAATTGTAATACCATTGCTATTTTTTGTGGAGATGCTACAAGGATTACACTGCATATTGCTCCAAGGATGGTTGTTACCGTGAACGCCATGATTCCAATAACACGGGCATCCACCTTTTTATGCGACCCCAGCTTCTGAGCGATTAGTATTCCTGCTCCGCTGGCCACCGTTGTGAACAGAACTGTCATCGCTTGAAACAGTTGATTTGAAAATCCAACGACGGCTACTGCGTCATCCGAAATACGACTGACCATTAATGTATCTACGGCTCCCAGCAAAAATTGCAGAAACAGTTCAATAAAAATAGGCCAAGCCAGCACCCAGAGGGTAATTTTTTTGGTATTCATATCTAGTATTCCAACCTCCGATGAGAAAGTAGCGCTATAAGTAAAATGACGAGTACAGCGCATTAACTTTTCAAATTATAGTTGGTATAATGAATTTAAAATATCATTTTATGAACTCATACTTATAAATTTGCAACCTCAATTCGATTTGAAAGGTTATACCTATGACAACTCTACATTTTACGGTCCCTCCTCTTCCTGAGTACATCATAAGCGGTCTGTGTGAGGCACCTTATGCAGGAAAACAGCCTAATCGAAAGAATTTCGGCATTTTTGATCTGCTTGTTGTCGTCAGCGGTCAACTTGATGTGATAGAGAACGGCGAACCGTACCAAGTTGAATCAGGGATGTATCTTATTCTACGGCCGGATGCTCATCATTATGGGACGAAGGATTGTTCTGCAGATACAACCTACTACTGGCTGCATTTTAAGACGAGCGGAGAATGGGGCATCGACAAGTCACTGATGTTTCAAAGGGAGGATGCAATTGAGCTGCAGTTTATGATCCCCAACTATTTTACGATTGAAGTCCCTCAGTTCGGTCGTTTGACACAAATGCAGCGCACGATCGAATTATTAGATACGCTCACAGGACTTGTACAAAACGGGCATCAGACAAGAGCGCTGTGGAATCAGCAAGTTCTTTTTCAAGAACTCATTCAGCTGCTTGCCGCAACAGGCGTACATCCTTCCGCTTCCCCTTCTTTAGCCTGTGCTGAGAAAGCAGCCAGTTATTTACGTTCACACTACCGAGATGAATTCAAAGCGCATACCATGGGTCTGAACATTAATTTTCATCCCGTATATATTGCTCGCTGTATGCAAAAAGAATATGGCTGTTCTCCAGTAGAGTACTTACAGCGGTATCGAATTGAACAAGCCAAGCTTCTACTTATGCAAACCGATTACAGTATCAGCCGTGTTGCAGAAGAAGTCGGATTTAATCAGGCTGCTTATTTCACTTCTTGCTTTACCAAGCAGGAGAACATCTCTCCGCAGAAATATCGTCAGCAGTTTTTTATGGATTAAAAAAAGCGCATCCCCTTGTTCTTAAGGGGAGCGCTTTTCTCTTCGCATTCTTCACTTGGTATTCTTTTGTCCTTTCTCTCGTCTTTGCTTTTTCCCTTGGCAATTGCTTATTCATGTTCCAGTTCAATCGTATTTAAACTTGCATAAACATGCGGTACAAAACCTTCCGATGGTTCACCTGCAGGGATGGTGATGGTAAAAGCGAAATTAGTACCGTCTTGTTCCTTTACAATATACTGATGTACTGTTCCGTTCTTCTCTTCCTTGGCAGTTAGAAAGAGCCTGGCATCCTTCATTGCTTCAGGTCTCTTCTCTTCAGATACGACCTCTACCTCTCCATACTCAGCAAGGACTAGCGTTCCTTTCTCCTCCTGTTCCTGGAGCTGTAGATCAGCAGGCAGATTCTCGATCTGGACCGCATAATTCGGATCAACGTCCATTGTGAACAGCCCTGTTTCCGGATTGAATGTGAAAATATCAAAAACATAAAAGGAATAACCGTCCGCAGCCGATATGATACTTGCTTCTTTCTGTTCAGTCATCCCTTCTAACGTAAGTGTCAGCTCTTGTGTAGCGGGACGACTTTCGGATTTGTCATCCTCTTCGTTAGGTATAGTTCCACTGCTTGTCCCTGTTTTGACTATCTCGATAAGTACCCGCTGCTTCAAGGTATCTTCTCCTTCAATCGGCTTTTCTTCATATTTTAACGTTACGATATCATTCTCCTGAAGAGTAGAAATTTCTTTCATCAGCGATTCGTCAAATTGATACGCCTCTGCTTCCCCATTCTCAAGAATGACTTCAATGGTATGCGAATCAGCGAGTCCCGTAAATGTTCCCCTGGCTTCCTTTACAATCACTTCAGGTTCAGTGGGCCGATTATTTTCCTGATCGGTTCCAGGTTCTGTTGATGGTCCGCTTGCTCCATTCTGCCCGCAAGCTGCCAGGGTAAGTACCAAGATGGTAATGAGTACTGCGGTGCTTTTTTTCATCTTTTTTCTCATCAGAACACCTCCTTATCTTATGTAAACGCACGCAACCCTGCAGGAGTTACGTAAGATTCACCTTATTTTTAAAAAGAGATTATTTTCCTTTTTTATCCTTTTCTTTTTACTCTTAGAACCGCTATAATATCAAAGGACCAAACATCCTACGTTTGGAGGTAGAAACATGAGTTTACATAAAACAACGAAACGTTCGCTGACCGAACAGATTGTAGACCAATTGGAAAAATTGATTGAAACGGGAGAATGGCCTCTCGGATCGAAGATTCCCCCGGAACCTGAACTCATGGGTCAGTTAGACGTTAGCCGAAATACGCTGAGAGAAGCGATTAAGGCTTTAACCCATGCGGGTCTTTTGAAAACGAGACAAGGCGATGGAACCTATGTTTCTGCGTCTAGTTCCCTTGGTCCCATATTACGAAAAAGAATGAACAGGACGGATTATATACAATCTCTTGAAGTACGCCACGCTTTGGAGCGAGAAGCGGCCTATCTCGCAGCAAATAACCGAACCGAGTCCGATATAGAACAAATCAGGCTATGTTTTCAGTGTCAGAATGAAGCGATACAGAATGGACAGTATGAAGATTTTGCGGAATGGGATGTAGCATTTCATAAGGCAATTGTTGCAGCAAGCAAGAACGGTCTCCTTATGGACCTCTATGAACATATTACGGATGCTCTCAAAGATATGGTTACCAAAATCATTGCAAAAACAGGCGACGCCTACTACTGTAAAGACACGCATGAACAACTGTTAAACGCAATTGTAGAACAAGATCAGCTGCGAGCAGTAGATGCTGTCCATCAATACATCGAAGAATCAAAACAACATTTTATACAACTTGGAGGCAGCATGAATGAAATCAATTGAAAAAACCACTGTAAGTCAGCGGCAATGGAGAATAAGCGAAAGCTTTATTCTTGTAGTAGCCCTTCTTTTAATAGGAGCAAATTTACGTGCTCCCATTACTTCCATTGGGCCATTGCTTGGTTCTATTAAAGAAAGTACAGGGATATCGAATACATTAGCCGGTATGATCACCACCGTACCCTTGCTTGCTTTCGCTGTACTCTCCCCATTTGCTTCAAAACTTTCACGCCGATTCGGCATGGAACGAGTTATTTTTTGTGCCTTATTATTCATTGCGCTTGGGGCCATAGGACGCACCTTATTTGGTGCTGGATCCCTTTTTGCAGGTACGATATTCGTTGGACTTGGCATCGCCGTATGTAATGTTCTCTTACCGAGTCTCGTGAAACAGGAATTCCCAAATAAAGTAGGAGTTATGACCGGAGCCTATACACTGTCTATGAATATATGCGGTGCTCTCGCTTCTGGGATCAGTATTCCGCTTGCTGTACAGCTTGGAATTGGCTGGAAAGGTGCTCTTGCTTGCTGGGTCATTCTTACCGTTCTTGCGCTAGCAACCTGGCTGCCTCGGATGAAATCGGCCCGGCTAAGTGCAGCTACCACAGCTTCTTACCGATCTAAAGTGAACATGTGGAAGTCACCGCTTGCTTGGCAGATCACCTTCTTCATGGGACTGCAATCTTTTATTTTTTATAATATTGTATCCTGGCTGCCAGAGATCCTTATGGACCGCGGAATGGTAGCAGATACAGCCGGATGGATGTTATCTCTCACCCAGTTTTCGATGATGCCATTTACTTTTTTGGTTCCGATCTTGGCTAGCCGGATGAAAAGCCAAACTCCACTTGTATACGTAACTTTCTCGCTGTATACGGTTGGAATTTTAGGACTGATTTTCGGCAGTACCGCCTTCGTTCCTCTCTGGGTTTCCCTAATTGGAATTGCCGGTTCCTTCTCTTTTGGATTAGTGATGATGTTTTTCAATCTACGTACAAAAACAGCCGAAGAAGCAGCCGAACTATCCGGTATGGCGCAGTCTGTTGGTTACCTTATGGCAGCTGTTGGTCCTATGATGTTTGGTTACCTGCATGATCTGACTGCAAGCTGGACGATTCCGCTGTTCTTATTGTTTGCGGCAAGTATCTTCATTTTCATCTGTGGGCTTGGAGCAGCAAAAAACAGATTCATAGGTGAATCAATTTCATAAATGGATTCAGATTCAAGTGATAAAATAAATCATGATATGGTTCATACAAAGAGGGTCTTCCTGCATTCAGGAAAGACCCTCTTTTCACTATTTAAAAAATGAGCTTAGTAACG
The DNA here is from genome assembly GCF_009870785.1 of Paenibacillus sp. An7. Classification (GTDB taxonomy): domain Bacteria; phylum Bacillota; class Bacilli; order Paenibacillales; family Paenibacillaceae; genus Paenibacillus. The sequence goes on from NZ_WTWX01000001.1 coordinate 297,939, forward strand.
ATCCCAGAAGCGCTGTTTTGCCATGGCTTCGGTAAATTCTTTTGCAAAAACTTTTGGTGAATGGTCAGTAACTACGCCTGGTTTACCGACGATGCCGAGTTCCTTAAGTAACTTCTCGCCTAATAATGTACTTCCAATCGGTTTAAAATGATTATACGATTCCACAATAAATGCCCTCGCCCGGTTATTAAAATACGGATCAGCATTCTCACTTCCTACTAGGTAAAGACCGTCATAGAGTACAGGAGATGTCGTTAAAAAACTTGCATTGACTACCCACTGGTCTCCCTTATCATCACGAATCATGCCATTTCTTACACTGATGATCACTGGTTTCAATCCATTATGAATTAGCATTTCTAATACTTCTCTTGTTTCTCCACCTGCAAACCCTTCATCAACGAGCACACCTACTTTTAAGGTATTCGGAAGATAACGAGTGTTCTTCATACTCAGTGCAGGGCTCGATTCAGTCACTGTAGATTCAGGAACATCTGCCGGTTGTAAAGTTAAATTTTCTCCCACGCGTGCTGCCAGTACCCGATCAATATGAGCTAGCATGTTCACTAGTTTTTGCCGAATTTCAATCGAGTTCACTTTTCCAAGTTCAAAAGAGTAAGCGTCAATAATATGATGTTTTTCTACGGGACTCATACTGTTCCAAAATAATTTTGCTTGTGAGAAATGATCTTCAAAACTAGGAGCGGTAGCTCTTACTTCATATCCATGTACTAATGAAGGGTAAGTTACAAATCCGCCTTTTGTCCCAGGAACGGTGTAGGGAGTATTATTCGCGAGTGAATTTTTATGATAGGCTACTTTTCCTTGGTCGATTACATACCTGGCACTACCATCTCTTTGGTTATTATGAACAGGACAAACCGGTCGATTGATCGGAAGCTGCTGATAATTTGTGCCGACACGATAAAGTTGTGTATCTGTGTAGGAGAATAATCTGCCTTGTAATAAGGGGTCGTTCGTAAAATCAATTCCGCGGACAATATTCCCCGGGTGTAAAGCAATCTGCTCTGTTTCTGCAAACACATTATCTACATTTCGATTCAGCGTCATTTTCCCGATTTTACGGACTGGAATGAGCTCCTCAGGCCACAGTTTAGTAGCGTCAAGGATATCAAAGGTGAATTTAAACTCATCTTCTTCTTCAATGACCTGAACGCCTAGTTCCCATTCCGGGTAATTACCTGCTTCAATGTTCTCCCACAAGTCTCTGCGATGGAAGTCAGGGTCAACACCGCCTATCTTCTGAGCCTCATCCCATAAAAGAGAGTGAACTCCCAGCATAGGCTTCCAGTGGAATTTCACAAATCGTGATTTTCCATGTTTGTTAACGAGCCGAAACGTATGTACTCCAAACCCTTCCATCATGCGGAAACTGCGAGGAATCGTTCGATCTGACATAATCCAGAGGGTCATTGCTGCCGACTCTTGATTCGAAGTAATAAAATCCCAGAACGTATCATGTGCGGTCTGTCCTTGTGGAATTTCATTATCAGGTTCTGGCTTCACTGCATGGATCAGATCAGGGAATTTAATACTATCCTGAATAAAAAAGATGGGTATATTGTTGCCTACAAGATCAAAGTTTCCCTCTTCTGTATAAAATTTAGTTGCAAAGCCGCGCACATCACGGTCTGTCTCATTCGCTCCTCTCGATCCTGCAACTTGTGAAAACCTTAGAAACACAGGCGTTTTTAAGCTGGGATCTTGCAGAAAATGAGCCATTGTTAATTCTTCTTGAGATTCATATACCTGAAAAATACCATGTGCTCCGTATCCCCGGGCATGAACAACACGTTCGGGAATTCGCTCACGATCAAAATGAGCAAGCTTCTCCCGAAATAAAAAGTCTTCGAGCAGGGTAGGTCCGCGGTCTCCCGCTTTTAGCGAATTTTCATCATCTGAAATCTTAATTCCCTCATTTGAAGTAAGCGGCTTACCTTCATTATCCCGTGTAAAGACTTTTAATTGTTCTGTTTTTTTATTTTCATTCTTAAACTTTTCATTCAATGTGATCACCTCATCATTATACTTACGATGACGGGAACAGTTTCATTACTAAAGCTTAGATTTCCTTCTCTTCTTCCTTTGCTTACCGAAAATAAAAAGACGAAGACACGTTGTCTCCGTCATTAAGGTATCCTTTCATTGGTCCTGGGAGCTTTTAAACAAACAACCCAACAACCGTAGCCGTCAGAATGGAAACAAAGGTAGCAGCAAGCAGCATTTTAAGTCCAAATGTTGCGACTATCTTTGCTTTTTCCCCATTTAATGCTTGGATAGAACCCGAGATGATCCCAATCGAACTGAAGTTTGCAAAAGAAACGAGGAACGAAGACACAATCGCTACCGTTTTTGCGGATAGCTCCGGAATCAAAGGTTGAAACTCCAACATCGCTACAAATTCGTTCGTTGCGAGCTTCGTTCCCATAATCGTGCCTGCAGTTGTAATTTCATTCGATGGAACTCCCATGATTAGAGCGATTGGGCTAAATATATAACCTAAAATCTGGGTAAAAGAAAGGCCAATCAGAGAAACTAATAAGCCGTCTACAAGAGCAATGAGACCTACATACGCAACTAGCATCGCTGCTACAATCAGCGCAATTTTTCCTCCGTCCAGTGCGCCAGCGGATATGGCTTCGAATAAAGATTTTGAATTGGTAGCGTCCTTGATATTAATGACTTCCTCTTCTACTTCCTTCGTTGGTGCCATAAAGGTCGTAATAATGAGCCCTGATAGTGCATTAAGCAGCATTGCAACCAGCACGTACTGAGGAGGAATCATGGTCATATAAGCCCCCATAATCGAAGCAGAGACACTCGCCATCGCCACGGTCGATACAACGAATAACTTATTGCGATTCATTTTATCAAGATGAGATTTAATCGCAAGAAACGCCTCGGACTGACCAAAGAAAATACTATTCACACTATTGAAAGTTACTACTTTTGATAATCCGGTAATTCTGGCCAGACCACCACCTATGTACTTGATTGCTATGGGCAATATTCGAATATAGGTAAGAATGGATAGCAGTGTGGACGTGAAAATAATCAGCAAAAGAACATTAAAGAAGAATATGCTGCCATCTGCCGGAACTAAATCGCCTAGAATAAAGCGAATTCCTTCATGTCCATACATAAGCACATGAGAAACCCCATTCGAAATGGCTTCCACAATGGTATTCCCAAATGTCGTTTTAAACATAATTAAGGTCACTGCCAATTGAACTACAAACAGGACAACAATCGCCTTAAAATTGATATTCTTTTTATCGTTGCTCAGTAAATAACATACACCAAGCAACAAGAGTATTCCTACAATACCAATGAAAACTGACATGAATATCAAGCCCCTTTTGATCCAAGTGTTATCACCATTGGGTAATGGCGTCTCATGTAAAACCATTTCACGATTACATAGTGTATGGTGATCTAATCGGGGCTTGTTTATTCTAATTTTTATACAATATCAAGCGGAACCTTGTTCTTAGGTGCGGGAAAAGCCTCATCCAGTTGTGTAAGATCTTCCGCAGAGAGAACCACTTCATATACGAATGCATTTTCTTTAACATGCTTTTCACTTGAGGATTTAGGCAACGATAGAACATTGCCCGAGCGGAGTGTCCAGGCTAGCAGTAATTGATAGGGAGTAATGCCGTGTTTTTCGGCTACATTAATCACCGTCTCGTGTTGCACTAACTCTTTCCTAAGACTTCCTCCTTGAGCAAGAGGTGAATACGCCATGATTGGCATCTGATGTTTTTCCTGCCACGGTAATAAATCGACTTCAATTCCTCTCGATCCCAGATGGTACAGCACCTGATTAACCATGCACCTGTTCCCTTTATCCAGCTGCATTAATTCTTCCATATCGTCCTTATCCAGGTTCGAGACGCCCCAGCGGTCAATCTTTCCTTCGTGGACGAGTCGTTGCATCCCTTGTATGGTTTCTGCGAGTGGAATGTCGCCTCTCCAGTGTAATAAATATAGATCCAGGTGATCTGTTTTTAGTCTTCTAAGACTTTGTTCGCAGCTTGTAATGATTCGGTTTTTCCCTGCATTATGGGGGTATACTTTAGATACAAGAAACACTTCGTCTCTGATTCCGTGAATCGCTTCACCGACCAGTTCCTCTGATAAACCTTCCCCATACATTTCGGCGGTGTCAATCACTTTCATCCCGAGTTCTACACCCAGCCGAAGAGCTGCTATCTCCTCCATTCTTTTGCTTGGGTCATCCCCAATATGCCATGTTCCTTGTCCAATCGCTGGAAGCTGTGTTCCATCTGGAAGTGTAACGGTGGGTTGTTTCATCATATTCTTCATCCCTTCTTTATTCATTATTATGTGTTTATTTGCCTTTCTGCGGTTCGGGGTATAAGATAATTTGTTGAATAGCATGGTTTACTGTACATTAACCTTTAATTTGTGCGTTATATCCTTCTATTTCAAAGTTTTAACAATAAAGAAAGGTATGAACTTTTATGATCCACATTTTAGTTGCTGATGATGACGCACATATCCGCGAACTCGTCCATTTTTATCTATCTGCAGAAGGATACACTGTATACGAAGCGGCTGACGGCAATATGGCTTCCTCTCTTCTATCTACGGAACAAATTCATCTTGCGGTCATTGACATCATGATGCCTGGAAAAGATGGGTATGAGCTGGTTGAGGAAATCCGCAAGTATTATGATATCCCTGTCATTTTGCTGACTGCGAAAGATCAGTTGATTGATAAGGAAAAAGGATATGAGCTAGGAACGGATGATTATGTAACCAAACCGTTTGAGCCAAAAGAACTTATTTTTCGAATCAAAGCACTGTTACGACGTTACCGAATGGTGAATTCTCAAAAGATTACACTCGGAAGAACGATCATTGATCGAGACAGCTATGAAGTGTACTGTGATGACCAGTTATTAATGCTTCCCATGAAAGAATTTGAGTTATTATCCCAGCTCGCCAGTTACCCAGACCGAATCTATTCCAGAGAAGAATTAATTCATCTCGTATGGGGAGCCGATTTTAGGGGTGATGATCGTACAGTTGATGTACATATTAAACGTCTTAGAGAGCGATTCCAACATCGAAGCGATGACTTTGTCATTAAAACAATTCGCGGAATTGGTTATAAACTGGAGGTTTGCTCACCTTGAAAACACTGTATCTTCGTATTGTACTTACGACTGCCTTAGTCATGCTGCTCAGCAGTCTGCTGGCTTTTGTCATCTCTAATACTTACTACCAGTATAATTTAAAGCCTTATAACGATGAAAAGATGACAGACATGACAAACGATATTATTCAGTTCTATAAAGAAAACCCGGAAGTGAACTTATCTGCTTATCTGAACAGTATCGGAGATTTAGGGTATCAAATCTATCTAGCAGGTTCACCGGAACAAGGAACTTTTTATGGCGGAGATTTTCGCAAGAAAAATTTAGAGGCAGATGTTATTCGCCAGGTGCTCAGCGGACAAGTATATCACGGCATTGCCGACTTTCCTGCAAAACTATTCATTACAGGTTTTTTTGACAATTCACTGGATAACTCAATTGGGATGCCTATTACCGTTAATGGGGAGACGCACGCTCTTTTTGTTCGTCCTAATGTAGAGCTGCAGTTTGGAGAACTTCGTATTTTCTTCGCCTTACTTCTTGTTCTGACGACACTAATCAGCATTATACTTGTCTTCATTAGCACGAGATATATTGTGAAGCCCGTCACTCGCTTAACGGAAGCAACCAAACAAATTGCCAAAGGCAATTATCACATTAAGTTAAATGACCGAAGACGAGATGAGATTGGGAAGCTGGCTAATCATTTTTCACAGATGGCAAAAAGCTTAGAACAACTCGAATCCATGCGGCAAGAGTTTGTCTCGAACGTTTCTCATGAAATCCAATCCCCCCTTACTTCAATCCAAGGATTCTCGGAGCGCTTGAAATCAAATCAGTTAACGGAAGAGGAGCGCTTGCATTACCTTGATGTTATCTCTGATGAGAGCCGAAGATTATCTCAATTAAGTAAACAACTGCTTACTCTAGCCTCACTGGATAAAGAAGAATCCATCATTGATAAGCAGCTTTATTCAGCCAAAGATCAGATAAAACAGGTTGTGTATATGCTGGAGTGGAACTGGCGGGAAAAAGAAATTGCTCTAGATCTGCAGCTTTCTTCCGCACAAATCTATGCAGATCCAAAATGGATGTATCAAGTATGGGTTAATCTCATTACAAACAGCATTAAGTTCACTGAACCCGGAGGGACGATTCGTATTCGGCTTGAAGAGGAAGATAACCATCATCTGATCGAAATTGAAGACACCGGCATAGGGATTAAGGAAGAAGACCTCCCTTATATCTTCAATCGATTCTATAAAACCGATAAAGTTCGAAATCGCAGCGAAGGAAGCAGTGGTCTTGGACTCGCCATTGTAAAGCGAATTATTGATATGCACGATGGACAGATTACGGTTCATAGTGAACTAAGAAAAGGCACATGCATTCAAATAAGGATCCCGATCTCCTCCCCTAAGTGAAAACCTGGGGAGTTTTTTATATGTCCCATATGTATAAATCAATTTCATAACTCATTAAAATGATGAATTTGTAACTATATATAGACAAACAAAACCATTTTGATCTATATATACCCCTGATTAAAGCAACTAAAGGTATTATGAAATTGATTCGTATATGTTTCATTTGTAATATGCTGTTCATCCTCCGTTCATATTTCAGCCCGATACTTAAGCAGTGGATAGGAAATGAAAAATATAGAAACGCTTATGAAATGGGGTTGAATCGTATGTTTTTAGCTTTACGAGAAATGAAACACGCCAAATTACGCTATCTGCTGATCGGTCTCATTATGGTTCTCATTGCCTGGCTCGTCTTGTTTGTTACGGGTCTTGCCAAAGGTCTCAGTAATGACAACGTATCGTCACTGCAAAATATGGACGCAGATTACATTGTGATGCAGAATGAATCCGAACTCAAAATAAATCGTTCTGTATTATCAAGTGAAACACTAGACCAAGTTAAGAGCATCACAGGGGATGAAGGGGCTACCCCTCTCGGTCTGCAGATGAGTACGTTAACCAAGGAAGGGACAAGCACCAAGATTGATGCTTCCTTCTTTGCCATTGATAAGGACAGCTTTATCGCTCCGACCGTTGTAGAGGGTTCAATGATCGATAATAAAGCAGCGGATGAAGTAGTCGCTGATATTTCTCTGAAGGAGGATGGATTTGCGGTTGGCGACCGAATCCAGGATCAATCCTCAGGCAAATCGTTTACGATTATCGGTTTTACAGAAGGTCAATCCTACAGCCATACTCCCGTTCTCCACATAAATATGGCAGGATGGTTTGCACTTCATGATGCAGATCCGGATAGTGAGATTTACCATTTTAACGCGATTGCTTTAAAAACAACAGATGCCATTGCTGACGAAGTCAGTCAGATCAGTGGTATTGAAGTCTTCGCCAAAGATGACACGTTAGCTGGAATTCCGGGGTATAAAGAAGAAAGCGGCTCGCTTCTCATGATGATTGCCTTCTTATTTGTCATTGCTGCCTTTGTTCTGGCCGTATTCTTCTACGTGATTACCATTCAAAAGATGAATCAATTCGGTGTACTCAAAGCCATCGGCGCAAAAAACAGTTATCTGGTGCGTAATGTAATGTCCCAAATTTTAATCATCACGATGGTCAGTCTCGTCTTGAGCATCCTGCTGACTTATGGTGTCGCATCCATTCTTCCGGCAAGTATGCCATTTGACCTCAGTCCATCACTGGTTGCTCTTTGTTCGATTCTATTTATCGTCGTATCGATCCTTGGTTCCCTACTGTCCGTGTACCGGGTTGCTAAAATTGATGCGATTGAAGCTATAGGGAGGGCTGCTTAATGAACACAGCAAATCTTAAATTACAACTCGAAAATATTACAAAAACATTTGGTGACGGCGACTCTTCTATTAAAGTGCTGAAGAATGTAACCTTGAATGTAAAGGCCGGTGAATTTGTAGCCCTAGTCGGTCCATCCGGTTCCGGGAAAAGCACCTTTCTCTCTGTTGCCGGCGCACTGCTTGCGCCTTCCAGCGGACGTATTATCATTGGCGGACAAGACCTGAGTCAATTCTCAGAGAAGCAAATGAATGAAATACGTCTTGATAAAATCGGATTTGTATTTCAATCGGCCAACCTCATCCCTTATCTGACGGTGAAGGATCAGCTCCTTTTAATCGCTGAACTGTCTGGTAAGAAAGGCAAACAAGCAAACCAAAAATCGGATGAAATGCTAAGCAGACTTGGGCTGAGTCACCGAGCCCATGCTTATCCAGAGAACCTCTCGGGCGGTGAACGTCAGCGTGTTGCGATTGCTAGAGCCTGGATGAATGATCCAGAAATTCTGCTGGCCGATGAACCAACCGCAAGTCTTGATTCAGAACGGGGCCGAGCAGTTGTTGAAATGCTCTCACAAGAAGTAAAAGAAAGAAAGAAAGCGGCAATCATGGTTACCCATGATACCCGGATGCTCGATCTCTGTGATCGGGTCGTATATATGGAAGATGGCGTACTCACGGAACAGCCTGTATTCCAGCATTAAATGATGAAAAGCAGCAGCCTTATTCATAGGGTCGCTGCTTTTTTTGATATCTACTTTTCAACTTCCTTAGGTGTCTGCTCGAACATTCGATGCCTGTTCGCACATTCGATTATTGGATGTAAACCGTGTAAAATAATGAGAAAAGACATAACTCTTCTTGAAGGGATTTTACCTATGAATATAGATTATGAATATAAACAACCTAAAACTTTACTAAATAAGGGCACTGGTTTTCTAGCTGGATACTCCCATTCCCTTAACCCATATACGGGCTGTACTTTTGGCTGTTCCTATTGTTACGTTCGGAAGATGCCCGTTTCATTATTCCGAGGAAAAGAATGGGGAACTTGGGTGGACATTAAGAAAGACAGTGCAGCATTGCTGCACAAAGAGCTATTAAGAGAAAAGAAAAAGGGTCCGGTTACGATCTTTATGTCTTCAAGTACGGACCCCTATCAACCTGCCGAATATAAAGAAGAAATTACCCGTTCTTTACTGGAAGTTATGACAGAGGTTCAGCCCGATTTTCTGCTGGTACAAACCCGAAGTCCACTCGTTAAAAGAGATATGGATCTTCTTCAAAAACTGGGCAATCGGGTCCGGGTAAGTATGACGGTAGAAACCGATCTTGATGAGATTCGCACCCATTTCTCTCCCTCTGCCCCTCCTATTCAGGCTCGTATACAAACACTTCGCAAGCTGCGCGAAGCTGGAATCCCTGCACAGGTTGCCATCGCCCCCGTACTGCCTAGCAGTGAAGCATTTCCCGAACTTCTTCGTCCTGTGGTAGACCTCATATGCATTGATGATTTTTTCATGGGAGACGGAGCCCATGGCAGACGAACGCAGCAACTAGGCATACGAGATAAATACGAAGAACTAGGATATGGTGATTGGTATCATCCCGAAGCCTATCAAGTGGTGGCTCGCCGGATGTGTGAAGTTTATCCCGAACAGCAGGTCCGAATCAGCCAGGAAGGATTTGCTCCTTTCTAATCTATAATAGAAGAATTCTATAGTTCCATAAATAAAGACCATGAGAGGTATATCTTCTCATGGTCTTCATCTTTCTATGAATATTCAGTTGACATCCGTAATCATTAGACAGACTCATTCAATTCTGCTTCACTAGACTGCGCACGCTCTGGTCCCATGAGGAACACGATAACTACAGCAATCGCAATTGGGATAATAGCAATCTGGAATACATGTGTAATGGAGTCCGACATCGCTTGCGTAATTTTGCTTAGAACCTCTGGTGGTATTTTTTCACGTCCCTGAGGAGTAAAGATTTCTCTCGTATCCATACCTCCAGCAAAGCTGCCGCTCGCTCCCCCAAAAGCGTCAGTTAGACGTTTGGTAAAGGTATTCGTCTGGAGTGTACCAAAGATGGTTAAGCCCACGGTCATCCCAAAGGATCGAAGGAACGAGCTTGTCGAGTTCGCCGTTCCGCGGAAGCGTGTAGGAAGTTTGTTGATAGAAGCTGTTGGCAACAGTGAAAAGGAGAACCCAACACCAAAACCAGCAATAAACATGTATAACGTTAAAATGATTCTTGAAGTCTCAGGTGTCATCGTTGACAGTAAGATCATACCTGCGAGGAAACTAAATACAGACACAATCATCAGGGAACGAAAACGGATCTTGGTCTGAGTAATTCCGCTGATCATACTGCCAATGACTGTCCCGATAACCATCGGCATCAGTACAACTCCTGCGTTGGTTGCAGAACCGCCGTACACAGCTTGCACAAAGATCGGTATAAACACGGAAAGAATGATAAATGTTCCGCCGTAAATAAAAGCAAGTGCTTGTGAGGTGGCAAACAAGCGCTTTTTAAACATCCAGAAAGGTATAATGGGTTCCTCTGCTTTTGTCTCAACAATAATGAACACGATCAGGGATACGATGGCTACGGAAAGAAGCGTAAGTATGATGGCCGAATTCCAAGCGTATGGATCTCCGCCGAGCTCCAGGGCAAACATAAGGCATACAATAGCCAGTACAAGGGTAAAAGCACCCGCCCAGTCAATCTTCTGCTTCTTGTGTTCCATTGTTTCTTTATAATATTTAGCAATGAAGAAGATCGATACGGCACCGATCGGTAAATTCACAAAGAAAATCCAGTGCCAAGTTAAAGCATCTGTCAAGAAGGCACCTAATAGCGGCCCTACTACACTTGATAATCCAAATACTGCACCTAACAAACCGGTCATTTTGCCTCGTTTTTCAACGGGAAACAGATCAAAGATAATGGTAAATGCGATAGGCATAAGAGCCCCGCCGCCAATCCCCTGAATGACCCGAAAAGCAATAAGCTGCCCCATCGTTTGTGACAACCCGCAAAGGGCTGAACCAATAATAAACACGGTTAACCCAAATAAGAAAAATCGTTTTCTTCCATACATGTCAGACAGTTTACCGTAAATCGGCATCCCTGCCATCATCGCCACCATATAAGCAGCAGTTACCCAGATGAACTGGTCAAAGTTACCCAGATCGCCTACAATGGTTCCCATTGCCGTTGCAACAATCGTGTTGTCGATAGCGGAAGCAAAAATCCCGAGCAAAAGTCCGACCGTTACAAACGTGGCGGCACGATTCTTATTCATTTTCTCATCTCCATTTACATATCTATTAAATTAGATTGCAATAAACATAAATCATTATTTAGATTATTTTTTATCTTCGCTCTCTTCCTCGTCCTGTAATTCCCTTAGCTGATCTTCAAGCCAAGAGATCTCTGAACTCACGAAGTGTGATCGGTGATGTAGCGTCCTTTGGATGCTTTTTCGCTCATTCTCACTCGTCACAGGAATTTTCATCACGATCTGCTCTCCGAGATCATTATGTTCTTGAAGATAACCTAGATACTCGCGATAATCCTCGTAAATCTGTACCTGCTGCTCCTTAGAAACATGATGAAGATTTGCGAATTTGATATCAAAATAATCTTTTGTATCCGAATTGTACGTAGTTTTCTCACCCATTAAATGAAAAAACTGTCCTTTACCTGCTTCTGTAATACAATAAATCTTTCTATTCCCATCTTTCCCAGACATTTGAATCAAATTCTCTTTTTCAAGTCTTTGAATAAGTGGATATAGCACTCCCCAACTAACTTGTCTTACCGGACCTATAATTCTGGATAGGATATGATGTAGCAAGTATCCATGCATAGGTCTATCCATTAGCTCACCCAGAACAAATAGCTCATACAAAATTCATATCCTCCTTTTCTGATAATGGAGTACATTACCGTTCAAATATATCGTGGTGATATAAGACTATATTATAATATATCGCAGCGATATAAAAATCAATATCCCAATGAACATAAAAAAACCGACTGTTTTTATAAACAGATCGGCCTGTATCTTATTGTTTAAGAAGTATACCCAGTTCAACTATTTTCTCTTGATTCGGGGCTTCTTGTATGCTCTTAATCTTTTCTTTAAGTTTATCTGTATCTTTTAAAGTTTGATCATTTCCTATCTTCTCTTGTAAGAGATATGCTAAATTAGAGCTTATTTCAAGATCAGAATAGTACGATAAAGTATCGATAATGGAGGCAGAATTTAACAGAGAAGTATTCGGGATTTTCCCCTCTTCTAGTTGAGAAGCAAAAAAAGTAAGCTCACTGCTTATTCTTTGATTGAGATTTTCCTGAAATAAATGTTGTTCATTTTTATGGGACTGATAGAGAAAAATATTTAGAAATAATGATCCAATAAGTAACAGCAATAAAGCTGGAATGTATTTTGTTTTTTTCATATAGATCCTACCTTTATCCCTTGATTGGGTTATGATCATGAATATTTAAACAGACGGTTCACACATGGATAGGTTACGAACTTACACTGTTCGCTGTGTTTTCAGGAATAACAGCTAGCTGATGCAGTATTTTCTGACTAGAGTCGTTTAGTCCCATCATGGTAACTTCATTATGATTCTCTGTATATTTTAGCTTGATTTTATCAATCGCTCCTACAGCCGAATCATCCCAAATGTGCGAATCCGAAAAATCAATGACGATATGCTGTTCTTGAACCGATGTATCGAACGCTCTTTCAAAACTTTGAGTGGAAGCAAAGAACAACTGTCCTTTGACATAAAACACTTGCTTATTCTCTTTCTTCTCACTTGTTACGGTAAGTTTAGAAATCTTGGCAACAAAGAAGATGGAACTCAGTATGACCCCTGCAATCACACCTTTCGATAAATCATGAGTCGCTACCACGATCATCACCGTCATAAGCATGACAAATGCATCTCCTCGTGGAGCTTTTTTCAAATAACGAAAGGAAGTCCAGTCAAAAGTGCCCACACATACCATGATCATAATTCCCGCTAATACCGGCATGGGCATAAGGACAACAAAATCGCCAAGAACTAGAATGAGGAACATTAAGAAAAGTCCAGCTACGAGGGTAGATAACCTGCTTCTGCCTCCTGATTTCACATTAATGACCGATTGACCAATCATCGCACACCCTGCCATGCCGCCAAAGAATCCGTTGATGAAGTTCGCGATGCCTTGTCCTCTTGCTTCTCTGTTCTTATCACTTTCTGTATCTGTCATGTCATCAATAATAGAAGAAGTCAGCAGTGACTCTAATAAACCGACAAGTGCCAGTGCAAAGGAATAAGGTAAAATGACCTGCAGCGTATGTAGTGTCAGAGGAACATTAGGAATCAATAAATTGGGAAGAGTTTTTGTAATTGTGCCCATATCTCCTACCGTTTGAAGGTGTACACCCGCTACTGTAGAAACAATCGTAAGGACAACAATCGCAATTAAAGGAGCCGGGACCACTTTTACATACCTTGGAACGAAGATGAGTATCAATAATGTAATTCCTAGAAAAACAAAGGTCATGGGTGATTTCCCTAAAAAATAGGGGACCTGCGCCATAAAGATAAGAATAGCGAGGGAATTGACAAAACCGATCATAACCGCCCTCGGTATAAATTTCATTAGGCGAGCAACCTTGAAAGTACCTAATAGAAACTGAATAACTCCGGTTAATATCGTAGCCGCAATCATATACTCAATCCCATGATCTCTTACAAGCGGGGCGAGCACGAGTGCCATGGCTCCGGTTGCGGCTGAAATCATAGCCGGTCTTCCTCCTGCAAATGAAATAATAATGGCTATACAGAAAGATGCATAAAGACCAACCATCGGACTTACACCTGCGATCAGGGAAAAAGCAATCGCTTCTGGGATCAGCGCCAGCGCAACAACCATACCTGATAATATATCTGCCCGTACATTAAAAAACCAGTTGCATTTTAACCGTTCCACCAACTTAACTCCACACCTTTTCATTATGATATAAATCATGTAGTATTTTTCCATGAGTGTATCACGAATCGTTCCTAAATGGAACCTTTTTGATACTCTGAAGTATGTTATGATTACGAGTAAAAGTATAGTTTAGGAGAAAAACCTATGCGCATCGGATATATGAGACCCTATCAGGATGACAAGGAACTGAGCATGCAGACTCGTGCTTTGGATCCGTTGTCCTGTGATAAAATTGTTATAGAAGAACATGCATCCGCTAAAAGAAGATATGAACTTGAACAATTAATGAATGAACTCAGCAAAGGCGATATCGTTGTTGTATACAAATTGTTTGCACTTGCCGATTCGACCAGGCATCTTGTAGAACTACTACAAAAGCTGGAAGAGAAACAAGCTCATCTCTTCTCATATGCAGAAGGCATTGATACGAGTAAATCCGAAGGGTATCCTTTTCCTGAAATCGTCAAACATCTAGTGGATTTTCAGAGTGATGTCATTAGTGAAAAGACGAAAAAAGGACTTTATGAAGCAAAACAGAAAGGCAATCACCCCGGACGGCCTCGTAAAGCCGATGATAATGTAAAAAGAGCGATTGTTATGTATCAGAGTAATAAGTATAGTCTCGCCCAGATTCGCGAGGAAACAGGGATCAGCAAATCGACGCTGTACCGTTATTTGGACTCTGAAAATTAATAATCTGAGGATTAATCAAATTCAGGTACAAGAAACAAGAAAAAGAGCAATTCAGCCTTAACGCACAGGCAGAAAAGCTCTTTTTTCAATCGATCAATACCTATTTATTAAGAGTACTACTTATTGATCTTCAGCTTCTGTGTCCAGGTTTTCCCTCCGTCTTTGGTCAGATAAATAGCCCCTTCTGAACTGGTATCCGCCATCCAGCCTATTTTCCCATCAATAAAATCAATATCGTTTTCGAAACCGGTGATCGGCGGCATGTTAGTCCAAGTTTGGCCTCCATTATCGGAGCGTCCTACTCCAATCTTCTCACCTGCCGGGGAGAATCCCCCAAGGTAAACGATGCCTTGTGCGATCGATAGGTTTCCAGGATGACCACCTGGGGAAGCGGGTCCTTCGAGCACCATGCCTGCTGAATTCCCAGGTGCTTCACCTCCGCCTGCTGTATTTTGGCTGATTACTTTCGTCCAACTTTCTCCGTTATTTTTTGAAGAGTACAGCGCATACGATTGTTGTGACATTCCCGTTCCACCGTTAAGTCTTATCCACACTTGATTTCTATCTGCCGCAATTTCCCCGCCGCTAATACCTTTTGAAGGGACGGATAAAATAGAGCGCCATTTCTTGCCTCCATCCGTTGTTTTATGAATCTTGTATCCGAAACCAGGAACCACGACAAGTGCATATCCATTCTGCTCATTAGTGAAATCAGCATATCTCGTATTCGCTGGTGTTTTTATTTTCGTCCAGTGGTGTCCGCCATCTGCTGTTTTGTAGGTAAATGCCCGAGAGTAACCAAAACCTACGTTTTTGTTCTTAAAGGAGATCCGTTCAAGATTCATTGATCCCGTTTTCATTTTGGTCAGTGTCGTGCCACCGTCTTTCGTATAGAGCAGAGCATTCGGACCATTCACCGCGGATTTCGCGAGCATCCATCCGGTTGTGTTATTAATGAAATCCAGCTGTGTGAATTGCCATGTCCCTATATAGATCGATTGCCAATCGTTTCCGGAGTTTGAAGTACCAATCATAAACCCGTTTCCAGCTGCTCTCCCAGTAGTCCCGCCTAAGAACTGAATATCACTAATCTGAAAATAATCCGAACCTGCTGGCTTGTTACCTAACAATTCATTCGCTGATCCAGGTGCGGCCTCTGCTGGAATTACGCCCGCTACTAATGCGGCAGTCATTGCAAGTGCTGCTATTCCTTTTGTGATTTTTTTTATTCTCATTGGTCGTGCCTCCTGTCTTCTTAACGGATTTTTGTCTATATGGTTTCCCCTATGATCTAATTAAACCATCTACGCATATGTAATCATAATCATATAAGAGTGAAGTCATAAAAACAGACGAACCTTTGGTGGTTCGCCTCAGTTGTATCAGCTAAATAAACTATCTTCTTTGCCCTGGTTCAGGCTTCTATCTATTTTATGATCCGAAATGATCCCGTACTTAGGGCAACCAGTTCATGGTCACGATCTACCACTCGTGATTCGGTCGTTAGCGATCTGCCGGTTTCATGAACTATTTTTGCAGTAACGGTAAGTGGGCCTTTTTTTGCTGGTTTCACGAAATGTACATTCAGATTACTCGTCACTGAAGCTTCGCCGGGACGCCTTACCATGACCGCAATCCCCATTGCGTTATCCATGAGGGAAGAAAGAACTCCCCCATGAACAATTCCCATGAGATTCAAATGGTGCGGCTTCGTATCAAGTGTAACCACCACTTCATCTGTTTGAATGGATGTAAGCTCACATCCCAGATATCCCCAAAACGTGTGTTCCGCTGCCTTCGATAATGACTCAAGATACTGCTTTCCTTCCATGCTCTCCATCAAAAAGAGCCTCCTTCTCTATCCGGGCAAGCGGCAAACTTTCAACCTGCCGGAGTTTCTTCCTCTTCCTCAAGTAATTTACGGCGCAACACTTTCCCTACAAGAGTCTTCGGGAGTGATTCACGGAATACATAGTGTTTAGGCACTTTATAAGCTGCAAGCTGGGAACGACAGAACAGTTCTATATCTTTTGGATCAGGCGCCTTTCCATCCTTAAGGACAATATAGGCTTTCACTGTTTCACCGCGGTATGCGTCTTTTATTCCTATTACAACAGCCTCTTTTACTGCTGGATGTTCGTAAAGAACTTCTTCAATTTCACGCGGATAAATATTGAAGCCGCTTGCAATAATCATATCTTTTTTCCGGTCAATAATCGAAAAGTAGCCTTCCTCATCCATAGTTGCCATGTCACCGGTAAATAACCAGCCGTTTCGTATCGTATCAAAGGTTTCCTCTGGCCTATTCCAATATCCCTTCATCACCTGCGGTCCTTTGACAATGAGTTCCCCTGCTTCCCCCGGCAGAACTTCTTCACCTGTTACTGGATTCACCACTTTCGCTTCCGTGTCAGGAACCGGAATACCAATCGTTCCTATCTTTCTTCTTCCCCATATCGGATTTACATGCGTTACAGGCGAAGTTTCGGTAAGTCCGTAACCTTCGATTAATTTTCCTTTTGTCAGCTCCTCAAAACGATCTTGCACTTCAAGCGGAAGCGCAGATGAGCCGCTGATACAGGCATTAATCGAGGATAAGTCGTACTCTTTTATCTTAGGATGATTAATAAGGGCAATATACATCGTCGGTGCTCCTGGAAAAAGGGTTGGTTTTTTCTTATCGATGATTTTGAGAAGGGAATTTGGATCGAATTTAGGTATGAGGATCAGCATTCCTGCACGGTAGACCCCTTGGCCAAGAAGTGTGGTAAGCCCAAACACATGAAAACAAGGCAGTACAGCTAAATATCGTTCTTTGCCATTCTTCACTTGATAACACCAATTGGCGGATTGGATCGTGTTTGCGATGAGATTTGTGTGGGTTAACATGACCCCTTTGGGAACACCTGTCGTCCCGCCGGTGTACTGTAATAATGCTAAGTCATGGTCTGCATTCACCTTTTCACAGCAAGGTGCATCGTCCGCTGAAGCAAGAAGTGCGGTAAACGAATGGACCGATTGGCTGTATTCAATTTGTGGCAGCGGTCCTTGTTTTTTTGCGACGAAGGGATACAGTATTTTTTTGATAAAAGGCAAGTAATCAGGGATAGCCGTAACAATCGTATGCTCAATCATCGTCTCCTCAGCAACACTCTGAACTTTTGAATAAAATTGGTCCAGGGTAATCATGATCTTCGCCCCTGAATCCTGCAATTGATATGCCAGTTCCCGCTCTACATAGAGCGGATTCGTCATTACAACGATGCCTCCTGCAAGGAGAGTTCCATAATAGGAAATTACAACCTGGGGACAATTGGGCAGCATAATCGCCACCCGATCCCCCTTCTTAAGTCCTTTGCTTTTCAGCGTATTTGCCATACGGTAAGCAGACTCCAGCAGCTTTTTATAACGAATGGTCTTTCCCATAAAGTACATAGCTGGCCGGTTCGGGTACTGCCCAGCCGAGCTGATCAGAAACTGCGCCAGATTCTGCTTCGGATAATCAAAACTAGGGGCCACTTCGGTCGGGTAATACGGAAGCCAGGGCTTTGCATTCATCGAATATCAATCCTTTCCTCTCGGAATGCTTCCTGCTGACCTACTCCTCATCCAAAACGATTTTATATCTAGCAAATATAATGCGCAGTTATACGGTATAACGTTCGTTTGTTACCACCCTAGCAGCAATGCTCCGTTTTAGTGCTACCTTGTCTACGGGACTTAATTTTGTCAGCTTTTTCAGCACAGATAACTGCATACGGAGCAGATCGCCGGACTCAAGAGAGGTGAGTGTTTCCTTGGCGCTAGCTTCCGCTCTTTGCAGCGCTTCATAAGCATACACTTTCGTCATCTCCACCATGTTCAAGACTTTTTCTTCAGATACGCGGGCTAGTTGTTTCTTTGTACGAAGCAGCGCACTCTCCAGTGCAAATACATCAATTAAAATATCCGCTAGATTGGACAAAATCTCTTGTTCCTTCTCTAGTCTGGTACCTAGTTTCTGTACCGCATATCCGCCTGCGAGCAGGAATATTTTCTTCACCATATCCAGAATGTGTTCCTCTTGTCCGAGCACTCCTTCATATTCCTGAGCCGGAACCATTTGCAGCAGTTCACCTTGCAGACCTTGTGCTTTTTGCAGAAGAGCAATTTCCCCTTTTAACACTTTTTTCACTAAGGTACCGGGTATAAGGAGCCGGTTAATTTCATTCGTCCCTTCAAAAATTCGATTAATACGGGAATCTCGGTAGATTCGTTCAATTTTATATTCCTGAATGTATCCATACCCTCCATGAATCTGGACTCCTTCATCTGCAATAAAATCGAGGCCTTCTGAAGAAAATACTTTATTGATCGAGCATTCAATGGCATAATCCGAAATTGCGTTTGCGGAGTGAACACCTGCATCGGGATGATTGTAATCAATGTCTGCGAGCGCTTCATCGAGCAGCCCTGCTGTACGGTACACCATACTTTCCATCACAAAAGTAATGATATTCATTTCAGCCAGTTTTTTACGTATAAGCGGGAAGCTCGAGATCGGTGTTTCAAATTGTTTACGCGTATTCGCATACTTGGCACTGAGTTCTATTGATTCTTTTGATGCACCCACGGTACCTGCCGCAAGTTTATACCGACCGATGTTAAGAATATTAAAAGCAATTCGGTGACCTTTCCCAATCTCTCCGAGTACATTTTCTTTGGGGACTTTCACATCTTCAAAAAAGAGCGGACGTGTAGAGGAACTTTTGATTCCCATTTTCTTTTCCTCCGGCCCGATCGTAAATCCTTCCATCTCTTTCTCTACAATAAAAGCAGTGAAATGCTCTCCATCCACCTTCGCATAGACAATGAAAATATCCGCAAATCCCGCATTCGTGATATATAGTTTTGATCCATTCAAAATATAGTGCTCTCCATCCTCGGAGAGACGAGCTGTTGTTTTTGCAGCCAGAGCATCTGAACCAGATGTTGGCTCGGTCAGACAGTATGCTGCGATTTTCGCTCCGCTTGCTAAATCGGGTAAATATTTATGTTTTTGCTCTGCTGTACCAAAGTAAACAATAGGCAGCGTTCCAATTCCTACATGAGCACCGAAGGAAAGGGCAAACCCTGAACTTTTGGAAAAATACTCGGTAATGATTGTTGAGCTTACTTTATCCAGCCCAATTCCTCCAAAAATCTCAGGAACATCTGCTCCGAGAAGTCCAAGCTCTCCTGCTTTTTGAAGCAGCTCTACGGTCAACTCATAATTTAGTTTCTCTAGTTCCTCATCTTTAGGAATGACTTCGCCATCAATAAAATCACGAACCGTTTCTCCAATCATCCGGTGTTCTTCGGTAAAATCCTCGGGGGTTACGATGCGATTCAGATCTACGTTATCGATGATAAAACTTCCGCCTTTAATTTTCGGTTCTTTGGTTTGGTTGTCAGTCATGGGGGGTAACTCCTTCCGGAAGGGGATTTGTGGTGAATC
This sequence comes from Paenibacillus sp. An7, assembly GCF_009870785.1. Taxonomy (GTDB): domain Bacteria; phylum Bacillota; class Bacilli; order Paenibacillales; family Paenibacillaceae; genus Paenibacillus. Next base: position 318,061 of record NZ_WTWX01000001.1, read on the forward strand.
AGGTTTGGCTGAGTATCGTTAGACGGTGCTTCGAATGCGGATCCATTGAGCATCGCTAGGTGGTGCTTCGAATGCGGATCCATTGAGCATTGCTGGGTGGTGCTTCGAATGCGGATCATCCTTACGATCGCTGTTGAATCTGGATTTCTTGGATGGAATGAGGTAAGAGTGAAATCCAGATTCAAAGGCGAGCGCTTCGCTTCTTCAGGACGATTCCGCTTTCTACGCAAGCTGGGTTGGGTACCGCTTACAGAGAAATACTGCTCCTACACAAATTTGGTGTAGGCAGGGGCGAGTTTCAAGGTTTCTCCCCTTGAAACTGCCCTGGGTAAAGTGACCTATTTAGTGCGAGTTCAAGTACGAGTGAGAGTTTGAGTATAAGTTCGAGTGTAAGTTCGAGTGCAAGAACGAGTACGAATGTGAGTGTGAGTGCAAGTGCGAATATGAGTGTGAGTGCGAATGCAAGTGCGAGTATGAGTGCAAGTGCGAGTGTGAGTAATGAGGTAAGGATCAGCTTGGGCTCGTTTCGCTTCCAGTTTTGCTTCCAGCACGAATTTTTAAGCTCTATGTCGGCTCACTGCATCCCAATCTAAGGAAGTAACTCCCTTAGATTGGGATGTTAGACATGAAAAAGCGGGTACGCGAGTAGCATTCAGTAACTCAATACCCCATACTGAACTGTTTCTGTGCATGGACTTCAAACACCCCGGCGGCTCCCATCCCTCCGCCGATACACATACTTACTACACCGTAACCTCCTCCCCGCCTAGCCAGTTCGGAGATCAAGCTGACTGTAAGTTTGGCCCCAGTACAGCCTAATGGGTGACCCAGGGCAATTGCCCCTCCATTCACATTCACCTTGTTCTCATCGAGGTCTAAAGCTCGAATGATATGAAGGCATTGCGATGCAAAAGCTTCGTTAATTTCAAAAAGGTTTACATCGTCTTTTTCGATTCCTGCCATTTTAAGTGCCTTGGGAATTGCTTCGACGGGACCTACTCCCATGACCTCCGGCTCCACCCCGGCAAGGGCAAATGAACGGAAAGTAGCAAGCGGTGTAAGTCCAAGTTCCTGCGCTTTTTCCCGGCTCATCACCGCAACGGCTGCTGCTCCGTCACTGGTCTGGGAAGCATTCCCTGCCGTTACCGTACCTTTGATGGAAAATGCAGGTCTGAGACGACCGAGTCCTTCCATTGAAGTATCTTCACGTACTCCTTCATCGGTATCAAATGTGAACGTACGGCTCCGCACTCTTCCTTGTTCGTCTACTGAAGTGGCGGCTGCAGTGACAGGTACGATTTCTTCTCGGAATTTACCGGACGCGATCGCTGCTGCAGCTTTGCGGTGACTTCCTACTGCAAAGGCATCCTGTGCTTCGCGGTCCACACCGAATCTTCGTGCAACCTCTTCCGCCGTATGCCCCATGCCCATGTACACTTCCGGCTTTTCTTCCACAATTCGGTGGTGCGGGGCAGGTTTGAATCCGGTCATGGGTACATGACTCATGCTTTCTACACCGCCAGCAATGATAACATCTGCGTGCCCAAGCATAATGCGCTCTGCTGCAAAAGAAATGGCTTGTAAGCCAGAAGAACAGAAGCGATTGACCGTCAGCGCAGGAACCGTAACTGGGTACCCTGCATATAGCGAAATAATCCTTGCTACATTTAAACCTTGCTCGCCCTCTGGCATTGCACAACCAAGGATAATATCGTCCACGTCTTCTTTTTGCAGTCCCGGTGCACGGTCAATCACGGCTTCGAGTACCGCTTTTCCTAAATCCTCTACTCTCGTCTGCGCGAGACTCCCCTTCTTCGCTTTCCCGATCGCAGTCCGAGCCAGCGATACAATCACGGCTTCTCTCATGATTTTCACCTCATCTTTTTGGATTAAAGGACTTGTTGAATCAATTTTACGACTCATTAAAATGATGAAATGGATTCAGTTACGTAGCGGTTTTCCTTTGGACAACATGTGCTGCATACGCTGCTGTGTTTTCACTTCTCCAAGCAGACTGAGAAAAGCTTCCCGTTCCAGATCAAGTAAATATTGTTCACTGACAACCGTTCCTGGCGCCACATCTCCTCCGGTCAGAACGTGTGCTAATTTCCTTGCAATCAAATAATCATGATCACTAATATATCCGCTGTTTTTTAATCCAAGTGCCCCTACTTGCAGGACCGCGCGGCCGTCTCTTCCCGCTACTCTTGCTTTAGCAGGTAGGTTTGGCTGGTAACCTGCCCGCTCCATTTCAAGTACCGCCTGTTTGGCTTCAAATATTCGGAAATCTTGATTCATAACGACACGATCATGACGGCGACCATACATACGAAGTGCTTCATGACCACTAGTTGATGTTTTCGCCATGGCAATCATTTCAAAAATACGGTTTAACTCAGGTTGAAGATCTGAATCAATATCTGGATAACGATCACTCGTCATGAGTGCCAGTTCTTTACAACCGCCGCCCGCAGGAATCAGCCCTACACCGGTCTCGACTAATCCAAAGTAAGATTCTGCGGAGAAAATAATACGATCTGCTGGAAGACAAGCCTCCACACCGCCGCCGAGGGTCATTCGGTGAGGTGCTGCCACTACTGGTTTTTCAAGACCTTTTAATTTCATCATACTGCCCTGGAATAAACGAATGATATCATCCACTTCATCCCAGTCCCCGCTTTGCGCTTCCATCAGCATGAGCATTAGATTGGCGCCCACACAGAAGTTACGCCCTTCATTCGCAATGACAAGACCGCGATAATTATTTCTCACTTCCTCGGCACTTTGCTGAATCATGACTAGAATATCTGCACCAATGGCATTGTTTGGCGAAGTAAACTCCAGACAAGCAACGTCATCTCCAAGATCAATCAGGTTCGCACCTGAGTTTTGGCGAATGATCTTGTTCTGTGCCTTTAAGCTTTGAAGCGAGATTACCTCTGGCTGTATTTCGACTTCTTTGAAGGCTCCTTTATAGAAGTGGAATACAGCTCCGTCTTTTTGCTCATAGAAAGACTTGTTGCCCGCAGCAATCCATTTTTTGACCCACGCTGGGACGACTAGACCTTCTGCTTCCATCCGCTGTACGGACTCGGGTAATCCAATCAAATCCCAAGTTTCAAATGGTCCAAGTTCCCAGTTAAAGCCCCATTTCATTGCATTATCGATATCTTCAATGGAATCTGCAATTTCCCCCAGTTTTTCTGCAGAATAGACTAGTACTTGTTTAAGCACATTCCAAGCCAGTTCCGAATAGCGATCCTTCGCACCAAGGAATGCTTTTATTTTCTTACTTGAACCTTTTACCGCTTTTGCAGCTTCAATGGAAGCAGATCTAACTTTTGCGCTTGGATTATAGTCCATCGTGGACAGATCAAGTGAGAGTATCTTGCTGCCCTCTTCCCCTTTCACTTTCTTATAGAAACCTTGCCCGCCCTTTTCTCCAATCCAACCTTTTGCTACCAATTCATTTAGGACATCAGGTACAGCGAAAATATCTTTCTCAGGTCCGTCTGCAACGCTGTCAAATACATTCTGAGCAACATGAACAAACGTATCGATTCCGACAAGATCCAGGGTGCGGAAGGTTGCGCTTTTCGGTCTTCCGAGAACAGGACCTGTCGCTGCATCTACTTCTTCTACGGTATAGTTGTTCTCTTGCATTTCATGTAAAGTAACGAGCAGTCCATATGTGCCAATTCGGTTTGATATAAAATTAGGTGTATCTTTTGCTAGGACAACCCCTTTGCCAAGCCTTTTTGTACAGAAATCTGCCATAAATGCGGTAATCTCCGGATCCGTATCATATCCTGGAATAATCTCTAGCAGCTTCATATGTCTAGGAGGGTTAAAGAAATGAGTTCCAATAAAATTCCTGCGGAAATTTTCGCTGCAGTCCTCCACCATTGCATTCACCGAGATTCCCGAAGTGTTGGTACTTACGATCGTTCCTTCCTTTACCACTCCTTCCATCTGTTTTAGAATGGATTTCTTGATCTCAAGCTTCTCCGTCACCACTTCGATAATCCAGTCCACATCTTTCAGTAGATGAAAATGATCGTCTATATTCCCCGGTGTAATTCGCTCTACAAAATCTGCCGCATAAAGCGGAGCGGAACTCGATTTAGGAAGAGATGCGATTGCTTTTGCCGCCAGTTTATTTCTAAACTTAGGATCCGCAAGGCTTAACCCTGCTTTTTCATCTTCTGCGCTTAGCGACTTTGGAACAACATCAAGCAATAAACAAGGAATGCCTGCATTGGCAAGATGGGCTGCAATACCCGACCCCATAACACCGGACCCGATCACGGCGGCTTTTGAAATTGTCCTAGTAGCAGTTTTGTGAGCCGTTTGTTTTGCTATCGTTTTATTCATTTCACTACGACCTCCCGTTGGCGAGTTTCTTTTCTTCCAAACACAGACTCCTCCAAAATCTCAGCAATATCTCGAGTCTTCACTTGCTCTTCTACTTCTTGCAGCTTTGTACCATCTTCCAGCATTGTCAGGCAGTAAGGACAAGCGGAACTAATCATCGTTGGCGATACCGCAAGGGCTTGCTCTGTTCTGGCTAGATTCACCCGTTTTCCTTCATCCTCTTCCATCCACATTTGCCCCCCACCGGCACCACAGCACATTCCATTTTCACGAGTTCGCTCCATTTCAAGAAGTGTTACGCCTGGGATCGCCCTCAGTACATTACGCGGCTGATCATAAACATCGTTGTACCGACCAAGATAACAGGAATCGTGATACGTAATTTTTTCTTCCACCGTATGTTTCGGAGAGAGTCTTCCTTCTTTCACAAGTTGGTCTAAAAGCTGCGTGTGGTGCAGTACTTCTGCCTTTAGTCCAAAATCAGGGTATTCGTTCTTAAAAATGTTAAAGGTGTGCGGACAAGCGGTGACGATCTTATGGACACCATATTTGTTAAAAATCTCGATATTCTCAGCACATAGCTGCTGGAATAGGAATTCGTTACCCATTCGGCGCGGTGTGTCGCCTGAATTTTTTTCTTCGTTACCCAAAATGGCGAAGTTCACGCCTGCTTCATTCATCAAGCGAACAAATGCACGGGTTATTTTTCTGCTGCGATTATCGTAAGAACCCATTGAACCTACAAAAAACAAATACTCGAAGGTCGGATTCTCTTTCACGGTCGGAATCTGAAGATGAAGAATATCTTCGGGATCGATTTCCTTTACCCATTTACTGCGTTCAGTTCGGCTAATGCCCCATGGGTTACCTTGACGCTCAATGTTCTGCATCGCTCTTTGTCCTTCTTGCGGTACACTGCCTTCCATAAGAACCAGATGTCTGCGCAGATCAACAATTTTATCTACATGTTCATTGGAAACGGGGCACTGATCTTCGCAATTACGGCAAGTCGTACAAGCCCATATTTCTTCTTCTGTCATCACTCCGCCAATAAGCTGAACATCACTGACATTTACACCTTCCACCTGATGCCATGCTTTCTTCTGAGCTGCCATCGTAGGACGAATATCAGTAATACCTTCTCCCTTCCACTCCGTGAGTTCGTGCTTTGTTTCATCCACCTTATAAACTCCCGAGTAGCCAAATATGCCAGCGGGCACCCAAGGGGATTTGGAAGTGAGCACAGCTCCTTTTTCCGTCAAATGATCTCTCAGTTTCACGATCATGTGCATGGGCGACAGCATCTTTCCTGTGCTTGTTGCAGGACATACATTCGTACAGCGTCCACATTCAACGCATGCATAGAAATCAAGCATTTGTTTCTGAGTAAAATCTTCTATTTTACCTACACCGTAGGATTCAGCTTCTTCATCATCGAGGTCTAATGCGGTTAGTTTTCCTGGGGCATTTGTTCTGCGAAATAAAATATTAATAGGGGCTGTTATGAGATGAAAGTGTTTGGATTGAGGAACATAGAGCAGGAATGACAGCAAGATTAGAAGATGCAGCCACCAACATACATAGTATAGTGCGCTTATTGCCATGTCAGGCATCCAGTTTACAGCAGCCGCGAGACTTGATGAGATCGGAGCGAGTGAAGATGACTCCGTGCCTTCTCTTACTCTCTCGAATGCCATGGTAAATAGTACAGATATCATAAGCGTAGTAATGAAGATGACGACAATACTAGGTTTAAATCCACGTTTTAATCGGTCCAGCTTCTCCCCGTATCTGCGGTATGCGGCGTATGCGATAGCCAGAAGAATGAGGACAACAGTAATCTCCTGCATGAGAATAAATCCTACATAACCTGGAATCGGAAGCTGATGACCACTTAAGCCTTTCCAAATAATATCCAGTGCGCCAAACTGTAAAATAATAAAACCGTAAAAGACAACAAAGTGCATAATGCCGCTTCTTGGATCTTTAAAAAGTTTCGTTTGACCAAATACCTGAACGGCAAAGGCGCGCAATCGTTCGTTCACATCTCGCCTGAGGTCAGCCGGTTTTCCTAAACGAATATACAGATACCGATGATACACGACTCTTATGAACAGATATACCGCCAGACCGGTAACGAGGAAAAAGAGCAGCGCATTTCCGATTTGCAAGATCATCCTCATCAGCCCCTTGTATCTTCATTCTTTACCTAGAATCCTTCTCTTTACTGTCTTTCTAAAGTGTGTCACCCCCTTCTTTATTTCTCATCAAGTCAAGATTAGGGTTTTTTTGTATGAAGCGCTTACATCTAATGTATAAAAAAGAGACCCCCATACTCCGTTTGACTGTAATACAACATGGATTCGTCAAATAACTGAATGATGAACGTCTCTATTCTCTATAAAGTAGATGTTTTTGCGGCATATTTAGGATTTGTTAACCCGTCGTTGACAATGATCAGAACGTATTCTATGATGATCAAAAGAAACTGAATGAGTATTCATTCATAAATTTAATTGTAGTCTAACATCGGGGTGACGATATGACAAGTAAAAAAACAGAAAAATATGATTTGATTCTTCAGGGTGCCCTCAAGGTATTTGCTGAAAACGGCTACCACCGTTCACAAGTTTCCAAGATTGCCAAGGCAGCCGGCGTAGCGGATGGAACGATTTATTTGTATTTTAAAAGAAAGGAGGACATACTCATTCATTTGTTCCAAGAGAAGCTTGGAGAACTGGTAAATAAGTTTCATGAAAGCGTAGCTGAAACGAATGATGCATGTGAAGCGCTGCGAATGATCTGCACCATTCATTACACGGAACTTGAGAATAATCCAGAGCTTGCTTATGTGACTCAGATTGAAATGCGGCAAAGTGAGCTGGAACTGCGAAAAGAAATAGGGATTACACTGAAACCTTACATCGAGCTGATCGAGAATATTGTTCAACAAGGGATCGACAATGGACAGTTTCGAGCGAACCTCAATGTGAAACTTGTGCGAAATTTAATTTTCGGTTCCATGGACGAAGTAGTTACTTCTTGGCTTTTATCGGGTCAAAAGTACTCCTTGCGTGATCAAGTGGATGAGACACTTCAGTTTTTTATTCATGGCGTTTCCAAGTAGAGAGGTTCTACATCTCTACGATTCACATATAAAAAACTCACAAGCATTCATTTTGAAGGGAGAGCGTAAACGATGAAAATGGTAGTGCTCATGAAACAAACATTTGATACAGAGGAAAAAATCGTAGTGAAGCAAGGTACGATTGTGGAAGATGGAGTCAAGTTTGTCATTAACCCTTATGATGAATATGCAGTGGAGGAAGCCGTCAAGCTTCGAGATGAATTTGGCGGTAGCGTAACCCTTGTATCCCTTGGTCCCAGTCGAGCCGCAGAAGCGCTGCGTACTGCCCTTGCAATGGGTGCCGATGAGGCAGTCCTCATCTCAGATGACCGAATTCCAGATGATGAGTATGCTGTCTCCAAAGTTCTATACACCTATCTATCCAAAGAAAATCCAGACCTTGTTCTTGGCGGTAATTTCTCAGTCGATCGCGGATCAGGTCAAGTGGCGATCCGGCTTGCGAACATGCTGAGTATCCCCCATGCCGCTTCCATTACTAAACTGACGATAAACGGTACCACCGCGGAAGTACACCGTGATGCCGAAGGAGACCTTGAAATACTTACCCTCCCCTTACCAGCCCTATTCACTGCTCAACAAGGACTAAACGAACCCCGCTATCCTTCCCTGCCCGGCATTATGAAAGCGAAGAAAAAACCATTCAAAACCTATACACTTGAAGATCTCGACCTTACAGAGGATGAAGTAAAGCCAGCGACAAAACAAACCATACTCACGCTCCCTCCAGAACGAAGTGCTGGGCAAATTATAAAAGGTGAGCCTGCCGAAGCAGTATCCGAACTTGTTTCCTTACTGCGAACGAAGTCTAAAGTAATTTAACTCTTGAATGCGTTTTCAATTGTGGTGTTTTTATAACTGTATGGCAAGTAGAATGTCCTACATGCAATTTTTTTATGAACCATGATCCCTGCTGATTTATTCTATATTGTCCGGGAGGTTAAGCTTATGAGCAGAACGATATTCATTTATGCTGAAAGCCGTGAAGGTAAGTTGCGTCAAGTTGCTAAAGAGACGTTAGGTGCAGCTCAGATCATTGCGAAGGAAGGGGATACCATCTGCGCTTTTGTTGCTGGATCTCAGATTACGGAAGCGGTATCTGCGATTCTTCCTTACGGAGCAGATCAAGTTGTTGCCATGGAACATGCAGACCTTGCGCACTATAATCCCGATGCTTACTTTGCTGCAATTAAGGCTGCGCTGGATCAAATGAAACCAGATATCGTTCTTTTTGGTCATACCGCCATTGGAAAGGATCTCGCTCCGCAAGTTGCAGCCTATTTACAAGCAGGTCAGATTTCCGACGTAACCGCGATTGATCATGAAGAAGGGGAACCGATTTTCACGAGGCCTCTTTATGCAGGGAAGGCATTTGAGAAACGTGTATTTGAATCCACTCCTGCTGTCGTTACCATCCGTCCTAACAATATTAAACCTGCGGAATTAAGCGAGACTGCTGCTCCATCAAGTGTGGTAGATCTTGCTTATCCTGCTCCTTCGCTGCGTTCCGTGATTAAAGATGTCGTGAGCAAAGCTACAGGAAAAATAGATCTGACGGAAGCCAAAGTGGTGATCTCTGGGGGCCGCGGTGTCAAGAGTGAAAATGGTTTTAAACCGCTCGAAGAACTTGCCGATTTATTAGGGGGAGCTGTTGGTGCTTCCCGCGGAGCTTGTGATGCAGGATACTGTGATTACTCCCTTCAAATCGGTCAGACCGGTAAAGTCGTTACTCCTGAAATCTATATTGCCTGCGGCATAAGCGGAGCCATCCAGCATTTGGCGGGCATGAGTCAATCCAAAGTCATTATTGCCATTAACAAAGACCCAGAAGCACCGATTTTTAAAGTCGCAGATTATGGTATCGTTGGTGATTTATTTGAAGTGGTACCGCTTCTCACCGAAGAATTCCGTAAAGTGCTTGTATAATTGATTGATGTTGGGATGTTGGAAGTATGAAATCAATTGGATTGTAAAATAAAAAAACTACCTTTTGCTCTTCATCCATATGGGATGCTTGCAGGAGGTAGTTTTCTATAATCGATATTTTCTTTAATTGAGGTTTTCTTTTATCAATAATCCATTTAAGTATTGTTCTTTTCTTATATTAGGATTGAACTGCTTCGAGCCATGCTTTACTAATCAGTGCATGACCTGCCGCTGTAGGGTGTACTCCATCTTCTGCCCAGAAAGCGGGATCGAGTTGTGTACTTTTTGAAGCAAATAAACCATCTAGAGGAATATAATAGGTTTTAAATTCACGAGCTAACTCGCGAATGGCATGGATTTTTGGATCAAGGTCTGCTCTCCATTCTCTCTGCCCTGCCGGAACAGGAAGAACAAATGGTTCAATAAGGACCAGTTTTGCATTGGTTTTTTCCTTGGTTTGAACAATCAGATCGCGATATGTACGATAGAAGTCTTCGGTTGTAGTTAATTCACCTTGATCATAATAACGCCAAGTGTCATTAATGCCGATATAGATCGACACCCAGTCAGGCTGATGAGCGATACAATCCTCTTCCCATCTTCGCTCAAGATCCGTAATTCGGTTTCCGCTAATACCCCGATTTAAAAACTTCATATTTAGCTCAGGGTATTGTTTTCCGATTTCAGCTGCTGTCAGCAGCGCATACCCACTGCCCAGGCTCCACTTATTACTATAATCACGACCACAATCCGTAATACTGTCTCCTATAAAAAGAACGGTCTCTCCCTGTTGAAACGGATGGCTCACGGTATACTTCCCCTCTCCAATTGCCTGATTTATACGTTCATTTTCATTCCTTATGATAACGCTATCAGTTCAAATTGGAAATAGGTTTTCCGCAGAATTTCATAACAAAAATAAATCTTATGATAAAACACATGACATAACTAACCTAACAAAACAAAACAGAACTTTGATTATACAATTTATTTAGTTATATCTAGTTCAAGCACGATTGGACAATGATCACTTCCGAGAACCTCACTATCAATCGATGCGTCTATTAAATGGGGAGCCATTCTCTCCGATGCTAGAAAATAATCAATTCTCCAGCCGATATTCCGCTCTCGAACCTTTGCCATATAAGACCACCAGCTGTATACATCCGTCTGATCAGGATAAAAATAACGGAACGTATCTACAAATCCGGCATCCAGAAGCTTTGTCAGTTTCTCTCGTTCCTCATCTGTAAATCCAGAATTTCCTCGATTGCTCTTTGCATTCTTGATATCTATCTCCTCGTGTGCGACATTCAGGTCTCCACAAATTACCACAGGCTTTTTCTGATCCAGGCCCGTAATATACTCTCGAAATTGTTCTTCCCACTCCAGCCGCAGAGCTAGTCTCGATAGATCTCTCCGAGCATTCGGTGTATACACGTTCACCAGATAGAAAGACTCAAATTCTAAAGTGATCATTCGGCCTTCCACGTCCGGGTCTTCTTCACTCATTCCATACTGGACGGACAATGGTTTCATACGAGTAAATACCGAAGTTCCCGAATATCCTTTTTTCTCGGCGTAACTCCAGTAATCCTGATACTCTTCACCCAGCTCCAGTTCAATCTGTCCTTCTTGCAGTTTCGTCTCTTGAAGACAGAAAATATCCGCATCCATATGATGAAAATAATCCATAAACCCTTTTTTCACACAAGCTCTAAGCCCGTTTACGTTCCAAGATACCAGTTTCATGTCTCTCTCCTTGATGTCTATACTTTCTTATCATTCTAGTAAATAAAAAGACTGCAGGCAAACTAGCAAATAGCCATCTATCTCTTATAAGACAATTAACTTTAATGGGCTGTTCTGCGGTGGTGCAGATTGTTTCCATAGCTTCGTTGTTATAGCAACGATATCTTGACCTTTTTTTAATCCTGCAAATTTCTCTTTTTCATCCTTAAGTATAAGGATCTCTTGTGTATCATAGTCTCTTAACTTTACAGATATTTGGTTTTCATTCTTAATAGGAACAACATCTAGCACCAACGCCCGCATGCCCTCGATATTTTCTTTTTCATATTCTTGGTTTTCTGTCAAAAAGCTTTCTATTACAGTATCCCTTAGCGTTTCAAACTCCTTGTCATTCCATTGATCTTTTGTTTTATTTCCTCTTCCTTCGGAACCCTCTGCATTGTTAATCGGATTCACTATTAACCCTATACTAGCCTCCATATCTTGGGATGAGCATGAAGCTAAGAAAATTACAACCATAGTTAAGATCAGACTTGTAAGAACCTTTCTCATCTTTTTTCACCTCTCGCTAATATAGACGAAAAAAGCCTGAATAAAGGTTGCAGCATTCTATTATCCTTCTCCTTATTCGATTAAACAGAAATCCCTTGTGAATTTCCTTAAACAACACAAAAAACTCACTCTTGTATAGTTACATCCCATACAAAAAGTGAGTTTTAATCAGATACCATTCATAAAAACGTACATCACCATAAATATCACCAGAGCGACCTAATACATACCATCGCTGATTGATAACTAAGGTGAATCACGGATTGATACCCATAGCAGACAAAACGTGAAGAATTTAAAACGCCGAGGTTAAAGGAACTTTTCCTATTCTTCGTCGAACTCCACGTTGTGATACACCTGCTGCACATCTTCCAGATCTTCCAGCACATCGATCAGTTTCTCGAACTGAGCAAGTGCATCGCCTTCTAGAGATACGAAGGTTTGTGGAAGCATTGTAAGCTCGGCTACCGTAAACTCGGAAATGCCTGCATTTTTGAAAGCATCTTGTACAGCGTGAAATTGATCTGGTTCAGCGTACACGATAACAGAATCATCTTCTTCGATAATGTCACGTACATCAAGATCTGCTTCCATCAGCAGTTCAAGCACGTCATCCGCTGTTTTTCCTTCTACACCGATAACGGCTGTTGAATCAAACATGTAGTTTACGGAACCACTTACACCGAGGTTTCCTCCGTTTTTACTGAAAGTGGAACGTACTTCAGAAGCAGTACGATTCACGTTGTTCGTGAGGGCATCCACAATAACCATGGAACCGTTAGGTCCAAAACCTTCATAACGAAGTTCGTCAAAGTTTTCTTCGGAACCGCCTTTTGCTTTTTCCAGTGCGCGGTCGATGATCGCTTTTGGTACGTTATAAGTTTTGGCACGCTCAAGGACTACTTTCAGTGCACGGTTCGACTCAGGATCAGGTTCACCCTGGCGGGCAACTACATATATTTCACGTCCAAATTTGGCATAGATTCGGCTAGTACTAGCGTCCTTATTTGCCTTTTTCTCTTTGATGTTATTCCATTTACGACCCATAATATATCGCTCTCTTTCACTTAGAATCAGGCTCAATCCTTTCTATTATAGCTTTTATGGATTGAGTTGAAAAGTTTACACGTCACATTTCTTGTAAGGAATATATGAACGGCATAAGGCCAAATTCTATTTTATTTTTATTTTGAACTCTCCTTTCGCAAATCCTGGGTATTCCTTTACCTTGAAAGACAAAGGCTGTTTATATTCCCTTTTTGGAATAGAGAACGTCATTTCGTGGCTCTCCGTGCTAGAATTCGCCCACATTAATAACTTAGCGTCGTTCATTGGGTATTCTTTACCCGCAGCATCTGTGAATGTGTTATCTTCATTGAAAAATTGTACAAAAGGATTGAAATATGGATATTCCATCTGGTCATAAATTCCTTCTGCACTGATACTTACTTGCATTTGATCTCCTGTTTCCTCTACCTTATCTAAGACGATGTGTGGACTTGGAGAGTGTATGGTCTCTACCGTCTCTGTATTAAATGTAAATACCTGATCTCGTTTACTCATAAAGAATCCTTTTGCTTCTAAAGTCAAAGACTCCGTTTGACAAAAATAAGGACTTTCAAAAAAATAAGTTCGCTCTCCTGTTGATAAGTCGCCCTGTACGGTCTCCATTCTTCTTTTGTAATCGGTATTATCACTTAATCTTACATCAATTAAATCATTGATCTGCATTGTATTATTTGGGTCTGCTGTGACATGTACTTTTGCTTGAAGAGGCGTAATGGTTACTTGATCAATGATCACTTTTTGACCATCTACTTCCATCTGCTTATCGACTGGAATGATCTCTCTCATACCTGCAAAACGTTTTTTATCCACGGTAAATGGAATTTCATAATGATGACCAACCATATTCACTTTCAGAATTAACCGTTCCGGCATCGTCTGACCGTCTAACAATCGAAAATCAAGTTTTTCATAAGTATCAACCGCTTCCTCAATCTCTTTTGGAAGAACACTTAATTGTTGCTCGCTGATCTTTTCTCCTTTTTCATTCGTCAATTCATAAGCGGCATAATCATTCGCTTTCCCTTCCCTCACTTTTGGTCCTTTTAGGGAATAGAGTATGAGAATCCGGTCTTCATCCGCAAGTATACTTCCCACCGTAAACACGGTATCTTCCGATGTATCGGAAATTCCCACTTCTTGTAGAAAATCATGTTCCATTGCTTTTGCAAATAAGCTGTCATACCGAATGAGATCCACGAATTTATTTAAACCCGGCATGTCCCGAACTGTGGAAGCAAAGGCGGGTGACACTCTGATACTCGCAACGAATATCATAAAAACACTCATCATCGCTGCGGCTGCTACAAAAATAGTTCTCCTTTTTCTCACATCCCCCTCCGTTTTCTTTCCTTGTGTCAATCCCTTACGGATTGCAAGATCAAGTTCAAAGTCCGTTACCATCATCATCCGCTGCTCATGCAGTTGTTTACTCATCTCAAAAGTATTCTCCCAATTCTTATTTTGATGATCAGACATATTTCCTCACCTTCCTGTCCTCAGTCCATGGGCTTTCTATATCTTCCTGATCCTCTTCTTCCAACATCTCTATTTTCATTTGTCTCAGTCCCTTATGAAGCCAGGTTCGGATCGTACCTTCCGGCTTGTCCATAAGTTCAGCAATATCTGGAATGGTAAGATCACGGTAATATTTCAGTACGATGACCATCCGATATTTCGGATGCAGCTTTCTAATCCGTTTTTCCATATCTAATTTGTGATCGGAATCCACACTTTGCGGAGCAAGTACTGCATCATATCCCATATGATCCGCAGCCGTAGGTACCTCTCTACGTTTCTTCTTCTGTTCATCCATACATACGCGTATTAAGATTCGAATGACCCATGTTGTAAAATATTCGGGTTTCTTCAGTAATTTCCGTTTTGCCCATACTTTGCTCACCGTTTCTTGGACTGCGTCTAGCGCATCCTGCTGATTGAGCATATAGGAATAGGCAATGCCATATAATTTATGCTTGTCTTCACTCATTCGTTCTAGGAATGCTTCTTCATCTCCTTGTCTTGCTTTTACAGCCAGTTCAATTAAATCCACTCATTCCCTCCTCCTTTCCTTCTGTTCTTATTTCCTCTATTTGTTAATTAGACTGACGTAAAGCCCATTTGGTTTTGATCACGCCAAAAATAAAAGAGCCACCAGAACAAGCTGTGACTCTTTCCTATAAATGATCTATTTTGAATCAAGCAGAATTTTCACTTTTTCTTTCACAAAACCCGGATACTCATGGACTTCAAAAGTCAGCGGCTGCTCGTAATCTTCTTTCGGGATCGTAAAGTATAAGGTTTGTTCTTCCTTTTCACCATCACTATGCGATGATGTTTTCGAAATATCAAGTATCATAAATTCAGTTCCTGATGCATCTGTAAACGCAATATTACTGCTTAACAGCGTAAAAAATCTATATATATTTGGAATAGGTATATCAATGTCTTTGGTCAGAATTGAAATTTCAATCTCTTCATCCTTTACAATGGCTTCCGAGAGGGTTATATGTTCACTTGGAGCGAGCAGGGTTTCTTTTGTATCTGTATTAATAACTAACTTTTTATTGCTATCCGAAATGTATGCCCCCTCTGACACCAAAGACACTGGTGAGGAATCGAAGTAGCTACTGATAAATCGTTCATTTAAACCTTCCGGCCACATGAGATCTCCTGTTCCACCTCGGCTTGGATAGTGTTTCCCCTCTTCGTTCATCAGAGCTAAGGAAATCATTCCATTGATGTTTCTAGTATTCAGCGGATCTGCTGAGATTCTTACGTAAGCTACAAGCGGAGTAATAACCACTTCATGTACCGTTAATTTTTGATTCCCAATAGTAAGAGCTTGTTCAGGTTGGTATGTTTTCTTCATACCAACATAACGACTCTGATCATTTGGAATAGTCACACTAAATTTTTTATCATCGAGTTCAATGTTTAAAATTAATGTATCGGGCGTGGTTGCCCCTTTTGGAAACCATGTGATGTCTAACAAACTGGCATCTACCAGCACTTTTTCAGCTTTTTCTTTATCATAGACCGAAAGTGGAGCTGCATAACTATAGCTACTAAGATGATTTTTCTCCCCATCAAGTACTTCATACCTAAGAGAAGAATCTTTCCTACTTGGTTGATTAAGTGCAGTTATCGTGTACAAAATAACCACTTTTTTCTCATCAGCTATAAGACCATCAATGCTAAGTGAATAATCTCCGTCTGTATCTGTGATATGTACATCTTGCAACAAATCATGTTTCACCGCATTATTCAGTGTATAGTCCTTTCGTATCAGATCCAAATAGCTTAATTTACCTGATAACTTTTCTTGTAAGATCCTATCCTCTTGTGATAATCCATTCCTCTCCAGTACGAGAATGGCCAAAAGAAATACAACGGTGAACCCAGTGATATAAAACAATCGTTTTGACCATCTATTTCGAGGTTTCTTGCTGTTTCTAGGTAATTTCGCGGTATCTGATTCCGGAAGTTGACTTTTAGAAGAGTCATTCGATACTTTTTTCATGATTTGTGCTACATTCTGTTCTTCCACTTCGTCTTTCATATGTACTTCCCGCCATTTCTTTAGTTATTGCTAAACCATACACATAGTTAACGTCTAAAAAACCATAAAGTTAGCTAAATAAAAAAGAAAGAGGAACATCGATGCCACTCACCTTTGCTCATCCAGCCGCTGTACTTCCTTTCGTTCGAAACAAAACTTATCTTCATTTTCCCGCACTTGTTCTTGGGAGTATGGCACCCGACTTCGAGTATTTCCTGCGGGGTAGACCTTCCGGCGAAATTGGTCATACGATCATTGGATTCATAACGCTGAACCTTTTCCTCGTTGTCCTAACTTATCTGGCATATCGGTATATTGTATATCCTCCTATATTCAACAATCTTCCTACTTATGTGCAGGTTATTCTCACTTCTTCGTCTTCTTCTTCATGTTCACCTTCACCCCCGAAGTCAGAACATCCACGGAATCCAAGGGTGATTCGGGTCCTTGTTTTTATATATTCCGCTTGGCTCGGTATGGCAACCCATGTGATCTGGGATTCGTTTACACATCAAGGAGGGTTTATGGTCTTAAGGTGGAGTCTCTTACAAGAAACCTTATCCATTTCTACGTATGACCTTCCCGTTTATAAAATATTGCAGCATGGCAGTACTTTGTTTGGTTTAACCATTATATTTCTCGTTTCTCTAAGCCGTTTAGGGAAGCACCCGAGCGAAGTGCGGATCTCTGCGAATTCATTACATTTCAATTCAAAGAAGTGGAGGTACTGGTTATCTCTCGGGGTTCTGATGATCGTTATATTCGTGCTATGGATACTGATGGATCCGATATCTTTATCCGATTATGGAATCCTTGTCGTGCGAATGATAGACTCCGTCATTCTCGGCTTTCTGCTTTTATCACTTGTTTATCTTTTCTGGGGGCCTTCCCCATTTCAAAAGAGACAATAAAGCGAATCAATTTGGTTCAAACATAATGTAAAATTAAAAAAAGCCGTAAGATAGATGGATCTGTGAGAACCAGTCCATGCATCTTACGGCTTTTTAATGTGCTTTTGAAAATTTATTATTTTGAAATTAGACTCTGAATTTCTTCCTTGCTCAAGGCTTGATTATAGATGCTAACCTCATCTAAACTTCCGTTGAAGTAGGGATCAGCTGCAAATCTGCTTTTACCGAGGTAAGCTTCGTTAGCAAGCAAGTCTTTCGGGTTATACGTCATTTCTTTATTCGTAGCAACCGGCTGTCCATTCACGTACATCGTACCGGTATTCCCCTCAAGCGTTACGGCTACATGCGTCCATTCGTTCTGAGGAAGTTTCGCTTGCGACAGCAAACTTTGATCAACTCCGTTATGAATCGTGAATTGTAGTACACCTGTATGCTGAGATGGAGTCAGGAACATGTGTTTTCCAAGCCCATCTCCGAAATCAAAGATACGCTGCCAGTCTCCTCCACCATTCCATTTCACCCATGCAGTAAATGTGAAATCTTGAGCATCGGTAACGAGTCCTGGTACCTGCACGTAACCATCTTTTCCATTAAACTGTAGGGCAGCACCTTTTTTACCTGAAGTTAGCTGCATTGCGCCCCCTTGAAGCACTCCATTTAGTCCATTTACAGATTGATCGCTTACTTTCGTTCCTTGTACGTCGTCAAAATTATAATTTGCAATGACGGGCCCTGTAAGTTCGGGCAGAACCGTCACGTTGAACGTTTTTGTCCCTGTGACTTTTCCTTTTTCTATCTTTGCGATAAGTTGGACCGCTACTTGCCCCTTACCAGCCGCAGGTCTTTTCACTACCCCTGTATTAGAAATAACTTCTTTATTAGACGAAGTCCAGCTGATTGTGCTGTCTTCACTAGCTTTAATGGGTAACACAAGATCTTGGTATACGGCAGTCGTATCGCCGATCGATAGATCTTTTTTCACAGCAGCTACCACATCTTTATCTTTCCGTTCTTCCGCACGACTACCCCATAAAGCAATACCTTGGTTGGAAAGCGCGGTAAACGTCATAACCGTCTGTTCTTTGGATGAATCCCACTCTCTGGAGAAGACGCCTTTATACTGTGCACCATCCACATCCACAACCGCTTCCCCATTTTTCCCAAGACTCCAAGTACCCTTCACATCACCTGTAATCTTACCTTTCTTGTCAAACACCGCTTTTGACGGAGTTTTAATGACATTCGTAATCTCTTTACCATGATTGATGATTTGGTAGGTGCCTTGAACATCATTTGCATTGATATTCTTCTTAAATTCCTGATCTGTATAACGATAAGGTGCTACCACAGGCCAGCCGTCTGCATTCATATACATCTCATGTACACGGATTTCATGCCCCTCGCCTTGGTTCGGGAAACGAGTATGGAAGATTAAAAATGATTTGCCTGTCTTTTCATCATAATAAGCAGAGTTATGACCCGGAGATACATAACCTAAACCGGAACCTGATCCAGGGTCACCCATTTCTCTTGTGAACTGAAAGTTCCCCATTAGTTTCACGCCGAAAGGCTCGATGGAACGATCATCAAAGAGCGGCAGAGATGGATCTGCTTTGACCTGAGTCATATCATTGCCTTCTGCATCAAGGTAAGGACCATCGGGGTTCTTGGAACGAACAACTCTCATATTGTATCCGCCAACAGAGTCAAGTCCGCCATAAGATAAGTACATGTAATAATAATCGGTCTTCGGATGATACAAAATATAAGGTCCTTCAATACGGCTGTGATTACCGCCAATTAATTTTTCGCCATATCCTTGATCAGGCAAGATCTTACCTGTCTTTGGATCCATTTCAAGAATAAAAATTCCGCCTGAATAGGATCCGTATACCATCCACAACTTCCCATTCTTATCGTAGAACACATCAGGATCAACTACATTGGGATGCTTTGTAGCATCATAAATTGTGCCGTCTTCTGAGATCTCATCCCACATACCTGACTTCAACAGAATACCTTCGTCCTTATAAGGACCTTCGATATTGTCCGCTACAGCTACACCCAGTGCAGATCTCGGAGAGTCCCCTTTACAAGCATTGTAGTACATATAAAAACGTCCATCTTCGAGTTGAATGACATCCGCTGCCCAAAGTGTATCACTCTGTGCCCAGGCGAGAGTTTCTTTGAGTTCTTCCGTTACATTCGGAATGAGTTTATTGCCGTCTTTTACTCCCGAATCAATCAAGTTCCAACTCATTAGATCTGTAGATTTTGCGGCGGCAAGGTGGGAACCAAAAACATAAAACGTATTGTCCACTTTGATTACGGACGGATCATGAACAGATGCTTCTTGAAAAACAGGACTCGCCTGCTCATTCGCCCCCTTCGCTTCACTAACAGAAATCGCTCCTGTAGAACCAAAGACGCTAAACAAAACCGTCAAGGTTGTCGTGAGCAGTGCTGCTTTCTTACTTCGCTTGAATAATGGATACAACGTTACCCTCTCCTTTTCATGTACAAAATAGGGGAATACACAACTTCACAGGTGAAACGCTCACAGAATTGATATGCTTAATAATTATGTAAATCTATTTAGCTGTTTGTTAAATGATAGCACTCATGATGTATTCTTTCAATATAAAAATGGAAACCCTTACAAATTATATATTCTTCTTTTCACGAAGAAAATAAGTGGTGTATAGTCCGTTTATATTCATCTATTAATAAAATAAAAAACGGCTCTTTCGGAACAATCTGCAGTAATACGCAGAATCGTTATCAAAACAGCCGTTATATTCATTAGATTATACTATTCTTCATGTTCAATACTAAACACATCTAACAGTTTGCAATCCACATCATAAGCCTGGTAAGTCAGAGTCTTACCTCGAATCGTGATTCCTGCAAACATTTGTTTATTATTCTGGAAATGAATTTTGTGGTAAAATTGATCCTCTTTTTTCTCATTGAATTTAGGACCGCTTGCATTCGCAACCACATATACGGTTCCTTCGTGATTACGAATCAGATCAGACCCATCTCCCGTAATCTCTCCTTGTTGAAGCGGATAAGATCTCGAATACTCATGATTATGGCCTTGCAGAACTAAATCTACCTCATATTCATCAAAGATTTCCGCCCAGTCCTGGATTTTCTTATACATGTTTCCGCCATATACTGGACGATGCATCGCTACCAATTTCCACTCTTTATCTGTACTTGATAAATCTTCTTTGAGCCATTCTGTCTGCTGCTTGATACTTCCTTCGGTATTGAGTACAGCGATATGGGCACTGCCATAATCAAAGGAGTAGTTGGTTTCTGTTCCTCTTAATTTAGATGCACCGTTATCTGGCGTGTAGAAGTAAGAAGCAAATCGCTCAAACTTATCATCCATCACATCATTATTACCGATGACAGGCACGATCGGAATACGACTAATCCAGGAAGTGCTTTCTTCTAGAAAATAGTTCCATGCATCATCAGACCCCGAATCTTCCACAAAGTCTCCCGCATGAACGACAAACGAGGCATCGGGAAACATGGTAAACGCTTGATCCATTGTATTTTTCCAAAGTTCAAAATCACTTTGCGTCTCACCTTGCGAATCCGTAGCATAAATAAAGGAGAAATCCTCTTCTTCTGGAGCGGTTTCAAAAGTAAGTGGATCACTCCATCCTTCCTCTGATCCGTCTCCTACACGGTATTGATATACGCTTCCCGGTGTTAGCCCAGTTGCCTCTACTTTATGAACTCCGACCGTTGCCCCGTTATCCAGCACAAGTGACGTCGTTGTTCCTTCGAAATTCAAGATTTCATCCCCTTCAAAAGAGGTGTCCTTCCCTTTTACAATCTGAAGTTTTGCAGACAAGTTCGGATTATCCGTTTGCCAAGTAAACGCACGGCTAGTCGTAGAATCTTCGCTTATCGTACTTACTACGACCGGATTTTCTTTTGTATTTGAATCCCCTTTGGAGTACCACTGCATACCTAGCACAGCCGCAACAATGACTACAGCAAATATGATAATCCACATTGTATCCTTTCGGTTCATCTCCTTCCTCCATTCCATAACGTAACTTAAAGTCTGAGATAGTAACTGCAGCTGTTTGCTAAGATACACCCGAATGAAACTAGAAGTCAAACGAACATTTACCTAATTCATTACGTAGTTTTATGGGTACGATGTAAAATTGATCCGTTTTTAAGGTTCCGTTCAAATTCAGTTCACACAAGTTTATTATACTTTCATTTATTTCGTTTCGTTTGAAGCGGCAATTCACCTTGAAGAAGGGATCTGCCGAAAGTCTTATACTATAAAGATTAGGTGGTGCTCTTCTGTGAAAAACAAATACTCTATTCTCCATTTATACTTTTGTTCCATCTGTCTGATTCTGGTCCTTAGTCTATACGGCAGTTCGTCCTCTTCATTTGCTACTGCAGCGGCTGTTACCACTCCTACTACTGAGAATGCAAACACCCCTGAACAGACCATGCCGTCTGTCAATCCAGATGGTGCGGAGGAAAGCCGGGTACCCGGCCAAGATCGAGGATTTGGCGGAGGATTTCCTGGAGGGGGTGTTGAAAGAGGCATGGGATTTCCACCAGGTGGTGGAGGAGAGGATTTTCCTTCCTTTAATCAACAAAAGATACAACAAGGATCAATGACCGATTTCATATCCTCTGTAGTATCGATCATCTTCCTTCTATTAGCCTCCGCATTTGTACATCTGTATAAACGGAAACGTCTTTAATCTTCATAATCAAGAAAATTGTGAGACTGTCTACCCTTGTGGTCGGCCGTCTTTTTTTATGCACTCCATTTGACAATCATTAACATTGTTCATTCTTTTTGTAATGAGAATGTAAAATTCATCTATTTTTAAGGTTCAGTTCAAATACAGTTCACACAGTCCAAGTAAGATGGGTCTCAAGCCGAAAACAATCAGATGCAAGTTAGCTGCGTAACTTGTGGAATCTACCCTAGAAAGAGAGGTGTAATTATGCTCACCCCAGCTCATGTGCAGCTGAGTAAACCTGTAAAGTACCGCAATGAACTTAAGTTTCTTATCAATCAGCATCAGTATACGATTCTGCGGCAAAGACTTAGAAACATTGTAAAGTACGATGAGAATGTAGGAGATACCGGAGAGTATCACATTCGAAGTTTGTACTTTGATGATATGGACAACCGTGCTCTTCACGAAAAACTGGGTGGTGTTCGGGACCGGGCTAAATACCGGATTCGAATCTACAATGTGGAAGACAAGGTCATTCATTTTGAGAAGAAAGTAAAAAAAGGGGATCTCATCGCAAAACAAAAAGTATCCCTGACAAGAGAAATGTATGAATCCATTATCGCTGGTGATTACGAAGTACTGAATGTTCCCGAAAAACCGCTGATGTACGAAATTTATCATGAAATGCGGGATCGGATGTTACGTCCAAAAGTCATTGTTGATTATGTGAGAGAGCCCTTTGTTTGTCACCATGGCAATGTGAGGATTACGTTTGATAAGGACCTTCGAACCGGCCTGCACTCTCTTGATATGTTCAACAAAGATTTACATCCTGTAAGGGCAATCGATGAAAATCTGATGATTCTGGAAGTGAAATTTGATGAGTACATTCCGGAATACATACGGATTGCATTACAGCTTGAAGGATTAAACCGGCAATCGGCTTCAAAGTATGTGATTTGCCGTAAATTTCTAAAGTCTAACACTTGGGAGGATTATTAAGATGTCAGCAACAGTTTCTACGACGGCAGCAGCGACACAAGCTACTACCGACACTACGAATTTTACAGATATTATTAAAAAATCGGTGATGGAAAACTTCACATCCGATATTCGTATTTCTGAAATTATCATCAGTTTAGCGGTCGCTTTTCTGATTGGTCTCTTTATTTTCACACTTTATAAACGTGTATTTAGTGGAGTGCTTTACTCTAAAAGCTTTAATGTTTCCCTGATTGGGATGACGATGGTAACTGCAATGGTCATCATTGCGATCAACTCTAACCTCGTATTGTCTCTTGGTATGGTTGGTGCGCTGTCCATTGTTCGTTTTAGAACACCGATTAAAGACCCGACAGATCTGATTTTCTTGTTCTGGGCAGCGGCAGCAGGGATTGTCTCTGGTGCAGGATTCTATACACTTGCAGCTCTCGGTTCCGCTATTATCGGTCTTATTCTCTTCTTCTTTATTAAGAGAACATCTCTTGATACTCCTTACCTTCTCGTTGTTAATTGCAACAGCGATGCTACGGAAAAACAAATTCACGAACAACTAGTCGGCATCGTAAAACGCTACAACGTTAAACAAAAAACCGTTACTGCAGGCAACATTGAAGTCACCTTCGAAGTTCGTTTGAAGGACAGCGAAGGCAGCTTTGTTAACCAGCTTACTGGAATTCAAGGTGTTAAGAATGCGGTGCTTATCAGCTATAACGGTGACTATGTATCCTAAAGATAAGGTGGTGCTCTAGATGAAGAACAAAATGACCCGTCTTCTTCTATGCTTCTGCTCCATCTGTCTGATTCTGGCCGGCTGCCAATTTGGCAGCTCGACCTCTTCCACGGATTCATCAGAAACCGCTGTATCCAAGAAAACACAGAAAATAGAAGAAACCATTTTTCCAAAAGACAAAGTGGTCGATGTAAAAATAACGATTGATAAAGATGAATTTCAAGATATGCTGGACAACGCCAGTGCGGAAGAATATAAGCCCGCCATTGTAGAATACAACGGTGTTAAACTTGAAAATGTCGGTATTCGCACGAAGGGGAATTTAAGTCTTCGCTCTGTTGTTCAAATGGAAGACTCCAATCGCTACAGCTTCAAGCTTTCCTTTGATGAATATGTGAATCAGACACTCGAAGGTATTAGCAAAATCAACTTAAACAATAACTATAGTGATGCAACCAGCATGCGGGAGTTTTTGACCTATGAATTAGCAGATTTAATGGGTCTTCCTACTCCTGAATATTCTTTCGTTAATATCTATATTAATGATGAACTATGGGGATTTTATCTTGCTGTTGAGCAGATCGATGAATCCTATTTGGAGAGGAACTTCGGGACCTCCTATGGCTCACTATACAAAGGTGTAATGACCGGTAAAGGCAGCGATTTAACTTGGCTCGGTGATGATCCGGATCTGTATACGGGTCTTGAAGTGAAGTCTGAAAAATCAGATGGTGATGCACTGATCGCCATGCTTAATGAACTCAATAATGGTTCAGACTACGAGAAATATATCGATATAGAGGATGCATTAGGATATATTGCCCTGAACGTTCTGACGAACAACACGGATAGTTATCTTGGGTCTAATAAACAAAACTATTATCTGTATGAAGAAGATGGAGTCTTCTCTATACTTCCTTGGGACTACAATATGGCTTTTGGGGGCTTAGGTAGAAATAGTCTGTATATCGATGAGCCAACGCAAGGAGCTCTGGAAGAACGTCCGCTCATTGCAAAATTGCTTGCTGTGGATGAGTATAAGGAGCAGTATCATCAGATCCTCTCCGAAGCGATCAACGGATATCTTGCTAATGATACCTTTACTGCACGAGTGCAAGAAGTTAAGTCAATGATTGCGGAATATGTAAAATCAGATCCGAATGCTTTTTATACCTATGATGAATTTGAAAAAGGAGTTACGAGCTTGATCTCCACCAATGCATCACAAGTCACAGATATTTCTGAACAGCTTGATGGTACCTCTCCTTCTTCTGGCGACGGCTCCGGTAGTGGATTCGACATGGGTGGAATCATGGGAGGAAGAGGCGGTGCCGGTGGCGCTGCTCCTGGTGGTAATACTGGAGATGCAGCTGGCGCTCCTGGTGACGCTGCTACCGGTGGTAATACTGGTGGTGCAACTGCTGATGATGAAACAGCAGCGGATGGTGCTTCTTTTAGCAAACAGAATGCGAATGTGCAAACAGCACCTGATACCGCAAACAACGTTGTTCAGAATGCAACCGAAAATGGGGCTACAACGGAACAATCTAATACAGCAAACCAGCCGCCTGCTGGAGAAATTCCATCAGACAAAACTACCCAAAATGGTGGGCAGAGTAATACAACGACTCCTACTGATGGAGCTCAGCCAGACGCAGAAGTTGAAGAAGGGAATGGCATCACACCTCCTGATGGCTTCGGCGGCGGCATGGGTGAAGCACCAGATGGTTTTGGCGGCGGTATGGAACGTCCTGAAGGAGGCATGATGGGAGGTGGTGGATTCCCTGGTGCGGATGGAGCTAAGCAAAATATGCAGCAAGGTACTACACAAGACTTAATTCGGGTTGCCGTATCTCTAATCATTGTCATACTCGCTTGTCTTTTCGTCACTTTCTACAAACGTAAACGACTCTAGTAGTAAAAATGTCAAATTACATTACGGTTTTTAACGTGAAATGATACCTTGAAAAAGAAATGACAACAACTCCAAAAAAGACTGTTCACCTTTCCTTTCGGTTTCGGTGAGCAGTCTTTTTTTAATGTAACGATTATTATAAAACAGACGACCATACCTTTACCGCCGTTATGGTAATCAAAAGGACAAGGGCATATCTTAAATACTTTACGTCCATTTTTGAACCTACCAAAGAGCCGACAGGCGAACCAGCGATACTCCCAATAACCGTGAAAAGGATCGGAAGAATCGGAATATCTCCCCCGCTTATTTTACCGATCACACCGCCAATTGCCGAGACAAAGACAATCGATAAAGAAGTCGCAATCGTAATTCGGACCGGTATTCGAAGCACTTTCATCATAATCGGAATAAGGATAAATCCTCCTCCAGCTCCAACAATACCAGAAACTACACCGACAACAAAAGCAAGCGAACTTGCCAGAAATCGGTGGAATGTAATCTCTTCTACCTTTTGTATCTCTTCTTTGCCTCTTGCAGGGAATAACATAAGAATTACAGCAAGTACCGCAAGGATTCCATAGATGATGTTAATCGTTTGCTCCTCGAAGCGCGCAGACCACAATCCTCCCAGCAGGCTTCCTATTAATATACTGGTGCCCATCCAAGCAGCTAAAGAGTAATGGATTAAGCTCGTTTTTGTTTTTCGAGATTGCAGTCCATACCCAACGATTCCAGAAAGCGATGAGAAAAACACCTGGAATATACTAATAGCAGCTACTTCATGGGCTGTAAATTCACCCATCCCGAGAAGCGGCGGGATAAATAAAAGAAGCGGATAATTGATAATGGCACCGCCAATTCCCAGCAAACCTGAAAAAAACGAACCGATGAATCCGAGCAGGATCATAAGCAGTATAAACATAAGATGTTCCCTCCTCTCGCTCACAACACAATCAATTAATTTACTCAACACACATGACTATACAAACTTGAAAAGGCAAGTTATAATAATCCCAACTAAATAAATAGGAATAAAGGTGATACCTATGACCGGTTTGAACCGTCTTTTTCGCCAGCATTGCCCCAAATGCAAGCAACCTTTATCCAGTAAGCTAACCATACTGCATGTAACCAAATCCTGTGGAGAGTGCGAATATAAAGAAGAATTTTATCCTGCTCTAGGAATAAGAGTTACGTACGAAGAACCTTCTACTTATTCAGCGGACTCCAACAAAAATAAGCGAGAATAAACTTGATCTATACTTCCTTTGCTATTCCATCCTCCATTATGACATAAAACTGTATTTTCTTGTACAGAAGTTGGTATAGTGAGATAAGAAGATGGCTATAGATAAAGGAGTTTTAGACATGACACAGTACTTACACCAAGAAACGGAACCTAGACCCATTTACGTCTATGATACTTCTGAGGTATACGGAGAAAAAGGCAGATTTCGTGTGCTTGAATTCGGCAATGATGCAATTCAGGGAATCCTTGATCTAAATCAGCCGGAGCGAATCTTGTTTGAATATCCAAGAGCGATTCTGCATTTAATGGAAATGAACAATCCCTCTTACGAAGATGTATTTTTGATTGGGCATGGAATCGGTACGTTATCCTCTGCTTTGCGTGACAAATATGTAGTCATTTCAGAAATTGACCAGAAAGTATCCGACTTGAGTAAAAAATACTTCGGCTACGAGGGTCCCCCCGTTCTCATTGAGGATGGATATACATTACTAAAACAGATGACGAGTGGCCGTTTTGATTATATCGTTGTGGATGCTTTCCATGAAGGCGGCGTTCCTGAGCAACTGACAACGATAGATTTTTTTGAAACGGCTTGCGATAAACTAACTGAAGATGGAACCCTTCTGATGAACATTATTGGAAGAGGACCTCAGGATCCTTACGTACAGTCCTTTTACCGATCTCTTTCCTCTCTTTTTCCTGTAGTTGATCTTTTTTCTCTATATGCAGGAGGCTTAGGAAGATCGAAGAATATGATTATCGTTGCTGGTTATCATCCTTTGCGGTATCAGCAAAAATCGATGGCTCATTTTCGTAAAATAAAATCACCTCAAATATCTGCTCGATAGAGATATAGTAAGGGATATAACTACCCTGCGAGTATACAAGCAAACAAACCGCCGTGTTTTATCACGCCGGTTTGTTTTTTTGTTCTAATGTGACAAAAAGCATTAATCGCAAAGAGATGAACATTCTCTTATTAGATCTGACTTAAATCAAGAGTATACGTATTTACCATGTTGTTCGATTTATTCTTATAATGAAAAGTCATCACGCCATCAATGATACTGTTAAAAAAGATAATATGATCCCTCTCTATTTCATTATTTCGATCAGATCCTGCCTGTTCTAAATACTCTCTTTCCCTTTCAGGAAGCGTGAGAAGTTCATGAACGTATGCCGCTTTTTCAGACTGTACATTATAAACAATAAGATGCTGCGAGGCATACTCTCGTAAGATCAGCATGCGCTGATTATAATGCTCCACCATGTAGATTTCATCTTTTTGCATAATGTCTGTTAGGTTATATAAGGCAATTACTGTACCATTCTTATCTAAGAATCTTGCCTGCTTCCCGTTGGTGAGCAGCACATTTCCATGTGACTTATGAAGTGTTGTATCCTCGTAATATCCTTGGAATGAGAAGCTGTCTTCATCAAGGACTTTTCCATTTTTAACGAGTACTTGTCCCGTGTATCTAGCGGTACCTGCCATGCCAAAGCTCTCTTCCATCCGTAAATAATACGTACCTGCTGCGATCTTTTCCACTTCAAACTCCCTCAATGTTTTAAACTTCTTACTGACCTGCCCGATCTTTGTTCCTATCTGATTACTTTTAGCCTGGAATAACTCTCCTGTAGTCAGTTTGATCCAATAGGTCATTTGATCCGCAGTCCCCTTCGCATAGGTTCTAGGGATGAGAATCGTCTTTTTCGTACGATCCCAAGTCACTTTCTGTTTGACTGAAGAGGCAACAAACTGCAGCGGAACGTAAATTTTGCCTTTTTCCATTTGAAGAGGTACATCAAGCAGCACTTTTTTCTTATCTACGTACGCTGTTTTGCTTCCATGTGTCAGTTTAATTTCCTTATTCACACCATACAGAACAGCCGACTTTGTCTTCTGGTTCCAGGCAACGTTCAGACTTAGATAATCACTAATCTCCCGAATAGGCAGCAAAATCCGACCTTGCTGTATAATGATCGGGTCCTCAAGCTTGGTATATTGATCTCCTGTCTCTACTCCTGCCTCTACATAAACTTTTGAACTCTTCGCATCAGCAACGTTTACTTGTGAGAAAGCTATTCCTGCCATCAGCATACTGGTGAACAGCAATACGATCTTCCCAATCCTCTTCTTCCGTATAGACATACGATTCCTCCTGTTAGCGGGTTATGTAATCGATTCTTATATACTAATTACAATAAATTAAGGTAAATTAAACATTTTTTCACATCTAATTATTCTTTTAACTCTCTTCACCCATACACTTGTGCGAAGAAAACATGCGGTATTAGGTTGAAAAAACGCAAAAAGCCTGATTTCTCAGGCTTACTTTTGTTTTCTCAGTCTTTCATTTTAATGTTTGTGTCGTACTTCTTTTATCTTTATTTCGTCAACTCATTGTCAGTTGCTTCGTCATAAACACACTGTATGGATCTTCTACGTAATCGGCAAAAGGATCACAATACTCGAACCCTAATTTTATGTACAAATTTATTGCCGGCTTAAAGCTATCTAACGTGCCTGTCTCCAGGCTGACCTGATGGTATCCTCTTCTTTGCGCTTCTTCTAACATATGTTCAAGGATTCGCCTCGCGACTCCCTTTCGGGTATGCAGGGAAGCAGTGCGCATCGATTTAATCTCTCCATGCGAGGGATCAAGTTCTTTCAATGCCCCGCAGCCAAGCAGTTCCTTACCTTCCCATGCCGTCCAAAAGGTAATCTCTGGTTCCTTCAATCGCTCCAAATCCAGCGCATGCATACTCTCTTCCGGAGACTGTGACAGCATTTCCTTATAATGTTCCTCAATTAAATTAGTGATCTCTGGTCCGGTTAGATCATCGATTCTTATGTCCATGGTGTTTCGCTCCTGTTCCTGTTGTTATCCTCCAAGTTATCCCTGTAGTAAGCTATTTTATATAAATTTAAGATTCATGATACCTATATACCAATAAATGATAAACAGAAGAGGTGCAATCACTACAAGAACAAGTCCTCCAAACATCAATTTCACATATCTTGTTCTGTCCATTCCTACTCGTAGTTCCCATATCGCTAGCGTAATATAATACAAGCCCAGCATCACCAGCATAAGAGGTACAATAATTAACATTAACAAAATACCAGCAACCATAATATCCCCTCCTTTTGTTAAAACACTATTTGTCTATCATAGGTTTAACGCCTGAATTCATATAAAGCTAAAATGAAGTAAAAAGAAAGCTCTCCTGCTAGTCAGGAAAGCTTTTAACTAACGTCTTATTTTATCAAATCTGGAACGATTTCCAAAACTCGCCCTCTTTATAGATCAGTTCCTTGATCTCATCAAAAGGAATCGTAAATGTAGGAAAACCGGCAGCATAGGGTCCAATTTCATAAGGAGCGAAATATAGATGAAGAGCATTGTCAGATACATAAAACGGCTGATTGGGTTTGATCCCTTGGTAACTCTCGGAAAATACATAGGAATATGCTGGATCGTCTGTAATGATCTTTCGAATCCGTTTACTCAGTACTTTTACGTAATCTGCACCTGCTTTAAACAAATCTCTCAACATAAATATACGGCCCGTGACTAGATGAATCAGCGCGTGTATTTTTGTTGGTAAGCCATGGGCCGCTCCTATGGTATAGTGGTAACCGTTTAGTTCAATGACAACAAGATCTTTTTTATAATAAATAACATCATAATCCCCTGTGAAAGTCTCTTCTTTCTCCTCAATTAGAGGAACCTTCTTTACTTCAGCCAGCTGCTTCATTCGGATATTCACTCTTTGTTCGCTAATTGCATCAGGCATACCTTCTATTACAGGATAATAAACAAGGTAATTTGGGTTTGGCTTATATTTCGCTTCCTTAACTCGGTATGTTCCATTCAGTGAAATCACTTTATTCGGCTCCCAGATAACATTTCCCGTACGGTTCACGTAGAAAAGTCTTTGATCAATGAGCGCCTGGATCACATCGTCTTCTTTAACAGTTAATGTACCGCTGCCTTCTATCCGTGGATACCCTGGAACCGGAGTTCCACTAACATCTATAAAATAGGTCTGTTCCTGATCATTCACTGAAGCAAGACCATCTATAAACTCGGATACATCAGAGAATAAAAAATCAGTCAGCAGTGTACCTGTTCGATCGGCTATGGCGTAAAGCGGTAAACTAAGCGGATGTTTTGCATCTAGGGTTCTTCCAACAGCCCAGCGATCTTCTCCTAGATCACGAATATCCTGATATTCCGCAGGAATGATATACACCCCTTGTTTATCGATCACTCCATAGCCTGGCTTATAAACATCTGACGTGTTTACGATAGCCTGCCCCTGATGAAATGCGGTCGCCCCTGTAAAAGAAGGTGGAATCATCGCAGTTCCTCTCTCATCCATATATCCATATGTTCCACTTGCTGTCTCTTTAAATACAAGGAATCCATCACTATAGTTTCCTACATAATAATAGGGGTATGTAGCCAGTCTCTCTCCCATTTCGTTAATTAACGCATACTCATAATCCTTGATTTTCACAACCGCTTTCTGCTGATCGTAGTCGCTTGCTTCTTCATATTGTGCTGGAATGACTACTTTCCCCTCGGAATCAAGGTATCCATACTGTATAACACTACTTCCTGTATTGCTATTTGTGGTCTCCATAGAATATACAGACCGATTCCCAGCCAGATTAGAGATAAAAGGATAGGTTTGCTCTGTAACCATCTCTCCCTCTTCGTTCAGCATAGCAAAATAATATTCATCCACAGTTACAATCGCACGTTGCTCTACGAAAGGGGCGATCGATGTATACACAGGTTCTACTAGATACTCGCCTGAGTGCTTTGTCAACCCATATTTCCTTTTTTGAGCCACCACAGCAAGTCCATTTTTCTGAAAATCCCTTGCTTCACTGTATTGTAGAGGAATTACCGTTTCACCCTCTGCATTTATATATCCCCACTTCGTACCTTCAGTTGTTTTCTCCGCCATGTGAAATAGGGATGTTCCTCGTTTAGTTATAGCAGATGTCGCCGTTTGTTCTATGAACTGTTTCTGTTCTTCCACGATTTGTTTTTCCACAATTCGTTTTTTCATCATTTGTTCTTCCATCACTTGTTTATCCATTATTTGTTCTTCTATAATCTGTTCTTCCGTAGTTTGCCCGCCCATATGTTTATAAATATTTTCAATCTTTGATTGCAGCTGCTGAATCTCTTTACGAGTAGGATATGGATTTTGGAACAACAGATTCTTATGAATCGATTGCAGCGCAGCAGGCAGCATTCCCGCACGGTACTGGGCATCCGCGAGGTAATACCAGTACAATGGATAATTCGGATGTTCTTCCGTTTTTCGCTCGTAATACTGAACTACATTCACCAAATAATAAGGATAGACATCCCATGCGGGTACGAACTTTCCTTCTCTGAAGCCGATTACCTCAACACGATAAGCCTCCCCTGTATCATGTATCCAAAGGGCAATATCACTCGTCTGATTTCCACCGGATATTCCAGGGATGTTTATGATTTCAATGGAACTATAATATAAATCTTCTGGCGCTGCATCGATGAATTCTCCATCTTCCCATTTATAGATCGACAGTTTAGAGTGAACGGCTCCGATCTGCCAGCCAATTAGTAAACTCTTCCTATCATGATATAAGATGGGCTCACTTATCATCAGCGTAAGACCATACCCGTGTCCTTTTATTCTCGCAGCGACCTTCCATTCCTGATCAGTAAAAATAAGCACCATCAGATATAACTCTTCATTTGCCTTGTAAACGACAGAAATCTCAGGAATTTCATCTCCTGTTAGATCCCCTATATAAATGGCCTGACGAGGCAATGGTCCTTCTATGTTTATAACCGTAGCAGTACTAGGCAGATGGGACAAAACAAGCTGAGTTAGCTGGGCTTCATGATGAGTAGACATAAATGGAGGCCTCCTTTTTACAACAGTATCCATCCTCATCGTATTGTTGAAAAAAGATAAATATACCGTTCTTTCCTTTAAATTTGGAATAACCTAATGTGGACGACATATATTTACGTGAAGGAGGGCTTGAAGATGATTATATCGATCAGTGTTGCTGCAAGTGCTATTGCTTTTATTGTTTTAGTCTATTATCTAGTCCGAGTTCTGATGAAAGGGATGAGCACACTTAGTGAAACGAACAGAACATTATCCGAAGTCAGAAATGCAATTCATGGGCTGACACAGGAATCAACCAAACTCATACAAAAGGCGAACGTCATCACCTCTGATGTAAAGGGTAAAATCCGTTCCGTTGAGCCCATCTTTAACTCTGCCGGGGATGTAGGGGAAGCCATTCACAGCGTGACGAAGACGGTGAAGCAAGCTTCAGAGGCGATTGGTGATGTCATTCACCCGGCAGCAGAACAAGATACGAAGAAGCCAGTAAAAATTAAATTCAAGTAGAATTTTAAACGGTGAAGAAATGGGGTGAATCATGCCAACCATCCTGGTTCAACTCGCTTATCTTGTTATTTTCATTTGGTCGGTTGTAATGATTGTGCAAGACATTCAGCTTTCCCGAAAATCCTTGCTTACTATTTTACTGCATATTGCCGTAGCCATCGTGTCGCTTAATTGGTTCTTGCAATCGATCGGATATCGATTATAAACACGTTAATATAAATAAGAGGAACCCCGAATATGAAATCGAGGTTCCTCTTATTTATATTAATTTGCACTTACATCCGTGTTTTATTAGCCTCTTCTTTTATCTTCTGATAACGTCTGAGATCAGCTTTCTTGACCGGAAGCGGTTCTTTTCTGATCAGTTTTGTCATTGCTGCAATAAGCAGTAACAATAATACCGTAAATGGTAAAGCAGCGATTAAGGAAGCGGTCTGCAGAGCTTCAAGCCCGCCTGAGTATAACAGCACTCCGGCAATGGCAGCCATTAGAGTACCCCACACAAGTTTACCAATACTTGACGGATTCAGACTGCCACCGCTGGTCATACTTGCAAGAATATAGGTTGCAGAGTCCGCTGAAGTCACTAAGAATGTAAGAATGAGCAGAATCGCTAATACTGACATAATTCCGGC
Source organism: Paenibacillus sp. An7 (assembly GCF_009870785.1). Lineage (GTDB taxonomy): Bacteria > Bacillota > Bacilli > Paenibacillales > Paenibacillaceae > Paenibacillus. Next base: position 352,065 of record NZ_WTWX01000001.1, read on the forward strand.
AAACGGCAGTTGATCAAACATTTGGAACAAAGCCACTGAGACATCTTCATTTACAGCTGCAGCGATTCCTGTATTTTCATGAAGATCAAACCATAACGCCGTACCGCCGAATGCGGCAATCCATAAACATGAAATCAACGTCGGAATAATCGTAACACCCACGATAAATTCCCTGATTGTTCTTCCTTTCGATACCCTTGCTATAAAAGCGCCAACGTAAGGTGACCAAGCAATTGCCCATGCCCAGTAAAAAATAGTCCATTCTCCTACCCAAGTTCCTTCGGAATAAGGTTGAAGCCGCAAACTATACTGAACAAAATTCGTTATGTAATCCCCGATCGCTAATGTAAATGACTCGAGAATAAAGACAGTTGGACCCATTGTAAAAACAAATAACAAAAATGCTATCGCAATAATAAGATTAAAATTACTCAAGATACGGATCCCTTTATCGAGCCCTGTCATCGTAGAGATCATATAACATACGAAAATAATGAATAACATCAACAGTTGAATCATGGTGTTGTTTCCTATGCCGGAAACCTGTTCCAGCCCTCCACTCATTTGAAGAACACCAAGCCCGATGGAAGTGGCTACCCCCATCACGGTTGCAATGACAGCTAAAACATCAATTGCATTTTTAACGGTTGTATTCTTTCCTGTCACAGGTTCTAATGCGGTGGATACAAGGCCATCCCTTTTTTTTCGAAATTGAAGAAAAGCAATAACAAGACCGACTAACGCAAATACAGCCCATTGACTTATTCCCCAATGAAAGAAGGAATATCCCATTGCGACACGCGCCGCTTCCGTTGTTCCTGCTTCCACACCCGCAAACGGCGTGTTAAAAAAGTGGCTCATCGGCTCAGCTACTCCCCAGAATACGAGTCCTACGCCAAATCCAGCGGAGAATAACATACCTAACCACGTAAAAAACGAGTAATCAGGTTTCTCTTTTTCTCCTCCAAGACGAATCGCACCATACTTACTGGCCGCTAGCCACATCAGAAATACGATGATCACGACCAGTGACAACAAATAAAACCAACCAAAATTTTCTTTAGAAAAGTTAAATAAATAATTTGCGGTATTTCCGAAAGCGTCAGGCATGATAGCCCCAGCTAAAGCAATAATCGCAACAATTATTGCAGAAATGGAAAACACCTTATTCTTAAATAATTTGCCAACCACAGACTCACCTCTACCATTTTAGTAAAAAATCTATATAGAATAGTTATTTACACCAAAATGATAAATCTTAATCAGGAAATAAACGTATTATTCCAATAGTAAAGAATACCATAAGAAAAGAAGGATACATAAAATAGGCACTACAACACCGATCGCCATGGCAATATAGGGGGTCGGGGACTTCATATATTGTATAAATTCACTTTTTTCGCTTGTCAGAAAAACTTGTTGTTGGATTCCATTTACAATCTTTTTGCTGTCTGCTGGACTCAGCTCAGAGATATGCGTCCACATTCCCATATATTCCTGTTTACTTTTTTCTAATAACTCATCAGCCGAGGGTCCTTCTTTTGTATGGTCGGCCTCTGAACGTATGATATCTGACATGGAATCGCCGCCTTTTCAATAAAATTTACTAATACTATAGAAACACGAAAAAACTAAAAAAGTTTGAACACTATATTATTTGAATACAATCTTAATAGATACTTAAAATTATAGATGACCTGACAGTACCCTACGTCCTTTTCTAGATGAATTGTTTTACTGCTAAGATAAAAGACCTGGGGTTCTCTCTTAGTGTGTAAGGATACACACCTTGCTGCGTATGTATATATAACATCCCATGACCATTGCCCATGGAGCGGTAGGATAAATCAAATACTTTTTCGATTGGAAACTCCCGATAGGCAGATACAATTTTATCCGGATATAACTTTAGAAGCCGCTGATGTTCGATGATCTCCATGTTCAAGGAATGGATTTTCCGCTCCATTTTATAATAAGGCTGTATCGCTATTGGGTTGCTCATTCTCCATGTTCCTTTCCCTGAATATTTTATCGTAACTATTCTCTTAGTACGGTACCCTATCCTTCATCATATGAACCTCTATATGCTGCCGGAACCGGCTTTACATGATAGTCTGTAGATAGATTGCAGCCCTTATACCTTACCCCATGTTACAAGGTTAGATTAATCCTCAAAGGAGTGACTTATTATGCATCCTTTCTCACCTGATCTATTAAAAGACAAAGTCATCATTGTTACCGGCGGTGGAACCGGTCTCGGACTTGCCATGAGCGAAATGTTTGCTGACCTAGGCGCAAAACTCGCTTGGTGCGGAAGGAGATCCGAAGTGCTCGAACAATCAGCTTATAAATTTGCAGCTAAAGGAGTTGAAGTATTCTACCAAAGCTGTGATGTACGAGATGCAGTACAAGTAGCGTCTTTTGTGGAAGCGGTTACTGCTCATTTCGGTCAGATTGATATCCTTGTTAATAATGCTGCCGGAAACTTTATTAGTCCTACGGAGAAGTTATCTCCGCGGGCCGTAGATGCCGTTTTAAATATTGTGTTACATGGTACCTTTTACATGACACTGGAGGTCGGGAAAAGATGGATTGAGCGTAAAGAAACCGGAACCATGCTGAATATCGTAACTACTTATGCATCTAGCGGCAGCGGGTCGGGGTATGTTGTTCCTTCTGCTGCAGCCAAAGCGGGGGTACTTGCGCTTACACGTTCACTTGCAGTCGAATGGGCTCCTTACGGTATTCGCCAAGTTGCTATTGCGCCGGGTCCATTTCCAACCGAGGGAGCTGGTTCCAGATTAACTCCGACTCCGGGTCTCGAACAAAAATTAATCGACAGAGTACCTTTAAAACGTGCCGGAAACAAAGAAGAACTCGGTGCGCTTGCTGCTTTTCTTATTTCTGATTACGCAGGTTATATTAACGGGGAAGTCGTCACTATTGACGGCGGGGAGTGGCTTCAGGGCGCGGGACAATTTAACGGGCTAATAGAACTCACCGAAGAGGAATGGAATGCACTCTCTAAATCAACTCGAAAAGGATAAGAAAAAGATGCCTTCTCTGATAACGAGATAGGCATCTCTTTATGACTGAAAAAAACATGCTTTCATCTGTGTAAAGTTGTCCATTAAATGATTCGGAACCTACACGAATCGTTCCAAGCAAGTTCGAGCTTACTTACATAATGGAGCTAATGTCGCATCGGTTACTTCTACGAGCTGGTTTGTCGCGATTTCCAGCTGGAATCCTACTTTTCCTGCACTAATTATCATTTTTTCAAGATCTTTGGCTTGCTCATCAATAAACACAGGATAACGCTTCTTCATTCCAATCGGAGAACATCCCCCGCGAATATAACCTGTCACTTCTAGCAGATCTTTGACAGCAATAAGTTCAATTTTCTTTTCTTTTGCCCCTTTCGCTGCTTTTTTCAGATCTAATTCACACTGCACAGGAATGACAAATACAAAATACCCTTTCGTATTACTTCCTTGCGCCACTAAGGTTTTATAGACGTGTTCTGGAGACCTTCCTACTTTGCGCGCCACAGATAGACCATCAATGTCTCCATCGTCCACGGAATAAGTCAGCATGTCATAGGAAATCTTCTGTTTATCCAACATTCGCATCGCATTTGTCTTTTCTTGCTTCATTTTATATCCTGCCTTTCTTGATTGGTAATGACGTTAATTCTATTCTAATCATCGCTTGTATGTATGAAAAGTACAGTTCTCTAAGCAGGCCTGTGAAAACTCCTGGAAGTGAATCAATTTCATAACTCATTAAAACGATGAATTTGTAACTATATATAGACAAATAGAACCATTTTGATCTATATATACCCCTGATTAAAGCAACTAAAGGTATTATGAAATTGATTCAAGTAAATAATATAAAAAGAGCCGCAGTCTGCGGCTCTCCTTATCAACTACCATAATAAACTGATTGTTAGCAAGTTAAATAAAGCTAAGGGAAGGATCACATTGGGATTGGGTCCGTGCCCGGGAGGACCCCACCCAGGTCCTGGGCCGTGACCATGGCCGTGGCCATGACCTCCCCCACCCGGTCCATATCCGCCTGGATAAAATCCACGCTGATCTTCCACTTGCAAAAATACATAATGATCATCGACATTTACTACGATACCCTCAATTGATTCTCCATCTATGGTAAGTACTTTTACCTTGTGATTAACCAATTGCTTGCAAGTATGTTTTGCATGCTCTTTATGTTTTTTCAAGTGGTCTGCGAGCTGATGCTCACATTGATACATTAATTGATGTCCGCGATATGCCACTTTCTATTCCTCCTTTATGAATCATCCTGCTCACAATGTATGCAGTAGGCTCAGAAAGGGTGTTTGCCTATAGAAAGAGGTTACATTCGATCCATCATTTTTTTGTTCTAAGGATTTGTGGACCACATACCAGCCGATTTAATAAAGATTCTAGAATTCAGTTTCAACTGAGATACCATATATTCAGCCAAGTCTTCAGGCTGCATTACTTTATCTGGATTGCCATCAGTCAGGTTCAGATCTACTGCCATATCTGTGGCTACGGTGCTTGGTGTAAGCGCAGTTACACGAATATTGTGTTTTCTAACTTCCAGCATCAAAGATTCAGTTAATGCTAGAACTCCTGCTTTCGAAGCACTGTATGCACTTGTTACAGGTGCTCCTTTTTGGCCTGCTGTAGAAGAAATATTAATAATATCGCCTGATTTACGCTCGATCATTTGCGGTAGAACTGCTCTGGTTGTATAGTAAACACCCATCAAGTTCACTTGAATAATCTGTTCCCAATCCTTCGGATCAAGTTCCATAAAATTACCGAACTTCGAGATACCCGCATTATTAATCAGGATATCAATAGGTCCGAGTTCTTGACTGACATGCTCTACAGCTTTTGTAATGGATTCTAGATCGGATACATCTGCGGTTGCAATTGACACTTTGACACCGTAGGGCTCTAGTTCCTCTGCCACTTTTTCCAAATGGTTTTTATTTCGTGCAATGAGACCTACGTGAATGCCTTCTTTTGCAAATTCAATCGCGGTTGCTCGTCCAATGCCTCGTCCTGCACCCGTAATTAGGGCGACTTTCCCTGTAAGGTTTTGCATTTTCTTCACTCCTTTTAATAAACTTTTACACTCATATTATACTTTTATAATCTCATATTTTCCAAACTTTACATGACAGGTATGCCATTAATTATGCAGTCAGATGTTTAGATAAGCCAAGAATCACTATTCGGTATATAAAACGGTATATAAAAAACAGCAGCCCCCGCTTGAGAGCTGCCATCAAATATCTAAACCTAGATTCGATTATACTTGAACTGTTTTTTTCCAATCTGCTGCAAATTTCTCGATTCCTTGATCCGTTAACGGATGTTTAGACAATTGTTCAATAACAGAGAAAGGAATAGTAGCTATATGTGCACCTGCCATTGCAACGCGTGTTACGTGGTCTGGATGGCGAACGGATGCGGCAATAATTTGTGCATCCAAATTATGAGTTTTGAACAATTCAGCAATTTTGGCTACAAGCAATACGCCATCTTCTGAGATATCATCCAAGCGACCCAAGAATGGGGATACATAGGTTGCACCCGCACGTGCTGCTAAAAGTGCCTGATTGACTGTGAAAATCAAGGTTACATTGGTTTTTACACCTTTTTTAGTCAGATAACGGCATGCTTCTAAACCAGCAAGTGTCATTGGCAGTTTAATCGTAATATTTTTATCATTATTATTGATCTTGATTAGTTCATTCGCTTGTGCAATCATTTCTTCCGCTGTTTCTGCATCAGGTGTTACTTCAGCCGATACGGATTCAACTTCCGGTACTTCACGTAAGATTTCCTCGATACGATCTTCAAATTTCACACCTTCTTTAGCAACCAAAGAGGGATTTGTCGTAACTCCAGACAACACTCCAATTTTGTAAGCCTTTTTGATGTCTTCCAGATTAGCTGTGTCAATAAAGAATTTCATCGATATTACCTCCGTTTATTGGGTATGATTTAGTAGGCTTCAAATTTATCGTAAACGTGTTGTATACGTTCCTTCTATTGAAGCACAGGGCTTTTTGTTACAAGACTAAGATCTTCTTCTATGGTTTCGGTTCTCTTTTCCTCTTCTTGATCGAACCACCAGTGATATCCATCCTGCGCAAGCAATTCATCCGAAGCAGAAGGTCCGTTAGTTCCCGCAGCATATATATGAAGAGGTACAAGATTTTCATTGTAAGCTTCTAAAATTGGCTCGACCCACTGCCATGACAACTCCACTTCTTCCCAATGTGCAAAGAATGTAGAGTCCCCGTTCAGCGCATCGCCGATTAGATTCTCATAAGCTTCCGGTAAGTTCGCTTGGCTCTCGTGGAAATCGATATACATCGGTTTGATCTTCTCTTTATTCAGAGGATCTCTTGTATTCAGATGCAGCGAAATTCTTTCGTCTGGACTGATTTCAAAAACAAGCAAGTTCGGCTTTTTGTTCTCGTCTTGTGTTCCGCCGGACTTCTTCAATGGCTCTTTGAATTCGATCACAATACGTGTCGATTTCTCTTTCATTCGTTTACCGGTACGGATATAGAAAGGAACCCCGCGCCAGAAATAGTCATCAATTTTCAGTTTCGCCGCGATAAAAGTATCATTACTGGAGTCTTCTGGGATATTCGGTTCCGAAGTATATCCTACAACTGGATTCCCATCAATCACTCCTGCCCCATACTGTCCACGGATCACAGAGGATTTGACATCTTCTTTATGCAGCTGTTCCAAAGAATTCATGACGATTTTCTTTTTCTCCCGAACATCATCATTTGTTGTATTATTCGGAGAGTGAGTCGTCAGCATCATGAGCAATTGCAACATATGATTCTGGAACATATCCCTAACTGCTCCCGCTTGATCATAATAGCCAGCTCTCTCTTCCACACCTACGGTTTCATTGGACGTGATTTGAATATTCGCTATATAGCGATTGTCCCACAAGGCTTTAAAGACTGGGTTGTTGTTTTGCAGAACTTCCAGTTTCTGAACCATTGGTTTGCCAAGATAGTGATCAATACGGAAAATTTCTTCTTCCCTAAAAGCAATGGACAAACTTTCATTTAACTCTCGTGCAGACTGCAAGTCATGTCCAAACGGTTTCTCGATCACCAAGCGCTTCCATCCACTTGTTTTTCCAAGTCCGCTTTCCTGAATATTAGCAGCAATGGTTCCAAAAAATTGAGGTCCTACAGACAAATAGAACATCCGGTTCGACTTCGTCTCCAATTTTTGTTCCTGTTGTTCAATTTCTTGCAGTAATGTTTTGTAATCTTCTTTATGACCAACATCAAGAACACGATAGCGGAAAACTTCTATAAATTTTTGAAGATTTTCTTGATCTATCACTTTGCGCCGGGAGAACATCCGTAAAGATTTCTCAACATTGGCCTGAAAATCAGGATCGGAAAGTTCTCTTCTCCCAAGACCGAATACAGAGAACGATTTGGGTAATTTTTGATCAATAAATAAATTATATAAAGCAGGGTAAATTTTCCTTTTTGCTAAATCCCCTGTGGCTCCAAACAATACAAATGTAATAGCCTCCATGATTTCTCTCCTCTCCGTTGATGCCTGTTAGTTAGACCTTTTAGTTAAATCTGGTATTTCAATCTTTAATCCACTATAATACAAATCACACCTATACAGGTAATTAATATATTTCACAGGAGCTATAGATGACGTCTATGATCAATCACGAACTATACAAAGTATTTTATTGGGCAGCAAAAACAGGAAGCCTCTCTAACGCAGCTAAAGTGCTGTTTATTACTCAGCCAAGTGTCAGTCACGCGATCAAACAACTGGAAGAAAGCCTGGGTGTCACCTTGTTTTACCGAACTTCCAAAGGGGTCTCTTTAACCCAAGAAGGAGCAACATTATATTCCTATATAGAACAGTCTCATATTCTGATTTCACTGGCTGAAGAAAAAATGACGGCACTTAAAAAACTAGATAGCGGTGAGCTGCGAATCGGCGGAAGCGATTCCTTGTTCAAACATTACATGCTTCCTTATCTAGAGAGCTACCACCAGAAATATCCGGGTATTAAGCTTCACCTTAATCACGGGACGACTCCTGAAACCATTGCTTTCTTAAAGGAAGGTAAGATTGATCTAGGTGTCGTTCGGATGCCGATTGTTGATCCACAAATTGAGGTCATTGGTGGAGTTCACCTGCAGGACTGCTTTGTGGCGGGAGCTCGTTATGCTGAACTTAAGGATCGGGTACTAACACTCGAACACCTGCTTGAGTATCCAATCATTTTATTTTCACGCAACAGCCGGGCACGAATGGCAATTACAGAGCTTTTTCAGACCTACGGACATCAAATCAAACCTGAAATCGAGGTAGGCAGTGTAGATTTGTTAATTGAACTTGCACGAAAAGGTCTTGGCATCTCTTATGTAACGAAAGAGTTCATTTCGAAAGAACTTGAAGAAGGCTCTCTATTTGAAATTCAACTCGATATCCAAATGCCTCCCTCTCAAGTGGGTCTTATGACTATGCGTAATATGCCGCTGTCCACGGCAGCCAGCAAATTTATAGAACTCGTAAATTAATCCTATTAAATAATTGAGCATTTTTAGGAAAAGTAAAAAGCATTCATCACCTGAGCTGTCAGGTACGAATGCTCTTTTTTATGATATTGAAATTGATTCACCTAAATCAATATAAGTTCGTAGACTTACAACCGCAAATGACATATTGGCCTGTAATTTCAGCACCTTTATAACACCATCTATTCCCGCTATTAGGCTGAACGTACTGACTCACACAATCCATACATTTCGCTCTTACCCCTACCGGATCACTCGTATACCACCAGCCGGATGGATGAGGACATAAACCTCTGCACCCATTTAATGCATTGTTCGTTGTGCAAGTAACATACGTGGAAGGGCAAGAGCCGTCCGCTCCGCATCCCGTGCAAAATTGTCCATGTGGCGGAGAACAAGCTCCTTGTAAAAAAGAGATTCTAGCCACATCTTCTCTTGGGTTAATTAGAATCTTGGCGAGCATGAGAGCAATCTGTTCAGAAATTCGGTTCAACCAGGTCTTACGCGTCCATTTTCGAGTAATGCGGCTGATCGAGTCTTGGGTTTGTTCGTCTTTATTAACAGGTTTACGCCACATCAGAATTCCCCCTTACAACTAGGAAACCTTTGCTGATTTAATATAACTTTCTAGTTGTTCCCGGCTGTTGACGAGTCCTTTATGTCTGATGACGCCCTGCGAATCGATTGCATAAGCATAAGGAGTCACTTGAACATCCAGCTGATGAGCAAATTCGGAACTTACTAGAACGACTTCATTCTCATACTCCATTTGATGAGCATAATCCTCGGCCAGTTCTGCTGATGAGAATAACATAAGAACCGGCTGCACCTCATACTCTTTTGCGATCAGCTGAAAATCAGGCAGAATTTCGGCACATTCCCTACACGTTGGTGAGCCAAATAACATCAGAGCGGGGCTTCCCTTCAGTTCCTCTGTTGACCACAGCCTGCCATCTAGATGAGGGGTTGTGGCTGCCGGAAGCCTCTCGCCAACAGGAATACCGGACTGATTTACTCCTCGCGCGGTCCCCATAATCATGATGCCGAGTTGTCTGAACAAGATCAGATTGAGAATCACTAACGGAACAACGAGCAGCCATAAAATCGCATAGGACACCCAAAAGAACGTAGACATGAGAAAAACACCTTCTACTTCGTTATTTTTTCAACATAGATAGCGGCTATAGCGCGGTAAGCGCGAATCGCATAGATTGCATCCGGCACTCCAACCACACAAACGAGTGCAACTATCATACATAGAACTTCCATCATGAGACCTTCCAGTGATAAAGATAATGGTAGTTCCTTCGTCTGCAACCAGCGGCTTATGAATATAAGGAGAGAGATGACAGCTAGAATCCCATTACCAGCGGCAAGTCGGTAGCTTAGTTTAGATGCAATCTGTGAACCAAAACACCCGCAATCGATCCTTCCATTACGCTGTAAATAATAGAGAACGCCGATCCCTTGAATAAGATAAAGAATAGACAAACTAAGTAATCCCATAGCGGTTGATATTGTAAAAAGGATCGTAACCGAGATAAACTGCATTACGATTAATAATAGATGGATCTGGGAATTACCTGGGAAATGATGCGGATCACGGAAGATCTTACTCCATATATAGCTGACTATAGAAAAGAGCATGGGAAGTGTTAGTAAAATAGCTGTAAGATCATACATGATCATCAGGTCTCCTTCGATCTTGGACTAGTTCATGAAGATAAGAATAATGGAACCTATAAGAAGTATGTAAGAAGCGAATAGCCGCATGGCTGTAAGCGCTGTGTGTCTGAACACCCTTTTCTTAAGCATCTGATAGACGAAAGACCTGATAAAAGGAAGACTGAACACCATCCCTCGAACCAATCCAAAACAAAAACCCGCCGTTACACTTAGCCACCAGGGTGCAGAAAATAAAGAGATGAGCACATAGCAATGGAATAATACGCCTGCCTGCAAAGTAATAAAGCCCATACCCAGAATATTTCCCCATAGCGCTGCTGTGCGGTATCCTGCATCTTTAATCCAGACAGACGGTACGATAAAGTTACCGGAAGGTAACAGCCCTGCTTTGTTCCACAGTTCAAGTCCAATAAAAAGAAGGAAAATAAGGATAATAACAGGCTTATAATACAAGTCCAGTTGAGCTCCTTTCAGTAAAAAGTTTGCTCCGCCAATTATTAATCCGGTTAACAAACCGCCAAGTGTACAGAAAAAAATATAGACTACTGCATACTTCATTTTGCTCACCTTTGTACTCTCAAGGCTTCCCAGCACATTGAGTCCACATGTCGTATCCACACTTGATATTGCTGCCGCCACAGCAAAAACAAATAATAAGAAGGTCAACAACTTTGCATCTCCCCTTATTTCATATGGTTAATTACTTCCCTTACTCATCGTATGAGTTGTAGAATGAAATTAGCCTTAAATCAGAAAAAAACAAAGCAAAGAAGAAACAAAAGGTCTCTTCGTATGCTTTGTTTTGGAATTGTTTTTAAAAATGTGATCTACGGTATATTCGGCATTCTTGGTCAATTCCTCCTGTTCCATTCTCAAAACAAAAAGAGCTATCTTTTCTTTCCCATTGATTGACAATCAGCTGAACCCTTTACTATAGTAGTCTGATATAAAAAAGCACTTTATTACTTGAAAGGAAGAAATCTTCATGAGTTTACCTCTGCTTAAGCAAGCCCGAACAGCTGACGAGGATTCGTTTGTACAGGGTGTAAAAGACTGTGTCCCCACTTTGCTGGGATATATGAGCATCGGATTCGCTTTTGGAATCGTAGGCATCTCCTCTGATCTAAGCATTCTTGAAGTCGCCTTATTATCTATCCTTGTCTATGCGGGATCAGCACAGTTCATTATCTGCGCGCTCCTTGTGACAAGTACGCCCGCTTCAGCGATCATATTGACTACTTTTATCGTTAATTTAAGGCACTTTCTACTGAGTCTAACCGTTGCACCTTATTTGACCCGTTACTCGCTTCCACAAAACATTGGTTTTGGAGCATTATTAACGGATGAAACATTTGGTGTGGCTGCAAGCCGGATTGCCGGACAGGGTGAACTTAATAATCGGTGGATGAACGGTTTAAATATTACCGCGTACCTATGCTGGATCGCTGCTTGTACGCTAGGAGCCCTTTCAGGTCAGTGGATATCTAATCCTGAAGCGCTCGGGCTTGATTTTGCTCTTGTCGCTATGTTTGCGGCTTTATTAGTATTACAGTTACAATCCACTCCAAAAAACAAACTGACGCACCGCTTGTCCCTGGTTCTATATATGATCATTTCAATGATTATTCTCTCTTTCCTGCTTCCTTCTCATATCGCCGTACTCATTTCAACCATTGTTGTGGCAACCATTGGGGTGGTGACAGATCGATGACGATAAGTATGAATATGATTTGGCTGATTGTGGGATGTATGATCGTTACCTTGCTTCCACGCATCATTCCTTTTATCTTTGTGCGTAGTGTTCAGATGCCTGAGGTCGTCCTAAAATGGCTTTCTTATATCCCGGTATGCATTCTGACAGCGCTTGTTACCGAAAGTATGCTGCAAGATACGGGCAGCCTGCTTCGTTTTAACTGGCATGTAGTAATTGTCCTCATTCCATCCGTCATTACTGCTATATGGACAAAAAGTCTCTCTCTCACCGTCATTATTGGTGTTGCCTGCATGGCTTTACTTCGTTTCATAATGTAATACATAATCTATAGAATCAATTTCACAACTTTTTGCTTCATTATTAAAGAAACCGTTATATTTACGTTAACGATGTGTAATGTATAAATAATATTTCGTTCAGGAGGTAAGACATGTTGCACAAAATTGAACTAAATACATCCAAAAGAGATGAAATGAGAGATATTACTCGGGAAGTGCAGTCTTATGTACGTAAAAGTGGGATTGCAGATGGCTTAGCCGTCATCTACACCTCGCATACAACTGCTGGGATTACCATTAATGAAAATGCTGATCCCGATGTGAAGCATGATGTACTTATGAGACTGGATGAAGTTTATCCTTGGAATCATCCAAAATATCGGCACGCGGAAGGCAATACAGCCTCCCATCTGAAGGCAATAACGACAGGAACATCTCAGACGGTTATTATACAGAATGGGGAACTACTGCTTGGAAGATGGCAAGGGATCTATTTTTGTGAATTTGATGGACCGCGTAACCGGGATTGTTATATTAAGATCATGGAAGGTTAACGTTGTTACATACGAAAGGCAGTGAGGTGACCTCACTGCCTTTCTCTTTTTCTCGAAAAGAATCAATACGATTCTAACCTGACCTGATAACAAACATTAATCCGAATAAAGTTGTCCATTAAATGTCTCCGGTCCTACACGTATCGTACCGAGTAGATTCGAGATGACATAAGCAGAATAGGTCAACTGCGGAGTGATGGGTGGATTAAAATCTGTTGCAGTAAAGTTAATAATCTGTGGAGCTAATAAGCTGAGGTCAAATGTGGAAGTTGCAGAATATACGATGGGGTCTGTCGGTGCTGTCCCTCTCACAATTCTTATCGTAATACCTGCTAAAGCAAGCGGAACCTGTACAGAAATCGTCCCACTGAATACCACACGTGGATTGGCTCCTACACCAGCTGTTAACAGTCCAATTTGGCCAAACAATTGCGGGGTATTAAGCAGAAGAATAGGGATGGATATCGAGTTTGATGTTGAAGCATTCTGGGATGTTCTTGAATCTATAAATTGGCTCATACGTTCTCTACCTCCTATTTCTTGAGATAGATTATCATATGCTTGGCCCCGCAATTTGGAATAAGCGGTTTAACTAATTATCTAGGTTGATCGAATGCGTCTATAATACAACCAAGTTCTAATAGTGAAAGAGCCTAGAATTAAAACAATCAAAACACTGAGCAGTGACTGAAAAATTTGTGATGAATCAAAATTTTGAATGTTTCCCCATAAATTATATGATCCTATTCTCATTGAATATAAGGTTACAACTGGTATAAATATGAAAGAGTAGGTAAGTGCGACCCGTTTAGCATGTTTTAATTGATGAAATTTATCACTGTAGAGTTGCGGCGGCTTCTCATCCCTTGCATATTCATGACTCCATAAGGTCCATTGCTGAAGATGGAGAGAAGTATAATAAATCAGCTTCCAACCCGCCTCTTTGTGAAAGGTATAGTAATCTTCATTAACATAGTTTTGATAATCTGCACAATAACTTACTTTACGGGGAGTCCCCTTTTTAAAATAAAAAGTACTTCCTGTTTTCCCCACATAATATAAATGGAGCCCATCTTCCTCCAATGTCTCCAGCCATTTTTCAAGTTTATCCGGCGCATAAGTCCAAGTATACCTTCGCTTTACTACGATTTGCCCTGAGCATCTTAGCCGCTTTATTTCATCCCTACTCGGTCTTTCTTCCTCTTGTCTGCTCTCTTGTGAATAATTATTCTCTAGTGAACGATTGCTTTCACCAAGCAACCTCTTATTTGCCCCCTTTATCTTGGTAATAGAGTAAAACGAAAGTGCCCATAGTATGATTCCTATTCCTGCGAAGAGGAAGGTGATCATCCAAAGAGGGCTTTCCGCAAAACCAAACTGAACGTTGGAGGATAAAACCAACCCTATTAGCAAGTAGAACAAAACTATTACTGTTAAATAAATAAAGATACTCCCAAACAGAAACATGATTTTTCTATTATGTTTGATTATGTTTTCACGTACAGGATAGCTTTCAATCTCAGTTGAAGGTTTATCATTAGCCGCTACATACCAGTTTCCACTCTGCAAAATCATGGCCCATCCATTACGTGTTAAGAAACTGGACAATGACTTCTGTTTCATTTTATCGAACCCTATCTTGTATAACCTTTTTCTCTGTTCCCCTTGCCGAAATATAAAATATCGAGTGAACCGATTGATTTCTACTAATTCATGACCTTTCTCCGACATCGATGAAAGCCATTCCTCTGTTTTCTGCACATCATAACTCCAAAAAGGTTTATATACTTTTATTTTCACTAAAAAACCTCCTGTATCTCAGCGCGTTATCATGTAACTCTTCAAGTCTGCTGATCTCAGCTGTGATTAGCGTCCTGCCTAAATCAGTCACTTCATAAACCGTCTTTCTTTCCTCATCGGCAAACACCGTTATAATGCCATCTTTCTGCATTTTGGTTAACGTTCCATATACCGTGCCCGAACCTAAGCGAATTCTTGAACTCGATATGTCTTCTACATGTTTTACAATTCCATATCCATGTCTTGGCTCTGCTAAGGAGAGCAGAATATAAAATGCCGTCTCTGACATAGGCAGATACTTTTTTAGTATTTTTTCGATAGCCAGACTGCTTTCCTCCTTTTACTAATACCCATGCAGCTAAAAATAAAATGAATATGTCATACCGTGATTGTATCACAGCGTGACACACTTATGGATATTATTTACAAAAAAGGCTGCTGATTGTAATCAATCAACAGCCTTTTCGGTAGTAACCTATTCACTTGAATTTACGCTTGGACTGAAGAAGCTTAACGATAAGCTCTTCCATCTCCTTATCTGGCAATGCGTCGGCAAGTGCTTTTTGAAACGTAAGTGTAGCCTTATTCACTTTTTCTTGACCAATCTCTGTCAGCGCCGTATATACACTTCTCCGATCTTCTATACAAGCATGCCGTGCAAGCGCCCCGCATCCTTTGTTCTCGAAGCGTGCTACGAGTCGCGACATAGCCGACTGGCTGAGTCCCACCATGGATTCAAGCTGCTGCAATCGCAACTTCTTCATGGGTGCTTCCGATAGGAACAAAAGCATATAATATTCATTCAGCGATAAATCGTGCTTTTCTTGTAACTGTTGTTCAAGTGTATTCTCGATATTCGTTATCATTTGAGTTAGCGACTGCCAGTTCGAGATCAAGTCATTCATAAGATTTGATTCCATATTGTAATTTCCCTTCAGGATAATAAATGTACCCATGTAACGACAAAACAATCAATAACTGTAGTATAACAAACATTAAGAATGAACACGAGTTACAATACATTCTCTGCTTATTTCAATCGGAATCCCATTTTGTACTGCTCAGGAAGTTCTATTTCTTTTCTTAACTGCTCTGCCGCATTTAAAGTCCAGTAGGGGTTCTTAAGCATAGCCCGGCCAACAGCAACAAGATCTGCATCTTCGTTACCAATAACCGCATTCGCAAGTGCAGCATCATCTAGTCTACCTACAGCAATGACAGGGATATCCACATTTTGTTTGATCGCTCTTGCTAAAGGAACCTGATATGCAACATGCGTGCCCGGACGTCCTGCTGCTGTAATCTGGCCTTCTCCCCCCGCACTTACATGGATCATATCTACTCCAGCTTCTTTATAAGCTTTGCTGAACTCGATACTATCTTCAATACGATAGCCGCCTTCAACAAATTCGGTTCCTGAAATACGCATGATCAGCGGCATACTCTCCGGCATTTCACTTTTCACTGCACGAATGACTTCAACCGCAAATTGATTACGATCCTGTCCGTATTCATCCGTTCTTTTATTCGTAATCGGTGATTGGAACTGATGAATAAGGTACCCATGCGCTCCATGAAGTTCAATTGTGTCAAATCCAGCCTGCACAGCACGGCGTGCCGCAAGACGGAATTTCTCTACCATTGCTTTGACTTCTTCTGTTGTTAGTTCTCTTGGTGTCTTCCAGCCCTCATCAAAAGCGATAGGTGAAGGAGCGACAGGTGGATTTGCATCCTCCGCTTTACGTCCTGCATGAGCAATTTGAATGCCGATTTTTGAACCATAGTGATGAACATCTTCTACAATTTTAGCGAGTGGCGCAATCTGTTCGTCGGACCATAGTCCAAGGTCATAATCACTTATTCGTCCATCCGGCTCCACATCTGTCATCTCAACGATAATCAGACCCGTACCTCCAATTGCACGGCTAACATAGTGAGTATGATGCCAATCGTTTGCTACTCCATCTTTTTTGGTAACTGAATATTGACACATCGGGGGCATAACCACCCGGTTTTTAAGATCTAATCCTTTGATCTGATACGAACTAAATAAATCTAACATATATACTCTCTCCTTTTTTACATTTCAGGTATGAAGCATTGCGTTCCAACAAACACCTTACATTTAAATTAATTAATGTATGCACATGCATGAATATTACTACATCCTTTTTTCAAAGTCAATAATGACGAATCTAACCCCTATGTGAATCAATTTCATAACTCATTAAAACGAAAAATTTGTAACTATATATAGACAAATAGAACCATTTTGATCTATATATACCCCTGATTAAAGCAACTAAAGGTATTATGAAATTGATTCATGTTAATAAACAAATTCATTACGTAATGAATCATCATGGAATAAAAAAAGAGCTATCAAATGTCCCTGAGCAGGTACCATTTAATAGCTCTCATTACACTCAATCTTTTACATTCTAAAACAATGCGACTTGTTCTGCGGAACAAGTAAGTAGAATTTTAATAAATTAACAACCAAAGATATAAACCAAGCAGTGTGATAAATAAAGTAGGAATCGTGATGAGAATACCAGTCTTAAAGTAGGTTCCCCACGAGATACGGATTCCTTTTGCAGAGAGAACATGCAGCCATAACAGTGTCGCAAGAGAGCCAATCGGTGTTATCTTTGGACCGAGATCGGATCCAATGACATTCGCATAGATCAATGCCTCTTTTATCGTTCCCGTTACTTCGGCTGCATCGATGGCAAGTGCACCAATCATAATTGTAGGCAGATTGTTCATAACAGAAGAAAGAATGGCAGCAATAAAGCCCATTCCCATCGTCGCTGCAAAGAGTCCATTCTGCACAATAACCTCTATCACCTGTGCCAAGATATCGGTTAATCCGGCATTCTTAAGTCCATAAACAACGACATACATTCCTACGGAGAAGAACACGATGTTCCAAGGTGCACCTTTAACGACTTCTTTTACGGGAACGACTTCGCTTTTCCTAGCTGCAATTAAGAATACCATAGCAATAAGAATGGCTATAAAGGAGACCGGTATACCGATAAACTCGCTCGTGAAATAGCCGATTAATAGAAATGCAAGAACAATCCATGAAATTCGGAATAATCTTACATCTGCTATGGCTTCAGAAGGATTTCGGAGATGAGTAGAGTCATAATGCTTTGGAATGCTTTTACGGAAAAATAGATAGAGAACACCGATACTTGCAGCTAATGAGAACAGATTAGGAATAATCATTCTTCCTGCATATTCAGCAAAGCCTATTCCAAAATAGTCTGCAGACACAATGTTAACAAGGTTGCTCACTACAAGCGGAAGTGAAGTCGTATCCGCAATAAATCCACTCGCAATAATAAATGGAAAGATCTTCTTCTCATCAAAATGTAAAGCACGAACCATAGCAAGAACGATGGGCGTCAAAATAAGTGCTGCCCCGTCGTTAGCAAAAAAAGCTGCCACCATCGCGCCAAGCAAACTGATGTAAATAAACATGCGAACGCCATTACCATTAGCGGCTCTTGCCATGTGTAAAGCAGCCCATTCAAAGAAACCGATCCGGTCGAGTATTAACGAAATTAGAATGATCGCAATAAACGCCAGTGTCGCATTCCATACGATCTGAGTCACATCCCACACATCATGTAAATCAACCACTCCAGCGAGCAAAGCAATAACAGCTCCCCCGCAGGCAGACCAGCCAATCGATAGATTTCGAGGCTGCCATATGACCAAAATCAGCGTTACAATAAAAATAATTAAAGGTATAAATACCAAGTTCACCTTACGCCCCCCGCTACAAATTCTTGTTGTCTAAATTTCAACGAATTAGCTCTATGAGATCATTATTATATAGGAATATGATTATATATTACAGAAAATTTTTATTCTTTTGGGTCACATTCGGATCGTTGTTCGCTGATGCCTTTCACGCGGAGTAAAGCACTTCCACTGGGAAGTTGTTCAAGTACTGCAGAAATATAAGGCTTATCCTCAATAAATAGAGAGTAATAAATCCATTGCCCGCGCCTTTCCTCTCTTACGATGCCGAGAGATTTCAACTTCCTGAGATGCTGACTTATCGCTGGCTGGGACATTTCAAAAATATCAACGAATTCACATACACACCATTCCCGCTCTTGTAGGAGTAATAACATTAGCAATCTTGTTTTATCACCAAGCAACTTTAGACGATCAGCAGCTAAATTTAGTTCTTCTATATTCATATTTCCATTCCCTCCTTACCCTATTAGAATGAGAATCCGAAAATACTAGATTTGCAATTATGACTAATCATATACAAACCTTTAGCACATGACAACTACATAAGGAATGGAATGCCCTACTGCAAAATACATTGAAAAGAAGTGAACGTGTTAATCAAAATCTGAATAAGTTATTTAAAAAAAGAAAGACAGCCTTTACGTTACTTCTTCGGGATCTTAAAAAGGAATTTATTCAAGTCTTGAGGAGGTTGGCAAGGTTATGAAAAATCCAAATACCCCTGTATCTATTTTGACTGTCCCCTTTGATCTTGGAGCGAGTCAGCGAGGAACAAAACTAGGACCAGAAGCCATTTTGAAGGCTGGGCTTGTAAACAAACTTCATTCTCTCCAAATGAGACACACGATCCAAGAAGTTCACTTCCCCCCTTTTATAGAAGAAAGTAATTCAAGTTCCCCACGATTAAACCACCTGAACGAGAATATAGGGGTCCATTCCAAACTTGCTGACGAGGTATACCGTATAT
The DNA here is from genome assembly GCF_009870785.1 of Paenibacillus sp. An7. GTDB lineage: Bacteria > Bacillota > Bacilli > Paenibacillales > Paenibacillaceae > Paenibacillus. The sequence continues at coordinate 371,464 of NZ_WTWX01000001.1, forward strand.
CTAAAAATGGAGCTTTCCCCCTTATCCTTGGCGGAGATCACAGTATTGCGATTGGAACGATCAGCGGACTTAGAAAACACCATCAGAGTCTAGGAATCATCTGGATGGATGCACATTCAGATTTAAACACGCCGCTCACTACTCCTTCTGGTAATATTCATGGCATGTCTTTAGCGGTCAATCTAGGAATGGGAGATCCAGAGCTTACATCCATTGGTGGCATAAAATCGTCCATCGACCCCAAAAATGTCGTTATCGTAGGAGCAAGATCAATCGATCGTGGAGAGCGAGAATTCATCCGTAGAGAAGGCATTACTTGCTTTACGATGCATGATATTGACAAACTTGGTATGGCGCATGTCATGCAAGAAGCCATTCGTATTACCTCGTCTGGAACAGATGGTGTCCATCTTTCTTTTGATATTGACAGTATAGATCCGCAGATTGCTCCGGCGACAGGTACACCGGTCCCTGGAGGGCTTAGTTACCGGGAAGTCCACCTTGCTATGGAAATGCTCTACGAATCCAGCATTCTTACTTCAGCTGAAATCGTAGAGAACAATCCTCTTTTTGACGATCATGAGCGTTCTTCCGAGCTCCTTGTCGGTCTTATTGGATCACTTCTTGGTGAACGTATACTCTAGACATAAAGAAGAACAGCGTTCCCCATCGGGAAGCTGTCCTTTTTATTGTTTATATTATGCGGGATTGGGGTCTTTTGTTTTCTTCGACTTTGAACCAGGAAGTGATATTGCTTCCGTATTCCCTATTCCTTGATCTACCGGATACATTTTACGGAACAAAAGTGTCTGGAAAATAAGGAATGTACCGCCTGCCATCCAGTACAGCGGGATTGCTGCAGGTGCAGTCACTGAGAAGAATGCCATCATAATCGGTGAAATGTAGCCCATTATGGCCATTTGTTTCTTCTGTTCTGCTGGCATTCCTTGCATAGATATCCGAGATTGAAGCAAGTAAATGGCAGCTACAATGAGTGCCAAGATCATATCTGGTTCCCCAAGTTTAAACCATAAAAACGAGTGACTGCTCATATCCGGCATAAGCCGAATCGCAGTATACACTCCCGAAAGGATCGGCAGTTGAATTAATATAGGCAGACAGCCAATATTAAGCGGGTTAAACTGATGCTTTTTATAAAGTTCCATCATTTCTTGCTGCATTTTTTGCTGACTGGCTGTATCTTTCTTGTTCTCATAGCTTTTTTTCAGCGCATCGAGTTCAGGCTGCATTGCCTTCATCACAAGTTTCATTTTCTGCTGTGATTTCGATTGGCGCATCATGAGCGGAAATAATAACAGCCGAACGATGAGTGTCAGCGCAATAATGGCCAGTCCATAACTGCCGTTAAACCATCCCGCCAAATGCTGTGTGATATAAGAAATCGGAAAAACAATATAGTGATTAAAAAACCCTGGTGTTGTACTGCTGATTTCACTCACATTAGAGCTGCAACCCGAAAGTAAAAACACCGCTAGTAAACTTGCTAGTATAGCGTAAATCCGCACCGTCCGTTTTTGAATAGGAAAGAATCCTTTTGTCTTTGTCATGTATATCCTCCTCGTTATTGTGTTTTGCATCGTTCAATAACGAGGAGTGGTACTTATCAGAATCATCATCAGGCGATATTTTATATCTTCGAAGGAGCAAAATGACGGATGTTACAAAAATATCGGCATCCGTCGGCATCGGTTCTGGAACATATTCAGGCCACACGGCTTCGCCTTGCACACCAAGTCTACGAAGTTCACCTGAAAGATGTAACAATGAAATACAAGTAACAGTAAAAATCAGACCGATCGATACTAAATAGGGAATAAAATCATGAAGTTCTTGAAGCTCAAACCATAACAAAAGGATTCACCTCCTTTACCTACTATTATTATATCCTTTTTACAGATGAATAATGGTATCAATTTCATCAATTTTATAACAATAGACATATAAATATTTTGTGAAAACCAAAAAAGCAGACACCCCTCTGCTTTGACCCTCAGGAGTTCTCTGCTTTTTACGATTGTATTCATTTTTATAATGTGAATCTCTATCTCTCTACAATCACTATTGGGCTTACTCTATTCCTGGTATGACCTCTATTTTTTAATTATACCGGAATGGTCTTTCTACAGTAGGTTCTCCATGTCTATACAATTGGTTTCTCCCTTAACTTTACATGTGTACCATACGTAGGAATTGTTGTGTTTCTCCTGCCCCATCATTTACTTCTGCATCAAACATTCCTTGGTCAGCCCAGCAAGCTCTGCACTCCTCTTCTGTAGTACAAAATGTTGCATCTTCACAAGTATAACAGTACATGAGTAAATTCCGGGTTACTTGGTCATTTTCGATTGTTGCTTTCATTTCTCTCATCTCCTTGTTTTATCTCTTGAATTCAATTTAACATGAGAAACAGGAATTGTTTGTGATTATTTTCACATTATTAAAAATATCACTGTGTTTTTTGGATTTATAAGTGAGACCTCCCGTTACGGATGCATAACAGAAGGTCTTTTCACTATTTAGCAGCTTATATACTCTACTGAATCTTCATTGTATGATCAGAAGCTTCTCCCGTCATGGGTCCGATATGAAAAGTAAGGGTATCCCCTTTACGTTCGGTAAACCTAATTTGATCTCCAAAAAAAGGAACATCGTTGATCTCCGCATATTCCTGATCTGCTTTACCAAGCAATGTTTTGTAAAGTAAAGTCCGCTCACCCGTAGCACGATTAATATAGGTTAGCAATCCTTTTTTATTCGGACGAATAAGAATATACTCTTTGTCAACCGCTTCTACGAAGTATGTATCATCTTCGCTGCCCAGTTTTTTCAAATTGTATGTTTGAGAAATTTTCCCTGTACCATCTTCAAGTATACGTAATGTATCTCCATCCGTAAGAATAATTTCCTTCTTATTTACAGAAAGAACTGCATTTTCTTCGAAACGATTGAAATACTTCACATAGCTCTGTCTAATGACAGCACCATTCTTAATGACAACCGTAAAAGTCTGCTTATTCAGCATGGGCTCTCCATAATAATCAGAGATATTCAAAATAACGAGACCTTTCGCTGTTTTCGTAAATTGATACACGGGCTGACTATATATTTCTTTTTTAAAATCATAGAGTTGGTTTTTCTTCCCCTTTGCATTGGTTGTAAAAAGTTTGCCCTCCTGGCTAATCTCGTATCGCAATCCACCATAAACGCTGGAATCATTCCCCGAATAGATACCCGTAGCGGACAACTTTTTAGCCAAGCGGTCATATGTCAGTCCTTCTCCCTGCAGTGCGGATACAAGAAAAGAAGCGGGCAAATATATCTCTTGTCCATTCTTAAAAGGAGCTGCTGACATCGTAATTCCCTTGCCATTAACTACTGCCTGCTTACTGTTTAGTCTAACAGCTACATTCATGGTGGGACTGAGGACCGTAACTCTTTTCCCTGATTGATCTAATGCAGCGGATAATGAAAGATCCTTACTGATCTGCAGAAGCGGCAAATAAGATACCCCTTGCTTGATTACTGCTTTTCCTTCAATAAAACTCCCTGAATCTAATACTAGTTCGTAGGAAGGACTTGAAGCAGCTGCTCCTTGTACGGGCTGGGATGTGAATAATAGACTTGCTGCAATAACAGCTGTCCCTATCTTAAGAACTTGTGATCTCTTCATCTCCCCTTCTCTCCCTTCATTCTCTGTACTGTATTCATGCATAATACATATAACGTTGTTACATGAATTTTGTTTCAGAGGTTGGGAAAATAAAATAGACTATGCATCTTGTGAATTAAATGCGTAGTCTATTCTTAGGGGCATGATAAGCAATTATGTTAGTCAAATAATTTTCTGTTTTTAAACGTTACCTTCCCATTCCTTAAAGAATTGATTTAGGTATTGTTCCATAAACTCATGTCTTTTTTCAGCAAGTTCAATTCCATGTTTTGTGTTCATTAAATCCTTGAGCTTTAGAAGTTTCTCATAGAAATGGTTAATTGCTGTATTTTTGCCTGTACGATACTGTTCTTGTGTCATGTCTTCTCTCGGTTTTATGTCAGGATCATAGATTAAATGTCCTTTCGAACCGGCATATACAAAAGCTCTAGCCACAGAAATTGCACCAATTGCATCCAGCCGATCAGCGTCTTGAACAACCTTGCCTTCAAGCGTACGCATAGGCGGATTATGCCCGCCATTATAAGACATATTCCCAATAATCTCGAGTACATGCGAGCAATCTTCATCAGATACGTGATGTTCTTTAAGCCATGTGTCTACCTTATCCATCCCCGCTTCTTTGGAAGGATTCAGTTTCTCGTCTGCGATATCGTGCAAATAAGCAGCCAGTTTGCAGATATATAGATTCGCTCCTTCTGCGATCGCGATTTTCTCTGCTGTCTGAACAACACGGTAGATGTGCCAATAGTCGTGCCCTGTACCTTCTCCGCTAAGTTCTTTCTTTACATATGCTTCCGCTGCTTCAAGCAGAGCTTCTTCTTGTTGTGTAATTACCTTTTGATTCATATCCTATCTCCTGCTCTATACAATTATATACAACGATTTGACTGAAGGCTGCGCTGATAAATGCTTAAATATCGCTTGTTGCGCTTTATATTCGGCCATATGTAACGAAGACCCTGATTTCAATCAACCCAAGAATAATATAACATTTTGCAGGCGGTATTTGCTTGTTTATGAATCCATAGTTCTAGAGTGTTCATGACTACAGCTAGAAACAGCATAAAGACATAAACTAGAGAACGGCGGTGAAGCGTAATGAAATCACACTTTATTTAGCGGAAGAACATAACGAATTGGAACACTTATTGCATCAGTTGCTGCAGGGTCACCTGGTCTATCTATGTAACTGTAAGTACTTATATTTACTTATATGGTGAGTCTTATTCTTCAATAGAAACAAAGAGGCGGAATAATAACAAAGCTGCGTTTCTTACCTAACGGCATCTGAGTTCAATCAGCAGCTAGATTATTACTTAACGGAGATATAAATATCGACTTGACCATTCATGGGATCGACTGAACGCAGGTCATATAACTCAAAATCAAACTGAAATGCCCGCTCGTTATATTTAGACCATTCCCATATCTCCTGCCATGTCTCAACAACAACTTCTTGTACCGGACCTATACGGGTCGTAAACACCACATATTTGGACTCAGGAACTACCCATTCTTCTAAACCGGAAGGGACAGCGTGTCCTTCTACAATCTCTGTTCCAAGCGCGATTGTATAGCCACCGGTCTCATCTGATTCATACTTCGTATATAAGGCAATAATTGATGAATTTGTTTTGTTTGGTATACGTTCTAGTACATTGTTCGCATAAAAATTAGACCAAAGGGAAGGAATAACCCCTTCTCCCTTGAATTCAGCTTGGTTGTTGGTCTTGGCTGCCATACCCAAGAAACGAAATTCACGATGACGGATGACCTCTCTCTTACTCAGTAGACTTAACATAAATAGTAGCGCCTCCTAGATTACGGACTGATAGGAAATTTACAGCTCAACAATTCGACTTTCTCATTATAGAACAAATGTTCGCATAATACAAACATCAAATTTTTGTTCTTACTCTCTTCCCGCATCCCTGAACACTTCCTTTATCTAATTTATTCTATTCAGGTAAATCCATTTTATTTTCCAAATAATCTCCGATATTCGGTTGGCGTCATCCCTTCATGTTCAAGAAACCGACGATTAAAATAACTGGCGCTTGGATATCCTGTTTCGGAAGCGATCTGACCGATTGTTCGTTCTGTATGTTCCAGCAATGCTTGCTTCGCCATTTGAATACGGCACTGCGTTATAAAATCCATCGGCGTCATTTGCATCGCTTTTTTAAATAATTTACAAAAATAATGAACACTAACCCCTGCTTCTTCCGCCCAATCTTCCAAAATAAACGGACTTGCCGCTTCTTTTTGAATTTTAGGAAGCAGTTTCGTAATTCGGTCCGTAGAACGTCCGGTTCTGCTCTTCGTATGCGCTTCTGCTTGGTGGACAAACTCCGTAATTACGGCATAGGTTAGTGTAGACAGAGTAGTCGGGTTCAGCATTTTATGATTCTCCGCTTCGGTAAGCAGGTGAAGATGCGCTTTCTTCCATCCTTCCGGCTGACGGAGCGTCCAGATGCGGTGATCCTGAAACCCGCGTCCAAGCATATAGTCCGTTAAACTGCTGCTTCCATAAAAATGTACCCATCTAATATCCCAAGGTTCACTTGTACTACTGTAGTACCTCTGTTCCTGTAAAGGAAAGTACAAAAAGGCGTCACCTGCTTCGAGTTCGTATACAGCCCCCTCCATCTCCACATAACCTTTGCCAGCTGCTACAAAATGGATGTTAAAATTGTTTAGGGCCCCTTTTCCACGGGTTACCGAATGTTTCGGGGTATTGCTAAACATGCCGACAGACTCAGGGTAACAAAAAAATTGCTGATCCGTTATCGTAACTAAGTGACTTTGGCGTTCCATCGCTGGTCTCCCTTATAAAGACAATATTGTGTTAATAAACTGCAAAATATTATCATTTTAAATTTGAATAGAATTCAATACAATGACAATATCATGATAATAATATATCAGAAGGTGGTATAAACATGAATCAAACGTTACGTTGGGGCATTCTTGGAACAGCCAGTATTGCGAAAAGATCGGTAATTCCAGGGATTCGCGGATCCATCCGAAATGAAGTTGTTGCCATAGCAAGCCGTAATCAAGAAAAAGCAGATGAGGCCGCAAAAGAGTTACATATCGAAAACGCTTTTGGAAGTTATGAAGCATTACTCGCCAGTGACGATATTGATGCAGTATATATTCCGCTGCCGAATCATCTCCATCTTGAGTGGACTTTACGTGCGGCAGAAGCCGGTAAACATATTTTATGCGAAAAGCCGATTGCACTGAATGCAGCAGAAGCTGAGAAAATGGTGGATGCATGTCAGAAAGCTGGTGTTCATCTTGCTGAAGCATTCATGTATCGCCATCATCCTAGGTATCAAATGATTCAAGATGCTATTTCTTCTGGAGAGATTGGAGAGCTGCGCGGAATTCATGCGAACTTTACTTTTAATAGTGCCGCGAGCACCGAAAATATTCGCTATCATAAAGATTGGGGCGGCGGTTCGCTCTACGATGTCGGCTGTTATCCGATCAGCGTAGCAAGACTTCTCATCGGTCAAGAACCGGAAGCGGTAACCGCACAAGCATTGTTCTCAGAGAAGCATGGCGGAGTAGACATGATGACCTCAGGTTTTATTGAATTCCCGAATTCCATTTCTCTTATCTTTGACTGTGGAATGTGGGCTGCCTTCCGGAATGAAATGGAAGTACTTGGCACAGATGGGGTAATTAAAGTCCCTTCTGCTTTTGCGAGTGATAAAGACACCGATTCATCCTTCTCAATTACAGGAAAACTCGGTAATCGAGTGGTAGAAGTCCCACGCGTGAATCATTATTCCTTAATGGCTGATGATTTTGCTGATGTTGTGCTGGATGGAAGCAAGCCTAAGTTTGATCCACAAGATGCTGTTCTTAACATGAAAGTGTTGGAATCTGCCCTGCGCTCAGCCGAGCAACGGAAACGAATTGAACTATAGGGAGGAACCGTCCATGGAAAAAATAACGATCAAAGGTTCTCGCAAACCTGTCTCACGGCTCATTAAAGGAACGGATTATTTTCGTCATGACAACTATGATCAGGTCGTAACCAACCTTAATGCGTTCCTTGCGATTGGCGGAAATACCATTGACACTGCTCATATTTATTGCGGAGGACAAAGTGAAGAAGTTATCGGCCGGTATCTGAAAGAAATGAATAATCGTGACGAGATCGTTATTTTTACCAAAGGAGCTCATCCGGATCGTACGGGAGCAAGAGTTCATAAAGCAGCAATCGACCACGACCTGTCTGTAAGTCTAGAACGGCTTGGAACAGATCATATTGAACTATACGGTCTTCACCGGGATGATGCATCTATTCCTGTTGAACATATTATTGAAGCGCTCAATGAACATATTGATGCCGGGCGGATCGGGGCTATTGGCGCGTCAAATTGGACGTGGGAACGAATTCAGGAAGCAAATCACTATGCGGAAATAAACGGGCTGCAAGGCTTTACCTTCAGCAGTCCTAATCTTAGTCTAGCCAAAGCCAAAGAACCTTTCTGGCACGGCTGTGTCTCCGTTGATGAAGAGACAAGTAGGTTCCATGAACAAACCCAAATTCCTGTACTCTCTTGGTCTTCCCAAGCACGGGGGTTTTTCACAGGGCGGTATACGCCTGAAATCACAGATAACGAAGATTTGGTGCGTGTATTCTACAATGACGATAACTGGGAACGACTTCACAGAGCCGAGGAGATGGCTAAGAAAAAAGGAGTCACCGCCATCCAGATTGCTCTTGCCTATGTACTGAATCAAGCTTATCCAACCTGTGCCCTGATCGGTGCTCAGAATCCAGCAGAACTCGAGTCCTGCCAAAAAGGTGCTGAGATACAGCTTACACGAGAGGAAGTAGAGTGGCTTGATCTCTCCGCGAACTCTATTATTCAATAAACTTGTCATTCATTAAACTCGTCATTCATTGCTTCTCATGACTGAGTACACTAAACTGAACAATAATTGATATGAAACTGACATTTTTCTACGCATAGCAGCAATCGTTAAAGGAGAACTTTCGATGAAGACAGAAAAAGAAAAAATGCTCGCAGGGGAACTGTACTTAGCATGGGACGCTGAATTGACACAAGATCGTGAGCAGGCAAGACGTCTTACAAGAATCTATAATCAATCGACTGAAAATGACCCGGAACATCGGGCCGAGATCATGAGAAAACTACTTGGCACTGTTGGTGAACATTTCTATGTTGAACCCACATTCCGCTGTGACTACGGCTATAATATTCATGTAGGTGATCATTTCTATGCTAACTTCGACTGTGTCATTCTTGATGTATGCGAGGTAAACATAGGCAAATATTGTTTGCTTGGTCCAGGAGTTCATATTTACACAGCAACGCATCCCCTTGATCCTGTATCAAGATGTGACCGCGCTGAAGAATATGGCGCCCCCGTTACGATTGGAGACAAAGTATGGATTGGAGGACGCGCCATCATTAACCCGGGCGTTACGATTGGCAACAACGTAGTTGTGGCTTCAGGTTCAGTTGTAACCAAAGATGTACCGGATAACGTGGTTGTTGGCGGAAATCCAGCACGAATCTTGAAGAAAATTGAGGTAAGTCAAGACGCGATCTAGCATCTTTATTTTACCTAGAATAAAATAAAACGAAGAAGATCCTTCAATCCATTGAAGGGTCTTCTTCCATCTTACCTAGATAAGCAGGGATCGCTTCTCCTCTTCGCTGCAAGATTCGAACAATACGTGCCCGGTTGTAACGTAAGGACAGAATGCAGGGTACATTAGCGGCTAATGCATACACCACCATCCCCCATGCCACAGCCGGCATATTCCATAAGAAGAACAACGGTACCGGCAAAATGGATACATAATGGCACCACTCTCCTCTATAGGCCTCTCTTTGGTATATGTGAAGGTATGCGGTATCACTTTGCTCGATCCGCTGCTTCCTAAAATTCTGTCCTATCCATCCCGCTCCATCGGGCAATCTTTTTTTCCATCGTCTAATGTGCAGAACACGATCATAGAATGAAAGTTCATTGCTAGAAGCCGTTAAACTCAGCCCATCAAACCACCGTTCCGGTAGAACAGTGAACACATAGGAAATGCTAAGATGAAGAATAAACCATGCCGCAATATCAGCCACTATAGTTATCGGTCCTGACCACTCCCATATTTGCACCTATCTGCTCCTCCCCCGTATGAATCGTTTTTCAGTTAAAGCTGTACACTGCAATTCAAACACTACAGTTCAATCTCCCGATCTTTCCAATTCACTTTCTTCTTCACAAACGTCATCAACATAGATCGAATAAACAACATGAGAAAAAACAGCAGCGGCAATGGATAGCAACTCCACACCCACCAGCGAAAATTCCCTACTCTTCTGAGTAACACGGCTATCTCTAAAGCATAGAGACCATAGATAACCATTCCAATCAAAATATCCTCCGTAAAAAAGCGGTCTATTAAAAGAAGGAAGGAAGAAATCATACCCATGATCCAGACGATTACTGGCAGGAGCCGACGTAACCGGGTAGCAGCTGCCCCGGATGCCATACTTTTACTCCACCCTCGCCATAAAGAGCTCCAGCCCGCAGGATACATTCGAAAATACAAGACCGATATTCCTATATAATTTCGCACTTGATACCCTAATCTCGCAAAACATTTCCCAAGTGTATGATGATCGAGGATTTCCCCTTTCACAAGCTCGTGGCCGCCGCTTTCCTTATACGCATCTCTGCTGCAGACAATACAAGGACCAAACGCGCCTGTGCCATCTTTCCCACTGCCGATGGATGCAGGGATAATGACATTAAAAAAAGCGGACCACTGTTCATATGGACGCATCATCTGATGATAAGGCTGAACAGACAAGATCCCCTCTGTATAACGAGAAAGCAAGATTTCGATTCCATTGGGACTCAAAGTGATATCTGCATCCAGAAATATAAAAATATCGCCTTTCGCCACTTTCGCCCCTTTGGCACATGCATGGTTTTTACCAAGCCAGTCCTGCGGCAGCTCGCCTGGGTCCACTATCGTTGCTCCAAATGAGGTCGCTATTTCTGCTGTTCGATCTACAGAGCCGTCATCTACAACGATAACTTCAGCAGGCAGAACGGTTTGTTCCTGTATTGAACGTAGTAACGAAGTAAGATTGCCCTCCTCGTTCCGAGCAGGAATAATAATACTCACAGAAGGGAGCTGATCGACTTTTCTCTTCTCCCCCCTATCACTTTGATTATGTTTTGTTTGCTGAATCAAAGGCTTCATCCCACTTAACATGAGTAAGCCGGAAATCCATCCTGCAATAATCCATACATAGGTCACTTATAAGACCTCTTTTCTTTTAAGGAGTTGTGAACTTGGTTTAATCTCGTAAAAAAACGGAAAAGATGAATTTAAAAATATATACTAGCAACATTATGAACCTGAGCTGATGTCATTTATACAATTAACATGCATTTACAGCCTTGTGCATTAATATTAATGAACCAGTTACATGGTGATATAGAAAGGGTGTAATCCTGATGAGTAAAAAAGCAGTTGTCATTGGCGGCGGTCTTGGCGGTCTATCCTGTGCCATGCGTCTAGCTGCAGACGGATATGAAGTAGAGGTTCTTGAGAAGAATGAACGAGCCGGCGGAAAGCTTAATATCCGTTCTGGGAAAGGCTATTCTTTTGACACCGGGCCTTCCATTCTAACCATGCCTTGGGTTCTTGAACAATTGTTCCAGAGTACAGGGAGAAGACTAGAAGACTATATGAAGCTTGTTCGCGTTGAACCACAATGGAGGACTTTTTTCGAAGATGGTGTATCTATTGATGTCACAAGTGACCTCCCGCAGATGCTGTCTAATATTGAGGGTGTTTCTGAAGAAGATGCAAAAGGGTTTTTAAAATATTTACAGTACTGCCAGAAGCTTTATGATCTCAATCGAAGCAGCATTTACAGTAAGAGTATATCTGGTCTCGATGAGCTTCGCGGCATGCATACAGTAAAAGAATTGCTTGCAATGGATCCGCTTCGTACGATGTCTCAGAGTACATCAAAATACGTAAAAGATAAACATTTGCGTCAATTGTTCGACTTTTTCATTATGTATATCGGCTCCTCTCCCTATCATGCGCCCGCCGTACTTTCCCAGCTTGTGTATGTACAGCTTGGTCTTGGAATCTACTATGTTGAGGGCGGAATGTATAATATCGCAAGAGGAATGCTGCGCGTTCTTGAAGAACAAGGTGTTCCCGTAAGAACAAATGCAAAAGTTGCCCGTATTAATACCAAAGGTCATACGGCTACAGGGGTAACGCTCGAAGATGGCACAGTCATCAGTGCCGATCTCGTTGTATCCAACCTAGAGGCTATCCCAACTTATTATTCCTTGCTCAAAGATCAAAACGGAGCGATCAGTACAGCGAAAAAATTAAACAAATATGCACCAACCGTTTCCGGGCTTGTGTTGCTCCTTGGTGTGGACAAAACTTATGAGCAGTTACAGCATCACAATTTCTTCTTCTCAGCAAATCCAGAGAAAGAATTCCATGATATATTTAACAAAGGAATTCCGTCTGATGACCCAACCGTTTATATCGGTGTTTCCAGTAAATCAGATGCCTCACAGGCTCCGTCAGGCAAGGAAAATTTATTTGTGTTAACTCATGTACCGCCGCTGAAAGCGGGCAAAAGTTGGCAGGCTTATAAAGAGGAGTACCGTGAGCTGGTGCTGAACAAACTTGAACGAATGGGACTTACAGGTATACGTGATCATATTGAATATGAGTACACTTTTATTCCAGATGACCTTCAAAATTTATATGGATCAAACGGCGGTTCGATCTATGGAGTGGTCACAGACCGCAAAATGAACGGCGGATTTAAAATACCAAGTCAAAGTGAGCTAATGAGCAATCTTTATTTCGTGGGAGGTTCCACACATCCAGGGGGCGGAGTACCTATGGTAACCCTATCTGGGCAACTGACTGCCGACCTAATCAAAGAGAAGGAAAACACGAAGAAAGCCGCGAAACCCCACAAAACGAAAAAATCAGTATAAACAAACTCCTTACCCGATATCAAAGTGCATGGTTCTATGAAAATTAGAATCATGTGCTTTTTTTGCATGCCTAAGAAAGGTTCCTAAATCTTAAAAAATGGGGATGTGCGGAGCATTCTTTGCTGAGCCTGCATATGGTGTGAGATAAATATACCTGAAGCGGAGGCCACTCAATGAATAAGGACCCTATTTTAAAATCACCGAACCTTAACTTAAGCGCAGATTCAAACAAGACCATTAACTACAAGCGAGATGCAAATAATTATATAACACAAGTTTTTGGAGAGCAGCTCCCTGCGATCAAAACTGGTTTTTTCAATATCCATATGAACAAAGGTTTCATCGTACAGCCACACTGGCATACCAATGTAAATGAACTCGTCTTTGTGATCAGCGGTGAGGTGGTAACTTCCGTATTTGACCCCTTTACTCAGAAACTCAAATCTTACCGGATAAAGCCCGGCCAAGTATCCATGTTGCCGCTCGGTTGGTTTCACTGGATTGTAGCGATGCAAGACAACACCCACTTTCTTACCATCTTTGATGAAGCAACGCCGGATATTGTATATGGTTCCGACTTTCTACGTTTTACTCCCAAAGAAATTATGAGTCTTGCTTATTGCGTTGATGAAGAAAAATATGCTGCTGCCGTCGCACCGATTCAGGAATCTATCATATTAGGACCTCCGCTCGGATGTAAGAAACGAACTGACTCTGCAGAGCCATCCCCTGAAAACCGGACAATACCTCATTCGTCTCATTCATCTCCTCCACCACAACCATCTCATTCATCTCATCCATCAAATCCATCTCATTCATCTCATCCATCAAATCCATCTCATTTATCCCACCCATCGCATCCCTCATATCTATCGCATTCCTATTCTCTTCCGCAAAGTCCCATCTCGTCTCCTCAAGGATATTCTTCCGACGGCTATAGGTGGAACCAGGCCCACCCTTTTAATTACTATGTTCCGCAGGAGAATAATCATCCTTATAAAACGTACTAGAACAGCACTAGCCAATTGACAGATATGACGAAGAAAGAATACGAGAATCTAGAATTTTAGAACACGAAGTTTTAGATTATCATAGCTGCCCAAATTGTGTTCTGCCGAGCAAATGATAAGTGGTAACCAAAATAAGATGTTGCCTGTAAAGTACAGACAGCATCTTATTCAAGTTGCTTCGCTTTTTAAAAAATGCCCTTTACAAGGGGTACGGTTTATACATAATCAGTCTTCTTTATTCATCGACTATTTATATCACGCGGGTTTTCAACCGGTTGTTGCTTTGCTCTCTGCAGGTTTGAAAGTGTAACCGTTAATAGGTCTTCTGAGACCTAGGTTGTCACGCAACGTGTTACCTTCATATTTCGTACGGAACAAACCTCGCCGCTGCAGCTCAGGTACGACCAGATCAACAAAGTCCTCAAGTCCTCCTGGCAAATATGGCGGCATGATATTAAAACCGTCTGCTGCACCGTTTTCAAACCATTCTTGCAGCTGATCAGCAATGGACTCTGGCGTTCCAAGTATTTCACGATGTCCGCGTGCCCCCGCGATATGTTGATACAACTTCCGAATACTCAAACCCTCGCGGTCTGCCAAACTTTTTAACAACTGGAACCGACTTTTCCCCCCATTTATTTGTTCAAGCTCAGGCAGCTCAGGCAGCGGACCATCCACAGGATATGGACTTAGATCAAAGCTAATGAGCCCAGATAACAGGGCAACACCCGCTTCCACAGGAATAAGTTCCTCAAAACGTGCTTTTTTCTCCTGAGCTTCTTCCTCTGTTCTGCCAATGATCGGGAAAACACCCGGCATTATTTTGAGATCAGATGGTTTTCTTCCGTATTTGGTAAGACGCCCTTTCACATCACTATAAAAAGTCTGTGCCTCTTCTAATGTCTGCCAAGCCGTAAAAATAACTTCGGCTGTACGTGCAGCAAGTTCCTTACCAGGTTCTGAAGCTCCCGCTTGGATAATGACAGGATGACCTTGAGGGGGACGGCCCACATTCAGCGGTCCTTGAACAGAGAACCATTTGCCTTCATGATTCGTCTTGTGAATCTTTGTCCGATCCGCAAACTTTGCCTCTTCCTTATTCGCAACCAGTGCATCATCCTCCCAGCTATCCCATAGCTGCTTGACCACATCAACGAATTCCTCTGCACGCTCGTATCTCAGTTCATGCAGAAGGTGTTTCTCAAGACTGAAATTGCGAGCCTCATCCTCTGATCTAGAGGTAACCACGTTCCATGCTGATCGTCCGCCGCTGATATAATCTAGGGAAGCAAATTTACGGGCGACATGAAAGGGTTCATTGTAAGTGGTTGAAACCGTGGCAGCCAGGCCAATATTCTCCGTATCTGCAGCAAGTGCAGACAACAGCGTCAGCGGCTCGAGCCGCACCTGAACCGTTTGCTCCAGCGCAAGCGGGAATCGCTCATGCACTGCATATCCATCAGCGAGGAAAACCATATCAAACTTCCCTCGCTCCGCCGTTTGTGCCACCTGTCTGTAAAAACCATAATCGAGTACTCCTTTAGCATTGCTGTCTTCGTACCTCCATGAAGCCACATGATGCCCGGGAATCATTAAAAATGCGCCAAGATGCAGTTTGTCTGTACGTGCCATTTTACTTCCTCCTCTAAATATAAAATATATTTATGAATTATTTCGTCTTCCAACCAGAGAAACGTCTTTCAAGCAGCACAAGCCCCTGATTAATGAAAAGGCCAAGTGCGGAGATCGTCAGAATACCGGCATACATCTCAGGAATTTGAAAATTATACTGAGTGTAATTAATCAAATAACCAAGCCCTGCTTTAGCTCCCACCATTTCAGCTGCAATGAGTACAAGAATCGAGGAAGCCCCTGCAAGCCGAATACCGGTAAAGATGGAAGGCAGTGAAGCGGGCAAAATAACTTTGATGAATAACTTAAAGGGGGCGAGTCCAAGTGAACGAGCCGATTTAACAAGTAACGGATCAACATTTCGCACTCCATTGACGGTATTTAGAAGAATAGGCCAGGTGCACGCGAATAACACAATTGAAATCTTCGATGTTTCTCCAATTCCAAGAATCAATATAAAGACAGGTAACAAAGCAAGCGCTGCTGTATTCCGGAACAGCTCTAACACGGGACTTAAAATGACGGCAACCGGCTTGTAATAACCGATTAGGAGACCAATAGGAATAGAAAATAGGATAGCTAACAACAGCCCGCTAATACTGCGTACAATGCTTGCCTGAAAGTTCTCAAGCAGTGCACCTGATAGAACGAGGTCCCACCACGCCGCAAGGACTTTCGATAATGGCGGTAAGAAGGTCCCATCTACCAGAGCAAGTCTTGGGGCGAGCTCCCATACGAACGCAAGCACAACGATAGCAGCAGAACCTCTGATGCCGCTAAATACAGCAGACTTCACTTGAGACGAAGTATTCTGGATCTTGTTACCCCTGCTCTTTACCTCAGACCTCAATGTAATCTCGTTGTTACCAGTACCCGCTTCCACAGGTGCAGCAGGATGCGCTGCACGCACAACGATCGATTTGTTCATGCTCATAACACAGCAACACCTTTCTTATTTTCATTTTGCAGTTAATTAACTGCTATTTCATTTTCGCCTTATTGTTCTCCAGTGAAGTTCCCTTACTGCGGTCAAAAGCTTGTGATCGCTGCACTTCTTCTCTAAGCTCACTCCAAATCTCATGCCGGAGCTTGCCAAATTCGGTCCCTGAACGTATATCCTCTTCCATGGTCCGAGAAGCGAGTGGAATATCAATAACACGCTTGATCGTTCCGGGTCTAGCTGTCATCACCGCCACCCGTTGCCCCAGATATACGGCTTCTTCAATGCCGTGCGTAATAAAAATAATGGTTTTGCCTGTCTGTTCCCAGATCCGCAGCAATTCGTCTTGTAACGATTCTCTGGTCTGAGCATCTAGAGCTGCAAAAGGTTCATCCATTAGTAGCACCTCGGGATCAAAGGCAAGACTACGGGCAATGGCTACTCGCTGCTTCATCCCGCCAGAAAGTTCATGTGGATAACGATTTTCAAATCCGGATAAACCAACGAGGGATAGATAATGACGCGCTCGTTCCTTTCTTTCCTTCGCGCGAACTCCTTTCGCTTCAAGTCCAAACTCAATATTGGCTTCGGCAGTGCGCCATGGAAATAAGGCATACTGCTGAAACACGATACCTCGATCCAGTCCAGGACCTGTTATTGGCTTTCCATCCAGTAAAATCTGACCAGAAGTAGGCTTAGACAATCCAGCAAGCAAATCAAGCAAGGTAGACTTTCCGCAGCCGCTTGGACCTACGATTGCCATGAATTCACCTGGGCGTACCTCCAAGTTAATGCGATCTACCGCAGTGAATTCTGAGACTCCCTTACCTTCTCGTACGGAAAAACGTTTGGTTACATCCTCAAAGCTAATTTTGGAATATACATTCGTTTTACCGTTGTTAGGTGCAATAATATGATTATTTTCACTCATCTCTGCGGTGCTCCTTTCTTTATGGCTGCTGTTTTATTTTTTATCTTCGTCCTTAAAAGGATTGAACTCGTTAGTGAATAAATCTTCAAATTTTACGTTTCCAGCTTGATCATCACCACTGCTCTCTAGCCATTTCCTCCATATTTCAAACTCCTCTTCACGGATTGTGCCTCCTTTACCTGCAATACCTGATGATTTCCAGTACTGCAGATTGGCCCCATCCTCCTGTCGGCCGCGTTTGTTAACGATATCTGTATACCGATTGATGACCGTCTCTCTCGGCTGAGTTCGAGCCCATTCAATGGCTTTCGCCGTTGCTTCTACAAATTTTCTTACGGTGTTTGGATTTTCTTTAATAAATTGCTTCGTAAAAACAATCGTGCCCGCGCTTTGAGTTCCGAATAACTCGTAATCGCTGAACAGTGGACGTATCCCGCCCCGATCTAGAGCCCGGTCCCTTAGAATTCCGCCCAAGACTGCCACCTCAATCTGATTAGCACGCAGGGATTGTTCCGTATTTACTGGAGGCAGGGCGACAAGCGTCACCTGTTTGATTTCTTCCTCTGTCAATCCTCCCCTAAGCAAATATTCTTTCAATACAAATTCAGCATGTGCGCCGAGTGT
This sequence comes from Paenibacillus sp. An7, assembly GCF_009870785.1. Classification (GTDB taxonomy): domain Bacteria; phylum Bacillota; class Bacilli; order Paenibacillales; family Paenibacillaceae; genus Paenibacillus. The sequence goes on from NZ_WTWX01000001.1 coordinate 389,343, forward strand.
ATTCATCCCCACCTTCTTGCCAATCAGGTCTTTAGCGCTTTTGATTGGACTTCCCTCCAGAACGTAATATCCGTTGAAGGTTAACTCATCCATGCCGTAATAACTAATGACGGACTTAATTGGTGCTCCTGCAGAGATAAGTTTAATTATCGCTCCATTAAAAGCTCCACCAAAATCGGACTGTCCTGTAGCTGCTGTTTGAATATCCTGCGGTCCGCTGGTCGTATTGCCAATCCATTTGAGTTTAATCGGAGCCAAGTATCCGAGATCTTCTGCAAGCTCGGGATAGGTCACAGCTCCCGTTGAGCCTTGATAACGCAGCTCCAGTGTTTCAATTCCCCCCTCTTGTTCAGAGGATGCTGAAACAACTTTACTATCATTGCTGCAACCGGCTGTCAGCAGGGCTGCTGATATCACCGCGATGAGGATGTGAAGCGATCTGCCTCTCATCCGCTTTCTCTGTTCTACCCTTGGTACGGTTGAATACCCTCTGCCTTCTAACTGACCCATCTTCTAGCCTCCCTTGTTATTCTATCCTTTGCACTTTGATCCTCAGGTTCTGTCTCCCGGATACAAAAAAAGACGCAAGCGGCAGAAAATATCCCTTTCTGCTGCAATGCGTCTCCGGTAAAACCGGTCAACCTTACAATCCCTATATATTTACTTTGATTTATGAATTGAATCATAACAGAGTCTTTTTATTTCGTCAATAACTAAAAAAGGATGACTGCCAGCAGCGGCAATCATCCCGTAAAATACTATCCGAAATTTAAATTTTTAGTTAAGATGTACACGCAAAACGGCTTCAGACATAGCGGTTACGGAACCTGCATTGTCCAGAGGCTCTACACTCTTAATTGCATCTACTCCGTCAGGAATCAGAACAGGAGTAATTACCGGATATCCTGCAGCCTGAATAGCATCCATATCGAACTCAATCAGAAGTTGACCTGCTTTCACTTCATCTCCTGTACTAACATGAGCTTTAAATCCCTCTCCTTTGAGAGATACGGTGTTAACACCAATGTGGATGAGAACTTGTGCTCCTGAAGCATGCTCTAAAATAACAGCATGTTTACTTTTTTCAATTAAATGAGCAACTTTACCGTCAAAAGGAGCTACCACTTTTCCTTCGGTTGGTTCAATTGCAATTCCTTCTCCCATTGCTTTTTGTGCAAATGCCGGATCGGGAACCTGATCTAAAGGAACCACCTTTCCTGTCAAAGGAGCCATCACTTCAAGTAGTTCGAGTTTTGTCTGTGTCTTGCCTTTTAACCACTTAAACATACAATCTCCTCCAGTCTATCTATCCAAGTCTATTTATGTAGTACATTATTATTATATACTACTACGCTTTTTCATGCATTTATGAGGATTAGCTCTACCTTTTATCAATCAGCATTTATGGGCTATTCATCCAGCACTTCATATTTTATTTCATCAGCTTGATATCTATGATCTTTATATTGATACGTTACAATGAGTTCCCCCGCGGCAGATGTATTTGTATAGTTCGCACTTGCTCGCATCATTAGTTTCCCGTCACTCACCATGTATCTCTCCCATGCACCAAATCCAAGTCCATCATTCAAACGTAACTCGCTCGCGTTGGATTCGTTAATCGCTTGAGTGATGGGCTCTTTGTGCCCTTTGATCTTCAGGCTAATCTGTATCTGATTCTTACCTGCCTTAATCGTGGACTCTATATTCTCATCCACTATCTTTTTAAGCGAATCGATCTTCTCCTCTTTCCGGGGTACTGGATTCCATACTCTAGCTTCTTGATTGAATACTCCTGTTCCATACCCCAGTGTGTTCACGACAATAATCTCTTTGTGTCCGTCTCCTGAAATATCTTCCGTACTTATTTCAGGTTTATAATTCCATCCCCACATCCCTCTCCAATCAGGAAAGGAATAGGTTTTTCCTGAGAATTTCAGCTTCATCCCTTCGATAAAATCATCTTCCCCTATTTTCATGGGAAGCAGTGTAATATCTGGCTCTCCCTCAGGATGCATTTTATAATAATTTGCTGTAGTAAATGCTGCCGCAACATTGTCCTCAGATAAGGTTACCTTAGCTCCCGACATCTCTGCCAATAAGGTGGCTGGAACAAAGATATTGCCTTTTCGCAGTTCAGCCGGTGTTAGAAGTCGAACCGGATCAGCACTGGTCTTAACTAGCTTTTCTCCAGCAGTGATTATATATTTTTTCCCTTGTGATTTGACCTCTGCTCTTTTATGGACGTTATCCCAAGTCAGCTCCACGTTCGCTAATTCATGGATCATTCTTAGCGGAAGAATATACACGTCATTCTGAATAGCAGCTTTAGATCCGTAGGAAGAACTTTTATCATCTATAGTAACCTCTTTTTGCATTTCTCTTGCATCTGCTAATGATGCCGCAGCATAAGAGCCAGCAACAACCGAAAAGAGTAGTAAACCAGATACAATATGACTCCAACATTTTTTCATAAGAAGAACCCTTCTTTCTAATCCCATTGTATTCTTTCTATACATTAAACACATAGGAAGATAAATAGTTGGATTTCACCCATTTTTTTGAGATATGTTCATCATTTTGTAACCAACTTCATACTACACATGGGAAAAATTTAAATATAATAGGAGCTTGGGTAGAGTGTGTTCTTACTGTCAGAATGGAGGTTAACCTTATGGAACTTGCTCAGCTATCCTATTTTATTAAAGTTGCCGAACTGGAACATGTGACCCGTGCTGCTGAAGAGTTACATATGGCACAGCCCGCATTAACCAAAGCAATTCGTCAGTTGGAAAAAGAACTGAATACCCCTTTGTTTGATCGACTGGGTAAATATATACGTCTAAATGAGAATGGAAGAATTTTTTTAAAGTATGCGACAGAAGCTTTACAGCTGCTCGAGGAAGGTAAAAAGCAGTTGCAAGATACAACAGATGGTAAAAAAGGTTCTGTTCAGCTGGCAATCGACGTACATACTCAAGATGTTCCCGAACTTATTATGAAGTTCAAAGAGAGTTTTCCCGAGTTTGATGTAGCCATTGTGCCTTATGTAGAGGGAAGTTATCATCATGACCTGTGCTTGACTAGTATGCCGGTCATACCGCAGACGATGGAAAGAGTTTGTTTATACAATGAGGAACTCCTTCTAGCCCTGCCGGATTCTCACCCGCTTGCCAGCCTAGAGACGATTCATCTGCAAGCGGTTAGGTATGAATCCTTTATAATGGCCCCTGGTTCAAGCAGCCTGCGTGTCATTACAGACCGTTGTTTTGCAATGGCCGGCATACAGCCCTCTATCGCATTAGAGAGTGAGGACCCCCTTCTTGTAGAACGTATGGTTGCCGCAGGTCAATTACTTGCGATCGTCCCTGCGAGATCCTGGACCTCATCTGCTTATACAGGTATCGTGCTGCGCCGCATTGTGAATGCCGGCAGTTCAAGAACGGTATCGCTATGCTGGATGAAAGGACATTATTTATCTTGTGCCGCGGAGAGGTTTAAAGAACTAGCGATACAGCATTATAAAGAAAAACCCTCAGTAACGGTCTAAGACCTTACACTGAGGGTTTTTGTTCTAGGACTTTGAGATTCCGAGCAGAACTGCAGAAATAATAATAAGAATAATTCCGATAGAGATAAATACGAGTTGTCGTTTTGTCTTATGCTCTTTTAATATAAAGATCCCGCCTAGTGTAGCTACGACTACACTCATTTGAGAAAGGGTAAAGCTTGTAGCCACCCCGACTTTATCTTGAGAGATAAACAAGAACATATTCCCCGCTGCCCAAATAAGGCCCGGTAAAATATTTTTCAGTGCATAGGTGTTAAATGGTTTTTGTTTTGCCGTGAGGACGATACCGCCAATCACCATTCCGATCCCCTGCGGAAGCAGCACATCCCAACCATCTACTCCAAATAAACGAACGATAACAACATAGACAAGATAACCAAAGGTAGATACAAGTAATATAAGAATACCTTTTTTCAAGTTTCCTTTATCGTCGTCTTTGTCGTTTTTTCCTTTAATGGATGTAAAAACTACTCCGGTAACAATAAGTACGAGTGCAATGATTCCTAATGTGACGGATTTCCCTGAATTCCATTCGTTAAAGATAAAGGCCCCAAATAACGTCGTCGCCACCAGCTGCATACCGGTAGATATAGGCAGTGTTTTGGAGACACCCATCACATCAATCGTTTTTAGCTGTCCACCTTGTCCCAGAACCCAGAAGAACCCGGAAATGAGACCAATGATTATTGTCTTCATATCCAGATGAACCGGATCATATATGTATAATCCTACCGAAAATAGCAAAGCACCTAACGTAGTTCCGAGCGTTTGGGTGTAAGGTCCTCCCCCAATCTTCACATTAACTAAAACAAGACTCCCCCAGAATATAGCGGGTAAGATTGCATAAAAAATATCCATATTCCTAATCCTTCTCTCTATATAAATATCAAAGAAATGTCTTTAAAGGTTCATAATTATATACGTAATTATGAACCTTTAAAGACATGCTCAATATTATGTAAACAAATTTATTGCTTTTGAATTAGGTAATTAGAAAAGAAAATGAATTCAAAAAAAAGACTGCATTTTCTTTTGATAAGAAAATGCAGTCTTCCTTTGGCTTACGATATATTTACAAGGTTCATGCTCACAATAACAAAACAGATCATCATTAAGGTAACAGAGGGTAACACTCCCGACATGGATCCTTTGCCGAATTTTATCTGCATAATTATCACCGATGCCGTCAAAATTGCAAGATAAAAAGCTGCTGCTGCTCCAAGCAAGAGATTTAAGCTGCCAATAAAGAGTAAAATAGCCCCTACCATTTCTAAGATTCCCATCACATAACGAAACCACTTCGGCAAGCCAAAACTTGTATATTTGCCAGCTGCCTCTTCGGATATCAATTTACTCATCCCCAGCAACAAAAACGTGATGCCTGTTCCCACCTGTAGTACTGTTGTCATTGTAGATCTCCTTTGTGTTCCTTATCACATTATGATAAAACTTCCCATCGATGCTGATTCTTTTCTAATTTTGGATGCGTAAATTTAGGATGATCAACGAGAATCAATCTAATCTTAGTGATCCACTCATCAAAAAAAGGATAAGAAGCAAAACAATTCGCATATTCGCTTGACAGCATTAGAAAAAAAGGACCTTTGTACTTCTCGGTTACATGTCGTAGTGCCGATTCCATAGGTGTATATTTTTTTCTTTTGCCTTCCCAGTTCTCCACAGTAATCATGCTATCATTCTGTTCTCTTTTCCATTCATGCAACCGGTCTTCTCTTTTGTATAACGGAAGAACTGGGTGATTCGTCATCCGTTTTACTGTCGCTTCATGCAATGGATAGAGAATAAACTTTGTGAATTTACGTTCCTTTACGGTTTGTAATGCAATAGATAACTGTATATCTGTTATTTTCTCAAAATCATCATAATAGAGCAGTGATCCTTTATACGTTTCCTTCGGTGGTTCGTAACCAAAAGGTACTGCGTGTACTTCTCTTGCCATTATAAACTTCTCCCTTCTATCCCTACTCACTATCCGTTCTAACAAGTACCTATTCTATAAGTATGGATCACTGCTCTCCATATTACTCGCATCCTTTTCTTGTTCTTGATGTACCCCATGATATGCCTTAGCCAAGCGAAACAACAGCCGAATCAATAAGAACATAAAAAATACGTATAAGACAGCATAGATCGTCATAACAACTTCCCATTCTTGTTCCAAATTCATAATAAAAGGATAAAAAAATTGCTGAAGGACAAGTAAGCTAATAAACGCTTTGCGTCTAATTAGGAATGCCTTTTCCAGTGACGGGTTACTCATTTGTTGCCATATCGATAGTTGCCCAAGCGAAGTAAACAACAGCACAATCATCAGTAAATTGACTAAGGAGGAAACCTGCCCATATACAATGGAGATCAGAGATATGTCTTGCGACCACAGCCCCCTATTTATATTCGGAATCCAACCTCTTATAAACGATTCAATAAAAAGAATAAACGTAATCCATTTTACTTTTTGAAAAAGAACCGACTCTGCTTCTAAAGAAGACAGCGAGTATAAAATGAGTACATATCCTAACAAATCATTGAAAATATCAAAATTCATGATATTAAAATCCAATATGAGCAAGGTAAATCCCCATGCCATTAGGCGAAGTGCTTTTTCACTGACCTGCTGAGTTGAGAGGTTGGTCATTTCCCTGCACCCCCATCTCGCACAATTGTTTTAATTTCATCCGATGAATAATAAAAATGGTTGCTTGTCAGGAGATCGTAAACTATTTTGGAACCGTCTGGTAATCTAAAATGAACTAAAATTCCTACGGAATAAGAGATAAACCCATCTTTCGCAAGTCTCGGTTCTATAGACGCATACTGAAAATGGATGCTATCGCCTTTTTTAACCTGTTTAGGGTATGTAACTTGATCATACGGTTTGCCATACACACGAAGCTGGAATAAATCGTTTAATTTATCGGTATGACTTAATTCAATTTTCTCAAGTACTGCATCTGAGTTCATCTCAAACACATCATATCCCGAACCGTCAGAAGAAGATCCCCCGTGAATGAAGGCTAAATTCTGTGATTTCTCTGGATCGGCACGGAAGATAAGTTCACCAATCGGAACCTGTTCCGAGGTGCCATCATCATAATTTACAGTTATGGTGTTAACGATGAGTTCTTTATTCTGATCAGGTAAATACTCTAGATCTTTTTCGGTGAATTCAAAATGCATTTGGTATGGCGACTGATACTTATAAGATGCTCTTTCCTTTTTGGCATAAGATTCCTTATTAAATTCTTCGATCAAGATAGACTTCACTTTCTTTCCCGGTCCCTTGTTCTCCAAGTAATCAATTTCCATCCAATTTGTTCCTTTAAAAATCGTTGTCGTCAAATAGTGGGTAGGAAAAACAGGTTTCTTAAGCTGCATACTGTTGTAATACCCGATGTTTCCCGCCCATAAGATTAGCAAAATAAATAATAGCCCTAATCCTATAAATGTAGTCTTACGCTTCCTTGATGAATGGATCAGTTCTTTGTACTTCAATCGTGTTCTTCCTTCCTTCTCATCGCATAATATTTTGTTACGTCATCTTCTGATCCAAAAAAATGGATAGATGAGCATGATCAGCATTAAACAGCCAATCAGCCATAAGCAGCTTTTGCATCGACTGTTTTAGTAAACATCTTATATAGTACCATAAAGGAAGAGCATGTAGAGAGACGCTTTCACCACCCATTAGAAAATGAGGAAAGATAGGTACTGTAATTCCTATTAACCACAAAAAAAGGCAGATCAAATTGAGGTCCATTTGATCTGCCTTTTCAACTGCATTCCACTCAACCATACATGATTCAGTACATTTGCATAATTATTTATTTTCCCTTTACCGTTGCCGTTCCTGTTATAAGTTCCGTCTCGCTGTGTGCGGAAGAAGCTGTACTCGTTGCTGTCTGTCCTGCCACTCTTTTCACGAATAAAGCAAGAAAGAGACCGAGACAAGCGAGAATTAGTCCAATCTTAAATCCGTCCATTACCCCCGTAGTCATCGCTGCATTCAGTTCAGCCGTTCCAGGATTCGCTATGCCGCTTAGCGCTTTCTTCTCCCCATTCTGCATGATCGAGATGAAGATTGCTGCTCCGAGAGCACCTGACGTTTGTTGCAGCGTAGTCAGCACCGCTGTCCCATGCGGATATAACTCTGCAGGAAGAGCATTTAGTCCATTAGTCTGAGCAGGCATCATAATCATAGCAATAGATATCATTAAGAACGTTTGAAGAATGGCCACGAGCCAAGCAGACTGCAATGGCAGCAATAAGAAACAAGTGATGGTAGCAATCATAAGGAGCATCCCAGGCAGAAGAAGCACCCGCGGCCCATATTTATCGAATAATTTCCCCATAACTGGCGACATGAGCCCATTCAGGAGTCCGCCAGGTAACATGACAAGTCCAGTCATCAAAGCACTATAAAGCATCACTTCTTGCAAATAAAGAGGTAAAACGAGCATCATAGCAAACATGGTCATCATTACGATGATGGATAATACAACTGCAATAGAAAACATTGGATAGATAAATACCTTCATATCCATAACAGGTGCGGTCAACTTCATCTGTCTCCACACAAAGAGAGCAAGAGATATAGCGCCAATTGCGATAATAAAAATCACATAACTCTGGATCGCTGTGCTGCCGCCTTCCCCCATACTACCAAATCCGAATACAATTCCTCCAAAACCAATCGTAGACAAAATAACGGAGAACACATCCAGTTTCGGTCTGCTTGTACTGGTAACGTTTCGCAGCTTCATAAATCCGAAGATCAGTGTTAGGGCTACGATCGGAGCTACCAAGATAAATAACCAGCGCCATGATAAATGCTGCAGTATAAAACCAGATAATGTCGGTCCAATGGCGGGTGCAAACATAAGAACAAGTCCAATCAGTCCCATCGCAGCTCCTCTGCGTTCGATTGGAATGACAGCCAAGATAATATTCATCATCAGGGGTATGAGCACAGCGGTGCCTATGGCTTGAATGACCCTTCCTAAGAGAAGATTACCGAAGCTTGCACTGACTGCGGCAAGGACTGTCCCGATTAGAAACAAGGTCATTGCAGATAAATATAGTTGTCTTGTTGAAAACCGCTGAACTAAATACGCAGATACGGGGATCAGTATACCGATGACAAGCATGTAGCTAGTCGAAAGCCACTGTGCCAGGTGAGGTTCAATACTCAGGTCACCCATGATTTGAAATAAAGCTACATTCAGCAGTGTCTCGTTAAGAATCGCGACAAAGGCACCCGATAATAAAACAGCAAGAAGCAAACCAACTTTCGGTGAGTCATAACTCTTATTCTCGTTGTTATCTGCCGTATCATTCAGTGAAGTTGTATTCAATTGTTCTCCTCCATCCCATTCTATCTATATATATAAATCCGTTTACCTCCTTCATTGAAGGTGAGGTATTCAGACTAATGTAAGGAGTAAGGATCGTGACTTATCGCACTGCTACAACATAACACATCCCAGTTTCTTCTGCATCTGTATTTCCTATCTATAACTGTTTTTTAATTATTTTAATTATTTGATTTATAAAACATTTTCCCTTCATTTTTTATGTTTTTTTCACCTCATATTGCTTAGCGTTTCCTCCCCTGATGACAAGGGTTAAGGGACTTTTTTGAGTTTCTGGATAGGATTCTACGCACGCTAATCTGTGATTTTTGTCATACACTTGGAGTACATCTTGTAGGTATGATACTCAAATAGATCAATATATAGTATGTATCGCATAACAAAAACATAGAATTCATCCAAAACAAACTACACATAACAGAAAACGGATTTAGAAGGAGATCATTCATTATGGCAAAATTAGAAGCATTTATACCTAATCCTAAACAAGCAGATGAACTCACAGATATAATGGACCAAATCTTAGGCAGTAAGGACACAGATCTGCTTAGAGAAAATGCAAATCTGAACGGAGACTCTTTTAGCGGAAAGATGAGTAAAATTGGTTCTGAAACTGCGAAGAAACATGTGATGAAGCACGTCCTTCCCAAACAGGTTGCTCAAGCAATAACGGAAGGCGAACTTTATGTTCACGACCTTGACCAATATGCGCTCGGTACAACTAACTGCATCTTTATTCCTTTTGATCGGCTTCTAGAACGCGGTTTTAATACAGGAAATGGTTCTGTGCGAACCCCTCAGTCGATCATGTCAGCGATGTCACTTGTCGCTATTATTTTTCAGTCTCAGCAAAACAGTCAATTTGGCGGTGTTTCTGCCAACAAAATCGATTGGGACCTGGCTCCATACGTGGCACGCTCCTTTAGAAAACACTTCCGAAAAGGAAAACAATTATTTGAAGAATCAGCGGAACTTGATCAAGAATATATCCATATGAATAGCGAACTCGCACAAACGACCTGTCCTAAAGCCTACGCTTTTGCCATGAATGAAACCATTCAAGAGACACATCAAGCTGCTGAATCCCTTATTCATAACTTAAATACAATGAGCAGCCGGGCAGGCGGTCAAATTCCGTTTACGTCCCTAAACTATGGATTATGCACGTCTGCAGAAGGAAGACTTGTATCCCATGCGCTTCTTGATGCTACCATCGCAGGACTTGGCCATGGAGAAACCCCTGTTTTCCCTCAGCATATTTTCCAATGTAAACAAGGGATTAACCAAGCTCCCGGCGAACCCAACTACGATATTTTTGTAAAAGCGCTCGAATGTTCCAGCCGGAGATTATATCCGAATTTCGTCAATGTCGATGCTACTTTTAATTTGCCGTTTTATCGTGAAAATGAACCGGATACCATTATTGCTACCATGGGTTGCCGTACGCGTACGATCGCTGACCGGTTTGGCCGCAACCGTCAAAGTGGAAAAGGAAACCTCTCTTTTAATACCGTTAACCTCGTGAAGCTTGGCATTGAACATGGGATTGCGCTGCGTAAACGGACAGAACCCGATCTGAAAGAATTCTACAAGAATTTGCACCGCGTCATGGAGATTGCTTTAGAAGGGCTGCTGCATAGATACGCTATTCAATCTGTTCAACCTGCAAAAGCTTCTGACTTTATGATGCGGGAAGGTGTCTGGGAAGGCGGCGAACATTTGAATCCTGATGAACCCGTAGCTTCCCTGCTGAAGCATGGAACATTGTCAATCGGATTTATTGGACTTGCAGAATGTATGAAAGCTTTATACGGAAAACATCATGCGGAAGACGAATTATCCTACAAAGAGGCAGTTCGTATTATAGAAACCATGCGGAACTTCTGTGATAAAAAAGGGGATGAATACAATCTGAACATTACCCTGTTTGCTACTCCGGCAGAAGGGTTATCAGGAAAATTCACCGTTTTGGATCGAAATAAATACGGAATTCTACCTGAAATTAATGATCGTGATTACTATACGAACTCTTTCCATGTTCCTGTCTACTATTCGATCTCCGCTGCGAAGAAAATTCAGCTGGAAGCACCATTCCATGAGCTATGCAATGCAGGAGCAATCTCTTATGTGGAGCTGGATGGAAATGCTCGTAATAATCAGGATGCATTCCGCCGAATTGTACAATACGCGCTGTCTCAAAATATCGGTTATTTCTCAGTCAACCACCCATTAGACCGCTGTCCTTCCTGTGGTTATGAAGGTGTCATTGGTACGGAATGTCCAAGCTGTGGAATACATGAAAATGACATTCATTTCAGCCGACTTCGCAGAGTAACTGGATATTTAACTGGAGATTACACAGTTCGATTCAACTCAGCGAAACAAGCAGAAGTCAGAGATCGGGTTAAACATCTATGATCCCTTTGCATATCTGCGGTTATATTCCAGAATCTATTAATGAAGGCGCGGGTCTTCGGGCTGTTGTTTTTATAAGTGGCTGTAAGCATGCATGTCCCGGCTGTTTTAATCCCTCCTCCTGGAACTTTAGAGCAGGTAAACCTTTTACGGAAGAAGAACAGATGCGTATCATCCAGGAAATTGCGGACAACCCATTACTTGATGGGCTGACCTTATGCGGGGGAGATCCTTTCTTCTCTGCTCCTGCATGCACCGATTTTATTCGGAAGTATAAGGAACTTTGTCCAGGAAAAACCCTTTGGGCTTACACCGGTTTTGTCTATGAAAAACTGCTGCAGGACCCAGACATGCGCACGCTTGCTGAGCTTTGTGATGTCATCATTGATGGTCCTTTTCAAATGGAATTGAAAGATACCATGCTTCTTTTTCGCGGAAGCCGAAATCAGCGAATTATTGATGTACAAGCCTCGTTATCTCAGGATTCAGTAATCACTTTATAGCACGAATAGAAACATCCGGTTGACCATGGACTGCGGTTCATGAACCGGATGTTTTTCTTTTTTTCCAGATAGGTAAAGTACGAAATAGGTAAAGTAGTAGTCATGCTTATATCAAAAGGAACTAGAAACTTTTATTGATTAATGTGAATTTTTCATGTGTTGTAATTTTGTAATAGATAAGCATTTATTTCTTCGTTGGTCATGGTATTATAAATTCCTCCCAGAATAGTTCGCCATAAGGTGTGGTTATCTTGAAATATATTTGCTACCTCTGGGATGAGCAGTGCACAAACGTTAGGCAGTTGATAATCAATCTGAACGATATAAGGTACCTGCGCGTGATTCACAACCAGTAATTTATACTCACCTGCCACGAGGTCATCTAGAACTTGTACTAACTCTTCCGTTTCATGTAAAGTAGCTTCCGTTCGTAAAAAAAAGATTCGTTTGCCGCTCTGCATAAGCTGCAAGAATCGGTTGGCCCTATAGTCTAGCTTTTGCTTCAAGCCTGGATAGCTTTCAAGGATATCGGGATCGTTATCTTCCATTGGAAAATCATGAACAGAGTACAGATCATAGGCAGCGTCCCGGATAACATAACAGCCTGAATCCGAACTTGCCCCATGATACCTGAGATTATCCCATAGCATGACATGATGAAATCGATCGCGCAGTAGTGCACTCACTCCTGATAAATGAGGGGACATCATCCAGTCGATGACTCCAGCTATATTACGGATTTTACTGTGATTCAGCTGGCTTGCAGGAAGACAGTTATGGCCGAGACTATAGAAGACATCATACCCGCCCTTTAATTCATGCAGTTCCATTTACTTCGCCTCCTTTCAGCCAGGGTATATCTTATTAGATTACAGGAAACTTCGCGGTGCCTGTGCCATTGGACTTTTCTTATCATAATCACAATCTGTACCCTACAGATATCTGTTTCACTCTGATCCTCATGCGGTAATGATACATAATTACGAAAATTTTGGGTGAAACTATCCAAACGGAAAGGGTGAAAATAAAATGCATGATGACAAAACAGACCGCGGTGCCGGTTTTGATTCTATTGTTGAACCGGATCCGAGATTTGAACAGATTGATTGGACCAAAAACCCGGATTCAATAACGATTTCTAATCTTACCGAAGATGAACAGGAGATTACGGATGAGGAACAGGATGAAGAAGAAAAGCGATAATCAGGAAGCGCAGCATATGTGGCTGTCATCCACTTACCGTCGTAATTATTCTGCGCTTTCGAATCCAAAAAAAAGAGAGAAATCTACGGAGGAGTAGGTTTCTCTCTTTTTGTATATAACTGCCCGCCGGGTTGCGGGCTCAGCAGTCAACTCTCTTTTCTTCCATTACTTTTTTTAATCGGCCAGGGTAATCGGTAATGATGCCATCGATTCCTTTTTCTAACAATTTCAGCATCACGCTTTCTTCATTTACCGTCCAAGCATACATTTGCATTCCTTCCTTCTGTACCGATCTAAAATTTGTCTCTTCTAAATGAATGAAATACGGATGCAAAGAAAAAGCACTCACTCCTGCAGTAGTTGGTAATAACTCAGGGCGAGTGAAATTCTGAGCATATAATAGGCCCGTTTTTACTTTTGAATTCAATTTTTCCAAAGTACGGAGGCTATCAAAATGAAAAGAAGATACGACAACATGATCATAGAGGTCATACTCTTCTAGGAGGGCTACCAATTTTTCTTCCACCCCTTCGGAAATTCCGCCCTTAATTTCAACATTAATCATCAGATGACGAGGAGCGAGCTCAAATACTTCCCTTAGTGTAGGGATCGATTCTCCCTCATAAGCTGAATCAAACCACGATCCGGCATCCAGCTGCTGAAGTTCTGCCCTAGTCATCTCTTTTACATACCCGTTTCCATTTGTCGTACGATGGACAGTGTCATCATGAATAACCATGATTTCTCCATCTTGGGATAGATGAATATCAAGTTCAAAGGCGTCACAGCCCTGCTGCAAAGCAAGTTCAAAAGCAGCTATTGTATTCTCTGGAGCTTCCCCTTTTGCCCCTCGGTGGGCAATAATCAGCGGTTTTTTCATAAAATCCGCACCTTCCTCACAAGATAGAAGAAATAAGTTATCAAAGTATTCTAGTCTAGAACCTAGTTTAGTATACGATGCTCTTATTCCCCTATCACCCGTTTCGTGTAAAATCTATATTAAATCATGACGAAACGGCATTCCGCCTTGCGCTCCGAATTTGGTTACTGATATAGAAGCTGCTAGATTAGCAAAGGAGATGCTGTCTTTGATTGACTTTCCTTCTGCCAATGCCACTGCAAATGCCGCATTAAATGTATCGCCTGCACCCGTTGTATCTACCGCTTCCACAATAAAAGCAGGGACCACTACTTCTTGTTCGCCATCATAATAACGAACTCCCTTCTTTCCTTCCGTTACGATAAGTTTATTCGGGTATTTACGTAAAGAATCTTGAATATTCTCTCCCTCAAACATCATCTGTGCTTCATGTTCATTAGGCGTAATATAAGCAGCATCTTCAATGAGCTTTGGACTTATTTTCCTTGCTGGAGCCGGATTGAGGACAAGAGGTACACCTGATTCTTTACAGATTTCCGCTACATGTTCTACGGTTTCTTCGGGTATCTCCTGCTGAATAAGTACGATATCCGAGGTGCGAATCACTTCAGCGACTTGATCGATATAAGCAGGGGTCACTTCATTATTAGCTGCTTTTACTACGATAATGCTGTTATCCCCTTCAGCCAAAATGATATGGGCTGTCCCGCTCTCCATCTCAGCAACCGGCTGTACATAGTCGGTAATTACATTATTTTGCTTAAAATTGTCCAAAATGGCTTCTCCATACGTGTCATCACCGACACGTCCTATCATATAAACATCTGCTCCAAGTCTTGCAGCAGCTACAGCCTGATTAGCTCCTTTACCTCCAGGTACCGCTTGAAAAGATTCACCTAGTACCGTTTCACCTGCGACAGGACGTTTACTTGACGTGACTACGAGATCCATGGAAGAACTTCCGATGACCGTTACTTTTAGCTTTTTATATGTACTCATGGTTAGATTCCCGCCTTTAATTGAGATTTACTTTTCATTTCTTATATGTTTACATTTAATGGAATGATTTTTTTACTATATATTATGATAAGGGGTGGTTACAATTATGATTAATATAAGTATACCTGGACTCATTTTGCTCATTGCAGCTCTTGTCTTTGTGATCTGGTTAATACGAAAAATAATACATAGATGAGCCTGAGCTACTCTATTATATGATAAAAGGACTGTACCTATCAGGCAACAGTCCTTTTATCTATTCTTTTCTGCACATTTATTAGATAAGGTCACTTTGTGTCAGATTACTGTAATATTTCCGTAATACATATACATTCCGCAATTAAAAGAATAAGAACCTGGATCCAGTGTGGTATCGACGGTGTAGTAGTTATCACCTTTCTCCAAATATTTCAGCATATCCAAATCTTTGGACACAACATCCGTAATGCATGTGAGGGAGGTATCTTTTCTAAAATTAATTTTGGTCGGCACTCCTTGTTTTACCTCAATCTTATCTGGATAGAAACCGTCTGATTTAATCTGAACGGTAATCACTTCATATCCTTCGAGTTCTTCTGCCTGCCCGCTCCCTCCAGCAGACGGCATAATTTCCTTTCCGCTAAACATAAACAAAGCCCCTGCCAAGATGATTACAGCGACCAACCCAATGGCGGCAAAAGGCCACCATTTCGGCAATCTTTTATTCATAATCAATCGTCCCTCTCGAAAAACAATATTCATGATGTTACCTACTCACTTTATAATGATAAAGCAGTGATTCTATAACTAAAATGACCCTTTAGGGCTACTTTACACCTTTTTTGTTCCATAAAATCTTACTATTCTGTGACGCTCACTTTCAGCTTCATTCATATAGATGAAAAATAGCCCGCTAACGGATCAGTTAATGGGCAGACTTTACTCTAATTTATTTAATAAAAAATAGGATTGTTATTCACGATGGAGACAAGTTCATTCCCCGTTTTGTGCTGGGTGGCTTTGATCAATTCTCAAACATCCTCCACCTTTTACTTATCAAGATGCCGCTCATAAATGTACCAAGAAGATACCCGCGCAAACGGGAGAAGTAACAAGATCACATTCAGGCTCCACATTCCTGAACCCCCTATTTCTCCTTTCGGAATAAATAAGAGAATCATTCCTAAAAGAAAGGCAAAAACAGAAGTCCAACTAAATTCTGCACCATTCACCGGGCTATTGCTAATAAAAATAGATTGGCCTTTTGAGACTTCTGCATAACAAGAAGTGTGATAGGCAGATAACGAAAAAAAAGACAGGCTCACCAAGAGATCATACCTTGATTCAATCTCAGCATTACAATGTACACAATAAATACGCTGATGATGCGATGCGGACAAGCAGCCCCCTCCTAAAAGTTCCATTTTCTAACATTATACTATAATGCGCCATTATTCCCATCTATGTAACTAAAATCAAAAAAAGCACCTGTTTGGCTCTTTGCCAACAGCGTGCCCAACAGCTACTAGTACCTTTAACATTACTTCACTCGCAGAACCTGACCCGCATGAATGGTAAAGCTGCTGTCCAGTTTATTCCACTCTTTGATCTGCTGTACTGTACTCCCATATTGCAGACTTAAAGCATAGACTGTATCTCCATTAACAACTGTGTGCTGTACTGTAGTCACTTTCTTTGTTAGATTAAAACTTTTAACGAGTCCATTCACATGACCGCGAGCAACTAAATCGAGATGTGAAGCGGATTTAAGCAGTGCTGCATCGCTGTTGGTATCGATAAACCCATTCTCCGTCAAGATGGCAGGCATACGGGATTCCCTTAGTACATGAAAGTTTGCCGTCTTTTGCCCTCGATCAGTAAGTGTATTTAACTTCATAATTTCATTATGCATATTCGTCTGGTAGTTTACGGCACGTGTGCTCGATCCCGGATATACAAAATCCTCATAGCCTGTACCTCCGCCAGCATTAATGTGTATTGATAAAAAATAATCGGCTCCCCACGTATTCGCTGCATTGGTACGCTGTGTCAGAGTCACGGTTTCATCCTTCATACGGCTCATTAAAATAGATACGTCACTATATTCTGCGAGCAGTATTGAACGAATTCGAGTAGCGATCGTAAGGGTTAGGTCTTTTTCTTTCAGACCATACCCCAGCGCCCCTGAATCAGACCCTCCGTGACCAGGGTCTATAAATATTTTAACCATGATTTATCACCTCCCTTATATCATATGATGGGGTCTACTGCTTGCTTGGACGAAAAACTCAAGAAGCGATAAGAACTCTATCAATCCGAAGATCGATAGAGTTCTTATTCGCTTCTTATTTTCTTTTTGGCGGTATCAATACATACACAATAAATCCAATGACACAAACAACCGGGATTAACGTAATCAAGATATTTTCCCATAAAATATGCACTCTTTCACCCCATTACGCTAGCATATCATGTGGGAAATTATAACATATTAATAATAGAGAAGATACCTATGTCCCATGTTTCGTATGGCCTTACTTGTGATTATGTAGATAGATGATTACACTTCCACCTGTTCAGGCGTTTTCACGAGATACATGGATACTTCGGTATCTAGCAAATAGTCTGGTTTCTCCTGATTTCGTTTGTTCCGATGACCCTCTATGTGAGCAGGGCTCTTTTCCCAAGTCTTCCATGCTTCCTCTGATTCCCAGCGGATCATGACGATTACTTCTTCTGTTTCTTCCCCTTTTTTACGGTTTTTCTTCACCATCACCGATCGATCAATAAAGCCTGGAATCTCGGACATCGGTCCGCCTGGTTTACCGAAACGTTCTACAATCTTTTCACTGAAACCTTCTTTTACCGTAATTTTACGAAGTTGGACCAACATGATCTAAACACCCTCTCTAATATCATTACCTATATCATCATACTAGACGATAATGATTATCAGTGTCAACGAATGGATGCTAAATACACCAAACCGCCTATTTATTCCGCCCAGTCTGTTTCTCCTTCTTCATAGAAACCAGTCATTTCATCAGCCATGTTCTGGATATCTTCAGAATGAATGATGGTGATGCCATATCCATCTTCTTGCTGCTTTTTAAGTGCTTTTTCCTTCACAAATTTAGGACTTCCTGGGCCGCTCTCTTCATCATACACAAGCAGTAAATGATCTGTTTTCCGAAATAACAGTTCGTCTCTCGCAGCAAACTGCCAAGGACCGATATAAGGCTGTTTACTCACCACACCATAATAATCCACATGGCGTTTAATTTCTTCGTAGTATGTTTTTTTATCCTCCGACCAGTTTTCTTCCGGATTAGCAAAGGCTGAAATAATGGATAATTTGAGCTGTGGGTACTCTTTTTTTAATTCAATGACAACTTCAGAGGCCCAGAGATCAATCCCAATCTGTCCGGGTGTAATGACCCACTCAATTCCATCCTCAATCAGCGGGACTAGTTTGGAACGAAGGGCCTGCTTGATAAAAGGAATGCCGGGATGTTTTTGGTTGAAAATACCGAGTTCATGAGCCCGATATCCGGTTACTAATAAATTTTTCATAAAATAAAGCCACCTGCCGCTTTCTGACTGTTCTTGTTGTTACTATCGTACCACACTTCTGCTTCTTTGCCGCTTCCGGCTTGTCCTTATATGGATCGCCCTTGTCGTTATACTTATATTTTATTCACGATCAAAAGCTCCGTTTTTTTCGTATCATACGTATGCTCAATGCTTTCCTCTGAAATCACTTTTAGTTTTAGCAGTGCAGCAATTTTGGCATGATCTGCTTTTGAAAT
Organism: Paenibacillus sp. An7; assembly: GCF_009870785.1. Taxonomy (GTDB): domain Bacteria; phylum Bacillota; class Bacilli; order Paenibacillales; family Paenibacillaceae; genus Paenibacillus. The sequence continues at coordinate 408,092 of NZ_WTWX01000001.1, forward strand.
CAGCTTCCATACGTCTGCATCCGGGAGTGCTTTATATAGTTTATCATCATCATATTCTTTTTTGGATTGGCCTACGAGCTTGGCCGTATAGTCTCCTGCATCGATTAGATTCACACCCTCTTCTTTCATCACCAGGAGAATCTCATCCCGAAGTACTGACAATTCTTCATCTATTGCTTTCTTTCGCTGTTTCAATTCAAAATAACGATGTAGTAATAATTCCATTCCCTATCACGCTCCTTTATGAACATATGTATGCGGATGGTAAGGAAAAGATGGCTTTCTTACAAAAATAAAAGGACAAGCTGATCAGGTAAAAAATGATTATATCTATCCTTTATTTTGCTGTCTTTGTTTTTGTTATGCTAAGATAACCCTAACTTTAGGAACGGAGGGATACCGGAATGATTTTGAATTGGATTCGAGTGAGATTTTCTTTTGCCCCTGCTAACTAAATAGGCAAAGACTCTGTCTACTGTGTACGGACAGAGGACTCGGATTCGATCTAATTTATTTTGGTATTCAAAAATGATTCTTTAGGGATTCAGCCATTCAGCGCAGGCTGGTCTCTATGAGAAAGCGATTTTTCTCTCCATATTTTTTGGCGGCTGGATATTTACGATCTGGTCAGAATATGGCTTTGTAGAATTTGATGCTTTTTGAACCTACTTGTTCTATGTCCGCCGAGTTCTCATGCGTAACACAGGCAGCAGTCCGCCTGTGTTTTTTTGATATTCAAACCTAAGGAGGACAACTAAATGGAACAAATAATGAAAGAAAAAGCAATTATTGCGGGTCTTGAGCGCAAGGGACAGGAAGATTTTAATTATTCTATGGAGGAGCTCGCAAATCTGGCTGACGCATGTCATATATCCGTGGAGGCTGTCATTACGCAAAAAGCGGAGCGAATACATCCTTCCTTATATCTAGGTACGGGTAAAATTGAAGAACTGGCGAGGCTCCTGGATACACTAGAGGTGGATATTATTATTTTTAACGACGAACTTTCCCCCTCCCAAGTTCGCAATTTGGAGAAAAGACTAGAGGCATCTGTTCTTGATCGAACGACACTCATTTTAAATATATTTGCCGAACGTGCAAGATCAAGAGAATCTCAGCTGCAGGTAGAACTCGCCAGATTACAATATGTGTTGCCCCGTTTATCTGGTATTCGTTCTTCGTCAGGCAGACAGCGAGGCGGTGTTGGCACCAAGAATAGAGGCTCTGGTGAAACAAAGCTAGAACTGTCTCAGCGCCGTATAGAGGATAAGATTACCGAACTCAGCCGGGAACTTGAATTGCTTGTCTCACAGCGAAAGACCCAGCGAAGACGACGGCAGAAAACAGAAATTCCGGTAGTCAGCCTTGTAGGATACACCAACACGGGCAAATCAAGTCTTATGAATGCTCTATTGCAGAAGCATCATGCTTCCGAGGATAAGGCTATTTTTGCAAAAGATATGCTGTTTGCTACCTTACAAACATCCGTTAGAAAGCTGGAACTTGCAGATCGGAAAAGTTTCCTTCTCACCGATACCGTCGGATTTGTCAGCAAGCTGCCCCATCATTTAGTCAAAGCTTTCCGTTCGACCTTGGAAGAGGTACTGGATTCAGATCTGCTAATCCATGTCGTAGATAGTGCTAATCCGGATGCGGAGCAGCTCATTGAGGTTACAAGTACAACACTTCGAGAGCTAGGAGCAGATGAAATCCCAGTTATTTATGCCTATAACAAAACCGATCTTCGAATGCTTCCGCTTGAATCTAAAGATCTTCAGCAGCCTGCTGTTCTCGTTTCTGCCAAGACGGGGGCCGGTCTTGAGGAAATGGAGCAAGCGATCCGCGGTGCTATCTTTGGCCACTATAAAGAAGTCGAGGTCACCATTCCTTATGGTGAAGATCAGATCGTCTCTTATCTACATGAACATGCGTATGTAAAATCAACCCGTTATGAGGAAGACGGTACAAAACTTACCGTTGAAGCTTCTCCGGCCATGATCCAGAAATGGTCTCACCTGCTTGATGCGCCTACCTCCTGATAGGTAAGCTTACGAAAAAACCTCCTGCCTTAACTCGGCAGGAGGTTTTGACATGCTTAGACATACGATAAAGAAAGGTTTAGAATACCTTCTTTACTGAATCATTATTTTACAGGATAAGTCCAAAAATATTCCGTCTCCAAGCGTTTTTGGAACTGTTTATCTTTCAAGAGAGAATCTCCGGACAAAATGCGGAACTGTGAGCTGTGAGCCTGAATTGACTTCACTTTATTCAGTTTAAAATTCCGAATATCATAAGATACATCCGGATCGCCGAGTGCTTCTCTATGACCATTCGAGAAAGCAACGCACTGAATAGCTGGACGTCTGTCTTCTTCGAGCGCTTCAACCACACGCACCACAGCAGCTCCTGTAGCATCATGGTCTGGGTGTACGCTGTACCCCGGATAGAACGTAAAGATGATGGATGGATTCAGTTCCTCAATCAGTGCTGAGATCGTACCATCCAAAAGGTCACGATCTTCAAATTCTATCGTTTTATCATGGAAGCCAAGCATTCTTAAGTCTTGAATGCCAATCGCACGGCAAGACTCTTTGAGTTCTTCCTTGCGAATCGCCGGCAGTGTAATACGGTTAGCAACGGGCGGATTCCCCATATTTCGAGCCATCTCACCGAGTGTGAGACATGCATAGGTAACCACTGCCCCTTCTTCATTAATCAATTTAGCAAGCGTCCCTGACATACCAAAAGATTCATCATCCGGATGCGGTAATACAACTAGAATACGTTTTTGTTCCATAAAGAACCCCTCTTTCTAAAACAGTGTTCTGCTAAGCAGCAAAGATACGATGAGGCGTCCTTCTGCATCATGACCTGCAAGCAGTACACGTCCTTCTTCATTTTCTTCCCAGTGAGTAAGACCTTCCGTGTATACCCATCCATCGTTAATCTTTAAACCTACACGATAGTAAGTATCTCCTTCAATCGTACCTTTTGAATATTGAACGGGTATATTCTTAATAAAGTTCGAAGCAGGATGCTTCGAGCTATCATTATGGGCTGCATAAGCGCCCATTGTAAGTTCCATATGAAGATATAAGTCTTCGTTTGCATATTGGTCCAGCTGTTCTTGTACCAATGCCTTATTAATTAACTGCATGATGATACCTCCGGTAACTTCTACGAATCTATCATACCTTGTTAGGTATAATGGGTGGTTTCTATCAAATCTTGGTGCATACTACATATAGCAGTATATCTCAAAAAACGAGGAAAACAAAATCATTCTGCGTAATTTACAAAGTACTCGGTTTCATAACAGTGCGATCGGTATTATATAGCTGTATCAATAGGTGAAACATAGGGGGGATCTGATACGTAATAGAATTAACCATATATATCCATAAGGAGGCTTATCATTTATGTCTTTTTTTAACAAAATACTTGCAAAGGTAGGCATCGGTTCTGCTGAGATTGACACTTTACTCGAGAAAGTATCTTATGTTCCCGGTGAAACGGTGAAAGGTGTCGTTCGCATACAAGGTGGTCACGTGGATCAAGAAATTGAACGTATATACATTCAGCTGATGACACGCTATATAAGAGAACAAAACGATCGAAAATCGGAATACAAACATACACTAGCCTGCTTTGATGTCTCGGAACAACTGCTTCTTCGCAGTGGAGAAAAATTAGAGATTCCATTTAGTTTTCCGCTCCCTCTTGAGACACCTGTTACATATGACGGACAGCCTGTATGGCTAAGTACAGGGCTTGATATTGAAATGGCCATTGATCCAACAGATCATGATGAGATTAAAGTAGAGCCTCACTTCTATATGGATGCGGTATTTGAAGCTGTTGAGTATTTAGGATTCCATTTCAAATCCTCTACTTGTGAACATGCTACTAAGCTCGGCCGCGGAGTTCCTTTCGTCCAGGAGTTCGAATATTATCCAAGTTCCCGGTTCACTGGCCGTGTTCATGAGCTGGAACTCATGATGAATCTGGATGAAGAAGGTATCCATGTGCTTGTGGAGGTTGACCGGAGAGCAAGAGGCCTCATGGGATTTTTTGAACAAGCTTTTGATTTGGATGAACGTCATATTCGTCTTTATTTCGATCGTGCTGACATTGCTCAAGGTGCTTCCCACATTGCTGAACAGATTGAACGCGTGATTGAAGAACAGACTCGCCGCTAACAAAAATAGGGTTTATCAAAAAGCTCGTATCTGCTCTTTTATGAAGAGAGATACGAGCGAACTGTCTACCAGAAAGTTTTCTACGATTTTTAACAACCGTACGGGGTGAATATATGAAGAAACTATCATTTTTTTAATAGTGATCTGTTTTGCTCTAGTCGCTGTAGGTTGCAGTAAATCAGCTGGAAATAAACTATTTTCCCAATCGGGAAAGACGGTATCCTTAAGGTATCTAACAAAGATGCGGTCTATGGTACTTCTATTAATAAGTATTTTTATGTAGACGCAAGAGGTAATACGGTAAGGGAAATTGATTATTTAGAAGAAATCCACAATCAAAATGTGGGAAATTCTCAAATTGGAGAAGGGCAAACAAAGTAAATGTAAGAGTTTAAAAGTAGCAGCTTTAAATAGAGCAAGAGCCGCGGTTACATACCGACTGCTCTTGCTCTATTTAATAAGCTATGCTGTTTAGCAAGCAAAAATAAGGGGTTATCATTAACTATTCTCGTCTGATATCTCTAATCGTATTACATGTTATAGCTTCAAGAGAACGGCTGCTGAAGTTACACCTGCACCTACGGACCACATGACAATGTGATCACCGGTAGTTACATCCCCATCTTCTATCGCATGATGTAATGCAATAAAAGGGCTTGTCGTCCCTGTATAACCGTACTGATTACCTATGTATTTGAATTTTTTCATATCTTCTTGAAGATCTTTTGCTATGTTCTCTATTACACTGATATTGAGCTGAGATACAAAGTAGCCTGATATATCTTCACTTTTAATTTCATGATCCACTAACAGTGTCGAAATAATAGATTTCACTTCTGGATAGGCAACTTCGACACCATAATCTGCTTTTACAGAAACTTTATTATCACCTTGGTCACGAACTGCTTTCTTTAACCCTTCTGCAGGAAACTTAAGATCCATAGCGTTCGATGAGTCTGTGAAGTATTCAGAGTCCATGAACCCAACACTGTCATCCTCTACTCTTTCCAAAATTACAGCGCAGGCAGCATCACCAGCAACCCCTTCGTAGATGAAGTCACTGTCGCGATAATAGTGTCCCAGTGTTTCCGATCCAATAAGCAGGGCATACTTAATTTTCTGATTACTTATCATAGTTCTGCATACTTGGTCATAGGCTACGACCATACCGACACAATTTGTGTTCTGATCATAGATGATACATTTGTTTTTCCCTTCAATCGCTTGATGAACCAAAGCAGCATCCGTTGGCAATTGATATTCATGAGTACCAGAAGAAACGACAATCATGTCTACATCGCTGCCCGCGATCCCTGACTCAGCTAACACTTTTTGTGCTGCCTCTATTGCCAAAGTTAGCGTATTCTCATGCTCATCCGCCTTATATCTACGCTCCTTACCCACTGCTTCCCAGGCCCCAACAAGCTTGTGTCCGTTTTCTATACCCTCCACTAAATCTTGATTGGAATAGGATTTCTCAGGATGGTATACCGATATCTTCTTTATCTTTACAGTAGCCACTATACATTCCACCCTTCTTGTCTAAGAAGGATTTTAGCTTCGTCTTCGGTCTTCAAGAATTGGACATTGCAATCTGGGACTTTTTTAGCAATCCTTTTCAGCTGAATTCCCGCAGATACAAATTCAGGTTCAATAATAATTACAGTTTTAAAGCGGCGATAGAAGCCGTATGCATATTCAAGGATTGGAAGAATTTCCGGTTTGAAGGTTTTTAATTTCGTTGCATCGATGACGAGTGCATAATCTTGAACAGGAATAGAATCTAGATACTTCTCAAACTCAAGCGTTTGTTGATTTGTAGAATCCACTTCATAAAAACCATTCATTTCATTCCATATTACATTTTTCACTGTTTGTGTGTTAAGCTTTGTTTCTTCTTTCATTTCTAGTGTTGCCTCCCAAAAATTCTGTAAAGTTTCATCTTGTAAGCTTACTTAACAGACTAGTTCTTAAAACGCGGACTAGTCATACTAGACTTTTCTTCCTATGTATATATCGGTTATCTACTATAAAATTGTTACTCTATATCTAATGTCTATGAGTTTTGACATAAAAGTAGACAAACCCGGCTCACTACCAAGTTTGTCTACAGAGTTTGAAACTAACTTCTATTTATGAAGAGTTACTATTTTTTGGACGAATGAAACACTCATAAAATAGCTTATTTATAATAGGACACTTACAAGCACGATTGACCCAATGATTCCAACAAGAATAATCCAGGCCAAGGGTCTTGCATGATTAATCGTCCACCCATACCCCATTCTCTTTTCTACAAACAAGGAAGGATCCTGAGGATTAAAATAAAACATCCCGAGCTTCCAGTTCTGATCATCATCACGAGGTGGTTTTGTAGAAGGTGCCACAGGCGATTTGACTCTGCTTCCTCCCTGACCTGTCGTGACATATAAAATACCTGTACCGGCTAGGATTAGAACAACGACGGAAATGCAGACAGCAGCTAATATGACCGGATCTACTGGATATAACATTTGGAGCTGCATAAAGCTAAACAGCAAAATAATCATCAGGGAAGCAAATAAATTAAAGACCGAATTTCGAAGCCGAAAGATCCGATTTTTCTCCAAAGACACTTCTGGGTGCTCTGTATCTACCTGTTGTTTACTACGGTAAATGACCGTATTGATAAACATAAACAGCAGAGTCATCATAATCTGCATAACAACTGGCATAAATACAGTACCGATCGACTTGTCTTTAATCGTTGTCGGATTTCCCTGGAAATCATATTGCGTCACAATTTTGTCAGGAAACAGATCGTAATTCACTAGTGTGAAAATAAAAGTCGCGATAATCAGAACCGCATGAATCAAATACCACTTTTTAGAGATCACCAGTTTCTGCTTACGGAAGTTCATATCAATCGTTAACTTCACTTGAGGCATGATCATATCCGTTAACCGTTCCGCTTTATATTCTTTCATTTTCTTATGAAAGTAAATCATGGTTAAAAACTGTGTAACAATACTTAGGAGCACATAGATCATAATCCACATGGCCGAAACGTTAGCAGAATCCGAATTCCTAACCGACATTGCCATGGCAATTACCGCAAGAATCGCTTGGATTACAAAATTGCTAGCCGCATACCTTTTACGCATCCTTTTCAAATCAGCACTGTGGAACACTTCTTCACTTACCGTAATTCCAAAACTTTCGGTCTGTCTTGTAAAGTAAGGAATGAATGATGTAAGAACGACCATCGGTAAAAACAACGTAATCAGAAGGACAAAATAAATTCCAGGCATGCCTATCACTCCTTTTTATGATCTGCTTTATTCACAGGCGGCTCAATCTCTCGGTATATTCGCTCTAGCATTTCCTTCATTTCCGTTAGGCTAACCCCTCTTAAAATTGCCTCAGCAATCAGTGGTCTAATCTGTGCACTTTGTTTATCACTGAATTCCTGATTGGCCTCAGGCATACCGTTTGGATTCACAACGACCCCTTTCTGGCGATGAATGTGGATATAATCCTCTTGCTTAAGAAGCTGATAAGCTTTGTTTACGGTATGCAGATTAATGCCGATATCTGATGCCAGGCTCCGTACAGAAGGTAACGCTTCTCCCGGCTTTAGACTGCCGCTGGCGATTCCTTCAATAATCTGATTCGTCAGCTGTGTGTAGATCGGTATATCTGATTGCATATCAAGTTCAATGATCATGAACGATTTGCACCTCCATTTCTTTTTATGTATCTAACCTATGTATCTGTTATATTTGTAGTATAACAGATACATAATATATATGTAAATAAACAAACAATGGTTCACGTTGTGAGAGAATTGTGGATGTTATCTCTTTCTGCACGACAAAAAAAACGCCGGATCAGCCTAACGGCTTCCAGCGCTTTTTCATTCATTATATAGGTAAGATTTCGCCCGTTACCATCTGGCGTCCCGAGAATGGAAGAAGTAATAGAGATCACGATACAACAAGCACCACAACCTGTCCTGCATTCCATTAGGCATCACCACCTCATTAAATGAAGCTTACCAATACAAGTGTATGCGAACGTGAGCTTTAAATTACATCCTCCATTTCCCATTTCACACGATACCGATGAAGCTGACCTGGTGCTCCTTTAAAAAGAAGCTGTTTCTCTTGAATAAGTGAACGCAGGCGATACTCTAAAAAATCTTTGCGAAGTGAGTAACCTTCTCTTTTTCTTACGACTTCACTGACTACTTTAGAAGCAGGTACATACTGATCTGGATATAAAGAAGACTGTTCTATGATTACATTCCGCAGATCTTGATCCAGTGCATCCTCTGCACATAATCTTACATGATCATTCTCCCATATCCGAAAAAGGGCAGGATCGTTTGAAATCTGCTCCCAGTCTAATACAAACGCATCTATTTCTTCTTGTGTAATCCAATTGAATTCATCCATTTTATGTAGAAACGGAATATACTCCGAAGCTTTCAGTTGTGACAAATTTACGGGATTCGTATGAATATTACCTTCCATGTTAGATTCCTTCTGGATTGGATTCACAAGCTTCATATTCATTTTCCGATCTCTAAGGAGCGAAAGTACAAACCTAACACCGATTTGATCGTGTGCATGATTCCCATGCCATAGGGTTACATTCGTATCCTCTGACAGGGATTGAATCGTCTCTACCACTCTTCCCGTTTGATGATCTGGATTGTAGGTATACAATGGCTCATAATTTGATAACCGAGCGGATAGCCAGCGAGTCCGTGTCTTCTCTCCTTCTTTAAGATGAAGCTGCTTTAGCGGTCCAAAAGCAAACCAGTCATTAAATGAAATCACTTTATGGTTATGCCTTATCTCTGCCTTGTGAAGAGCCGCTTTCAATATTCCTTGTTCTTCCATCCCGAACATGATATGTACATGCTGATTGGTCAAGGGCTGTCCACCTCTTTTTCAATTCATTTTGTCGGTTTGATATAAAAGCGATAGAGAGCAGTAGGTGCTCCTATAAAATCAAGTCTTCTCTTACCAATGAGTTCTCTTATTCGGTATTCAAAGAACATAGCATCCATGAGTTCAGGATACTGTTTCATTAAGATTCCTGCAATATGTCCTGCTTTAATGTAGTCCCCTTTCTTGTCGTTTTCATCGATGGTATCTATACTGTTATAAACCTCATTAATTACGCTCATGATTCGTTCATCATAAGCATCGATCGGCAGAAACTGAAATTCGCCCTGCCTCCAAATCCGAAGGTTCTCTTCTCTTCTTGAAAGCTGAAGCCATTCTCTAGCATATTCTTTTTTCTCTTCATCTGACAGCAAATAAGGACGCTCATCAAGAATGAGTGGCACTACTTTAATGGTGTCCATCTGTCCGAATGCCATGAGCGGCAATTCTTCTTCTCCTTCTGCAGAACTCTTTCCCTTCGCATCTTCACTCTCTACCATATGAAATGAATCTACCGCATTGATTACTCTTACTTCTGCCTGTACGTCTCGCAGGATATAGAGCATGAGTCTTAGAAAAATCTGCTCATGAGCCGTATTTCCAATCCAGATCGTAATTACTTTATCAGCAGGAATTTGCTTCAAAACAGGCTGAATGGAAGAAATATAATTATGGCGGTGGAAAAGAAAACACTCGTGACCCAGCTCATTTGTTAGCCACATCATTCTTTCCATTTCCTCTTGACGTCCCATGAGATCCGAGAGAGGTCCAATCGAGAGATTATCCTCTATACTAAACACCACATAGTTCCGTGGCACCCCTGCTTTTGATAAAGAAACTTTGAGCAAACCTTCAGCTGATGAGCTCGGGGCAATATGAATATACTTTGGAGCCCCTTCTTCTGAGAAAGAACGAACCTGCGACTTTACAAGCGCGTCACTCCACTCACTAGTTATTTTCTCAGCAAGCATCATACCGTGAGTTCCATCTTCTTCTTGCTCTGTTTTACACGCTTGCAATACAAACCCTACAAACTGCTCTAGTTCATAGGGCTTCATTAACCCAACCTCTCTTGCAAATTGATCTTTAACTCTACTCTCCCCCTTTTCGTACAGAAATCTAAGTAAATCTCTAACGGGCATTACGTTATTATCTATATAGATATGCTATGGACGCTTCTTTTTCCTTCTTCATGAGCAAAAAAGCACGAATTTAATCAAATTACAGCTGGCCTCTTCCATAGGAGTGTTTTCTTTTCTATAGAGAGTTCTGCTTCGAGACCCAGTGGAATTGCAATATTCGGGGAACAATGTCCAATATCAAAACCTGCCAGCGCAGGCCGATTTGCTTTTTTTAAGTAGTCATTTATAACTTCCTCACAAGTAAATGATGATTGATCCGTATTTGGCACACATGCATGAAAATTTCCCACAATAATACCTGAAGCCTCCGTCAGTTTTCCAGCTTGCAGTAATTGTCTCAGCATTCGGTCTATTCGGTAAGGTTCTTCCCTAATCTCTTCGATGAGCAGAAGTTTGTTCCGCGTATCAATTTCATAAGGTGTACTGAGACTCGATACGATGAGCGACAAGTTCCCGCCCACAACGGCACCGCTTGCTGTCCCCTCCACAATGGAAGTCAGTGTAGAAATCTCTTCCGTATACTCCATCACTATAGGCGAGAACAGCTGCTGAAATCCCGCTAGAGTAAGAGGATGCAGCGAACGATTGTTTAAGGATGACAGCATTGGACCATGAAAAGTAATAAGCCCCGTATTCTTATATATCGCCTGATGTAAAAAAGTGATGTCACTGAACCCCCAGAAAATTTTCGGGTTGTGCTTAATACAATCATAATCAAGCAAATCCGCAATTCGGGCTGTCCCGTACCCCCCGCGCGCACATATAATGGCCTTGATCTCTGGATTCTGAAACATATCGTTTAATTCTCTAGCCCTTTCTTCATCCGTCCCTGCTAAGTAACCATACTCACGAAATAGGCTTTGACCGATTTCCACTCTTAGACCCATTTGAGTAAAATATTCTGTACTCCTTAGCATTTCTACTGGATCTGCATAACTGGCTAGTGCGGTAATTCCTATCAGATCTCCAGGATTAAGTCTCGCTGGATAGATGATATCCATATTCCTCACCCTTTCGTAAACCTTGACTTTCCTCCTCTTCCAGTTCTTAATAGAAAAGACAGGAGGATTCTACATGACACTTATGCGCAATATCAAAGCAGAGATTACAAGCTGGCCTCGTAATATCCAGCTTTTTTTCCTTGCTAATATTCTTTATCAGATGGGTGGTGGGATGTTTTCCGTTCTCTATAATTTGTACATTCAAGATCTGGGGTTTGATGTCTCGATGAACGGCAGGGTCATTAGTATTCAGTCTATTGCTACTGCACTCCTGTTTATTCCCATCGGGCTGTTGGGAGACAAGATGAGCCGCAAACCGATCCTCATTATGGGGGCGTTGTTTAGTGGAATGACGTTTATGGGACGCTCTTTTGTGGAGGGTGAAGCCAGTATCCTCTTTCTTGCTGCTTCTTCTGGTTTATTTGCTTCCTTCTTTCAAGTACTGGCTATTCCTTTCCTAGCAGCCAATGTAACGAAAGACAACAGACTACGATTGTTTAGTATTCATGCCTCGCTTGTACTTGCAGCCCAAGTTATCGGAAGTCTTGGCGGAGGCATTCTCGCGGATGTACTGAAATCAGCAGGAATGAGCAGTATAGTAAGCTTGCAGTATGTACTTCTTACAGGCGGAATGGCTACTGTTCTTGGCACGTTACCGTTATTTTTGGTTAGAGAATCCGCTATACATAATAAGCAGCCTGCCCTGATTCCTAAACAGCTTGATCTTGACTCAGCATCAAAAATAGAAATACATAATCAAAAATCTACTGCTTCGGATTGGAAATTCATCCGTTTGTTTTTCTTTACCCAACTGTTAATCGGAACAGGTTCAGGTCTTGTCGTCCCTTACTTAAACCTATACTTTACCGACAGATTCAGTATCAGCCTTAGTCTGATGAGTATCCTAATCTCGCTTGGACAAATCATGACCATCGTATCGATGATGATTGGTCCTTCGCTCGCTAACAAAGTCGGACCGGTAAAAGCAGTCGTTATATTCCAAATTCTCTCTCTTCCATTTCTATTATTAACCGGATACACCTATTCGCTTGTTATGGCATCCGTGAGTTTTCTGTTTAGACAAGCTTTGATGAATGCAGCAAATCCTATTTTTTCTTCTCTATTAATTGATCATGTGTCTGAAAAAAGAAGAGGGATTGCTAATTCTCTCATGCAGACCGCCTTTATGATCGGATGGGCTACGATGGGCCCTGTTCAATCTTATTTTGTGACTGCCTTTGGCAGCTATAAGGGATATGCTGTTACTTTTACGATTACAGGTCTCCTCTATGTGAGTGCTTCTGCTTTCTTCTATCTCATGTTACGTGATAAACGTAAATCGATGCCGTATAGGGCTTCGTTAAACCAAGGAGCGGCTGAATAAGAATAAGAAAATAGCAGTATACAAAAAAAGCAATGACCCGGGCTTCTCTTTCAGAAACCTTGTCATTGCTTTTCCTTTTATAAATTTCTGATAAGTTATTCAGTATTAATATAACGATAGGCGACTGCAAGCCGATCTGCAATATGGTTCACGACTTTTTTATCTTTCATGTAACTGGTGTGGCATAATGGATTCCAAAAAGTAAACAGATTTCCAACATTAATATTCACATCTGCCTTAACTGCCTTCTCATAAGCCGGATCAATCTCTCGAAGGGGATAACCCAAAATATCATCTTTGTCGTAAAAGTTAACCCATTCTCCTTCCAGACCAGGATACAATTCTTCCCCTCCTAATGAAGGAACACGAATCGGTTTGCTAAAGTCACGATAACGAAGGCTCCAGAGAGGCAACGTAGTTCCGAGTGAATAAAAATGAGTCAGCGTTTCTCCCCGTTCCAGTGGAGAAGTTATATCTATAATTCCAGGAAAATGCCTTGAAGTAAACTGCAGATCGTAGAAAAAATTACTAGCAATCACAGTGCCTAAACTATGGGAAACAACGAAAAGGGGAGCCGTATTACCTATACGCTTGGATAAACGGTGGAGTGCATTACTAATGGATTGATGGACCGCGTCATAATTCTGTCCGTTCGTATCTACGGGCTGGTAGGCAACAGCATCGGCTAGATAATATACTAAATATCTTCTAAGTTTTTTGAATCGCAGTTTTTTATTCAGAACCAAATCACGATAGATCCTTTCCTCATCTTCACCAAAAACATCTCCCCAATACACAGGTTCAACATCAATATATGGATTGGAGGAAGGAGCATTCATCATACCGGCAAACGCCTTATCTAGTTTTTTCATGAACTTGAGCGCGAACTCCTTCTTCTGGAGGCCGAGACCATGGATAACAATAACCCCAATCTTTTGCATCTAGCTTCACTCCTTCCCATCTTCACACTCATAAAGACAAGATTAATGACTTGATAGCATAGCAGATGTACTGGGTATTTACGGTTCCCCTCGATTATATAAAATATGGATAAATAAGGTAAATACCTCAAGTCCTTATTATTTAAACTCAGTTAGATGTTTAAAATCGCAATCGTCCCTGTTACTGTCAGCGTACTCAGAAGTGTCGAAAAAAAGACCGTCTGAGATGAAAATTCTGGTTCATTGTCAAACTGAACAGCCAGAATCATACTGCTAAGCGAAGTCGGTACAGAGGATGATACGATAAGCGCTTTTGCAACCAGCCCATCGATTCCAAGAAGCAGCACCGTGAGTGCCGCTAATAGAGGACCCCCAATAAGTCTCATGGCGACCGAGATGGCTACGCTTAGACTCCCCTTTTTTGCAAATGTCCATTTCATAGCTCCCAGCTGTACACCAAGTGTTAGAAGTGCCATCCCGATAAAGGCAGCGTACAAATAATGAAGCGGGATTTGAATCGTACTTGGGAGCTCAACCCCGAAAATACGGAGTAAAAATGCGAGCGGAATCGCATAAATAACAGGTTGACCGGCAATGGTTCGCAAGATTGCTCTTCTATTCACCTGGTGGGCATTTACGCTGTAAATTCCATAGGTATTGGGTAAAAACGACTGAAGCATCAGGATAATTACCTGAACTCCGAGTGTTAACGGATTACCCGAAAAAGCTAGCTCATTAATAGGGAGTCCATAGTTCGCACTATTGGCAAATAATACACTGTTCCTCATCGCCGCCGGCATTCCCCCTTCGAGTCTGAGGAGTCTAATCACAAGGGAACAAAGGAGATATTGCATGAGCATAAACAGAACAAAGAAGCCCATCACTTGTCCAAACAAAGCCATTGAAATGTCCGTTGAGTATAAGAGATTAAAAACAACGGCAGGTGATAAAATATAGAAATTGATATTCGATAGTGTCTTAATATCGAGTCCTCTGGTTCGCTGGACAATGAATCCAATCGTCATGACGAAAAATAGAGGAATTACGTTATTAAGCAGGATGGATAAGAACAAAGTCATAACTGCATAAACCTCCAGATGGAAAAATTAACTATCCGTCATTATAGCATGTTTGTAAACGCATCCTTGACCTCTTATGTATAAACATTCTAAAATGGTACCACCATCGATTATTATTTATAATAAATAGAACGGGAGTGGCTTATTGGAACTCGAATTCGTTTTGCTACTAGTCGCATGTTCGATCCTCTTATCATTTTTATTCCACCGCATTGATATGACAAGGAACACGAAGAAAGACAGGAACAAAACGGTATTTGGAAGAATCTTTATTGTTTCAATTATTATCATTGTTGCTGGTCTCATCGTGGGAGCATGGAATGGGCTTCTTATTTCTGCAATTGGAGTCCATCTGCTCATTCCTTCGATTTCCGCGTTATTCATGAATTTAATTTTAAAAAAATACTCGAATAAAAGTCATAAGTAGATTCTCAAATTTTTTAAAAAAAGCCGGCACGCAAACCTGATCTGAATTGCACTCTGTTAGAACAATCTAACAACCGAAAGGTGCAATTCAATCAAAGGAATGCATGCTGGCTTTTTTAGAATGATAACGTGTTTTCTCTTCTTGCAAAATCAACAAACTGAAATTTATCCAAACGATGTCTGGATTCAGAATATTGAAACAACGTAGTATCTTCAAGATGAACATAGCCGCGAACGACTACCACATGTGTATCTTCACCAATATCCATGTACTCGTAGTCCATGCTTGTGGCACGTTCAACCGAAATCACTTTTTTAGCATAGCTGATTTTTAGATTCAGTTCTTTTTCCAAATACTCATATATGGACTGTCCAGTAATCTCCTTAGACAGATGAGGAACAACTGAAGCCAGTAAGAAATCGATATCCAGTATAATTCGTTCTCCGTCTATTTCCCTGGCTCGAACGACCCTCCATACTTTTGTATCTGCCGAGATCTGAAGCTGCTTCGAAATAAACTCCCCTGCATGAGTACATTCCGTAACATATACAAGGGTATTACTCAGCTTACCCATCCGTTCTGACATTTCTTTATAACTGACCAGCCCGCTCACAGGAAAATTATAACGATCTCTTTCAAGAACGAAGGAGCCTTTTCCTTTTACTTTATGGATGTAACCATTCTGAGCAAGTAAGTTTAAGCCTTTGCGCACCGTTTCTCGCGTGATTTCATAGTGTTGTGCCAATTCATGTTCAGAGGGCAGCTTACTTCCTGGTGCAAGAATTCCTGAGTCGATCTTTTCCGCGAAATCTTTATACAGAGTTACAAAAATATTATTCATCATCATATCACCAATCGTATTGTATCACGTTTTTATGAAAATGATTACAACTCAGATGACGCATTACTTACTTTAGTCAAAAGTTACCTTGAGGAGCGGAGCGGACGATTCAATCATGCCGCTTGCTAATTCTTCAACTGTTGGAGACGGCTGCTGTCCATCCGGAATAATAATCGGTGTAATAACAGGCAATCCGGCTTTTTCAATTGCTTCTTTATCAAACTCAAGTAATAATTGTCCCTCACTGACACTCATACCTGATTCGACATGTGCAGTAAATCCATTTCCTTTAAGGGAGACGGTGTCTATTCCCACATGGATTAACACTTGGAATCCTTCCGTATCACTTAAAATCATCGCGTGTTTCGTCTTCGTCACATGTTCTACCGTTCCTTTAAATGGAGCGTAAACCTTACCTTCCTCCGGAATAATGGCAACCCCATCCCCCATCTGTTTCTGTGCAAAAGCAGGATCGGGTACTTCAGATAACGGGATTACCTGACCGCTGAGTGGAGCCGCAATCGTCAATTTATTTCTTTTTTGTGTATTGGAGTTTACCTCATTCTGTTCAACATCCAAATTATCAGCTGCACGAACATCCACAGCTTCACCTGCTGCTGCCTGCTCATTGTTCACAACTAAACCAGATGTAGCGTTTTCAGACTTTGCCCTTTCCCTCGACATACGCAGTTTTCCGTACAGCAACGTACCGGTAAAAGAAACGACAAGAACGATTAACATACCAAGGAAAAAGACACCCCACTGATTTGGAAAGATCGAAAGAAATCCTGGAATACCGCCTACTCCGATCGAAGAAGCCAGTACATTATTCATGGCCAGCAGTACGCCGGCAATACCAGAACCGATCATACCAAAAATAAATGGGTAGCGATAACGAATGTTAACTCCGAAGATTGCAGGTTCCGTTACACCAAGAAACGCGGATACGGATGAAGTGACTGCAAGTCCTTTTGCTTTTTGATCTTTAAGAATAAACATCATCGCCAGGGCTGCCGCACCTTGAGCAATATTAGATAGAGCAAGCATCGGCCATAGGAAGGTTCCGCCTTGACTTCCAATCAGCTGAATATCTACAGCCAAGAACGTGTGATGGAACCCCGTAATAACAAGCAAGGCATACAGTCCACCATAGATTAATCCGCCAAGTGCGGAAAAAGAATCAAATATACCAACTAAACCATTTGTAATCATATTTCCGATGGAAAATGTTACAGGACCAACGACTGTAAAAGCCAGGAAACCGGTTACCAGAAGAGCTACAGGTGCTACGACGAGCAGCTTAATTGAATCATGTACTCTTTTATTAAGAAACCTTTCAATTTTAGCTAAGATGTAGGCAGAGACAAGAACAGGAAGAACTTGACCCTGATATCCAATTTTCTCTACTTCAAATCCAAATACATTCCATACCGGAACGGTTCCTTCAAGTGATGCATTTGCATAATTATAAGCACTTAATAGTTCAGGATTAACCAGAATCAGACCCAATACAATACCTAGAAGCGGACTTCCGCCAAATTGCTTAACAGCTGACCAACCAATCAATACAGGCAGGAATGAGAAAGCCGTACTTGCAATTAGATTAATGATGGAAGCTACATCTGCCCACTGCGGATACACTTCAATGAGGGATTGTTCTTCATAAAAAATCCCCGGACCAGCCAAAATATTGTTTAGCCCAAGAAGCAAACCTGCCATAACGATGGCTGGCAAAATGGGAATAAAAATATCTGCGAGCATTTTTATCGCACGCTGGAGCGGATTTTGTTTCTTACTCGCAATGGTCTTCACATCATCTTTTGATGCTCTGGACCCGCCCGTAAGTTTCATCATCTCATCATAGACCTGATCTACAAGACCCGGACCGATGATTACTTGGAACTGACCTTGTGAAGAGAAGTGCCCTTTGACAAGGGGATTCTCTTCCAAAGCTTGTGCATCTACTTTGCTTTCATCGGCGAGTGCAAAACGGAGTCTGGTCACACAGTGGGTAGCTGCTTCCATATTTTCTTTACCACCCACAGCTTTAACAATGCGTTCCACCTGTTTTTGATCTATTTTAGCCATAGCGTTTGTTCTCCCTTATTAATTAGTAGAATCTCCAGTATTCGAAATTAACCACATATGGGATGCATAAGGTGATAATTTAACGCTTGATGTCAGCTTCTTCTCGTCTTCCGTATTTGACAGAAGGAGTGCTCCATCCTTGTCAGAAAGATGATTCTCTACAAACGTTTCTGGCAATTCAAATTGAACTGTCTTATCACTAAAATTCGAAATCACAACCAGTGTCTCTTCTTCATTCATTCTTGCGTAAGCGAACACTTCTGGATGAGCGTTGTCAAGACGAGTAAACGTACCATCTGTAATCACCTTAACTTTTTTACGGAGCTCAATAAGCTTACGATAGTGATGATAGATCGAATTTGGATCTTCTACTTGCTGTTTCGCATTGATTTCTTTATATCGTTCATCGATCTTAATCCAAGGCGTTCCGCTCGTGAACCCTGCCTGATCGCTGTCATCCCATAACATTGGGATTCGTGAATTATCCCGTGATCGAACTTTTACAATATGGGACGCTTCCTCTGGTGTTTTACCGCGATCCATCAGAATTTGATACATATTCAGCGACTCAACATCTCTGAATTCTGACATGTCATTCCATACTGGATCTGGCATACCGATCTCTTCTCCCTGATAAACATACGGTGTACCCTGCATCCCATGAAGAGTCGTAGCTAACATTTTAGCGCTCTGGGTTCGGTATTCTTCATCATTTGTAAACCGGGAAAGAGCCCGCGGCTGATCATGGTTGTTCCAGAATAAAGCATTCCATCCGCCGCCTTGCTGCATACCGATCTGCCAGTGCGACAGTACACTTTTTAATTCTTCAAAATCATACGGTTTCAATTCCCATTTCTGACCATTCGGATAATCAACTTTCAAATGATGAAAATTAAATGTCATCGAGAACTCATTTTCTTCTGGATTGGAATATCGAATACACTGTTCAAGTGTTGTCGAAGACATCTCTCCAACGGTTACAATTTGATAAGGTCTAAATACCTTCTCATTTAGTTCCTTAATGTACTCGTGTACACGTGGACCATCTGTATAAAATTTGCGTCCATCTCCCGGAGCTACAGAACCATCATCATCAGGGAATCGTTGGTCTTTAGAGATCAGATTAATAACATCCAGTCTGAAACCGCTTACTCCCTTCTCAGCCCAAAACGTCAATATGTCGATGACTTCCTGCCTTACTTTCTCATTCTCCCAGTTGAGGTCCGCTTGTGTCTTATCAAACAGCGTCAAGTAATACTGCTTCGTCCCTTCATCATATTGCCATGCAGATCCTCCGAACTTTGATTGCCAGTTGTTAGGCGGTCCACCACTTGGCGCTGGATCTTTCCAAATATAATAATCTCGGTAAGGATTATCCCGTGAGGAACGTGCTTCCTTAAACCACTGATGTTCCGTTGAAGAATGATTCACAACAATATCGATCATGAGATGCATATCTCTTTTTTTCATTTCGCGAATTAACTCGTCCATATCTTCCATTGTGCCAAAAGCAGGATCAATACGGTAATAATCTGCTACATCGTAACCGTTATCATTTTGCGGCGATACATATACAGGCTGCAGCCATACCATATCAATTCCAAGACCTTTAATATAATCCAGCTTCTTAATTAAACCTTGAATATCTCCTGTTCCCTTACCGGTAGTATCACAAAAGCTCTTTGGATATACCTGATAAATGGACCCAGTCTTCCACCATTCTGAAGAAGCGTTCTTATTTCGTATATTCACTGGAATAACTCCTCCTTCGTTTTCATCCCTAACTTGTATATACAAGATATTATAGTTTCATAATAATCCTGTATATACATGTTGTCAATACACTTTTTAACGATATAACAAGAATTTAAACAATAAAAGCCCAAGTATAAGCACCCTCATGGAAAAGAATCATCACTTTCGATTCTTTTTCTAATCACAAGGTACTTTATACTTGAGCTGTATTCCATCTTCTGTAAGTAGAATCTTAGACTAGGATTAAAATTCACCGATCTCCACAATCATCGTTAGATTCTTCATTATTTTATAAAGCATAGTCGAACTGAATACTCCGAGCAGCAGCTTGCTGATGTGGGAACTTTTTAATAAACCGAGCACCCAATGACACCACGAAATTTCTTCTTTATTTAACATATGACTTCTGCAGAGGAGAATATATTTACCAAATCTCTTCGATGTGGTTGTGAGCTGTTCTTGATTTATTTCTTCTATCTCCGTCACTTGCAAAGCTACTTGCTCGTTTAATTTATTCAACCGATCTTCAATTATTCTTTTTGCGCTTTCCTCATCCTTAAGCCAAATTGCATACACTTTAATCAAAAAATCATCTCGAATAATTTGATTGCTTGCCGGTTCATGGATCCAAGATTCTAACGTTTTTCTTCCTTTCTCAGTTATCGAGTATATTTTTTTGTTTGGCTTCCCAATTTGTTCGATATGTTCATAGGACAGTAAACCTTTCTGCTCCATTTTGGTGAGAAGGGGATAAATCTGGCTGTGTTTCGCTGGCCATAACATATCTAGACAAGAAGCTAATTCATATCCTGAGCTGGGTCTTTTACTTAATACGCTCAAAATCGCATAACCAAGAGTATTCATCTGCCTCATTCCTTTTATTAATTGACTTTTAAGAAAGTGATCCTTGGATACACTTTATCTGAAACTTACATTTTATTGTAACCTGTTTTTCATTAAAAAACCCCGCAACCATTTATGATTGCAGGGTTTTGTGAGTATTAATATTTTCTTAAAAATGAAGGTGAGCTGTTAAAAAGTTCTTGGCTAATTACACGATGACACTCGGTTTGAATTCTTTCTATCGTCTGTGTTGAATTAGCTAAGATACGAATCAAGATCCCTGTGACTGGCAATAACGATAATCCAATATTATATTCTTTTGTATCTTCGTGTATAGCTTGATAGAGCCGATCCAAAAGTTCATTGTCCGCTTGTTCTCCGATCAACATCATAGAACCAAGATGCGTATAACCTTCCATGTAACCAAGAGAAGAAATGTTCTGTGAAGAAGGATTCAATTTAATATGATCATATACAGCGAGTTCATCATCTATATAGATCTCAGTCATTAACTGAAGCAGATCATAACTAAACTGAGTTCCTTCTGGAGACCATCCCGAAGTAATGATATCTGAGTAGAGAAAAGTAGAACCTTTCTCCATTCGTACTACCGTTTTTTGAACATACTTCGCATCCTGATAACCAATAAGCGGATCCGTAATATATTCAAGATAGCTGCCCTTTTTAAGCGTGAATTCGGTCTCATGATAGGCAGGTTTATTCGGAGTTCTATATATTTTAGTAGCCGATTGGGTAGTTAAAGTCATTCGGGCTTGTTCCGCCAGTGATACTTTCATCTGATAGCGGTCACCGTCTAGGAATCCGCCGCCTGGGTTCAGAATGTAATAGCACGGCTGTCCCGATTGATCATGGTAAATCGGACGCATTACTTTGAAAGCACCTTGGAAATACACATTTTTTGCGACAGTTTTTCCGTGTCTTTCTTCCGCATCTAATCGCAGAATCCCTGTCCAGTCTTCCATTCTATTCTAATCCCTTTAAGAATGCATTGTTTTTAATCCAGTCAATGACTTCATCAAGTCCTTTGTTATCCTTCAGGTTCGTAAATACGAATGGTTTGTTTCCACGGAAAATTTTAGTATCAGATTCCATCACTTCAAGGCTCGCGCCCACATAAGGTGCCAAGTCGGTTTTGTTGATAATGAACAAATCAGATTTGATCATCCCTTGTCCGCCTTTACGCGGAATTTTTTCACCTTGTGCTACGTCAATAATATAGATAGAGAAATCAACGAGTTCAGGGCTGAATGTCGCAGCTAGATTATCGCCACCGCTTTCTACGAAAATAAGCTCAACATCAGGATGTTTCTCTTTCAGTTCGTCAATAGCAGCAAAGTTCATAGAAGCATCTTCACGAATCGCTGTATGTGGACATCCGCCTGTTTCAACCCCGATAATACGATCTGCTGGAAGAACTCCATTTTGCATCAAAAATTTAGCATCTTCCTTAGTATAGATATCGTTTGTTACGACCGCCATACTAATTTCGTCCGCCATATGACGTGTCAATTTCTCAACAAGCATCGTTTTACCTGCTCCAACAGGTCCGCCAACTCCAATTTTAATAGGTTCCATTATTTAACACTTCTCTTTCTCTAATAAGATTTATGACATAAAAATACGAATATTAACACGTTCATGCTTCATTTGTGATAACTCAAGCCCCGGTGAAATAATGCCAAAATCATGTTCATCCATTAACATAATTTTCTCCGTAGCCTCTATCAAATCACCTTGAAACTGCTGTATGACTTTTTGGCCAGCCGTCTGCCCTAAAGGAATCGCACGCACAGCATTTTGAACAAGACTTGATAGAATTGAATACAAATAATATAAAATGGTTGTTGATTTGGAAACACCGAGATGATGCCCAATCATCGTAAAGACAATAGCTGGGTGCCCGAAGCATTTCTTTGTTTTGATCTGCTCCCGATAACTATTAAGAACCGGCACTTCATACATGGATCCAACAAGATTTAACATACGATCGCCCATCTTTTTCGTACCTTCTCTTGTCTCACGCGGTAAGTTTTGTACAGACAGCAGCCGATCCATTTTCCATACAGCTTCCAAGTTCTCTTCCTCTAAAGCTTCGTACACGATACGAGAAGCAAGTCCATCCGTATGGACAAGCTGTTCATATAAGTATACATGTAACCATTCAGAGAAGGTTTGCTCACTGTACACAAGATCTTCTTGAATATAGCTCTCTAGACCATAGGAATGACTGAAAGCACCTGTTGGAAAATTGGAATCACATAGTTGAAATAAGGAAAGCGTGTTTTTATCCATGACTATGTCCGATATGGCGGAATGCTTGTTTCACTTTTCTTTCTTCCCGCTCATAAGGGATTTCCAGCTGATTTAATAATTCTTCAACAAGATAATCATACTGAACAAGCATTTCATCACCTTCAAATTGGGCTGGAAGATGGCGATTTCCTAATTGATGGGCAATCGTTCCCATTTCATTCAAGCTGCGCGGACGAATGACAATGAGATCATCGGAAGTAACATCAATCATAATGATGTCTTTATCATCCATATAGAGAATATCTCCGGCGATCAGATCGCGCTGTTCTTTCAAGCGAATACCAATTTCTTTACCGTGATCTGTTTTGACACGTTGGATTCGTTTTACTAGATCAGAACTGTCTAGATACACCTTTTCAATATGGTGTTTCTCTATTTCTTCTTTAGATAAGTTTTCTATATTCGTTACGACTTTTTCAATAATCAATGTTCTCTCACCTCAGAATAAGAAATAGCGCTGACCCATAGACACGCGATCAACAGGTTCACATGTAATTAATTCTCCATTAACTCTTACCTCGTACGTTTGCGGGTCAACCGTAATTTCTGGCGTTTCGGAATTCAATTTCATATCTTTCTTTGTTAGATTGCGAATGCCGTGTACAGGAAGAATAATTTTTTCCAATCCTAATTTCTCATGAACCTTAAGGTCGTAAGCGGATTGTGAGATAAAGGTTGCAGATGTGCTGGAAAGTGCTTTTCCATACTGTGCATACATCGGACGATAAATGACCGGCTGCGGTGTAGGAATGGAAGCATTTGCGTCACCCATCAAGCTTTGAACAACCATACCATTTTTGATGATCATTTCCGGTTTTACACCAAAGAAGGCTGGAGACCAAATAACGAGATCGGCCATTTTCCCTACTTCAATAGAACCTACATATTCGGAGATCCCGTGAGTAATCGCTGGGTTAATCGTATATTTAGCAACAAATCGTTTTGCACGGTTATTATCCGACATTGCAGTGTCGCCTTGAAGCGAACCCCGTTGTTTTTTCATTTTGTCAGCAGTCTGCCATGTACGAAGGATAACTTCGCCAATACGGCCCATAGCTTGAGCATCGGAGCTGACCATACTGAACACACCCATGTCTTGCAGGATATCTTCAGCAGCAATCGTTTCACGGCGAATCCGGGAATCTGCGAAAGCAAGATCCTCAGGGATCGATGGGTTCAAATGGTGACATACCATCAGCATATCTAGATGTTCATCAATGGTATTAACTGTATAAGGTAATGTAGGATTCGTAGATGATGGAAGAACATTCATGTAGCTGGCCGACTTAATCAAATCGGGAGCATGTCCTCCGCCTGCACCTTCCGTATGATACATATGAATAACGCGGTCTTTAATGGCAGCCATGGTGTTTTCCATGAATCCACCTTCATTTAAGGTATCCGCATGAACTGCGACTTGGACATCATATTTATCTGCAACTGTCAGTGCATGATCAAGAGCTGATGCCGTAGCGCCCCAGTCTTCGTGAACTTTCAGACCAATCGCTCCTGCGCGCACTTGTTCTGCTAGAGGTTCTTCTGCAGCAGCTTGTCCTTTACCCGTGAAACCTACATTGATAGGCATGCCTTCTGCTGCTTCCAGCATACGATGCATGTTCCATTCCCCAGGAGTAACCGTCGTTGCTTTTGAACCTGCAGCAGGTCCTGTACCTCCGCCAATCAGCGTAGTCAGACCAGATGATAAAGCAGTTTCGATCTGTGCAGGGTTGATAAAGTGAACATGCGTATCGATTCCCCCAGCCGTCACGATCATTCCTTCACCGGCAATAATTTCGGTAGAAGCTCCGATCACGATGTCCACATTATCCATAACGAGTGGATTCCCTGCGTTCCCGATTCCGGAAATTTTTCCGTCTCTGATTCCGATATCCGCTTTATAAATACCGGTGTAATCCAGAATAATTGCATTGGTAATAACTACGTCAGGAATTCCATCTCCGCGTGTTACGAGAGGATGCTGCCCCATTCCATCACGGATGACTTTACCGCCGCCGAATACGACTTCATCCCCATATGATGTAAAATCTTTTTCAATCTGAATAATTAATTCTGTATCCGCAAGACGTATTGAATCTCCTGTTGTTGGTCCATACATTTGAGAATACTGAGTTCTTGGCATACGAAAACTCATTATTTAACCCCACCTTCCACGGATCCATCCGTTTTGTTATTAAATCCATACACACGGCGTTCTCCGCCAAAAGGAACGACTTCTACTACTTTTTCGTCCCCTGGTTCAAAACGAACCGCTGCACCTGCTGGAATGTTAAGATGCATACCAAAACCTTCTTCGCGATTGAACTCAAGAGCTTCGTTCACTTCAAAAAAATGAAAATGAGATCCAACTTGAACAGGACGGTCGCCTGTATTTTTCACTTTGATTTTAGAAGGTGTTTTGCCAGCGTTACAGATAATCTCTTCTTCTTTCAAAAAAATTTGTCCCGGTATCATTTCTGTATTCCTCCTATCAATTCGTACTTAGCGAATTGGACTGTGTATTGTTACCAATTTTGTCCCATCAGGGAAAGTAGCTTCCACTTGAATATCGTGAATCATCTCTGGAATCCCTTCCATTACATCTTCACGTGTTAAAATCGTTGCTCCAAATTCCATCAGTTCAGCAACTGTTTTTCCATCACGTGCGCCTTCGAGCACTTCATAAGTGATATAAGCGATAGCTTCCGGATGGTTTAATTTGAGTCCTCTTTCTTTTCTACGTTTTGCAAGATCAGCAGCCACCACAATTAATAGTTTGTCAATCTCACGCGGCAATAATTGCATAGTTCATCCTCCAAAATTCATCATTTTTTAAAAAATTTGTCGAAAAATCTGTAGGTTAGGTCATTTCAAGCAGAATATACCACTTATATTCGAGATTTAGATTGCTAACCTAGTATACTTACTATATCATAATTTATATATACCACAAATTGCATATACTATTATACACGAAATTCGACACGATATGTCAAATTTTTCACAACTCTCTTATATCTACTCATATCACATAAAGTTAAAAAGGAGACTATAATGCATTCAGATATTCAGAAGTCAGTTTATAAGGATACGATTTCTCCCCTAATCTCTGCTGTGTTCAAAGGAGTATCCCAAGTTATTTTTATTGAAAATGCATTTACAGGGCTCCTTATTACCATAGCAATCATGTTTTCTTCTGTATCGCTCGGTATCATTGCCTTACTATCTTCTCTCATTGCTGTGCTGATTGGGAGAATCGGAGGAGCGAATCGAACGCTCATAAACCAAGGACTGCTCGGATATAACTCCGTATTAGCGGGAGTAGCCATATCTCTCAATCTACAAGGAGGCACTCGTTTTGTTATTGCGATGGCTGGAGCTGTTGTTGCCGCTCTATTCACTTGCGCGATTATGCAGTTAATGGAGCATCTAAACGTACCTGCACTTACGTTTCCTTTTATTATTTTGACTTGGTTTCTACTGCTTGCGTCCTATCGCCTTGGTGTGTTCCGGTTGAATCCTAATCTTACTCCTCAGGATTTGTCTCATCTTGATCTCCATTTCGAGGGTACTATGAACTGGGTAGAGGGAACGATCTCCGGGGTTGGACAAGTTTTCTTCCAAGACACCTTCTGGTCCGGAATTTTGATTTTGATCGGGATATTTTGGGCTGGTTGGAAACTCGGACTTTATGCTGTCCTTGGTTCCGTTGTTGCTATGTTAACAGCTTACTTTTTAGGGGCAGAAGTCTCCATGCTCAATTCAGGACTTTATGGGTTTAATGCTGTATTAACGATGTTAGCTGTTGGGGTTGTTTTTGATGCAAAAAGTCGCTTTGCACCCATCACTGGTATTATTGCGGCGATTGTATCCGTACCTGTTACCGCAAGTGTAACCACTTGGATGATGCCGTACGGCCTTCCAACGCTGACAATGCCTTTTGTTCTATCCACTTGGCTATTTCTTGCCGCAAGAAAAGCGCTCCCTAACATTTAGTAATCGGGTAATCGCCGCTTAGAAGACTATGAGTATTATCCCCTTAGGAGATCAACAGAGAAAAAGAGAGATTCCATCAAGACTCCTCTCTCTTCTGTAACCTGAGGGGATCTTTTGTTTGTTGCAGCCCTCTCATACCGTCTGCTTCTGTTACATCTGCTCAGGTTTTTTGCCTTCTACGGCAAGCAAATACATCTTCATTCCCGTCGCTTTTTGCGCTGCCCATGTACGATAAGAAACGGCCGCTTCCATTCGTTCCTCTTCCGTAAGATAACCGTCAGATACCAGTTGTTTGCCGCGGCTTTCTGCTACTTCGGCCCATATTGCGATTCTGTTCTCAAAATCTAGGTCCCCCCTTGTTGTTTTTTCATGTTGCTCATACTCTATTACGTGTTCAAGTCCTGCCTCTTCAAAACGGGAAACCAGCTGATCTGCAATTTCATTTGACATACCGCTGTCCTGTCTCCACTTCAGAAACGCAGAATAAAAGTGTAAAAAGGCGTCCGGCGGTGCGGGAGACCATTCTATTTTTTCATGATTATAATCCAGTACAAGCAGCGTTCCGCCTAGTTTCACCGCACCGATCATTTGCTCCAGCGCTTTCTGCGGTTCCGACAGCCACTGCAGAACACGCGCAGCCGTGATGATATCATATGTATTTTCATAAGGCAGATTGTAAATATCAGCCACTTCAAATTCAAGATTCGTTAGGTACTCTGAATATTCTTTTGCTTCTTGTATCAAACGTTCGCTTACATCGATACCGGTGACCTTGCCATCCACTCCTACCCTTTCCGCAATCCCCCTTGTAATCGCACCGCTGGCACAGCCTACATCAAGCACAGACATCCCCGCTTGCAGAAGTGCTGCAAGCCTCCGGTTTGATGCTTCGAGAGATCGCTGATTAACAATAACGGAAGTCCCTGTCGGCATGGATGCCCGGTTACGTGATATTTGGTTCATATTCATTCCTTCTTTCTATAAGTTATCCTTTATTTTAATGGAAATGAATTACTTTTCATATAAAAATATAGAAAAACCTTGAGATCCTTCTGTATAAAACAGAATGTGAACTCAAGGCTCCTATTTTTACTTATTATTGTATTTGTTGAACTGTTCCAGCATGGCTTCGAGCGCTTCTAGTTCATCTTTTCCTTTTGCGGACAGGCGAAGACGGGTTCCAGGCATAATCGGTTGAAAGATCATCCCGAGCAAGCTTTTCACATCTATGATATGTTCGTGCTCATCTTTATCTACATAGGAGAGAACAATCTGAGATATAAATCGGGAAGCCAAGTTCGAGATTTGAATTAATTCAAACCGATCAATATTCGAATGAACTGTGAATTCATGCACTCTCACATTCGCCACTTCCTTTTTTCAAATCTACTTAAGTTATTGTACACATGTTTCACAGCAAACGTATTTGTATATCTATTCTAATTCAAATACACAGTATGGTAAATATTTCTTTTTTTGACCCATTCATGTATAGGTTGTCCGCATTAACCTTCTAAACTCGAAGTAAACACATTATGGATATGAATGTTATCAACCGGCTTGCCTAATGCAGCTGTCATGAGTACAAAAGCAACATCTTGTTTCGGATACATCCAAACCATACATCCACCCATTCCATTATGACCATAAATATCACGCTCTATAAATCCTTTATGGCGGACTGGAGTCTTCCATACGAAGCCATAATCGGAATCGACCTCTTCGATATGCAGTGTTTGAGGTGTGATCATTTGTTTAAAAGTCGCAGGCTTAATTAAGAAACTACCTTCTTTGGTTTCCGTTTGTCTTAACATGGATTTAGCGAAAAGAAGCAGGTCGTCTGCTGTGCTGAATAGACCACCAAATGGAATTTTAGCTGCAACAAATGAATCCATATGACTTGCCATCGCTTCCGCTCCCGCTATAGGTGCTATTCTCGATTGATCCTGCTCTACCCCGCCAAAATTAGTATCTTTCATTCCAAGCGGTTCAAAAATATGTCTGTGTAGATATTCTTCATATGTCATGCCGCTTAACCGTTCTATAATTTCAGCGAGTACCGTAAATGCCGCATTGTTATAGCTGACTTTCTGTCCGAGAGCAGACTCTAAGTGACTCTCCGCAAGTGCTTTATATAGATGAGGATGGAGTAAGCCATCAGGAGCATGTTTGCCCTGAGCACATTCCATCAGATAACGTTGATCGAGTCCACCTGTATGAGTAAGAAGATGCCATAACGCAAGTTTATCTTTCCCGTGTTCCGCAAAATCCGGTAGAATTTTACTTACTAATTGCCCTGGATGAAGCAAGCCTTTCTCCCAGAGTTGCATAATAGCAAGTCCAATCATCGGCTTTGTTATAGAGAATACGGGAAATATCGTCTTACTATTCATTTCTCTACCATCTTCATAAGTGCCATAAGAGCGAAGATCGAGAATTTCATCGCGGTTCGTAATGCCAAATACAGCGGAAGGCCATTTCTTATTGATTACATTTTGCTCTATAAAATGATAGATAGGATCAAATCCAGAAGATGAATAATTCACTAGCAAAACCCTCCAAGTCATATGTCTATTCTTTACTATGGTAACATGTAAATTGCTAGGTTACAAAATAAAACCGTTTCGCTCCTTGTTAGGAATGAAACGGTTTTTTCTCTTATTTCACGGTTTGTATAACACGTTCAAGCAGTACACTCACTTCGGCACGGCTTGCCTTTTCCCCTGGTTTAAACGCGGTTGCTGTCTTGCCTTGAATCAGTTTGTTTCCATAGAGATAAATGATATCTTCTTTTGCCCAATGGGACGGAATATCCGTGAATGGATTCTTATTGTCACTCGTCATTCCCTTACCACTGTTCTTTACTTGTCTGGCTAAAATAGTAGCAAGCTCCGCTCTTGTAATCGGTGCATTTGGATGAAACTTAAGACCACCTTGTTTATCTTCTTTACCTTGAATCAGCCCATATGCTCCTGCTGTTACCACATAGTCGTAGTACCAATCTGAGGTTTTGACATCTGAAAAAGTGGGCGCTGACTGCTGTTTCATATCAAGCCCGAGTGCCACGACTACTGATTTGCCAAATTCAGCTCTTGTCATATCTCGAAGCGGTTCGAAATTCCCTTCATTTGTGCCTTGTAGAACCTCGCTTGACGCAAGCTTGATAATCGAATCCTGTGCCCACTTTAGTTTCGTTATTGCTCCTTGATCTTTAAAGCCTGCGAGGGTTTGGGCCGAGGTAGGCTGACTTATTTTTTTTACAGGTACTTCCCCTATGGTCTGTATCTTCTCGCTCACTTGATCCGTTGCTGTACCACCCTCACGAATCGTAATCGTTGGCTCACTTATTTGGTGCTTGATGTTTAGACCTGGGTTGTCCGGCTGAATAATAATGGACTTCGTTTGTTTTAAAGTGACCGTCCCTGCTTTTAATGCATGGAATGAAATGGTGCCTGCTTTTCCATATCCGGTAAAAAGTTTAGCATCCTGCGAAGTAATCGCTTCTGAGATCTGAACGCTTCCCCTAGGATCAATTTTATTAACAAGACTCATCGGATTGCTTGTTTTCTTGAAGACCTGCGGAGATAGTCTCTTCGTACCCGAGTCTGGTTCTAGCAGTGCTGCGTCATAATCCATATGAATTTCGTATCCTTGAACATGGCTATAGTCACCGGTAAATCCTTGCAGCCATATCGCAACCTCAATTGTATCCCCCACCTTAGCCTCATATACCGAAGGTACCAGACGAACCATCGGCAGATTGTCATCTGCGACCTTATTCGTATTCTTTACCTCTGAAGCTGCTGACAGTGGACCTGCTGGAATAAAGCAGAACATGATCCCCAGTGCAGCTGTGATAGCGATCCATTTGTTCTTTGTCTTCCATAGATTCATTCTTCCGCATCCCCTGTCGTATGCAATATGTAGAAGAGAGGACATCCATTCCCATCCTCTCTTCAATCAATCCTAACCTCTCTTCAGTCAAACCTAATCTTTCAAGTCTACTTCATTACTCGAATTCATAATTGTTAATAATGTAGGATATATCCAGAAGATCAACACTATTGTCACGATTTAAATCAGCGGCTGAAGTTTTTGCATTCGGCCAGCTTGCTCCTTTTACAGCGCCAAATACTTTTGCTGCAAGCTGTAAGTCAACGAGATTTACATGACCATCCTGATTCAGATCTCCTGCCGTAAGCGGACCAAAGTTCACAGACTCATTGCCATCTACGGTTACGGAACTCGATTCAGAGATGTGACCTGGTACAACCACACGCACGGTATAGGTTCCTTTTGGAACTTCTATGGTATACGTACCATCCGCACTTACCACACCCGAACCCGCTACTTGTCCATTTGCACTAAGTGCTTCCACAACGACTTTATGCACGCCGTCCGCGCCTTGGTACCAAGTATCACTGTAATTCACATCTTGGAAGGCCTCTGCATCAATGCTGCCTGTGATCTTGAATTGATCCGGATCAGGGGTTGGAACCTGCGTCACTTTAACCGTACCACTCGAAACTTTCCCAAGGGTGATATCCTCTGATTCACTATTTAAGACTCGCACATTGGACAGAGAGAAGGTAAAGTCTCCTGTGTCTGGACTTGCAAAATGGAAGGAGGCAAGTGCTCCTTTACCCGTATAACCATCCGGAATCCCAGCCAGAGAAATGACGTAATCCGTTTTTGCTTTTCCGTTACCAAGATCTGCTGTTTCCTCTTTAATAATCGGTGACACTCCCGGGTTCTTCTCTTCTTGATAAGTAGCAAGCGCCACGCTTGGTGTTACCGACCCTTTCACAAGATCTTTATCGTACGTCAAGCTGAATTGAGCGGTATAAAGATCTTTTGTGTCGGTAAAATCAATGTCTACATGGAACGTTTCATTGACAGTTACTTGCTTTTTAGAGAGGTTTGCCGAAAGTGAGATGGCGCCTGGTACTGGCTCTCCCGGCTCTTCCGGTTCTTCTTCGCCATCTGAATTATATTTCACTACATGAGCAGGCTCCAAGAAACCATTACCAACGAAATCATATACGTAGATTTGATATTGGTTTTCCCCTTTCGTTACAGGTACTTCGATGGTAAACTTTCCGTCTGAGTCAATCGTTCCGGGAACATATTCCATTTCGCCGTCTACTTCGTATTCCGCATCCACGGCAATACCTGAATAGTTTCCAAGCAGTTTAACTACAAGGTCATCCTCTATTTCCCCTGTAATTACCCCCATGTTACCTTTCACTTGGATCGCAGGATCATGAAGAGAACTGACAGGGGCTTCTTTATCGATAACAAAATCATAGGCAGCATCCTTTACAATTTCTAATTCCTCTTTATCAATGCCTACATAAGGAGCTAGAACGTAAACATCTGAATCAAGTGCAAACTCCGTTTCATAATTTGATACGATGCCATCCCAACCGGTTAAGTTATAATCTCCTGGTTTTAAACCCGTTAGAACCTCAGCGACAACCCCAATCCAATCCCCTGTATAAGCATCAAATACATCAAGTGAGAAATAGTTATTCGCCACATTTACCGAGAAATGAGCATCCGCTGTATCAACGAGATCATCTCCATTTGGAGAGAAGAACTGCGGAATAAGTTCAAGATCAGATACGGTTTCGATCTTCTTCGGTTCACCGACATATACATATACAGGAATCTTGAGCTGATGACCCGAAGTTTCGGTCAAAATCACTTCTCCATCATAATTTCCATTGGGTGTATCTGCATTCATCGTAAGGCTTACCGTAAATTCCGTACCTCCTCCTGCAGAAACTTTTACAGAAGACTCGCTTGCCGAAAGCGTACCTGGAGGCGCTCCATACCACTCGGTTGTAATGGTGTAAGCCGAACTCTCAGACACAATATCACTGACCTTAATGGTTTTCGTTGCTGTTTCTCCCCCTGCGAGAATTCCATAAGAAAGGAGACCTGTTTCATACGGTGTAGCAGTGTCCGATTTTACTGCCGTCGTTTCTTCTTCAACAAGGGCTACTGCCTTGGCTTTCAGCGTATTTGTTAGATCAATTCGACCTGCCCCTTGCTCATTATGGGTGTAACGGTTTCCTTTTAGATCACTAATCTTAAGCGCATTATTCGTCATCAGTCCCTTGATCTCATAAGGGTTCAGGGAAGAATCTTTATCAAGTAAAAGTGCTGCAGCTCCTGCGATATGCGGCGCAGCCATACTTGTACCTTGCAGATCCGCATATGCATCCGTATAATCACCGCCATATGCTGGAACGGAAGAACGAATACCGACCCCCGGGGCTGAAATATCTGGTTTAATGCCGTATTTAGGAAGACCCGGTCCTCTTGAACTGAAGTCACCCATCAAATTTTGCTGCAAATCCACTCCAAAATTAATTTTGTAACCTGGATTCGCATCTATTTTGGTTTTAAGTGCCGTCCCATCCTCTAAAGAGATACTTAAAGTCGGAATATAATCTCCTGGCTCACCTAAAGTACCCCCGAAATTACCAGGTGCGTTGTTATAAATCACAGCCACTGCTGCTCCAGCCGCCTGCGCATTTCGTGATTTTTCGGTAAAAGAAATGGTCCCTCTCTGAATGAGTGCCACCTTGCCTGTCAGATCTTTACCTGCAAAATCTTCCGTTCTTCCAAGCCCTGCTGCCACAACTTCGATCGGCTTATCTGGAAGAGATGAATGATCAGGAGAGAAAGTCATTATACTGCCGAAAGTTTTAATCAGACCTTCTGCCTCAATTGTTGGAATGTTAAGAGGCGGTGTAGAAGCTCCTACAGAAATAGGAATCTCTGCTGATCCCGGTGAACCGAGTGTATACCCATCTGGACCGTCATTCCCATTTGCAACAACGGCTACGACTCCTGCTAGAGCTGCATTATTAAGAGCGACGGAAGAAGGATCATACTCATTGTTAATCGCACTGCCAAGCGAGAGATTAATCACATCAAGTTCATCTTGTACGGAACGCTCAATTGCAGCGATAACTCCCGATGTGGCACCAGAGCCGCCTGGTCCAAGCACACGATATGCATAGAGATCAGCACCATAGGCAACGCCGCGTACCCACCCCGTACTGCCATCTGGCTCAAGCGGATTTCCACGTCCAGCTATCGTTCCTGCCACATGTGTACCATGTTCCGTTGCTGCCTCGGGATCGTTTGGATCAGGACGTGTTTCATATGGATCGTTATCATTATCAATAAAGTCATAACCGCCTTTGTAGGCATCTTTCAAACTCGGATGGTCATAGTCTATTCCCGTATCCAAGACACCTACTTTAATTCCAGAACCATCATAACCGGTATCCCAGAACGTATCTGAACCGATAAAAGGAGCACTGTCATCCATATTCGGCGTTACACTGCTCACTGGTGTTGCTTTCATTTCTGCATCAGGATAAATTGCCTTCACACCAGGAAGACCTAGTAAAGAATCCACTTGATCTGCAGTGATCTCAAGCGCATAACCATTGAATACATCTGTGTAATTTGTTTTGAGTTTTGCATTCAGTTTCGCAGCCGCAGCAGCAAATGTGGACTGCTGTCTCTTAATGATGCTTCGCTGGTTTACTCCTGATCTACTTCCTCCTTGTTCACGGTTCGCCTCTTCTACGACCACTGGATTTTCGGTTAATTCGACAATGACAGGAATCCGGTCCGTACTGTCAGAAGCAGGGACATAGTTTTGAGGCGTTACCTCTTCGTTCTTTTTCTCGTTGTTAGAAGAATCTAGAGAGTCTACTTTCTGAATAGATGACTTGGTTTTTGTACCACCATTCCTGTTTTTCATGGCTTCTTTTTTCTTGCCTGCATTCAGTGTTTTAGATATGGCGGAAGATAATTTGCTAGAATCCACTTGAAACGTTTCGGACTGAAACTTTCTAGCTTCGGCACCAGAGACGATGGCAGGAAAAAGAGCGGATATAAAAAGAGTGGAAACGACGGAGAGCGACATCACTCTTCGCATGAAAGGCTTAGACTGCATGGTATTCCTCCTTATTCAATTCTTCCATAACTATTTTAATGTAATAGGGATAAAAAATTTGTAGAATCCCCTGTTCTACCTCTTTAATGATAGTTTTCATACCATATACCTGTTTTTTCTACAAAAAATAGTCGTATCGATGTAGTAATCTATCAATCAGATCTCGGATAGGTTAGATAACTTTACACGTTATTAATCATCCAATGGTTGAAATATGTATGATCTATTGTTATTTTGTCTTCATAAGTCATTATTTTGCCTAGTATTTCGAAAAATAGGAGTCTAGAGCTACAGCCTTTATCATAAATCCCGATGTAGCAAGACCTAGTGTGTTGCATATCGTTTACATTTCTTTTTTCATAACGGAGAAAACGATCCGTATCAAGAACTAGATCTCCTGTTCTTCTAGATAAAAAGGCCTGAACCACAGTATACTGACACCAGGGTTCAGACCTTTTTATTAAGAGATGAATCTTCCTATGAGGGATGTTATTCGACAATCCCACGCTTTATTTTATAAGTCCCAGCGTTCATCCAATTTATCTGCATAAAAAGCAATCGCTCGTTTGTATTTCTGTATACCCGCATTAGCAGAATGTTCGGCAATTTCCTGCAAAAGCAATCTCATCGCTCGCTTATGTTCCTTGAGATTATACTGAACCATCGCCATAAAAACTTGAAATTCTCGTTTCTCTGGAAACTCAAATATGGCGGTCTCAAAAATCTTCTCCGCTGTCTCATACTGCCCTAGTGTTCGATATGTACTGCCTAGTCCAAGCAATGCTCCCGCTCTATCTTCCTTGGGTAGTTCGCCTGAAAGAGCAGCTTCATAGTAAGGCACTGCTTCTTTTTCAAGTCCTAACGTATCGTACGTCCAGGCAAGCTGATACTGTAACTGTGCAGAATCGATCAAAAGTTTCCCATCACGTAAAAGTTCTTCTAGCGTAAGTAATTCCTTGAGTGCCATCTCGCTTTGTCCACTCTCTCTTAACTGAACTGCCTGTGTTAAACAATCCATAGGTTCTCCTACTCTCTTCGATTCTCTTCCATTGCTCTTCAACTGCTCTTCGATTGCTTCTCTATTGCTTTCCTATTATATTATCAGCTTACCATCTGCTTCTGAAGTAATGTTTAATTTAGAATCATTTAGTCCCAGCTGAATAACTTCACACAAAAAAAGAGACACGCACTTGTGTCCCTTCTTTATTATTACGTTCATTAGGGTGCTGAATTAGCCGCTTGATTCTGTCTTTTACGAATCGAATGAACCCCCATAATCACGGCAATCAGTTCATAGCTGTTTATTTCGGAGGTGTTATTCTGCAGACGATAGGCTCCAGAACTGAAAAAACCAGAGATTTTTTCAAAGCCAGCGACTGCGTCTCCTTGCTCATCAACGATCGCAAAATCTCTAGAGAATGCGGGTGAGGTAATCGTAAATACGCCTCTCGATCCTGCCTGGTACTCAAATTTCTTCTCAAGAAAACTCATTCTCGATCGAACGATTCCAATGGTCTCTCCATGAGAATCAAGTACATTCCATTTATTAGAGAATACTCTAAATTTACCTGAATAGATCAAATTACTCAAAGAATCATAGATATCCAGCGAAGATCCGAAGGCACTTTTCAAATCGATGCAGCCCAGTTCATTACCTGATGCGTCCATAATTTCAGATATTCCTGAACTAAAAAAACGATCTTTGAAATAGAGTTCCATACACGCTTCCCCCTAATATCAATCGTTAGATGAATTTAACCCTTTGGGTCTGAAAAATTCAATCATCTTAATAAAATCCACGTGATATACCTGCTCTACATCCTGCAATGTATATAATCTGCCATCCATCTCTTTAAGGGCATAAACATAATCATGTCTTACCATATCCATTGCTTGTTTTCCGACATACTCTCCTTCGTAAGCCGCAAGCTGTTCATTCTCACTCTTGTTAAAACTCAGTATTTCTCGAAAAGAGGCTTCTACAAACGCATTGACTACGGTAAGTGTATCCCCTTCTAGCTGAACGACGCGGTATAAATTACCACGTTCATCCTCAATTAAATCTTTGTTTATTTCAATATTCATGATATCCCTCATTTCATTTCTCATATCTCTATTGTATCAGGATATAAATGACAAAAAAATGCCTTACAGACATTTGCTCCGTCTGTAAGACATCTCTTTGAAGTTGCTCTACTGCTCCACAGATTAAGAAAATTAGGTCGCTAACCATAAATTCTACTAGGATTGCAGGGCTAATCCCTTCTTCTTGAAGTATTGCTGAACAACAAAACTCATGATCTCACTTGGTTGCTCTTTCAAAAATCCGGACTGCTCAGCAAACAACATTCCGTAAGGCTCTTCAGTAGTATATGGCTCCCATTTCGGCAATTCCTCTCCCGTAGAATCGAGTCCATTCGGATCTCCGGTTCGGATAAAGTTGGCCCAGTAATTACACATTTGGCGAGCCAGATCGTAATGTTTACCTATAAATGGTCTCCAACATTTAGCTAGTGTTTCAAAGAAAAACCAGAGATCCACGGAGTGGAAGGTACCTGGGTTATCCCAACCTGGAATTTCTGCATCAAAATTGTAATAGTACATAGGTGGGCCAGATTCTGTATTGGTATTAGCATGCGCCGCAATACGTATCGCATATTCAATACTGCTTACGGCTGCTATCTTTTTAACTTCTTCTATATTGGACGACTCGGCATTACAAAGCTTCAAAAAGATGTCGGCATCGTTCCCAAACATATCGGCGGCCATTTTTTTGAAGTCTTCAAGTGAATCGACATTTGGAGTACTAAAAAACTCAGAGGACGTGTGTCCAAACATGGTTGGAACCATTAGACGCTTGTTCTCAAGGAATAATTCAAGCGAGTTGCCTACACAAAACGTCTGATCAACGACACTTCCCCAGAACTTACCGTACTCCACCGCCTTATCTCGGAGATAAACAGAGTCTAATTGCCTTGCTTCATCAAGCGAAGATACACCAATATATTCAAAAAATTTCACGCCCTCCTGCTCCGCTTCCGGCAGGTTTCTCAAAAATCTTGGTTTACCAGGCCCTGGGTAAAGCTCAGTAAAGATCCCGCTTTGGATAATTGCCCTCTGAAAGAGCCCTTCATTCTGCGGAGAGGTAAGTTGGCTCATCACACTTGCACCGCCGGCAGACTGACCTCCTATCGTGATGTTGTCAGGGTCGCCGCCGAAAGCCGCTATATTGCGCTTGACCCATCTTGTAGCTGCTTGCTGATCGAGATTCCCAAAATTAGCAGGGGCTTCTGGCGCCTCCAAAGTGATTTCCGGATGTGCTAGAAAACCAAATACATTTAGCCGATAGTTAATGGTGACTACCACGATCCCGCGTCTTGCGATCCGTTCACCGTCGAATTCCATTTCCGCTGTATGGCCTACCTGCAGCCCGCCGCCAAAATACCAAACATATACGGGAAGCTTTTCATCTGTCTGATTGGCAGGCGTCCATACATTGAGATAGAGGCAGTCTTCATTCATGACAATATCGGGTTCCACTGCCCACTCCCGCGTATAAATATTGTTCTCGTCAATCTCTTGTCTCACCTGCATTGAAATTGGCGCAAATTCATAAGCTTTAAGAACACCTTCCCAGTCTTTTAGGGGCTGAGGCGCTCGCCATCTATTTTCACCCACAGGCGGAGCTGCAAAGGGAACTCCTTTAAAACTAGTAATTCGCGGATCAGCCGCAGGCAATCCTTGAACCCATCCTTGCTCAACCTTCACTTTTCTAAGCATATCCATCGTTCTCCTTTATACAGCCGATTTTATAAAAATATCATTCATTAATAATGAACAGCCAAGGCCTATATTAGAAAGCGGTTTCAAAAATATTTTTCTTTCATCCGGCTTACTCCTGCTTCTTCCCACCTCTCTATAAGTTACTAATTGCCACTTCGGGTACTTTTGTTATGTAGTAAAATTGTAGAATATTAACCTAATTAATACAATGATATATGTAATAATATTAATTGATAAATACGACTCCAAAGTCAAAAAATAGCGATGCAAAAACCCCCACTATAATCATTACAGAAGTGGAGGCTGGTTGATTTTTACTATTTAATGATTGCATTTTATACACTCCGGACTGTCTAAACTTTATGATTTAGTCACACCAAGTTCAGATAATCGTGTTGATTTCACCAAATAGGAAGGAAGGCTTGGAAACAATTGACCGATGATGGGGAAAATTTGATTTACTTTTGAAAAAGCCATCTTTTGAATCCTTCTGGCCCTGCGCAGTAGATCAGAAAACTCCCTATTCGCTTCCAAGGTGTAATTGCTCTCCCATTCCAAATAAGTCAGCTTACCTTTGAGATACTGGTCTGTAGCTATCGAACAGATCATTGAAGAGCGAAGTGCAATCGACATCCCATCTCCACATAGCGGCGGAATCATGAGCATCGCATCTCCTATATGCGGAAAGAAAGACCAGGGTTCCGGTGCTTCCGATAATCTTACAGGGGATATAGATACCTGAGAACCTTGTACCGGAATTCCCTTCGATAACCGGTCTGATAACCGGGGATTGGTAGAGGCTGCTTCGCTTAGAATCTCCTCGATCGATTTACCACTGCGCTGCACCATATCAAAGGACAATAATGCGGCTATGTTAACTACACCCTCTTTTACAGGTGAAATCCCCACATATCCCCCATCGCAAAAATACAGTTCTACCTCTTCCGCTGCTTGTATTCCGGTATAGTGTGATTTTACACCAACAAATACTTCGAGATCCTTTCGCTCTGCCTCCTGATCCGCAGGTACTCCTCGAGGCTTTCTAATTCCATAAGCTCCAATGACTGCTTTGGCATGATAAGTTTCCCTTATTTGTCCTTGCTTTGTCTCTATAAGATAAGTGTGATCTTCTTGTTGTTGAACATGGGTAACCATCGCTTTTGTCTTGATCTTGACGCCGAGTTCCAGCGCCTTTTTATGAAGCATAAGGTCAAGTTCATACCTGCTGATGCCCCATGCGTCACCTGGCAGACGCGCTTCCATCTCTTTACCGCTCGGCAAAATAATCCTGGCTTGTTTCATTGTTGTTGGATTAACCCCATGCTCTAGTGGATCCACTCCAAGATAAGCCAGCATTTCCTTCGTCTCGGGGGACATAAATTCGCCGCATGTTTTATGCCTTGGGAATACTTGCTGATCCAGGAGCAGAACCTGATGCCCTTTTTCAGCTAACTGAATAGCAGCCGCGCTGCCTCCAATACCTGCCCCCATAATAATCACATCGATACTGTTATCTATGTTATCCATCTTCTCCGTCCCTCCCTTCTATTTTCACTCTCTGGGTATGACGACCGCATAGCGAAATAAAGGTTTCCATGAATAGGTCATCGTCTTGTGATTCAGTTTTGATTTTAGGTCGCTCCAGTCTTTGTGTGTAAATCCTTTGGCGACAGAAAGCGGACCATCGTGCCGAATATACCTGTTCCTTGATATCATTCGTGTCGTTAACCATACTGCCGTGTAAGGTACCGGATGCCGGTGTATATCGTTAATAACCACACCATATTTAGAAGACTTCAACATGTGACTCACGATTTCAACGAGCTCCTGTCCCTCGAAATGATGTACGAACTGAGAACCCGTCACGATATCTGCATACCCTTCCGGCAGAGACTTTACATCAGCCCTCATCACATTTACCCGCTTTTCATCCCAAAAATAAGACCGCGCTTCTTCGCAGGCTTCTTCTGTTAGATCGACAAGGGTAATCTTCATCTTAATTCCTTTGCTGTCTGCCCATGTAAGAAGTTTGCGATTGACGTCTCCCGATCCGGCGCCGACATCAAGCAGTGTCAGCTCACTCGGTCTACCGATCTCCGCCCATAGCTTCTCCACACCATAACAAGTGGGACCAGGGGCTCCAAAAATCTTGTTCAATCTTCGCAAATGCTTGAGTGCCTCGCTCAGTTCTTCGCCACCAAGAGAGAAATCATCCATAAGTTCATCCTCTTTTGCTCTTCTTGAAAGATTTCTAAAGATAGACATGAGAAGGCTCCGTTTCAGCTGCTTGATAGGCAGGGACATAAGTAAACTGCATCAGTTCTGCAGTAAGTCCAGGACCAAAGGCCATAGCAATTCCCTTCGTTTTATCCTGACTCTGATCTCTCATATCCTGACGCATGGCAGCAAGTACAAACATAATCGTGACAGATGACAGGTTCCCTGCGTTTTTAAGAATATCCCTGCTGTATTTGGTCTGATCATCACGAAGACCAAGCACATTTTGTACCGAATCAACAATTCCTTTTCCGCCCGGATGGATTGCCCATAACTCAGGATGCTTGTCCCCTTGTAACAATAGTTCTAACTCTGGAGCAAGATATTCACCTAATAGTTTGGGAATTCGCGGAGAAAGGTAGAGATCAAATCCCGCATTGCCTACTTCCCACGTCATATCTTCGGCTGAATCGGGTAACAGAACGGAATACCCTTTCCCAAGTTCGAAATAGGAACTATGATTCATGTCAGCTTCTCCAATCACGCACCCAGCGGCCCCGTCTCCAAAGAAGGAAGCTGCAAATAATGCCTCTCGATCCATCGCAGGTTGAAAATGTAAACTACTCAGTTCTACACAAACAACGAGGACTTTTGATTCCGGAGAACCTTGAACTACATCTCTTGCCATTTGAATCGCTTTTAGACCCGCCGCACATCCTTGGAAAATTAACGGAAGACGGTTTACACGTGGTGATAGACCAAGCTCCTTCATTAGCATTACATCCAGCCCAGGAAGAAACTGTCCCGTACAGCTCACTGTAATCAGATGCGTAATTCCACTTTTATCTACACCGCTGTCAAGTAAAGCGGCTTTCGCAGCCGTAAGCCCAAGGGGAACAGATTCCCTTTTGTATGTATTCATTCGTTCTTCCGTAGTAGGCACCTGGGATAAATCATTGGATGGCAAATATCTGCACTCGGCTGAAGATTTTTTTGTGAATTCCGGCTCAACTGTATAGCGCATATCTACTCCGCATGATCTAAATATCCTTCGTGCAAACCGGGCTAGGTCGGGCCGGGCCTCAAGAGAAGAGGTGATCAGTTCCGATATATCTGCTTGCGGGATCGGATGTGAAGGCAGTGCGGTACCCATGCCTAATATAGAAATTCCAGAGAATTGAGAATTTTGTGTCATCTATTTACCTCCTCATGAATTTAAGCGGATTTCGTTCGATGGGGTCAGGAATAACCGCTCTTACGTTAACCCTATTGTATTAACTATCTTTATTCACCTCTTTCAATAAGTATGATGTTCTCTTAAATGAATAAGGTAAGGAATCGACTCATTCAAGTTTTATAACTACTTACCCTTAATAAATCAGTTGAAATCAATAAAAATAAAGAGTTTTCCTATTTGTGTTTTACTTGAAGAATTGCAAAAAAAAGACCCTCAAATGGGTCCTTAGATGCCGTGAATCTCTCCGCGATAATAAATGATCTTGTTAGTCAATTTAAGATAAAGAAGGATTAATCTAGGTAGAACTAGGTTTAGCATTCACAATCGATTCAAGCTGTCTCGAGATGGTGACGCGTTCATATTTTAATTGCCAGATTTGTTCCGTTACTTTCTTCTTCAATTTCAAATCTGTCTCTTCTTTTAATCGTTTAAAAAGTTCAAGTAATTCATCATTAAGTGCATCGAATCGAACCCATAGATCGCTCCGGGCAGGCAACTCTACTTGCTGAACAGATTTCGCTGCACAACTACGGATTTGCTCCAAAATCGACTGTCTCCATGCTTCGTCCTTCATTTGGGTTGCATAATTCAAGAGGTCTAGATAATCATCCATTTGTAAGGACTTTGTTTGATTTTGTATGTTCATAGTCAACCTGCATCTCCTTCGCTCTCTTTTACCTAGTATTATACTAGGTATTGTAAGATTTACAACACTTTTTTCTATTTTCTGATGTTTTCTACACTTGCCCTACAAATCATAAGCAGACTCAATAATAAACGGATGATAAAAAAAGCCCGCTTGCAAACGCAAGGGGCTCGTGTAAACATCATTACTGGTCAAGCGTATATAAAGGAAGATCCGTAGGAAGCGGTTTTGGAGTTTCGCATGTACTTTGCATCGTATAATGTTTGCCTTCGCTTGATGCATCATGAAATGCCCACATCGCTTCCAGTACGTGGTAAGCAAGTGCACCGCTTGCTCTATGGCTGCGCCCACTCCGAATGGCGTAAGCCATGTCTGCAGGTCCAATTCCCCGTGTATTTCGATCATATCCAGGAAGAAGTGGAACTTCGGTCCACTCTGCATCTCCCATCCCTCTCCATTTTACGGGACCACCAAAGGTGTTCGGATCAGGGACGAGAAGTGTTCCTTTCGTACCGTGTATCTCTATGTTTGGAAGAGTACTTCCGCCAAAGATATCAAAACTTGTAATTATACTTGCTACTGCTCCACCTTGAAATCGGATTAGACCCGTGACATGTGTGGGAATATCGACCTTAACCTTCTTCCCGCGTTTCTTGTGACTTGTAATTTCCCGTTCTTCAAGTGCAGCACTTGTCATACCGGTAATGCTTGCAATCGGACCAAGCAGCTGAATCAGCGCTGTTAAATAATAAGGTCCCATATCAAACATCGGGCCTCCGCCTGCAGCATAATAGAACTCAGGATCGGGATGCCAATGTTCATGTCCACGGCTCATCATAAAAGCAGCGGCACTAACTGGAGTCCCAATACGTCCCTCTTCAATCGTTTTCAAAGCGGTCTGGATTCCTGTTCCAAAGAAAGTTTCCGGTGCACATCCCACCAGTAAACCAAGCTCAGCCGCGCGGTCTAGTACTTGCTTACCTTCTTCCCGAGTCACGGCGAGCGGTTTTTCCACGTAGACATGTTTCCCCGCCTCAAGCGCCTCTAAACACACACTCGCATGGACCGCAGGAATCGTCAGGTTAATAACAAGCTCAATCTCAGGGTCGGCTAACAGTTCGGGAACCGTAAGCGCTTTAGGAATCTGATACGCTGCTGCTTGTTCCTTGGCACGTTCCAAATCAAGATCGGCGCAAGCGACAAGTTCCAGGATTTCAAACTTACTGCAATTCTCCATATAAATTCCGCTTATTTTACCGCAGCCAATAATACCTACCTTCACTTTATCCAAGCGTAAAATCTCCCTTCACCAAGCTCTTATTCTTACAGCTGATTATCGGCCATGCCTGTGTAGGCACTCGCGGCAGTATTTCTTGAATCGACTAATGCTTTACCTTCAGCGGCCCATAAAAGACCGCGAGTCATGATCTCTCTGACAGAAGGCTGCTCCATAATATCGGCATGATGTCCCAGTGAATTATAGAACACCCGGCCTTGCCCCCATTTTTTCGTCCATACGACAGGCATATCGACTGCGCCATTAGCACTGTGCGGACCTTCTACTTGCGGGAATCTCGTTGTAGCAAGGACCTCTACCGCTGGATCAACATGAAGATAATACTGTTCACTTTTCACCTGAAAATTGTCTATCCCTGCAAGCAGCGGACTTGAACTGTATTTGATCTCCACTGTATACTCGACACCGTCATTGCCTGGATGAGCTACCCATTGCCCGCCCGTCATAAACTGCCAATCCACATTTGTTCGGAAGGAGTCACACATTCCTCCATGACACCCAGCAAGGCCTACTCCACCAATGACTGCAGCTGACACATTCTCCACATATTTTTGTTCAATCGTACCCATTGTCCACATCGGCACAATTAGATCCAGTTCACGAAGTTTTTCTGCATCCGCATAAGCATCCAGTGTATTTGCCAGTTCTACTTCAAACCCAGCCTTGGTAAGCCACTCATCAAATAAAGCCGATACCAATTCAGGTTCATGACCGTTCCATCCACCCCA
This sequence comes from Paenibacillus sp. An7, assembly GCF_009870785.1. Taxonomy (GTDB): domain Bacteria; phylum Bacillota; class Bacilli; order Paenibacillales; family Paenibacillaceae; genus Paenibacillus. Next base: position 452,948 of record NZ_WTWX01000001.1, read on the forward strand.
TACAATTAGTGCTTTTTTCATTGGTTTATATCCTCCATTTCGGTAAGTTCAACCCAGCGACGTTCCTGTACTGACTTCTCCACTGCTTCTAATACGGCCTGACAAGCTACTCCATCTGAAAAATTAGGAACCGGCTGGCGATCTTCTTCGATTGCATTCATAAACTCTACCATCTCGTGAGTAAACGTCTGATCAAATCCAATGGGATGTCCTGCAGGCCACCATGCTTCTGCATATTGGTGAGCTGCATCTGTTGCGAGAACTCGGCGGAAGCCTTGTACGTCTTCCTCATCACTTGTAAAGTAAACATCCAGCTCATTCATCCGTTCAAAATCAAATCTGACACTGCCTTTACTGCCATTCACCTCAAACGAGTTCGTGCTGCGATGACCAGCGGCGAATCTAGTCGCCTCAAAGCTTCCAATGGCACCGTTTTCAAATCTAGCTAGAAACAGCGTCGCATCATCTACAGTGACAGGCCCTTTTTCCGTATTCGCATTTCCTTTTGTAGCCGTAAGCCCAGTCATTGCGGATGCAATAGGACGCTCTTTAATAAAGGTCTCGCTCATGCCGACGACTTCCTTAAACTCCCCTACCAGAAAACGAGCCATATCGATAAGATGAGCGCCAAGATCCCCATGCGAACCGGAACCAGCAATCTCCTTTTGCAAACGCCATACAAGCGGAAACTCAGGGTCCAAGATCCAGTCCTGTAAAAAGGTCGCGCGGAAATGATAGATTTTACCGAGTCTTCCGCTTTCAATCAGATCCTTAGCAAGCTGTACCGCAGGTGAAAAACGATAATTAAAACCGATCATATGCTTAATTCCTGCTGCTTCTGCCGCAGCTTGCATCTCACGAGAATCGGCAAGTGAAAGCGCTAACGGTTTCTCGCAAAAAATATGTTTGCCCGCTTTTGCTGCAGCAAGTGCAATCTCTTTGTGTACGTTGCTTGGTGCATTGATATCAATAAGATCAATATCTTCACGCTGGACGAGCTCTTTCCAATCCGTCACACTTTCCTGCCAGCCAAACTGTTCTTGTGCTTCTTTTACGGCTGCTTCATCGCGTCCGCAGATGACGGCCATTTCTGGCTTTTTTACTTTTGGGAAAAACATAGGAACACTTCGGTAGGCATTACTGTGCGCCTTTCCCATAAATTTATATCCTACCATTCCAACACGAATTGAACTCATCCTTACATCCTCCTCGTTAGTTATTTACATGGGTATTTCTTCTAGAAGAAGCCCGAACAATAAGCTCAGCTTGCAGCAACTCTCTTACCGGTTCGTCAAACCATGTACGGAAAAGCTCTGCATCATTCCCTATTTGGAGTAATTTATTAGCTGCGATCATTCCCATTTCATAAAAAGGAACGCTTACACTGCTAAGCGGAGGCACCGTTATTTCAGCTGCATCCGAATCATCGTATGCGACTATTTTCGGGTATTTCTCTTCAGGAATTTGCCATTCTCTGAACTTTTGCAGCACACCGATGGCCATACGATCGTTTGAGACAAACAAGCCATCCATCTCAGGAAGCAGCTCCCTCATTTTTTCTGCTGCCTCGTATCCGCTTCGGCGGCTAAAATTACCTTCGAACAAATAACTTGAATCGAGATGAAGATTTCCTTCGGCCAAAGCCTTTTGATAACCGGACAGACGATCTGCACTGTTGGAATACGTTAATGGTCCATTTAAAAATCCAATATGACTACATCCTTGCTGAATCAAATGTGTGACAGCTTGCCTGCTGCCTTCCTCATGATCCACATCCACTTCAGGAAATGACTCTCCCTTAAAATGCTGGTTCACCACAAGAAAAGGATGTCTTGCCTCTTTTAATTTACGAATGGCTTCCCGCTCACCCGGCTCATCCCTAGATCCCAGAATAATAAGAGCATCTACCTTCTGAGCCAGAAAAAAAGATTCATACTCCTGCGGTTCCTGCTCACTTCGAAATAACAACAGCAGATCATATCCTTGCTCACGAACAGCACTGCCGATCCCGCTTAGCATTTCTGAGAAATAATAGCTTGAGAATAATCGTGCTTTGGGGATATACGGCAGAACGACGCCAAGATTACCGCTTCGATTTCTCGCAAAACTGCGTGCAAGCGCACTCGGCACATATCCCAGTTTTTCTGCTGCACGAAGTACCTTGGAGCGCGTTTCCTCTTTCATGGGGCCAACCCCATTCATGACTCTGGAAACGGTAGCTTCTGACACCCCGGCAAATTCGGCAACTTCCTTCCGTGTAGCGATAAGATATCCACTCATTTCCATTTAATGTACGCGCGTACATTTTCTCATGTCTTTCCATTACTGTCAATAATAAAAGTGAAATAAGATGCTGGAAAAGAGTGTCTTATAACACCACTGTTTCAAGCATCCTGTTAACTAAACCTTTAATACAGCTCCACAATTCCTGCGATCATGAATATAAATATAGATAGCATCATTTCTTATTTTCTTCTTTTGCCTGCCTGGTATTGTTGTCTCAATGCTAGTGATTATAGCAGAATTAGCTATAGTAACGAGACGAGAAAGGAAGCCGATTCATAGATTAATGTTTCCGATATAAGAAAAACCCTGCTCCACTTGAATGAGCAAGGTTCCTACTTAACAGATGTGGATTATTCTCTCGTCTATCTCTCTAATGTTCAGGTAGATAATCCGTGGTGAACACCGTTTTCACATCCATCTCTTGATCGAGAAGACCAATCTCTATAAGCTGCTCCATAAGTTCCGTCCAGCGTTCCTCTGTCATGTAGCCAACTCCATGTTCCTCAGCATCATAACCATACACATATTCACGCTGTGCCTCTTCGCCAAATGCGATTTCATCTTCAGACAAATTCGTATTTACTTCATTTATTTTTTTGTTGATTTTTTCATAGTTTTCTTTGTAATTATTCCAGCCTTCCACCGTCCCGCCAATAAAAGCTTTCACGGTTTCTGGATGTTCTTTCAGGTATTTCTCCGTTGTATAAATAACGGCCGCATACGGTTTATAATCAGAATCAGCAATGAGCTTCGTCTTCACTTTCACGCCTTGTTTCTCAACGACAAAGGGCTCTCCATTAACGAAAGATTGACTGGCCGACTGTGGATCTTCGATAAAATTACTGTGTTGCCCGGTATACGCCACTTCTTTGACGGTATCCAGCTTATATTTATGTTTGAGAAATTCCCAGTAAGGCTGACCTTGCTGTATAAATACCGTCCGTCCGTTTAAGTCTCCAAAATCAGTAATTCCTGATTCTTCATGGTACATCAGTGCTTGCGGGCTGATCTGAAACGTTGTAGCCAGGGCTACAATGGGAATTCCTTCTTTACGTGCCAGTAAAATTTGGTCCGCATGTGCTACCCCAAACTCTGCTTTTCCAGAAGCTACAATCTGAATAGAAGATACCTGCGGACCCCCAGGTTCAATCGTCACATCTAGGTTGTTGACATCATAGATCCCCTCTTCTTCTGCAGCGTAAAAACCACCGTGTTCCGATTTAGCAAACCAGTTGAGCACTACTTTCACAGGTGTCTTCGTTGTTTGCTCTGGGGTATCTGCGGCCTGATCAGGGTCTGAGCTGGTTCCTCCTCCGCAGGCAGTTAAAGCCATACTCAAAATAATCAATAACACTCCAGCCTTAACCACATTTTTTCTGCGTTTCCCTGACTTCTTCATCCCCATCACTCTCCGCTTCCCCTGATTTTTCTTCCTTCTTCTCTACTTTAAAATAATCTAGTTCTTCTAAAGAAAGGATGACCTTTAGGCTTTTGCCTTACTGCTGTTCCAAAAGCCTTCATGTACGGCAGCAATCTCATCTGCAAGTTCAGGAAAAGGCCCAATGACCTCAATACACTTCTGGCCTCTTGCGAAAATATCCCTGCAGGGGAGATCAAAGGTTGGATTTTGCGGATCATCTGCAGTCAGTGCCAGGAGTTCCTTCTCGGATATCCCATATACCACTCTGCCGAGATTGCCCCAATACATAGCTCCCGCACACATTGCGCAAGGTTCTGCTGTCGTATATAAGGTACAATCCCATAAAAAGTCCGGACTATATGTATGCGATGCCCTTTCCATTAAAGCCGTCTCTGCATGACCTGTGCAGCGATGTTCTGTGATCTCCACATTGCCTTGCTCCATTAAGATGCGGCCGTCTTTGTCAACTAGCAAAGCCCCAAACGGTGTGTTCCCGCTTTCGCGAGCCATACGCGAAATTTCAATTGCTCTTCGTAAAAAAGTAAGGTGTTCTTTCTGATTTTCTTGACTCCCCATGTTCATCGCTCCTTGTGTCTCTGCTATAGTTCGATTTTAGCTACATCCATTTTCTACGTCAATTAATCTAACATACATTCGGTATGATGAATAAGAACTACTACACTTTTTGTGAAAATAGACATACCCCTCTTCTTTTTTCTATGAATATAAGATATTTCCCCATGTTACTTAACATATAATGTTAACAAAACGGAATATTAGACCATTCATATAAATAACCTTATTAAAAATTGATTTTGACATTCTAATTGCGTAGTATTCGATTATATTTACATATATAGATAGTGAGGTGGTTTCGTAGTGAAATTCATCATTTCATATAGTTTGGTAGTCATGAGCATGGTCGCCGAGCTGTGGACAGGATGTTTCCGTAAAAATACGGACTTTTACGATCGGCACTCTACTGCCCGCACGAAAATAGGTTACGTGTTGTTTCTCATCTATGCACTGAGTGCAGTTACACTCATTACCTTCTGGATCACTGCACAAATCGATAAATAAGATATCGTGTTCGTCTTTTAGGTTTGGATTAACATAAGCAATAAAGCCCCGTCTCCTTATGGATCGGGGCTTCTTCATTTTTTTGGATGATTTTTCATCTGTTCTCTTTTCTGCTCTCGTTTATTCTTGTTCATCTCTGGATGCAGCTGCTGCTTGCTGTACTGCACGGATGATTCCTCCATAACCAGTACAGCGGCAAAGATTACCGCAAAGTGCTTTTTCGATCTCCTCGGTCGAAGGATTAGGATGATGCTCCAGTAAATTTGCGGTACTAAGAATCATCCCTGGTGTACAATACCCGCACTGAAAACCGCCTTCCTCAATAAAAGCTTGCTGAACCGGATGCAGATCCGTCTCGTTAGAAGGAGCAAGCCCTTCAATGGTCTGAATCTCCTGCCCGTTACATTGATAGGCCATGAGCAGACAGGAATTCACCGGTTCCCCGCCAAGTAATATCATACAAGCCCCGCACCTGCCAATTTCACAAGAGATTTTGGTACCTGTCAGCAGTAGACGATCTCTAAGAATCGTCACCATTCGCTCCGTCGCAGGCACCTCCATCTCCACCTGCTTCCCGTTGATTGTGCCATTCCAGTTCATATGCGCTCTGCCCTCTGTCATGGATTAACCCCTTCTTTCCATTCAGAATGCAGCGGAATCGTAAGCTGCTCTCTATTAATCGGCAATTTATTCAGCCAAATCCCCGTTGCTTGGTGAACTGCCGATACAATGGCCGGAGCAAGTGCCACGGAACCGATCTCACCAATGCCTCTAGGTCCAAAAGGATCATTTTCAGGTAAGTTTTCAAGCGCTTCCACCGTAATTTTTCGCTGCATATCCTGAAAAGTAGGAATCAAATAGGTATCCAGATTGGTCGTTACATACATGCTATGATCCATTATTGCATCCTCCATTAAGGTGAAGCCGAGTGCCATCCCGCTTCCTCCCTCAATCTGGCCTATATAACCCATCGGATTTATGACTGGACCTGCGGCCACGATATGTTTAATTTCTTCTACTTTAACTTCACCTGTCAGCGTGTTGACTTCCACTTCCGCAATTACCGCTGCATAGGTATAGAGAAAATGTCCGCCCATTACTTCATCCGGCGTAGTTGGATATTGAAATTTTGTATCAAAGGTAAGTTCGTCTTCCGAAGCAAGGTTCGCGATTTCCAAGTAAGATAACACTTTCTTCTCTTGTTCATTTGAATCCGGATTACGGCTTCTGTGCCAAATCCCACCCGCTCCAGTAACTAACTCAGATGCAGGCAGCCCGGTTGCCTGCGCACAAAGTTCTATCAAAGTGTCGGTAAAAGGGATTTTCAAGCGCTGTAAAGCCATCCAAGCCATCGTTGTGGACCGTGAAGCGGTACTTGAACCGCTGTGCGGAACCCGGTCTGTATCTCCAATTACAATCTCTATGTCTTCCGGGGTGCAACGGAAAATATCGCATAACATGATCTCCAGCGTAGACACAAGTCCTTGCCCGAACTCTTCATAACTAAAAGCAGCTTCGATTTTTCCTGAAGCATTCAGCTTTAGTCTTCCCCCGGCAGGATCTGGAATCCCGTAACCAAGGCCGGCACCATGCATCGCAAGAGAAGCGCCTATTCCTTTTTTTATCCAAGGTGCTGCTGAAGAGTGTGATAGTGATGCTGACGAAAAATCGATGAAAGAGACAGCCTCTATTCCTTTTGTATCCATTTGTCCTTCTCTTTTCTTCCACAGATCGGAATGATCTACAGCATCCCATACTTCGTACAGTCCATTTGTAGCAAGGATCTGCTGCCCAAGCGGCCCTGGATCTGTGCTGCTCCGCAAATTACGCCGCCGAATCTCCCAGGGATCAATACCAAGTAACGCGGCCGCCCGGTCCATTTGTCCCTCCATTGCAAAGATCGCCTGATTGCCTCCAAATCCACGGAATTCTCCAGATACCCCATTATTCGTATAGACAGACAACCCTTCTACATCCACACTCGGAATTTGGTACGGCCCCATCGAATGCTCTGTTGCAAAATTAAGTACGGGCGCTCCAAGTGTCGCATAAGCTCCTGTATCCGATAAAATACGGACAAGATGAGAAGTCATCAACCCTTCTCTAGTAAAACCCGTCTCCATCTCGATCTTCATCGGATGTCGTTTGAGTCCAGCTCGGACCGATTCCTTACGAGAGTTATGGAATTTAACCGGTCGACCCGTCTTTAACGCCAAAAGTGAACCATATGGCTGAACATTCAGTTCATCCTTCCCGCCGAAAGAACCGCCGATCGGGCTAGATACGACACGAATAGACTCTTCCGGCATATCCAGAATACGGGATAACTGCATCCTATCTTTATACCCGTGCTGTGTCGGTGCATAAACGGTTAATCTACCGCTGTCTTCCGGGACAAATAAACCGCCCTCTGTCTCCATATAGGTGTGCATTTGCCGGGGCGTATAATACACTTCCTTGATAACGAAGTCACTTTTTTGTAGATCGGTTCTTGCATCGCCCCGCTTTACCTCTGTTCTATGCAGTATATTTCCGGCGGGATGCAAAGAAGGCGCCCCTTCTTTAAGAGCAGCCTCAGGAGAACTTATAGGAGACAGCACTTCATAGTCAACATGAATCAGATGAAGTGCCTGTTCGGCAATCTCAGGCGTATCCGCAGCAACCGCGGCAATCGCATCGCCCATATACCTTACAAAATCCTCACAAAATACAGGTTGATCCGGGGTAGCAATGCCAAATCCATTTAGTCCAGGCACATCCTTATGAGTCAGCACCGAATAGACCCCTGGTAAGACCTCTGCAGCGGAGGTATCCACGCTTCTAATTCGGGCATACGGATGATCGCTTCGTTTTACCCGGCCGTAAAGCATACCTGGAAGTGACTTATCAGTAAGATACTGCAGTGTACCCGTTACTTTTTCTCTCCCATCAGGACGTCTGTGCCACTTGCCCCCGCTGGTCTCTTTGTTTAGCAGCATATTCCCCAATCCCTTCTCCAATGAACATGGTTATACGGAGTACCTTGCGGATCTCATACTCTTCCATAATTCAGAAGCAAATAATCCCGCAGCCGCTTGTTTACGGTAAGACTCAGCAGCAAACGCATCGCTAATCGTGACAAATTCATCTTGTACTTGCTTCATTAGTTCAGATAAAGGCAGACTGCTTACAGGAAACTGACGAATCCATTGTTCAGTTTCAAGGAGTCTCATCGCCGTTCCAGCACCTCCTCCTGCGGCCATAGCTAGTGAAGTCCACTCGCCTTGAGCGTTCACTGTTCCCTGAAAAGCGATCGTGACCAGTGCAGGTGTAAAAGCTTCTCTTCTTCCGATTTTTCTAAAGAAAGAGACGGTATGACTTCCCTCCTCGGGTTTCTGCTCAGGCAGTGGGATCCAGATTTCGATGAGAAAATGGTCCGCATTTCGCTGTCCCCTGCGCCATTCTACCAGCCAATCCGTTAGTTTTGTCTCTGCAAGACCTGTGTCTGTCATCCACCTTAAACTTGCCTCATATACGAGCAGCACAGGAATGGAATCTCCCACTCCCGATACGATATTACCGCCAAGCGTAGCCAGACTACGAATCGATGGTGCGGAGATTACGTCAATAGCCTGACTTAGTAAAGGAAAATGAGTTCGAACACTCTCAAGGGCAGCACAGGCATTCAGCTTCATTAATGCCCCGATACGTAATCCGTCCTCTTCTGCAGTACACGCATTCAGCTCTTGTATTTTTGCAAGACTAATCAGGTGCTTTGGCACAGGTGCCGTTCCCATTTCCCACTGTGTTCGTAATAAGGTGGTGCCTGCCGCCCACTGATAATGAGGCGCTACATGATCCGCGATCTTTCTCGCTTCTTCCATACTTTCCGGTTGCCACAACTCGGGATACACAATTCGTTCAGGTCCTATTCCCATATTCACACCCCTTACTTCCCACCTAAGCTGTAACACTATTCGTTCATTTTTCACCTTGGAAAAATCAAGAGAAATCGAGTTCCTTACACGAGTCCATCAGCTCCCCAAGGTAAAGTAATGCATCAGGCGTGTCTGCATCATAGAAGACTTCTTTGTCAAATGAGATTTGTTCTCCTACATAAGCTCGGTTTCGAATGATGGATCTAGCCCCAGTATCCCCTTCGAGCTTAGAAACTACAGAAGAAACCTTGCATGATAGAAGCAGCGGAGGTTTAACTACATCCCCATCTTTCGCTGAGACATAGTGAAGTTCAGGTGCTGATGCGTATGCGGATAGCAGAGCATTGATATGTTCGGTTTGAACCAGCGGCTGATCCGCTAGTAAAATCAGAACACTGTCCATCCCCCTATCTACTGCTTCATTCCATCCGCAGCGAAGCGAATGACTCATTCCAAGCTCAGAATCAGAGCATCTAGTAATGACCAGCCTGTCATTCGCTGAGTTTACGAGCCAGCAAAGCGGATCGTCTGCTCTGACAACCAAGATCACCAAATCAAGATGAGAATGGAGTGCCGCATTCACCGCATAGGAGCCGAGGGGGGCACCGCTCAGCGCAAGATTTATTTTATCCTCACCCATGCGCCGACTTTGACCCGCTGCGAGCACAACTCCTGCTGTCCGCATCGCTGTAAGCCCCCTTCGCGTAATCATGAACTGCTGTTTTATTACGTTTGACAGCAATGAGTTCAGCGGTGATCGCAACCGCTATTTCTTCAGGACCTTCCGATCCTATCGTAAGTCCAACAGGTGCATGCAAGTGAGGGAATGGCGGCAGTCCTTCCAGAAGTCTCGAAGTCCGGGTCCGGGAGCCTAATATACCTAAGTATCGATAAGAGGAATGTTGTAATTGTTCGAGTAATGCTCGTTCCTTGGGGAATTGATGACTCATGAGGAGCAGATAGTCCTGCTCCCTAACCTGAAAAGCGCGTAAGATTTCCTCAGGAAAGCCAGCAACAAGTGCTGCATTAGGGAATCGATTTTCTGTGCATAAAGCTTCCCGCCAATCCGCGATCGTGACACAAAATCCGGTGCTCGCCGCAAGTTTAGCAAGAGTAATGGAATCATCACCTGCCCCTATAATAAGAAGTCTTGGTTTAGGGTGATAAGTATGAACATATACTCCTTGAGCTATATCATTCTCGGCGCTAAACGAATTCTCACTTTTCTCAATATCGCGGTGAACCTCCTGCTTCTGCTCGTTCCACTTGCGGCGGATGGTAACGCTATGTCCTTGATCCAGATATAATTTCATCTGAGTTAACTTCCATTTCAAATCCTCTACTACAGGCTCCAGCAAAATATGAAGCAACCCGCCGCAGCCAATATTTTCACCCCAAGATAAATCATCTTCGGGTCTCATATCGTAAAGGATGAGCTGAGGTTTGCCAGACCGTCTCACTTCTTCCGCCCGCAAAGCCAGATCCGTTTCAATACAGCCCGGGCTAAGACTTCCGATCATGCTGCCATTTTCCGTGAAGAGCATGGAAACTCCCTCCTTACGGTATGCATGACCTTCTACATATACAGCCGTAGCCAAGACGAGTTGGCTTCCTTCCATCAAAGCTGCTTCGCAAATATCATGCATCTCCATTCGAGTTTCCTCCTTTCTCTTCTCAGCTTTCAACCTGACATTGATAACCAATGTAGAAAAGCGAGCGGCAAACGATGCTCATATGATGGATAAAAGAAGATTTTCCAACCTTTTAGGAAACTTCGTTTATTCGGTTCACCATTCTTTCAATACTGCGATCCGCCTCTCTCAGTACGATGGAACGGTCAATCGTTCGCATTACCCGCTGGTCTAACACGAGCTCCCCATCAATAATGACAGTATCCACATTGCTTCTTGTTGCCGAATAGACAACCCTTGAATAAACATCTACATCGTAAGATGGATAGGTATGAAAATCATCCAAATCCAGCAGAATCACATCTGCTTTCTTGCCTGCTTCAAGACTTCCGATCTCCTTCGCCATACCGAGCACCTCCGCACCGCCCATTGTCGCCATTCGAAGTACCGTCCTGGCATCCATAGCCGTTGGTCCATGCGGTATTTTATGCATGAGAGCCGTAAGTCTCATTTCCTGAAACATATCCAGATTGTTGTTACACGATGCGCCGTCAGCACCAATGCCGACATGAATCTGCCGGTTAAGCAAATCTGGTATTTCCGCGACTCCTGAGGATAACTTCATATTTGAACCTGGGCAGTGCGTTACTTTTACACCGCGCAGACGAATAATCTCTTTCTCTTCTTCACTAAGCCATACACAGTGGGCAAGAATCAGCCTTGGTGTAGCGAGACCAATGTGATCTAGATAAACCACATTACGCATACCGCGCTCATTCTCGACAAGCTCGATTTCTCCTCGATTCTCTGAAGCATGTGTGTGGATTTTTACATGATACTGCGCTGATAAATCCCGTACTTCTGTAAGCAGCTGTTCTGTACAAGAAACAACAAATCTCGGGCAAAAAGCGTACTGAATTCTCCCACCGCCAAAACCATTCCATTTTTCAAGTAAATCAACACTTTGCTGGATAGAATCTGCCGTTGTTTCCTGTAAAGGAAGCGGCACTTCATCTCCATGATCCATCATGACCTTCCCAGAAACCACACGCATACCACTTTGAGCTATTGCCTGAAAAGCAGAGTCCGTATAATGAACGGTCTCCATATCAAGAATGGTCGTTGTACCGCTTGCGATCAGTTCTCCAAGCCCGAGAAGTGCTGAGTAATATACAGATTCCTCATCATGAGCCGCTTCAAGAGGCCAGATCCGCTTACGCAGCCAATCCATGAGTTCTAGATCATCTGCACGTCCCCGAAAAAGCGTCTGGCATAAATGAATATGCGTCTGAATGAATCCAGGAAGCAGCGCTTTTCCCTTGCCGTCAATAACCCGATCAGCGGCTGACTGAATGTTCTTCCCTATTTCTTTTATCTTGTTGCCCTCAATCAGTAAATCACCTATAAATACATCTTCATTTCCATTCATCGTCACGATCTGTGCGCCTTGAATCAATAGTGTACTCATCTTTTAGGAACCTCCCCAGACTGCAACCTTACCACCTGTATAGATGTTACCAGCCTATCGCTGCACCGTCCCCGCGTGGATCAGCCGCTCCGCTAAGTAATCCACTTTGTCCTATAAGAATCCCTTGCGCTTGCCCCATTAAGTCATCCCATTCGCTAAGCGGAATCACTTCATGCCCCATGGCCTGCAATCCTTCGATAACCTCAGCTCCGAACCTTTGCTCAAGCTTCAGTTCATCTCCTTCCACATCCCAGGTACGCCCATATACCCAGCGAGGAAGCGAGATCGCTTCTTGAACCGTGTAGCCATAGTCCAGCACTGCAGTCAGAATGGATAACTGCGTCTGAGGTTGGCCTTCCCCGCCCTGCGTCCCCAGAAGCAGATATGGTTTTCCGTCTTTTAGTACCATGCCTGGCATCAACGTGTGAAAGGTTCGTTTGCGCGGTTCGAGTACATTTGGGGAATCTGAATCAAGCGAAAAAAAGGAGCCTCTATTTTGAAGGATAATCCCTGTGTTTTCAGGGACATAAGCAGAGCCAAAATCATAATATAGGCTTTGAATAAAAGAAACGGCATTCCCTTCCCCATCAACGACAGCTGCATAAGCAGTGTCTTGACCCATCGCTTGGGATAGGAAGGGCTGTGCTTTTTCAGGAGAGTCTTCAATCTCCTCCCACAACTGTTTTGCATAGGGTTTAGATAACAAATCACCGATTGGAATTTCACGAAATTCAGGGTCAGTCAAGTAACGATCCCGGTCTCGAAATGATTTTTTAATTACTTCTGTCATGAGGTGATAATACGAAGCAGATAGACGATCTATTGAAGCTACATTTGTATTTTCCAGTATATTTAGCATCATAAGCACAGAGTAGCCTTGAGAGTTCGGGGGCATTTGGTATACTTCATACTCACGGTAATCAACCTTTAACGGAGTGACCCATTCCCCTGTATGATTTTCGAAATCTTCTTTTTGCAGAAATCCACCATCTTGAATTACGGCGTTTGTTATGGCATCTGCTAGGACCCCCTTATAAAAAGCTTCCCTTCCACCACTTTGCAAGATTCGTAGAGAATTTGCCAGATCAAGCTGAATAAAGAGATCCCCTTCAGCAAGCAACTTTCCATCTCGGATATAAATGCTCGATAATCCTTGATCTGCCCGAATATACGCTTCGTCCCGAAGCATCCAGGTATGCACATTACGAGAGATCGGGCATCCTTTTTCTGCATATTCAATGGCTGAATCAAATAACTTCTCCCAAGGCAGGCATCCATATTTCTGCGATATTTCCCACCAAGCATCTACCACACCCGGAACGGTCACTGCACTTAGAACACCTCTCCTTGGGATCGAAGTCAGGTTCATCTGCTCAAACAACTCTTTTGTCAGCGAAGCAGGTGAGCGCCCTGTACCATTGTATCCCCAAAGCTGACTTGACTTCGCATCATACATTAGAAAAAAGGCATCCCCGCCAGGTCCTGTCATATGAGGGTACACCACGCCAAGTGTAATACTGACCGCTATAGAAGCATCATAGGCATTTCCGCCTTGCGCTAAGATCCTTGCACCTGCACTTGTCGCTAAATAGTGGGGGGAAGTGATCATCACTTCCGTACCCATTGGCATTTGATTCAGCATGACACTTCCTCCTTGCTGCTCTCCGCATAGACCGAAAGCGCTGCTTGCACCGCTTCCCCGGCAGGTAGTTTATGCCCTTCGTGAATAAGTACCGCTTCAAGCGCACCTAGTACGTGCAGTACATTTTTACGATTACAGCTGTATCCCATGGTTCCAATTCTCCAGATCTTCCCTTTCAGCGGTCCAAAGGAACTCGCGATTTCTATCCCAAAATCATGAAGCAGTTTATTTCGTACTGCCTCTCCATCCATCCCGACTGGGATATTGATACACGTTACACAAGGAAGTTTACTGTCCTCATTTCCATATAACGAAAGACCCATTGCTTTGATTCCTTGTACAAGCGCCTTTTCATTCAGTTCATGTCTTGCGAAGCGGTCTTCAAGCCCCTCCTGAAGTAGAATACGCAGCCCTTCATGAAGACCGTACAGCATAGAGGTTGCTTCTGTATGATGGTTCAGTCTAGCTGAACTCCAGTAATCCTGAATCTGACTAAGATCGAAATAATTACTTCGGATGGGTACTAAAGATGACTTATGATCCAAACTTGCCGGATCCCGTAGTCCGCGTTCAATTTGTTTTCGAGATCGAAGCTTGGTTTCGATCCGCTGATTATAAGTAATCGGCGCCATGCCGGATGGTACAGAGATGCATTTTTGAGTTCCGCCTATCACCGCATCCATATGCCAAGCATCTGTCTTGACAGGTACACCGCCAATCGTTGCGACCGCATCAACCACAAACAGAATATTCTGTTCCCTGCATTCCCTTCCAATCTCAGCGAGCTGCTGCATCTGACCTGTGGACGTTTCCCCGTGCACCAAGGCAACTATATCCGGCTTATGAGTATGAATCGCTTCGATCACGATCTGCGGATCAAAAATACTTCCCCACTCCGCTTCCATAAATACAACTTCCGCACCGGAGCGCTGGGCAATTTCAACAAGCAAATGTCCAAACCTTCCGAAAATAGGTACCAGCACTTTATCTCCAGGCTGGATGATACTAACGAGAACGGCTTCAATCCCCGATCGAGAAGTTCCATCCACAGGGAAGCTCCATTCATTAGAGGTTTGAAATACATCTCTCAGCATCTCCATGGTTTCGTTCATCAGCATCGTAAACTCAGGATCAAACTGTCCTAATATCGGAAATGACATGGCCCTCAGCACACGTGGATCAACTTCCACCGGCCCGGGTGTCATAATGGTTCGCAGTGATGGGTTTAGCTCTTTATATTTCTTCATCTGTCTTCCCCCTGTAGCCATATTGGTACAGCATTTCTACAAGCACTCTGAACCCTTGATTGATCTCTTCCTCTGAGGTAAATTCCTCAGGATGGTGACTGAGACCCTTCTGACTAGGTACAAATATCATCGCCGCCTTACATACCTCCGCAAAAATCTGTGCATCATGGCCTGCACCGCTCGGCATTTTACGGTAAGAGAAATCAAAGGCTTCACAAGCATTCTGAATCCGCTCGATCCATCCTTCATCCATAGCCACAGGATCTACCGACAAATGCTCCTGCCACTCTGCATGTAAACTGTTACGTGCTGCGGACTCAGATATGATCAGAAGCGTCTCCTCTATAAAACAATCCATAATCCTTTTGTCCGTGTGCCGGATATCCAAAGTGAATACCACTTTTCCAGGAATGACATTCACTGCCCCCGGAAGGAGCTCCATTGTCCCGACAGTGGCTACCAGCGGATCACCATAAGAAAGCGCAAGCTCATGGATTTGAACGATCATCTCAGTTGCACCGATAAGCGCATCTTTTCGGTAATGCATAGGGGTTGTTCCGGCATGATTCGCTTCACCTTCGATCACTACATCAAGCCGTTTCTGTCCAGCAATATCGGTAACGATGCCGATCGAAGCTCCCGTTCTCTCAAGCACAGCCCCTTGTTCAATATGAAGCTCCAGGTATCCATCCGGCTCGAAAGGTCTCTGACGGTACGATGAATTCGGTCCAAATCCACAGATTTCAGCTGCTTCGAGCATACTGATTCCTTCCGCATCTAACAGGCTGCCAGCAGCACTCCAGTCGTTTGTTCCCGTGACACTTCTCGAACCCCAGAAAGCAAATGGGAACCGGCTACCTTCTTCCTCACATAAGGACACCGCTGCAAGTGATCGAACCGGAGGCCCGTATACTTCATTCAGATACAGAAGCGCAGCCATTCCCGCTGCAACACCGAGCGCACCATCGAATTCACCTCCCGAAATCACGGTATCGATATGTGATCCTGTAAACAGCGGCTTATGGCGACTGTTCTCATCTGTACCTTCAAGCAGTGTATATAAATTCCCGGATTGATCAAAGGAAGTAATAAAGCCTTTTTCCTGCATCACATGTTGAAGATACTGCTGTGCTTTCAGCCAGGAAGAGGAATACAAGAGCCTTGTCATTCCGCCTTCCTCGGCTTTTCCGATATTCGCAAGTTCCCTAAGTAATTCATGAAGGAGGTGACAAGAAGCGGAAAATGCAGCTTCTCTGTCTGCTTCGGCACTTTTGATGAGGGAAGGTTCAGACATAAATATCCCCCTCCTCCGCAGCCGCTTTTGACAGCATGGAAGGAATAAACCGACCTTGCTTTTGGTTGGTCAATCCGTGCAGATCGTCATAAATTTGAATCCCCCTGTTAAAAGTCGCTTTGATCTTACATGAGAATGTACGATCTATATAGGGTGATAAAGGGTGACGATATCTGATTTCTTCCTGTGTCAGTGTATACGATTCGTTCAAACTTACAATGACTAAATCAGCATCTTTACCTAGCGCAATCTCTCCCTTACATGAATCCAGTCCAAAACGTCTAGCCGGTTCTGCTGATAGTAAAGAAGCGAGCAGCGGAAGTGGTGCATTTCGCTTCAAATGAGCTTCTTCAAGCATCAAGAGCAACGTACTCTGCGCTCCTGCAATCCCGCCCCACACCTGAAAGAAATTGTCTGTGTCTTTCATGGCAGGAGGACACGGAGAATGATCGGATGCGATGATATCAATACTGCCAGACAGGACAGCTTCCCAAAGCAGATCTTGCTGTTGCTTACTGCGAAGAGGAGGTGCACATTTATAAACGGCACCCTTGTTTACCACATCCTCCTCTGTCAGCACTAAGTAATGAGGACAAGTCTCTACCGTAACATCAAGTCCGCTGCGCTTCGCTTCTGTAATGAGTTCTACCGACCTAGCCGTGCTGATATGAACAAAATGAAGTCTGCAACCTGTTTCTCTGGCGTACATGAGGGCACGAGTCACCGCTTCTGCCTCCGCTTCCGGTGGCCGGGAAGCCAAATAATCTTCTGCCCCTACTCTTCCTTTGGAGATTCGCGCACAGGCAAGTGCATCCGTCATTTCATTGCTTTCAGCATGAAGAGCCAGCACCCCTCCAAGACTTGCAATCACTGACATCCCGCGAATCAGTGCCTTATCATCCGTTCGAGTAAAGATCTCCTCTCCTTCTCCGCCAGGTTCAGACATAAATGCTTTAAATCCTGCCACACCTGATTTGGCAAGAGAACTTAGTTCTGCTTCATTGTTCTTAACAAGCCCACCCCACAAAGCATAATCTACATAGCTTTTTCCGCTCGCAGCCGACAGCTTGCATTCAAAGCCGCGTCTCGTGGTCGTCGGTGGTACACCATTCAGCGGCATATCAATATATGTAGTTATTCCGCCTGCAGCAAGTGCGGCAGAACCGGTCTCAAATCCTTCCCACTCTGCTAGTCCGGGTTCATTAAAATGAACATGCGCATCGACCACACCCGGAAATACAAGCTGATCGTGAGCAGAGTATAGAATAGCTGCTTCATCTGCATCTAACTCAGAAGCGATTGCAGTAATAACACCATCCTGAATGCCGATGTCCACCTTTTCCACACCATGGGGTAAAACAGCACAGCCACCTTGGATGATGACTTCATATTTTTTCGGCATCAGGAGCACTCCTTCTACAATAAGATGACCTGCATACTTGCTATTACGTTCCCCGGTACGTACTATATCCTCCCGGTGCAACAAGTAAAGGAACGTGGTAATGCTCATGAATGCTCGTGATCTTACATCGGAGCGGAATTACATCCCAGATGGTATGTATTCCACTTTCCAATAGAAAAGTCTCAAAATACGCTCTGGCGTGAAAACGAAGTTCATACACCCCTTCTCTCAGGTCATCTTCGAGAAAAGGAGAATCCAAGCGCCCATCTGCATTCGTGAACCGGGCATCTAGCAGAACAGCCTGCTCTACTCCCAGCTCCTCCTGAATCAAGTACAGTTCAACCTTCATATCACTTCCCGGTATCCCACGGCTCGTATCCAGCACATGCGTTGTAAGTTTTCCGCTCATTCTAGACCCTGCCTGCTTGCTGTGCTTCATTCTGCTTTGCTGCTGTCAGATCTTCCCTTGTCATGGAGAAACCTTGAAAACCATAGGGTGGACGCGGTTCTGTGAATACAGATCCCGGACCTTCTAATACTGTTTCGACAATCGTTTCCCAGGTACGGTTATTGGATTCAAAAGATACCTCTGCGAGCTGGCTGAAGTTTTGAAGCATTCGTAGTCCGATGAGGTAGATAAGCGACTGAATGGAAGGAGAATTATTTTCGTGGAATACGGTAGCTGCAATATCACGTATTTGCTCTGCATCGATATAATTACCGCGGGTGTCATCAAGGGCGTCTTCTATGTCTGTGTATTTCCAGTTAATGTTCAAAAAGATGAACAATGGACGGTCAGAGGTCTCCGGAAGTGTCGTATATTCATCTCTTACAAAACCGGAAAAGCTGCTGCCTTTCACTTTAATCAGTCTAAGATTCACTACACCGCTTTGATGCTCTGCCACATTTATGCTACTCTCTTCCCTCTCAAGGACAAATGCAGCACTCGCACTTTCGTTGTGAGAATACTTAAATACAAGATTACTTGCAGCGATTCCACTCGGATCTCCAACTTCAATCTCTTCAAAAGGGACCTGTTCTGCTGACATTCGCACCCCCGTCATTTGCGGGTAGGTTTCAAGGAAAGAACGGCTTGCGTATTCTAGAAAACCTTCCACCGTAGCCCCTGTATACTCCGCAGCATGACGTAATATGAAATTTTTCATAGAGTCTGTTGCTACAATCAGAGAATTATCCCCTTCTGTAAAAGAAGTGATAAATCGTTCTCCTTTGACCGCTACCTTGATATTCATCCCGAACAGCACATTTTCTCTCCCGCGAAAAGAAGATTCAGGAATCACCTTCACACCCGTCAACGGTTTGGCATAGGAACGAAATACCCATACATCCCCTTTTCCGTAATACATCGTTCTTTCTTTAGGCGCTTCGTAAGTCATTCATACCCTCTCCTCTGTCATGTTTTGTTCCATCCAAGACGTAAGACGATACCAACTAATTAGATAAACCTCTTCCAGCGAAGTTTGAAATTCTTCTTCCGGCGTATGCTCCAATCGTTCCTTCAAGGCTTCCCGAATATCTTCGGGTGTTTTTCCCTTCACCGCAATGATAAAAGGAAACCCAAACTTTCCTTTATACCTGTCGTTATCTCTCGAAAGTTCTTGTTGCTCTACGGCAGGCAGCGTACCTAGTCCTGCTCCTTTTTGCTCGTTAACAGAATGCTGGCTCATGGTAAGACGTGATCCAAGATCCGGATGATGACAAAGCAGTGTCATTTTCTTATTGTTATCTGATTGTTCCACTTCTTTGACCATGAAATCATGCATTTGTTCTAAAGAATCAAAAGGCCGTTTGTGGTAAGCTGCTTCAGCAATCCATGATGAATGTTCAAATAGATCACCAAAAGAAGCGATATACCTTTCTTTAGTGAAAGAATTTATATCTTTTAATGTTAGGTTCAGTGAATAACACCTCCTAATCTACGTTTATATTTACATTTTATGTTATTTGGATTTAGTTTTACAATATACATTTTACATATTTGTTATATAAACTAACATATAAGATTTGTTTTGTGTTTAATGCACGTATCCTATTTGGCAAAGTGTGGTTTAGGGGTGGCTTCATTCGTTTCATGAGCCTGTAAATAGTTCCGAAAGGTAAATACAAGTTTGAGTTTGAGAAGATCATTTGATTTTCTGAGGTCCATTTGCAGGAGAGTGCTGATTTTATCCATACGGTAAGTAATTGTGTTACGGTGTACAAACAATTGTTTTGCTGCTTCATTAATGAGTCCGTCATTTTCGATAAATGCTTCAAGCGTGTTCATTAGAATCTGACTCGGATCTCCGCCCTCCGTCTGTAAAGGTTCCAGTACTTTATTGCAGTAATTTTCCATCACAGATTCAGGGACATAACTAAAAAGATAAGCGAATTCGAGCGTTTCAAACTGAAGGGCAACTTCTTTCATTCCAAAACGAGCGGCAAGTGCGCGGGTGTCCAGGCATTCTTGATAAGCTTCACGAAGTGACTTAGGTTCATATTTCATTTTACTGATCCAAAATCTTGGCATGGAGCCACCTGCCGTCTTCCCAGGCTCAATGATATCTTCGAACCGACTGAGAAGAAAACGAGACAATTCTTCACCATAATCTTTTCCGGCAGGACAGGTATAGATCGAGAGAATACCTTCGTCTGTTTTGATATGTGAAGAGTTTGTCAGCTGCATCATCGGGTTATATTGCAGTTCTCGGTGAATCTGTTTCAGTAGTTTCCCATCAGCAAATATTTCGGGTTCCACTGTTGTCAGCACGCATTGATAGTTCCCTTGGAATAGCTGTATCCCATACCCTTCTGAACGTCTCACGAGTTCATCCGCGTTTATCTTCCGCTCCAAATATTGTTTCATCACAAGGCATATTTCATCTTGCAGGGTTGGATTCATATGTTCTCGGTAGGTCATATCCATATCATAAGCAAGAACTTCCGCTGCTTGTTGAAACAGCTCTTCTTCCTCTTTTAGAACATAGGCCCCATCCGTATATATTAGTAAAAAGCCGAAATCTTCATCTTCCTGCGTGATCGGTACACGATAGCAACTGCCATGATCCCATTTCACTCTCTGAAACAAGGGTTTATATGGCCAGCCTTGCTGTACATTCAGGTCCTTCGTCTCTTCACTCGCAAATAATAAATGCCCTCTCGAACCGATCACCGCGATAGGGTAACCTATAATACTAACCAATTTAGCAAACATATCTTTTTTATGATTCTGATGAAGAGCGAAATGCATGAGCTTTTTCTGTTTCTCTACCACAGTTTGCAGTGTTTTTGTATTCCGTTCATATTCAGCCTTAAACAAGGCATTCATTTGGTCGGAAAACGTAAACTGAAAAGGTAATTCGATCAAGGGGAGTCCGAGGTGATTGGCTTCTTCTACAATTTTACTAGGGATCTGCTCCCAGAATCTGCCGAGCTTTATACCGAGGCCCGCGCATCCTCGTTCATATAACTTCCGAAGGAGCATGACTGCATCTTCTTCACTGTCTTTCATCACAAAGGCGGTCGTAAATAGCAGTTCACCGGCTTTAATCCATTCCGCAATATCGGGAGCGTCCATTACATTAACCGATTTAATCACTCTCCCCCCGCCCTGTGCTCCTGCGACCAATTTAGCTTCAGAGAGAGGGTAGATACCTAAAGCTTCATTAACAGTAAGCTGCATGCAAAACACCCTTTCTATACTTAACATGTAATGTAAATTTATCTCCCCATTTGTTAATTATTATAATGTTTACAGCGGGATATGGAATAGAGGAGTCGGATGTTTATTTGCATTTATGTTCTACTGCTCGCTTCTAATGGATTTCACTTTCTGATTACGCAAAAAAACACAACCTTTCGCTCTTATGCGAAAAATCGTGTTTTTGATTCCTACATTCTGCTTTCCTGATTACTACATTCGCTTTCCTGATTACTACATTCTGCTTTCCTATTTACTCTGTTTTGGTGAATTCCGTACTTGGCTTAAACGTTCTCCATACTTAAAGACAAGAATTCCCCCTATAATCACAAGAACGCCAATTAATTTATTCATTGTAAGCTCAATCTTCTCTAGTCCAAAAAAGCCAAGGGAATCCCATAAATAACGCAAAACTAAGCTGAGACGTCAGCACAATGGATGTCGAAAACGTAGGTCCGAGAAACTTGATGCCCTGCATCAAACTAAATACCACACCTACCCCGATGGCTCCGCTGATCCAGTACCAACCCTTCATATTCTCCAAATGATACCCGCCAGTTCCTTCAACCAGTAAACTTATTGTAAGAGAAGCGATTGCTCCAAGTCCTAGCACGATAGTCGTTGTAAGCCAGGAACCTGTATGCTCACCCATTCTACTGTTAAAAACAACCTGCATTGCTACAAACGAGCCTGCTATCAAAGCTATAATAATACCTAATGTCATATCATAACGGTTCCTTTCAAAGTCTAGGATGAATTTGATTCACTTAAGAATAATAACGCCCAAAATCATCATCGCAATCCCAAGCAGCTGAGGAATGGTAATTTTCCGTTTCACTACTCCAAACCAACCATTGATATCTATTAGATAAGTGAGACTCAGCTGGGCAATTAATAGGGCAGATATGGTGAGGGTTACCCCGATTTTTTGGATCGCAGTCACTTCACTAAAAATAATGATTGCTCCCATCAGGCCGCCCGTTATATATAAAGGGTTCACCTTTTTAATCGCACCGAAATTTCCTTCACGCACACACAGCATAATGATTAATGCAATCACAAACCCGGTAGTTTGTGTAATGGCAGCGGCCTGCCAGGTCCCCATATCTTCACTAATTTGAGTGTTCGCGATCCCTTGCAGTGTAATACATGCTCCACCCAAAATGGCAAATAAAATTCCTTTCAATTCGCGTTCTCCCTTCTGTCCGAAAAATCTTGCAGCATTTCTTATCATACAGGCTTCCTAGGAAAAAAGGCAACCACACCACAAAAGGACCAGAAACCTAAAAAGGTTCCTGGTCTATTGGTAGTATAAAGTGTAAGCAAGCTCTCTTACACTATGTTGCTTCTATTTTGTTGCTTCTACTTTTGTTGCTTTTATTCTTGTTGCTGCTATTACGATTATGCTTTTGGAGCAATCATTTTTGATGGATCAACATACTCGGCGAACTGTTCTTCCGTCAAAAGCCCAGAAGCAAGCGCCGCTTCTTTCAAGGTTAAACCGTTCTTATGTGCATGTTTTGCAATCTTCGCTGCATTCTCATAACCGATATGCGGATTGAGCGCCGTAACTAACATGAGGGAATTGTCCAAGTTTTGCTTAATCGCCTCTCTATTCGGCTCAATACCGACAGCACATTTGTCATTAAAGGCACGAATGGAATCTGCAAGCAGCTGCACCGATTGTAAGAAGTTATAGATAATAACCGGTTTAAATACATTCAGTTCAAAGTTACCTTGGCTGGCCGCAAAACCAATGGAAGCATCATTTCCCATTACTTGTGCAACGACCATCGTGAGGGCTTCGCTTTGTGTAGGATTTACTTTTCCTGGCATAATGGAGCTTCCCGGCTCATTTTCTGGTATCGAAATTTCTCCGAGACCACTGCGAGGTCCACTTGCCAGCCAGCGTACGTCATTTGCAATCTTCATGAGATCTGCAGCGAGTGCTTTGACAGCACCATGGGTATAGACCACTTCATCATGACTTGTCAGGGCATGGAACTTATTCACCGCAGAAGTAAAGTTTTTGCCTGTTGCTTTACTAATCTCTTCTGCTGTCATCTCGCCAAACTTAGGATGAGCATTAATTCCCGTACCTACTGCAGTTCCTCCGATCGCAAGCTCTTTCATCGACTCTACACTTGCTGTGATCATGCGCTCGCTTTTGGCAAGCATGGCTTCCCAGCCGCTGATTTCCTGCCCGAGTGTAATCGGAGTTGCATCTTGCAGATGAGTACGACCTATTTTAATGATATCCATAAATTCTTCTGATTTCTGATGGAGCGTTCCTTTTAGCAATTGAATAGCCGGAAGCAATTCATCTTCCACCGCAATAACCCCTGCTACATGAAGTGCTGTAGGGAATGTATCATTAGAGCTCTGTGACATATTCACATGGTCATTCGGGTGAAGGCGCTCTTCCTTGCCTTGTTCAGCAAGCCACTGATTACCGAGATTGGCAATCACTTCATTTGTGTTCATATTGGACTGCGTACCGCTTCCGGTTTGCCATACAACAAGCGGAAAATGATCATCTACCCGTCCAGACAATATTTCATCGGCAGCATAAACAATGGCTGCTGCTTTGTCCTCTGAGAGCTTACCAAGCTGAAGATTGCTTTTAGCAGCACTTTTTTTAAGTATCGCAAAGGCACGAATGACTTCAAGCGGCATTTTTTCCTGACCAATTGGAAAATTCTCTTTACTGCGCTGTGTTTGCGCACCCCATAAACGATCAGCGGGAACTTTCATTTCACCTAGCGTATCTTTCTCAATACGGAATTCCATTTGCAATTCCTCCTTCACCAAATCTTATGGGTTCATACGTTATTTTTCTAAAGAAAAGCTCGCCCAGCCAATCATCTTTGCTGCCCGGCTGACTATAGTGATCTGTTTACCATATACAGACGGCTCACTTGTTCATAGACAAAACCTGGTTCTAGTGCAATAAGTCCGATTTCCTCGTTTGATTTTCCTGTTACATTCGGTGCATTAACGAGATTCATCTGCGGTTCTGGGCAGAAAAATTGATTACTCGCATTGTTGTTCCAAATCATCCAGTGCTTGTATGAAGTACCTACGTCATAAACAAGAGTATCTCCTGTTTTAGTGTTCGTAAGTTCCATGTAGTTACGTCCATTCTGAGGCTCTGAAGTATAGTGATTATCCATGGCTTCAAAATAAGGATTCACTCCTTCTGTCTTTAAGAGTTCTTCCTCTTTAGATAAAGGCTGAATGTTGCCTGTTGGCAAACTTCGACCATTCAGCTCATAACGCTGACCAATCGTTGCTTTGACTTTATAGTCGCAAGCTTCGCTTGTCTCATCAAATGGCGCTTTAATAGCCGTATGAAAAGCTAACAAATTAGGCATGAATTCCTTACCTTCGTTTTTAATAGTCACTTGCTGCTGAAGTCCCAGCTCGCTGAGTGTATAACGAAGACGGATTGTATATTCAAACGGGAGATACTTATAAAATTCATGTCCTTCTCGTACAATCTGTTCGACAACGACAAAGCTCTCCTGCTCATTAGTTCCATAACTTACAACCTGCCACGGTATGTAGTGCATAAATCCATGAAGATGGTTACCTGTTGCTTCTTCATTAATTGGCAGCTGATATACCTTACCGTTCCAAGGAAACTTCCCATCCTCGAATCGATTCGGCGGGAATAATACAGGGATTCCATATACTCCTGGGTTCTCTTTTAATTCCTCTGCATGATCTTCACCCGGTTCTCTCAGATAGCTATGACCTCGCTCTACATCACGAAAAGAAACTAGATTGCCCCCAATTTCCGGGATCATCTTAGCTTCATAAGGACCTGACTTCAAAATAATAGCAGTGTAACTTCCGTAAGTTCCTTCATATGCCTTATTTGTTTCTTGTACCATCGATTCTTACGCCTCCTATATGTAGCGCTTTCATATCTAATATGAAGCAAGGTTGTTCTCTTGACGAATATATCATGTTCTACAAATAAATTCTATCATAGTGCCTCCATAGGAACAATGAATAGAGTAGCCCTCTCATGAAGAAATCCAATGAAGCACTCCTCCTGAGAAGTGCTTCATTGGTTATTAACCACAATGAATATTATGAAGCAAGTTCTGCTGCTTTTTCTGGGGTAATAACTCCTTTGTAAATCTGCAGTTCATCAATCATGCCTTTGAAAGGAGTATCCCACCAGTTTGTACCTAGACTGAAGGTTCCCTTATTATCTGTAAAAATATCGGGGAATCCTTTGCCCGTATACTTCGCTACTCCATCAACATATACGGTAACGGCATCACCATTCACCGTAAATGCATAGTGAGTCCACTTTTGAAGCGGTGTTTTCACATCTGTTATGGCATCGTACCACGCTTCACCTGACCACAACATCGCGTTGTTTTTTGCTCCGTCATGTCCCATCGGGAGCATACTAATCCAGTTTTTATTCGACTGTGCTCCGAAGAACACGGGAGTGTAAGGCTTCAATTCATCTGCATATACCCACATTGTAACTGAATAGCTATCACTTGAAATGAGCCCGCTCGGAAGAAGTATCCCTGACTTCCCGTCAAATGCGGCTGCTTTCCCTTTTACCCCATCCTTATATGTGATTGTTCCACCATCTGGGTTCCCAATTTTATCTCCAATGACTGTTCCGGTTCCAAAGTCGCCTTGGGTATCGTTTAGCTTATCCTCGAAAGAGAATTCAGCCATGAGTTCAGCTAGTCCTTGTTCCTCCTCTGCTAATTCCTCAGCTAATTTTGTAGCCACTTCCGCAGTAATGGCAACATCGTAGATGCGGAGTTCATCAATCAAGCCTTGATAAGGAGTATCCCAGAAGTTAACACCTAAACTGAATACACCATCATTTGTAGTAAACACATCTGGGAAGCCCGAGCCTGAGTAAGCTTCTGTTCCATTAACAAATACTTTTACAAATCCACTGTCAACAGAGAACGCAATATGTTGCCACTGATTCGTACGAATTCTTGATCCGATGGATGCATTATACCAATTCTCACCAGACCATAGTGTTGTCGTATTATCTCCTGCTTGCGGTACAAAGCTGATCCAACTCTTGTTTGATCCACCAAAGAAAGTCGGAGTATACTGTGTGATCTGCGAAGGCTTCAGCCACATGGATACAGAATACTCTTTCCCCTCAATCAGACCATTCGGAAGTTTGATACCAGATTTGCCGTCAAAAATAGCTCCGTTTCCTACGACACCCTCATCGTAAGTAATTGTACCGCCTGAATTATCAATACGGTCTCCTGTTGTGAGTCCATCACCAAAAGAACCGACGGAAGCGGATAGATCATTTTCAAAAGAATACTGCGCAATTAGACCATATGAAGCGTCAACCGGTGCTACTACAATATCAAATGTTTTCGTCACTACGGCGTTGCCCTTCGAAATGGTTGCCATAAGTGTTGCCGTTACATTCTGCTCACCAACCTCTGGAGGCTTCACTTCTCCTGTCTCAGACACAACGCTTGAATCAGAAGTCTTCCAAGAGATTTGAGTGTTGCGCGCTCCCTTTACAGGAAGTGTAAAATTTGAAGAAACATTGGATGTATTACCTAATGTAAGCGCCCGCTCCACATCCTTTACAACCTCTTGATCTGTTTTCTCAGGCTGTCCAATACCCCAGATCGTTTCTCCCGCACTTGAAATGGCCGTAAATGTCATCGTTTCCTTCTGCAAAGTTTCATTCCATTGTTTTACGAAAACTCCATCATATGTGACTTCATCTACAGTAAGTTCTGCATAATAATCATCCTTCAATTTCCAAGATCCGGTTACCTCTCCAGATATCGTTTGATTTTCATTCAGACTAATATCAACTGAATTTGTAATATCTCCGGAATAGGCTAAACCGTGATTCACAAATTTGTATTCGCCTGAGATATCTTTTGTATTCAATTTCGAAAGCGTCTCGCCCGCATAGCGATTAGCAGCTACTACTGGCCAACCATCCTTATTCCTATACATTTGGTGAACACGAAGCTCGTGTGCTTCTCCTTTTTGCGGGAAGCGAGCATGGAAGAACAAGAATTGTTTACCTGTCTCTTCATCGTAATATACCGAGTTATGACCAGCAGATACGTAACCATAACCTGTACCTGTTCCCGGATCACCAATCTCTCTCTTGAAGAGGAAGTTACCGATCATCTTAATGCCATAAGTTTCATTTTCCGCGCCACTTGGCAATACTGCATTTTTCCCTTCAGCATCCACATACGGACCGTCTGGATTCTTAGATCTGAACTGTCTCATGTTGTATCCGCCGTCAGCCCCAAGCCAGCCGTAAGTAACCGTCAAGAAATAGTATCCCGTCTCTTTATCATAGACAATAAACGGACCTTCTCCCGATTTCGTATAGCCACCGGCAATTTTTGTACCAAAATAACGATCAATGATTCGTCCATCTTTCGTTGTTCCATCTTCTCCTGGATAAATTACTTTCCCTGTTTGCGGGTCCAGTTCGAGTAAGAAAATACCGCCTGACCAAGAACCATAGGTCATCCACAGTTTACCGTCTGTATCATAAAATAAGGTGGAATCAATCGCGTTAGGATACATGGAGTTATTGAATGATCCATCTGCTTTAAACCATTGTTCATTTGGACCGCTCAAAAGCTTCACGTCAACCAATGTTTTGATATTGGTATTTGTCCATTTTTTATTAACTTGACTATCCGTATCTTTCGCATCGTTTTTAGTGAAACCAGAGTAAACAATCGTGTCTACATATTCATAAGGTCCTTCGATATTTTGAGATACTGCATAACCAATCGCGGAACGAATATAGGTGGATGATGCACTATAATACATCATATAGGCACCCTTTGTGTTGTCCTTATTGATGTAATTTTCGTTCCAGAACACGTCCGGTGCCCATACGGAAAAACCGCCTTTACTATCCGAGTCATTTTCACCAGCCCAAGCGAATGAGCCCTTTAAATTTTCTGATAGATTGCCAAACAGAACGTTATTAGGGGTTGTATATCCATTCGTAAACGTTGTCCAGTTCATCAGATCAGTCGATTTAGCTGCCTCAATATGAGATCCAAATACATAATATTCTTTCCCGTCTTTAATGATCGAAGGATCGTGGACCGATACATTTTTAAACGTAGGTACAGGAACTTGATCCGGGTCTGTTGATGGATTTGGTGACGGATTTGGTGACGGATTTGGAACGGAAGGTTGACTAGGAATTCCTGCTTCCGGTGTAGATGTTACGTTATCCTTACGTATAATTCGATCGTCAGTCGTTTTAATTACCCCTTTACCGGTCACCGTGATCATTAGATTTCCTTCAATCACAACTTCATTGATAACTGCACCTTCTTCTACATGAAGCTCCGTCTGCTGATTCAATATCAGCTTTTGGATCACTCCTTTTACTAGTTTCACCTGTGGATGATTTAATGATCTTACTTCCACGGTCCCAAAATCACCATTCAAATGAACAGTTCCGCCACTAGCGACAATAACATCACCTTTGACTGTGACTTGATCTAGTACTACTTCACCCTTTTCGATACCTTGCGTCAGAACTATATTTCCCTCAATTGTTGAATTATTCAGTGTAACTCCTGAGTGGTTAATAAGTACATTTCGTGCTGTTACGCCAGAGTATGTACCTTCTTTGTTAATAATTTCTCCTGAAATATTCTTTAGCAATACCAAAGCTTCCGCTCTCGTAATGGACTTGGCAGGTCTAAAGGTTTGATCAGGATAACCAGTAATATAGCCTGAATTCAGCAGGGTATTGACTGCAGACTTACTCCAATCTGGAAGCCCTCTCAAATCAGTAAGCTGCGAACTACTACTTTCTTCAGGTGATAATCCGAACACATTTCTAAGCATTACAGCAGCTTCTTGTCGTGATACAAGGTCATCAGGACGAATTGTGCCATCCGTATATCCTTTCACATACCCAGCGGCAACCGCTTTCATTATATTGTTGTAATAAGAGTTATCAGCAGATAGATCTGAGAAAGAATAGCTGCCAGATACCTCAACAAAGTTAAATGTACGATTAATAAGAGTTATTAATTCTGCTCTTGTTATGGCTTGGTTCGGCTTGTATACGCCATTTCCATAGCCTTGAATCATTCCATTCTGAATCCAGGATTCAAGTGATTCCTCCGCCCAGTGACCGCTTACATCTGTCTTCGTTCGGGATGTATCCGAGCTGTCTGCATAGATACTTGTAGGTACAAGCAAAGCAAATACGAGAATCATAGCTACATAATTCGATAAAGTTCTTTTCACATTAAAGTCCTCCCTATAAGGTATGACAAGCATGTTTCTCTTTATTTTGTAAACGAATACAACCATCCAGCCTCAGAATGGCTTCTTTCTTATCCACCACCTATACCGACCATAAATCACGCCCCATTAATTGCATTGTTAATACATATCCTAACTAGTTAACATTTGTATTCTAACTTCATTTACCAAATTTCGTCAATGCTACAATATATTAAACGAAAATGAGGAACGCACTATCTACCAATAGAAGCTAACAAATATATGAATTATTTTACTTGTCTATTAATTAATGGTTCTATATACTATATAATCTGGATTATATTTCTATAAAAGGAAGGTGGATACGATGTTACGTAATGGATCACCAGAAGAAGCAGGAATGTCTGCATCCAAAGTAGCTTATGCTAACACCTATGCGAAGCAGATGGTTGATAACAACATTACCCCTGCTGAGGTCATATTTGTCGCAAGAAAAGGGATCATTGTCTCTCACCAAGCGTTTGGAACTCTCACACCCGCTGCCAATTCACCACCGTTAACTGCTAATGCTTTATTTCCCTTGTGCTCGATTACTAAAGTGTTCACTGCTACTTGTATTATGATCCTGGCCGAACGAGGGCTCATCGGTCTTAATCGACCGGTGATTGACTACATACCCGAATTTCAAGGACTCGGAAAAGAGAAGGTGCGAATTCATCACCTGCTTACTCACACTTCTGGAATGAATGCAGAAGACATCTATACTTACGCGAAAGGGGATGGCTCAACGATCGATATCCCTCCTTGCGAAGAATCAGAAGAACCTTATTTCCATGAGTACCTCCATATGAGATACCGCGCTCCTTTATCCAGCAAGCCGGGTGAAATCATGTCTTACCTTGGATTTGGATATGATCTACTTGGAGACATCATACGCAAAGTCAGCTGAATCTCCTATCCAGACTTCGTTAAGCAAGAACTGTTTAAGCCGCTTGGGATGAATGACTCTTATTTCAAAGTCCCCCAGGCAGAACGTCATCGCATTGTGAAACGATCGCCCGAAGACCCTTGTGCAGAATGGCTCGAAACAGACGAAATGATAGACTCCGTCTCTCCTTCAGCAGGTATCTATAGCAGTGTTATGGACCTCGCTATCTTTGCTCAGATGTTTCTCAATAAAGGTACGTATGGAGATCAGCGGATCCTCTCTCCCATTTCCATAAAAGAAATGACCAAAAATCATATTCCAGGGGTCTCCTCTGTCTACAGAGATGAAACTTTTCCAGAAGCAAGCTGGGGCTATGGCTGGAGTATTAATGGAAATAAAAAAGATGGCGGAGATTTGTTTTCGCAGCAGGCGTACTCTCACTGGGGAGCAGCCGGTGTATTTGTGGCAGTCGATCCGGTATATGAGATTGTATTGATTCATTTTACGATCGAACGAGATTTGGAGAAGCCTTTCAAAAATATGTATACAGACCACTTTAACAATGTTGTGCTGGACGCGATTGAAAAATTTTAAATTCATAACAACAAAAATAAAGATATCCCAGATTATAGGATATCTTTATTCGTCATTTCCTGATCTATTAGACGTATTTCCCTTGTCTCGGTAGGGCAAGCCGGTCAAAGTCCCGAGCAAGACGATCCAATTGACCTCTAAGTTCTGTACTTGCCATCATATGGCCATGTCCCGTAATGGCCAGCTCTGGCTTAAGATCAGCAAGCGTCTGAACAGAATTTTTAGCAGCATCCCAATCGGTAGTGAAATACATTGGAGGTCCATGAAGTTCTTTATCCTGGAAAATAACATGCCACAGCGATTCTTGCTGAACAGTGATGAATGCATCACCTGCAATGAGTGCCCCATCCTTCTCTCGGTACAAAGAGATATGACCTGGAGAATGACCCGGTGTAGCAATCCATCGCCAATCGGGGGCATAAGGTACACGATGATCGGAAGGAAGCGCATCAACCCGATCGTCCAGATGAATCGCTTCATTAGGAAAAATAAAGGATGTACGAGCTAGTAATCCACCGCCAACCGTCGGATCCGCTGGAGGGTAATCCGATAAACCGGTTAGATAGGGTAATTCTAATGTATGCGCAAATACAGGTGTTCCCCAGTGCTGCTCCAGTTCAATTACATTACCCACATGATCAAAATGTCCATGAGTTAACACAATCGCTAAAGGCGGTCCATCAAAGCGTTCTTCTGCAATTTGAATAATATCTCTCGCGAAGCCAGGCATCCCTGTATCAACTAGAATCCATTGTCTAGAACCTGGAGTTCCGACAAAAAGGACATTAACAAACAATGTTCGCAGACACAATAAATCGGGTGCAACCTCTTCTAGAGCCGTCTTGCCTTCCGTTATCAGATTATCAGATGCCATGCGACGGATACCTCCCATTCTTATTGGAATGCCCCCTATGTGCAATCAATCATCTGTAGAATTCCCAAGTTCCCAGAAAATATGTGCTTTCGTAAGAAAAATCTCACCCTACTATCTATAGTCAGCATGTCACAAAAATAGAACAACCATTCATGATAAGACAAGCTGTTCCAAATACTTCATCTCTTTATTCAGGAATCGTATCAATCGCAGCGTCTAGAAGATCGTTATATAAATCATCATCTACTTCAAGCCTTGCATCCAGTTGTAAGAATTCTTCCTCGACTCCCGGTTCATCTGCAAAATGCAAACTATAATCCCAATCCTTGCCGTTCTTACTGAAGAAGGAAATCTCATATTCAGTCTTGCTCTCCCCAATAGTAAATACCGTATTCCCTAACCAATGTTTTTCTTCATCCCTGTGCATGGATGCTCTAATTATGTTATAACTCACGTTTTTCTCTCCTTGTAATCCTGATTTCTTTTTTTGAAAACCATTTGCAATAGTTCATTTTTACCACTTCTATTGTACAATAATAAAATAGCTTTGCGAAAGAGTCTGGATTCACTCATCCGGGCATGCTAATCACATCGCTTTTTTTAACCTAAGGTAGAAAAGTATATCATCGCGTGTGAAATGGAGGAACTTTACCATGTCTAATTTTGCTCAAAAACTAAAAGCTTATGCTGAACTTACCATTAAAGTGGGGGTAAATATCCAGCCAGGACAAGCGCTTATTGTTCATGCTCCTGTTGAAGCAAGAGAATTTGTACGTCTGATCGTAAAAGAAGCATACGATACGGGCGCTAGTTACGTTAAAGTTCAGTGGAACGATGAACAGGTTACTCGTATGCAGTATGACCTAGCTTCGGATGAAATATTTGAAAAAGAGCCAAAATGGTATGCCGGCGAGATGACAGAAATGGTGGAAGAAGGGGCTGCTGTCCTACATATTCTGTCCGAAAATCCTGATTTACTTAAAGGTGTGAATCAAAATCGCATTGTTGCTGCCCAAAAAGCTCGCGGCAAAGCGATGGCTAAATACCGTGCATATCAGCAAGCTGATAAATTCAGCTGGTGTCTGATTGCTGTTCCTTCTCCAGAATGGGCTGCGAAAGTATTCCCGGATGCCCCAGAAGAGGAACAAGTATCCTTGCTCTGGGAAGCTATTTTTAAAACGGTACGTATTGGCGAAGCCGATCCTGTTGCTGCATGGCAGAAGCATATTACTAACCTTGAGAACAAATCAAAAGTGCTTAATGAAAAGAAATATAAAAAATTACACTATATCGCACCTGGTACAGATCTTACGATTGAGCTTCCTGAAGGACATTTGTGGGCTCAGGGAGACAGTATCAACGAAAAGGGCCATACATTTGTAGCGAACATGCCTACAGAGGAAGTGTTTACTGCACCGCTGAAGACGGGTGTTAATGGTACAGTAAGCAGTACAAAACCTCTCAGCTATGGCGGAAACCTAATTGATAAATTCTCGCTAACATTTGAGAATGGTCGGATTATCAAAGTGACTGCTAAAGAGGGCTTAGAAGCTCTGCAAAATCTCGTTGAAATTGATGAAGGCTCTCATTATCTGGGTGAAGTAGCCCTGGTTCCTCATCAATCCCCAATCTCAGATACCAACATTTTGTTCTATAATACACTGTTTGACGAAAATGCATCTAACCACTTGGCTATCGGAAGCGCCTATGCCTTTACCTTGGAAGGCGGCAAAAACATGAACCAAGAACAGCTTGTAGCAGCTGGACTTAACACAAGTCTAACACATGTTGACTTTATGATTGGTTCTGCTGAAATGGACATCTACGGAATTAGCGCTGACGGCACAAAAGAACCGATCTTCCTTAAAGGAAATTGGGCATTTTAATTAGTAAAATGTAGATTCTTACGTTCTAATGCACTCTATTAAAAAGGTTGCCCGGCGGTCTATTCTTTAGACCAAAGGCAACCTTTTCTTTTTACCTACCAAAGTTATGGCTTAAGTATCACTTTCAGACAGTTCTCTTCTTTTTCCGAGAATACTTCATATCCACGCTCTGCATCTTCGAGGTTCATCCGGTGCGTGATAATATCGGTTGGATCGATCTTACCTGCTTTGATTTGCTGATAGATCTCCGGGATAAAATGAATCACAGGAGCCTGTCCTGTACGCAGCTGGATATTACGTTCAAATAGATGTCCTAGCGGGAACATATTATAATTAGCTCCGTACACCCCAATCAACTGAATCGTACCGAACTTTCTAACCACTTCCGTTGCTGTTCTAAACGCTCCTAAGGAGCCTCCCTGAAGCATAAGGGCGGTTTCCACTTTTTCAGCAGCCGTTCGTTTTGCATCCATTCCTACACAATCAATAACTACATCGGCACCACCATGCGTAATTTCTTTCATGTAACCTTCAAAGCCTTTGATCTCTTCAAAATTAAAGGTTTCTACCTGATTTGTCCGTTTCGCATGTTCTAACCGATAGTTAATATGATCTACAGCGATAACTCGCTTAGCGCCTGCCTGCCAAGCAAATTTTTGGGTGAATAAACCAACAGGACCACAACCTAACACGATTACCGTATCTCCCGGCTTAACTCCTGCATTTTTCACGCCCCAATACGCGGTCGGTAAAATATCTGAAAGAAAGAGCAGCTTCTCATCTTCCATCTCTGCGTCTTCGGGAATGACAAAAGGCATAAAGTCACCATAAGGGACACGTAATAACTCTGCCTGTCCACCTTGGTAACCCCCATAAGAATCCGAATAACCTAACATGCCTCCGGTATCTTTAGCCTCATTCGCATAATCACACTGACTTTCCATCTCATGTTTGCAAAAATAACATTCTCCGCACGATACATTAAAAGGAATAATAACTCGATCTCCTTTTTTTACATGTGTCACATCGCGTGATACTTCCTCTACAATTCCCATCGGCTCGTGACCAATAACGTAGTCTTTGTGCATACCGGGAATAAGTCCATTATAAATATGAAGATCAGATCCGCAGATGGCTGTTGATGTAACTCGGACTAGAATATCTTTGTCACCTTGCAAAGCAGGATCTGCCACTTCTTTTACCTTCACTTTTTTCTTTCCTTGGTAAGTTAATGCCTTCACTTCCTTCACGCTCCTTCATGCACATTTAATTTTTCCAAGTAAATCCTTGTGCTTATATAGTAACCATCACACCTGAAACTAAACTAAAAATTAAAGTTCGTGACATTTCAGTTCTTTATTTACGAGGTTCTCACATAAACATAGAAAGATGGGTTAGCAAAGATAGAAGTAAGAAGTTTAAATTTATGGAGAATATTTTCATTTTATAGTAAAATAATGGAATACTTGTTTGACAATAGAGAGATGTATTAGAGAGGGGATAATCATGTCTACCCGGATCCAACTGTTGTTGGCTGCGGACTATAATGATCTTGGCGAATCCCTACAGAGAGAAATCTACTATGAATACTATCAGATGATGTATGGATTTATCGTATACATTGTAAAGGATCGCTCTGCAGCTGAAGACATTATTCAGGAAGCATTCATCAAAATCATCAAAAATAAACCCGAATTTGAGAACGAAATCAAATTAAAAGCTTGGCTGAAAGTCGTCACTAAAAATACAGCAATTAATTATTTAAGAAAAAACAAAAAATATCGTAACCTTTTGGATGCTGACAGTGTTTTCTTAGATGTAGAGACTGTACAACAAACCTCGGTATCCATCGAATCGATGGTAGAGACCAAACTGATGCAGGAATCCATAGAGCGCTATATGGAGACGCTGAAACCAGAGTACAGATCTCTCATTGAGCTTCGCTGGAAAGAAGGACTTAGCTATCGTGAGATGGCTGAACTTCTTGATCTTCGGGAAGATGTAATCAAGCAGCGTCTTTTCAGAGCCAGAGAAGCAATTAAGAAACTCCTGTATAGAGAGTGGGGTGCGGCTAATGAGCAGCGAAAAGTCCGGTAATCAGTCTGCTGACGATTCAATTAACATCTATGACAGGGAATTTGAGGATGTTTTTGACCTTGCTTTCGAAAATGCTGCTGCTGCCTCCACCACAGTAGATAAAGAAAGTATGGAGGCATCCTGGAATAACATGCAGACTGAGCTTCAGAAGATCCGCAAACGAAAACGCAGGTCAAAACGATGGCAGCTTGGAGGAGTCGTTGCCGCTTCTATTATGCTTGGTGCTACGATTTTTAGTGTTCCTGCAGGACTTCAAGCGAACACACTGTTTGTTGAAAAGCTGGAGAAGATTGGTGATGACTTTATACTAAGTTTTACGGGTAAGGAAAAAGAAGACGTCAATACCGGAGCCTTAACAGCTCCTCCGCCCGAAATTTCTGATCCTCCTCCAATCGTGGAAGGAACGGGACTGCCAATCGGCACAACGATCGAGAAACATGATCTAGAACGAGTCACGGTCCCGAGAGAAACTGCTTTGGACGGAGCTACTTTTGTCTACCGTGATTTTGAGGTTCCATTTACTCCCGATCGGAAAGAGTACCAGCTTTTAATAGATCAGAATAACCCGATTGACCCTGATCATATCTATCATTCAGAAGAATTGACGCTTGAATATTACAAAGGTAATGAAAATCCACTAACAATCGAAATGTATCAAAGGTTCAAAGAAAACGATGATACATCCTTCCACATCGGCATTAATGGAGAACCGGAAGAAATCACGCTTGAGGATGGAACTACTGCTGTATTCTATGACGTCTCTTTATCTGAATACGATCACCTGGCTTATCGGAACAATCTTGTATTTATCATTATTACTGGTACCCTTGGAAAAGAAGATTTAATTGCCACTGCGAATGCAATCCAAGCTAATAATCGTTTTGAACTGAAGCCTTAGTCAACCGTTACTATTCAAAAAAGCCCAGTACATGTACTGAGCTTCTTTCTTTTATGTAGAATTGCAAATGCCAAGAAATAAGTTATTTTAACAGACGTGATGGACTTGTGTACGTCGCTTTTTCAATATCTGAACCTACTCTCACGGTATGTGTGGATACCACCCGATAGTAATAACCAGCACTTGCTGCAAAACTCTCATTAAGACTCACTGTCTTTGATGTGTTCTTAGAAGAAGTTTTACTTGTAACTGCAACCCATTCCTCTCCTGTCCAGCGCTGTATGGCAGCATCGATTCCGATAAAATCCGCAGTAACGGATGCACCCGTATTACCAATAACAGAACCTTTCCCACCACTGGAATACGAAACATCACTGGTATAAGCACTCAAATACTTATAAGCAGCTTTGACCTCGGCCGTATCTTCTGTTGGCGGTTTTGTAGTCAGTGCACCTTCTTCTTTTGCCGGATCGGCGCTAGCAGCACCAGCAAATCCTAAAGATAATACCAACACAAGCAAACATAACGCATGAAGTTTGGTAACGCATACATTCTTTTTCATAGTCTCCCTGCCTCCCTTTTAAATTTTAACGTGAATGGTATCACGTTTCATTAATATAACGCAGCGAGCGTGTAATATGTTTCAAATAAAGTAAAATATTTACATAAAAAGACCGTCTCCATCAGGAAACGGTCTGCTTAGGTTTTCTTATTTTATTATATCTGAGGTATCAGCTTACTGCTACACTAGATGGCAAGCCACATGATGCCCCTGCTCAACTTCTCTAAATAGCGGTATTTCAGAAGAACAACGTTCGACTGCAAAAGGACAACGAGTGTGAAACTTGCAACCGGAAGGTGGATTCATGGGAGATGGGATATCTCCTTTCAGTACAATTCTTTCCCTCTTCAGTTTAGGTATCGGAATAGGTACAGCAGACAACAAAGCCTTTGTATAAGGATGCAGCGGGCGAACAAATAGATCATCCCTTGTTCCCATCTCCACCATGGAACCGAGATACATCACTCCGATGCGGTCACACAAATGTTCAACC
Source organism: Paenibacillus sp. An7 (assembly GCF_009870785.1). GTDB lineage: Bacteria > Bacillota > Bacilli > Paenibacillales > Paenibacillaceae > Paenibacillus. Next base: position 490,629 of record NZ_WTWX01000001.1, read on the forward strand.
ACACTTAAATCGTGAGAGATGAATAGGTAGGTGAGTCCTCTTGAGACTTGCAATTTTTTAAATAAATTAATGATCTGTGCCTGTATAGAAACATCAAGAGCAGATACCGGTTCGTCCGCTATAATCAGTTCTGGGTTTAGGGCAAGGGCTCTCGCAATCCCGATCCGCTGACGCTGTCCCCCGGAAAATTCATGTGGAAATCGATCATAATGATAAGCAGATAAACCGCATGAAGTTAATACCTTTGTAACAACTTCACGTATCTTCTCTTTAGGTACAAGCTGGTGATCTAAGAGTGCTTCCCCAATGGCGTCTCCCACACGAATCCTTGGATTTAGAGAGCTATATGGATCTTGAAAGATCAGCTGCATTTTGGGTCGAAGTTGTCTTAACTCTTGCGGTGATAGAGCATACAGGTCTTTCCCTTGAAACCGTATCTCTCCTGCAGTCTTGTCATGGAGACGTAAAATGGTGCGTCCCACCGTACTTTTTCCGCTCCCAGACTCCCCTACGAGACCAAATGTCTCGCCGGGATACAAAGTGATGTTGATATCATCTACGGCTTTTACATATCCTACCGTTCGGCCCATCAGCCCTTTTTTTACGGGAAAATACTTTTTCAGTGACTTCACTTCAAGTAAGGCCTCAGACACGTGCAGCCACCTCCTCGTATAACCAACATGCCGTTTTTTGCAGTGGAGCTACTTCTTTCAGTTCCGGTTCATTTGTTCTGCAGATCGGCATACAGTGTTCACACCGATCACTGAAGTAACAAGATTTTGTAAGGTTCAGCGGATTCGGTACTTGTCCCGGTATCGAGTATAGTTCATCTTGCCGCTGATTAATTACCGGCTTAGACTTAAGAAGTCCTTGGGTATAAGGGTGTTTGGGAGAACGGAAAAGCTCAACTACTTCGCCCTCTTCCACTACTTTGCCGGAATACATAACAACAACATAGTCGGCCATTTCGGCAACCACACCCAAATCATGCGTAATCATCAGAATCGACATATTCGAATCTTCTTTGATTTTACGGAGCATTTCGAGAATTTGGGCTTGAATCGTAACATCAAGAGCGGTTGTTGGCTCATCGGCAATGAGTAGTTTTGGATTACATGAGATTGCGATTGCAATCATAACACGCTGCAGCATTCCTCCGCTCAGTTCATGAGGATAAGAATCTGCAATTTGCTCAGAACGAGAGATTCCAACTTCTTTCAAAAGTTCAATCGCTCTTTTTCTAGCGGTTTCTTTTTTCATTTTTTTATGAATGATCAGCGGCTCCATAATCTGTTCACCGATTTTCATTACAGGATTTAAACTCGACATCGGTTCTTGAAAAATCATCGTTATGTCATTACCACGAATGGTACGAAATTCATTTTTGTCCATTTTGAGCAAATCTTGCCCTATAAAATTAATTTCTCCATTTACAATTTTGCCCCCAGGTTCCTCAATCAAACCCATGATGGACATGGCAGTTACACTTTTACCGCATCCCGATTCTCCAACAATACATACGGTTTGTCCCTTAGGTACGGTAATACTCACATCATCTACTGCTTTTACGGATCCTTCATCTGTATAGAAATGTGTTTTCAGGTGATTAATTTGTAGTAACGATTCCATTTCGTGTTCACCTACCTCTTCTGTTTGGGATCAAGTACATCACGTAAACCGTCCCCAAATATGTTAATGGCAATGACGGTGATAAAAATAGAAAAACCAGGCGGCATCCAAAGCCATGGATGCTGTTGAAAATCAATTAAGTTATTCGCAGCATCAATCATATTGCCCCAAGTTGGCGTCGGCGGCATAACCCCGAGTCCAAAGAAGCTCAGCACCGATTCACTTAGAATCGCACCGCCGATACTTAAGGTTGCCATTACAATAAGAAGCGGATAAATATTCGGCAGTAGATGATGGAACAGTTTTTTCCTGTCCCTGAGTCCAAGAACCGTTGCGGCATGCATAAATTCTCTTTCTCGTAAGCTGAGCATCTGTCCCCTTACCATTCTGGCGAGACCCGGCCAATTGACGAGTCCAAGCATCAGCATAACCACGTACATTCGGTAATCTGGGGGTATTTTCCATTCCGACAAGAGCGCACCAACGATAAATAACAGCGGGAGGCTCGGAATGGTTAGCAGCAAATCTGCAATTCTCATAATGAGCTGATCTACAACCCCTCTATAATACCCTGCTACTGCTCCAAGCGTCGCTCCAATCAGAACAGATAACATCATTGAGGCTAGCCCTACTGTCAGAGATATACGTCCTGCTTGCATTACTCTAGTAAGTACATCTCGTCCTAAGTTATCTGTTCCAAGCCAGTGTTTTGCATTCGGCGCTTTCTTCATCTCCAGCATATTAATTTTGTTATCTGCGTAAGGAGAAAATAGCGGACCTAAGAAGCAGATAAGAAACATCAGGATCACCACAACAAGACCGAAAATTGCCAGTTTGTTTCGCAGCAGTTTTCGAACGGATTGGCGCCATAAGGATGATCTGTGCTCCACTCCAGGACCTGTACTTGTTTTTGTAGCTCCGCTAATTGATGACATTCGATCCACCCCTTAATCCAGCTTGACACGCGGATCTGCAATTCGATACAGCAGGTCCGACAACAAGGTGCCAAGGACAGTTAAAATCGCGATAAATACAGTAAAACTCATCAGCAGAGGATAATCACGTAAAGAAAAAGACGACATATAAAGCTGCCCTATACCCGGCCAGTTAAAAATCTTTTCGATAATTAATGATCCACCAAACAGTCCCGGAAGTTCAAAACCGATGAGAGTAATCGCCGGAAGGAGAGCATTTCGGAGAGCATGTGTGAAGAGCACTTTACGCTCAGTAAGCCCTTTTGCTCTCGCTGTTCGAATATAATCCTGTTTAATTACATCAATCATATTACTGCGGATATATCTTGTGAGTGAGCCGATTCCAAGCAGTGTCATAACAACGACAGGCAGTGCCATATGCTGAATCACTTCTTTGGCATAAGCAAGACCGGTTGCATTACTGCCCGTTGTTGTCATTCCGCCTGGTGGAAGCCATTTCAGGTCAACGGCAAACATCTTGATTAAATAAAGTCCAATAAAAAAGGAAGGAATGGACATCGCTGCAAAAATAATCAGCATGACAAGGGTATCAAACCAAGAATACTGTTTGTAAGCAGAAATGACTCCAATCACAACAGCAATGAGCCATGTGAAAAAAGTCGACACGGCAGCAAGTAGAAATGAATTCCAAATATATTCATTAAAAAGGGTTAATACAGGTTTTTGTTGAGCTAGCGAATAACCAAAATCCCCTTGGAGTGCGTTTTTAATCCAAATCACGTAGCGATCGAGCAGCGGTTTATCAAGTCCATATAGCTCGCGCAGCTCTGCTTTACGTTCTGGACTTAGTTTGATGTTACTCGACACATAATCTCCTGGCGTAAGAGCATATAGACTGAAAATAAGAAATGATGCAGCTAACAAAATAACAAGTATGTAGGTGAGTCTCTTGACAAGGTAAGTGCTCATGTTATGCTCCTTATCTGTTAAAGCTTATGTCCACCTAGGGGTCTAGGCTGGACATAAGCTAACTTTTTGTTTCTCTAACCGAATGCTATTGTTCTATTTTCCATTCAGGGAGTGATTGGGCAATCCCTTGGTAAGGGCTGATACTTACGTTCGTAAGTCTTCCATTGTTTGCGTATACTGATTTTCTGTAGGACGTAAAGATGACCGGGAGCTCATCGTTCAGAACTTGATACAATTCTTGATACACTGCTTTACGTTCCTCTGTATCTACCGTAGCAAGACCTTTAGCATATAGCTCTTTTACTTTTGGATTGTCATAGCCTGGCAATGAACCATCGATAAATTGGATAACGCCATCAGAAGGATCTGTCAGCATTGGGGTTGAGAATGCAGCCATATCATAATCTTTACTTTCTACTTTTGACACTAAAGCGTTAAAGTCTGCAAATACTTCAGGTTGAAAATCGATGCCGATTTCGGCGAAGTTCTCTTTGGCTACCGCGATAAAAATATCAGTCGCTGGGCTTTTGGAGCCAAGATAGTGAATGGATAATTTCTTACCGTCTTTCTCACGAATTCCATCTCCGCCTACAGTCCATCCTGCAGCATCAAGAAGTTCCTTCGCTTTTTCTGGATTATACTCATACGGGTTAATTCCTTCTTCAGTATAAGACCATGAGATCGGTGCTGCTGGAATATTAGCTACTTCACCGGCTCCTTGATTGGCATCTACGTAAATAGCTTGACGATTTAATCCGTAAGTAATGGCTTGGCGCACTTCTTTTTGTTTCATCTGTTCGTTCTCAAGATTCAACTGGAAGTATCCATAAGTGCTTGGTGTATAAGGGAGGATATCGACATAGCCGAGACCTTTTAATTTATCAATGTTTTCTTGTGTTGCTGTATAGGAAGCAAGATCTACTTCACCTGTTTCAAGGAACTGCCATGTATCACCCTGAGAAGTTTTATAGATAAAACGTTCTACACTTGGTTTTCCTTTGAGATAATTTTCATTCGCAGTGAAACGAACCTCTTGTCCTGGCAAGAATTTCTCTAATATGTAAGGTCCATTACCCAGTGGAGCAGAATGCAACTTTTGCAAATAAGTCAATTCACCAAATTTATAATCTTTACCGTAGTAGGCTTTAGACAGCACTTTACCGCCAAGATTTAGAAGTGCAGTCGCATTAGGTTCCTCAAGCGTTACTGAAATCGTATAAGGATCAATGATGTTAATACCTTCAATGCTGTCTGCTTTCCCCTCTTTGTAAGCAAGACCGCCTTTCACTTTCATCAGGGTAATATTGGTATCGCCATCGTAAGCTTTGTCATGCAGAAGCGTCCAAGTAAATGCAACATCTTCTGAAGTGAGAGGTGATCCATCACTAAACGTACCTTTTTCAGGTAAATGGAATGTATAAGTTAATCCATCTTCAGAGACATCATAACTGTCAACATAATCTGCTACAGGGAGTCCCTCTGCATCCGATGTAATAAGAGATGTGTATAAAAGAGCAGAGACGTTACCGTCATAACCGCTCTGTGAGAAATACGGAGTGAACGATCCGCTTGGATCTGTGAGTCCCACAATAACTGTGTCTGTTCTTTGAACAGCGGTTTGAGGTAATTTACTGATATCTGATGCAGGAATCTTTTCCGTTAACAGGTTCGTGGTTGCAGGAGCTTCACCTGACGGAGCACCAACTGATGTACCTGTGCCCGTATCGGCCGGTGAAGCACTTTCTCCAGAACATGCAGATAACAAAAGCGAGCCAGCAAGCAATAACGAAGAAGCATAGACAATCCTTTTTCTCATAAAATATCTCTCCATCTCTTTATTTTTTTAGTAACGCCCTTACAAAACACCCGAGGAATAATTCCGATAAACTAGGTATGTTTTTATTGATTAGTCATTATTATAGAAACGAAATGCAGTTCTGTAAATAGAGAACCAGTTAAATTTATGGATTTTTTTCAACTTTTTATCTTTTTCTGAAAAATAAAACCATCAAACTCCCCGTCGCACAAGGAAATTGATGGTTTTTAGCATCTTTTAAACTTCTATGTAATTTAGTAAACGATGTTCCACTTGACGCAGCGCATGCGATCTGATGCTGTATTCGATTAGATTCTCTCCATCAAAATGAGCATATAGGAGTCCACTGCTGCGCAGTTTGGAAATATGATCATGTGTAATCCCCTTTGAAAGCTGTAAATGCCTAACAATTTCAATAAAGGATCGCGGTCCTTGGTGCAGATACTTAAGTATTTTCAGACGGTTTTTCTCTCCCAAACTACGAAGCACTCGCAAATCATGCGGAGGAATAACGGTATCATCGCCAAGGTAAACAGACGCTGCATAGTGGCAGACAATCGTATTTCCATAATGCCAAAATATATGCAGCGGCTGAAAATGGTACTGCGGAATAAGCACGATCCGAACAAGACCCTCCGTTCTGTTAAACATGAGCCCTCGAGTCGTTTCATCGACTAGTGAATCTACCGATTTATATTCTTTTTTAGCAAGTCGAACTGCATTTTCTGCTTGAAGGGCTTTACACACCTCAGAACTAATCTGTTTGAAATACTGTTCATTCCATTCGTAAAATAGTTCCCTATACCTCTCTTTAAACCTCTTCATTTCAAAATCAGGAACTTTAAAATTCCAATCTTTGCAAAGAGTAACGAAATGGTCCAGCAGATCTTTGTCTGATGTATTTTCTAAAAAGTTTATGTAATCTTCTGCAGTGTATATGTCTTGTTGTTCTAACAATAGATAGGCGTACTTCCATTCTTCATCCATCTGCCATTCGCGGAGTATAGAATTGTACTCTGTAGTCAGCATAGCTTGAGTCTCTTTGACCCACTTCGGTGAAAGTTCAATCTTTTTATGTGATTTACGGCAAATAAAAGTATGAAGACTGTTCATAAATTCATATACGGGTTTAAACCGAAAGGTAATATCATAACTCATAGCTTCACACTCCTTCGTACCACTTATTATAACGTTCGAAGGAAGTATGGAATAGTAAGCAATTTATAAGATTTCTTTATATAAGGCAGCGAGTTACGTACCGGTTTGCTCATTTGCAGCCTGCTTAGGGGACAAAAGTATTCTGGAAATTCGCAGGTGTTCGATCTCTTCTATAACATACTTAAAGCCTGCTTTGATAATATATTCCCCTTTTTGCGGAGAGGAAGATCTTAATTCAGAAAACAACCAGCCCCCAATCGTATCATATTGATTGTCGTCCAGACACAGTTCAAAATGCTGGTTTACATCTTCAATTAACATCAATCCATCAATAGAATAGACGTCATCACCCAGATATTCCACAAGCGGCCGTTCATTATCAAACTCATCCTGAATTTCACCAACAATTTCTTCAACGATATCTTCTAAGGTTACGAGTCCAGATGTTCCCCCATACTCGTCAATCACAATGGAAATTTGCGTCTTCGATTCCTTCATTTGTTTCAGTAAAAGGTCAATCGAAGTGGATTCAGGGATACTTAAAACAGGTCTAATTGCCCTTATATAATCCTCCATTCCCGACATAAATAAATCTTTGATATGAACAAATCCAATGATATGATCTTTATCTCCATGACATACGGGATAGCGAGTACGCATCTCTATACTTGCCAGCTTCAAATTTTCATGAACACTCCATTCTGTGTTGAGGCATATCATTTCTGTACGTGGAATCATGATTTCCCTTGCTGTTCTTGTAGAGAATTCCAGAAGATTTTGGTTAAGTAACGCATTTTCCTTATGATCTAATGAAGAAATATTTACTGGAGAAGAGAACTCTTTTTTACTTCTTCTTATCCACAGTTTGGAAATGATACGGCCGAAAACCAGATATTGAGTCACAAAAAGAACCATAAAAACAGCTGTAAGGATACGCGATATACTTCCTGCAGCCATCATTCCGAGTGCTATTGGCGGTAATATCAATCCTGCTCTGCATAAATAAATATAGATTCGCACATGTGCTTGCAGATGCAGTCCAGCCTTGTTAAATGCAGACGGAACCGTATTATTTATGGGTCTCGGCGGTTCTAAGTCTGAAGCAAGATAATTTAACTGATTCTGAAAAAAACCAAACATGGCACTAATCAGCGAAAGACCTGTCATCATCATGAATAGCTCGATAGCCGGTAAAGGATCAGCCAATGATTGTCCTATCCACCATGAAAATTCAGTGAATAGGTTCACCTCCTTTTGTCCCTCTTTGTCTTTGATCTTGATCCTATATATATGAGGTAAAGCCCAAAATAAGTGCTATAAAAAACCACAGGGTACACAAAAAATTAATTGTGACCCTGCGGCTTACTAATGCATTATGTGTTTTATTAGGGATTATGAGAAAACGTCCATAATCCTAACTTTTACCGCCGAGCACTAGGCGGTGCATATGGATATTCATAATTCAGAGGCTCATCAAATGTAGCGTAATCAAAGTTCACCATTAGAATTATTGTACGTTGGCCTGTATTTGGGTCACTTATGATAATATGATCACGTCCTGCTGCTTCTAAAACTCCTTTAAAGATTTTTGCATTCCACTCCCGGTTCCCTTCATAAGTAGCATAGAAAGTCCCTATCTTCCCTAGATTCAACCTAAGGATATTCTCGATAAAGGATTGTTCGGTAAAAGGGAGATTCTGCTGAATCACTGCTCCCCCTGGTGTCATCACACTTCCACTGTTCACTTCTGGAGGAACAACGGTTGTATTTGGCATCATAGGCATCATGGGCATCGAAGGCATTCCCATATTTCTAGGATCGTACCCAGGTCCTCCATTTCCAATCTTATAGGTGACGGGCTGGTAAGGCTGGTTAAACATATTTAAAAACCTCCCTAATTTTAAATAGCTCCTTGTTTCAAAAAACTAATAAACAGCAGGACAATCCTCACCAGAAGGACTAAAGAAACAATGTGCTCGGTATCTCCCTGTATTTGCTTGATTGTACCAAGTGGGCGGACACTCCCCAGATGGTCTAAAGAACCAGAGTGCGTTACTTGCCGGCCATATTTTTTCCCCGTTAATTACCCGCTGAGCGAGCCTGATCTCTGATTCCCGTGCTGCCTGGTAGAAATAGCCCTTTTGGGTTGCTTCAAACCCCCCCGGATTCTGGTATACCATATCACTTACGGAGCGGATATTACGAAAGTCCAAACATCCTCCTAGCACTCGATTGACCCCTACATTTCCTACCAGAAGCATCCCTGTATCCCCGTCTTCTTCTGCTTCCGCACGCATAAGTCTTGCCAGTAATTTCACATCTTCGGAATTCGCCTTAATCACGGCCAATGGAAGTCTTCCTCCTTCCTTTACTTACGTATTCTCATGGCTATACGTTATATCATATTGTGCATTCGCCCAGTTCGTGACAATTTATTTCAATTATTTTCGAAAATAAAAAAAGAATATCGGGTTTGCTTTTCACAAGAGACCAACATTCTTCTTATTTCTTACTCATTTTTTATTCTGATGATTACGAAAATAGCGAGACACATAATAACCTATAACGAGAAAAACAAGCACGACGACAGCACTAATGATTACAAGAATATGATCATACGTGCCTTCACCTGAAGATAGAGGACCGAAACTCGTTCTAGGCTCAACCTCTGCATGTGACATATGCTTGCCTTCAAAAAAGCGAATCAGATACATAGACTCCTCCGAGATATATCTTTTTTTTAAGTGTACCAAATCTCTAATTGGAAATATATAACGGAAAAGAAATGAATATATGAAAAAAGAGCAAACTAAAACTTTCTTTAGTTCACTCTTCTCATCTTTATATAAGATTATTAAATCATTCTTTAAGGCTTCGCATTAATCCAATAATCATAAGAATGAATTAAATAGCCCTGATAAGCATTATATTTTGCAAGCAGATCTGGCAACTTCGCTAGTTCTGATTCCATATAAGCTTCGCCTTCTTCATAAAAAGTAATATGATTTCCTTCATGACTTTCTTTCATCTCAACCGAAATCAGCAGGGGCTTGCCTAATTGATCAGCTATTTCCATTTCTTGAGCTACAACGGCTGCGATTCCGTTAGATCCTTCCGCTGTATCTCGGAAAGCCATAAGTGAGATATGATCCAACGTGCGAATCATCCACTCTGATACACTCATACCTTTCCCTGGTAATTCATGACGATCGAGCCATACAGCTAAATCAGCACTTGTTTTGAGATCGGAATCTTTTTTGGTTTCACGAGCGAAATACTCCATATTAGAAGCCCACTCTTTAAGCACACGTTCTCGATTATTGTCCCATTCCGAGTTAGTATAAGGCTCAATATCTAAATGAATACCGTGGAATTTTTCTTCCTCTGCTGCACGCAGGTTATATTGCTTCACATAATTAATGAGCCTCATTAGGCGTGATCTGTTTTCTTCAAGTCCCCAACTTGGATGACCGCCCATCGCATGAACTTCAATTCCCATCGATGCAGCTTGGCCTACAAAATTGCGATACAGTGAATACGGCTGGTCAAGATCAAGTCTTACATATAGAAAATTCACCTTTTTCTCTTGTAAGAACTCGAGTACTCGTTCACTTTCATTAATAACTTGTTCTGCTTTCCATATATAAGTTCCGCGAATAGAATCAGCCGGCAGTTCTGGTTCTGGATTCGGTGTCGGCTCTGGCTCTGGTGTCGGCTCTGGATTCACTGTATCTTGAGTCATCTGACTCCAGTACACATAATCATGAATGGCAACTCCTGCAAAACGGGAATAACCTGCATAGAATGCTGTCACTTCCTGAAGAACTTGTTCCATCTTCTCTTTCGTCTTCCCAGCAAATGTGGTAAATTCTTCTCCCGGCATTGGTTTTGCGTTAACTCCAACAATGATTTTTGCAGGATAATTGTTTGACCATTCCATCTCTTCTCTAACAACCTCTACAATGCCGCCCACTCCGCCTGCTTTATCACGATAAGCCATTAAAGCAATTTGATCAAACCTGCCCATAAACCACTGAATCAGCGGTTCCTGTGAGTCTGGGTCATAATAGTGATCATACCAGAAAGGAAGATCTATAGCTGAATTCAGGCTAGGTTCTTGCTCAATGACAGACAGGAATTTTTCAATATTCGCAAGATAAGTCCGAGTGACTTCATCGCTGTCGATCTCCCAATCCCCTAGAACATAGGGCTCTATGTCTAGATGAATCCCACTGAATTTTTCGTTTTCTCCTGATTCTCTATTAAAGTCAACAACCCAGTTAGCAAAACGCAATAATGGAACTTCTCCGCCTTCCGCAGCCCACTTTGGGTGACCGCCCAGCGCATCCACTTTTATTCCATTTTCATGTGCGCGAAGAATAAAACGTTGATATACTTCGGCAGGTTGCTCCATATCAATTCGTAAATAAATATGATTAATCCGATGATTGTCTGCGTAATCTAGTATATCTTGGCCGCCGTCCTGAATGGATTCAGCTTGCCAAAGCCACATTGCCCGAGTCGTTTCTTTTGAGGAATCAAAAGCTGTCAACCATGTTACACTAGCAAGAAGTACAACCCACAAGAGCATGCGGGAAAGGTTCCCGTACATATCTTACCTCCACTTCTCTTCTCTTTTTTTAAGCCAACGCTATTATAACAGTGGAATAGAGCAAAAAAAATGAGCCCTCGTGCTCATGTTGGGCTCATCGTGAACTATTATAAAGTTTTTTTATGAGTCCTAGACTAGGGCTGATATATCATTTTTCGTGACATCCCCCCATCAACCACTAGATTCTCTGCTGTAATAAAATCATTCTCAGGGTCGGTCAAATATAAGCAGGCACGCGCGATATCCGAAGGTTTCCCTACTCTTCCGCTTGGATGCTGCGAATGGTCCTCTGGGCGCAATTGTTCATATTCCCCCGTCTCGATCCATCCCGGACTAATACTATTGACCCGGATGTGTTCAGATGACAAGGATAAAGCCATCGCATGGGTAAGCGAAATAATAGCTCCTTTAGAAGCAGCATAAGCTTCTGAATTTGGTTCTGACATGGCAGCCCGGGTAGAAGAAATATTGACTACAGAACCGCCATCTTGGTTATTTTTCATGTATTTGGCTGCGATCCTTGTTCCAAGAAAACAGCTGCGGACATTTGTGTTCATCACATCATCCCATTCATCTACAGTGAGTTCATAAGGTGATTTCCAAATCCCATATCCTGCATTATTAATAAGAACATCAATCTGTCCATATTCAGTTACCGCAGCTTCCATGAGTGCTAGAATTGCTTCTTCTGACCTAACGTCACAGTGGACAAACATCGCTTCGTAACCATCTTGGCGCAGGGACGCAGCAGCAGCCGCTCCCTTCTCCTCATGGCGATCCGCTAGAACCACCTTTGCTCCTTGCATGGCATAAGCACCTGCTACTTCTTTACCAATCCCGCTGCCGGCTCCCGTGACGATGACGACCCTATTTTTAAATCTCATATTATTCACCCTTCCCTTCTGAATTCCTTTCCTACTCATTACCCTTGTTCTACCAAGTTACTCTATTCATTTAGAAAAAACATCAAAAAAAGCCGCCCTTGTTATGGACGACCTATACATTGTTATGGAAAGAGATGAATATTATTTCACTCATGCATCAGTCCTCGTATCTTTCCCTAAGACCCATGAACCGGCTCGGCATATACTTTAGCAAGACGTTCAAAGCCTATGTAACGCGTTCCTTGAAAAGTGAGTCTTCCTTCATCTCCTTCAGAACATAGACCATACTCTTTACCAGCGACTTTAAACTCCAACCGATCGCCACTCTCTACTTCAAACGTGACATAGTACATGGTGCTCGTATGGTTGCCTTCGCTCTGATTTGTCTGCTGCTGTACAGAAATACGTCTGCCCGTAATCCGTGAATGCACCGTGAGAACAGGTTGTTTTTTGTTTTTCCCCCACTGAAGTGCTTCTTTTCCAATGGAAATAGCAATAATACCGAGAATCACGACAAACACTACAGGGAATACCGTTCCGAAAAAATCAAACATCCAGAAAGATTCAAATCCCACGCCGTCTCCTCCCGTCCATGTTCTGGCTTTTGACAAACTGCCATTTTTGTTCATGTATATGCCACTATGGAAAGGAACTTGTCATCTCTTCAGCAGAATAACACAAAATTTCTTTATTTATAACACTTCCCAGTTCAGCCCGCCATCCGTCGTTTGCATAAGTATTGATTTCTTCTCCGTTGCATTTTCAAGTAAGATCCATCCAACTTTTGTCGTTACGAACTGCATTTTCACAACCTCAGGGTATTTATCCAGTAAATCAGACAGATTCTTGCTGCCAGTAAGTTTAGACCAAGTTTTTCCTTGATCAGCTGTCTGGTATATTGCTTTTCCTTGCAACATCCATCCTATTTGATCAGATACAAAAGTAGGATACAGCCGTTTGTCTGTCCCGCTTTCTACAGGCAGCTCAAATTGGATATGATTCCATGTATCGCCGCTATCATTTGTGAATAACCCACTGTACTTAACCTGTTCTTCTTCCGAACATCCTAGCGGTATATAAAGTTTATGATGATTAACGCTTAATGACTCCATTTCTCCCATTGTAAACGAAGAGCATTTCGTATGATGTGATGAAGTCCGATTAAAAAATGATTTGTCCATGCTCCAAGTCTCACCGTCATCGGTAGTTACATACATTTTGGGTGTTCCCAGCTCTAGAACAGGTACAAAACCTTTCCCCTTGTCTGTAAACATCATGTCCATCGTATAACCTTGCAGTGGGATCGCTTCATCTGTAGCCTGAATTGGATTATTCGTTGATATTTGGGTCCAGTTCACTCCGCCATCGGTCGTAATATATAATGTTTTCTGTTCTTTTACTGTCCCCACACTCTCACTCGTCATGAGATAACCGTGTGTACTAGAATTGAAATGAAGGGCAGTTACGGGTTGCGATTCTTCAAGTGAAGCGATCTTCCAGCTCTCTCCGCTATCATCCGTACGAAGAACAACATTATTGGTTCCATCCGTTCCGGAACGAACGATCCATCCATGCTCTCCATCTAAAAAGAAAATATCTTTTCCATAAACAGGGTTAGATGAAAACTTCACATTGGCTGAAGGAGAAATATTAACCCAGGTTACTCCGTTATCCCGCGTATAATACAGTCTTAATTCATTACGAGTAACGCCCCAAGCCAGACCTCCATAACCATGAATGAGCTGAAAGTCAGTCAATCTTGTTTGAATTTGATATTTATTGCTATCCTGTACTTCATAATATTCTGGTTCTACTAATGTAAGAGTTTGCCCTGTCTCTGCAGGTTCTTCTTTTATGATCGGCTGCACTTGTTCGGTCTCTTTCGAACTGCAGGCTGCAACCAGCAATACCAGCATACATGCTAGTGACCATACGATTGCTCTACGCATGTTATCACCTTTCTGCCATAGCGTTTTCTCTAAGTTAGTCATTATAGCATAATTTGTGTTGAATGAGAGTCAAATCTGTTACTTGTCTGAATCCATTTTACAACTGAAATAGATTCCTCTCTAATAAATAAAAAACTTCCGGCAATTAGCCGAAAGCTTGTTAGAATCAGTATATTTCATCTAGAAAAATGGTTTATTTAGGATTACTTTTACCAAGTTCACTATGCGAGTATCCGTAGAATAAATAAATAAGAAGTCCTACGATCATCCAAAGGATGAATCCCATCCAGGTCCAAATGTCTAATTGAAACATGAGCAGGAAACAACAACCCGCACTTAATAAAGGAAGAAAGGGTACCCACGGAACCGTAAAACCTCGCTTAAGGTCTGGTCTTGCTTTACGCAATCCAATTACGCCTAGAGATACGATGGCAAAAGCGAATAATGCGCCCATATTTGTCAGACTTGCCAGTTTATCAAGTGGAAGGAATCCGCATAACAAAGCAATAACCAGTCCAACCATCCAAGTACTCCGAACAGGAGTCTGGCTCTTTTCATCCACTTTAGATAAAAATCTAGGAAGCAATCCATCACGAGAGATCGCGAATAAGAGTCTTGTTTGACTGAATAACAGTACAAGTAAAACAGTTGTTATTCCAGCAATCGCCCCAAGCGATATGAGTCCTGCTGCAAAATCTTGCTGAACAAACCGGAGTGCAAAAGCTACTGGATCAGCTACACTAAGTTCTGTATAAGGTACCATGCCTGTTAGAACTACAACCACAATGACATAGAGTAACGTACACACTAATAGGGAAGCAATAATACCGATCGGCAGATCTCGCTGTGGGTTCTTAACTTCTTCCGCCGCGGTTGCTACAGCATCAAAACCAATATAGGCAAAAAACACAAGTGCAGCACCGCTTAGAATTCCTGAATATCCAAATGGAATAAACGGTGTCCAGTTATCCGGTTTTACGTAAAAAGCTCCAACGATGACAAAGATGAGAATAACAGCTATTTTAACAAACACCATAAACGCATTGAATCTAGCCGTTTCTTTTGCCCCTCTCGTTAACAGCAAGCAAATCAGCAAAATAATAATAACAGCCGGTAAATCCACAATCTGCCCTGAGGCAGCATTAAACGCTCCAGACAGTGCAGCAGGTAACTGGATATGAAAACCAGCTAATAATCCTTGCACATAAGCAGACCACCCACTCGCAACAGAAGCGGCAGCTAAGCCGTACTCGAGTACAAGAGCCCAACCCATTAACCAGCCAAACACTTCACCAAAAGCAGCGTAACTGTAAGCATAGGCACTGCCGGATATCGTTACCGTGGAAGCTAGTTCAGAATAACAAAGTGCTGCAAGAATACATACCAGGGCAGCAACAACAAATGAAATGACGAGTGCTGGACCGGCATTATCTGCGGCAGCAGTCCCAGTAACGACAAAGACACCCGTTCCGATAATCGCCCCTATTCCAAGGACGGTCAGATCAAAAGGGCCCAGCGTTTTCTTTAACTTGTTATCCGTTTTTTGATTGGGGTCAAAATGTTTCTTACGTAATAAATCCATAAAGTCACTCCTAGATGTAAGTTGCCCTACTATTCGTAAGTTCCATAGTAATGCTGTTTTATTATCTAAATATGGAATGACCCTGTCAATGAATATTTAAAGGATTAAGAAAATTGCTATACTTCACTTACTCAATCTCCCATTCCCACTAGTATTATGCTATTCCTGACTTAAAAAAGACGCTATTCATTCCGTAAGAGGCACATATCAATCACCGATTATCGATTCCTGTATATAATGAAATTCGGGATGATGTAAACTGATTATACGGCCGATTCTTTATGAACGCTTAACTTATAGGAATAGAAGATATTGGTAAGTATATGTGTCTATAAAAAAAGTACTTGCTGTGATAGCGCTTCCTGTATTATGATAACAGCTACAGAGTTACAACAACTCATTTACTTACTAAAATATATCAGCTAATTGAATAATGGATCTTCGGGGTAGGGTGAAATTCCCAACCGGCGGTGACGCTTATTAGCGAAGCCCGCGACTCAATTTTCTTATTATAGAAGATTGACTGATTTGGTGAAATTCCAAAGCCGACGGTACAGTCCGGATGAGAGAAGATCAAATATCGCAACGTGCCGTGTTATTTCGCATGTTTGTTTGATCAACCCCTATTGTTTTTGGCATGCAAAATGCTGAGATGATAGGGGTTTTGTTAACTGAAGATACCATTTTCAAATTCGATGGAGGAGTTTGATGATGGAAAACACTACCCACGCAAAAAGAAGTTCGAGTTCGACTGGTTTTTGGCTGGTTGCCCTTGGGGCAGCTTTATGGGGAATAAGTCCCCTGTTTCGTATCAACTTATTAGAACATCTGACTTCCATGCAAGTTGTTCTCGTAGAACATTTACTCGTATGTCTTGTCGCAGGTCCGATTCTGTGGAGGAATCGTCATGAATTGAAACATTTGAAGCTGAAGCACTACCTTGCCATGTTATTTATTTCATGGGGCGGATCTGCGCTTGCGTCTGTTATCTTCACGATGGCACTGACAAACGGTGACTTAAATGCAGTCATCTTGCTGCAAAAAATGCAGCCTATCTTTGCTATTCTATTAGCAAAATTAATTCTAAAAGAAACATTGCCACAAAAGTTTGGCGCTCTGTTTACCCTAGCGATCATCGGTACGTATCTACTTACCTTTGGATTTCACTTGCCCTTTGGCGAAGGAACCGAATGGCTCAAAATTGGCAGCATCTTGTCCCTTTTAGCAGCTGCGCTATGGGGCGGTTCTACAGTGATGGGCCGTCTGCTCCTTGGTCAAATTCAGTATAGTACGGTTACTTCAATCCGGTATGTATTCGCTATTCCTTTGCTTGTTGGAATGACATGGATTGAAGGTGGAGTAACCAATCTCCCGCAAGCGGGTCCTGCACTTACCAGTATCATTATAAATCTTCTCGCGCAAGCTTTATTGCCAGGACTACTGAGTCTGCTTCTGTACTATAAAGGCTTATCTTCAACTAAAGCGTCTATGGCTACACTCGCTGAACTCAGTTTTCCGATGACCGGTATTATTGTAAACTGGCTTGCTTTTGGTGAAATGATTACACTTGCCCAGCTCGTAGGCTTTATCTTTATATGGTCCGTTCTGTTTATTCTAACTCGTCAGCAACAGACGAATCAGAACCAACTTTCTATAAACTAATAAAGGTTCGATCCTGCCATGTCTTTAAAGACATGGCTTTTTTTATGTACAGGATAACGACAGCGCTCTTGCGTATGGTAAAATCATATTCAGAAAGGATGATTGACATGAAAAACCAGTACACTTCCTATGATGCCGTAGGACTTGCTGAGCTCATCAGAGCCCGGGAAACTTCACCTGCCGAGTTAGTTCAAGTTGCAATAGAACAAGTAGAAAAACAAAATTCAAAAGTAAATGCCGTAGTACATACAAGATATGAACAAGCTTTGAAAGAAGCTGAACAGGTGAGCATTATGGAACAGCCTTTTGCAGGCGTTCCTATTTTGTTAAAAGACATTTCCCAAGCCATTGCCGGCGAACCGCTCACCTCTGGATCTAAGCTGTTTACACAGCATAAACCTTTATATGATTCTCATTTCGTTGCCAAGTTAAGAAAAGCCGGCTTTATTCCGATCGGGCATACGAATACACCGGAATTTGGCCTCAAAAATATTACGGAACCAAAGCTGCACGGACCTGCTCGGAATCCATGGAACACCATGCACTCCCCTGGCGGTTCCAGCGGAGGTTCCGCAGCGGCCGTTGCGTCTGGAATGGTTCCAATCGCAGGTGCAAGTGATGGCGGAGGATCCATTCGTATTCCTGCATCATTCAGCGGACTCTTCGGACTTAAACCGACCCGAGGACGTACACCGGTTGGCCCTGGCGTTGGTAGACAATGGCAAGGAGCCTCCATCGATTTTGCCTTATCCAAGACAGTTAGAGATAGTGCTGCTCTTCTCGATGTACTCCAAGTCATTCAGAATGAAGCTGCTTTTCAAGTTCCGCTATATCCTGGGCGTTATCTCGAAGATATGTATGCGCCGCTTAAACGTAAATACCGTATTGCATATACCACCACCTCACCTGTAGGTACACCTGTGAGTGAAGAGGCTATTGAAGCAGTACACAAACTGGTTCGCTTTTTAGAATCTGAAGGACATGTTGTTGAAGAAAAATTAAGCCCTGTAAATGGGGTCCGTCTGATGGAGAACTATTACATGATGAACAGCGGTGAAATGGCCGCTATGGTTCTTGGCATGGAACGCGGACTTGGCAGATCCATTACTGCGGAAGATATCGAAATCGAAGGCTGGGTTCTGCTTGAAGCAGGACGTAAGTTATCTGCAGCTGAATTTGTACACAGCTTAGCGGAATGGGATGTTGCTGCTGCTCAGATGAGTACGATTTATGATCGGTACGATTTTTACATTACACCGACTAATGCTTATCCGGCGCCGCTTGTGGGTGAACTTACGCCTGGACCAGAACAGATCCAGCATTTGCTTACTGTCAGCGATTTATCAAAGGCTAAACAACAGGAACTTATCTATGAAATGTTCCTTCCAAGCTTGACCTATACCCCTTTTACACAGTTAGCTAATCTGACAGGTAATCCAGCGATGAGTCTTCCTATTCATCTGACTGAATCAGGACTTCCCATCGGCGTACAAGTGATGACCGCAAAGGGGCACGAGAATGAGCTGTTTACCTTAGCTTCCTTACTTGAAAATTCATCACTTTGGGTAGATCTCATGGACAATCCCATGTTGAAAAATGAATAGGGTGTGACGATGGATATTTGGTCTGTGTATCTCCGTCCCATATTAGAATCAGGTAAAGACTGGATGCAAATCTTACCCTTCATGAATGCTCAGCTGCAAGCTAAGATTCAGAAGTTTCGTCAGCCAGAAGATCAGCTGCGCACCCTTTGCGGTGAACTCCTTCTGCAAAAACATGCTTTGGAGCGGTGGGGAATCTCCCCCTCTGAGCTTGTTAAGAAATATAATGCTTATGGTAAACCGGAACTTGCAGAGTATCCTTCATATCACTATAACATCTCTCATTCTGGGGACTGGGTCGTAGCCGCTTTTGCTAACAAGCCGGTTGGAATCGATATGGAGACGAAGGCTAATCCCGTGGATATTTCTATTGCCGAGCGTTTCTTTACTCCTTCTGAAGTCAGCTTGCTTCGGGAACAAAACGAGGAACAGCAGCAATCTCTTTTTTACGAACTGTGGACGCTAAAGGAAAGTTATATAAAAGCAGAAGGTTCGGGGCTCTCGATCCCACTTGACTCTTTTTCGTTTGAATTCAGGGAGCAAAATCAAGAGCATAATAACAAAGAGAATAATAACGTAAAGTTTTATCGTTCGGGTAAACTAGATACCCGCTGGTATTTTAAGCAATATAGGATTGATCCCGGGTATGCTCTTGCCGTAGGTGGGCGTGAGCCAGACTTTCCGGAACAAGTTGAAGCTGTTCGTTGGGATAAACTGATTTCAGTTATTTGCAAATAGTAAGTATAATAGTAAGTGTATTGTCATGATAAAAAGCTAGGCGTAGTGCAGAGGTTGAAGTCCCTTGCACTACGCCTATTTGTTACATACTTATGGACCGATATTAGTGTACTATAACAGTCTCTTTACATCGTCTCACAGCAATGTGTCACTGTTACTGAGTACTTAAAATCAATTGGAAATTATTAATGAAACCATCCTCAGATATAAAAACTGGCGTGTATTCTTTAGATTCGAAATCATAATAATAGACACCTCTTTTATCATTTATCACCGATGTAACATATAGACCTTTTCCATCAACTGAAAAACTTGCTCCATCTACTTGCATTCTTTCAGGCGGTAATATGAACTCTTCTAACTCATGGGAACTAGCATGAATGGATACAGCTTTCGATTTTTCTTCAGAATTATATTCTTTGTCATAAATAGCAATTATCTTATTATCTATCCAATTTACCATCAGAATTTTTATCCAAGCATGCTCTGAAAAGAGCTGCTGTGTATCCGTAAATTTAAAATCGGTTTCATAGACAGAAAATAAAGGCATAGAATATTTATTTTCATCGGAACCAAATTGCTTTTCTATAACCTCACGATCTTGACTATAAGAAAAAGCGGAAATATATAATTTTTCTGTATCTGGATTTATCGTTATCGTTTCAACGTTGGTATCTTCATCTCCCCAATATGAAATCATACCACTCTGTTTATCCAACATTCCTAAACGTAACACCCTATTTGAAGAAGCAATAAAAAAAACTTTTTCCTTAGTAGGTATGATTTGATTCACAGCACGTAAATTGGTTGTTAACTTGGTTTCTTCTTTTGTCTCTAGATTATAACTAAATATTTGATCATGCTTGTTATCATCGGTCTTAGTATAATAAACAATTTTATCATTAGAACTGAAAGCACCTAATGGATACTGTGATGTATATGGGAAATTAAATATTTCTATTAGTTCTTTTGTTTTAGGAGCGTACTTGTAGATGGACGTTGTCATTTCATCTAGATCAGGCTGAATATAGGTCGTAGTTGTTATGGTTAAATAATCATCATTCTGTTCTATAAGATTATTTTTGCTACTACAGCCAACTAGTAAAAGTATAAGAACTACAGTAAGTAATAAACCTTTTACTAAGAATAATTTATGTTTCATAAGGTACTTAACCTAGAAATATCACTTTTTCCTGAATTCATCGCAGACACTCTTTTCTATGTAATTTTTTTCATATAAATATAGTATATTACTTTTCATGCTTAAACAATGATTTTTTAAGAAACAAGGCAAGCTTCGGCCATTAGGAGACCACTTGTAAGCGATATTCTCCAAGATAATGAGTATCTAATCTTTTCTCTCTCCTTTACTGTAGATTCACATTGAATGAATTTCCCTCTTTTAAACCTGAATAAGACATAAATATAGTGTGATTCATACCACTGGACTTTAAGATGCGCTTATTATCTAATGTGAATTTTTCATATATTTAATTTTTATAACTCTGTTTAATATGAACCAAAAAGAGATCCTCTTCAGCAGCCGATCTGTCAAAGAAAATCTCTTTATTTTGCTCTACTCTTTAGGTTACAAAATGTTGACTTGGGTTGCCCGATTCTGGATGGAATTTCTCCCGAAACTGCCCATTGGTATAACCGCCAATTACTTTACGCCAGAAGGCTTGGGCTACCATATTCGTCCTCACCTGTGAAACTTTCCATTCCCCTTGAAAGCGGCTGAATAGTTCATTTGCTGCCCAAGTTCCTACTCCGCTGCGGCGATATTTTTGCATGACAAAAAACTCAGTCATATAAAAGTCGCCATCCTTTTTACCGGAAAGCTTGTCCACTAGTGCAAAACCTGCGGGAGAAGAGCCATTTTTAATGAGAAAAGGATACTTGTCCGTATGAGTCCAGTAATCATCAAGATTCGGATAGTCAGGAAAAACACCATAAGAATCAACATCAATATCAAGATACTTCGTAAAATCATATAAATAGAACTGCATAAGATGACGTATTACTTGTTTTTGTTCACGCGGTACCATAATGAGGCTTAGTTCCATATCATATCACCTCTATTTTCTTCATATAAAGTAACTATAAAGCTTTGGTTCAGACCGAGCAAGTCATAACCCTAGCGAATGTGGTAAAATAAGGACACTTGTTCTTACTCCTAAAGAAGACAATAGAAATAGTAAGGGGCGTACGAAATATGAATATTCAAAAGGAAACCGATCGTCGTAGACTTGATGAACGTGTAGTCACGATGCCCTGGTATGTTCAGCAGTTCATTGATTACAAACTACCAGACCTCTCTCCTTCCACGCTGCTGGAGTATGTTCGAGATTATGATATGTTCTTCACTTGGCTAAGGGCTGAAGGTCTGTCTGAAGCCGAATCAAATACAGGAGTGACTTTAAAAGAACTCGAGATGCTGCGCATGGAAAGTATTACGGGATATCGTATTTATCTAACGACCAAAAGAGAAGGAGCAAACTCTCGGATTACCGTGTCCCGTAAATTATCTTCACTCCGGTCTTTGTTCCATTATCTCAGCCAAATTGCCGAAGATGAAGAATTTTACCCCCTTCTTAAAAGAAATATTATGGCTAAAGTCGAAATCAAACGAGTTCACAAACCAAAAGATACGGCAGCTAAGCTGAAAGGAAAAATCCTAGAGGAAGATGAACTTCTTGAGTTCATTGGTTATATTTTAGAAGGGTACGCAAAGGATATGGAGAAAAATAAACAAGCTCTATATTCCCATGAGATGAACAAAGAGCGTGATGCTTGTATTGCCAGTTTAATTCTAAATTCAGGACTTCGCGTCTCAGAGATTGTAAATCTGAACATCGATGATCTTGATTTGAATAATAAGGTTCTCTATGTATACCGAAAAGGGAATAACGATGAAACGTTTAAGAATCCCGTCTATTACCGAGAACAGGCTAAAGATGATCTTCTAAACTATATGGAACTTCGTACTCTGCGGTATCGCACTCCCAAAAAAGAAAAAGCACTTTTTGTCACCGTCCCCAATGGTCAAAAAGAAGGGAAACGAATGACAAAACGTGCGATTCAAGCGATGATTATCAAGTACGCAAAAGGCTTTGGCAAGCCGTATTTAACAGTCCATAAATTACGACATTCTTTTGCCACCGATTATTATTTACAAAATGATATTTACAAAACAAAGGAACAACTCGGACATGCTTCTACGGAAACAACAGAGGTTTACGCGCATCTCACAGATAAAACGATGTCTGAAGCGATTGAGCGAAGAGTAGATTAGACTCTTTTACTCTCATTTAATAACTTTCATATATTGCATCTAAGGCTGCCCTTTCGGGCAGCTTTTATGTTTTTCATTACACCTTCAGCATTACAGGGATATCACCACAGATTCTATTCGATCATCATCTTCCGAGCTTTAAAATTTCCACGGCATCGCCCGCTTGTAAACCTTTCTTGTCAGGAGGAATGATAATTAGACAATCACTGTCCTTAATCGTCACCATGGCACTGGATTCATCTACTTTCGCTGGGAAAGCAAATACTTGTCCATTCTTTATTTCTACCTTTCCACGGACAAACCGCGTAAAGTTATTTACTTTGCTATAATCTGAACCTAAAAACGCAGTCCACCGCTGAAGATAAGGGTGTGCTGAGGCTTGCATCAGCTGCAGTGCCGGACGTACAAAAAGTTCAAATCCAACAAAACAAGCACCCGGATTACCCGATAAGGCAAACAGTAGTTTATTCTGAATAAACGCAGCGGTCGTTACACTTCCTGGGCGCATGGTTACTTTATTGAATAACATTTCTACCTCATCCTGCCGAACTAGATCCCCCATAATATCATAATCTCCAACGGATACACCGCCTGTAGTGATGACAACATCATAGGTTGATAAAGCTTCCTGCAGTTTTTGCTCAGCCAGCTCCAATTCATCCACTATCGCACCAAGTAAATGAGGCTCGCCTCCCGCTTCCCTCACCAAGGATTGAAGCATATAGCTGTTACTGTTGCGTATTTTTCCTGGCTCTAATTCTTCATCAATTCCGAGTAGTTCAGTTCCTGTAGCAAAAATCCCCACTTGAGGTTTTCTAAAAACAGGCACTTGATGAATACCGAACGTGGCCAGAACCGAGATTTCTCCTGCAGTAATCAAGGTGCCTTTTTTTACAAGTAAATCGCCTTCTGACACTTCGAGACCCACAGGCGTAATATTTGCTCCCTGCGTTGTGGGACGTTTAAATACTACATATGGTTTTCCTTCTACCTCGCACAATTCTGTCGCTTCAAGCATAACAACGGCATCCGCTCCGAATGGAACCTCAGCACCTGTCATAATACGCGCAGCGGTTCCTTCCACAATTTCCTTCTGTGAGGAATAACCGCAGGGAATTTCGTCAATAATCGCAAGTTGAACCGTTTGATCACTGCTAGCTGTACTAATGTCCGCACTTCGGACAGCATATCCATCCATTCCTGATCTTCTAAAGAAAGGATAAGGATGCGGTGCGATTATATCTTGAGCAATAATGCGGCCATGCACATCCTCGATCCTTACCTGTTCTGTCTCGATTAATTTCACCTTATTTGCTACAAGCTGCTGCGCAGCTTCTACCTGGATGGCTTTTCGATTAAATTTTGGATTGGTTTTATAATTACTCATGTCATTTTCTCCTTGCTTTTATCTACTTGAATAAAGTGTATCTCCATCTCTTCCCCGTTGCAAGAAAGGAAAGAAGCGAGTATGGTCCATATACTGTTTTGATTAAATAAGCTATACATGCATATTGTATGCTTTTTTATCTCACGCTACAAAAAGGAGGTGAAGGCGATGCCATCTCAGAATGAAGAACACACCTGTGCTCTTTGCAAAAGAAAAGTTCCCGTTACGACCGTACATCATCTCACTCCTCGGGAAGAAGGCGGAAAAGACAAGCCTACAGCAGATCTATGTATTCCATGCCATAAACAGATCCATCATTTATTTACCAATCGAGAGTTAGTTGTACTCGGACTGACTACGATTGAAGCGCTTCTACAAGCACCAAAGATTGCCTCCTACGTTAAATGGATACGTAAACAGCCAGCTACCGTCATTCCTAAATCCAAGAAATCTAGACATGTACGCAAAGCCAAATGATAAAACAAAAAACCCGGACACTGCAAGGTATCCGGGTTTTAACATTCTTCTATCTTCGTCTTGATATTCGGCCTGAACCGATCTTCGTCTTCGGTCTCGTGCTTTTCTTTGGTGAGCTGAAAATGCTCGATCCACTGCTTTTTCCTCTTTCAATCTTCCCTTTGGTCGACGAGCTTGAAGAAGAAGTGTCCCGATTAAGAATACTGCCGTTGTCCGTTTTTTTCGTGTTCGCTGATTCGCCAAGCCCTCTGCGAATAATGGAACCACTGCGTTTCGTAGTTAGCGGCGGGGCAATTTTTTTATCATTGTCTGTAGCTGTCCTGTATTGGCCCTGAGTCGGTGTATATGTTTTAGAGGAAGTGTATCCCCTGTAGTTGCCCGAGCCTCGCATTACATCAAAGATGCTGTCCAGAATAGAAGCCGTAATATATCCCTGTAAGAAAGAAGAACTATAATTACGCTGTACATATTCTTTAGAATCAACCTCGATCAGTGTATCTTCCGGCTGATCCGGATCTTGTTGCAAATGGTAGAGCTCATTTGGATACAAAAGAAACATTCGCTCTGTATCCACGGGTGACACTTCGTCCGGAGTTCGATCTTCCATCAGTTCATCGGCTACTTCCGGAACCGTAAGATTCGCCGCACGGTATACATAGGAAGTTGAATTACCACTGCTGTTCACCGATTCAAGCGGGTACGTATCTTTCACAGCAGGTGCGCCGCAGCCTGATAACAGAGAGACAAATAAACTGAGGACCAGTGTGATTTTTAAGATGTGCCAAAAACGCTTGTTCATGAATAACCTCTCCTAGGTTGCCCGAATAACTTTTACATCTGCCGGGAGGATATCTTCTCCTTCATACAGCATAAATCGACCGTTCTGCCATTCAATACGTAAGAGATGATTATCATCCGACTGAAACTGCCATACATGTTGTTCCCCATTTTGAGAAAATGGTGTCTTTCCTGCTGTCATTACATGACCCGCATATTGTTCTTCTAAATGATATTCTCTGTCATCCAGTTCGATCGTTGTCGGTACTTCCTCTGGATGATCCAGTCTTCCATCTATAGGGGTATATAATGCATAGATCAGACGTTCTCTTTCTTCAATATATAAATACGCAATTGTATTTCCGTCTTTCAGTGTAAGCAAAGCCGCATTTCTCCCTCGGTTTTGCACTTTCCCCGTTACTTCATAAGTAACAAGAGAAACCTCGCATATATCGCCCGGATTCAGCTGTAACATACTTTTCTCTGGAGCAGAAGGTTTGGGTTTAGATAATAAATTCGTTACTCTTTTCCATATACTCATCATTCATCGAACTCCTATTTCTAGTTGGAATAACTCGGTTACAGAGAGGCTGAGATGATTAGTGCCCCTACTAAGTGAAGTGTACCGGAGAACAGTCCATAGCCAATCTTCCCTTTTTGCATCCCACCGTCTATGTCAAAAGAAGCAAACTGGCGAATCATGGTGTGCACAACACCTTCGATCACAAGTAAAATAATAAATGAAACGACGGATACAATAAGTGCGTCTCCTAAATGATAAGATACCGAAATAGACGAGGATAAAATATAGCCCTGTGCAAACAACTTCATAATAAGCCTTGTTGTCACCGCCATATTGCCTGCTTTTACTTCTGTAAAATCTTTGTACTTCGTAAATAATGAATCAACATACATGAGAATAAACAGCAGTACTGCTCCTGAACCTGTCCATACCAGCATGCGTACGATATCCATAAATTCCATTAGATATAACATCCTCCAATAGTGACAGATAGCTCCCTCATGAAAAACGAAGGAGAAACTGCGTCGTTTCCCCTCCGTCACATGGAATAAAGCTTACACTCACTTTATTCATTTTTTATCATACTCATGATTGTTATTTATTCTCGTACTGTTTCAGCAAAGCTGCCAGTTCGTCTTCTACTTCCTTGTCTTTCCCCATGTTTTCAAATTCTTCATCCAGTGATTTTTCTTTGCTGTTCATTTCGTTACTTGCTTCTGCATGAGCTTCCGCTTGAAGCATTTTTTCTTCCATACGCTTCATACCAGATGCAGCCGTATCGGATCCAAAACCACTCATTGCTTTGTTAATTTCTGTCTGAGCTTTGGCTGCATTATAACGAGCTACCAATGTCTCTCTCTTGTTCTTCATTTCCGTCAATTGTTTACGCATTTGCTCCAGTTTGGAACGGAGATTGTCTGCAGAAGCTTTATTCTGTTCAAAGCTTGCTTTGTATTCCGTAAGTTTTGCTTCTGCATTTTTCTTTTCTTCGAGAGCACGACGAGCAAGATCAATATTTTGTGCTTTAGCAGCCGTATGTGCTTGTTCTTCTCTTTTCTTCACGAGTGCTTCCTGCTCTTCATATAAAGCTTTAAATTTCTTCTCAATGGCAATTTGTGCAGCTACTGCTTTCTCCGCATCTTCCAGATCCTTCTGCATGTCACGAATATATTGATCGGTCATTTTAATTGGATCTTCCGCTTTGTCAATCAGAGAATTAATATTGGACATGGTCAAATCACGAAATCTTTTAAATAGAGACATTATAAAATTCCTCCCGTATATGTTTTCTTTTACTTAATATACTCATTTGCTCGGTAATGAATCATTACCTTAAATCAATTGAATCATTACCTTAAATCAATTTGAAGCAATTTGTTAACTCATTAAAACTTATACATCTAATTACCTTATACGGATCAGTGATTCATGAAGTTTCATTTATTTCATGAATGGAAATGAACAGAATGCCAAGATAGCTTATGTAAGAATAATTTAGCTCAGTCTAGGCAATAACATACGAATACTCATGATGTAATTCCAGGCTGTTTTCGTAACGATAATCACAAATATAAGGAGTTATGCTTACATGAAACGCGTCGTTTGTTCTATTGTTGCATTTACTTTAATAACCGGTATCCTTCTGCTATATTTTTCGCAAACTGTTGCAGCAGACATACTGGGTCATACATACATTAACGCTCCGGAGGATAATAAAAAGATAGAAAATCCATTCTCTGAGCTGGATTCATTTACGAAAGAACTTCCTACTGTAAAAGAACCTCAGAAGAAAGTAGATGAGAAATCAAAACTTACACTTGGCCAGCTTCGAAAGAAATATAAAAGTACATTCGTTACGAATGGGCCTAATGTCAAAAGAATTGCTTTAACATTTGACGATGTACCCGATCCAAGATTCACTCCGCAAATATTAGATGTTTTAAAAGAGTACGGGGTAAAAGCCACTTTTTTTGTGAATGGTCAAAGAGTACTGAATCATCCCAAACTTGCTAAACGAATTCATGATGAAGGACATGTCATTGGTAATCACAGCTTTACTCATCCGGATTTCAATAAAATATCAATGTCTGCTTTTAAATCAGAAATCAAAAAAACGGAGCAAGCTATTCTCCCAATTACAGGATATATTCCAAAAACAATTCGTCCGCCATATGGTGAAATCACAGAAGAACAACTCATATGGGCGGCTGAACACAAGTACCGAATTGTGAATTGGAATGTCGATTCTTTAGATTGGAAAGGACTAAACAAAGAACAAGTGTTAACGAACATTCTCTCTAATACCCGGCCTGGTGCAATTGTGCTTCAACATGGGGGTGGCGGACATGGATCGAAACTTCAAGGGACAATTGATGCTTTACCTGAAGTCATTAAGGCTCTGAAGAACCAAGGATACGAACTAGTCACCGTACCTGAACTGTTAGGAATTGAAAAATCAAAATAAAAAGGCACCTGTGTAATGAAATCAATATACACAGGTGCTTCTTACTTTACCATTATCAATCTATTCAATTATATAGAGTTTGACATCTTGAATACCAAACTTCGCAACGGAACTTTTACTTCCTGGGATAAAAATATCAATCTTGTTGCCCTTAATAGCTCCACCAATATCGGTAGCTGTAGCAACAAATGCTTGATCTGGCAGGTTATCGTGCGAATGACCTGTAACTAGAACCTTTGTTCCGAGTGGAATGACGGAAGGATCTACAGCAATCGTACCTAGTTCAAGCGGGTTACCAAAGTAATCCACCGCTCCATAGCCGCCATTTTCAGCGGGATCAGCAGAATATGCTGTCGCTTTTACATTTAAAGTTTCGCTGTAGTTAAATGTTTTCCCCCACGCTTCCACCACTCTATTGCTGCTGTCCACATTTAGACTTGCTGTTATTGAATTACTACCGGAAGAACTCTGTGCATTAATTGTTGGAAGAGTCAATTTTAATCCTTCATAAATATTATATGGTGAAATGCTTTTATTCGCGTTCATCAAAGTCTCTAAATCAATGTCGTATCTTTGAGATAGTTTATAGAATGTATCCCCCTCTTTAGCTACATATACTTGCTCTGCATGAGCGGGAACACTTTGTGCCATTAAACTAATACCTAGCAAAGCAGCTGCTAGTGTAGAAGTTTTTTTGAAACGTTTAAACATGTTTTCCTCCTATAGCTAGCTTCTTCATGTAGAAGCTTCTCTAGTTGTTTGTCGTAAGATGTAGCTAATATATCACAAATTTGTAACCTGTGCGCATGTAATAGTTACCACTTTGTTATTACTTCGGAGTAAACATACAAAAAAGCTTTCTTTGCATGAATAAAATTCATGCAAAGAAAGCTTTTACATACCTAATCTATTAAATAATTATAGTACTTTACTTAAGAAGTCTTGAGTACGAGGATGCTGCGGGTTACCAAATACTTCGTCTGGAGTACCTTCCTCGACGATTTTACCGCCATCCATAAATACAATACGGTCCCCCACTTCACGAGCAAATCCCATTTCATGAGTAACAATGACCATCGTCATTCCGCCTTCGGCGAGTTTTTTCATCACATCAAGTACTTCCCCAACCATTTCTGGGTCCAGTGCTGATGTTGGTTCATCAAATAGCATCACATGAGGTTGCATCGCAAGCGCTCTTGCGATGGCAATCCGTTGTTTTTGTCCCCCAGAAAGCTGGTTCGGATAGATATCTTTCTTATCGGCCAAACCTACCGTCTTCAGCAGATCATCAGCGATCTTATTTGCTTCTTCAGCAGGTACATTTTTCACGATGGTCGGCGCAAGTGTAATGTTTTGACCTACCGTTTTATGCGGAAAAAGATTAAAGTGCTGGAACACCATGCCCATTTTTTCACGAGTTGAATTGATATCGTGTTTTGGGTTCGTTATGGATGCACCTTCAAATAAAATTTCTCCATCTGTCGGTACTTCCAGCAGGTTGATACAGCGTAAAAAGGTACTTTTCCCTGAACCGGATGGGCCAATGACAACAACCACTTCGCCCTTAGCGATCTCAATATCGATCCCTTTAAGAATATCTAGTTTTCCGAACGATTTATGCAAATTTTTAACGCTTATCACTAGCACTCAACTTCCTTTCGAATAGACTTAGCAGCTTGGAAAGCATGAAGGTTAGAACAAAGTAAATAGCTGCTGCGATGATGTAAGGACTTAGACCTGCATACGTGATATTTCTGATTGAATTAGCTTGGTACATAATGTCAGCCATACCGATAATCGAAATGATGGATGATTCTTTAATAATGGTAATAAACTCATTACCGATCGCAGGCAGAACCGATTTTAAGGCTTGAGGAAGAATGATGTGACGAAGTGCAGCACTTCGTTTCATTCCAAGGGAACGTGCAGCTTCCATCTGCCCCTTATCCACTCCTTGAATCCCTGCTCTGAAGATCTCGGCCAAATAGGCTGAACTATTGATCGAAAGAGTAATAACCCCTGATTGCAGCGGTGATAGATTAAGACCAAATACGAGTGCGAGTCCATAATGCATAATCATTAACTGTACCAGCATTGGTGTTCCGCGTAATACTTCTACGTAAGCCGTACCGATCCATCTAAGGACTCTGAATGCCGACATTCGAATTATCGTAATAATTAAGCCAATTAGAAAACCGAAAATAACGCCGAGCGCAGATAATAACAGGGTATAACCAATACCCTTCGCATAATAATGACGGAATTCATAAGCAATCGTAAATATATTACGATCTTTTTGGTTACCTGATGCGAGCAGACTCGCTTCTTTTACCATTTTCTCAATTCCATTGTCCACTTTCAGTTCAGCGATTGTGGCATTAATAACTTCTAAGAGTTCTGTGTTTCCTTTAGCAACCCCGATCGCTGCTGCCGATTCTGTTTCTTCTGGAGTTGCTCCAGCGATCACAATTTTATTGTTTAAATAACCTTTTGCAACCGTGTCTTCTACAATTACAGCATTAACACGTTCAGTTTCGAGCTGAAGGATAAGGTCGCCTATTTTATCAAGCGATACTAGCTTCGCGTTATTGATTCCTTGAGCAATACTCTCCTGAATGGTACCTTTTTGAATCCCTATGGTAGTACCTTCTAAATCTGTCATTGTTTGATACTTATCCGAATCCTCACTTCGAACTAAGACCACCTGACTTGCTTTGTAGTAAAAATCAGAGAAATCGATACTTTGTCTACGCTTTTCCGTAGGCGTCATTCCTGATATTACAAGGTCAACTCTACCGCTTTGAAGGGCTGGCAGCAAACTGTCAAATCCCATATCTTCAATTACAAGTTCTGCGCCCATTTTTTCAGCAATGGCTTTTGCTATTTCAATGTCAAAACCGACAATCTGGTCTTGTCCATCAATTGTTTTATGAAATTCATAAGGCGGGAAATCTGCACTTGTTCCTAGAACCAGCGTTTCCTTGCTGTTTTCATTGTCGGTTGCATAAACGGTAGCCATTCCGGCCGGAAGCAACAAGACAATACACATCAATAACATAAGTATACGAACTGTTTTTTTCAACTTCTGTCTCTCCTTAGCTGAATCTAGATCATTTTTTATAAGATTGAACTATTATAAGTGAAAATGTATGAATATGCAACGAGTTTTCTTTCTATTTTCATAGTTTTCCATTGATTCCCCTGAATGACAAGACGTTTCTAAAAGCTAGTGCTATAATGTATATACGATTTTTAAGTATACATCCATGAATCGACAAATCATAATCAAAGGGAGAGACTTATGAACAAACAAATGATAAATGACACTATTAATCAATATAGTTCCCGGTTTAAAGAAATCTCATTATATATTGGTGCGAATCCTGAGCTCGGAAATGAAGAATTTCTTGCCAGCAAGCGTCTGAAAGAAGAACTGATTTATCATGGTTTCGAAGTGGAGGCACCTGTGCTAGGTCTCGATACTGCATTCATTGGTACCTATACATCTTCTAAACCTGGCCCAAAAGTTGCTTTATTATGTGAGTATGATGCACTTCCAGAAATCGGACATGCTTGCGGGCATCACTTGATCTGTATGATGGGTTTAGGTGCAGCGGTTGGTTTAAAATCGGTTATTGATACGATTGGCGGCTCAATTAAAGTATTTGGTACCCCGGCAGAAGAAACAAGAGGGGCGAAAGTTCCTATGGCTGCAGCTGGACTATTTGATGATTGCGATGTTGCAATGATGACTCATCCATTTTATGCTTTTGAAAAGTCAGGAAAATCCCTTGCGATTGATGCTGTTCAATTTGAATTTTTCGGTAAATCCTCTCATGCTGCGGCTACTCCTCACGAGGGAATTAATGCACTAGATGCCGTGATCCAAACTTTTAATGGAATCAATGCCTTCCGTCAACAAGTGAAAAGCACAGTTCGAATCCACGGTGTTATTAACCATGGCGGAGAGGCAGCTAATATCATTCCAGATTACGCTTCTGCTCAATTTTATGTACGTGCAGCAACACGTAAAGAACTTGATATCTTAACGAAACGTGTTATACAAATTGCAGAAGGTTCTGCTCTCCAAACGGGATGCACACTCAAAACTTCAAATTATGAAACTTCCTATGATGAAATGTATACAAATGAAACCTTGTCTGACGTATTCTCAGCAAACCTTGTAGAACTCGGTATCGATGAGAAAGAGATTGTCACAGGAGAAGATCATGGCTCAATGGATATGGGAAATGTCTCTCTACGTGTTCCTTCTATCCATCCATACATCAAAATCATTGATGAAAAACACGCGCTGCATTCCATTGAATTCAGGGACCTTGCCATGAAAGACCAAGCTCTTGATGCTATGATTCTTGGTGCAAAAGCTTTGGCAGGCACTGCTTATGATGTCATATCACAGCCGGATCTCCTCGCTTCTATTCAAGATGAATTTCGGCGCAATGCATAACACGTAGTAGTAATTTTTATGGAAATGAAAATAGAAACAAGCAGAAGGGACCTCTTGCCATCTTGGCAAAAAGACCCTTCTTTTATTTTCCATACTTTATTTCGTTATTTGTTTGTAAATATCTAAATATTCTCTCGCAGAAACTTCCCAGCTGTAATCACCGCTCATTGCGTTATTCATAAGCTTCTTCCAATGTTCAGGCTGGCTGTAGAATGACTCTGCACGCCGAATCGTATAAAGCATGTCATGAGCATTAAAGTTGGTAAACGTAAATCCGGTTCCTTCCCCAGTAAATTCATTGTAAGCCTCTACCGTATCATTCAGTCCGCCCGTCTCCCTTACGATAGGAATACTTCCATATTGCAAAGCTAACAACTGACTAATTCCGCAGGGTTCAAAACTAGAAGGCATCAGGAACATATCGCTTCCCGCATAGAATCTTCTCGACAATCCCTCATTAAAACGAATCTGAGCCGACATTTTTAGAGGATGGCGTTTCTCCGCTTCACGGAACCAGTGCTCGAATTCTCCTTCTCCTGTTCCCAGAAGAATAAACTGTACATCATCATAATATAATAATTCATCAAGAACTCTGGTTACGAGTTCAAGACCTTTTGATTCCACAAGGCGAGTCACCATGGCAATCACAGGAACTTCTGGTTTGACAGGTATTCCAAGTTCTTTTTGAAGCGCAATTTTATTTTTCACTTTTTTCTCGATCTGCTGCATATCATAGGTTTTAGCCAGTTGATCATCCGTCGCAGGATTATAACTATCTGTGTCTATACCGTTAACGATCCCTGTCAATTTACCTTCTATAGAACGCAGGAGCCCATCCAAACCATATCCATAATGAGGTGTTTTGATCTCTTCTGCATAGGTTGGGCTTACGGTCGTAACATGATCAGAGTAGACTAATCCTGCTTTCATGAAATTCAGGTTGCCATAATACTCTACACCTTCGGAGGTGAAATAACGGCTGTCCAGTGCAAGCAAATCACTGTGTACTTCATAAGGGAATACACCTTGATACAGCAGATTATGAATGGTGAATACTGTTTTTATGGACTGATAGGCTGCGATATGATCGAAATGCGCCTTCTTGAGCAAAGGAATCATAGCTGAATGCCAGTCATGACAGTGGATGACATCTGGATTAAAATTCAAGAAAGGAATGATTTCGAGAACAGCCCGGTTAAAGAACGCAAATCGTTCACCATCATCGATATAACCATAAATTCCGTCTCTGCCAAAGTAGTACTCATTATCTATGAAGTAAAAGGTAACACCTTGATGAATAAGTTGCTCAACGCCGCAATACTGTTTGCGCCAGCCAACATAAACTTCTGTCACTTCAACAGGCTCCATCTGTTCTTTATAGCGCTCAGGGATCTGTTTGTACTTGGGTAAAATGACCTGCACATCTACTCCCTCTTTAATGAGCGCCTGGGGCAAAGCACCAATCACATCGGCAAGTCCTCCTGTTTTTATGAATGGATGACCCTCTGCTGCGACATATAATACATTCATTACTTGCT
Organism: Paenibacillus sp. An7; assembly: GCF_009870785.1. Taxonomy (GTDB): domain Bacteria; phylum Bacillota; class Bacilli; order Paenibacillales; family Paenibacillaceae; genus Paenibacillus. The sequence goes on from NZ_WTWX01000001.1 coordinate 525,093, forward strand.
TCCTCCTTATTGTGCCTTACTTAACCCGTTGTATCTTCCTTTTACAAGGATGGTTCACCATCTTTTATTTTTTTTGTTTGTCTTCTAGGTTTCTTTGTTTCTATGGTTTCTGCCTTTTTCCTGTCTTTCTGTTTTGATTTTGAAGCGGTATTCAAGACTGGCTCATCCTTTACGGAAGCACGTTTGCTTCTGGGTGTCTTCTTGAAAATAACAATACTTAGAGGTGGCAAGGTGACCTCCATACTATTCGGCTGTCCATGATAGCTGATCTTTTCAGTGCGCACTTCTTCATTAAGAAGACCTTGTCCGCCAAAATTAACTCGATCACTATTGAACACCTCTGTATATGAACCAGAACGATGTACACCCACTCTATAATGAGAACGGGATACAGGTTGCAGGTTAATAAGTACGATTAGGGAGTCACCTGGTTTTTTCCCTTTTCTTACAAAAGAAAGAACACTTTGAGACCGATCATCTGCCGAGATCCATTCAAATCCATCGGTACTATGATCCAATTCCCATAATCCTTTTTCTTGGATATAAAATTCATTTAATGATTTGGAGAAATGAAGAATCTTTCGGTGGCTCTCATAGTCAAGCAAAAACCAATCTAGAGGTTCTTCATCCTTCCATTCAATGAATTGACCAAACTCTCCACCCATAAAGAGCAGTTTCTTACCAGGAGAAGTGATAAAATAACCGAGCAATGCACGCAGACCCGCAAATTTTTGTTCGTAATCTCCCGGCATTTTATTAAGAAGAGATTTCTTGCCATGCACCACTTCATCGTGTGACAGCGGCAGTAAATGGTTCTCACTATAAGCATATACCGAAGGGAAAGTTAATAAATTATGTCTGGCAGGACGCTCCGAAAAATCGGTTTCAAAATACTCAAGCGTATCATTCATCCATCCCATGTTCCACTTATAGTTAAAGCCGAGTCCACCCGCATATACAGGACTTGTTACTTGTGACCAGGAACTAGATTCTTCCGCCATCATTAACGCTGCAGGGTAATAATGAAAAACCGTTTCATTTAATTGTTTAATAAATTCAATGGCTTCCACGTTTTCATTCGTACCTTTGTCGTTAAGACAATACTGGCCTTCTGCTTTTTCAAAGTCCAACTTCAGCATACTTGTTACTGCATCAATACGCAGACCATCAATATGGTACATATCCATCCAGTAAAGCGCATTAGATATAAGAAACGAGCGTACCTCCGGTTTGGAGTAATCAAAACTCAGAGTTCCCCAACCCGGTTTTTCCGCCTTAAGGGGATCTGCATACTCAAACAATGGGGTTCCATCAAACATCCGAAGTCCGTGGGCATCTTTAGCGAAATGTGCAGGTACCCAGTCCAAAATAACACCGATCCCCGCTTGATGTAGCTGATCAATCAGGTACATCAAATCATGTGGCGTCCCATATCGGCTTGTCGGAGCATAATATCCGGTATTCTGATATCCCCATGACAAATCGTATGGATGTTCCGTTATTGGCATAAACTCTACATGAGTGTAAGACATTTCTTTCAAATAAGGGATTAATAACTCAGGCATTTCAGCATATGTATAGAACTCCCCTGTCTCTTTTTGTTTCCATGTCCCAAAATGCATCTCATAGATATTGAGCGGTTTTTGATATATCTCTTTACGCTTACGTCTCCAGGATGAGTCCTTCCACTTATAACCTTCGATCTTGGAGGTAATGGAAGCTGTACTCGGCCTTACTTCTGCATGGAAAGCATAAGGGTCAGCTCTAAGCAAAGATTCATTATCAGAGGTGAGAATATGATATTTGTAAAATGTTCCTTCATCGATGTCAGGAAAAAAACGAGTCCAAAGCCCAGAATCGGGTATCTTATATAATATATCCGCTTCTCCCAGACCGTGATAACCATTGCGATCAAGAGCAAGGCCTACTTTTGAAGCATTGGGTGCCCAGACTGTGAAACGATAGCCTGATACTCCGTCTTCCTGAACCGGATGAGCTCCGAGAAAATGGTAACTAAAATGTGAAGTTCCTTCGTGAAACAAATAAATATCTTCCGAAGAAATAAAGGTTTTCGGTACATTGTTTTCAATCAAAGAGATCACCTTCTTTTTAAAATAGAATAAACACTATAAAAACATTATTACCCCATTTTCTCCATTATGAAAATGAAAAATAGCTAAACGAAATATAAATTACATTTTTTAGCTTTTTTCAGAAAATAGTGATTCATCTATGCTGGGCTCCGTTTAATAACCTATCACGGAAACATACTATGGGAGGGAAATACTAATGGCTAAAAAAGAATGTATCGCCATGTTATTGGCAGGAGGAGAAGGGAAGCGTCTTGCTCCACTGACATCGAAAATAGCAAAACCCGCTGTCCACTTCGGCGGTAATTATCGAATCATTGATTTTCCTCTCAGTAACTGCGTAAATTCAGGTATTGACACGGTGGGAGTCCTAACACAGTACGAGGCAGAATCTTTACATGGACACATTGGTAAAGGCGAACCTTGGAAATTAAATACAACTAAGGATAAGGGAGTTACTCTTCTTCCTTCTTGGAATACAGGTTCAGATGAGTACTGCGGAACGGCAGATGCTATCTATAAAAATATTGAATACATCGATGCACAAGATCCAGAGAACGTCCTTATTTTGTCTGGTGACCATATTTATCAAATGGATTATCGAAAGGTTCTGAAATACCATGAGGAAAAAAAAGCATTAGCTACCATTGCAGTAATAGAAGTACCTTGGAATGAAGCTCATCGCTTTGGAGTATTGAATACCAATGAAGACATGCGTGTGACTGAGTTTGTTGAAAAACCAGCTCAACCGGAAAGCAACCTGGCTTCTATGGGTATTTATGTGTTTAACTGGAAGCACCTAAAAAAGCATTTGATTCAAGATGCGGCTTCTACGGAGTCTAGTCATGACTTTGGCAAGGATATCATTCCTTCAATGCTGAAGGGACAAGATCCGCTTTATGTATATAACTTTGAAGGATATTGGAAAGATGTTGGTACTGTGCAATCCTTATGGGATGCCCATATGGATGTATTAAACGGAGTGAACTTGACGAAAGAAGAACTAAAGGCATGGCCTATGTATTCACGTCAAGGACGTACAAAGCTAACTGGTTATAGACAAAAAGCAACATTATCCAAAAATTCTATCGTCCATGATCATTGCTACATGGAAGGAAATTCTGATCGTTCTGTTATCTTCTACGGTGCAGAGATTGGTAGAAATTCCACAGTTAAAGAAAGTGTAATCATGCCTAATGCTCGCATTGGACGTAATGTCACCATAGATCGTGCCATTATCGGTGAGGGAGCGATCATTAGAGATGGAGCAGTAATCAAAGGCAGTCTAGATGAAATTGTTGTCATTGGTCCTGGAGAAACAGTCGCTGGTAAGCCTTCTGTTCGAACAAACCGTCTTCTCAAAGACGTGTACGAGAAAGCAGGACAGCTACGAACAACTTAGACCTAAAAAAGATTATTTTCATCATACCATCTTTGAACAAAAAGAGCATCCCATAATTGGGATGCTCTTTTTGTAGTATATTTTCCTCTTTAACGTTATCTTTGATATAGGTTTACTTTTCGATCTCCCATATCTGTCACACCCAGGTGAGTGAATCCCAGCCCTTGATAAAAATCATTCAGTTTCGGACTATGGGTGATGCAATCGAGACGCAAGCCTCTTTTTCCTGCAGCAATAACAATCTCTTCCGCTGCATCAATCATCCAGCTGCTTAGTCCCCGCTTGCGATATGTTCTGCCTAAGGTCAACCGATGCAGATAACCATAAGCCTCATCATTAAGCGCCCCCCAATAAGCAGGATCATCTCCTTGCAGAGTGAATAATCCGGCCGGGGACTCATTCAAGTAAGCCATATAAATATCTCGATTATCGAAATATTGGAGAATAGAATCTAGGGTAAATAGATCGGGTGTCCAGTGTCTAAGGTCATTACCGACCATCCACTCTGCCGCTTCAACAAGCAGGGCTCTCATCTCTTCCGCTTGATTAGGCGTCGCTTGTACCAGTCTAATGATGCCATCCGGCTCTTCTTTTGTTTTGATTACTTTTAAATCTTGCATCATTATCCTCTACCGCTCCCCTTAGACTACTTCAGGATCTATATCAGATTCGAAGTGTTCTTCCTGGGTTAAAGCAGGAAGTTTGACTGTCACCGTTGTTCCATTTCCAAGTTCACTTTCCATCTGAAGCGTACCGCCATGAAGCTCAATCAGCTGCTGACTAATGGCTAGACCTAGCCCAGTTCCTCCATGCTGATGATCAACTTGATAGAATCGATCTTTCACACGCTCAAGATGTTCTTCACTGATCCCGATTCCTGTATCTTGAACAATGACAACTACCTGATCTTGCTCACGTTTGATCGTAATATCGATCCAAGTATTCATATGAGAAAATTTAATTGCATTGTCAATCACATTAAGAAAGACTTGTTTTAATCGGTTGCCGTCACCAAGAATTAAATAATCTTCCTCTTCTGCACTGAGTCTTAGTTTGATTTGTTTTTGTTCTGCTTTGGCCCATACATTCAGCATGATCTCTTGTAATACTTCTCGAACACTAACCGTACCTTTGACCATCTTCATCTCATTTTGTTGCAATTTAGAGAAATCGAGCAGTTCCTCAACTAGCCCAATAAGCCGGTTTGTTTCTTTTGATATGATCTTAAGACCCATTTTTGTTTCTTCTGGATCATACCCGCCTGATTCAAGTGTTTCATTCCAGCCTTTTATACTTGTCAGCGGAGTACGAAGTTCATGAGAAATGGAAGAAATGAAATCATCCTTCACTTGATTACTGCGCACAATTTCCTCAGCCATATAATTCAAGGTAGAAGAAAGCTCACCAATCTCATATTTATAGTCCCCTTCAATTCGGACATCAAAGCGGCCTTTTGCCATCTCTGCCGAGGCGGCAGTAATGATATTGATCGGTCTTACAATGGAATTTGCAAGTCCGATACTAATTGTAAAGACTAACACAAGTACCCCTACAACGATCAGCCCTGACCATACTAAAATATCGACTAGAGCATTATTCACTCGCTCCATACTTGTTACATACCGAGCAATATATACATTATCGTTACCATAATCTATTTTGGTGGATACCGCCATCACAGACTCGCCTGTGATTACATCCTTACCTATCCAGCGGCCCGTACTGCCTTTAAGTGCCTGCGGGACATCACTTGTCTGGACTACCCGATCTGATTCAAAACCAGAGGAAAGAGCAAGTACACGGCCCTCGGTATCCAGAATTTCAAGCGATGTATTTTCGAGTTTAAGATAATACATGAGATTGGATATGAACGAACTCTCGTTACTGCTGTCTATAAATGATGAATTGTAATATCTGATTACATTTTTAGAGTTAGACTCAATGTAGTTATATATACTATCGTAGTAGTACTTCTGCATCGCAACCAGAAAGATGGATTCAATCAAAAGCAGCGCAAGCAGAACAAGAATAAAATACTGCAGAACAATTTGCCTGCGAATGCCTTTCATCATTAAGCTCTACCTTTCCACTTGTAGCCATGCCCCCAAACCGTTTGGAGAAATTCCGGCTCAGAAGGGTTGCCTTCAATTTTTTGACGTAGTCGTCTTATGTTTACATCTACAATTTTAGGATCTCCCATGTACTCTTTACCCCACACATGATCTAGAAGTACATCCCGGCTCAGAGGTGTGTTTTCTTTTTCAAGGAAGAATTGTACAAGAGAAAACTCTGTCGGTGTTAGTTCAATGGGCTGCCCATTTCTTTTAAACTGCTTGGATATGAGGTCAAGTGAGAACGGACCTGATTCAAAGGTAACTTTGGCCGCTGTTTCCCGGTGTACATTCACTCGTCGCAACAAAGACTGTATACGTGCAATGAGCTCGGTCGGACTAAAGGGTTTACTTACATGATCGTCAGCCCCCACAGATAAAGCATATACTTTATCCTGCTCCTGAACTTTTGCTGTTAAAAAGATAATCCCGATTCGTTCATTGGTTTCACGAATACGGCGGCACACTTCAAACCCGTCAATTCCAGGTACCATGACATCAAGAAGCGCAATATCAATATCGCTTACCGCATTAATGATCTTCATTGCCTCAAGACCATCCGCCGCTTCCAAGACGTCAAAACCATTTCTTTTTAAATTCAGTACGATAAAACTGCGGATGGACTCCTCATCTTCCATAATCAGTACTTTACTCATTCTATAATCATTCCTTCCTGTTCCGGATCTGTAAGCAAATTATTACTTGGTGTGTTTTGACCGGCTTGTTTTGGCAATCTGTACCCTATTACCTGATTACTGGAACGAACGATTTGTTTCCATTCGTCTTTTACCCGTTCCCAGCTGTCCAGTGAGAAAAACTGAATCTCAGCAACCGTTTCATCCGTATCTGCCAATTTAAAGCGTAAATATTTATCCTTCACTGACTTCGTATCAAGTGTAACATTCCCATATTGTTCAGGTTTCAAGTTGAAATAAAAACGATCCTGATCATCCCGATATTGCTGCATGATAAAGGTTAGACCATCTTCACCATTCCATTGATAAAAAGAATAGAAGTATAGTTTTTCACTATCTACAAAATGTTCCCACCCTGGCGGTTCTTCAAGCAAACCGAATTCCACAATACCATCATTGTTAATATCTTCACTTAATATCCGTCTAGGTTTAAACGTAATATCTGTTCCTTTAAAAGCCTCAACCAATTGATTATCTTCCATATAGATTAAATCAGAATAAGAATTCGAAGCATCAAGCGCAATATCCAGAATAATCCCTGTCTTGTTCTTGGATATTTTTCCTGCGGATACATTATAGAAATCCCGCATCTTCGTATCAATCGTCATTTTGTCGAGCACTTCAAAACTTCCATCGTTATATTGATATACCGTTATCGTCCCTTGTCCTGTCGTCGGCAGGATATTCATGATTGTGAGGTCATGAATCCCATCACCATTTAAATCCAGGGGATTACGAAACTCATCCATAATTACGTATTTTGAATAAGGCATCTCTAGTATTTTCTGCAAAGTTCCACCTTTATAAGTGTAGGAGACAAGCCAGTTTTGCGCATTCTGTTCTACCCCGCTTGAGAATCCAGCCAAAATTTCGAGTCCTTCATCCCCTGTGATCTCTTGCAGACGAAAGGAATTAAGAACAGAACCTATCCCGTCAAAAGTCAACTTCTTGACCCATGTATCTCCCTGTTTCTCAAGCAGCATTCCGCGAATCTTTACTTCAGGATCATCAGGCAGATCATAAAAAACAACTGCCTCCATGATGCCGTCATTATTTAAATCTTTTTGAATAATTTTATTTGACATCTCTCTGGGCTGGGTAATCGTAGAACCTTCAGGAAGCTCTCCTTGAATAACACTGAGTAGATTTTCTCTCTCTGTTGTCATTTGTGGAGTCTTCATCAGCGATTTTGGATCATTGAAGGAATCCAATCCATTGCCGCAGCCGCTAATCAAAAATATAGAAAGCAACATCGCACCCAGAAAGAAAAATTGATGTGAATTTCTTATGATTTGCACCAGATCACTCTTCTCATTCATTAAATCTTGTTTTTCTCATGTAATGTAAGTCGTCTGCCACGAATATCAAACGCAAGCCTTCCTTCAGAAAGCCCCCATATTCGAGTAGCATAACGTTCTGCAAGTTCGATGGGCAGCACGGCAATCACCGTCATATTCTCTTCTTCGCATAGCTTTTTGAAATTTTCAAGTACACTATCTGCGGATTTCGGATCAAGACCGATCACAGGTTCATCTGCTAGAATTACTTGCGCTCCATGGGTTAAAGCCCTGGCTACAGCAACACGCTGACGCTCACCGCCGCTAAGTTGTCCTGCTTTCATATGGGCTTTGTCTAGAAGCCCGACACTCTCGATGATATCCATAGCACCCATATAATCATCAGACCGAACCATACCTGTCAGCATACGCCACCAAGGTGTTTGTCCTGATCTTCCGATAAGTACATTTTTGAGCACTATTTTATTTGTAAATAATTCTGGATTCTGCTCTAAATAAGCCCACTCACGTTTAATTTGCTTTTTACCAGCATGCCCAGCTTTGAAAATATCTGTACCATGCACATTGAATTTTCCACGGTCCCAGCTATCTTTAAGAGCTAACAATCGTAACAAAGTACTTTTACCGCTTCCGCTTCCACCGACAATACCAATAAACTCGCCTTGCTGCAGATCAAAGCTAATTTCTTTCAAAACGGGAATCTTATCTGAACCAACGGCCTTTGCCAATTGCTCTACTCTGATCATTTACGTTTATATCTCCTCTTATCCGTAGAATGTATATCTTTAGTTTATTGGAAATAGAATAGATTTTCCATGCGAACAAGCGTTCTTTCTTTAGACTTTGTTCTGCTTAAAGAAAAACCCGGCCATTCCAAACAAGAGATAACATGCGCCCAGCAGCCAGAACATGCCGCCCGGAGCACCCAGTCCAAGCATAATTCCTCCGAGATTGGGTCCAATAATACTCCCTATATTAAACTGAAAAGAAGCCACCACGTTTGCAGCCGGCAACACACTTTTAGGTAGAATATCAGCTGCATAAGCAAGACCCAGAGAAAAGAACGAACCAACAAGCCCACCAGCTATCGTTAGCAGTAATAAGGTTGGCCAAAACTGCGTCCCTGCTGCAGGGATCAGCATAAATAAAAGTCCGCCTACGATTCCTGAGATCATAAGAATTCGCTTTCTCCCAAACCGGTCACTTAAAGCTCCAAGCGGTAATTGAAGAAGCAGTCCCCCGATCCCTACAAAAGGAAGTAAGGTAGAGATATCACTCTCGCTAAATCCAATGCGAAGTCCATAGATAGGGAAATTACTGTTCATGCCCGATTCCATATACCCATATAAGAATGCTGGAATGAGTGCATACCAGGCTAACATAAAGCTGCGGCGGTATCTCCCCGTCCCGCTTCCTTCATTTATTATTTTCTCAGGCCGGGTATCGGGTAATTTTAGAGCAAATAACAAAACGATTAGCATTAAGAAAAAAAGAATAGCAAATGGTACAACTTGTCCATATCCTAGAAGCTTAATTCCCAGGGGTCCTATACTAAAACCAATTCCATATGACATTCCGTATATCGATATGTTTCTGCCCCGGGAAGCTGCCGGAGTAACAAGCAGTACCCATAACTGAGTTGAATAATGGAGTGCGCTGTCTCCTATCCCAACTAAAAACCGTAATAAGAACCAAAGTCTGAGATCAGGAATCAGTGGAAACAACATGAGCGGAATCATAACGATTATAAGACCAGAAATGATCAGTTTCTTAAAACCTACTGCCCCTAAAATCCGCTCAGCTACCAGTGTCATTGCAAAAGAACCTATGTACATGACTGCAGCATTTAATCCATTTATGCTAGAAGACACACCCATCTGCTCGATAAAAATAGAGAGTACAGGCAAAAGCAATCCTTGACTTAGACCAGCTACAATAATAACTACAATGAGAATAATAAAATGCGCCTTAGAACCTTCCTGTCGTATTGCCCCAGATGCCTTACTCAAAACATTTTTTCCCTCCTATGCTCCCATGACAAAATAAAAAATCGTCATTTCTGACGACCTGTAACTATCTTCTATTATATGCTTATTCATTCAGAAACGGGTTACAAAGTATTCAACATTATAGTGGACAATACAGCTAAACACAAGCGATAATAGTATGAATACTTTGTTTTTGTATAGTAAGCTTAAACCTGTGATAGGAGGTCTGTTCATACAGATGGGTTATCAGGTGAAAATAGACGTTACTCCCATATACGAGCTGTTAAATAGCTTTATGGTCTATGTAACTAGAAGATGGGTTCAAAGCCTTGATATCGGGCCTAAATGGATTCACACCGTAGATAGCACACTAAAGGAAGAAGTTCGTGACCTTTTAAAAGAAGCTTCTAACTGGCCCTTTAGCGATTATGATGTTTTGTATGCCTGGACCGCACTACGAGAGACAACGAGTGAAGTTGAGCCATTCCTTAAAGAACTCGGCAAAAAACCCGCCGACAAACTGTGGAAACAGGTTCATCATATCCTTCCAGATATGACTCTTGAAGAAACATTACGCATTCGTGATGACTACATACCTTTGCTTAAAGTGTGGGATGAGCATTATTTTCAACATCTGAATCCCGAGCTTCGGAAATTAATTGAGGAAGACAGTTCAGAGAAAGAGCTTCTTCTGACAAAAATGAGCCCGGACCAATTGATTGATTATGCTACTTCTGGGTTAATGGTCGAGGAGATGCCTGATCTTCAAAAAATCATACTGTTCCCTACCGTTCATAATCGGCCTATTAATATGTATTGTTTTTATAAAGGTATGTTATTAATTCAATATCCTGTAGATGTGCCTGAACATCGGGAGGACGAGCCGCCTATTAATTTACTTCGTCTGACCGAAGCGATTTCAAATTCTGAACGGCTCCAGCTCTTACGATATATCTCTAATAACCCCAAATCCTTACAACAACTTTCAGAGGAACTTGGACAAACAGAAGACAGTTTGAGACCTCATCTGATGTCACTGCGAGTGTCCGGTCTTTTGCAAACCCATCTGGGTCAAGAGCAAAGTGAGAAATACTGTTTGCGTCCTGACGGATTATCGGAACTGAACATGTATTTGGAATCTTATATCAGGTTATAACATCGACATCACTAGAGAAATAAGGAGTGAGATTCTATGAAATCCAGTTTGAAACAGCAAATTATATTTGATCTTGATGACACGCTCATTCATTGCAATAAGTATTTTAACCTTACACTCGGAGATTTTCTTGAACTGATGCAGGAATGGTTCTGTGATTACGAGATTACCGTAGAAGATATCCGGCAAAAGCAGATAGAGATTGATGTGTCAGGGGTTACGATGTATGGTTTTGCCAGTCATCGTTTCCCGCAGTCCTTAATTGATACCTACGTTTATTTTTCTAAAAAAGTAAACCGTCCTATTGATACAAATGAACAAGCACAGCTGCAAAAGCTTGGAATGAGTGTATATGATCAAGAAGTTGAGGCTTATCCAGGCATGGTTGAAACTTTAGAGTGTCTTTTGGATCAAGGTCATACCCTTCATCTATATACCGGCGGGGAGCAGATGATTCAACAGCGAAAAATTGATCAGATGAAACTTGGTGAATACTTCAAAAATCGAATTTATATTACTCGCCACAAAAACATCGAAGCCTTCGAAAAAATTGTAAGCGAAGGGCAAATGGATCGTAATCATACGTGGATGGTTGGCAACTCTCTTCGCACAGATATTGAACCTGCTCTCACGGCAGGTGTCCATGCTATATACATTGAGCAAGATATGGAGTGGAAATACAATCTGATTGAATTGAATAAGCCAGAGAACCACTCCCTTTATACGATCAAAGACCTTACTGATGTACCGAAGATTATCTTAGAGTATACTAAGCAGCAAACTCATTTATAATGATAAAAGAAGGACTGCCTGGAATTCCTCCAAGGTCAGTCCTTCTTTTATCATTCATAGTTGTTTACATGAACTTACTCTTGCCGTTCAAGTGATAACTTTCCAGTCACCGGGTCATGTAGTGTAATTTTCGCCTTTGTAACAATACCTCGACTATCTTTGAAGGATAACACCTGCGTTTTTCCCTTGCTCAGTAAAGATTCCAACATTTTTTGAGAGATCTGTTTTCCAGCGTATTCTTTCCATATGACAAAACCGCATCCTTGCTTGAAATGGCTGCAACCATATCCTTTACGTCCTTCTATGATCTGGCCTCCGCATCCCATACGAGGACAAGAACCCAAAGCGGTACGTGCGGTAGCAGCAGCTCCTGTATTTGCACTGGTGTTCGTACTGGCTGCTGATCGACCCATAGAAGGAAGCGAACGACTTGTACTCATTTGGGAACGAGATTGCCCAGCTGCTGAACTTGTCCGACTCTTCGTCCGAGTTCCCGCTCCCTTTTTCCCTTTACCAGCTGTATCCTCATCGCCAAAAGCATCTTTTGGAGCTGGTTTCTGCACCCGAACCTTTTCAATAATGGATATCGTAAACCGCTTCACGTTCTCCATAAATTTATCTTGTGCTGCTTCTCCTTTCGAGATCTGACTCAATCTGCGCTCCCATTGTCCTGTCATTTCCGGAGAAGCTAACAGATCGACACCTGCACTTCGAATGAGTTCGATGGCCATCTTCCCTTTTTGCGTAACCAGCATCTTCTTGCCTTGCATCGTAATATAACCAACTTGTTTAAGCCGTTCAATCGTAGCCGCCCGCGTTGCTGGGGTTCCAAGGCCCGCATCTTTCATCGCATCGCGAAGTTCCTCGTTCTCTATCTGCTTACCCGCACTTTCCATTGCTTTTAGCAAGGTACCTTCTGTATAACTTTTTGGCGGATTCGTTTGTTTCTCTTTCATCTCACTCTTTGTACACTGCACAGGCAGATCGGGGTTTACTTGAAAAGGGACCGAAATAAGCTCTTCGGGTTCTTCCTCTTCCCCGCCCTTTTTTGTCTTGCGTTTTTTCGCCTGGTTATCTTCCGAAGGCTGCACCACTTTCCAACCTAACGAAAGCAGTTCTTTAACGTTCGTCTTAAATGTATGACCTTCTACTTCGGTATATACGGTGTGCAGTTTATATTCTGCCGGCGGATAAAAGTGTGATAAGAACCGGCGTACAATTAAATCATAGATCTGTCCTTCATCTTTGCTAAGTGTTCCTGGCTTCTTCAGCGTTGGCAAAATCGCATGGTGATCTTCCACTCTCTGCGGATTGCATACACTTTTATTCCCTTTGTGTACAAGGGACGGATTTGCTTTTTCTGCTAAATCGGCATACGCTGTATGTTTTAATAACTGCAATGTTTTTTGCATGCCATCTATATTCTGTTCCGTAACATAGTTTGAATTGGTTCTTGGATAAGAAATCACTTTATGTTTTTCGTATAACGCTTGTGCAATATCGAGTGTTTTTTTTGCTGGATATCCAAATTTCGCATTTGCTTCTCTTTGTAATAGAGTCAGATCATACAGTTTATAAGGATACTCTTTCGAATTTTTCACCTCATATTTTGCGATCTTCCCTGTTTTGCCCTTCACTTTATCCGCAATTTCTTGCGCTTTCTCAGCAGAAGTTAAGCGTTCACCTTGCCATATGCCCTGATAATCTGTAGATTCCTGTTCAAATAAAGCAGAAACCTCAAAATAGGTGAGCGAATCGAAAGCTTCTATCTCTTTTTCACGGTCATAGATTAGCGCAAGTACAGGGGTTTGTACTCTTCCTACAGAAAGTAGTGTGTTATGTCTTGTCGTAAATGCTCTGGATGCATTCATACCAATCAGCCAGTCTGCTTCACTGCGTGCTCTTGCAGCTTCTGTTAAATGTTCAAATTCGGAAGCATCATGCAGCTGTTCGAACCCTTTTTTTATACTCTCCGGAGTCAGATCCGATATCCATAATCGTTTAACAGGTTGACTCAGCTTCAATTGCTGCTGGATCAGATCAAAAATATACTGCCCTTCTCTCCCTGCATCGCAAGCATTAATAATCAAGTTCGCTTTGCGCGAAAGCTCGCCAATCACTTTAAGTTGGTCTTTTGTTCTTGGGTTAGGTGTAATCTTGAATCGGTCTGGAATAATCGGCAGATCATCAATACTCCATCGTTTATATTTATTATCATAGGCTTCTGGCTGTGCAAGCCCTAGTAAATGACCAATGGCCCAAGTTATGATATATTGTTCGCCTTCAAGATACGTACGATTGTTTTTGGCACGCGGTTCAACGACCGCCGCTATAGTGCGTCCCATATCCGGTTTTTCCGCGATAATCAGCGTTTTCATGCGTCCGTTCCTCCCTGTAGCCCTAGCGAAGCGAAAAGGAGCTCCCCTCAAGTAATGACGGAAGCTCCTTGCTTCTAAGTAGACCTCATTATAACAGAAATTTTGTGGTTTCGTAAGCTATCGTATAAAGCTGCTGGATTAGGCCAATCTTTCAATTGTATAAAAAAGAGCCTCTCAGGAATCTAAGCTTCTCTAAGAGACTCTCTTCATTAAGTTTGTCTATAAAAGTTACAAAATTATCGTTTCAGTGGATGTGAAAACTAATGCGAGCTTGAATTAATTTTCGTTTTTTCTTATGCAAGTACTGTAGAACCCATCAAATATTTATCCACTTCTCGAGCCGCTTCGCGTCCTTCATTAATTGCCCATACGACGAGGCTTTGGCCACGTCTCATATCACCGGCTGCAAATACCTTATCTACATTCGTGTTGTATTTGCCATAACGCGCTTTCACATTCGAACGACGATCGGTTTCAAGTCCGAGCTGCTGAGGAATCATTTGCTCTGGCCCATCAAAACCAATCGCGATGAGCGCCATATCCGCTTCAAATACTTTTTCAGTTCCTTCAATCGGTCTATAGATTTTACGACCTGTCTCATCGACAATACGCTGAATTTGAATGGTATGAAGTTCTTTTAGATTTCCATCCTCATCACCAACGAATTTCGTGGTCATGATCGAGAATTCACGAGGGTCACTGCCAAAAAGCGCTTTTGCTTCTTCGTGAGCATAATCGAGTGTATATACATTCGGGAATTGCGGCCAAGGGTTCATCAGAGGATCACGTTCTAACGGTGCTTTTTCATGCGTACCAAATTGGGATACACTTTTTGCCCCATGACGCAGCGAAGTCGCAACACAGTCAGAACCGGTATCTCCTCCGCCAATAACGATCACTTTTTTGCCTTCTGCCGAAATGTAATTTCTATCTTCAAGCCCTGTATCGAGCAAACTTTTGATCGTTCCATTCAGAAAATCCATTGCGTAGTGAACTCCGCTGAGCTGACTGCCTTCAATGTTGAATTCACGTGGTTTGGTTGCTCCGCCGCAAAGGACAACCGCATCATACTCATTCACTAGTTCTTCTGATGAAATATCTACACCAATCTCTGTATTCGTTATAAAGGTAATTCCTTCTGCCGCAAGCAGATCTACTCGGCGCTGTACTACCCCTTTGTCCAGTTTCATGCTGGGAATACCGTACGTTAACAGACCGCCTATACGGTCAGCACGCTCATAGACTGTAACGTTATGACCTGCTTTGTTAAGTTGTGCGGCAGCAGCGAGTCCAGCGGGCCCCGATCCTACGACAGCAATTCGTTTATCCGTACGTTTCTCAGGAGGACTTGGAACTACCCATCCTTCTTCAAAACCTTTTTCAATGATTGCCTCTTCAATCGTCTTGATCGTAACCGGCTGACCGATGAGGCCAACTGTACATGAACCTTCACAAGGAGCTGGGCAAACACGGCCTGTAAATTCAGGGAAATTGTTCGTTTTGTGTAACCTGTCAAGTGCTTCTCTCCATAATCCACGATACACCAGATTGTTCCACTCAGGAATTAAGTTATGAACCGGACAACCGGATGTTCCGCCGATCATATCAATACCAGCATGACAATAGGGAGTTCCGCAATCCATACAGCGGGCACCTTGTGTTCTTAGTTCTTCCTCTGACATATGTTTATGGAACTCTTCCCAATCTTTAATACGATCCTCAGGCTGTCTGTCCGCCGGAATTTGTCTTTTGTATTCCATAAATCCAGTTGGTGTAGACATGTTACGTTCCCCCATCCATTTTCATGTGCCCGACATTTAGCGAGCTATTCATGCTAAAATCCGAACAATAGCACTATAGTTGACAGTCCATGTATCATTTTTTTGATTATTGTATCACAAAAAGAAAATTTGTACTTTAGGTTATACAACATTCGGGGTTCATTCACACGAAAGACACATCATAAGCGGCTTAAGTATTCCTGTTGGTGCTGATATTTCAACTATATTAGCATTCAGAATCACAAATATTAAATGGATTTTGAGAATAATAATTTGTATTATTCTGCATATTGATTACATAACATGATAGATAGTTTTTATGAAGGCAAACACAAAATAAAATGGGGAATTTACGTCTCTACAATGCTAGGAACTTCTAAAGACCAAGATTAAGACCGTCTCTCATAGAATTGGAAGGCATAATCATATGGATTTCTCTCATCTTTTTCTCCGGGGATCTCTTTAACTAACTCCCACTGTTCCAAGTCCACTTCATCCATAAATGTATCACCGTCGAAGGTCTCATTAATTTTGGTAACGATCAATCGATCAGCATATGGCATAAAAGCCTTATATACGGTTGCTCCTCCGATGACAAAAAGCGACTGTTCTTTCGCCATTTCTACCCCTTCCTCTACAGAATGGATCATATCTGCTCCATCAAAGATTTGTTCTTTGCGAGTGAGAATCACATTCTTACGGTTAGGAAGCGGTTTGCCATTAAAGGATTCCCATGTTTTTCGTCCCATGATGACGGTGTGACCTGTTGTTTGTTCCTTAAAAAAAGCCATATCCTTAGGCAGTCGCCAAGGCATGCCGTTATCTTTTCCAATTACTCCGTTGTTGCCCATGGCCCAGATCATGCTAATGCTCATTAGCTCACCTCCATAAATAATAGAATTTATACAGAAACCGGCGCTTTAATCGTTGGATGATATTTATAATCTACAAATTCAAAATCCTCATATTTATAATCAAAAATAGACTCCGGCTTCCGGTTGATTACGAGATTAGGCAGATCATAGGGTTCGCGTGCTAAAAGGGTCTCTACCTGCTCCAAGTGGTTCATGTAAATGTGCACATCTCCACCGGACCACACAAAATCACCCGGCTCTAAACCACACTGCTGAGCTACCATATGTGTTAATAATGCATAGCTTGCAATATTAAAAGGCAACCCTAGGAATGTATCTACAGAGCGCATCGTCAGCATACAGGACAGCTTGCCTCCAGCGACGTAAAATTGGAATACAAAGTGACAGGGTGGCAGTTTCATATTATCGATCTCTGCTACATTCCATGCGCTGACAATATGCCGCCGTGAATCGGGATTATTTTTAATGGAATCAATAACATTCGAGATTTGATCAATAAATGTGCCCTCAGGTGTTTTCCACGATCTCCATTGCGAACCGTAGACGGGTCCCAAGTCACCGTTCTCATCTGCCCATTCATCCCAAATACGTACACCATTATCTTTTAAGTATTTAATATTTGTCTCACCGCTTAAGAACCATAACAGTTCGTGAACGACGGATTTTAAATGTATACGTTTCGTTGTAACGAGCGGAAACCCTTTTGATAGGTCAAATCTCAATTGTCGTCCAAACACAGAAATCGTTCCTGTACCCGTACGATCTTCTTTTTTTACACCGTTTTCCAAAATATCTTGAAGCAGTTCTTGATAGACTTTCACTTTAAGACGAACCCCTTTCCTTTATAACCTTGTTCGTTATTGCTCTAAAACATAATGATTACTTCTTCATATTATCACAGTTTACCACTTCCGATTCAGCAAAAAAAAGAGGCAAAGAAGACGAATGACCGCCTCTTGCCTCCAAAACAAACTATGCTGTTTAAATGAATTCCTTAAACTCGTAAGAGATTAGCGAACCATTGTGTGGATTGGATGACCCAGAACCACTTCGGATGCTTCCATCACGATTTCACCAAGTGTTGGATGCGCATGAATAGTCAATGCGATATCTTCAAGGGTAGCACCCATTTCGATAGCAAGACCGATTTCAGCGATCAAGTTCGAAGCTTCCAGACCCACGATTTGTCCGCCCAGTACGATTCCTGTGTCTTCTTCAGCAACAAGCTTCACGAAACCTTCAGGATGTCCCAGGGAAACGGCACGACCGTTACCTGCATAAGAAAATTTACCGGATTTAACTTTATATCCTTTTTCTTTTGCTTCTTTTTCAGTATAACCAACGCTAGAGCATTCAGGATCTGTAAATACTACCGCTGGCATTACTTTGTAATCCACTACGGAAGGCATTCCAGCAATCGCTTCAGCTGCTACTTTACCTTCGTAAGAAGCTTTATGTGCAAGTGCAAGACCTGCTACGATATCACCAATTGCGAAGATGTGTTTGTGGTTTGTGCGGCCTTGGTTATCAACTTTAACAAAACCGCGCTCGTCAGTTTCAACACCGATCAGGTCAAGACCAAGCTCACCATCTGTGTTAGGACGACGTCCAACCGTTACAAGCAGATATTCTGCAGTAACTTCTTTGCTTTCGCCGTTAACGCTATATTTAACAGTTACATCTTTATCGGTTTGCTCAGCAGATTCTGCTTTTGCATTTGTTACGATTTCGATGCCTGTTTTCTTCATGTTTTTCGCAACAAGGTTCGTCATGTCTTTATCAAATCCAGGAAGTACAGTATCCATACCTTCGATGATGGTTACTTTCGTTCCGAATTTGGAGTACATTTGACCAAGCTCAGCACCAATGTAGCCGCCGCCGATAACGATCATGCTAGCTGGTACTTCTTGCAGGTTCAAAGCTTCTGTAGAAGACAGAATGCGACCGCCAAATGGGAATGGTTTAAGTTCAATTGGACGGGAACCTGTAGCAATAATTGCATTTTTGAAACGGTAACGCGGAGATTCATGATCGTTGAATACACGCGCTTCGTTTTCATTAATGAACATGCACTCACCGTTGAATACTTCCACTTTGTTGCCTTTAAGAAGAGCGCTAACGCCGCCAGTCATCTTTTTAACAACACCGTTTTTGAATTCTTGAGTTTTTGCAAAGTCCACTTTTACGTTTTCTGCAGTTACGCCGAATTGATCAGCATGTTTTGCATTTTCAAAAGCATGAGCTGCTGAGATCAATGCTTTGGAAGGAATACAACCACGGTTCAAACATACGCCGCCGAGTTCTGATTTATCAACGATCAAAACTTGTTGACCAAGCTGAGCCGCACGAATTGCTGCTACATAACCACCAGGGCCTGCACCAATGACTAGAGTGTCAATATCGAGAGAAGCGTCGCCTACTACCATATTATTATACCTCCATTACCAACAGCTCGGGATTAGCGAGCAGGGATTTAATGTAGTTCATAAAGTTTTGAGCTGTAGCACCATCGATGATACGGTGGTCGAAGCTTAGGGACAGTGCCATTACTGGAGCTGCAACTACTTGACCATCTTTGATGATTGCTTTTTCACTAATACGTCCAGTTCCGAGAATTGCAACTTCTGGGAAGTTGATGATCGGAGTGAAGAACATACCGCCAGCAGAACCGATGTTAGAGATCGAAATTGTGCTGCCTTTCATTTCGTTAGCAGACAATTTACCGTCACGACCACGTGCTGCTAGGTCACGAATGCTGTCAGCGATCATCCAGATGCTCTTACGATCTGCATCATGAATTACCGGAACAATTAGTCCGTTGTCTGTATCAGTAGCGATACCGATGTTGTAGTATTTTTTGTATACAATTTCATTCGTTTGCTCATCGATCATTGCGTTCATTACAGGGAACTCACGAGTTGCTGCAACGAGTGCTTTTACGATAAATGGCAAGTAAGTTACTTTTGTACCTTTTTTCTCAGCGATTGGTTTCATGCGAGTACGGAATGCAACAAGTTCAGTTACATCTACTTCGTCCATGATTGTAACGTGAGGTGCTGTGTACGCAGATTTAACCATTGCATTAGAAATTGCTTTACGGATACCTTTGAATGGTACACGCTCTTCTTCTGCACGAGTGCTAACGCCAGCGCTTGCTGCAGGTGCACTTGCTGGTGCTGCGTCTTCTTTTGCAGGAGTAGCTGCTGCTGCTTTACCGCCGCCATTTTTGAATGCTTCTACATCTTCTTTTGTTACTTTACCGTTGTTGCCAGTTCCCGTAACTTCAGAGATGTCCACACCTTGCTCACGCGCAAATTTACGAACGCTAGGTGTTGCCAAAACTTCTTTGCTGGAAGCTGTGGAAACGCCTTGCTCTCCGCCTTCTTTTGCTTCGCTTGGGCTGCTTTGTGCAGGGGAATCAGTAGTGTCTGCTCCGCCTTGTGCAGCATTTGCTTCTTGGGAAGCTTCTTCTTCGTCTTGTTCAGGAATTTCGCCTTCAGCATCAATTACCGCTACAATTGCGCCAACGTTAAAGATATCGCCATCTTTTGCGAATACTTCTTGAACTGTACCGTTAACAGGGCAAGGTACTTCTACGACTGCCTTGTCGTTTTGAACTTCCATGATGATATCGTCGTCAGTAACTTTATCACCTGGTTTGATGTGCATTTTGATGATTTCGCCTTCGTGAAGACCTTCCCCAAGTTCAGGGAATTTATAATTAAATTTTGCCACTTGTATTACCTCCCTAGTTTAAATACCTAATTAAAATTCGAGTACTTTGTTCACAGCTGCAATGATGCGATTAGGTGTAGGAAGCCAAGCGTCTTCGATTTGCGCAAATGGATATACTGTATCTGGACCCGCAACACGAAGAACAGGAGCTTCCAAGTGTAGAATTGCTTTTTCATTGATTTGTGCAATGACTTCAGCAGCTACGCCAGAACTCTTCTGAGCTTCTTGAACCACGATTGCGCGGTTTGTTTTCTTAACAGATGCCAAGATTGTGTCGATATCGATTGGGCTGATTGTACGCAGATCGATAACTTCTACTTTAATACCTTTTGTTTTTTCCAGTTCTTCTGCAGCTTTCACTGAAGTATGAACCATCATACCGTAGGTAATAATGGTTACATCAGAACCTTCGCGAACCACATTCGCTTTACCAAGCTCAACCACGTAATCTTCTTCAGGTACTTCAGCACGGAACGCATGGTATAGGTTCAAGTGTTCCATAAAGAATACAGGATCGTTATCACGAATAGATGCGATCAAAAGACCTTTTGCATCATAAGGGTTAGATGGGACTACTACTTTAATACCCGGAGTTTGCGTAAGCAAACCTTCCAGAGAATCTGTATGAAGTTCAGCTGCTTTTACGCCGCCGCCAAAAGGTGTACGGAACACGATTGGGGAGTTGTAACGACCGCCTGAACGGAAACGCATACGTGCAGCTTGAACCGCAATTTGGTCAAGTGCCTCAAAGATAAATCCTACAAATTGAATTTCAGCAACAGGACGGAAACCTGTAACACCTAGACCTACTGCAAGACCGCCGATCGCAGACTCAGCAAGCGGTGTATCGAATACACGTTCTTCGCCAAATTCTTTTTGAAGACCTTCCGTCGCACGGAATACACCGCCGACATTACCCACGTCTTCACCAAAAACCAGGACATTTGGGTCGCGTTTGAGCTCTACGCGCATTGCATCGCGAATCGCTTCTTTCATGTTCATTTGTGCCATTGCTTTATTTCCTCCTTAAACATTTAACAGTTCCTATGACCACCCAGCGACCTTTGCCAGCTTGATATGTACAAGCAGTTACAAGGATCAGGGTTCAGCCACAAATTCTGTGGCAAACACTTTATTTTAAAAGCCTTTACCGAATTTCGAAATTATTCGAAATCTGCTTTTTGTTCTTCCATATGTTTTGGTGTTTGTTCGAACATACTGTCGATCAGACCAGAGATTGTCATTTTTTCTGTTTTCTCAGCGCGTTTGATTTCTTCGTTCACTTTCGCTTTCGCTTCATCTTTCACGCGAGCTGTATCTTCTTCAGTCCAAAGACCTTTTTTCTCAAGGTATTTAGCAAGACGATTGATTGGATCTTTTTCATTCCACTGACCTTCTTCGTCTTTTGTACGATATTTCGTAGCATCATCAGACAAGGAGTGTGGACGGTAACGATATGTCAAAGCTTCGATCAAAGTTGCGCCTTCTCCGTTGCGAGCACGTTTTGCAGCTTCTCTAACAGCGGCGATTACTGCGAAAACGTCCATTCCATCAACTTGAATGCCTTTGATACCTGCTGCAACTGCTTTATGTGCGATAGACATAGCAGCTGTTTGTTTTGCAAAAGGTGTTGTAATGGCATAACCATTATTTTGTACAAAGAAAATAACTGGCAGTTTAAAACGACCTGCATAGTTAAGACCTTCGTAGAAGTCACCTTCAGAAGAACCGCCATCACCTGTATAAGTGATCGCAACATTTTTTTGATTTTTCAATTTGAAGCCCATTGCAATACCCATTGCATGCAGAATTTGTGCACCAATGATGATTTGCGGCATCATTACGTTTACGCCTTCTGGAATTTGACCACCATGTTGGTGTCCACGGGAATACAAGAAAGCTTGATAAAGTGGAAGTCCGTGCCATACGAGCTGTGGAATATCACGGTAACCCGGTACTACATAGTCTTCTTTCTCAAGTGCAAACTCACTACCGATCATGGAAGCTTCTTGACCAGATACTGGTGCATAGAATCCAAGACGTCCTTGGCGGCCCAGGTTAACTGCGCGATCATCCCAAGTACGTGTAAATACCATACGGTACATAATTTCTTTCAATTGTTCATCGGAAAGCTCTGGCATCATCTCTTTGTTAACGATTTCACCGTCTGGAGACAATACAGTAAGAGCTTCTACTTCCTCTGTATATACTTCGTAAGGAACCTTGCTCATTTTTTTCTTCACCTCAACAAAAAATTTGAATATCAAGTTCCGCTGTTATAGAATTATTATACACCTGTTTTGGTACATACGTCAAAGATAAACGTTGATTTTTTTAACTTTCGTCTTTTTTTGTTTGTATAACAGGTATTATAAAATGGTATAACAGCTTCATGCTAATACCATTGCTTGTACAACGTACGCACATACTTTAATCTTAGCTTATTGTTTAGATGAATGCAAAAACAGATGAAAAAGGTGACAAATCATGACGGATTCTCGCTATTTAAAAAGAACCATTTTAAAAGAAGAAATGTTCAGTTCATTTTTGAATGAAACACGTAATCTTCGTATTTATCTCCCGCCTGGTTACAATGAATTATTAAGTTATCCGGTTGTTTACTGTCAGGATGGCGAAGAATTTTTTAACTTTGGCCGGATCGCGACAACGGCAAACCGCCTTATTCTCGATGAAGGCATCGAACCTTTTATTATTGTCGGCGTCGAAGTTAATGTGAAAGTTCGAACGCAGGAATATGCTCCTTTTGGCAACCTGTTTGATAAGTACACTTCTGCTTTTGCAGAAGAGGTTATTCCGTTCATCGAAGCAAAATATCCGGTTCGCCACTCTAAAGACGAACGTATTCTGGCTGGCGATTCGCTGGGAGGAAGTGTATCGCTGCACTTGGCCTTGATGTATCCAGACCTGTTTAGCAAAGTCATCAGTATGTCTGGTGCTTTTTATGAAGAGTCGCAGGAAATCTATGCGGAGGCAAACGATTTATCCTGGATTGAAATTTGGATGATTGTGGGACTGCAAGAAAGAGATTTCGAAGCCGATACAGGTGTTTATGATTTTGTAGATCTAAACCGAAAAACTCGTAAACTTTTAGAAGATCGAGGTGCTGCGGTAACTTACGCTGAAAAAGACGGTAAGCACCAATGGGGATTTTGGCAAAATGAATTGCCGGATGCATTGACCCACTTCCTAAATAAAGGTTGATTACAGGTATAACAACCCATACAAGTCTAATGATATCGCTTTCATTAGACTTGTGATATTAGCCGGCTCACAGAGCCGGCTTTTTCTTGCTACTTTTCTTCTATTATTTGTTTCAACAATACTTCTGTCCCAAGATCAATAAGTCGGTACACTTCATCAAAATTGCCCGTGTAATAAGGATCTGGTACTTCTCTAACCTGCTCATCAGGAAGCAAATCCATAAACTTAATAATTTTGGCGTGTTCCGCACCTCGTAGTTTGCGAAGATTAAGTTCATTTGAATCATCCATGCAAATAATATAATCAAATGTGCTGAAGTCTTCTTCTCCTACTTGTCTTGCGGTTATCCCTTCATACTTAATTCCTTTGGAAGTGAGTATGGAACTTGTTCCTTCGTGAGGAGGTTTGCCGATATGCCAATCCCCTGTACCTGCAGAATCCACTGCTATTTCACCGTCCAGCTGACGAGCCGCGATTTTATGCCGCAGTACCGCCTCCGCCATCGGCGATCTGCATATGTTACCTAAACAGACAAACAATACGTGTATCATATCTCTCTCCTATCCTTACAAACTTTTCGTTTGATGGTTGTTAACACCAGCCTCTAATATCACTTCTTCACTTGGTCTTAGAGATCTTCTAGGCAACTTCCATTTATAATGCACAGATAGCATTCTCAGCATAACAACTACTGTAAAAAGAATCAGCTGACTTGTTGTACTGTTCGTCATACCGAGTCCAATAAGAAGTCCTGCCATGATTGCCCACACCGCATAAATTTCATCCCTTAAGACCATCGGTTTCCGTCCTGCGAGCAAATCTCTAATAATACCACCGCCAATACCAGTGAGAACCCCTGCTACGATAACCGCGCTGATCGGGTGGTTCATATTTGTAGCATAAAGCGCACCCTGAATAGCAAACGCAGATAACCCAATGGCATCAAAAAACATCTCTGTTTTTTTCCAATGTCCAATCCATGGCATAGGCAGTATAAAGGCAATCGCAATAGAAATAAGTGCAAGCATAATTAAGGTGCCCTGACTCCAGAGCGTTGTAACAGGAACTCCGATAAGAACGTTCCGGATTACACCCCCGCCAAAAGCCGTTACCAATCCGAGTACCACAATGCCTAAGATATCGTAATCTTCCTCCATAGCAACAAAAGCTCCCGACATTGCAAATGCAATTGTTCCTATAATACTGAATACTTCAAAAACACTCATATCCACTGCGGCTTCTAACCTCACCTTATCGTCATTTTATTAACACACTTTTTACATTGTAGAAGACTTTTGGCAGATTGTGCAACAAGAAAATGTCCTTTATACTCAAGAATAGTAATGAACTCACATTCAAGAAGGTGTCAGAATGACTATAGGAAGAGTAATTATTTTTACGGGAGGCTCACTCGAAGAAAGGGATATCAAAGAAATACAGCCGGGAGATACTGTTATTGGTGCTGATTATGGGGCATGGTTCCTCGTTCAGCATGGAATTTCACCGGAACTCTCCGCAGGAGACTTTGATTCGGTAACAGAAGAGCAGCTTCGTAAAATACAGCAGAGCAGCAAACAATTTGTTAGTTGTGACCCGATTAACAAAAATTTATCGGATACTGAATTGGCTTTAGAATATGCAATACAAATGGAGCCTCGAGAAATTATTATTTTTGGCGCAATCGGAACAAGACTGGACCATACACTTGCTAATATTCAGATTTTGTCTAAAGTGTTGAAGCGCGGCATTTCGTGTTCAATCTGGAATCGACATAATCGTATAACCATAACAGATTCGGTACATGTCGTTTCGCGAAATGATTTTCCTTATGTATCACTTATCCCTCTGTCAAATGAGGTTACCGGAATAACACTTGAAGGATTTATGTACCCACTTCATGATGCTGTACTCTCTATTGGTGAATCTCTAGGGATCAGTAATCGATTGCTGCAAGAAACAGGAACTATAACCCTGAAAGAAGGATTACTCTTAGTTATTCAAAGTAAAGATGAGTAATGACAGATAATTCACTCTTCACTTGTAAAAAAAATGAAACCATTCACTGAACTGTGAATGGTTTTTTTAATGAATGCTATATGCTAATTAATAAGAATCAGCCAAAATAACGATGATATAACGTTTTTGCTGCCGCTTTATCTTTTGTACCGTGCACGAGAACCCGCCCGTCTTTAAAAATAACCATTCGCTGCGCATCCATCTGAAAAGAAATCAGGAAAGGGTTCCTCTCTACCTTACCTTGGTTCAATCTTCGAAGCCGCTCTGCAACCTGCTCCAAATCCCAATCTAATTTACGAGCAGGCCGTATTTGTACCGTATCCCGTCCGCACAATACCTCAGACCTGTCGTGATTAACAGCATTTAAATAAGGATACGTGCGATCCGTTCCGCAAGAAAGACACGTAGGATTTTTAGCTCGATCTACACCAATCGATGTATATTCATTGCGCCACATATCAAAAGATAACAACTTTTTACGCATTGCATCATCATTTCCACTCAGCCACTTAAAGGCTTCCATTGTCTGATTCGCCGTTACCATCTGTACCGTCTGCGGTAAGATTCCAGCAGTATCACATGTATCCCCGCCAAGCGGAACTTCTCCCAGAAGACAATTCAGACACGGAGTCCTACCGGGAATAAAGGTATAGGTAATTCCGTAACTGCCAACACAGCCTCCATAAATCCATGGAGTATCATATTTTACAGCCAGGTCGTTAATAATGAGTCTTGTATCAAAATTATCAGTCGCATCCATAACTAAGTCTGCAGCTTCGATCAATTCATCTAGTTCATCAATCCCTGCATCCATAACATGAATATCAATGGTAATTTCAGAGTTAATAGCCTGCAGCCGTTTCTTCGCGGCCACCGCTTTTGGAAGTCGCTGCTTCACATCATCTTCATTATACAGCTGCTGTCTTTGCAGATTAGACCACTCTACATAATCGCGGTCCACGATCGTAAGGTGACCTACGCCGCCTCTTGCCAGCGTTTCAGCGATTCCTGTGCCTAGTGCACCCGCACCGATAATAAGCACATGGCTGTCCATTAATTTTTTCTGACCCAGGACTCCAAATGGAGCAAAAAGCTCCTGTCTTGAGTATCTTTCTTGATTCATACCTTCTATATTTTCTTCGTTTTTATGAGTAGAAGAAACTTCTTTGTTCAATTCTCAAACATCCCTTCCAGCGGACTGCTTGCTGCAGCATACCGTTTTACGGGAATCATCCCGGACTCGTAAGCTTTCCTTCCTGCCCAGACTGCATATTTCATCGCTTCTGCCATCAGGACCGGATTGCCTGTGCCAGATACAGCTGAATTTAGAAGCACTGCATCCGCACCTAGTTCCATAGCATACGCCGCATCGCGAGGTGAACGTATTCCTGCGTCAATGATAACAGGGACAGCCGCTTGTTCTATAATGAATTCAAGTGCTCTTGGGTTATTAATGCCTTGTCCAGAACCTATAGGTGACGCTCCAGGCATAAGTGCATGGACACCCATCATACCAAGTCTTTTGGCAAGAATGACATCATCCGATATATAGGGAAGGACGATAAATCCTTCCTCAAGCAAGATTTCGCATGCTTTTACCGTTTCTAATGGGTCTGGAAGCAGTGTTCGTTCATCCGGAGTGACTTCCACCTTTATCATATCACATAGACCTGAAGCTTTCGCGAGCCTTGCAATTCGTACAGCTTCCTCGGCGGTTTTTGCCCCGGCTGTATTAGGCAATAATGTATACTTCGTGAGATCAAGCTGGTCTAGAAAATGAGCTTCGTTTTTCTTATCCAAATTAAGCCTGCGCACTGCAAACGTAAGAATCTCTGTTTCTGAAACTTCTACCGCCTTCCCTTGTACATCCAGATTCTCAAATTTACCTGTTCCGAGCAATAGCCGAGATTGAAAATTATATTTACCTATCGTTAACATCATTATCCCCCTCCTACGAAATGTACAATTTCGATATGATCTCCATCTTTTAACAATGTGCTAATATGCATATCTTTCGTCAAAATCTGTTCGTTACATTCAATGACAACAGTCTTTACACCAAGGTCTAGTGACTCCAGTAAATCTTTGACACTTAATTGATCCTCTTCTATATGCATGTGTTGTCCATTTACTCTTAACAACAATACATTCCCCTCCTCTCCTTTATAATCCGGCTTGCTGAAAAGGACCTAATACCGATCTCATCTTCCGTTTCTCCCGATAACAAGCGGCTCATCGTCTCTCCTGTGACTGCACTATGTAAGACCCCATTGCGATAATGACCTACAGCAAGATACAAGCCTTGAACTTCAGAATAAGCACCAATGTAAGGTAATCCATCTACGGTTTGTGGTCTAAGACCTGCCCATGTACGAATAAAAGAGGCTTCACCTATGCCAGGAACCAAGCCTGCTGCTCTATGTAAAAGGGTATTCAGTCCAGAGGCACTTACCTTATGATCATTCCCGTAGGGAATACTCGTCGCACCGATCCAAATTTCCTGATTTGGTTTTGGAACAATGTAAACATCAGGCGTATAGATCGTGTAACGTAAGGTTTCACTATTCGTTGACAGCATTGATAGAGCTACCATTTCGCCTTTAACAGGATAGGTATTCAGCTGAATACCTATCGACCTTAAGATTGCATCACTGCCAAGTCCTGCCGCAATCACTACTTTATCTGCTGTATAAGTGCCTTGATTTGTCTCTGCTCCGGTAACACGGCCATTTTCGAGTAACAGCCTTGTAACGGAGCAGTGATCGATAAAAGCAGCTCCATTTTTCTGAGCACCTTTGATATAGGCTTTGGTTAGCTCGGCTGGTAACAGTTGAAGTTCTTTTGGATAAAATAAAGCACCTTCTGCATTCCGAGTGATACAGGGGATTTCAGCTTGAAGTTTGCTCTTGTTCCACCAGTGTTTCTGCTTTGCCCGCTCTATGGTTTCTGAGAATTCTTCTTCAGGTTTCCTATCCTTTATAAAGGGGACAACAAAGCCTGAGTCATTCATACCTACGTTAATTTCACTGTGCAGCTTCAATTCATCAATCAATGGTCCCATAAGCTGCTGGCTGCGCTGAGCCCATCTCCTAAGCTCCTCTGATGAAAAATGCTCAAGCCCGGCTGCAAGCATACCCGCCGCATGACCAGAAGCGCCATTTGCCTGATGCACACCTTCGAGCTGGGTTACCTCCATTCCATCACATGACAGATAGTAGGCTATAGCAGATCCGATGACACCGCCTCCGATAACAAGCACTTCCGAATTTCGTTTACTTTCTTTATCCACTCTTTTCACAGGCATCTATTCACCCTCCATTCCCTACTCCTTGATATCTCCATACTTAGCTAATTCTTTTCTAAACGCATAGACAGCATCCAGCGGATCATCTGAATGCAGTACTCCTGAGATTACGGCGATTCCACTTGCACCTGAGTGCATCAGTTCTTCGACTCGCGAGGGTGTAATTCCACCAATAGCAATAACAGGCAGGTTAACCACATCACAAATCTCTTGAAGGGAAGAAAGTGTTTTTGGGGGCATACCAGGTTTACTATGAGAAGGGTACATATGCCCGTAAAAAATATAATCTGCTCCCTGTTCTTCCGCGATCTTTGCTTCTTGTAAAGAATGGACAGAAATGCCCCATCTTAAAGCTCGTATAGCTGTAACTGCATCCCCACTTTCTTCTCTGTAAAATGATGTTTTCAAAGGGAGACCTGCTTCTTGTATTCCCATATGAAGAGCTCCTGTTTGGTATGTAAGTGCAAGTTTGGGTTGACGGTTAAGGGTC
Organism: Paenibacillus sp. An7; assembly: GCF_009870785.1. Taxonomy (GTDB): domain Bacteria; phylum Bacillota; class Bacilli; order Paenibacillales; family Paenibacillaceae; genus Paenibacillus. Next base: position 554,426 of record NZ_WTWX01000001.1, read on the forward strand.
AACTTATTCGCAGGTATCTTTAGCTCTCGCAACCGAAGTACGAGCTTCTCCATTTCTTCATAAGTACTTTCCTTCTTACGAAGATGTAATGAAGTTACATACGGCCAAATCTCCGGGAAACAGCTTCGTTCTAAGTCATGATTCTTCAGTGGCGAGGAAATCACATGGAACTCTATCCATTTTTCAGGCAATTTGGTCCTCCTTCCACTTTCCCTATGAGCTCATATCCCAACGCTTTTTCATCTAGTAATTTACTACACGCATTTTGTATGAGGTTGCCATTACTGATAACATTTGCAGTGACGCAAAAAAACCACTCCTCGTAAGGAGTGGTTTGGTTAGGCGGAATTGAAAATGAGCATTTACTAAAGTGATATATAAAGCCAGAAGGAAGGAAAGTCCCTTCGCCTTTAACATCAACTTAGCCATATACTTTGTTCAATACATCATAACTCATACTAGCACAAGTCTGCTAGCCCACTTCCCTACGCTGGTTCTAACCAGATCAGGTTCAAAGGGTCCGGAAGTACATCCATCTCAGCCGGCAAGCGGCCCCCCTAGTGATTCGTCGATATAAAGTTATATTCAGGTACTCATTTTAACACAGATGAGAAAATATGTAAAAGAAAGACTCTTTAGCTTACACTTAAGCTTTTTGAGACCATTCCTCCACATTCCAAGTCTTTGTTACCCAATCTTCATAGAAATCAGGTTCGTGGGATACGAGAATTACAGTCCCTTTGAATTCTTTGAGTGCACGTTTTAGCTCCTCTTTTGCCACAACGTCTAAGTGGTTCGTAGGCTCATCGAATAAAATCCAGTTCGTTTCACGCATCATTAATTTACACAGCCGAACTTTAGCCTGTTCTCCACCACTAAGCATATTTAGAGGTCTTGTGATGTGTTCATTTTTAAGACCGCAGCGAGCAAGATGAGCACGCACTTCATGCTGGTTCAGATGAGAGAATTCATTCCACACATCATCGATCGGTGTGATTTTCTCAGGACGAACTTCTTGTTCAAAATAAGAAGGGAACAAAAAGTCTCCAAGGTAGGTTTTTCCGCTATATGCCGGAATTTTACCGAGAATGGTCTTTAGCAGGGTTGATTTACCTACACCATTACAGCCGACGATTGCAATTTTATCTCCGCGCTCAATTGTCATCGTCATCTTAGGAAGAAGCGGACGGTCATATCCGATTTCAAAATCGATCCCTTCAAATACCGTTTTTCCGCTGGCTCTAGTTTCTTTAAATCCAAAAATCGGCTTCGCTGCTTCTTCAGGACGGTCAATGCGTTCAAGACGATCGAGCTGTTTCTCGCGGCTTTTTGCACGGCTTGATGTTGAATATCTTGCTTTGTTACGCTGAATAAAGTCTTCCTGTTTCTTAATAAACTCTTGCTGCTTCTCATAAGCTTCAATATGCTGGTTTTTGTTCATATCCGCCATATCAAGAAATTTTTCGTAATTCGCTGTATACCGCGTAAGCTTCGCAAATTCCAAATGGTAGATTACATTAACAACCTTGTTCATAAATTCCGTATCATGAGAAATAAGCATGAATGCATATGGATAATCGTTCAAATAACGAGTAAGCCATTCAATATGCTCTACATCCAAGTAGTTAGTAGGCTCATCTAAGAGGAGAACATTCGGTTTCTCAAGGAGCAATTTTGCCAGCAGTACCTTCGTACGTTGTCCTCCGCTTAGTGCGGCTACATCCCGATCAAGTCCAATAGCAGATAAACCAAGTCCGTTCGCCATTTCTTCCACTTTTACATCAATGAGGTAGAAGTCTCCGATTTCCAGCTGCTCCTGGATTTCACCCATTTCCTCAAGCAATTGCTCAAGTTCCTCTGGCGAGGCATCACTCATTCGTTCCGTGATTTCCATCATTTCTTTTTCAAGTTCAAGCAAAGGTAAAAAGGCATCCTTCAAGACATCCCGAATTGTTTCTCCTGGAGTGAGTTTCGTATGTTGGTCGAGGTAACCGTAACGAACTTTTGGTGTCCACTCTACTTTTCCGCTGTCTTTCAGCAATTTACCCGTTAAAATATTCATGAGTGTCGATTTGCCGACCCCATTCGCCCCTACAATCCCAACACGCTCTCCTGCAAGCAGGCGGAAGGAAACATTCTTAAATAATGTGCGATCTCCAAAATTGTGACTTACATTTTCAACAGTCAATAAACTCATATCTTGCGATTGGCTCCTATCTGTAAGGCAGTATGCCTATATGATCTTGTTCCTATTTCACTCTAATATGGTATCTTAGCACAAGACAGAGCTCCACCGAAACAAGGAGTTTGAATAAGCGCCATAAATTTCTTACGATTATATATGAGAATAAAACTAGAAACTGCCTTGTCCTTCATAACAAGTTCGCTCATAGTAACCAGAGGCAGCCGCTTCTTTCGCATTGTTGAACCTTTCTACCGGTCTATAGGGAAACTCACAACCACTTTTATAGTAATATTTAGAACCTGTCAATTCATCGATCGCACCGATGATCACATCTTTTTTTACTAACCTTCCACTTCCAAAAGCATAATTATTGTAATACTGATCACCCACAGGGATTCCCTGGATAAAAGCCATGACCCCCACATCATCAATCGTGTTGTACCACTCTTCTTGTGGAATGGCAGGAAAAGTGAACTGATATGCATTCCCATTACGGAGTACATGATCATTATGATAGGTAATGGCGCTCGCAAGATGCTCTTGAATTGTGCTGACGATGACCTGTCTTCTTACATTTTCAAAACTTTCTGCATCTTGCAGTAAAGGTACAGAAGTTAGAAATTGCAGCTCATTCCGGTAACCATCTATCCATTGATCTGCACCTTGAGCGTATACGTGTACATAATCATCCAGCGTAAATCGAAATAGGTTGCCATCGTCATCTTCATATACATACAATTTCTTCTCCGTCCAGAGATGCTTTTCTGCCTCATTTCCCGAAATATCCGTGTAAGCAGTCGAGCGATAAAGATAGAACCCGTCATAATCGATAATGAGCAGAGCGGGCAGGTAGGTAAGAAAAGCCTGCTGCGCAGGAAGGTCATTCCCAAGTCCGAAATTGATTGAAATAGTCTGCATGAATCGTTCCAGTAGAAGATCTTTATCCACCTTAAGCAGCTTGACTGAATCATAACTTGCTTCAAGTGATGGGTCCTCGTTTTGATGCATCATTTGACTTGCATCCTGAACCGCAGTCTGAATGGACTGGTTATACTTCTGCTCAAGCCTCATTACCATAAGGTCATCCGTCCCATGTAGAGAATAAACCCAAAAGAAAGGAAACATGATAATCACAAAAAGAATGGAATAATCAGTAATCCTCATTTAGCACCATACCCCCATAATTGGCGGTTACCCTGTTCACAGATTCAGTTCCAAAATGAAGCCACTCCTGAAAAATAGCGCCTGGTGTGCGGTTTGTATTCCATACTTCAACCCGAAAAGAATCACCGCTTGTCAAAAAATACTTCCGGCTAGGATCATCAATTGGAACTAAATTGTCCGGATATAAAACAGGCATAATCTGCTCATTATAATAGCCATCCATAACCGCATCGAATTCACCTGTAAAACCCTGCTGATTGGCGGGGTCATCATACGCTGGGACATATTTTTTATGAAGATGTTCAATTTGGGTGTTATATGTATTTCCAGTTAGAGATAATTCCTGTTGAAACTGGTTATACATCGTGGGAGTGATATATCCTTTTGTTCTCACTGCATCAACAAAGTTCGTGACCGTATTATATACGGTCAGCTGAGAGAGCTCATCCTGTCGATTGGCAGCTTCTGCCGCAGGATATATATAAAGCAAAAGTACAGCAAGCAGTGCGGCAAGCATTTTTGAAAGACTGTCTACCAAGGAGCCATTCCCTCCTTCCAAAAAGAGATCTGCTGAAGAACCCCTGCTGAATCTCTTTCGTACTCTATAAGGTATCTTGAATTCATTTCGATTGTCGCTTCTTCTAGTTCTAGACCATTCACTTTTATTTTGTAGGATTCATAGGACCCTCTGTTCTCCGTACTCCTCGCTTCATTGATAAGTGCATGTATATATCCTCCTGCAACGAATTCCGTCATGGATGATTCACTCACACTCACACTCACACTCTGAATTCTTCCATCTTCGATCGCATGGTGATTACGTCTTCCTTCTGCTGCTTCCTCCATACTGGATAGTAAAGAAAGTGTGAAAATGCTGGCGGCAAGACAAAGGCTAATGACTGCACTTAAAAACAGGATGTCCCGTGTATGTTCTCCCAGCTTGCTCGCCCCTTTTCATCTAATTATGATTGTGTAAATAAGAGTCCACGTACTACGTTGGAACTATCCTTTACCACGGTAGCTTTAAATCTTCCGCTTGGATTTACGTACTCGCTTTTACGTTCATTTAATGTATTTTCAACGGCACCTAATGTTGCCCCCTCAGGCGCTACTACTTCGCCATATGCGGAAGACTCTGTTGTTACATTAAGAGGATATCCGTACCACTGACCTGCTGCATTTTTACCTGTTTTAATGTAAATACCGAATTGGTCTTTTCCTTTGAATTTACGCAGTGCATTGGTTACTTGAGATCCGCTGATGGTCGTTCCGTCATAAACGGTAAACGATGTTTGTGATAATTCAGTCTGAATATCAGCAAAGTTATTTTGAGCCGTCTTGGTTGCCTCCTGAGCAGAAATAAAGAGAATGACGACAATCGTTATTAAAGCAATGGTAAGAAAAATACCTGCTGCTACTTTTAATGCGGAAGATGCGTTATTCATTTTTAGTGCCTCCAAGTTCTAATTTTAATTTTCATTTATATTTTTTGAATTTGTTCGTAATAAACATTCATTTGCGTAAAACTGACCACGATCAGCGGAAGCACCAGATAAAGAAAAATCAAAGCATACATCGGTGTAAAGCCAATGATACGGCCCCATTCTGCTTTCGTCTCGATCGTCTTCGCGTATTCTTGTCTTCTCTGTTCAAAATAAAAGGACATCTGATGATCCAAATCATCGAACGCTTCCTTTATTGTAATCGTACCGAGCGCTAGGATCAGCTTGTCTATAACCCTTTGAAACTCAGGCAAAGTTATTTCTTCCTTTAATTGTTCCAAAGCTTCTTCAGGACCATGTTCATAGTGAAGAAGGCATTTTTGCAGCGGAGTTTTGAAAATTACGGCGAAACGATTCAGCCATTCGAGTATCTCTTCAACCGACATTCGGTCCATATCCCGCAGAATCGAAATTACAGTCTGATACGGATATACTTCATGCCTCATATCCATTCTGCGGAAGCGTCTTTCGGTATAAAGAAGCAACAAAGGAAGATGGCAACCTATGTAAGCTACGATCAGACAAGACAACAGTTCCCACCAATGGAAGACTTCATGACTCCACGCCTCAAGCTTCTCTGCAATCCGGTGTGCTGACGAATTTATATCTTCTTGGAGCAACTTTTTATCCGAGTGACGACGCAAGGAACTCTCAATCTCTTCGTAGGTACTGCTCGCACTCATGTTCAAATCTTTCATTACTCTCTGGTCGAGAGTTGCCCACCAAAGCGAAATTTCCTTCTCGGCTTGCGGTAATTCTCCAAATACAGTAGAGTTCACAACAGGCTGATTTAAGATATGTTCTCTTTCAATATGATGCAAGATACCGACACTGCTTACGGCACAAATAAAACATCCGATAAAGCAAGTAATCCTTCTAACTTCGAACCACTCTAATCTGAGATGGGTATTCGTATCACGAAGAAGTTTCACAAGAGATGCATAGGATCTAGTACCCGTTTTCGGACCAAAAGCAGATGCTAAGTGCCGCATCCATTTCCACTCATACAACCTCTTTTCCCATATCCGCTTCCGGTCCCCTGCCCGGTAACCCGTCTCTTGTGTACGCTGAATCTGCTGCAATAAAGCATAAGAACCGATGATAATGACATAAATAGACAACAGAATAATAAATCCATGTTTGCTTTCATAAAATTCATTCATCGTAGGAAAACTGTTTCTCGCCCACTCTTCTATCGGTTTTGTGAAAAAGACAGGAGCGAGACTAATCACGTTAAGACCTTTTAATAAATAATCCAGCTTAGCAAGTCGTAATATCTCCAGATGAATCTCCTGTGTTAGACTTCCAATTCCCTTAAGATAGATGGAATCTTGTCTTGCCTCCTGATCTCCAAACTCCATTACCATATATGAAATTCCTGCAAATGCTTTTAAAAATCGATTAGGCGCTGTCTCATAATAACGTTCCAAAGCTTCATCTGGATGAACAGATGTTAGTGCAGCATAAATGTGCATCGCATGTCTCGCAGCCTCTCCCTTAGAGACCTCTGCTGCTTCATATAATGCTTCTTCCACCATGCCATGTTGATGGTATCTATGCCTGACTTCTGCAAATAACTCTACCATCTCAGATAAAAGTTTACGTTCTTGTCTAGCGACTGCCATATCTAGAAATAGACTGTTAACTACAATACCTACCAGCAACAACAACAGGAAGAAATGCAAGCCAGGCTGAATTATCATGAGAACGATACCTGAAACAAGGAAGGTAGACCATATCAGAAAAGTCAATTTCATCGTCTCTATACGCAGCAGGTATTCACTCATTCCGTATTGATAACTCAATTTCTTACGGACAAGTTGAATATATCCTGCGACACCAGGAACTTTAGCTGCATAAGAATAAGACTGAACTAGAAAGGTTTTCATGACAGCCCTGAGACTTTTGGGACTCCTAATTTTCTGGTTATCCATTCTATAAGGCGAAAAATGATGTTTACGATTCGTGAGCTGTAAGAAAACGTAAATAATAACCAGACCTAGGATGGATATCGTCAGGATCATGAATAGTACTTGTTTAAGAGACATGGCTGCTCCCCCAATAGGATGCTGCAAATTGTTCGAACCGTGAGGCATCTTCCCTGCTCATCTGCGAGATCATTTCCGTATGATTACGTGACGAAATCGGAGAGACCATATGATACATGCCAGCACGATACTCCACGATATTCCGGTAAGTAAAAGCTTCTCCACCTGAGCGAGATGAAGCTAGATCTGGGACACATTCGGTAATCCGCTCGATATATCTTTCTCCATCCGCATCTTTTTTCAGATGAATGTCAAAATTAAGCACACTCGCTACCTGTTCCTCCGCAATATGTTCATGTCTAAACATTCCTACTTTAAGAAGTGAGTTTCTCAGTGAAAAAATTAAATCAGGAAAGGTCTTCGCATGATGTGTAAACACGGTAAATAGACTGGCCACCTGTGACATTTGAATCATCCAGGCCGCCACTTCGTCACTTGCAACCTCGCCGAGGATATTAACCGTCCCGTCGGTCTTCTTTTGCAGATCGAGCCCCTGTTGACCTGAAATATGATCTGTCTCCCGGAAGCTCAAAATATTACGTTTGCTGTACAGCTTTCGTAAATGAAGTTCAAAAGCCATTTCCTGTACACGAAGGGTATGATAGGGATAAATATGCTCGATCATTGCCATTAACAAGGTTGTTTTCCCGGAGCCTTGCGCACCAGTGACCGATGTGATCCTACAACCTTTCATAAGGTAACGAATGAGTTCGATAACCATATCTGAATTAGCGCCCGTTATTAATTTCGGCAATGTCGCACTCGGTAAATCGAATTTACGAACAAAAAATGCCCACGATTCCGAAAAAGGAGGTCTAACGACTACAACCCTTGATCCGTCCTTCATTTCATTCACCTTATATCCTTTGGATTCTGATAACTGACCCGGATGATTGTACTTGTATATATTCTGACATACTCTTTTCAGCTCACGCTCTGAACCAAACGATAAAAATGATAAATGAATCGTTTTACCTTTATAGAAAATCCAAACACTTTCTGTACTGCGACTGACTTCAGATTCGATTTCGTAATCATGATCTTCCTTAAGAATATGAAGCGGTATATCGGGAATTGGATTTATCTCATGTCCTAATACTCCGCTCACCCCAGCACTCACCCCGTCAATCTGCTGATCCCGAATATCATCAACAACCGAGAATCCTTTATAATGCTGATAAACCCGTTGTACGAGAATATTTACTTTGTCTAAAAAATGCAGTTCGCGATACTCACACTCAAAAATATATATAATGTCTTTTGAAGTAATTTCGTAATATCCGCCTGAGTCTGATTCAGACTGACTTCTTAGTTCTGCCAAATCATATGTATCAATGAGCTTTGATAATGCTTCTACTCCAAATTGCTGCTGGTAAATATAAAATATAATCTCGAATTGATCCTGGATACTTAACTCGCCATGACGGTCAAATGGGATGGCTTCATTAATATTACGTTCTGTCAGTCCATAACTATGAATTAGTACGTCGGCAATTAATTTCTTCACATAATGTTTATCACTGAGGCTACCCGATATACAGTCTTTCAGTGCTCTTCTCATCTCTGCTCTTTGATTTATTTTCCGCTTATATTCCTCTTCGTGCAGTCCTGCATCTGCCAATTGACTATGACTTAACTCATGTAACGCCTGTTTCACATACTCTGTCACATGCTCTAATGTTGCTTCTTCTTCCTTCCCTTTCTTAGGGATGGACTCTGTGATTTTTCGGTTATTCCTTAACTTCATGAATAAGAGTAAGATACAACTGGCAGACAATATGAGCAGAAGGAAAATATTCATTACGCCTTCCCTCCCTCTGTTATGCTCCTCTTTCGAGCTGTTTTAAAATACTGCGTAAACCAGCACTCTCCGTAATCAATTTGGATAATTCACGAATACTCGCAGCAAGTTCTCCCATCTCTCCGGTCTTCTTATCCATATTTATGGTCTGATGAATGTAAGTACCGATATCTCTTCGATTCCATGCATCTCTATACGGTGAGCAATAAGGAATCGGTAAGATTGGATCTTTATAACCAAAACGACGTTTAATATTGGCTGGAGTACAATTAGAATCACGATCGTATAAACCGAGCGAAATAATGATCTTCTTCTGTTCCCATTCCTGCTTCCACTTCGTGTTTGTGAAGAATCTTTCTACTTCTCGCATATTCTGATTCAGATTAACAACTACAACATCACTATCTTTCATGATCTCTCTCTCCTTACTTTCTCCGTTTCCTGCATCCAGTAATATCAGGTCATACGCCGCATTCGCAATTTTAAAAATAGGTGATATCTGCTTCGGGCCTAGATCCAACTCTCCTGTAACAGGGAGTCTATATTTCCCTGGAAGTAAATCCAGCTGGTTCCTGAGAAGAGGTATCGTACAATCTCTAAACTTTTCTTTTGTTAAACTTCCACTGGAATACAAACGATACATAGCATCCCAGCCCGTTGTGGATAACTGATCCATTACAAAATCGGTATTCGTCTCGCGAACCGGCATCCCTAACTCACCGCTTTCTCCTGCATAATCCATATGCATGACAAGGGAACGTACACGTTCAGATAGTCCAATCATATAAGCAACTGACATCATGTTTGATGTGGTACCACTTCGCTTATATGGACTCCAAAAAGTAACAATACTCATGCTCTCTTCCTTTCTATCAGGGATAAGGCTTTTTTCGATTCCGCAAATGTCCATCCGGTAAGCAGTTCAAGCAATAGCGCAAGTGATTTCTTATATTGTCTAGATAAAGGCTTTACACGAATTTTTTTGATATGTTCATTTTCAATTTGCAGTGCCATATCCAGCTCATTCCAATAAATTGATACAGGTGTTCCGTGAAAATGTATAGGAATGTCATTAAAAAATTCCCACGCATACTGATCTATTGTCGTATCCATGATCTGCGTCCAAAGTTTATAAAAGTTCGGTAATTCCTCGACTTGTAGTCTCTCTTGAAGTTTATAAATCCATTCCTTGCCTCTCTCGAGATCCTGCCGACGATACGTACTGACCCACAGTCTTGCATCCGCTGATATCCACTCTTCTTTTGTTAAAAAATCGATCTTTTCAACATCAACCAGAATAAAATCATAATGAGTTATATCCTCATCCACACTAGATAAGTAATCTTCCATTCGCTTATAATTTGTAAACCCGCAAGCTACATCAAATCCTTCAAACTCAGTAATCCACTCCGGTAAAAAGATAGGATCAATGCTATATCTATAGCGTTCATATTCGGTTCCATCCACAAGCAGTACTTTAAAACCCATGTTCGCGAGGATCTTACTAAGATATAATGTTACGTCTGTTTTGCTTGCCAAACCTGCAAATATCCATGTTTTCATTGGTTAGCCCTTCACCCTTCACTTAAGGAGCTTTCGTTCCTGGCTGTGATAAAATTTGATTCTGCTCCGCTAACGGTCCATAAAATTCTTTAGAATTTTCGGGATCTTCAGACGCAGATTCTTTCCATATGTCTGCTTTGCTCAAATCTCCAGAACTTGTCTTGTTCATATCTTGATCTGTGTGCCATGATTCACCCGAAGAGCTTATACCTCCACCTCGTGAAGTCAAAAGATCCTGTTCAATTGATTCTGAAACTACGTTTGTCTGAGAGGAAGCGAGTGCACTTTCTAGTGTCCCTCTTAAGTGTTTTGCTAGAGCCTGTTCCGCATGTTCTACTATATTGGGATTTACCTCAATAAGCTGGAGTACTTTTTCGTTCGCTGGATATGTAGGAATCGCTCTTTCTTGAAACTCTGGTTCTACATAACTTAGTGAATAAAGCGATGCTTTATGTAAGTAGGCATCAACCATTGCACTCGACAAGGTCAGTATCTCTTCCTCCGTCAATGTGAACCACATGGTAGAACCGTTTAGTTTGTCTACCTTTTTCTTTGATAAAACAATATAATCTTGACCTGTGGGAAACTGAATACGAACATCGACCATTTCTCCTGCTGATAATACAGATGGCAGTTTAATGACTGAAATCTCACGGTTTCTTAGGTCAGCTGGTGTGGGTTCTTCTTGGTACACCATGGCTTCGGTAATGACTGTTCCTGTTTTTAGTTCTATTTTTGCAAATGTGCCTCTTATGTCTTCTAGATTATCCATTAGATTCGCTGGTGACTGGTCAGCAGGAATCTGAATCGCTTTTACATCCGAATTCTGAATTAACGTACCCGGCTTCACATCCCGTGCAGCAACATAACCTTTCTTGCTATTTTTCTGTTCACCCTTTAACTGCTGTGTAAGCTCGCCTAGCTTTATCTCATACTGTGCTTCTTGCTTATTCTTCTTCACATTGTCAGCATAAAAATCGTAGAACATGAAACTTCCGAGAAAAAGACTAGCAGCTCCTGCACCTGCAAGGCCGGCATAAATCATTTTTTTGCTCTGTCGTCTAAGTTTTGACACAAGTGAACTCCTATCTACACCCTTACTTTGAGTGCTGTTTCCTAATTTCTTTTTTTGAAAAAGAAGCTTTTTTTCTTCATCGCGGGAACGATGTTCTTAAGTATGTCTGATATAGCTTCATCGACATCATCTTCTTGATCAAATGGGTCTATTTGTAGTGGCAAACTGTATACATATTTTGAATTTAAGTTTTTTCGCAATCTTACTACCGTGCTTTTTCCGGCGAGAGGTACAACATAATTCCATTTTGCTTTCACAGCTGATTCATAACTTCGTGAGAATAAATAGAGATCTGACTGCTTCCACTCTGCTGCTCCTCCAACTACAATCGGTACATCACTTCGCTGCAGTTCTTCCATAGAATAGGGATGACGTTCACATCCTAGATCCAGAACAATATATTGATAATTGCTATTTAAAAGCTGAAGAACCTCTTTCTTGCTTGTTCGGCGAAAATAGTGAACCCCTGATATTTCAAACATCCGCCGTTCTTCTGTTACGCCATCCTCTCCATGAGCTATCGAATCTATTCTCGAAAAAGCCGTAGCTCGCTGAGAAAATTCGATAATGGCTACCTTGCATTTTAATCTAGCCAGATAATGAGCAATGGCTATGGAAGTATGAGTAACGCCGACGCCAGGTCCTGTGCCTATAACCGAGACAACACAAGTTCCGTGTGGAAACACCGCTCCTTGCTCTTGTATGCCAGGTAACGAGCGATGGGATAGTTTGAACATCTCTTCTCTAAGCTCTTCTACTGACTGATATCTGCTTCCTGGATCAGACCGAAGCAGTTTCCGGATGATGGGAATATAAGGACGAAATGCCTCATGTCGAAGCAGTTGCTCTACGCCCGGTATCCATTCGCTGTGTGCTCCCCTTGTTATCAAATATAAGAATAATGCTCCAAGACTATACAAATCGGACCTTACATCCGTCTGACCGCTGCCATACTGTTCAGGTGAGGCAAATCCAATGGTTCCGAGTTTCACTGTATCCTGCTGATGATTCTCCTTATAATTACGAGCAATCCCAAAATCGATAAGTCGAAGTTCTTCAGCCCCCGTGATCATGATGTTTCCCGGCTTCAAATCTCGATATATAATGGCCGGTGATCGGTGGTGCAAGTAATCAAGAACCTCCATTACCTCTTGGATCATCCGAATGATCTTGTCAAAGGGAAGTGTAAAATCATGTTTGCTAAGATATTCAGTGAGTGTTATTCCCTGGATATAATCCATCACTAGATAGGTATATCCGTTTGCATCGGGTTCAAAAAAATCTACAATCTGCGGCAAACGAGGGTGCTGAAGTTCAATCAGCATCTCAGCTTCTGTAACTACATTCCCTTGATATCCCGGATGCGCCATGCTTTCTTTGATTGCCCATTTCTTACCGGGTAGCCTTAAATCTTCTGCCATATATACATGACTCATTCCACCAGAACCGATACTCCTGACAATCTGGTATCTCCCTCCGAGGATAGAACCTCTTTCTAAACGCGAAGGAAATCGCATGATGACCTCCTTATGTACATAAAAAAAGAGAAAGCCCCCTATTGCTGAATTTGCAATCAATACTTGCAAATCCATACAACAGGGATGCTTTCCCTCATTTATCGTACTGGTTAATTTTGGATTCATTATATGACAGAAATGAACCAAATGTAAAGCACTTTTTAAATTGTTTTAAAATGTTCTTTTATAAGGTAAAAGGCATATGTTTATATAGACATAGACATGTCCTTTACCATCGTTTAATACTTAATCATATATAACGTAATCTCGTCCCGATTGTGAAATAGCTGCTTAGCACGCTGAATCTGCATTCGAGAATCTTCAAACATTTGGGTTACTTCCTTAATCAGCGCCATTGGTTTTTTATGCATTAGCTTTACAGTGACGACAGCGGTACCGCCAGGTCTTAAGCTGTAAAGTAAATCGGTAACTAATCTCGCCATCAGTTTGGGACTCCAGCTCATATCACATACAAGAAGATCAAATTCATTTTCCTTAAATTTTACATCTCCCGCATTTTTAGATACATATTTAAGATTAGGATTCTTAAGAAGAACGGGATTCATTTTGGCAGGATCAACTGCGGTAACCTTAAGCCCTCTTTCCAGCAAGAAGGAAGTCCATCCCCCTGGTGCTGCACCGATATCTACTGCATGATGAAACGATGAGAAAGGAATCCCTAATGTCTTTTCAGCCTCAAGCAGTTTAAATTTAGCTCTTGAGATCTGTCCCTCTTCCTTTTGAAAACGAACTGCTCCTCCATTCCAGTCCGACAGGTTATCTGCCGCACAGGACACACCTGCATACAAACGTTCCTCTGTAAGATATACAGATACGATAAGGTCCGCATCCTGCACCACGTGCTGCGCAGGGAGAAGTTCAATGCCTTGTAAGATATGCTGTTTAAATGCACCGGAAGTTCCTTCGTAATGGCTCTGTTCTGTTTTTCTTACCTGCAGACTGAATGTGCCTTCTTGCAGTGCACTATGATTCAGTAAAAACCGAAATAACTGATCATATGCATGGTCTTGATCGGCTAGTCCCACTTCAAAGTGAATAGGGAATAAATGCCTCAGAAAAATGGGAGGCGTGTGGTACAGAAGCTCTGTAACTTCTCCCTGAGGTGCTGACAAAGTAGCTAAAAACACTTCACCAGAGACAAGCATTGTACTTTTTACGGTTCCAAACATTCTCCGAAGTTCTTCTTGTGCATAAGGAGCAAATCCATGGTTTGCTGTACATATAAAACGGGTTGTGATTCCTTCTGCCGTCTGTTCTTGATTACTCAATTCTTATTAACCTCCACTGCATACTCGTATCCAAGGGCGTTCATGAAACCAATCCAGCTCCACAGAAATTCCGTACGTTTCCATTATTGTTTCTTTTGTTAGTACTTCTTTTTTAGGACCCGCCGCAGCGACCTTCCCATCTTTGATAAGCGCAATATGAGTAAATAAGGGCATAATCTCTTCAATATGATGCGTTACATACACAATCGCAATATCTTGCTTTCTTAGATTATCTACGGCCTGTAACATATTCTCCCGTTCGTAGAGATCTAGACCAGCGCAGGGCTCGTCCATAATCAGCAATTTTGGGCGGGCCATAAGCGACCTGGCCAGGAGCACCTTTTTACGTTCCCCTTGTGATAACGTTCCAAAAGGCTGCTGTGCCAAATGGGCAAATCCGATATCCGCAAGTTTGGCATGCGCTTCTTCTTTTACTTCATCCGGGATGTGCTGATAGAAACGCAAAAAAGCGTAAGCTCCGGTAGCGACTACTTCCCATACTGGATCTTTTAACGCCAGCTTTTCTATCAATGTTTGACTAATGTAGCCGATTTCTTTACGGACTTCACGGACATCACATTCTCCATAGGTATAGTCAAGTACATTCACTTTCCCTTTCGTAGGGAACAAGTAACCCATCATCATTTCAAGAATGGTCGTTTTTCCGCTTCCGTTTCTTCCTAAAATGACCCAGTTTTCATTTATACCCATTTGAATGTTTACATCATCTAGTATAAGCTTGTCTCCGCGCTGAAGTGATACATTTTGCATCTCAATCATGAAGATACCACCCTCCTGATTTGATTCAACAAATGCTGAGCCGATTCCATTTTATAAATGTGAGTCGGAAGCTGCTTTTCTCCGCTAAACAATAGTAAAGCAGGTACACTCGTAATCTGATATTGCTGAACCACGTTCTTTATATCTGCTATATTTGCTTCATAGAGGATCCCTTCTGGCAAGAGATACTCTGCCACTTCAAGCATCCGCAAACCCGCCTGACAAGTGCCACATAAAGGAGTATACACATACAGAGCAAAGGCTTTCCCTTCCCATGCCATTCGCAAAATTTCATTCTGTTCAATAGGTTTCATTGTTTGGTTCTCGATGTTTGCGCAATTTGTTCAAGCAGCTCCTGCGGCATAGGGCCATTATGAACTTCGGTACGGTCTGGCTTATTCATGTATAGTAATTCATACATTGCTCTTCGTCCAGCATCACTTGAAGTATGCAAATAAATTACATTCGGATACATCTGCTTATTCACGATAAATGAAGCAATATCAAGACCCGTTGGATTTCCATAACCTAGATCATAATCCAAGGATAAAATATTTACATCATATTCAATAAGAAGCAGCTTACACTCTTCTACATCCCTTGCAAGGGTAAATCCACGCGGACACGTTCGATAATCATCCAGAAATAAGTTCATTCTCCCCTCACCTTTCTAAAACAGCTTTCAAGTTAACCAAGTTCGAATTAACTCTATGTCTTCCTGATGAGTTCCATCTTCACCTGTTTCCGTTTCCAGTACCCATATCGAGCCCTTCACGTCTTTTTGCTGTAACAGCCAGGTAAGTCCTTTCTCCCCTATATATCCTTTACCCACTCGTTCATGGCGGTCTTTATTAGAACGATATCCATACTTCGAGTCATTCACATGAATGGCAACAAGCGCATCAAAATAACCTAGACTTTGTCCCTTTTCAAGCAGTTCTAGATCTTCTGCACCGTTCCAAAACCCGCTCGCATAGGCATGACAAGTATCTAAACAAAAACCAATCAATTCAGCGTAGCGGGACAAGTTACGTATTTGCACCATTTCTTCGATCGTCGTGCCCATAGGCCCATGATCCCCTGCTTGATTTTCGATTAAAATTTTAGATTCGCCTTCCCAGCCTGTTAGAACATCGTCTAAAAACTGAATAATATGACGATACCCAGCAAGCGGATCACTGATCTTTACATGACCAAAATGAACGACAACACCCGCTGAACCACAAGCTTCCGCTATGTGCAGATCATTTTGTAAAGAAGCTACCATTCCTTGATATTGACTATTCCCTTTGATAGGACCCAGAGCCGGATTTGTAGGATAGGGAGAGTGGGCGATAGATCGAAGCCCATGTTTTATACAGAAAGCTTTGCAACGCATTGCTTCTGCCATATCCAAATTTTTCACACGAAGTCCTCGAGGATTTTTCGGAAAGTACTGAAAAGCATTGGCTCCCATATCAAATGCTCTTTGAGCTGCTTTCGAATAACCCCCACGAGTACTTACATGACTACCTATATATAAGTTAGGGTTCAATGCTGACACACGGGGCAGAAAAAGGCTTTCTTCCCGGTAATCTCCACTTTATTAATGATCCCCTCATTACATCTCGTGCAGGTCTCTCCCTCTCGGTCGTAGATACGGCACTGTTCATCATACTTTCCTGTCAAGTCGTCACCTGCATACAGCGGCATTTCCATGTAACCCCCGCCTGCAGTCGCTTCCCGCAGCACAGATTGGATCGCATGATAGAGTCTTGATAAAGCATCCTCATTAAGAAGAACATCTTGGATTTTCGTATCAGGTCTTAGACTGGCAGCATAGGCGATTTCATCGGAATAACAGTTCCCAATTCCAGCAATGACACGCTGATTCACAAGAGTTGTTTTGATCGTACCTCTTCTACCTTTTAATCGTTCTTTGAACTTTTCTAACGTAAAACGATAGTCAAGAGGTTCTGGTCCAAGATCAGACATGAGCTCATCCGTCTCTTTAGCACTCAATAAGTGAAGATAACCGAGTCTCAGACCGATAAAATAAAGAACGATTTCACCAAATTCAATCTCGACTTGAGTTGACCGTTTCGGACGCTCTTGTTCTGTTCCGATATAAAGTATGCCTCCAAGCATGAGATGCAGTACAAGTCTTTTACCCGTACTCATATGAAAAATCAAATGTTTACCTCTGCGCTCGATATAAACAATGCGTTCATTTACAAGTTCTTTTTCAAAAACTTCTGGAGTTACATTTATTGATTTTTCTCGGCTAACGGTAACGTTCGTAATGGATTGATCCAGTATTCGTTCCGATAATAACTTTCGGTAGTTCTCCATCTCCGGTAATTCCGGCATATGAACCTCTTCCTTCCCTTGATGCTATATAAATAGTTTATTCTATGTTCTAGTTAGATGGTGGTTATCAAATTATGAAGATTTTTATGAATTTCATTTGGTTTAATGCCTGTCGCGCGCATATGAGTCTCTAGGTTAGCTTCCGTCGTCACTCCGGTTAGTACAAGAATGGAACGACATCCAGCCGCTTCTCCAGCAGCAATATCAGTTCGCATATTGTCTCCTATCACTGCAACCTCGCTAGCAGGAAGACCAAGACGATCAATGGCATGCTTCATTAGAATGCTGGAAGGTTTTCCGATCACGACAGGTTTCACACCCGATGCGGCTTCAATAGCCGCTCCCAGAGTTCCTGCGCCCGGTGTCAGACCATCGTCTGCTGGCAGCTGTAGATCAGGGTTAGTTAAAATGAATTTGGCCCCTCCCATAATCCAGCGAAGCGCTTTTGTCAACTTTTCATATGTAAATTCACGGTCAATACCCTGAATTACGTACTCTGGTGATTCTTCGGTAATATGAAGTCCTGCAGAGATTAGTGCTTGCTCCAGTCCATCTTCACCAATAAATGCAACCTTGGCACCAGGTGATTCAGAAGCTACATATTCAGCTGCTGCCACCGCAGATGTACACACTTCTTCTCCAGCGGCCTCTATTCCAAGAGATCTTAAATGTTCTGCTACTCCTTCAGGTGTTCTTGATGAATTATTCGTTACATATAGGTAAGGTATGTTGGAGTTTTTTAAATGCTGAATTAGCAAATCTGCTCCATCAATACGATGTTTTCCGTGATAGATTGTTCCGTCTAAGTCTAACAAGTAAGCTTTAGGTGAATTCATAGCTGTAGTACTCCTTTCAAAAGACAAGTTCCTATTCTTATATAAATAAGCATTATGCCCATCGTACAATCTTTTTAAGAGGATTGCAAAGCAGAAATAACACACAATTGCATGTCTTATTTTGCCAGTGTGACTTGTTTCCAAGCCTTATAAAATCAGATTTGGATTAACTCATGTTCCATAGCAAGTCTTGTATTTGGAAATACCGACTGTGCCTCCAAGAGCAGTGGCTCGAGATGTTCTGCATCTTTGTATCTTGAGCTGAAATGAGTCAAAATGAGACTGCTTGCACCCGCTTCTTTTGCCGCCTCAGCAGCTTGAAGGGCTGTACTATGATAATATTCGTGGGCTGTAGACGCAAGTTCATGCAAGAAAGTAGCTTCATGGACAACGACATCAGCACCTGCCGATAAAGGTACCACATTTGGGGTAGGTCTTGTATCGCCTAGAATAGTAATGACTTTACCTGGTTTCGGTGAGCCAAGTACATCTTTCGGATGAACGATAACACCATTTTCAAGTTCGATGCTTTCGCCGCGTTTGAGTCTTCCAAAAAGAGGACCCGGTTTGAGCCCGTGCACAGCAAGTTTCGAAGGATCAATGCTTCCAGGACGATCCTTTTCCATAATTCGGTAGCCATAACTATCAATTCGATGCTCAAGTAACGCCGACTCAACTACAAAATTATCATCTTCAAAAATAATGCCGCCCTCATGTTCCACAATGTTCAGCTCATAATTCACACGGGACTGACTTAACGCAAGTGAAGTCTCCACGTATTTACGAATCCCCGGGGGGCCATAGATCGTAAGCGGTGTTACACCGCCTTGGTAGGCTCTGCTTGACAATAAGCCAGGTAAACCAAAGATATGATCACCGTGTAAATGAGTAATAAAGATTTTTTCAAGCTTACTCAGTTTAAGGGGTGATTTCAAAAATTGATGCTGTGTGCCTTCCCCGCAGTCAAACAGCCACATCGACCGGCGCTCCTCCATCAGACGCAGTGCAATCGAAGTTACGTTGCGCTGTAGCGACGGTACGCCTGCATTTGTTCCTAAAAAATATAATTCCATAATATTACACCTCATCTTACTCTATGAATGATAAAAATCCCCCGATTTAGGATCGGAGGATTCCTTACTTTGTTCTACATTTTCACGCTTTTTCCACGTTAAAATATTGCGCCTCCGGATGGCTGAACACCATCGCTGAAACCGAAGCTTCCGGTTCCATCATAAATCCTTCGGTCAGTTCTACCCCAATATCTTCCGGGTGCATTAGTTCAAACAGAGGACCTTGATCTTCAAGATCAGGACAAGCCGGGTAGCCAAATGATACCCTGATTCCTTGATACCTGGCCCCTAGACGCTGTTTCATCGTCATTTCAGGAGGATCTGAGAATCCCCAAGTATCACGCATCATATGATGAATACGTTCTGCAAGTCCTTCTGCCACTTCTAATGCAATCGACTGCAAAGCATGAAATCTCAAGTAATCGCCTTTTTCTTTCCAAACCTGTGCGAGTTCCGAAATTCCATGTCCTGCGGTTACCACGAGAAAACCGACATAATCCATTGTACCGGATTCTACGGGTTTCAGAAAGTCTGCGAGACACAAATGTGGTTCGACCTTTTGACGTGGAAACTCAAACGTGTGTAATACTTGGCTATGATCTTCTGGGTTGTAGATAAAAATTTCGTTTCCTCTAGACTGAGCTGGGAAAAATCGATATATGGCATTCGCTTTAATAATCCCATCTCGTACAGCAAGGTCCATAATCTCATCAACCGTTTGCTTCAGCTGAACCGCCTTAGGGTCGCCAGCTGCTAGCAATTGTTCTACATTGCCTTTAAGCCCCAAATGATGACCCAGTAGCATCTGCATGTTCACATAAGGAAGAATATGTCCAATTGGATAATTACGAAGCGTGTGTCTTATAAGATCAGGTGGCTGATATACAGGAGCATCTGCTGAAATCTTAGAACTTTCAACCCGAGTAAGTTTAGGAAGAGAGACTACTTTATCTGCTGCAGTTGCTTCCGCTTCTTGTTCTCGCTTCATCTCCATAACCATTACTTCTCTGCTCGCAGGATCCATCAGTTTATTCGCAATATCAAGACCATCCATCGCATCTTTAGCATAGAGAACCATCCCATTATACTCAGGTCTGATCCGGGTTCTAGTAAATTTGCGTGTAAGCGCTGCGCCTCCGACCATAATAGGTACGTCAATACCCGCATTTCGTAAATCCTGTGCAGTCATCACCATTTGTTGTGCGGATTTCACAAGTAATCCCGATAGACCAATTGCATCCACTTTCTCTTCACGGAAAGACTCGATAATTCGTTCCGGTGGTACTTTTATACCCAAATTCACAATCTGGTAACCATTATTAGCTAGAATGATCTCCACTAGATTTTTTCCAATGTCATGTACATCACCTTTTACAGTAGCGAGCATGATTTTTCCTTTTACAGAAGTTTCGTTCTTCTGCATGAATTGTTCCAGGTAGGATACAGAAGCTTTCATCACTTCTGCGCTTTGGAGCACTTCAGCAACAATCAGCTCATTGTTGTTAAACAGTCTCCCGACTTCTTCCATCCCTTTCATTAAAGGGCCATTAATAATCTGAAGGGGGCTTAATTTCGCTCTCGCGAGTTCCAAATCGGGAATAAGGCCTTCTTTGCTGCCTTCAACTACATAAGTTGCAAGACGCTCTTCTAGGGAAAGATTCGAGATTTTTTCTTTTTTCTCTACTTTTTTATTACGAAAAGCCGCTACAAAAGCAGCTAACGTCTCGTCACTGGTCCGGTAAATCAGATCTTCTGCCAATTTTCTATCCTCTGGCGTAATCGAAGCATAACGTTCTACCTTCTCTGTGTTTACAATCGCATAATCAAGTCCCGCCTTTGTACATTCGTATAAAAATACAGAGTTCAGGACTTCTCTACCCGCTTCCGGCAGACCAAATGAAACGTTACTAACACCCAAAATCGTATGCGCTTCAGGCAGTGCTTCTTTGATCAGACGGATTCCTTCAATCGTCTCTCCAGCAGAACCGATATACTGTTCATCTCCTGTACCAACAGGGAAAACAAGAGTATCAAAAATAATATCTTCAGGACGCAGATGATATTTATTGACTAATAGATCATACGAACGCTTCGCTACTTCAAGCTTATCTTCACGGGTAATCGCCTGTCCCCGCTCGTCTATAGTACCTACCACGACCGCTCCGCCATATTTTCGTAGAATAGGTGTTACTTTTTCAAACTTTTCTTCACCATCTTCTAAATTAATGGAGTTAATAATAGCTTTACCCTGAGAGTACTGTAAAGATAGATCTATTACATCAGCATCGGTTGTATCAATCATTAACGGAACTTTCACTTTTTTCACAACCAACTCTAAAAACTTCCGCATATCCTCTGCCTCATCACGGTCAGGGTCTTGTACACATATATCAACAACTTGGGCTCCATTCTTAACCTGGGCGCGAGCGACTTCAGAAGCTTCTTCATACTTCCCTTCGACAATGAGTCGCTTAAATTTTCGTGATCCCAGCACATTTGTCCGTTCCCCTACCATATAAGGGCGATTGTCTTGTTCGATATAAACAGGATCAATTCCCGAGATTGCCGGAGGGTGTGTACCCGATAGCGGACGAGGTTCAATCAAATCCAGCTTGGTCTTTAATGCACGAATATGTTCAGGAGTGGTTCCACAGCATCCTCCGGCAATGTTAAGCCATCCCTGCTCCGCAAAGGCAGCAATTTTCACAGCTAAAGATTCAGGGGATTCATGGTAGTGACCATTCTCATCTGGCAGACCTGCATTTGGATAACAACTCACTGCAGCGCTTGACATAGCAGAAAGGGTACGGATGTGATCTCTCATGAATTCAGGACCTGTCGCACAGTTGAGACCAATCGATATGGGACTCAGATGTTCTAAAGAGACATGAAAAGATTCTATATTTTGACCTGCCAAGGTCGTACCCATAGGTTCAATAGTACCGGATATCATAATTGGCAGTGTTATATTACGAGCTTCAAAAGCATTACGAATTCCAATACTTCCTGCTTTTACGTTCAGTGTATCTTGGCATGTTTCCAGGAGAAGAGCATCAACGCCTCCATCAATCAGCGCTAGAGCCTGTTCTTCATAAGTAGCAATAAGTTCATTAAATGTTACTCCACCTGTTACAGATAAAGTCTTAGTGGTTGGACCCATGGCACCGATCACATAACGCGGAGACTCGGGAGTACTATATTTATCTACAGCCGCTCTTGCCAGCTTTGCAGCAATCAGATTGATTTCTCTCGCCCGATCTTGTATATCATATTCTGCTAAAACCACAGAAGTTGCTCCAAAGGTATTTGTTTCAATAAGATCTGCACCCGCTTCAAGGTAACGTTCATGTATCGTCTGGATGATGTCAGGCCTTGTAAGCACTAACATTTCATTGCATCCATCCAATTCTTCCCCGCCAAAGTCTTCCGAAGTCAGGTCTTCCTGTTGAATCATGGTACCCATAGCACCATCTAAGATCAATATTCGCTTCTGTAATGACTCTTGCAAACTGATTTTATCCACTCCTATACCTCCCGCCAAACGTTACGTCTAATTTTAGCAGAAAAGGTATTTTTATGAAAGAAGATTTGGAAGGCTAAGAACTGCGTCACAACAATGTTTTTAGGATAATAATTAGGATAACTGACAAAAAGTCAATCGACAAAAAGGTAAAGATTCGCTATAATATCAATTAAACCAAGTGGAAAAGAGGGAAAATACATGGCAGAAATCTTAATACGAAACACGAACGAAAGAATCACAGGCGAAGATAATGTTCGTTCCTTCCTCAAACAATATGAAGTGCTTTTTGAAAAATGGGATACTTCCAAACTTCCAGCTGAACTTCATCATAAATTTGTATTAAATGAAGAAGAAAAACAACAGATCCTAGATGTTTACGATACCGAAATTAAAGATTTGGCTGCCCGCCGAGGTTATCAGATTTGGGATATCATCACTCTGTCAGAAGCCACTCCTGATCTGGAAGAGAAGCTTGCCAAGTTTGAAGAAATTCATACACATTCAGAAGATGAGATCCGTGCCATCGTTTCTGGTAAAGGGATCTTTATCATTAAAGGTGACGAACAAACAGGCTACTTCAACGTAGAGCTTGAGCCAGGTGATGTTATTTCTGTTCCTGAAAATACCCCTCACTTCTTTACACTTATGGATAACAAACAAATCATCGCTGTTCGATTGTTTATTGAGCAGAACGGCTGGGTCGCAGATCCGTACCCAGATCCTAGCTTTATCAAGGCCTAACTCATATGATAAGCAAATATACCACCCTGAGAAATCACTCCTAGGGTGGTTTTTATGACTATTCTCCAGTAACTTCTACTTGTTTCGATGGCATGGAGTGCATTCCTCTTGCTGTTACATGAGAAGTAACTTTATATACTCCTTCAACCGGAAACTGATAAACTGCGGTATATTTTCCTTCCCCTTCGTATGTCGCCGCCACTTCAAGTCCCATACTGCCTTCTAACGAAATTTCAAACGTTACATCGTCTGCATCATCTATGTATTCATCTTGTTGAGTAACGATGGCTTCCAATTGTACAAGGTCAGCGACCGTTACTGCTTCCACTTCAGGAACAACAAGTTCTACGTTTATGGGCTGGGCCAATTCCATTTGCGTAAATTCGTTTTTTTCCTTTTGGCATCCGCTTAATAACATAAGAAAGATCATCGTAGAACATAGTAGTACAATGAATCGTCTCATCTTTATAAATCCTCTCTTCGATTTTTATGGTATGTAGATAAAAGAAAACCGCTTCTGTTTTAATCAAACAGCCAAGCGGTTCATGGAAGTAAAATCTAAAGTTGTTCTTTTATGATAATAGTTCGTAAATTTCAGTAAGATGTTTAATTTCAACATCAGGGTTAAAAGATTGGTCGTTTGTTTTTCCATTACGGTTAATCCATACTGCTTTAATTCCTGCGGAAAGCGCACCCTTAATATCAGTAGTCAGCTTGTCTCCGACCATTAACGCCTCCTCAGCGGACACATCAAGCTGGGATAAGGCATGATGAAATATCGAAGCATCCGGCTTCCCTTTACCAAACTGCCCAGAAATAATGATGTGATCAAAATAAGGGACCAAATCAGGAACACCATCGAGCTTCTCTTGCTGTAAAGAAGGACATCCATTGGTGAGAAGCAGCAGCTTCACTTTACCTTTCAGTTCGGTGAGAACTTCGAGAGTCTCATCATACATATAAGGACGAGATCTTCTCTCTTTACCAAATTTGTCGGCTAACTCTGCACCTAGTTCGCTATCATTCACACCAAGTGCCGCAAGACCGTTTGTCCAAGCGTCTTTGCGATATCCGGGTACTAATTGCTCGAGCTTTCTGAATTCTGGCTGTTCCCCGGCATTAAATTTCGCCCATAGTCCCTCAAAGGGATTGATGCCAATCATTTTCGTAAATGGATATGTTTCATAAGATTCATACAGCTTTCTAGCTTCGTCTCTTACCGATACTTCAAGTTCATGAGGATCTACACCGCATTTTTTTGAGGCATAGAGACATGTTTCGTAGAAAGCTTCTTCTACACTTTTTTCATCCCACAGCAGGGTATCATCCAAGTCGAACATTACTGCTTTAATTGACATCTTGCTCTCTCCCCCTAGAGTCGATCGATTTATTTAGCTTCTTTAAGAGCTTTCTTATCCTCTACTGGAATCTGATGTGTCTGTGCAAAGGTAATGAGTCTTTCGCCCATTGCATCAGTATCATACAAATTAAGCAAACGACTGAAAGCCCAGTTACTGCCTTTAGCATTGTGTTCAATAATAATTGAACCTTTATCTACCACAATGCGTTTGATGTCTTCTACACCAAGCGAACGTTCTCTGCTCAGCTTAATGGTCTTAATCCGTTTCTTACCTACTTTAAGATAAGGACGACGTAAGAAATACATTAATGCTAGTCCAATATATAGTATAAATACAAACCAATCAAACCCAGAGATACCGTCTTTTGTAACGCCACTGAGTGTTAGAAACATAAAAGCAAGTACGACGAGTACGAAAGGAAAGATAAACGCTCTTCCTTTAAAAATATCTTCATTTTCCATTCCGGAGCCAAGGACGGGTTGTCCCTTTTTTTTGCGATTCTTATTTACTTTGTGTTGATTCCTTTTGACTGCTCTTTCAAATGAACTTGCCATGTAAATCCCCCTTTAAAATCTGTACAATGCAGTTATTCTATCATGGTAGTTATATACTAACTTTCCACTCATAACTATGATTAAACCTATACTTTTATCACGGGAATCATATTAGTTTAGTATAAAGGAAGTTCTCTTCCTTCCTCTAAATTGCTCCCCTTAAAAAAGCACAATCTACTTAACTTTGCCATGTAAATAAAGGGTTGTCAAGGTATATACCTGTATGGCTGGACCTCGTTATGTAAACAACAAAAAAAGGACACAATTGTGAATTGCGCCCTTGCCGGTCGTCCATTAAAAAATGATATAAATAGCATAAAAATGAACTGTATGTGAAAGTGAACTGAATTAATTAACAGATAACATAGAGATAACATTCAAAAAATATAACGCATTCCCCCTACTCTACATGAGGTAAACTTAATACTTGGCCTGTTTGAATATCACTTGTTTCCATCACATTCAGTTGCTTAATTCGTTCTATATATTCTCTAGTATCCATGTGATACGGTTTATGTTCTAAAGCAATCGACCATAAGGAATCCCCTGTAGATACAACAAACTCTTGATAGGAAACAATTTTACTTGCATTAGTAAACACCGTCATAAAACCGGTTAGACATAAAAAAACAACACTAATAATAATGGCCAGACGAACCAAAAAACGTCTATTGTTAACAATTAATTGATGCAATAACTTACCAAACAAAGTATGATCCTGAGTTCCTTCAGTGTTGCTATAGATACTACTGTATGTACTGTATTTAAGCATATATATCGTCCTCCAAACATTTGTTCTCATTTCTATATTGATCACTATAACACGAACATGTGTTTTGGACAATAGCTTTTTAGAACAATTGTTCGTTCTATTTTTAGAACTAACGTTTGTACGAACGGAGGTTCTATGCTATAATTTTCCCAAACGTTATAAAGTGGAGTTGATACGGTATGTCGAAGGTGTCCAGCAGGCAATTAGCAATCTTGGAGTTTATACGAAATGAAGTTCGATTAAAAGGATATCCACCGTCCGTAAGAGAGATTGGTGAAGCTGTCGGACTCGCGTCCAGCTCCACTGTTCACGGACACTTGGATCGTTTGGAGAAGAAAGGTTTAATTCGCAGAGACCCTACGAAACCTCGTGCAATCGAGCTGTTAAGTCATGATGAGTTAGATGAGACAAGCCAGTTTGCTCAGACGGTTGTGAGAGTTCCTGTCGTTGGTAAAGTAACTGCAGGTATTCCTATTACTGCAACAGAGAATATTGAAGACTATTTCCCTCTCCCTATGCAATATGTTGGAGAAGAGAAAGTATTTATGTTGAATGTTGTAGGCGATAGTATGATCGAAGCTGGTATTGTCAATGGGGATTATGTCATTGTTCGTCAGCAGCAAACGGCTAACAATGGTGAAATCGTCGTAGCAATGACAGAAGATGATGAAGCTACAGTGAAGACTTTCTACAAAGAAAAAGATCATGTTCGTCTTCAGCCTGAGAATCCTACATATGAACCTCTCCGGCTTACAAAAGTAACGATACTAGGTAAAGTTATTGGTCTTTTCCGTGATTTTCATTAATTTTTAAAAAAATAAAATAATTTAATTTGCACTTATATTTTTAAAGCAGAGATCTTATAACGCAGATCTCTGCTTTTCTCGTTTTACTCCACTACTAATCAACAGGATCAACTTACCTCACATTGATAAATCCTTTTTCCCATTCCATTCTTAATTCATTTCCAAACTCTCTTACCTCCGTATCTGTTACATTCAGTCGGCAGTCTATTCTGGAATCATATAATCGTAATCGATATGTATTTTTCTCTTTCCGCTTTTCCCACTCCAATCCATAAAGGTGATTCTCAAAAGACATATATAAATTATTTAGTAAAAAATCGTTTAACATATCCAGCGGAAAACTCGATGTCACTTCAATGTAATTTTCAATGGTGATATTCGTCCAACCAAAGACGAAGTCATATACTTTTTCATGGTTTAGATAATACTTAAAATTCAGCTGACAACCTTCAAATTTCCCTGGAATACACTTAACAAAAGTAAATTCAACATCAGTACCATCGCTAAATATATCTCGTAAAATCGCCATTTTATTCCCCTTTACATTATTGGTCCGTGTCTAAGTATGGAGATCCCTTCATTCTGAAAGGGTTGTAGCTGTGATTTTATCAAACTCTTGCTTTCGAGTGTTAATGAAAAATAAAATCTGTTATCAATATCTACAAAAAAACCCTTGGCGCTTAGAGCGCCAAGGGTTACAAGTTTTAGTACAGCGTCAAATATTGATCGCGTTCCCATTGATGAACTTGTGTTCTATACATATCCCACTCGATTTCTTTCAATTCATAGAAATGAGCAAGTGCGTGCTCGCCTAGTGCGTCCGTAACTACTTCACTGCGGATCAATTCATGCAGTGCTTCTTTCAGGTCAGCTGGCAAGGAAGGAATGCCTTCTTCAATACGCTCTTCTTCTGACATGATGTAGATATTACGGTCAATTGGAGCTGGTAATGATAGTTCACGTTTGATACCGTCAAGACCTGCTTTCAGCATTACAGCAAGTGCAAGATAAGGGTTTGCTGCTGGATCCGGGTTACGAACCTCAACACGAGTACTTAGACCGCGTGATGCTGGAATACGGATCATCGGGCTGCGGTTACTTGCTGACCATGCTACGTAACAAGGTGCTTCATATCCAGGAACCAAACGTTTGTAAGAGTTCACCGTTGGATTCGTGATTGCTGCCATAGCGCGAGCATGTTTCAGGATACCTGCCATGTAATGGCGAGCTTCTTTACTCAGACCAAGTTCATCAGACTCATCATAGAATGTATTTACATTACCTTTAAATAAGGACTGGTGGCAGTGCATCCCTGATCCGTTCATACCAAATAGAGGTTTTGGCATAAAGGTTGCATGCAGACCATGCTGACGAGCAATCGTTTTTACTACGAGTTTAAAAGTTTGAATCTCATCCGCTGCTTTGACAGCTTCTTCATATTTGAAGTCGATCTCATGTTGTCCTGGAGCCACTTCATGGTGAGAAGCTTCAACTTCAAAGCCCATCTCTTCCAAAGTAAGTACGATCTCACGACGGCAGTTTTCACCAAGATCCATTGGAGCAAGGTCAAAATAACCACCTTGGTCATTGAGTTCTGTTGTCGGATTACCGTTTGCATCCGTACGGAATAAGAAGAATTCAGGTTCAGGTCCCACGTTCATGGAAGTGTAGCCCATTTCTTCCGCTTCTTTAAGTACACGTTTTAAAATACCACGCGGATCTCCTGCAAATGGAGTACCATCTGGCATATATACATCACAGATAAGACGTGCAACACGGTTCTCAGCAACCCAAGGGAATACAACCCAAGTGTCTAGATCCGGGTACAAGTACATATCCGATTCTTCAATACGAACATAACCTTCAATGGAAGATCCATCAAACATCATTTTATTATCCAATGCTTTTTGTAACTGGCTTACTGGAATTTCAACGTTCTTGATCGTACCGAGCAGATCAGTAAATTGCAAACGGATAAAGCGTACATTTTCTTCTTTTGCAATACGAATAATGTCCTCTTTAGTAAAACTCACAAAATCCTCTCCCTTTTCTTCATATAAGTTATCAGCTTCAATGAGTGCATGCAGGACAGCCGATCCGTTTTCTAAAGTAATAGCACGATTGCTATTGCTTTAGAAAATGTTGGTTCCCCATTCATTGTCACAGGCGCACTTCCACATGTCAAGAAAGTGAACCTGGAGTCCTATTTCAACTTATCACCTAAGTTTCGGCTCACGAAACTTACTTTTTGTTAAAGAAGCGTGACAACTCACCTTGAATTAAGGAAACCTGACCTGGACGTTTACCAGCAACCAGCTGTTGCTTGAGCATCCGGTGCAGCTGAGAATCCGATAGCTCTCTTCGTTTCACTTCGGTGTCAGGAGTAATAACCGTTGCTTCCTCTGATTCTTTTGTAACTGGGTTCATTACTTGCTTAATCCCCGCAATATTGACCCCTTTTTCAATTAAAGCTTTAATTTCAAGCAATCGTTCTACATCGTTAAAAGAGAAAAGACGCTGATTTCCTGATGTACGCGCTGGGACGATTAAATTATGCTGCTCATAATAGCGAATTTGTCTTGCAGAAAGATCCGTAAGTTTCATAACGATTCCAATAGGAAATAAGGCCATATTTCTGCGGATTTCATCACCCATGTCGTTCATCTACCTTCCAAGTATTCTATATACCATCATTGTACATTTATATGATATGAAGTGTCAATGATATGTAAGGAAAACTCACAGTAAACTACGATCTTTCATTGTTTGCAGTGCCATAAGAACGCCGTATTTCACATGAGAGTAAGTAAGACCACCTTGCATATATCCTATGTAAGGTTCTCTAATCGGTGCGTCTGCGGATAGTTCAAGGCTTCCACCTTGAATAAAAGTTCCTGCTGCCATGATCACTGGATGCTCATAACCCGGCATGTCCCAAGGTTCTGGTACCACATGACTATCGATTGCTGAAGCTTTCTGGATTCCTTGTACAAAAGCAATGAGATGGTCTGGGCCATCAAAAGAAACAGCCTGAATGAGATCGGTCCTCATCTCATGCCATGCCGGTTTTGTGATAAAGCCAACCGCTTCAAACATAGCCGCAGCAAAAATACTCCCCTTGATTGCTTGTCCAACAGTGGAAGGAGCTAAATATAAACCTTGGTAAATTCCTCTTGTCGTCCCAAGCATCGCTCCCACTTCTCCGCCGATTCCTGGTGCTGTAAGGCGGTAAGCAGCAAGCTGAACATACTTTTCTTTTCCGCAAATATAGCCACCGGTTTCGGCAATACCACCGCCCGGATTTTTAATCAGAGAACCTGCAATTAGATCAGCGCCTACTTCTGTAGGCTCCTTCTCTTCCGTAAATTCTCCATAACAATTGTCCACAAAAACAATGACGTCTTCTTTTAACGCCTTCACTTTTTGAACCATCTCTTCAATTTGTGCCACCGTAAAAGAGGATCTCCAGTCATAACCTCTGGATCGCTGAATACCGATCACTTTTGTACGTTCACCAATGGCTGCTTCCACCGCACTCCAATCAATGTTACCCTCAGCAGTAAGTGCAGTCTCCTGATACGTAATTCCAAAATCATGTAATGACCCTGTGCCATCTCCAGCTTTTCCTATGACTTTATGTAACGTATCATACGGTGTGCCTGTTATATACAGCAGTTCATCTCCTGGACGAAGCACTCCATAAAGCGCTGTAGCAATGGTATGTGTTCCCGAGGCAAAATGCGGCCGCACTAATGCTGCTTCTGCCCCGAAGACTTCAGCATACACTTCATCCAGCACTTCACGTCCGCGATCATTGTATGCATATCCAGTAGATCCTGCAAAATGATAATCACTAACTTGCTTCTTCTGAAAAGCTTCAATGACTTTCCACTGATTCTTGTCGATGATTCGGTCCACTTCTCTGAGTCTACCTTCAATCTTTTCTTCAATCTCTTGCCCTAAACGTACAATTTCTTCTGAAAAAACGGCCTTCATGTTCTTCTTCTCTCCTCATGCGTACAAATCTGACATGATATGCACTTTATTATGTTAGATGATATTCCAGTTAAATCACGTCAAATTATTAATAAATGAAATTTTAAACTTCAATAAAATCTTTTAGCAAGTATCCGTGCTTCTCATATTCCCCTTGCTGAACTTGTACTTCATATATAACATCACTTTCATCATATTCTGTGTTAATTACATCACCCACACGATAAATAACGGAAGTAATGTCTCCTCTTTCTGCAGGTACACGGAACTTTACCGTTTCTCCTGCCAGTTCCTCTTGGATCATCTCACGAATACTGAGTAAATCCGCTTCATCAAAGGCACTAATCTTCTTGTACCCTTTACCTGATGGCAGCATTTGAAGCTGTTCTGGTGTACACGCGTCTTTTTTATTAAATAGTACAATCTGCGGTTTATCCGCCGCTCCAAGCTCTTCAAGGATCTTATGAACTACTTTCATCTGGTCTTCTCTCATCTCGGACGATGCATCCACTACATGGAGGATGAGATCAGCCTCATTCACTTCTTCAAGAGTAGCGCGGAATGCAGCGACTAAATCATGCGGTAAATTTTGAATAAATCCAACCGTATCGGTTAGAACAATTTCCTTGCCGTTTGGAAGTTCCATCGTACGAGAAGTAGGATCTAGGGTAGCAAACAATTGATTCTCAATATACACATCCGCTGCTGTCAGTTGTTTGAGCAGGGTGGATTTCCCCGCGTTCGTATAACCAACAAGAGCAACCTGAATAACTCCGCTCTTTTTGCGGCGCTCTCTGTATAGTTTCCGATGACGCGTCACTTCT
Source organism: Paenibacillus sp. An7 (assembly GCF_009870785.1). Lineage (GTDB taxonomy): Bacteria > Bacillota > Bacilli > Paenibacillales > Paenibacillaceae > Paenibacillus. Next base: position 586,185 of record NZ_WTWX01000001.1, read on the forward strand.
TCCAATTGACGTTTCAAATCGCTGATTCGATTACGAATATGTCTACGATCTGTTTCAAGCTTGCTTTCCCCCGGTCCACGGGTACCAATTCCGCCGCCTAGACGTGATAAATTCTTACCATGACCGGACAAGCGCGGAAGTAAATAAGAGTGCTGTGCGAGTTCGACTTGGATAATACCTTCTCTTGTGTTTGCTCTTTGGGCAAAAATATCAAGGATGAGCTGAGTACGGTCAATGATTTTGAGATCAAGGCTTGCTTCCAGGTTCCTTACTTGAGCACCCGAGAGATCTTGATCAAAAATAGCCGTAGTTGCCCCAAGCTCATCCGCGACGAGTCTAAGTTCTTCCACTTTCCCTTTTCCGATAAACCATTTGGTATCTGCTTTTTCCTTGTTCTGCGAAATTACACTGAGTACTTCAACTCCAGCTGTCTCAGCCAGTTTAACAAGTTCCTCCAGAGAATACTCTGGGTTAATCCCGCTTTTTTTTACTTGATCTGTCACAAGACTAACCAAAATTGCTTTATCTTTAATATCCATATTTGTTTCGTGCGTGGAGTTTGCCATCATGTTTGCTCCTTATTGTTCATATCGTTTGCTTGTATTATTGCCTTTGTATTTATTTGGTCTCCAGTTTTAAATCCTCTGTTCGTATCGTCATCAGCTCAAGCTTTCCTGGGCTTCCTGATGAATATTGATTTAGCAGCCGAACCGCCTGATGACGAATGGACTTTTCAATAATATTCCGAACATATCTTGCGTTGCTAAAAGCATGAGAGGTATCATTCTTTTCCTCTAGTAAATGTTGTTTTAACTTGAGTATGGACTGCGGCATTAAAATATAATCCCGTTCTTTCGCCATAAGTTCTGATATTTGGATCAATTGATCAAGGGAGTAGTCAGGAAACTCAATCTGAATGGGAAAACGAGAAGGCAAACCAGGATTGGTTTGCATAAAAAAGTCGATTTCCTCTGAGTATCCGGCCAGGATGAGGATAAATTGATTTTTGAAATCTTCCATTCCTTTTACTAATGTATCAATCGCTTCTTTACCAAAATCTTTCTCTCCACCGCGAGCGAGACTATAGGCTTCATCAATAAATAAAATACCACCGAGCGATTTTTTCACAAGATCCCGCGTTTTTTGAGCGGTATGTCCAATATATTCACCCACAAGATCGGCCCGTTCTACCTCTACTAAATGTCCTTTGGTGAGAACCCCCATCTTCTGAAATAGTTTCGCAACAATTCGAGCCACTGTTGTTTTACCTGTACCCGGATTTCCTTTAAAGACCATGTGGTAAACATGAGAACCGCTAATAAGACCCGCCTCGGTCCTCATTTGTGCAATTTGCAAAAACGCATAGATTTCGAACACAAAATCTTTTATGCTATCAAGTCCCACAAGTTCGTCTAACTCTTTTTGAATATCCTGGTACATGGCGAATTGAGGATTATCCTTGATCTGAGCCTGTGTTGTATCCACCTCCGCTGCTGGGCCGCCCTGTACACTATACAAATCGGTGTGATTACGAAGTACCACATTAATTTGCCGGGAAGGTCTGCCTTCCTGACCCCCTCCAGCTGCCATCGCTCTTCCATTCATCAAACGCTCACCTCTACTCTTCAGGGGCTTAACTTCCTCTACTTAAGGTATTCTAGCGAAGCGGATGTTATTAGAAGTTTTGCGAAAGTAGGTTGTTAGAAAGAGAGCATAATCTGATCCATCTTCCACTTCGAATAAGCAAGAGTTTCTCTTATTTGGTTAGGCCAAAATGGCATGGCAACGGATTCAGCTAGTGAAATCATGGGTTGATCATAATCAAGGAATGCAGCTATTTCAAGTGATCTCATACCATGAAAATCATGAGTAATAATGACCGAAGAATGGAAGCCATGTTCATTCATGATACGTTTGCTGTATAGTAAATTCTCGTACGTACTCGTAGCTTCATTTTCTAAAAGAATGTACCTCGGGTCTACTCCCTGCCGAACAAGATACTGCTGCATCCCTTCAGCTTCCGTGTATCTATGCTCAGAACTATCAAGCCCTCCGCTCACGATGAAATAAGTAAAAGTCCCTTTTTCATATAACATCAGCGCATGGTCCAATCGTTCCTGCAAACCAGGACTCGGTACATCTCCCCAAAGCGAGGCTCCAAGTACAATTCCGACATCTACCTTTTGTCCGCTTATATTTGTTTCGCTTGGCGTAAGGATTCTCCACTGGGTATACCCGATCCAAATTATAAAGAGAACAGCAAGCAGAAGGATTGTCTTAAAAAATCGCTTTCTAGCCTTCGTGGCGTAGATAACCTCTTTTAATCTTTGTCTCTTACTTAACTTCTCTATCTTCATGTTTACTCCTTAAAGTCACCATTTTCAAATAAATTTGCCCGATCGTTCAAGGACATTTTGAAATAAGGAAAGGAATGAGCATCGATCGTCTGAAGAAGATACTGAGCCGTTCTCGTTGATAATTCATAATCTGCTGTTGTAATGTGACCTTTCTCCAGCGCATCATCCAGTTCATCTTCATCCAGTAAAAATATTTCTCCATCTTTGAGGACAATCACATCAAGATATAAATCATCAAACCAGGGTACTCCTTGATCCGTAATCCCCTGATTACGACACGTATCAATGTACCATTCAACAATTTGGTCCTCATCATCAAACATAGCTGTCACAACATAGTGTTCATCTTTTGGAAAATACTGAAGCCAAGAGTAACCTTTATCTGCCGTACAAAACGTATATCCGCCGTAAGTCTTCCACAGCGGTTCCTTCAAATCATGAATCGTATAAAGGGATAAATATCCTGTGAATTCTTCGCTCTCCACATAGCGGCAAGCAAATTGCCGATTGGTAATTCTACGCCAATTGGCTCGATCTCCGAATTTTCTTTTCATCCTCATCCCTCTTCATTCATTACTCACATCCTGGCGGATGCCTTTCATTATGGATAAAGTGATCCCTTCACTGCATCCAAGTTCTTAATTTATATCATTTCGTATTCAATCAAGAACGATCTACAAGGTATTTACAGCTTACCATATTTAAGATATACACTCAAAGCCGCTTCCCATAGAACAGAAAGAAGCCAGCAGGTGTCATTACCTGCTGGCTTCTTTTGAATTCAAATCATTTATTTAGGGTGTAGTTCCATCTTGTTTATTGGTATCGGCTTGAGGGGTTGTGGCTCCATTCGTAGAAGGAGGGGTTTCACTAGCAGGAGGAGCCGTTTCCTCTGGAGCGGTAGTTTCATTTCCCCCACCGGAATCGTTGTTTTCACCACGATCAGGGGTTTCCGCTTCACCGCCGCCGCTTTCATTTCCTGCATTATTTCCATCACCATTGGCATTCCCATTGCCGTTGCCCGTGTTGCCATTTCCGCTGTCATTACCATTTCCTTCATTAGAACCATTACCCGTGCCATTTCCATTACCATTTCCGTTATTGTCACCATTATCATTACCATTCTGGTTTTCGCCAGAGTTTTCATCTCCCTCATCAGGAGTGGCTTCTGGCTGCTCTGGTTCTTCTGGTATTACCTCTTCTGCTTCAATGAAGAGAGTAACCGTATTCGATGGAGCGGAGTCTTCTCCGTTCACTGGGTTAATGGCTGTTACATAGTACTCATAAGTGAGCCCTGGTAATGCTCCCGTATCGGTCGCACTTGTTTCTGAGATTCCATCCAGGATTCGGGTAAATGAACCTTCTGAAGATTCTTTACGATACACGCGGTACTTCTCACCCTCCGCTGATGATCCTTTCCAGCTAAGAGATACCGCTTTTTGGTTAACATCATACGAAGCACTCAGACCGCTGACGGATACATTTACTTCCGGTTCTTCTACCGGAGGAGCCACTGGCGTGTCAGGAATTTCATTCTTTGGTGTGAAGAATTCTTTCCGTTCTACCCCTTCCAGTGCCTTTTCCATAACCGTACTAAAGAAAGTTGCAGCAAGTTTACTGCTGTTTTTCAGCATGTGTTTTGCATCTGGATTATCATATCCCATCCATACGGCTGCCGTATATTCCGGTGTATAACCAACAAACCATACATCACGGTTTGCACTGTTTCCAGAAATACCGCTTTGAGTCGTACCTGTCTTACCAGCAACGGGACGGCTCAGTCTAGCACTTGTACCCGTACCGCTGTTCACAACTTCTTGCAACATCTGGGTCATTTGATAAGCTGTTTCTTCACTCATCACTTGTTCTTTATCATCTTTATGCTCATAGATTGTTTTGCCATCACTATTTACGATCTTCGTAATTGCATAACCTTCCTGGTACTGACCGCGGTTAGCAAATGCGCTGTAGGCTGCAGCCATTTCAAGTGTATTCGTCCCTTTGTTCAGACCGCCAAGCGCCATCGAAAGGTTACGATCATCTTCGGTCATCGTAATACCAAGCTTTTTAGCAAAGTCGTAACCTGTACCTACACCAATTTGGTTAAGCAACCAAACTGCTGGGATATTCTCTGATTTTGTAATCGCATCTGCCATTCCAATCGTGCTGGAGTATCCATGTAAGTTCTTCGGACAGTAATTACCAAAACATTGCTGTTCATTACTCAAACTAGAGTTTTTCGTAAATTTCCCTGTCTCAAGGGCTGGTGCATAGGATGCAATCGGTTTAAATGCCGATCCTGGCTGACGATAACTGCTTGTTGCTCGGTTGAAGCCTTGACGCTGATAATCGCGTCCTCCTTGAAGAGCAACGATACTTCCTGTCTCATGATCCATAATCACCATGGATCCTTGAACTTTCTGATCATCAGGACTATCTTCAAACAAGTTATCGTTTTTAAAAGCTTCTTCGACCGCTTCTTGAGCCTGTGTACTCATCGCTGTATAAATTTGATATCCGCCAATATTCAAATCATCGGTAGTTTTGCCTGTTACCTCTTCGGCTTCTTTCAGCACATAGTCGACATACGAATCATATTTACGTTCTTCTTTTGGTCTTTCGTATGTGTATTCAACTTCCTTCGCTTCTTCCATCTCTTCCTTCGAGATATATCCTTGCTCATACATCAGGTCAAGAACTACACCGCGACGAGCTTTGGAATCAATGGGGTTCCCTGAAGGATTATAAGCAGACGGTCCTTTTGGAATCGCAGCCAGTGTCGCTACTTCCCATAGTTCCAGTTTTTCCAGATCATCTTTACCAAAATAAAACTGCGAAGCTGCTTTAATTCCATACTCCTGATATCCAAACCATACCCGGTTCAAATACATGGTAAGAATCTCGTCTTTGGTATACTTCCGTTCAATCGCGAGAGCAATAGACACTTCTGTAGCTTTACGGAAGAACGTTTTATCCCGAGTTAAGAATACGTTCTTCGCTAACTGTTGGGAAATTGTACTGCCCCCTTCTACTAATGAACGAGCCATGACGTCTTTTACCGCAGCACGGGCAATGGACCAAAGGTCAACCCCTTTATGTTCATAAAATCTGCGGTCCTCTGTAGCAACAAATGCATCTTTTACAATCTGGGGAATTTCTTCTTCTGTAGCCGGTTCCCAGTTTTCTATTGACAGCTCACTAATTTCATTACCTTGTGAGTCATAAACTTTCGATGTTTCGTTCACGGTCATTTTATCCAGATTCGCAGTTAGAATGCGTTCTCCGCTAACCATAATGAACAAGTACCCAGCCAGTGCAATGAATATGGCAAAAGCTGCTGTGAAAAACAAAGTCCATCCTACACGTTTACCTGTAATTTTTTTCTTCTTAGATCCGGCTTTCTTATCGCTTGGTTTCTTTTTATTATTCTTATTGTTGCGATTGCCGGATCTGGACAGTGTATCGTTTGACATGATACCTCCCTGACTCCTTTTTCGGTACGCATGGTGCATGCTACCTTCTGTCTTTTTCTTTACCTTTTGTAGAAACATGGAAAAATACCGCAGGAAGTAAAAGAACAACCTTTACAGGTTGCTCCGCCAATTCCTTATCACTATTAACATTTTCATTTTAAGAAAGTTTCATGCTTTATTCTTCGTTGTTTCCATTTTGCATCAGTGAAATGTTGCGCTGAGGTGTAAATGTGGATATGGCGTGCTTATAGATCATTTGCTGGCGTCCGTCACTATCGACAACTATCGTATAATTATCAAATGCCTTTACCGTACCTCGAATTTGAAAACCGTTGACTAGAAATATGGTTGCTGGAATGTTTTCTTTCCGCATTTGATTCAAGAACGTATCCTGGATGTTGATGGACTTAGTCATTTAGCCGTACCCCCAATAATTCTATTAGATTGTTTTGAAGATGATGTTACTTCAAATTCAGCTTTTCAGCTATTATATCACGTATCATAGCGAAACTCGTAGGAAAATTTGCTGTATCCGTCATATCTACCCAGTGAATATCTTTCATATGTCTGAACCAGGATAGCTGTCGTTTGGCGAAGCGACGCGTATCTCTCTTCAGTTCACTTACTGCGGTTTCTAGTGGAACTTCTCCTCGAAGATAGGAAGCAATCTCTTTATAACCGAGACCTTGCATAGAAATGCAGCCTGGTCCCACACCATGGTCTAGCAGCGCAGCTACTTCCTGTACTAAACCTTCTTCCATCATTTCATCTATACGGTCTTCAATACGTTTATATAGCATTTGTCTATCCATTGTCAAACCGACGATACACAGATCATACGGAGATTCCTTTTTTTGTGCTGCAAGCTGATCGGATTGTCTTGTGCCTGTCATATGATAAATTTCAAGTGCTCTGATCACACGTCTTACATCATTAGGATGTAATCTTTCGGCACTCGGTGGATCAATTTCTCTTAATTTCTCATGGAGTTTCTCCGGTCCGTGTACATCCGCATAATCAAATTGTTCCTTACGGAACTCTTCATCAGAGCCCACTTCCGAGAACTGAAAATTATAACACACGGATTCCACATAAAGGCCTGTGCCTCCTACGATAAAAGGCAACTTTCCTCTCGCATGAATATCTTCGATCAAATGACGGCAGTTCGCCTGAAATTCTGCCACCGAATAAGGATAGTCCGGCTCATGAATATCAATAAGATGATGAGGAATTCCATCCATTTCTTCTGGTTTAATCTTCGCTGTCCCAATGTCCATCTGCCGATATACCTGCATAGAATCACCTGAAATGATCTCGGCATTAAATGTTTTGGCCAGTTCTATACTCATTTTTGTCTTTCCCACCGCTGTAGGGCCTACAAGGACAAGCAGCTTGGGCTTATTGCTCATTGTCAAGTTCAATCACTCCGTACACTATTTTCGACCTCGAACGATCGGGTTTTTGAAACCCAAGTCTTGTAAATTCACCGCTTCCGGCTTTTTCTTTCAATACGATTCGCTTTCTTGCGACCCTGCGCGCCTCTATTATACTTTCTAACTGCAGCGCAGCACGATTTGCGAAGGGGCGAAGCGGGTTTATACCGCTCGAATCCAGCATCGGCTGACGAAACATAGGATCGAAATAAATAACGTCAACACTTTTATCTTCCATCTGCTTAAGCAAACTCAGGTGATCACTATGTTTTAGTTCAATCGATCTTAATGCCTCATTTACCTCAGGCTTGCCTGTACGGTAGTACTTCATTCCTTCAAGTAATAATGTATATAAGGAATGCGAGCTTTCACAAGCAATCACGTGACCGCTTTTTCCAACAGCTACAGCAAAAACCAGGGCATCCGAACCTAACCCGGCTGTACAATCAAGTACGGTATCCCCTTCCTTGATGTCACATGCCGTGAGCATTGGATCACTTTCCCCCCGTAAAATACGCCTTGCCCTGACATAACCCATACTCGGGTGAAAAGAAAGTTCTGGCTCATTTTGACGGCTGAGACGTGCTCCATCTTTTACGACGACAACAACCTCATCATCCTTATACTCTTTTGCAATGAGGGCTATAGACGTTTTATTTCTTGGGACATATAAGGATCCAGTAGCTTCTGCCAGCTGCATTGCTCTTTTCACTAGATCCCCATTCACTGTTTCCCCCGTTGTAATTAACATAACTTCTCCGTTCCTTATACCAATTTACATAACTCTTTTAAACATTTTTTCTAAATCATACGTTGAAAAGGAAACGACAATGGGTCTTCCATGTGGACATGTGTATGGCTGCTTACACGCTGCGAGTCTTTCAAGCAAGACCTCGGCCTCTTTTTCAGTCAATTTCTGATTTGCCTTAATTGATGCCTTACATGAACACATAATAGAAGATGCTTCCCGCAGTTTCGATAAGTCAATGGACCTTTCCGATAACACCCATTCTGCCATTTCTAGTATGATTGATTCTTCACTTCCTTTTGGAAACCAGTAAGGGTAGGAAGTAACACGAAAAGTCTGCCCTCCAAAATGCTCGAGATAGACACCTGCTTTCTCAAACCACGTCAGCTTCGTTTTCAGCTGTTCTGTTTCTGAAGGGGTAAACTCAAGTGTGATCGGAAGCAGCAGTTCCTGAGATGCCTCTACTGGATTACCAAACTGCTTGTAATAAAACTCATAATTTATTCGCTCATGAGCAGCATGCTGATCGATCAAATAAAGCCCGCTGTCATTTTGCGCAATTAGATACGTTCCGTGATGCTGACCAATCAGAGAAAGTTCAGGAAACTCAGGAAGCTCTGGACTCTCCGAAGACTGATGATGAGCATCATTCGGCTTGTTACTTTTCGATGCAGCGATATCGCGATAATAGTCTTTAAATGACTTATTTAGCTGAGATTGTCTCCGTTGTTGACGCTCATTTCTCACTTCTGAAGAAGTCTCTGAATAGTGAAAGGGTGAAGGAGTCTCCTGCTGCCCATCCGGCTGAATGTAGTCTTCATCCAGATCATCTTTTAAACTCTTAGAAGGAAGTACCTGATCCTTAGCCCGATCCTGCCCATCATAGGCAACCACGCGCTCTCTCATTTCAGTAGCAGGTAACTCTTTTTCTTCAGTTATAGGCAATTGCTTCGCAAAAGAACCCGAGAACTGTTTGGTTTCTGCACGATCTTCAATCTTACCTCTTGGAAAATGGAATTGTTCCTGCACTGTAGAAGTGCTGCCCGGTTTTCCAATCGTTTGCTTAACCACCTGCGGTATTAACACTTCCTTCCGCAGAGCAGCATGTACAATTTCCTCTACAAAAGCGTAAAGTTCAGCTTCCTTACTAAACCTTACTTCAAGCTTAGCCGGGTGCACGTTCACATCAACCAGCGAAGGGTGCATCTCAAGCTGCAGTACGGCAAGCGGAAACCGATTAATAGGCAGCAGGGTATGGTACGCTTTAAGCAGCGCTTGATTCAGTCCATAGTTTCGAATATATCTTCCGTTTATAATCGTTGATATTCCGTTACGGTTGGCTCTTGTAAAATCGGGCCGGCTCACAAATCCGCTAATCTTATAATCGAGGTTTTCTCCATTTACCGGAAGCATCGTTTTGGCCGCAGAAGTTCCATATATAGCAGCAATCACCTGAACTAAATCTCCGTTCCCAATCGTTTGCAGCAGCATATTCCCATTATGTCTCAGGGTAAATGCGATATCGGGATGCGATAACGCCATTCGGTAGATCGCATCCGAAATATGACCAAGCTCAGTCTGAATGGTCTTCATATATTTCAGTCTTGCGGGTGTATTATAGAACAGTTCTTCTACTGTAAAATCAGTGCCTTGAGAAGCGGTAATATCCTCATGCCGGATTAATTTACCGCCTTCAATTACAATCTCTCTTCCCCGCCCGTCATCCTTATTTGAGCTGACAAGACGAACTTTAGACACGGCAGCGATACTCGGAAGTGCTTCTCCTCGAAATCCTAAACTCGTAATTTCAAACAGATCTCTGCCATTCTCGATTTTACTTGTTGCGTGACGGTAAAAGGCGGTCTCCATATCATCGGGATCTATGCCGCCGCCGTTATCCGTGACACGAATCGTTTGAAGTCCCCCTTCATAAACAGAGACGTCAATTCGAGTACTGCCTGCATCAATCGAATTTTCTACAAGCTCCTTTACTACAGAAGCGGGTCTTTCTACTACCTCACCTGCAGCAATCTGGTTTGCAATATGTTCATCCAGGACATGAATTTTAGCCACCTTTTAACCCTCCCTTTACTTCAAACTATATTTGAAATTATAAATCATTTACTTTCTTTTTTAGGTCATTCACAAACTGCATCGTTTCCAGCGGGGTCATATTCATTAAATCCGCTGTTTTGAGTTTCTTAATGATTTGCTTCACAGCTGGGTCTACCTCTGCGTGGGTTGCTTTTTTCTTCGGAAGAATGTCTTCTTCATCAAAAATCGAGAGCTGAACTACTCCCGTATCTTGCGTACTCACTACAGCTGTCTCGAAGATCGGTGATTCCATGACATATTCATCTGTCTTACGTCCATCCGACTTGGAGGATAGACTAGAATGCGTATTATCCTCAATAGTTGCCGCCTCAGTAGTTGCCGCGCTTTGTGCTCTGCCAGCAGCAGCCTCTGCCCGTGCATTCTTCTCATGATCATGCTTGTCCATCGTACCCACCGTCTCATGAATGAGACCTTTTGCCCGCTCGATAATCGAGTCAGGCAGACCTGCAAGTCTAGCAACGTAAATACCGTAACTGCTGCTCGCAGCTCCCGGAATTAATTTGCGCAGGAACTGCACTTCATCTTCTTTTTCCTGAACAGCCATCGAGTAGTTGCGAAGAGAAGATAGACTATCCTCGAGATGAGACAGCTCATGAAAATGAGTCGATACAAGTGCCTTACAGCCAATATGATCATGCACATATTCAATCACAGACTGAGCAATGGCCATTCCTTCACTTGTAGAGGTACCCCGGCCAAGCTCATCAATAATAATCAAACTCCGCGGTGTTGCTTTTTCAGTCATGATCTGAATATCAGCCATTTCCACCATGAATGTACTTTGACCTCCAATGAGATCATCACCTGCGCCAATTCTTGTAAAAATCCGGTCCATAATCGGAACTTCTGCCGATGCAGCAGGTACAAATGAACCCATTTGCGCCAAAATGGAAATCAATGCAACCTGCCGCATGTAGGTGCTTTTTCCTGCCATATTAGGTCCAGTGATTAGCAAAATACGCGGATCTTCTTGTTCCATCACCGTATCATTAGCCATAAACGATCCATCTCTCATGACGGATTCTACGACCGGATGTCTGCCTTGCGTAATCTTCATATTAAATGCATCCGTAATAACTGGCTTTACAAAACCTCGCTCTGCACTCACCGTAGCAAGGGATTGATAGACATCAATCTCTGCGACTTGTTCGGCAAGACGCTGAAGTCTTTTTATTTCACCTGCCAGCTTATCCCGGAGTTCAATGAATAGAGAATATTCGAGTCCTACCATTTTTTCTTGGGCTTCCAGAATCAGTGACTCCTTCTCTTTCAGCTCCGGAGTAATATAACGTTCCGCATTCGCAAGCGTCTGCTTCCGCTCATACCTTCCTTCAGGCAAGGAAGCGACATTTGATTTGGTCACTTCAATGTAATAACCGAATACTTTGTTGTATCCAATCTTAAGAGAACGAATCCCTGTTGCTTCACGCTCTCTCGCCTCAAGCTCAGCGATCCAGCGTTTCCCGTTCACACTCGCATAACGCAGCTCGTCAAGATGCTCATGATACCCTTCACGAATCATTCCCCCGTCCCGTACGGAAACAGGCGGCTCATCCACAATAGCTTCCTCGATGAGTTCCTTTAGGTCAGAACAGTGATCTAAGGAGCCCGCGATCTTTTGCAATGTTTCAGATGGGGAGTTCAGACATAATTCAATCAAAGCAGGAACCCTGGCAAGTGATACTTTTAGTGCATTCATATCCCGGCCATTCGCATTCCCAAATGCAATCCGTCCGACAAGACGTTCGAGATCATAGATTTCTTGCAGTTGATCCCGAATATCCTGACGTAAGATAAACTGATGATACAGCTTGTCTACCGCTTCTAGACGCTCTTCAATTTTGCTTTTTTGCAAAAGAGGTTTATCAATCCAGCGGCGGAGCATTCTCGCGCCCATGGAGGTCTCCGTCTTATCAATGAGAGACAGCAGGGAGCCTTTCTTCGACCGATCACGCACGGTTTCTACAAGTTCTAGATTCCTTCTAGTAAAAGGATCAAGGATCATATAGTTATCAGGTTCATACGTCGATACCTCTGTAAGCTGACCAAGAGAGCGTCTTTGCGTCTCATGAAGATACGAGAATAAAGTCGCGAGACAGTGCTGGCGTTCTTCACCGAGTCTAGCCCATACCGTTTCTCCAAACTGTTCAATAACATAGTCAGCTTTATTCTTTTCATATTCTGTATAGGTAACTGGACGATTTCCCGTCATCAGTTCACTCTTTACCGTATGAAGAAGGGCCGCATCACCAAGAATCTCTGACGGTTCATAAATCCCAATCTCGTCTTTTAACCACTTCTCAGAATAAAGAGCTGATGTTAAATAAAGTTCGCCCGTAGATAGATCACATGCAGAAATGGCGATCATTCCGTTTTTCTGTGTGAGGCAGACCATATAATTATTGCTTTTATCACCTAGCGTCTTGCCTTCCATTACCGTTCCCGGCGTAATGACACGCACAATTTCTCTGCGTACCATCCCTTTTGTTGTTGCTGCATCTTCCATCTGTTCACAGATGGCTACTTTATACCCTTTTTCAATCAGACGATGTATATAGTTATCAGCAGAGTGATAAGGCACTCCGCACATCGGTATTTTTTCGCCAACTCCGCCTTCCCGGCCGGTAAGAGTGATTTCTAGTTCCTTAGCCGCAAGTGTTGCATCATCAAAAAACATTTCATAAAAATCACCTAAACGAAAAAAAAGAAACGCATCCTGCGCTTGTTCTTTTACTTTCAAATATTGCTGAATCATCGGCGTATATTGTGCCATGATATTTATCCACTCCTGCTACACGTTGTAAAGCTTACATATCTTTGATCTAAGATACGGCTTTCTATCGTTCAGATCTCTATTATAACAAAAAGACTAAGCATGTCATGGCTCTAGCGGAATATTCCACAAGGGCCGGATATCTCTTGTTTCATCCCACGTCTTTCCTTCGTATAAAGCAGACACTAGCGGACTTATATATTTATGAAACCTGCGGTAGTCAGGAAGGAGAATCATTTCTTGCAAAAGGGGCTCCATAACAGATCGGAGCATGACACGATCCCCTTCATAAAAGGCGGCATGGATTTCTGGCTGATCGAGCGGCCGCAGGTTTAGTCTGCGGTACTGAGAGGCAATAAGTCCTGCCATAGCCACGACCCCTTTTGCGATCATGGGAGAGATTAGAAAGCTTGGCAGCGTACGATATTCAAATCCTCCGTAGGGCTGAACTCGAAAATCTCCCAGGTATCCATAACGCGGCCTTCTCCCGGCACTTCTCGGATCTTCTAGTATAGCAACAGGCAGTGCTAAATAATTGTCGAGTGCTCTTAGGAGCTCAAAGCTCAGCATCACCCGGCTAAAATGCACGTGTCCTCCTAGAGGAATCCCTTTTACAGGCATTCCTCCTGCACACCAAATTAAAGAACGATCGGTGATTAGAGAAGACGCCGTACGAAACGCATGCATCAGGTGTGTTATGAGTTCTCTCGGTTCCGCACTCGGATTTGGGCGGAGTTCGGCTACAGGATAGATCCTTCTTCCATCCCGAGAAATAGAGTCGCATCCCGCTTCTCCCTGACGATCCAAGAACTGAGAAGCAGGCACCATAGATCTGTCTTCACGTAATAGTAGAAACTCAGGGTCCATACCAAGTACCGGTACAGTGCCCGCTTTTACTTCTGCTTCCAAAGCGAGTTCTGTTTCCCTTACATCCTGTTCGTACATCAGACGGATGTCATCATTTATGAGCCAAGGGTAATCGTTGACACTCGTGATGACAGCTCCTTTCTCCGATGCTTCCAGTACAATCTCGGCGTGCACTAAATTCAGCGCATAGGCTGCCTTTACGGCGGCACGTTCAATTCTTCTATAACGGGACGTTTCTTCTATTCTTAATACGGACGTCTCTTTCACTTGTTTTATCCCTGTGTATACGATCTTCCGAACTCGCACTGCCTTCAGCTGACTAACTAGCACTTCATAATATACTTTAAAATGATTTTCTTGCTCTCTATGTAGAGAGAGGGTGGAACCGAGACCCGAACGTTTCAGTCTTGCAGTTCGTTCTGCAATTGACATCTGCTCATATAGAGGTATATTCCGGATTACTGCCATCCCGCTTCCACCCTTCTCCTTCAGGCTAAAAAAATAAAAAAAAGGAGGGCTGCCGCCCTCTACGCCGAAGAGTTCGGCGCATATGATGCACTATACAGATCGGAAAAGCAATTACAGTTCATCATCCAGTGAGTCTGGATCTAGTTCATCAAAATCGGCTTCGATTGTACCAAAATCATAATCTTTGTCATCGTCCCCACAGCCATGAGGACTAACAAGCACATTGACTTTGGTTTCGGCAATCAGTTCGACAGCGAATTCGCGTTCCACCCGAATAAGTACACTCTCCCCATTTGAAGATACACTTGCTTCTACGCAGCTCGGCTCCTGTGTTGACTCCGCAGAAACCTCTACTGTAGAAGCACGGTGTTTCGGATCAAGGTACGAAAGTGGAACATTCTCTACATAAGACACTGTTTCCTTAGCAACATCGGTTTGAGAGTTTTGGTCATAAGAATACCAAATATTGATATCGTAAGTACCAATCACTTCAATTCCGTCACCAGCCGCAACCGCCTCGTACTCGTGATTTATAATCCATGCACCTAAAATACTGGTAGGATTATGTGGCGGAGTCACAGTATGTGTTACGGTAGAGAACTTACGACCTTTGCCGCAGATCGCTTTCGTTATAATCTCTCTACATTGTTGTTTATGACCTAATGACATCTTTGAACCTCCTCCATACAATCATTCCATTTATATGTATGCAGGACATGGGCATTTGTTGATTGATTAAGTCACTTATTTTTTCTATTAATAAAAGATTTATTTATAAAAAGCTATTCTCCTTTTGCTGACACGGAAAAGGAGCTTTATCTTTTTTCGCAATTTTTAAATATAATCCAAGTTCTCTGCACAGTTGTCTAATCGCTGAACGGAGTTCAAATTCCTCCCTTGTAGTTGGGAGGTCCATTACGCGAAACTGCTCTTCCATCTCTTGCAGCAGTTTTTCGGTACGTCCCGTATAGAACTCGGTATGAACATCGGCGCTTAGCTGATCAAATAATTCTGCTACCATCTCGGCATGTGTCATCGTTGTATATACTTGTGAGATCAGATGCATCATATGCTGAATGGAATCTAGCTGCGCCTTTCGCATGTAAAAATAAACCGTCCATTCTTCGTTTGGATGAATAACCTGATTTTCAAGATACATTTTAGAAGCTGCAATTCCGCTTAATATCACTTTTTCTGCTTCAATAATCTCTTTCCCATCCCAAACATAAGAGGGGTCTTTCAGGGTGTTAGCAAATTCATTGAAAATCACAGAAAATAATGCGTCAATGTCGTGTCTTATATTTAACAGTTTATTATCCGGTTTCGGCATGTAAGCCATATTCACAACCATAGCCGAACCGAGACCAATAATAAGCATCAGAATCTGAACTCCGATAACTTCAAGGCTCATTTCCCCTCCGCTAAATACCCGAAATACAACAACGGAGCCGGTGACGATTCCTTCTTTAAACCCTGCTCGTACAATCGCAGGAAAAGCGGTCAGTATATATGCAGCCAGCACCCAGTAGTGAAATCCAAAAACTGCAAACAGAACAGATGCAAAAAGAAGCCCGACTACCGACGCGAAAAAACGTGCCGAAATGGTTTTCAGGCTTCTTTTGCGAGTTACGTCCACTCCAAGTATGGCGAGTAGACCTGCCGAGGTCGGACTATGCAAGCCCGCCGCATCAGCAATCAGAACAGCCATAAGAGCTGCAATAGCTGTTTTAATAACGCGAAACCCCATGTATGATATCTCTCCTCTATCTCTATCGGATCGTAGGTATTTATCGTACATGATTTTTGTTAGCCAAACAATGTAACTTATTCGGGTGACGCTAAATCTACACATTTTCGTGTCTTTTTTACATTATTTGTTCCATTCGTGCTATAATTCACGCCCTCCCATCAGTTTACGTTCAATCCAGGCTACAAGTTGGTACATCACCGTAGCAACAACAGCGATAACGATAAGACTCGACATGACGAGTGTAAAGTTAAACACCTGGAAACCATATATAATGAGATATCCAAGTCCTTCCTTTGCAACAAGAAATTCTCCGACGATAACCCCGATCCAAGCAAGCCCCACATTCACTTTTAAAGTAGAGACAATTGCCGGAAACGAAGCAGGAAAGATAACTTTTCGAAAGATTTGCTTGCGATTCGCTCCAAAAGTACGAACAACCTTCACATAATTCGGATCTACTTCATTAAAGCTGTTATACACAACGAGCGTTGTAATAATAACGGTAATGGAAATGGTGGTCATGATGATTGCGGTAAAACCCGCACCAAACATCACGATAAAGATCGGCCCGAGAGCTACTTTGGGCATACTATTAAATACGACGAGGTATGGATCAAGAACCTTGGACAAGAAAGGGGACCACCAGATCAAGATGGCAATGAGCGTTCCTAGGATGGTACCTAGCAGAAATCCAACCACCGTCTCAAAGACAGTAACGGATAAGTGACTCCAAATTTCACCGCTGGCTACATCCTTACCAAGCTGTCCAAAGATTTTCGAAGGATAACTGAAGAGCAGTACATCAATCCATTTCATTCTTCCAGCGACTTCCCATAATAGAAACATCATAATGAGAATACCAATCTGCGTAAGACTGACTTTACGGCGTAAGGATTTTCGTTTGCGACTATACTGACTGTGAATTTGCGTAAGCCAGTCCTGCCCTTGAGATGGATTCAGACCTTCTTGCTCCTTCATCTGTTATCCTCCTTTCCATCTGTGTCTTCAAGTTCTTTCCATATCTCATTAAATAGTTCATTGAACCCAGCCTGTTCTCGTGCATAAAAAGGCTGCGCCTTTCTGATTCCGTCCGGAATTATAAATATTTTGCGAACTCTTCCCGGATTTTTATCAAGTACAATCACTTTATCACTTACAGCAATCGCCTCAGATAAATCATGTGTCACGAGAATAGCCGTCTTACCCTGCGCTCGAAGTGTGTCAGAGATCAGATCTTCTAGCTGGAGCTTCGTTTGATAGTCTAGTGCTGAGAAGGGTTCATCCAGCAGGAGCAGGTCAGGGCTTGTTGCCAACGTCCGCACAAGGGCTACCCGCTGCCGCATCCCCCCTGATAAGGAGGAAGGGTAGAGGTTTTCTGTCCCTGCGAGGCCCATATTTGCGAGCATCTCGCTTGTTTTTTGTGCGGAATCCTTCGTAAGCTGTCCTGTAATTTCAAGACCAATAAGTATATTCTCCTTAATGGTCCGCCAAGGGTACAAGTAATCCTGCTGCAGCATATATCCAACCTTGGGGGAGGGGGACTTGATTAGATCTCCAGATAACCTGACTTCTCCTTTTGTAGGAAAAAGAAGGCCTGCGATCATCGAGAGTAACGTTGTTTTGCCGCAGCCGCTCGGACCGACAAGACTAATGAACTCGCCCTCATTTATCTCTAAATGAAGGGATTCAATCGCGAGCTTTGCTCCTCTCTCGGTCACATATACATGGGTAATATCTTTCATCTCTATTAAATTCATTTACTCACTTCCTTTGATAAAAGGGCTTCACTTGGAAGAGATAACGTCATTTGCAAAATCGTTATTCACAATGGCAGAAGCGGGAACTTCCTCTTTCAGCTCTCCTGCATTTTTCATAACTGCAAGCAAGTTATTCCATTCTTCCTCATCAATGACTGGGTCAGTGGCATAAGTTTCTTGAGCTTTATAGCGCTCTATACTGCTGGTAACTATCGATGGATCCGCATCTTTAAAATAAGGCATGATCACTTCCGCAATTTCTTCGGATGAGTGCTCGTTCACCCAGGTCTGTGCTTTATGGAGACCTCTGGTGAATTTGGTTACCGTCTCTTGGTTCGCCTTGATATAGCTTTGCTTTGTCATAAATACCGTATAAGGCAAATGCCCGCTCTCCACCCCGAAGGAAGCCACTACTTTCCCTCTACCTTCCTTTTCAAAGATGGATGCCTGCGGTTCAAAGAGCTGCACATAATCTCCGGTTCCTGAAGCAAAAGCGGCTGCAATGTTTGCAAAATCGATATTTTGGATGAGCGTCAAATCCTGGTGAGGATTGATCCCTTTTTTACCTAGTGCAAACTCCCCCGCCATCTGCGGCATCCCGCCTTTTCTTTGACCGAGGAACTCGCTGCCTTTAAGCTGCGACCAGTCAAAGTCACCTTGCTGATCTCTTGCGAATAAAAAGGTTCCATCGGTTTGCGTTACTTGAGCAAAATTGATGACAGGGTCTTCTGCTCCCTGTTGATACACATAGATCGACGTTTCCGCTCCCACCAAGGCAATATCAATGGACCCTGCCAAAAGAGCAGCCATGGTTTTGTCTCCACCAGCGGTCGTTTGAATCTCTACATCAAGTCCTTCTTCCTTAAAAAAACCTTTAGCGACAGCTACATATTCTGGTGCATAGAATACGGAACGAGTAACCTCTCCTACCCGTACCTTTACATCCCCGCTGCTTTTACCGCCCGTACACCCGCTCATAACGACACTCAACAGGAGAACCGGCAGCAAAAGCAGCTTCCACCATCCTTTTCCTTTCATCTTAGAACCCTCCCCTAAGTAGCAATGCAATTTATGAGTATACGTATGCAATGAACCTACAAATGGTTAATGAATTCGGGGAGATCACCCGCCCGTTTCCATATATTTTACATGTTGATGTGAAAAAAGCTGACAGATCATAATGACCGTCAGCTTTATCTTCTATCTTTTGAAAAATGACATGAATCGATTTATATAACACATTTCGTTGCCTTAATTTCATCTGGAACACAATTCAAGTATATATCTCTCTATCTAAATTCTATAAAGAATAAATTTCTTTATATTTTCCCTCTAAATAATCGGCAAGATAATCTGGATTCAGTTCCTCTCCCGTAATTGCGAGAATAAGTTCGGATGGTTTTCGTGATTTACCGTACTTGTAAACTTTTTCGGTAAGCCATTCTTTAATCGGTGAAAGATTTCCTTCTCGAAGATGACGATCAAATTCCGGCATTTCTTTTCGCATCGTGTTAACGATCTGCGCAGCATACATATTCCCCAGTGAATACGACGCAAAATAACCAAAATCTCCGCTCGACCAGTGTACATCCTGTAAAACACCCAATCCATCGTGAGGAGGTGTCACACCGAGGTACTGTTTATATTTATCATTCCATACGGCAGGAAGGTCTGAGACTGATAAATTCTCGTTAAATAACATCTTCTCTATTTCATAACGGATGATGATATGCAAGTTGTAAGTTAGTTCGTCTGCCTCAATACGGATCAGTGAACTCTCTACTTTATTAATTGCGCGGTAAAAAGATTCGACACACACATCTTTCAGCTGCTCTGGAAAATAAGACTGTAATACCGGATAGTAGCGCTCCCAGAAAGGAAGACTACGGCCAATCATATTTTCCCAGAGTCTCGATTGAGATTCATGAATTCCCATGGAAGTTCCTTCTGCAAGAAGGGTGCCTGCAAGTTTTGGATCGATATTTTGTTCATATAGCGCATGACCGCCTTCATGAAGTGAGCTGAATACGGCGCTTGCCACATCTTTTTCATAATAATGCGTGGTAATACGTACATCCCCTGGATTAAGCCCTGTAGCAAATGGATGTACGCTTTCGTCGAGTCTTCCGGCTTCAAAATCGTAGCCCATTTCCCCTAGAATATAGCGGCTAAATTCTTCTTGTTTCTTGATATCGAAAGACTGATCTAGAAAGGAAGTATCCGGTTTATGTACGGAATTTTTGATTTTTTCTTGCAGGGAAACAAGGCGCGCTTTTAGTCTACTGAATACTTCATCCAGTTTTGCTACCGTGAGATCCGGTTCGAACATATCAAGCAACGTATCGTAGCGCGTATCTTTCACACCGAAATAATCTATGAATTCTCTCTTCATTTCTACGATTTGGGATAAGTAAGGTTCAAATGCAGCGAAATCTCCGTTTTCTTTTGCACTCTCCCACTGCACTTGTGATTTAGGCGCAAGCACGCTGAATGCCTGGAATTTATCCGGCGGTACGGACTGCATACGATTCATTTCCAGCTTTACATCCTCAATCAGACGCTGATCTTGCTCTTGAAGCTGCTTAAATACATCCTCGTTCGTTAAATAAGTGATGAGTTCTTTCATTTCATCTGAGATCGAAATTTTGAATGCTTCCGTTGCCAGCATACCAATGGTCTCAGAACGTGTATCTACACCCTTACGTGGGGCCCCCGTAGCTAAATCCCAATCAAGTAGTCCGATAGCCTCGTAATAACTTTTTATTTTTCGATTCATATTCAAAAAGTGTTCAAACTTAGCCTGGATATCGTGATTCATTTCAATGCACCCCATTTACATTATTATCTCTTCCTATTGATCATACTTTTTGTAAGTCGTATAATCAACTTTACAAAGTTGATTACTTATCTTGTGGTATAGGAGGGAACGAGTGACTATGAAAATCAAAGTAAACAAGGCTGCAGAAGAGCTTCTTAAGAAAAAGCTTGATGACAAGCCCGGTGTCATTCGTTTGTTTTACGACACGGAAGGCTGCGGTTGTGTAGTAAGCGGCGTTCCTGCATTCCATATTGTTTCAAAGTCGGAAGATTTGGATATTACAATTGAGAGCAACATCCCGGAGCTCACCTTTATACTTGACAGCTCAAAGGCTGTTTTTTTTGAGGATGAACTTATTTTATCAACAGATCCTGGTGATCGTTCTTTGAGACTATCCAGTAACGGACAACATTATGGGATGTATCTGTTTCCGAAGGATACTCGTTTACAAAACCAGGACTAAGCAGTTAAACCCTATTTCAAGCTCGTAATTACTAAGGAGGAAGTAACATGGACAACATCAAGGATATGCTGGAACATAACAAGCAGTTTGTAGAAAACCGGGACTATGAGGCCTACATATCAGATAAGTTTCCTCAAAAGAAAATGATGATCGTTACTTGTATGGATACACGGTTAGTCGAGCTTCTTCCTAAGGCTATGAATTTCCGTAATGGAGATGTAAAAATCATTAAAACAGCCGGTGCTATTATTTCTCATCCATTCGGCAGTGCAATGCGCAGTATTCTTGTTGGCTTGTACGAGCTTGGCGCAAAAGAAGTCATTGTTGTTGGGCATCATGAATGTGGTATGGCAGCACTTAATAGTGATGATATGCTCCATCACATGACGGAAAGAGGAATCTCCAATAAGGTTCTTGATACAATTGAACATTCTGGAATCAATCTAAAAAACTGGCTCCGCGGATTTGATAACGTACAAGAAGGATTGATGGAAACGGTAGAAATGATTCGCAACCACCCTCTCCTTCCTTCCGATGTACCGGTTCACGGTATGATTATCGATCCTAAAACAGGTGCGCTGGATCTCTTAGTCGACGGAAATAAAAATCTGGCAGTAAAATCTTAAATTTATAGAGAAATCTTAAATTTATAAAAAAACAAGACCCTGTGCATTGCATTTCGTAATGTACGGTCTTGTTTTTTTATTACATTTTCGTGACATACCTTATACAATCTTCTCTCTTAAACCGAAGAACGGTTGTCAAACCATACAGTATTAGTGTACACTTTTATTCATATTATAGTTATAGAAAACGCTTAATTCCATGTTTGATGTAGCTATAACTTAGTAAAGGAGACATGTCCACTTGAACATACTGTCCTATGGTTTGCTCGGGTTACTCACACGTGACGAATCTTCCGGTTATGATCTTATGCTAAGAATTCAGCCGCACTGGCAAGCAAAGCATAGCCAAATTTATCCCATTCTGTCCCGAATGGAAGAGGATGGACTATTATCGGCTCGGTGGGTTGAACAAACAGACAAACCGGATAAAAAAATGTACCGTGTCACAGACAAAGGTATTCAGAAATTATTGGACTGGATGTACACTCCCGTGTCCACCCCTGCTTTAAGAGATGAACTCAATCTTCGTATGATCTGCTTTCAAGTCACGAACCCGATTGTGATGAAGCGATGGGTAGATGAACGCAGAGATTGGTTTGAGTCCCGGCTTGCATACTATGAAGCATTGCTTGCAAATTTACCTGAAGAAGCAGTACAGCCAGGCAGCCCTTACTTTGGGGAATATATTGTCAATACGAAAGGAACCATGACGGCAAAAACCGGTATTGAATGGTGCCACTGGGTTAACGGCCTCATGAATGCTCATTTTCAAGAACGCCAAGCAACCCATACACATTGATGTTCAAAAAAATGAAACCAATATTTTTCTCAAACGTAAATAACTTATGTCACAAAAATTACATTCCAGGAGGGTTTTTCACTCATATGAAAAAATGGTTCAGCACGAAACGTCTATTAATGGTAATGATGGCTTTTACACTGATTTTCTCTACTCTTGCAATTCCGGATCATGCCGATGCACGCCGCGGTGGATTTAAATCAGGTACCAAGTCCTACCAAAGCAATCCTACCCGTTCTAATAACAGCACGAACTCAACTACTAAAAGCACTACTGCAAATAACTCTGCAAATACAGCAGCCAAGAAGCCAGGATTTTTCGGTGGTGGATCATTGATGAAAGGTCTAATGATTGGTGGTCTTGCAGGTATGCTGTTCGGAGGTCTTTTCGGTAACATGGGATTCCTTGGCGACATCCTAGGACTTGCAATTAACCTCTTAGCAATCTATGTTATTGTTATGCTTGGAGTAGGTATCTATAGATCTATTAAGAAACGCCGTTTGGAGAATGAAAGATCAGGTAATAACAACGGCGGAAACGGACGGTATTAAGAAGTATGGTTATTACAATGGATGAGATCGTGAATGCAATATGCATCCACACTGCAGAACGTAAACAAATTAAGCCAACAGATGTTCAAGTCGAACTTAGTTGGGATGAAGATACTGGTTACAGTGCAGAGATATGGGCTCAAGGTCGCAGCCAGTTCATCGTTGAAGCGAATATGATTGAAGCCATCCTGCGATATGTTCACCAAGAATATAACATTCGTGCTTATCGTGAAGATGTTACCCTTGAACTTGATGAAGAAATTACGGCTACGATTCGTACTTAGTCAGGACAAAGCAGTATCATATACAGTAGAAAAAGCGGTCTTAGCGTCATTGACATGACACGAAGACCGCTTTTTTTATTTTACATCACTGACTTCTTAGTGGAGCGAACATTCTAATGGAACCACGAACAAAAAAAACGATTCTTACCAGCTAGAGAAAGCTAGTAAGAATCGTTAAGTTCTTGTGTAGGTAAATCAATTTCATAACTCATTTAGAGAGTCATGAAATTGATTTAAGTAAAAGATATTTATGTATGTTAGTTATTATCAGTTGTTATTATCTACCAGTGTACTCAGATCCATGATCAGCTAGATCCAACTGGATTGGAGTGTAACTAAAAGTTACTACTGCTAGACCCAGCAGGAGTGCTACGGAAAGAAGGGCTTTTTTCATCGGATAAGTCTCCTCTCATAATGATATCGTTTAATATATCATAACACAGCTTTAACTGAGAAACACTACCAAATTTTCTAATTACTTCAAATAACGATATTGCTTTTTTAAAATATTTATCATTGCCTAACTGATCCGCTGCAAAAAGAATATGCAAAGTTAGATCAATCGCAGCAGAGTGTTCTTGTCTTCTGTGTCTATACAAAGCTAACTGATACTGATAAGCCAAGTAATGCGCTGCCTTAACCTTCTCTTTGTAGTGAGTATAGTCTTTTATATGTTGACTTAACTGATTAATTTCTGTTTCCACATCGTAATTGTATTGATTCGCGGAACGAAGGATATTTATTAATCCTTGCAGAGCTTGGTCGGGCGTTTTAACTAAAAATTCAACATACTCAGGTATTCTTTCTTGTTTACCATCCAGTACATCAAGTTGCAATGTATTCGCTGAAGCAAAAAATTTGAAATCTTCTATAATAAACTTTCCTGTATCCGTAGAATCATTAAGCCAATCCAGATTCGCATACAATGATATGTACTCTCTCGATTTGTTAAGTTCACCTAGTTTCTGATAGGACAAACTTTTCATCAAAGAACTATAACCAAAATAATAAATGATATGTTGTTTAAATTCATGAGAAGTAGACTCCATTTCAACGAGTTCCTTGTGAATTTCTTTTGCCAAAGTCATCAATTCGTCTGAGAACGAAAGCACTTCCTCCCAATTCTCTAATGTATAGTTGATCTGAATCAACTTCACCAGTGTGTCTAAGTCGAGAGATTCACTATAAGGATAAGGTTCGTGCATCATTTCCCTCCTCATTATTTAATATCATATTTTTACTATATTTTACATTACATATAACATCAGGTCAATTATACGTAATCTTATTAATTTTAATAGAGACTTTTGGCTTATTTCACTATTTACACAAGATAAATGTTGCCGTTTTCATTTCAAAGACTATAATTAAAATCAAATACATCCTGTCACAAGAGAGGAGACATTCAGTGCGACCACAAAGTTATGACTTTGCTTTTACACAAGCAGCGATCGGTATGGCTCTCATTTCGTTAGATGGAACCATCCTAAATGCAAATCCGGCACTTTATGATCTCTTGGGATATACCCAGCCAGATATCATTTCATCTCTCCCTCTTCCTTTCATGGAAGACGACATGATTATTCATATCATTCAAGTGGGACAGTCCCTTCCATTGGATCTTCGTACCCCCAGTCATACACGGTATGAACAAGAATATGTTCATCCTTCAGGCCAA
This sequence comes from Paenibacillus sp. An7, assembly GCF_009870785.1. Taxonomy (GTDB): domain Bacteria; phylum Bacillota; class Bacilli; order Paenibacillales; family Paenibacillaceae; genus Paenibacillus. The sequence continues at coordinate 611,145 of NZ_WTWX01000001.1, forward strand.
AAAGTTGCTCTTCACATCCATGTTTCAATGGTTCTGGATAACAATCAAGTTCCTATATATTATTTGGCTCAATTTGAAAATATCACGAAGATTAAAGATATCGAGGAGCAGCTACAGGTAGCGAAGACCGCTTTACATGATAATGAGAACTTTCTTCAACAGATGTTAGAAGAGCTTTCTCTCCCTGTGCTGATAACGAAACACGGAATTATTAAGTATGTGAATCCCGCTGGATTGCAATTGATCTATGCTGAAAGTTTGGATGATGTACTCGGGAAGAGTGCCGATCTATTTGTAGATACCTCAAGTCATAGCACTCTCTTCGAACGAAGAGAAAAATATTATAGCACCAATGAATTAGGATCTGTTCGCTATCTAATCCGATGCTTAAATGGATATAAGAAATATGTTGAAGGATTTTCATTACAGATTACCTTCAAAGGTCAAGATGCCGTCATCGGAATTTTCAAAGATATCACAAAACAAGAAGCAGAGAAAGAACGCACGATGCAATCCGAAAAGCTATCGACTGCCGGCCAATTAGCTGCGGGAATTGCCCATGAAATCCGTAATCCACTTACGGCGATCAATGGATTTATGAAACTGCTCCGCTCCTCTAAGGAGGACAAGTCGGATCAATATATTTCGATTATTGAATCCGAGTTAAAACGTATTGAATTCATTGTGAACGAACTTCTCGTTTTATCCAAGCCTCAAAAGAACCATACCAGCGCACCGCTAAATATTATGTCTTTAATAGATCAAGTAATTACATTAATGAATGGACAAGCTTCTCTTAAAAACATCGAGATTGTTACACAATACCCTGAGAGACCCTTCGTTTTAATTATGGGTGTGGAGAATCAACTGAAGCAAGTATTCATTAACTTACTTAAAAATGCACTGGAAGCGATGAATCATGGAGGAATGATCCATGTTTATCTTCAGGTCAATGATAAAGAAGTCCAAATTCATGTTCAAGATCAAGGATACGGCATGACCAAAGATCAGATAGAGGCCCTAGGAAAGCCCTTTTATACAACGAAAGATACAGGAACGGGCCTTGGGTTTATGATTACACAAAATATTATCCATAATCATGGCGGAGCTATTACAGTAGACAGTATTCTTAAGCAGGGTACCACTTTTACCGTATCCCTACCTATGATCATGATTTCAGATAAAGAAGATTTTTAATCTGTATAGTAAGAAACACTAAATCTACAACCGCTTACATAGAGAACTGTCTCAAGTTGTCCACGTTTTGGATGTGACGAGACGGTTTTTTCTTTTATTTATTCCTCTCATTCTTTGTGAGTGGCATCTATCTTACATATATCACAGTATGGGCATATCGCCCAATCTTATCTATTCCGCCATGGACAAGGTACTTTCAAATCTGCTTTTTCGTACAGTATCCTAACAGCAGATAGATGTCCGTCTATCTTCCTAGTCGAGCCACAAGAGGTGAAAAACATGCCAATAAAAAATGGCACACAGTATATCGAACGTATAGATCAACAAAATTTAAACCTATGGTATCAAGGAAAAAGAATCACAGGACCTTACTCAAAACACCCTTTGTTCAGCGGACTCATGAAAACACAGGCTGCATTATACGACTTACAGTGTGATCCTGAGTATCAAGCTGAAATGACTTATCCCTCTCCACTCACGGGAGAACCTGTCGGGCTTTCTTTTCTGCCCCCTGTTCATCTAGATGATATCAAAAAAAGAAAACACATGATGGACCTTTGGTCTGCGAAACATCATGGTTTTTTAGGCCGCTCTCCAGACTATATGAATACAGCGATCATGTCTTTATATACAGCAGCTGATATTTTAGAAGAGCATAACCCGGCATACGCGAATAACCTTCGTAATTATTATACTTACTGCAGGGAAAATGATATCACTTTGTCTCACGCTTTTATTCAGCCATTCGCTAGTAAAGTATCAGGACAAGTGGATTTGCTTGAGGATTCGATTACAGCTAAAGTTATAGAAGTAAATGATGAAGGTTTTATCATCAGCGGTGCCTTCATGATGGCAACACAAGGAGTCACTTGTGATGAGATGCTCGTATTTCCTACCCCTACCCTGTATCCTCTTGAGGAGACAAACCCCTACGCCTTCGCTTTTTCCATCCCGAACGACCTGAAAGGTATCACCTTTATTTGCCGAGAAAGCAATGCTTCCGAGTCTTTCTACAATCACCCGCTCAGTGCAAGATATGAAGAGATGGATACGCTTGTTATCTTCGACCGTGTACTCGTACCACATGACCGAATGTTCTATTATGGCGATGAAAGTATCGGTTACCGTTTATTCAGTGATGGAAATTTCCATACACATATCGGACATCAAATTGTATCTCGGTATATAGCAAAAACAGAATTCTTCCTCGGACTTGTAGAATCACTGGCACAAGAACAGAATGTAAGTTTAGATGCTAACATCATTGGCCAAACAGCAAAGATTATGACCATGCTTGAAACGTTTAAAGCGCTTAGAATTGCAGCAGAAGAAGGTGCAAAACAAAACCAGTATGGTTATTATGTGCCAGCATCAAGTCCTCTTCTGGCTTCTAGCATTCTGTTTCCATCTTTCTATTTAGAAATGGTGGATATGATTCAGCGGCTTGGCTCTAGTGGTATTATTATGATTCCATACGAAGAAGATCTCTCTTCAGAGATTGGAAGCTATGTCTATGAGTATTTACATGGTCTGGAGTCCACATCTAAAGATCGCATCGCTCTATTCAGACTGGCATGGGAACTTGGAGCTGGCTCATTCGGGGGACGGCAAAGTCAGTTTGAGCGCTTCTTTTTCGGTAATGCTCAAACCGTTAATTTCCGGATGTTTAACAGTTACGACAACCATGAAGATTATCAGCAGTTGATTTATGACTTCTTAGGGATAGAAAAGAAGGAAACAGTTAAAGAAGTTGAAGAAGTGAAAGAAGATGAGCAATGATTCGAAGTGAATAATTATAAGTGTATTGCTAGAACTATAACTAATTTACATGCCGATCATGTTCAACTGAATCAATATCAGCGAACATTTCATTAGTTAAACGATTGCCGCGCTCCAAGCGCACGGCAATCGTTTTTATCTAAGTCGCTGATTTATCCTCCAATACGGACCATTATCACAGCGCCTCATTCCTTACTTTTCTATGTAATTCGAAAGAGGTTCTCTCTTCTGCTCCACTACTACACTCTTTCAGCAGAAAGTTTTTGTTCTTTTGTTAACAACGGTTCAAATTCATATACCCATACTCCGTTGTCAGCTACTTTTATTTTTACGAGTCCTTTTTTACGCAATTCTTCTAGAACCTGCTCTGCCGTTTTCTGGTCCATCTCTGTATACAATACAATTTCAGAGATTGTAAGCAGCTGGTCCTGCTCCATAGCGAGCATTAAGAGTTGCTTTTCCATCCTTCTATTTTTGGTTTTCTTCATACGAGATTGTTCATATAAACCCATGCTGAGGGGAAGTACGCCAAAGATTAGAAACCCGAAATCAAGACCTGAATGGTATACGCTAAAGGAATAGATATATAGAACAGTCGAAAACAAACCAAGACAAATGAGCGTCCATAAAATCCATGCTTTGCTGTTTCCCATAGCTCTCCTCCTTCTTCCTATATCATAAGTTTACCCAAAAAAAGCGAATCAGACCATTTCTCAAGGGAATCCATTTTGTTTTTTCCGCAGTATTCCGGGGAATACTGGCATGAAAACATAGAATTGTTGTACAATAGTATCTAAATGTTAAAAACGAAGGATGGATTAATTACATGTACGCAGCTCAAGATTGGAAAGACTATGAAGTTATTGATACTGGCGGCGGAGAGAAATTGGAACGCTGGGGAGATATCATCCTTAGAAGACCCGATCCGCAAATTATTTGGCCCCTAAAAAAAGAGACCGGTGCATGGCGCGATGTGCATGGTCATTATCATCGCAGTTCTTCTGGCGGAGGAAACTGGGATATGAAAAAAACGATCCCGGACCGCTGGACGATTTCATATGATCAGCTTAAATTTTATATTAAACCTACAAGTTTTAAACATACAGGTTTGTTTCCAGAACAAGCAGCCAACTGGCGCTGGATGATGGACAAGATTCAAAATGCTGGAAGACCTATTTCCGTGTTGAACCTGTTTGCTTATACAGGTGGGGCTACGGTTGCTTCTGCCTATGCAGGTGCAAGTGTTGTTCACGTAGACGCTGCAAAAGGCATGGTACAGTGGGCTAAAGAAAACGTTCAGCTCTCCGGCCTCGCAGATCGCCCTGTTCGATTCATAACTGATGACGTATTTAAGTTCGTACAACGTGAAAAACGCCGTGGAAACCGTTATGATGCCATTATTATGGATCCTCCATCCTATGGACGCGGTCCAAACGGGGAAACTTGGAAACTGGAACAAAACCTATATCCATTCCTTGAATCTTGTACCGAAATTCTGTCGGATAACCCCTTGTTTATGCTGATTAACTCCTATACAACAGGAATCTCTCCTACGGTTCTGTCTAACATGCTGAACATGACGATGACAGATAAGTATGGCGGTAAAATATCAGCAGGTGAGATCGGTCTTCCGATTACGAAATCCGGTATGACCCTGCCATGCGGTATACTGGGACGCTGGGAATCATAAATGATGGTACATGGTCGTAATTTACCTCCAATCACCATTCTTTACGAGGACAATCACCTATTAGGTGTCGAGAAGATCGTTAATGTCCCTACACAGGCAGATGTATCGGGTGATATGGACATGCTGAATCTGCTAAAAGAAGATATAAAAATCAGGTTTAACAAACCGGGTAATGTTTATCTTGGACTTGTTCACCGATTGGACAGACCTGTTGGAGGTGCTATGGTTTTTGCAAAAACCTCTAAAGCGGCTTCCCGACTATCTGATGCAGTTCGGACCAGAAAATTTGATAAGACCTACGTAGCCGTTGTTCATGGTCATCCCCCTGCCTCCCAGGGCAGGCTCGAACATACTTTACTTAAGGATGAGAAGACGAATATCGTTAAGGCTGTTCCTAAAGGAACACCAGGCGGTAAAGATGCTGTGCTCGATTACTATGTATTAGGCCAAAATGATCGTTACAGCTTAATTCAAGTCGTTCTCCATACAGGGAGATCTCATCAAATTAGAGTGCAGTGTAAAGAAATGGGCTGTCCTTTATATGGGGATCAGAAATATGGTTCTTCTGTTAATAAGCCAGGACAGCAACTTTGCTTGTGGTCTTGTTCTGTCGGTTTTCCACATCCGGTAACAAAAGAATATACACAGCTGATCTCGATTCCCCCAAGGGAATATCCATGGAGTGAATGGCAAGAAAGTATATATCAAAGTGCTGCACTTCAGCCCTTTGTTTAAAAGGAATCAACAAAAAACCGCTCTGCTTTAGCAGAACGGTTTTTTTGTGTAGTTTTTAATTGGATTGACTTGTACTAACTTCCGGCTTACCAATAGGGAAACCTTTACTATCCTTAGGAACAGACTTTTTAATGAAGAAAGCAAAAACAAGAGCCACTACGGTAAGGACGGTAGCAATAATAAAGGCAAAGTTAATGCCATGAATGCTGGCATCCTTCATTAATTTAGCTGCAGCTGCTGCATCATTCATATTTACATCTGTATGATCAATAACATATTGTTTGAGCGAACTGCTATAAAGGGTTACGAAAACCGCTGTACCAATCGCACCGAATACGGTACGCATCGTATTCAACATTACCGTACCATGTGCATTTAACTTTTGCGGAATATCATTAAGCGCTGCCGTCTGAATTGGCATCATAAGGAGTGACATACCAAACATACGGAATGTATACATCAGAATCAGATGATTATAGGAAGTATCCATTGTTAATTTACTGAATTCGTAGGTAGTTACTACAGTAATCACTAAGCCAATAATACTCAGCCATTTCGCGCCGAATTTATCAAATAATCCACCCGTAATCGGGGACATAATTCCCATTACAATCGCACCTGGCAACATGAGAAGACCAGAATCTAATGCACTGATCCCACGTGTGGTTTGAAGATAAATGGGAAGCAAAATCATACCAGAGAACATCGCCATATTTACTACAACTAGAATTAAGGTATTCAGCGAATACATTCTGTTCTTAAAGACACGGAACTCTAGCAACGGTGTTTCTAGTTTAAACTGTCTCAAAATAAATATAAGCAGTGCAATTGTTCCGACAATAAGACAGGAAACCACAATCGGATCTCCCCAACCGCTTGAACCAGCATCACTGAATCCGTACAGCAAACCACCAAATCCAATCGTTGATAAAATAACGGATGGGAGATCTAGCTTAGGATTGCTTATAGGCGTTACATTTTTAACAAAACGCATACCGACAAGGATAGAGATCACCGCAATCGGCAAAATGATCCAGAATAAAGTTCTCCAATCATAATTTTCTACAACATAACCCGAAAGCGTAGGACCTATAGCTGGAGCCAAAATCATGGCAACCCCAATCATCCCCATTGCTTTACCCCGTTGTTCAATTGGAAAAATGTTAAGAACAACAACAGAAAGTAAAGGCATGATTATAGCAGCACCCGCTGCTTGAATGACACGCCCCGTCATCAGAATAGCAAACGTTGGACTTATTCCACATAATAGTGTACCGATCGTAAATAGACTCATACCCGAAATAAAAATTTGTCTGGTAGTAAATTTAGCCATCAGATAGGCAGTTACCGGCATTAATACACCATTAACGAGCATAAACCCGGTAGACAACCATTGTACAGTCGTTTCTGTTATATCCAAACTTCCCATAATGCTTGGCAGGGCAACGTTAAGCAATGTTTGGTTCAAGAATGCAACAAACGCACCAAGCAGCATTGCAAGTAGAATAGGACCTTTCTTTACATCACCAGCTTGAGAAGACTGGTTCACAGCAATACTACTCATAAATACAAATCATCTCTCTTTCTCCATCTTTTGAATCATAAGTGAATGAATGCGTAAAAGGCTTTCTATATCTTCCTTTGGTAAGTCCATCATTGGAGCTACCCGCTTCATAAACAAATGATACATCTTTTCTTGGGTTTCTTTGCCTTTCTCCGTTACTTGAAGCTCGAGTGACCTTCTATCCTGTAAACATCTTTCCCTCACAACCATTCCTGCTTTTACCAGACGATCTATGACTCCACTCATCGTACTGTTTCCCATGTGACAAAGTTCAGCGAGTTCCGAAAGACCAATATTCGGATGTTCAACCAGAATGGACAATACGAGGAGTTGGATCCTGGTTACTTCGATCTCCCCAGTACCCTCATCAACCCAAAAGTTACGATGAAACGTTTGTGATACTTGGCGGAAAGAGTTGAAAATATGGTACATCTCATCATAAGCCATCATTAAATTCACCCTAATTAGTTATTATATATAATATTTCGTATACGAAATATAAGGGTTACAAAGTAATATTATAACCCGATAACAAAAATAGTCAACTATTTTCATATGTAATTACTTTCTTAATTAAATATATACATAAATAAAACCAGGAATATAATATATCCCTGGCTTCAGACCATAATTTATTTAAGAAGATTGCTTCGTTGTTGCCGTTTGTGTTGTGATTTTTGTCAAAAGGTACACCAGCAATTGCTGATTATGCGATGAAATCTTACTTAATGTCTGATCAATAAATTCTTCTCTAATCGTTGTCCCGCGTACCGCTTCGAGCCTCCCTTTTTCACTTAACGTGATCCACACGACCCTTCGATCGCGGTCATCTCTTCTTCGTTCTATTAGCTCATGTTTCTCCATTCGATCAAGCAGCATCGTAACCGCTGCAGGTGTAGTAGCTAAATAAGGCGTAAATTCAGAAGGTTTCATTCTTGGGTGTTCCAGCAAAAGTTCCAGTACAGTAAGCTGAGCTTCCGTGAGTACAGGAGCCAGTTCCTGTTCCATATGTGATTTGTAATCCTTCGTTAGTATGGACCACAATTTTACAAACTCGGAAGAATGCATTCATTTCCTCCCCTTTCCATGGATTAGGTCAAATGTACATAAGTGAACTTTGATTTACATGGTCTACTATTCACCAGCTGAATTATCTTTGCTAGATGAACATTTCGCTGTTTTAGATAAGAATCCTTCCCCATTTTTGGCACTCGACCCTTATCGACGAAGGTTCTTAATCTTCCCAAAAAAGCATCAAAAAAAGTCCTCCATGCCGTAATTTGGCATATGGAGGACTTGTTATGACATCTATTTTAGTCTACTCAGATAATTGTAGAATTTTCACAATCAAATTTGTCTTATCAGCGCCTGCAATCGATTTACCGACACTTTTCTTGTCAGATATCGGTGCTGACTCTGTCGAGAACGAAAGTGTTTTTCCTTGTTCCGTCCAAGCTAGTAATGATTTCGGATCTTTCACATGATAAGCCCCAACAATTCTGGTTCCATTGGATCTTACTCTTTTTCCTTCTTTGAATTCAAAGGTAATGACTCCCTTACCTCCACGGGTTTGCAGAGGATAATCAAGCAACAAGGAACGCTTACCATACCCAAGTTCCGTAATGGTAAAGATTTCACCCTCATCTTCGTCGACCCATAGGGCTGCTATTACTTCATCATCGTCTTTTAACTGAATACCTTTGACTCCGCCAGATACACGGCCCATAGAATTAACTTCACTTTCTAAGAAGCGTATGCTCATTCCATTCTTCGTCACGAGGAGAATATGTCTATTTCCAGTACTTAATTGTACTTGAATGATCTCATCCCCTGCTGCTACTTTACAAGCTGCTACTGCGGAAGAGCGCTTTGTTGCATATTCCTTAAGCTCGGTACGTTTGACTTGACCGCGTTTCGTAACAAATACAAGACTGGTTTCTTCTTGTTCAAAATTACGAACAGGAATAACACTAATTACTTTGTCTTCTTTTGATAGGGGAATTACATTGACAATGGCAGTCCCAGGTTCCTTCCACTTAAATTCAGGAATCTGATGGACGGGAAGCAAGAAGTATTGGCCCCGCTGTGTGAAAACAAGCAAGTTATCAAGTGTATTCACGTCAAGAATGGAGGTGATCAGATCACCCTCTTTGACCCCTGAACTTGTGCGTTCTGCTCCTGATCTAGTATATGACAGCATACTGGTCCGTTTAATATATCCGTCATTGGACAAAGTTACCAACACATCTTCTGAATTTACCAATACTTCAAGATTTACTTTCAATTCTTCTACCTGTTCTTGGATGGTTGAACGACGATCGATTCCGTATTTATCACGTATTTCTTTCAGTTCCTTGCGGATGATACCAATCAATTTGCGGTCGCTCTCCAATATACTACGTAACTCTTTCACTTTTTTCTGGATTTCATCCAGCTCTTTTTGAAGCGTTGTAATTTCAAGATTTGTTAATCGGTATAATTGCAAGGTTAAAATGGAGTCCGCTTGTCTTTCAGAGAATCCAAACATCCATTCCAGATTGTTTTGTGCATCTTGGCGATTCTTGGAGGCTTTGATTGCAGCAATCACTTCATCAAGGATATTCAGAGCCTTTACCAGTCCTTCAAGGACGTGTGCTCTGTCTTCTGCTTTTTCTAAATCGTATTTGGTACGATAGGTTACCACTTCGCGTTGATGCTTAATGTAAGCTTCCAATATTGGTTTCAAGCCAAGTTGATGCGGCGCTTTATTAACAATCGCCACCATATTGAAATTATAAGTGACTTGTAGATCTGTCTTTTTGAACAGATAAGCTAAAATACCTTGTGCATCTGCATCTTTTTTTAGTTCAACAACAATTCGCAAACCTTCCCGGCCGCTCTCATCCCGTACTTCGGCAATCCCCTCGACTTTTTTCTCTAAACGGATTGTCTCCATCGCTGTAACAAGACGAGATTTAACGACTTGATACGGAATTTCCGTAATCACAATTTGTTGCTTACCGCCGCGAAGATTCTCGATATCTGTCTTGGAACGGATATAGATACGACCTTTTCCGGTACGATACGCATCAAGGATTCCTTCGCCGCCCATAATAATGCCGCCTGTCGGAAAATCTGGACCTTTAATGAAGGTCATGATCTCATCAAGCTCGATCGAAGGTTTCTCCATCACCGCAATACAAGCATCAATAACTTCTCTTAAATTGTGAGTAGGAATCTCGGTGGCAAAACCTGATGAGATCCCGCTCGCTCCATTAACCAACAAGTTTGGATAGCGAGAAGGAAGCACCACAGGTTCCTTCGCCGTATTATCGAAATTGTCTTTAAAAAGAACGGTTCGTTTCTCAATATCACGCAGGATTTCCATGGCAATGGGTGATAATCTGGCTTCCGTATAACGCATTGCTGCAGCCGGATCATCATCTTGTGAACCCCAGTTACCGTGCCCGTCAACCAGTACATGGCCCATTTTCCATGGCTGTGCCATACGTACCATCCCATCATAGATGGAGGAATCACCATGGGGATGATAATTTCCCATTACGTCCCCTACTGTCTTGGCTGATTTCCGGTACGGTTTGTCAGGCGTATTGTTGGAATCATACATCGCATACAAAATCCGTCTTTGTACAGGTTTTAGTCCATCTCGTACATCGGGAATGGCTCTATCTTGAATTATATATTTAGAATACCGGCCAAAGCGATCACCAACGACTTCTTCTAAAAATGCCGGTAAAAATTGTTCTGGTAAACTCATTCAAAGCACCTTCTATTCTTCGTACTCTGTAAAATCAACATTTTCTACAATCCAGCGTTTACGTGGATCTACTTTGTCACCCATCAGGGTGGATACTCTTTTTTCTGCTTTTGCTGCATCTTCGATCTGCACTTGCAATAAAGTTCTGGACTCCGGATTCATTGTCGTTTCCCACAATTGATCTGGATTCATTTCACCGAGCCCTTTGTATCTTTGCAGTTCAAAACCTTTTCCAAATTCTTTTAAATAATCTTGTAGTTGTTCGTCAGTCCATGCGTACCTTGAGGTCTGCTGCTTACCGGATTTACGAGAAATTTTATAAAGCGGCGGCTGAGCAATATATACTTTGCCTGCATCAATGAGCGGTTTCATGTAACGATAGAAAAATGTAAGTAAGAGGACCTGAATATGCGCTCCATCCGTATCGGCATCCGTCATAATGATAATTTTGGAATAATTGCTGTCTTCTACGGCAAATTCTGTTCCAATGCCTGCACCAATTGCTGCTGTAATGGCACGATATTCTTCATTTTTCATAATGTCGGCAAGTTTCGCCTTCTCGGGGTTCATCGGCTTCCCTTTTAGCGGCAATATCGCCTGGATCTTCGAATCTCTTCCCTGTTTGGCGGAACCACCGGCAGAGTCTCCTTCAACGATAAACAGTTCGTTTTTTGTAAAATCTTTGGACTGAGCTGGAGTCAGCTTGCCTCCTAGATTTGAACTTTCACTGCGTTTTTTACCGGTACGCATATCGTCTCTTGCCTTACGAGCAGCCTCGCGTGCTTTTGATGCCTGTACTGCTTTTCTAATCAGTGTCTGTGCAACTTGTGGATTTTCTTCTAAAAACCGCTGTAAATTCTCGGTCACGACCTGATCTACTGTACTTCTTGCTGATGCGCTTCCGAGCTGGTCTTTGGTCTGTCCTACAAATTCAACTTCAGACATCTTGACGCTGATCACCGCCATCATGCCTTCTCTTAAATCATTACCTTCTAAATTCTTATCTTTTTCTTTAATCATACTTGTTCGACGAGCATAATCATTCATCACCCGTGTGTACGCTGTTTTAAATCCCGTTTCGTGCGTACCTCCGCCTCTGGTTGGAATGGAGTTTACGAACGAAGCTATGGTTTCGGTATATCCCGCATTATATTGAATCGCAATTTCGACTTCGATATCATCCTTTTCCGCATTGAAATGGATAACTTCGTTTAAGACATCTTTGCCTTCATTCAAATATTCAACAAACTGCTTTGCTCCACCTTCGTAATAGAACTCATCCATTTTGCCAGAACGATCATCCTTCAGTACGATCCGCAGACCTGAATTCAGAAAAGCAATCTCCTGAAGACGCTCCGACAACGTATCATAGCTAAGTGCAATCCCGTTTTTGAATACCTTGCTGTCCGGTTTAAATGTCACTTTCGTTCCGGTACGGTTCGTATTTCCAAGCACCTCAAGCCCTGTTACCGGTTCACCGACATGCTCTTTACCCTTCTTGTCTACCCAGTATTCAAAGCGCATCCGGTGAATTTTACCTTCACGATAAATCTCAACTTCAAGCCATTCAGACAAAGCATTGGTAACCGATGCGCCTACTCCGTGCAAGCCACCCGATTTTTTATATCCGCCACCGCCAAATTTACCGCCTGCATGAAGAATCGTGTATACGACCTGCGGAGTAGGTACTCCTGTCTTGTGCATCCCTGTCGGAATACCGCGTCCATTATCAGAAACGGTAACTGAACCATCCTTATGTAGCGATATTTCAATTTTGTTACAATACCTAGCTAAATGTTCATCGACAGCATTGTCGACAATCTCCCATACTAAATGGTGCAAGCCTGAATTACTTGTGCTACCAATATACATCCCTGGTCTTTTCCGTACTGCAACAAGTCCTTCCAGCACCTGAATATCATCAGCGCCATAACCGGCTTCTATATCTTTGCCGGAAACTCCAGCAGATAGATCCATTTCCTGGGCCATAAATGCTCCCCCTCTTATGCCTTCACTCATTTATGAATGATCACACTTTTAGAATATTAATATATTTCACAGTACAAGCGGATCTTCTCTATAGAAATCCTTCAGAACGTCTATAGACAAATTATGGAAACCTATTCTGTTTTTACCTTAAAACTTCGAAAAATGCAAACAGATGTTTTCTTATCCTTGTCCATTTTAATTCAAGATATCCCGTTTCGTAAAGACAAGGAATGAAACAACCAGTGAAGTGAGTCCCCAAACGGTAAGAACTCCAAGTGAAAATACCAAAGTCATTCCTTCAATCGGCGGCAAAGTACCCGATAAGTAACCGGTGAGACCAAGGTTCACCATGAATAAATATTTGGCAGTGCTCCAAGAAGAAGCCATATTCGTTAAAATACTTCCTGCAATTAGTGCAGCCATCATAATGACAATACTCGCAGAAGTACTTCTTACTAGAGTAGACACCATAAAAGACAGGATCGCTACGATGATGCTGACAAACCATAAGAGCCCAGACTGCATCAGTAAATACTTCCACTGGGGCACCATATGGACCTTTGACATATCCACATCAGAACCATGGATTTGAAAACCGGTAAAGATGGGCATCGTAAATCCTTTATATCCAAAAAAGAGCCCTGCTATAAGATAGCATATAACAAATACAGCAAGAACAAGAAGAGAAACGAATAAAAATAAGGTGAGGAGTTTACTCAATAATATTTTCCATCTCCGAACAGGTCTCGTTAGTAGCATTTTAATCGTTCCCGATGTTCTCTCTCCAGATACAAGATCTGAGGCCATTGCAACCACAAGCAAAGGAATAAACAAGTTTATGGAATTGTTCATAAATACTCTTGTAAATGTAACCCCGCTAGGCTCATTCGGATTGAGATCATGCTCAAGATAATATTGAAGCTGTTGAATATAAATTCTGCGATATTTCTTCCATTCCTCCGGTACCCGGTCACTTCCGAGTGAATTCTGATTATCCGTGATTGCTTGCTGCATTTCAAGCCGCCAGTCATTTCCAAACTTTTCGCGCTTTGATTCAGACTCTTTCATCTGAGCATAGGTAAACATCGGCGTTAATACAAGCAAAACAAGTATAATTACGTAAAATCTTTTTTTCTTGATCATTTTAATGGTCTCGTTCTTAACCAAGGGCAAGAGACTATTCAATAGATTCACCTTCTGTCATTCGTAAAAATAACTGTTCAAGTGTAGGATGTACTCTTTGTACTCCCTCCACTTTCACTCCCGCAATGACCATGGTTTTCACCATTTGTGATACGAGTTCCTCCGGCATCTCAGTAATGATCGCATTAGGTCCAAGATTTGCGATCAACGTGTCATCTAACATGGTTGTATCTCGCAGTCTCTTAATTTTCGGATGATTCGTTAACCAGCGAGCTCCCTCATCCAGTGGATTTAAGTGCCAAACCGTGATATTACTATGTTCTCCAATTAGTTCATCGACTTTACCTACCGTGAGCACTTCACCGTTATTAATAATAGCCACTCGATCACACAGAAGCTGAATTTCACTAAGCAAATGACTGCTGACAAGAACGGCTAAACCTTCCTCAGCCAGTTTTTTAATAAAAGCCCTCAGTTCCTTGATCCCTTTGGGATCAAGACCATTCGTCGGTTCATCTAATATAAGTAGTTTTGGATTTCCTAGAAGCGCTTGAGCGATACCTAAGCGTTGGCGCATCCCCAAAGAGTATGTGCTTACTTTATCATGTATTCGCTGATCCAGTCCCACTGTCTTCGTAACATCATAGATCCGCTCCTCCGTAACGTCCGGAAGCATTCGTGCAAAGTGTTCTAAATTCTCAAACCCTGTTAAATAATTATACATCTCGGGGTTTTCGACTATAGATCCTACATACCTTAGTGCTTGCTCAGGTTTTTGGTGGACAGGGTATCCACATACCTCCACAACCCCTTCTGTCGGTTTAATCAAATCAACAAGCATTCGGATGGTCGTTGTCTTCCCCGCTCCATTTGGACCTAAAAACCCGAAGATTTCGCCAGCATGCACTTCAAAAGTAACATCTTTAATAATCCACTTACGCCCTATCTTTTTTTTCAGATGCTTTACAGATAATACGATTTCCTCTGACAGATATTCACTCATCGCCCATCTCCACCTTTTTTCCATGTTGATCAGTGATGCCAAGTACCTCTACGATTCGTTCTGCCATCTCTTCATAGCCCTGTGCATTCGGATGAAAATGGTCACTGGCAAGCAGCTGCGGCACATTGTTCTCAAACAGGTCAAATGTAGGCGCAAGTGCCATCTGATCATAGGTGCTTATCAGCTCAAGCACTTTACTATTCCATGTGGTTACTACAGCATTCCCAACTTGTTTCAGATCTTTCAAATCATTAAAAGGATTATATAAACCAACATAAACAATCTTGGCATTAGGATTAATCTCCGCTATTTTTTTCAGCACTTTTTCGAGCGAATCGGAAGCTTTGGTTAAAAGCTCAAAGAGTGCAGCCGTGTCCGGAATATTGATATCTGCTGCTTGACCCGCCTGAGCACCTTGAAACAGATCATTTGCACCGATGGAGAGCAGAATAAGGTTAGATTGTTCCAGCGTATATTTCACCCCTGCTTCGTCTAGCTCAGGAAAAAGTTTCTCCGCTGTAAGTCCGTTGATCGCTAAATTTGCTGTTACTCTAACTTCTTTTCCATCTTCTTTAAGCATACTGACAACCCGGCGAACAAATCCCTTTCCCTCATCATCTCCTGTACCTTTGGCAAGCGAGTCACCAATAGCAGCAATTTTAATTTCTGTAGATTGTTCGATAGGGGAAGTGGTAGTTGTCTCTTTTTGTTCAGATATAAAATCAGTGTTACCTGAAGGGTTCACTATATCCTGAACGGCTATAATAAAGCCATAAATAAGCACGCATGTCACAATGATGGATACCGTACTCACAGTGATCCAAATTCTATTTGATGACTTCACAAAAACATTCCCTTCACGCTGTATTTACTTACAGTAACCATAAAACTTCCCGTCCTTATTTGCAAATCAATGCCTTTCTCCTCTTTACTATCTGCCATTAAATGAAAAAAAGACCTCCAACAATCGTGGAGATCTCAAAATAACTTCAAAATAGGATAGCACCTAAAAAATATGGCATCTTGCATGTAAAGGTAAATCATAAGGTTATGATATTAGTCAAAGGTTAGAAATGTATTATTTTCCGACAAAAGCTTGCACCCAGTACCCGTTAACATATCCTACACCAATCAATGTAAAATTCTTATTCATAATATTTGCTTTGTGACCTGGGCTGTTCATCCAAGCTTTTACTACTTCTGCAGGTGTTTTTTGCCCTTTGGCAATGTTTTCACCCGCATATTTATAAGTAATACCAAACTTCTTCATCATATCAAATGGAGATCCATAAGTGGGAGAAGTGTGACTGAAATAGTTGTTATCATTCATGTCTTGGGCTTTGGCTACAGCCATTTTAGTAAGATTCGTGTGAATAACAAGCGGTTTAAGGCCAGCCTTCGCACGTTCTTTATTTACCAGTGACACGACTTCTTTTGCATAAGCAGATACGACAGAAGAACTGCTTTGATCTTGACTTGTGCTGTTATTGCCCGTACCACTGTTCGAATTGTTATTACCCGAACCTGATTGGGGTTTTTGCACGGCCCCCCCTATGTAACCATTCTGCTGCAACCATTGCTGAATATATTTGCTATAACTTTGACCTTTTTGCGTAGATAGAGAATGAGCGGAAACAAGTCCTGCTCCGGGAATCAACATTCCAGCTGCAAGAACAGCGGAAAGACTTCCTGCAATAATTGTTTTTTTAAGAACGTTCTTCTTCAAAATAATTCAACTCCTACATTAATTATTACAATTTTGTAACTGTAATGATTAGGATTATATCAGCGATTTTTAAATTTGTTAACCCGTAAATAATGGAAATAGTTAAAAAGTCGTAACTTTTTGATAGAATAGCATCAGAATCGCTTTGTAATAAAAAACACAGAAAAATATTCCAAATTAAACGATGATATAACGAAATAGAAAGCATAAAAAAACAACCTAATGGAAAAAACCATTAGGTTGTTCATTATTTTTTAATATGAATTCATTAAAAATGGAGTCTGTCTCGTATATATAGATTAAAGCGACTTGCTGAACCGATACCCATGTTTGATAAAACCGATATGCTCGTAAAATGGATATGAGGACTTATGCTCATCCCGATTGCCTTCGATAATAAGCAATTTTTCGCTTCCATGTTCACGTGCCCAACTCTCAGCCAACTCCAGTAGTCTACGCCCAATTCCTTCACCTCGGTGTGAATGACGGACAATAAGAGAAGTAATTTGTGTTGCTTGATTACGGCTTGCATGAGATTGAATACACTGCAAACCTAGTAAACCAACTACTTCCTTTTCTACTTCCGCTACCAACATACAAGCTTTCTCGCTCGTTTGACTCATCTGAATGCGTTCCCTCATGACTCCAGGAGTAGCTGGATATCTGACCTCATGCATCAGACTCGTTACCGAATCCACATCGTGCAGTTCGCATGCTCGAATCGTCAGTACTGGGGCCTCTACATTACTTAACATGGTTAACCTCCACTTTCAACATATTTGCGGCTTGTTTTGCCGTATCTCGTGCTCTCTCTACATTGGGTGATGCACTTAATGCTACTGCCATTCTTCTCCCTACTTTAGTCTCAGGTTTTCCAAACAAACGGACCTGAGTTCTTGGTAAAGATAGTGCTTCAGACACGCCAAGAATTTTGTAGGATGCTGTCTCTAAATCTGCTTTTAGTGTAGCAGAAGCACCGGGTGTTAACAACTCCACACTGGTAACTGGAAAACCAAGAATTGCCCTTACATGGAGTGCAAATTCAGATAGGTCCTGCGTAACCATGGTTACCATTCCGGTATCATGAGGACGCGGAGAAACCTCACTAAATACAACTCCATCCTTCGTTAGAAAAAGTTCAACCCCAAATAAACCGTAACCCCCAAGTTTATCTGTAATCCGCTTTGCGATTTCTTTTGCTTCATTCAGCTGCTCTTCGCTCATCGGATGCGGTTGCCAAGATTCTATATAATCCCCATCCTTTTGGATATGTCCAATAGGTGGGCAAAATACCGTGCCAGATACAGAACGGACAGTCAGCAGGGTAATTTCACTTTCAAATTCAACAAATGCTTCGACAATAACTCGAGTCGTTTTTGCTCTAGCACCCTCCAAGGCAGCATTCCAACTAGATTCAGCATCCTCATAGGTACGGCATACACTTTGTCCTTTACCTGAAGAGCTCATCAGCGGTTTTACAACACATGGAGTTCCCAGTTCACGAACTGCGGCTTGCAGTGTTTCCAAACTATCTGCAAATCGATAAGCAGCAGTAGTAATCCCAAGTTCCTCTGCTGCCAGGCGCCGGATTCCTTCCCGGTCCATCGTCAGCTTTGTTGCTCTAGCGGTTGGAACGACACAAAATCCTTCTTCTTCAAGCTGAATTAGTGCATCGGTTGCAATTGCTTCAATCTCAGGAACGATTATGTCGGGTTGCTCTTTCCGGATGATCTCTTTTAACAATTCTCCATCCAACATATTAATACAGTATGACCTATGGGCGATTTGCATCGCAGGTGCATTATCGTAGCGATCAACTGCTATGGTCTCCACACCAAGTCTTTGGGCTTCGATAATGACTTCTTTTCCTAACTCTCCGCTGCCAAGCAGCAGCAACTTTTTGGCTTCAGCCGAAAAAGGAGCACCCCACATTCTCTCCCATCCCCCTATGTGAGAAATCTATTACATTTCTCTATTTTCAGGGTTATTGCGGCAGAATGCAAGAGTGCTCGACTTTTTTCTTGTGAATATTACATGGATTTTCGTTTTCTGACGATCAAAATTTACAAAAATCTGAATTGTGCTTCAATCAATCCATTATAAATTCCTTTTTGTTGGATGAGTTGTTGATGATTTCCTTGTTCTTTAATTTCACCATGATCCAGCACAATAATATTATCTGCATTCCGGATTGTCGAAAGACGGTGAGCGACCATAAAGGAAGTCCTGCCTTTTAGAAGCACTTTCAGTGCTTCTTGTATTTTCAGTTCTGTCTCCGTATCAATACTCGCGGTTGCTTCATCAAGGATTAAGATTCTCGGATCTGCCAGCAAGGCTCTCGCAAAGGACAACAGCTGACGTTGGCCCATGGATAATACATTTCCCCGCTCTTCCACTTCTGTATCATATCCGCCGGGAAGTTTCACAATAAATTCATGAGCATTAACAGCTTTCGCAGCTGCTTCTACCTCTTCATCGGTCGCATCCAGGCGCCCGAACCTAATATTATCCCGAATGGTACCGGAGAAAATAAAGGTATCCTGAAGCACAATACCAATTTGACTGCGCAGACTGCGAATTGTCACATCCCTGATATCATAGCCATCAATCGTCAGCTTGCCATCTGTCACATCGTAAAATCTGCTAAGCAGGTTAATAATGGTACTTTTACCGGAACCGGTATGGCCAACCAGCGCAATAGACTGCCCTGCTTTGACATCAAGATCAATTCCTTTGAGCGCCTGACGTCCTTTTTCATATTCAAAAACAATATACTCGAATTTAATATCGCCCTTGATTGATGGAATCGGAACCGCATTTGGCTTATCGGCAATGCCAGGTTCTTCATCCATAAATTCAAAAATACGTTCTGAAGATGCCATGGCAACAAGAAGCTGATTATACATCTGACCTAATCGGTTAATCGGATCCCAAAAGTTTCCGACATAGTTAGCAAAAGCGACCAGAAGACCAATGGTGAGTTCACCTGATTGGATAAGAAACGCCCCGTACCAGAATAAGATTAAGGAGCCTACCCCGCCTGTTATTTCGATCAGCGGTCCGAATGCTTGGTTCATTGTCGAAGCTCTATTCCAGGATTTACGGCTCGTCGCATTCATTTGGTCAAAGAACTTCATGTTCTCATCTTCTTGTGTGTAAGCTTGAGTAACACGAATCCCTTGAATGGATTCATTAAGATGTGAATTAATCCGTGAATTTTTCATACGTACATCTTGCCATGCCCGCCTGATTCGAACTCTCAGTTTCGTCGATATAAGGAACATTACCGGTACCGTTAGAATCACGGCGAGCCCCAGTTTCCAGTTAATAAAGAGTAAAATGATCATAATTCCAACGAGCTGAACGCAGTCAATCATGAGGTTAACAACCCCGTTGGTGAATAAATCTTGCAAGGAGTTGATATCGTTGGTTATCCGAACCATGACGGAACCAGCTGGTCTTTTATCAAAAAAGGAGAATGATAATTTCTGTATATGTTTAAATAAATCCGTTCTAAGGTCGTAAATAACCCGTTGTCCTATGATATTCGTATATTTAATTCGGTAAGTAGCTGCTGCCCACTGAATAATATATAGAAGCAAAATCCCCCCTGCAATCCAGTATAGCAATTTGAGACTCGGCGACCCTTCAGCCGGTGCGATCGCTTTATCGATGGCAAGACTCGTCAGATAAGGCACGGTCAATTTTGTAATGGTTCCGAGGATCATCATAACAATAACGATTGGCAGTAACTGTTTTGCATAAGGTTTCATATACGAGAACAACCGAGTGAACTCGCCCCAGTTAAACGGCTTCTCGATTACCTCATCATCTTGATAGACAAATCGTTCTTGGTTTTTATTTTCCTTTGCAGATGGAATCTTCTTTCTTTCTGCTGCTGTATCTGCACTCATGAGTTCACCTGCTTTCCGGGTGCCTGCTGCTCACGAGCGATATGATCCGCATACTGAATATGATAGACATCTTGGTATTGACCAGGAACTCTAATCAGTTCGTCATGCGTCCCCCGTTGAACTACGTGACCTTCATTCAGCACCAATATTTCATCCGCATGTCGTAATGAAGAAATTCGATGGGCAATAATAAATGTTGTTCTTCCTCGCATCACTTCCTGGAATCCTGACTGGATTTCATGTTCTGTCTCCATATCAACCGCACTTGTCGCATCATCAAGAATGAGGATTTTGGGATTCTTAAGCAGTGCCCTCGCGATCGCAATTCTTTGCTTCTGACCGCCAGATAAGCCCATCCCCCGCTCACCAACAATCGTATCGTAGCCAAGTGGCATCTCCATTATGAAATCATGAGCTTTAGCAAGTTTAGAAGCGCGAATGATCTCCTCCATAGACACGTCTTTTAAACCATATGAGATATTATTACGAATACTGGATGAGAACAGGAACGTCTCTTGGAATACGGCCGCAATCTGGCTGCGTAAACTTCGAATATTGATATCCTTGATCTCCATGCTGTCAATCTTGATTGAACCTGAATTAATATTATAGGCGCGCATTAACAGCTGAATAATCGTGGATTTACCCGATCCAGTCCCTCCCAGAAAACCAATAACCGTTCCCGGGGGTGCATCTAGATTAATATCTGTAACGGCAGCTATTTTGTTTCCGTAAGCAAAAGTCACATGCTCAAAAGAGACATGCCCCTTCACCTGCTCGGGCGCAAGGATAATAGAATCCTCTGTATCCTGAACATCAATAGGCTGATTAAGTAACTCCAGTACACGTTCACCGGAGGCTTTGGACTGTGTATAGTTATTGATATGGAAGCCAATATTCCACATCGGTCCGATTATGTACCAAATTAAACTAAAGAAAGCAACAAGTTCGCCTAATGATAATTCTTTTTGTATGACTAATCTGCCGCCAACAACAAGAAGTAAGATGACACTCATTGAAGCCAGAAGTTCCATGATTGGGAAAAACTTAGCCCATAAGGAAGAAGCAAAAATCTGATTCGTCTTGTAGCGTTCGTTCCGTATGGAGAACTTATCTACCTCATGCGGCTCACGAGCAAACGACTTAACGGTACGCACTCCTGTCACGTTTTCTTGAACCGCTGTGGTAAGTGAACTCATTGCGAGCCGCATCTCTTGGAAAGCAGGGTGAATTTGTGTTTCAAATTTTAGAGCAACGATCACAAGGATCGGCATGAAGATCATCGTGATTAAGGTCAGCTGCCAGTTAATGGAGAACATCATAATCGACCCAAACAGAACCATGAGAACCATATTTAAAATCTGGGCAAAACCAAACCCGATAAAGTTACGAATGGCTTCGAGGTCACCGGTTAACCGTGACATCAGATCCCCTGTCTTAGCCGTATCATAATAGCGGAAAGACAAAAACTGTAGTTTTTCGTAACACGCATTACGTAAACGATAAGCAAGATAGTTACCAAGCCTAGCGCCAAAAAAGCCGTGCAAGAACTGCAATGATGACTTTAAGATGACCACTCCGAGTACGGTTAGGGCAAGCATGGGAACGCCTTCAAAATTACGAGGCGTTATCATATCATCAATGAGTACCCTCAGTAGATTCGGGTATATAAGCCCGAGTGCAGTCGCTAAGGCCAAGCAAAGTATTGATAAAAACAACAAAATACGTTTGGACCAGAAGAAGCTCTGCAGCTGCCTGAGAACATCCATGTTTCTCCTCCTTCAAAATATTTACTTTTTTACGAACATTAATGAAGTTTATCACCGCATTACCAACCCGGCAAAGCGAGAATCAACTCATATTTCGCCTTCTTTTCGTATGATTGGGCATTAACAGGAATTAATCACCATCTCTCAATTAAATGGTCAGCAATCCTCCCCTATTCAGGGTCATAGGCACAAAAAAACACCCCCGCTGCGAAAAAAGCTTAGGAAGGGTGTTTTCTGTACTCTTAATTATGTGATTCCTGTTCGAGTGAAGATAAGTTTTGAGCAAGCAGGACTAACTTCTCTGAATCATCTGCTAAATCCAGCGCTGCAACTAGTCCAGTAATATTCTCTTTCCACTGCTCACTGAGATCAAGAGAAACCTCATGAAACGATGTCCGAATAAGTGATTGATAGTAGTCTTTAAGCAGAGTCTCATTCCCCAGTAACTGTTTACTAATGAATTGTTTAAGCTCTGGCTCAAGGACTTGCTGTAATTCTTTTCTACCGTTGCCTTCAAAAAAGGACTTTGGGTTCTTGAAATATTTCCAAAACAGTTTGAATTCTATGCTCTCCTGTTCTCCCCCCGACCGTAGAGACGGAGTTTCCCATCCCTTCGATGAACGGACCGAGAGTGTGATGCCTGGTGTCAGCCCACTGAGTTCGTCAGCCATTTCCTCTGCAGCGAAAGTCACCAGCTGTTTTCCTTTGTTCTCTAGCCTAATGGAAGTTGCAAGGAGTTCTTGCTGCATTTCTAGATTCAGCATTCGAAGCAGTTCCCGGCCTGATGAGATAAATATAGATTTCAAGTCCCCTGCGTCTTCTCGAAGTACAGAGGGGTGAAAGGCTTCGGACATAAACTCTGAAATGCGGTAACCAATACGCTGACCTGTATGGAAAATTAATTCCTGAGTCTCCTGTGCGATCTCGTGGTCTTTAGATTGATTTGATAGCCGCTGAAGAAGTTGCTCCCCCTGTGCGAGTGCCTTTTCTAGTTCTTCTTTACGGCGCTCTCTCACTTCTGCTCCCTGACGCGCATCTTGCACCCACTGTTCTACTCTTTTGCGGGCAATGTGAATATCTTTATTTGCTTCAAGCAGAGCAATATCTAGTAACTCTTCCCCAGCAAATGTGCTGAATGCTTGTTCAAATTCCGTAAAACCTGACTCAGCAAGCTTGTCTTCATTCCCCGTTTGTTTGGCATCCAAAGCTTGCAGACTAGAAACAGCATATAGGTGGGGAGACCGCACCCCATTTTGTTGCAAATTCTCACTGACATGCTCTTTAACTAGTTCCAATTCTTCAGAAGAAGCTGCAAGATCGGCGGCATTGATCACAAAAAACATATTATCAAGAGACTTCGTGTCCTTAACCCGGCCCAGTTGATTCAGGAACTGCCTGTCTCCCTGAGAAAAAGCATGGTTGTAATACGTTACAAACACGAGAGCATCTGCATTCTTCATATAGTTAAATGTAACCCCGGTATGCCTTGCATTAATGGAGTCTGCTCCCGGTGTATCAACGATGATGATTCCTTGATTGGTTAGATTACAGCTATAATACAAATCAATCGACTCTACAAAACAAGATTTCGATTCTTCAGCAACATAAGCACGGTATTCTTCCATATTCACTACAAAAGATTGTCCCAGCTTGGACAAAGCATCATCATATCCACTGGCAGCTGCCTTCAAAAAACTATAATGCGGACGGCCCGCCGGATGTACTTGCTGCGGAGTTACCGTACTTACAGCC
Organism: Paenibacillus sp. An7; assembly: GCF_009870785.1. Classification (GTDB taxonomy): domain Bacteria; phylum Bacillota; class Bacilli; order Paenibacillales; family Paenibacillaceae; genus Paenibacillus. The sequence continues at coordinate 635,163 of NZ_WTWX01000001.1, forward strand.
GCCCTCCATGTCTTCTCTTCTGGAACACCAAGTCCCAGCAGATTAAAAGAAAACGTCAGATCTGCCCAGACGCTGGCTTGGGATTTCATCGTCACTTGTGCTGTCCGGTGCGTCATGCCTTCCGGCGGCGCCATAATCCGGTTTATCGCTGCCGTGGTTGGATGCGGTGAGACCGGAAGTATTGCCTCACCAAGCAAAGCACTGGCAAATGATGATTTGCCGGCACTAAAAGCACCAAACAGAGCCAAAGTGAATGTTCCCTTGTCAAAAGATGCCGCACGTGTATTCAGCCCACGTACTGCTGAGTTCATAGCGGAATAAGGGGCTAGATGAGCTGCGGCCTTGCGTAATCTAGTTGCAGCCGCAGATAAACGCTCATACCTACGAGCAGCAAGAGCCGGTCGCTCCTTGCGCATAGTCAGGGAACCCGTCTGCTCGGAGGCCGTAACATTACGATCTACACCGGTTCCCGTTAAATCTGCTGCTTGTTCCATCGGAACAGTCCTATGATTGACCTCTGGTAATAGATCCGAGCTCCATGTTGTCACTTCCGGGAGCATCACACGCACAGCTGCAGCCGTATCCTGAATATCCTGCTCCAACCGGGATAACCGATCAGCAGCCTTATTTTTCACATCCAACTGTTTTCTTTGTTCCTCTAAAGCCACAAGGAGGGGTGCATTTTTCTCAGCCAGCTCATGAAGCAGATCATCTACCAATGCAAGAGCAGACCTCCGGTAGGATGCAATTAGGTCTGCCCGCAGATCTTTACAATAATTAAGTACATATTCCCCCGTGATCTGCGTATCAGGCGCTTGACGTTTCTTAATCAATTCTATCTCAGGAGTGTACAGATTCGCTTCTAGTTTCTCGTTCCACTCTTCATTCCAGAGTCCATGAGACTGCCCGAGCCCTCTTAACAAACTCCGAAGATGGAAGGCAATTTGCCCATCTGCTTGTCTCGTAAAGAGATTCCAAAATTGCTGCAGACGTGCCTCTTTTTCTTGCTCCGTCTTCCCTGAACTAAATAAAAAACCAACTTTAAACCCTGGGCGCCGGCTTTCTAAATAACTCTCGGCAGCTGACCTCACGTCTGCGGGCGTGATATTGGCAGAAGACAGCAACTGATCTGTCTCCGTTCGAAATTGTTTTCTTTCTTCCGCTGTCACTTCCCTTATCTGTGCAATCTCTTGATTAAAGCGTGCAGTCTCTGAAGCCAGTCTTGCCGCTCCTTCTTCTCCTCCAAGCTCATTTCGTATCTGTTCTTTCCTATTTTCATGCTTGGCTTCCCAATTCTTGATAAATTCTTCTCCGACATGACGTGCTGACGAGGCAATACTATGCTGAATAAGATCTGACCTAAGATCTGGAATTGTTTTAACCAGCTCAACTAGCTCATTCCACTGATTATATGGATGACTTTTTTGTTTCAACGTCGTAAATAAGAGACCCGCATAGGTAACTTCCCACGCAGCAAACACATCCTCTACCGCACTTCGGTACGCTGAGAAGCTAAGCTCTTGTTCACGATGTTTATCAATCTGCGTCACAACTAGATAAAGAGGCTTACCCCAATCGGACAAGCTTTTTGCAAAAGATAAATTATTCTCCGATTGCACATGGTTATAATCCATCACATAGAAAACAGCATCAGCCAGATGTAAAGCTGAATCCGTTGCTTTCTTGTGAGCGTCGTCGGTCGAGTCTACACCAGGTGTATCCAGTAAAGCAGCATGCTCTTGCAAAAGGGGAACCTCATCCCACACCTCGATATAAGAGTACTGTTCACCATTCTTACAATACTCATCTAATTCTTCAGGCATTGCTACGATAGGATTCCTTTCCTCGGAAGAGAATTGTCCTTCCCCTTCTTGAAATGTTTGATATATTTTAGCTAACTTTGGTCCATTACGAATAGCCACTACATTGGCACTCGTAGGTACAGGACTTGCTGGGAGTACTTTTTTTCCACATAGACTATTAATCAAACTTGATTTACCGGCTGAAAAATGACCGCAAAAAGCAATCGTCACCTCATCTACGGACGCTTTCTGAAGTAAATCTTCCATGGCAGATGATGCTGTCTTGTCTTCGTGCTGAATAAAAAACTGTTGCAGTTCTTGTAAACGCTCTCGCATTTCTTCATTCTGTCTGCTCCTGTGTGTCAGCATGTCCTAGTCAGGCTCCTTCTCAACTATTCTTTTCAACCAAATATGTACATTTTATCACTCAGAACTGGAGATTTGAACCTAATTTCGCAAAATCTTTCAGAATAAAAATAAAACCGACTCCCTCGCTCGATAAGAAAGATCAATTTCTTATCGGAACGTGGGACTCGGTTGATTCGCTGAATCATCCGCTTTAATCGAATACTCAGCTAATTTGATTGGGTTTTAGACATTCATTATTGAACTGCATTCTCAAGTGTAGGAAGCAAGATTTCGAATACTTGTCCATGCTGCAGAATGGTGATATTTCTAAGCTTATCTTTCATTACAACCACTTCAGTTTTTTGAGACATACGCTCAAGATAATGCTCAGGAACATCGCCGGAATGACTTACTGTAATTCCTTCGATTTCTTTTTCCTCATTTTCACTCATTTCAGTTGTCACTACTTCTTCAAAAATATCAGAAAAAGCGTCAAATTTGTCTGTGTACACGGAAATGCATTTCATTTTTCTCATCCTCTACTATTCGTTTACTATTTTCTTTAGGTTAAAGCAGATGATCCTCGTTCCTTATCTTTCCTGATTTGGGACGTTTTCATACGCTTCTTCCCTTCACGACAGACGTCCAAAAGCGGACAGACCTGACATTTAGGTGACTGTGCCTTACAATGATATCGGCCAAAAAAGATGAGTCTGTGATGGGTGATCGTCCATTCATCCATGGGTACTCTTTTCATCAGCTTTTTCTCCACTTCAAGAACGGAATCTTTCCATCCTGCAAGGCCCAATCGTTTCGATACACGCTCTACGTGGGTATCCACTGCAATCGCTGGAACTCCAAAAGCATTGGAGACTACCACATTTGCCGTTTTCCGCCCTACTCCTGGTAGTTGGACCAGGCGATCGTGTTCACTTGGCACTTCTCCTTCATACTGCTCTATCAAAATACGGCACATATTCTGTATATGCTTCGCCTTGTTGCGATACAAACCGATTCTTCTGATATCTTGTTCCAGTTCTTCTAGAGGAACAGCAATATAATCTTCAGGAGTTTTATATTTTTGGAACAGGTCCACTGTCACTTTATTTACCGTTTCATCCGTACACTGTGCAGACAACAAGACCGCAATGGTAAGTTCGAATGCGTTGCTGTGCTTTAGTTCACAATGTGCATCGGGAAACATGTTTGCGATCGTATCAAGAATGTGACGTACAGTCGCTGCATTCATTGATGAGCTTACCTCCTACAAAAAAAACGTCTTGATACGGCTAGTCCGTATCAAGACGGTCATTCTTCTTACTGCTTAAAGAAATGACTACGGTTTGGAAATCTCAACTACTACGTTATTGAGCAGATACAATACAATATTATCATTATCTTTGAGAGATTGCACGCTCAAAGTATGATCACCTTGATGAATGTAAACATTCGGTGACAATTGAAAGCGATAGTTAGTGTCTGTCGTAGAAGTACGTTTCACTTGTAGTTCATTGGTAGAAGCACTATATGTCCAAAATGCTTTGGATACAGGTGAAAGCACATGAAAAACGGCTGTTCCATCTGCATCTTGGGTCAAAATGACATGATCGGCTGCAGTAAGCGAACTAAGCGTGGTAGACGTACTGCCATTCTTAACTACTTTCACCTTATTTGTATTCACAGATTCACTAGAACCCGAAGCAGTATTATAAGTTACTGTATTTCCACTGATGCTGCTAATCTCGGCCCATGTTTGTTTTACAACTTGGATAGACTGCGGCGTATTACCATCAAAAGATACATTGATAAGTGAACCTAATTTTAGATCAGCTGGTTTCAACGCTGCTCCATTATCACCTGTAATGGTTAGTTTGTCTACATAAATTTGGCTTGTAGCTCCATCTTTTTTCACCTCAGCACGGTAGGTAGACAAATTCAGGGATTGCAGTTCAAATTGCACTGCGGATTTCACATAAATCTTACTAATAACGTCCTGATTTGCGCCTAACATAGCTGTAATCTGATCGCCTGCTTTTACATCAGATAAGGAAGCACTGCCCTTTCCATATAACTCAACAGAAGGAGTTGTTTGGTAAGGCAAAGTGATACTTTCCCCATTCGTCTGAAGCAGTTTCACGTTCTTCGCGCTTGTACTTAGTTCCGTAACTGTTCCTTCATACTTGTAAACGATCGACAATGACAAAGCGCGTGTCCCAATTGTATTAAGGTTCACTTTACGGCCCTCTGTCAGATAAGGCTCAATACCAGTAAGCGTTGGAGACGTTGTATTGTACTCAAGTTTTGTTTTTTCATCCAGTGTAAACACCTGAGGTTTCTTGTTCGCATCAAGTACGGTAAGCAGTTTTGTTTTATTGTTGTATGAAACAACCGTAGCCAAATTCACTCGTTCCATCTGGCGATTGAGTACTTCAATTTTAGTAACCTCTTCATTACTATTCAGTGTGATTTCTACCACATCACCTGATTTTCCATCTGCCAGCAGATCGCTGATAATCGGCTGCTCAATTCCACTGATAACAATCTGAGGATTTGAAGCTAGAATCTTCACTTCTAGTGAGCCGCCATCTCTCATATAGGTAACCGTGGAATGATTCGCACCAAGCTCATACAGAGTACCTCGCACCGTACGTTCTACACCTGCTGTAATTTCAATCGATTGAGCGATACTATCTTTAATTGTATATTTCACTGCGGTTCCGATCTTCAACTCAGATAGAGCTACGATCTCATTTTGATATCTAATCACACTGATTCCATCTTGAATTTTGAGTACATCGGTTGTTCCAGAGTCGTTCACCACGGTAACTGTTTTTGATGTGGAATCCACAGATTGAACTTTACCCGTAGCTGTCTTATTCACCACACCAGATTTCACACGAACAGCAACTGGATTTTTTTGTGCAGTAAACGTTTCTCTCTGAATCTCTATAACGCTTCCCGCAGTTAAGTCTGCGGCTTTAACTACATTTTCATTTTGATCGTAGAATACCGTTTTATCTGTGAAAGTGTATTCTTGATACGTATCTCCAGCAAATAACCATAGTTTGTTACCAGACAGACGTTCAAAACTGCCTTCTACGGATTCCGTCTTCGGTGTATTATCTAAGCTCTCTACATAAGTTGCTGTTTGGTTTTTACCGGCTACCATGACTTCGCTGTATAATGCAATGTCAGCCGCATTAATCCTCAGCTCAGAAGCACTCGTAAAGAAAGGCGTATTTGCATCTCTTGTGTATGTTACATATGTACTGCCGGTGTACAAGGTTATTTTGCTGTCTGTCAGTTCGGTTATGTATCCCTTGTGTTGTCCTGCATAAGAATAATCTTTGTAGCCTCCGCCACGGCTAAAGAACGTCGCTAACTGAGCACGAGTTACATTACCCTGTGGATTGAATTTATTTCCTGATATTCCCTGGGCAATATTCAAATCAACCGCTACACTTACGTAGCCTTTCACACCATCCGATATTTTGTCATTATCCGCAAAATCGGTAGGCGCATTTCCTGCTGCCTTCGCTTGTGCTTCTTTATCGATGGCTCTAATTAATAACTTTGTAATCCATTCACGAGAAGCTTTTTTCTCTCCCCATGTCCCTTTATCAATCTTTGCATTAGCTTCTTCCTTCTCATTAACTAGACCAAGGTCAAATGCTAAGGAAACATAGGATTTAAAATAATTGCTTGTAGAAATACCTGTGGGAAGTTTTGCTTTATCAGCGGCAGGAAGCTCTGATTCTTTATTCACAAATCGAATGGCCATCGTAATCGCTTCTTGCTGAGTTACTGCATCACCCGGTCTAAACAATCCGTTGTTACCCAAAAGAATATTCTGTGATGCTAACTTGTAAATATGTTTTTCTGCCCAATACCCGCTTTTCACATCACTGAACATACCTGTTGCCGCTTTCGCCGTAACAGAAACGGGAGCTGTTTCAGCTCCCGCTACTCCTGCGTAGGCACTAAGCGCCATCAGGCTGGCGAGCATGGCAGATACCATTTTTTTAGAAGGAATGGAATTGATATTGCTAGGTTTGAAAGTCAAAGTAATTTCTCCTCTCTTATGTGCACATCAAATCTTTTGCCATGTCGGCAGCCGAACAAACGATTGTCCTGCTCCCTATTCTCTTGTCATGGGATGTTCAAGTTCCACATGTCCCATCAAACTTTCTTTCTGTTCACCATCGACGAGCAGTTCAAGGGAGGTAACCTCTTCAAACTGGAAGAAGGTTTGTTTAAGTGCATCAAGTGCAAATTGTTCTCCGCCTGAACCGAGATTAGCCGTTGCTGGAATTTTAAGGTCAAGGGTAATCTTTCCGCCATCTACTTCGAGTTTATTTATGGTAATCTCTTCGGACCAAAGAGGAATGAATTCCTCACGATCACTTTTCTGTAGTGCTTTGAAAGCCGACTCATATTTACTCCAGTCTGTTTTAAAGGTGATTTCCCCTTTTGTTTCTTTTAATTCCAACTGTTCGGGATCTGTGTAAAAGAGTGTGATTGTTTCTTGCTTAGTCTCTTCCGAAGGAGCTATTGCCCCGCCGTTCGCTTGTCCCTCCGCTGAACCTCCAGTAACAGGTGTACCCTCTGTATCCCCGTTTATTACATCATCATTCGGTTCTTCTGTATCAACGGGATCTTCTGCCGGTTGTAAATCATCTGCTGGGACATCTGAATCTCCTGCACCGCTGCCTTGCTGCCCGGATGGAGCTAACGGAGGTTTGTCGGCTCCACAAGCCGTTACTACCAAGAGCATTGCTGCAAGAAGAGTGATCATCCACCACTTTTTATTGTCCATAAGTCAAATCCCCCTTCACTTCTCTTATTTCACGTTTAAGTATTCCTTCATGCCTTTGACAACACCTTCAGCAACTCGGTTCTGGAATGTTTCATTAAAGAGAGCTGCTTCGTCATTCTTGTTAGATAGGAATCCAACCTCTAGCAAAATAGCAGGCATGGTTGTATCACGGATAACCGCAAAGTTTCCTGTTTTTACGCCGCGGTCTTTAAGTCCTGCCGCCTGTACCATATATTTGTGGACAGTGCTTGCAAGTGATTTACTGTTTGCACGATAGTAATAGGTTTCAGAACCCGTCGCAGCTGCCGGTCCGCTATTCGCATGAATAGATAGGAAAAGATCTGCTTTCGCTTTATTCGCTAGACTTACACGTTCAGATAGTTTAAGAAAATTATCATCATCCCGTGTCATAACAACGTTAATAGCCGGCTCTTTTTTCAATAGTTGTTCAATTTTGAGTGCAAGGGATAGATTAAAATCCTTTTCTCTCTTGCCAGTTACCCCAATAGCACCTGGATCTTGATTCCCATGACCTGCATCAATAACCACCGTTTTCTTCACAGTTGGAGTCGGCGTTGTCTCTCCTCCGCTTGTGTTAAACGTTACGGTAATGAGACCTGCTGAGGTTGTTGAGAGCTTGTACGTCATGGCTTTGCTCAGATCCACTACAACACGAACGGTTGATGGACTTTCACTAAAGAGGGCGTACCTTACTTTTTCCACACCTGGATAGCCATCCACAATAATCTGCCCTGCTGTACTTTGAGTCAGATCGAGCGCCTGCGTCCCTTCAAAAAGACTGCTGAATTTCGCATGAGGAATATCAACGACAATTCGATTTGGTGAAGTCATTGCGAAGGCAGAAGGTACAGCTCCTCCGCTGGTTGCGATCATAAGTTTACTGTCTGAAAAGCTGATCCCATTCACCTGAGTTAAATCGGATTCATTACCTGCAGCAGGGGGCTGAATGGTTTCACCGCCAGATCCGCTATTTTGAGATTCAAGATATACGGATTTGGTTTGGTTGTTCCAACTCACCTTCATTCCCATTGCCTCAGCAACGAAACGAATCGGAACAAGCGTCGTCCCTTGTTTAATGATTGGAGCAATATCGAGACTAATTTTAGAACCGTCAACGGTGGCAGTCTTTTGTCCTACTACCATTTTTATTACTTTTTTATCTTGAATTATAGTAACCGTCTTCGTCTTCTGTTCCCAACCGACGCTGTATCCTAGTTTTTCTGAGACGACACGAATAGGTATCATGACTTTGTTACTGATGAGCTCAGCACTTGCACCAGAAGATAAGCTTACCTGACTACCATCGAGATAAATCTTGATGTTGGCGGCTGCTTGTCCATATCCAGGAAATAACCATACAAAACAGAGCAACGCGACCAAAATTTTTAACTTTTTCATCCTTCACCCTTCCAATTCTGTATTATTTCGCTCTAGTAAACATTTGCTAATAAATTAGCTAAATTTACTAATAACTTAATAATAGACGAGAGAAAAGTGTGAAAGTTGCGAATTATTACCACTTTTTTTGAAATAATTAGAGGAATCATCCGGTCTTACTGTAACATTTTATCATATTTTTTAACATTTTCCGATAAAATATTGAAATTGTCCTTTGTTAGTTGCACATTCTATAGAGAATAATTAAAATCGATTCAATTCACGTAAAATAAAAAAAGATCTGAGGATCACATGGACCATCAAATCTTTTCTCAGTTTTGAAAAAATTAGCCGAACAAAATGGAAGAGTGCTTGTTTTCATACTCCGAAATGGCATCTGCATGCTGTAAAGTCAAACCGATATCATCAAGCCCTTGCAAAAGGAACTGTCTGCGGTGCTCATCTAGATCAAAATGAATCTCTAATCCGTAGGCATCCGTAATCGTTTTATTCTCTAAATCAATGTTTAACTGATAGCCATCATGCTGACTTGTACGCTGAAATAGATCTTCGACTTGTTCTTCAGATAATTTGATCGGAAGAATCCCATTTTTGAAACAGTTATTATAGAAGATATCGGCAAAAGAAGGGGCAATGACACAGCGAAATCCAAAGTCCATAATAGCCCACGGCGCATGTTCACGAGAAGAACCACACCCAAAGTTAGCTCGGGAAAGGAGTACTGAAGCTCCCTTATATTCCGGCTGGTTCAATGAAAATGAAGTGATCTCATTGCCTTCTTGGTCAAATCTCCATTCGTAAAATAGAAATTGTCCAAATCCTGTACGCTCAATTCGTTTCAAAAACTGTTTTGGGATAATCGCATCTGTATCCACGTTTACCCGATCAACGGGTGCTACAATACCTGTTAATTTTGTAAAAGCCTCCATGTTAATAGCTCCTCTCCGCGTTAGTTCGCAACTTCTGATTTCAGTTTCCAATCCCTAACATCTACAAAACGTCCTTTAATTGCAGCTGCTGCTGCCATTGCTGGCGATACCAAATGAGTCCGTCCGCCTCGGCCTTGACGACCTTCAAAGTTACGGTTAGATGTGGAAGCACACCGTTGTCCGGGTTGAAGCACATCTGGATTCATAGCAAGACACATACTGCATCCCGCTTCACGCCATTCAAAACCAGCCTCTATAAATACTTTATCCAGCCCTTCTTCTTCTGCCTGGATTTTCACTCGGCCTGAACCTGGTACAACAATTGCGGTAACACGATCAGATACTTTGTATCCTTTCGCGATATCGGCTGCTGCCCGAAGGTCTTCAATACGGCCATTTGTACAGGATCCAATAAATACGTAATCAATCTCAATATCAGCCATCGGAGTTCCTGGGATAAGTCCCATATATTCAATTGCTTTTTCAGCAGCTTTACGTTCGTTTTCCGTCGGAAGTTCAGCTGGAACTGGAACACGAGAGGAAATATCTGTTCCCATACCAGGGCTTGTTCCCCAGGTTACTTGTGGAATAAGGGACTCTACATCAAACTCCAGAACCGTATCAAATTCTGCTCCTTCGTCCGTTGTAAGTTCATCCCATCTAAGTTTAGCAGCTTCAAAATCCGTGTCTTTCGGTACATACTGACGACCTTTAAGATAATTATAAGTCGTTTCATCTGGAGCGATCATTCCTGCTCTTGCTCCGCCTTCAATCGACATATTACATACGGTCATACGCTCTTCCATGCTGAGAGAGCGAATGGCTTCTCCTGTATACTCGATAACATACCCTGTAGCAAAATCGGTACCGTATTTAGCGATAACACCCAAAATCATATCTTTAGCCGTTACACCTGGTTTACGCTGGCCGACAAAGCGAACTTCCATTGTCTTTGCTTTTGCTTGCTGTAAACATTGGGTAGCTAGTACGTGTTCTACTTCACTCGTTCCAATACCAAAGGCAAGTGCACCAAAGGCACCATGTGTGGAAGTGTGACTATCACCACATACAATTGTTTTTCCAGGATGAGTTAAACCGAGTTCAGGGCCCATTACGTGAACGACCCCTTGATCGAGGGTATCCAGGTCATAGAGCTTAACGCCAAATTCACGACAGTTTGCAGAGAGGGTATCAATCTGCTGTTTTGAGATCGGATCCGTAATATTATAACGATCTTTCGTCGGTACATTATGGTCCATCGTAGCAAAAGTAAGCTCAGGGCGGCGAACCTTGCGTCCGCTGAGACGCAGACCCTCAAATGCTTGCGGAGAGGTAACTTCATGTACGAGGTGCAAATCAATATAGAGAATGCTTGGCTTTCCTTCTTCTTGCGTAATCACATGATTATCCCAAATCTTTTCGAACATCGTCTTTTTGCTCATTATATTCACCTCAGCTAAATTTTCGTTCTCTATTTAGAAGGACATCGCATGTCGCATCTATTAATGAACTCAATATAGCATGAGAGATATATATTGTTCCAAGATATAAAAACTATAGAACTGATAGGATTACCCTATAGACTATTTCGTGGTGCCATGTACAAATTCCATAGGTTAAGTGATAAGTGCATCTTATATAACTTTGCACCATCACTTAACCTTGATCTTCAAATATTTTTTCTTCCTTCACCGCTAGCGAACAGCTGTAAAATCAACATTTGATAATTCATCGGTTTTCGGGTTAAATCGGACGGTAACCTCAACAGTCAATTCCTTATTATCTTTTTTTATTAATAGACGAAATTTTTCCTCCGCTATAGATTCTGATATAACGGTTCTTCCTATGTGAGCGTAATCCTTCACAGGAGCACCGTATTTGGTCTCGGCTTTCTTTACAGCAATGACGCCCCACTTTGCATATGCAGGTTCAGCATAGGCAGAAGGCATTTGATATGGAAACCCTATGCTTGAGAAACATAGAATGAGCAGGAGTGAACCTGCAGCAAGCTTTCGCTTTATTTTACTGGTAACTGAACTTTTCAAGGTTAGCATCTCCTTTTTTATTCTCTTCTATAGAGATTTCATGTCCCTCTCATTATTCAACAATGGCTGGCACGCTATGCACTTATTGTTTATTTCAATAAATTAGCTATATCATTAGAGGAAAAACCTATATAATGAATACAGAACATTTCTGGAATATGTATTCTTTTATAAACATGAGGTGAACCATTATGGAACTGAGACAACTACAATACGCACTGCAAATCGCAGCAGAAAAAAACTTTTCAAGGGCTGCTGAAAAACTTCACATTGCTCAGCCCTCCCTAAGTCAACAGTTGTCTAAGCTTGAGAAAGAACTAGGGGTTTTACTTTTCCAGCGCAACACTAGTTCTGTAGAGTTAACTCATGCAGGTGCTTCTTTTGTATCCAAAGCAAGTGACATCCTTGATGCTGTTGAACTTCTTAAGCAAGAGATGTCGGATATCTCTCAGCTTCGTAAAGGAAAAGTCATTGTTGGGAGTATGCCGATTACAGGCTCCCATCTGTTGCCGCATGTTCTTCCTACCTTTCGTGAAAATTATCCTGATATCGAAATCACCTTGCTGGAGGACTCTTCTATGAATCTTGAAAAGTTAACAGCCAGCGGCAAAAGTGACCTCAGCTTGTTATCCCTTCCTCTTCAAGAGCCTTCCCTCTCTTACATTGAGATTGGGGAAGAACGGATTGATCTAGCCGTACCCAAAGATCATCCTCTCGCACTCCGTGATCCCGCTTCTTCGTCTCAAGTGAGATTAGAAGAACTTGCTGAGGAATCTTTTGTGGTACTAAAAAAAGGCCAAGGTTTTCGCAAACTGACCTTTGACTTGTGCCAAGCAGCGGGATTCGAACCTAAGGTGGTCTTCGAGAGCAATAACATGGAAACCGTACAATCCCTTGTGGCTACTGGCATGGGAATCACTCTTGTTCCGAGATTTATCGCAAGGGCGCCGAGCAGTGAATTTGTTCCTGTATACCTGCCAATTGAAGATACTCCAAGTCGTACACTGGTGATTGCTTACCGTAAAGGCCGCTATCTATCTGGAGCTGCGGAAGCTTTTATAGAGACCTTTCGAACTACGATTAAGGAAATGTCTACCGAATGGGAAAAATGAACACAAAAGCAGCCCGGATGATCCGGGCTGCTTTCGCTGTCTTTTTACAGTAATGATTCACTACAAAAAGGACCAAATATACTTTGTACGCTTACGCTTTTACTGTTTTACATGTTTGTTAGGTTCATGCATTGGAATCCAGCCTGCTTGACTTACCTGTCGCCAGTCTCGGTCAATCTCTGGGGGGAGATAAATCTCCGTCTCTGCTTTCTAGAAAAGGTCTTTCTCTGTCATCCCTCACATACTTGTGAACTTGTCGCCTGAGTTTCTCTTCCAAATGGTTAGCCTTACGGTCATCCATGGTGATCATCTCCTTTTGGTGACGGGATATTACTTATTAACCTTCTACCCAGGGTATGAAACAATTTAATTCAGCTTTTTCAAGAAAAATAAAGGTTTGGTCTGCGATCTTCAAACACCGGAATTCTTCCACGCACCTCATCTACCAGCGCCGGATCAATCGTACCCGTAAGAATTTCCTCTTGATCTCCACCTTCAATTACAACTTCCCCCCACGGATCAATGATCAAAGAGTGTCCAAAAAAATCGGTATCTTTACTAACGCCAACCCGGTTGCACGATACCACATACATCTGATTCTCAATCGCTCTAGCCATAAGTAAGGTACGCCAGTGATGCAACCGTGGATGCGGCCATTCTGCCGGCACAAATAATACCTTTGCCCCAGCTAAGGCAAGCGTCCTTCCAAGTTCAGGAAAACGGATGTCATAACAAATCGAAGCTCCGGCAGTCCAGTTACCATCAAAACTGAAAGTAATCGGCTCTTCCCCGGATGCAAGGTACTTCTCTTCATCCATGAGCCTAAATAAATGCATTTTTGCATAACGTGCCACTTCTTTTCCTTCTTTATTAAATACGTACATACTGTTATAAATTTTTTCATCTACGATTTCTGATATAGAACCTGCCACAATATTCACTTTATAGCGTGCAGCATATTCTTGCAGCCACTCTCGTTCCTTCTTCCCATGTGGGTCCGCCAGTTCATGAACCTCTGTCAGTGCATATCCTGTATTCCACATCTCAGGCATTACAATGATATCCGTATTCGGATTCTTCTCCATCGCCTGCTGTATAAGCTCTTGCATGTGTTTACGGTTAACATCTGGCTTTCCAATCTGAATATCACTCTGAAGCAGTACCATCTGAAGGAATGAATTTTTCGCTTCTTCCGGCACATTACTAATCTCACGATTTAGGTTTGTCATCATCTATTCTCCTTTTACACTTTAACGAGATTCATATAAAATAAGTTCTTCCTATCATAGACGTTTTCTTCCAAATCAGACAAGTCATCTATACGAACTCCATCTATACAGCTAGGAAAAATCATGATAGATTTATAATACTTTTTACTATGATGAAACCGGAGTGATGAAATGAACTCTTCTCATGCTCGGCCTGCAAAGTCCAGATTTACGATCGAACCTGCTGAGATTATGAATCATCTGCCTACTCAGTTTTTTGCTGCGCTAGTTCAGAATGTAAACCGTGAGATCATGGCAGGACATGATGTCATTAATCTGGGACAAGGAAATCCGGATACACCTACTCCAAAGCATATCGTATCTTCCTTGCAAGAAGCAGCGGACAATCCGCTTTATCATAAATATTCACCTTTTAGCGGCTTTCCCTTTCTAAAGGAAGCGATTGCCCACCGGTATAAAGAGGACTATGGTGTTCAGCTCGATCCTGAAACGGAAGTAGCCATTTTATTTGGAGGAAAAACAGGGCTTGTTGAACTTCCCCAAGTTCTACTTAATCCCGGAGATGTGTGTCTCGTTCCTGACCCAGGTTATCCTGATTACTGGTCCGGAGTTGCTCTTGCCAAGGCTGAAATGTCATTTATGCCGCTGCTTGCGTCCAATGACTTCTTACCTGATTACAGTGCGATTTCAGAGCAAGATGCCAATAAAGCAAAACTAATGTTTCTCAATTATCCGAATAACCCGACAGCTGCTATTGCTCCAAGCTCTTTCTATGAAGATACGGTAGAATTTGCGGCTAAGAATGGAATTGTGGTGGCAAGTGACTTTGCCTATGGCGCTATTGGTTTTGACGGGCATCGTCCTATCAGTTTTTTAGAAACACCAGGAGCCAAAGAAGTAGGCGTTGAATTCTACACTTTATCCAAAACCTATAATATGGCAGGATGGAGAGTTGGTTTTGCTCTTGGAAATGCCGAGATTATCAAACTTATTAATCAACTACAGGACCATATGTATGTAAGCTTATTCGGGGGCATTCAGGCAGCGGCACAGACGGCACTGACTTCTTCTCAGAACTGTGTAACTGAGCTTGTGGCCCGCTATGAATCACGGCGAAATGCCCTGTTTAGTGAACTCGGAAACATAGGATACAACGCAAACAAACCAGGCGGTTCCTTCTTTAGCTGGCTTCCTGTGCCCAAAGGCTATACTTCAGCTTCGTTCGCTGACCTTCTGCTTCGAGAGGCAAAAGTAGCGGTAGCACCGGGCATTGGTTTTGGACAACATGGGGAAGGTTACGTGCGTATAGGACTGCTGAGTGATGAAGAAAGACTGAGGGAAGCAGCTAGACGAATTGGTAAGCTCGGGTTGTTTTAGGAATACTGCAAAATCTGCGTTTATTTCTCTTTGCAACGACCTATCTTCCATGGTATCCTATCTGTAATTTAAAATCGTAAACGTGTTGACGGGACCAGTAAGAAAGCTCCTTCGTGTTTAGAGAGTAAATTCCAAAGGCTGGAAGAATTTACCACGGACATTTCTGAAACCTACCCCTGAGCGGCCTAACTATGAAAATAGGACGTTTCCCTTAACGTTATAAGGTCTACGAGTTGGATGATCTAGATCATCAACAAAGGTGGTACCGCGGAAGATTTAACTTTCGTCCTTTGCATTATAAGGACGAAAGTTTTTTTGTTTTTCTATAGTAATCAAAATTGATAAGGTTAGAAAGGAAGTGAACTACAGGCGTGTCTTCTCGCATTGTTATTAAAATTGGCAGTAGTTCTTTAACCACGGATACAGGATCATTACATAAAGAAGCCGTATCATTCTTCGCAGCAGAGATTGCTGCACTCCACGCCGAAGGCCATGAAGTGCTTCTTGTCACTTCTGGAGCCGTCGCTGCCGGATTCGGTCACATTGGCTATACATCTCGGCCCAAGCTGCTACATGAAAAACAAGCGGCTGCGGCTGTTGGGCAGGCTCTTCTTATGCAAGCTTATCAACAAGCATTTGCTGGTCATGAAATCAAGACAGCACAAATCCTGCTTACAAGAACCGATTTCCTAAACCGCAAACGGATGGGAAATGCCATCATGACGATTGATGAGCTGTTAAAACAGCGAGTAATCCCAATCATCAACGAAAATGATACCGTATCTGTGGATGAGCTGAAATTCGGGGATAATGATATGCTGTCAGCGCTTGTCGCTGGATTTATTAAAGCAAGTAAACTCCTTATTTTAACCGATACCGATGGTTTATATTCTGCTGACCCTCGGAAACAGGCGGATGCAGTCAAATATGATCGAATTGATGAAATTACAGATGAAATCTATGCAATAGCAGGCGGAAGCGGTTCTGCCGTCGGTACTGGCGGTATGCGTTCCAAAGTTGATGCAGCCAAGGTTGCTACTAGAGGCGGAGTACCCGTCTTTGTGGGACGTGTTCTCGAACAGGGGGACATGAAAGCAGCTTTTTATGATAGAGGAAAAGGCACTTATTTTGATACACGCCTAAATTCTCTCCCTCGAAAAAAACAATGGCTTGGATTTATGTCATCCCCCCTCGGCTCTGTACAGGTCGATCTTGGAGCAGAAAAAGCACTGCTTCACGACGGTCACAGCCTGCTCCCTGTAGGGGTACAAGAAGTTCAAGGTCATTTCCAAGCTGGTGATGTCATTGAAGTTATTAATATGACAGGGGATATCATCGGACGCGGTATCGTAAATTACGATGAGGAACAACTGCGTATGATTAGAGGACTTTCAAGTCAGGAAGTTCTTAAAAAACTTGAAGGAAACATGAGCCGTTTGGAAGTAGTTCATCGTGATGAATGGATTACACTGAAATAACGGATGAATGTTCCATAGAACTTTTTCTGGCTTACAATTAACTAACAACACCTTAAATTAACTAAAGGAGTGATTTTCAATGAGCGAAGTACAAACGAAAGCATTAAAGGCAAAAGAAACGACCGCACTACTAGCAAGTCTATCCTCTGACGTTAAGAACGCTGCCCTTCTTGTCATGGCAGATGCACTGATTCAGGAACAGTCTTCTATAATTGAAGCCAACAAGCTCGATCTTGCACGTGGTGAGGAAAATGGTACTCCTGCTGCCATGCTTGATCGCCTCAGCTTGAATGAAGAACGGATTCACAGTATTTCAGAAGGGCTTCGGCAGATTGCTGAGCTGAGTGACCCTATCGGAGATATTCTCGAAGTCATTCATCGTCCTAACGGTCTTCGCATTGAAAAGGAACGTGTTCCGCTTGGACTGATTGGAATCATTTACGAAGCTAGACCCAATGTTACGGTGGATGCAATTGGACTAAGCCTCAAGACAGGAAACGCTGTGGTGCTGCGGGGCGGCTCCTCTGCTCTTTCATCAAACCAAAAGATTGTAGAAGTATTAAAACAGGCGCTGAAATCTACTCCGGTCCCATCTGAAGCGATTCAGCTGATTGAAGACTCAAATCGTGCATCAGTAAATGAAATGTTAAAATGCAAAGGTCTGCTTGATGTCATTATTCCTCGAGGCGGCGCCTCTCTCATTCAAAATGTGGTTGAAAATGCAACGGTTCCTGTTATTGAAACGGGTGCTGGAATCTGCCATACCTATATTGCTGCTGACGCTGATGAGCAAATGGCTACTGATATTGCTCTTAATGCAAAAGTGCAACGTCCATCGGTATGCAACTCAATGGAGACACTTTTAATTCATAAGGATTATGGAAATGAGAAAATTGTAAAACTGGCAGAAGCATTTCAGAATTCTTCTGTTGAGCTTCGCGGTTGTCCTGCCTTTGTTAAGCTTGTTCCGTGGGCAGTACCCGCTACTTCGGCTGATTACAGTACGGAATATAACGATTATGTCCTAAATGTGCGGATTGTTGCTGATCTAAGGGAAGCGCTGGATCATATCGCGCAGTATAGTACGATGCACTCCGAGTGTATTGTTACTGAGGATGAGGCTACTGCGGCGAAATTCATGCAAGATGTAGACGCAGCAGCCGTCTATCACAATGCATCAACACGTTTTACGGATGGGTTCGAATTCGGTTATGGTGCAGAAATCGGAATTAGCACTCAAAAACTGCATGCACGCGGACCTATGGGTCTTCCTGCACTAACCTCAACAAAATATCGTATTTACGGAACTGGACAAATCAGACAATAAAATTACAGAGGGTCAGGAGGAATTAGATCTATGAGCGGAATTCGTACACTCATTCAGAAAAAAGTAGCTTTTTACGGAGCTGGGTCTATGGCAGAAGCCATTGCAAGAGGGCTCATATCAAGGGGTGTGCTCTCTCCTTCCTCCATCACCATGATGAACCGCAGCAATCAAGAACGACTTCAGGAACTTGAAAATAAATATGGCGTCATTACGGCACGTGAAACGGCTGCCAAAGAAGATGTACTGCAAACGACGGATGTCATTGTCCTTTCAATGAAACCCAAAGATGCAGCAGAAGCTCTCCGTTATCTAGGACCGCTTCTATCTCCAGGGCAACTCGTGGTGTCGGTTATAGCCGGAATGACTATAGAAACAATGCAGACGCTGCTCGGCAAAAAACATCCCGTTGTCCGCACGATGCCAAATACGTCCAGTACGATTGGTCTTGGTGCAACCGGAATCGCTTTTTCAAAAGAAGTTAGTGACGAAGATCAGCAGTTAGTCCGTACTTTATTTGAAGCGGTAGGCATTGTCACGATCGTCGATGAATCTACAATAGAAACCTTAACGGGAATCTCAGGAAGCGGGCCTGCCTACATCTATTACATGATGGAAGCCATGATCGAAGCTGGTGTAAGGGGCGGACTCACTTCTGAACAAGCTCGTGATTTAACGGTTCAGACCGTACTTGGTGCAGCTCGAATGGTACAGCAAACGGGTGAAAGTCCGCAAGATTTACGCAAAAAGGTAACTTCCCCTAATGGATCAACGGAGGCGGCTATCGGTGTGTTAGCTAATGGCCATTTCAAAGAGACTGTTCATGCTGCGGTGGATCGCTGTGCAGAGCGTTCCCGGGAAATGGGCAATGCCTTGAAGGAGGAAATCAATTGAGTTATTGTACAGCAACGTACCGGATTTACGATGATAAAGCGAATTTTCACAAAAAGGCAGAGTCCATTGCCGTTGGTATGACAGTGGGAAGCTGGACAGAATTACCGGAAGCAAAAAGAGACGCAATGAAGCAACATTTAGGACAAGTGCTTGAAGTTAAGCTCCATGAACCTGAAAATGCGCAGCCTGGAGAACGCTACGGAGAGGTTACCATCGCTTATCCCGATATAAACTTTAGCAAGGACATTCCGGCACTGCTCGTTACCGTATTTGGAAAAATATCAATGGACGGCAAAATTAAGCTCATGCAGCTCGGTTTCTCCGATGCTTTTGCCTCTCATTTCCCTGGTCCAAAGTTTGGTATACAAGGCGTACGGGATCTTCTAGGTGTACCGAATCGGCCGCTTTTGATGAGTATTTTTAAATCTGTTATCGGTCTCAATGCTACAGAACTGCGCGAACAATTCTTACGCCAAGCACTTGGCGGTGTCGATTTAATTAAAGATGATGAAATCCTTTTTGAGAATGAACTGACTCCCATTGAAAAACGAGTGGAAGTATGTATTCGGGCCGCAGAAGAAGCAAGCAAAGAAACCGGTAAAAAGTTGCTTTATGCGGCCAATCTGACCGGTCCGACTTCCCGTCTGCATGAGCAAGCTCGAAAAGCGATTGACGCAGGCGCTAACGCTCTTCTCTTTAACGTATTATCTTACGGGTATGACGTCCTGCACGAACTCAGTAAAGATCCAGAGATTACCGTACCGATCATGGCCCACCCAGCCCTTGCGGGTGCCTACTATCCTTCACCTTATCATGGTATCTCTGCATCTGTCCTGCTGGGGCAGCTCATGCGTCTTGCGGGAGCAGATCTTGTCCTCTTCCCTTCACCTTACGGTTCAGTAACGATGCCGCGTGAAGAAAATATGGGAATTAAAGAACAGCTGTTAACTTCAGCGCTGTCCATCAAACAAAGTATGCCTGTACCGTCAGCGGGAATCCATCCTGGGCTTGTTCCGCTGATCTTACAAGATTTTGGTACAGATGTTATTGTAAATGCAGGCGGTGGAATTCACGGTCATCCCATGGGTACTGAAGCCGGAGGACGTGCATTTGTTCAAGCCATTGAAGCAGCACAGCAAGGAATTTCGCTTTCAGAATATGCTTCTGCTCATCCGGAACTTGCAAGTGCCCTGCAGCTTTGGGGAGGAGAAAAATAAGTGAGTAAAAAAACAGTTATATTCTGCGATTTTGACGGAACAATTACGCTATCCGATAACATCGTAGCGATCATGAAGCACTTTCAGCCTGCCGGTTATGAGCCGATAATGAAAGATATAGTCGATCAGAAAATTTCTTTACAGCAAGGGGTAAGTGCAATGTTCGCCCTGATTCCTTCAGAGAAAAAGAATGAAGTGATCGATTTTGTTCTTGGACAAGCGGGAATTAGGGATGGCTTTGCTGAGTTCCTTAGCTATGTACGTAACGAAGGTATCGAGTTTTATGTAACGAGTGGCGGAATGGATTTTTTTATTGATCCCCTGCTTGCTCCGTATGGGATTGCAAACGATCATGTTTATTGTAACCGTGCAGATTTTACGGGAGATCATATTCGAATCCTGTGGCCGCATCCTTGTAAAGCCCCATGTACGAATGATTGTGGAATGTGTAAAGCAACCATTATGCGTAATTTCGATCCTGATTCTTATGAACGTATACTCATCGGTGACAGTCTCACCGACTTCCAAGGTGCTAAAATTGCTGACCTAGTGTATTCTCGTTCGATCTTAACGAAGAAATGCGAAGAACTGCAGGTTCCTCACGTACCGTTTACTACTTTCTTCGATATTTTAGAAAACTTACAATCGAAACGCGCTCAGGAGGTAGTAAAATGACTTTTTCAGATATCACCACAGAAGAAAAAAACCGTGTTCTCTCCGAATTAGCCGATGTAAAAGATGACTTTGCAAAAAGAGGCTGGTTCCCCGGCACCAGCGGTAATCTTTCCATGCGTATTGGAAATTTTGATGCAGAAGAGTTCCATTTTGCAGTTACCGCCAGTGGTAAAGATAAAGCAGCCCGCACACCCGAAGATTTCCTCTTTGTAGATAAGGATGGGAAAGCTTGCGAAACAACGAGCTTAAAACCGAGTGCGGAAACATTAATCCACTGCGAAATTTATCGCTTAACTGGATGCGGGGCAGTCTTTCATGTACATACCGTGTTCAATAACCTGATCAGTGAATATTATGGGGATCAAGGTCATGTACCTATCCAAGGGATTGAACTGATTAAAGCTTTTAACATTTGGGAAGAGAATGCTGCTATTGAGGTACCTGTTCTTCCTAACTATGCGCATATTCCTTCCATTGCCGAGCTGGTGCCTGGTGTGCTTCAAGAGAAAGTTCCTGGGATTCTGCTTCGCAATCACGGCATTTATGTATGGGGAAAGAATGCGTTTGAAGCAAGAAAGCATCTAGAGGCGTTTGAATTTTTATTTGAAGTGATGTACCGCGGACTTTTACTTAAAAAATAAAACATAGAAAAACCGTAGAAACGCCTACTTCGGCAAATCTACGGTTTTTAATATTTCTCTCAAGAACAGTATGAATCTATAACTCTCTGTCTTGATAAGGAGATAGATCCATATCACGCTCAAGCTCTCTGAGCAGACGCTCCCCTTCATCCTCTTTCCGTGGTGGAGAGAATAGCAGCTTGATACCGCCCCCGATGAAGATCAATGATATGACGATCGTGTTCATATGAGACTCCAAGACGTAGAAATAATGAACGGGTTTAAAATAGTTTTCCAGCTCTGGAACTACCAGTCTCAGCAAAATATAATAAACACCAAGGAATAATAGTGCTGCACCGATCCACCGCTGATAACGCGTCCACGCTTCAACTACCGGTTTATCATATAAGGGTTCTCTGCCGTACTTGCTTGCCTGCTGAAGTCCGTCAAAGAAACTATAGAACCAGATAACGGGGATTAGAAAAAGAAAGAGGGACAAATTCAGCAAGTCCAAAATATAAATACTCCCTAGGAACAGCATCATAAGCTGAAGTCCTCTTTTTTGTAGCCCCAGATACATCTGGCCTGCCCCAGGGATAATCGCAAGTAACGTAGCAATCACTTTACTCCGCTTTCCATGACTACGGCCATGTTCCATCTGTTCAAACAGTGTTTTATCCTCTAAAATTTCCCCCGCTTGCTTGCGATGTACATGCTGAACCGCATCAAACATACAGTACAGCCACATCACCGGCAGTAGAAGCAGGAAAAGAAGTATGACCTCTTCGCCCGAAATGACCGCTACGAACAGCAGCATAATAGCGAGTCCGAAGAATCCAATTAGAAAAGATAGTCCGCGTTGCAACAGTCCCATATGCAAGTGTCCAAGTCCTGGCACGAACGATAAGAGAATCGTAAAGAATCGTTCCTTTTCTTTCCCTATTCCCTGATTTGGATACACATACCCTTCATGCGGCGGAAAACCAAAAGGAGGTTCCATGCCAGGTTTTTGATCGTGCTGCATGCCGTAAAAGGACTCATGAGGGTCTACGTTTGGATCTACTGCGGGTCCCATTTGCCCGTACGTCTCCGCATTTGGAGCATAGTTAGGATAACCCGGCGGATAGGAAGAATGTTCGGGTGCACGAAGCAGTTTAATAACTAGACTAAACATACTGACCATCCATAGAAAGGCAGCCCCTAGTAACAAAACTAGAGCAAACTCCATTTCATTTCCGAGAGCAGCTAAAAAAGCCAATCCTACGATTCCAAAAAATAGCAATCCATAGATAAAACCCTTTACCCGGCTCTTATAGTAATAATGTCCGAGTCCCGGCACAAAGTTAAGCAAAAAGGCAAGCAGCTTACTTCTGTCTTGCTCCATATTCATCTCATTGTCTTCCTTTCTTAGATCAAATGTAAATCTATTCATTATGGTTTAGGCTTTAACGTATCTAACCAGCCTGTGGCCTTTTTCACCATAATCTCACTATAAGGTTCTGCTGTTTGGGTCTCGCTCTTGTATACATTGCTGGGAGCTAGCCGATCAAATACACCTGTAGAAATAAAAAGGACTGTTATTGAAGCAGCTACCGTATAGTGAATCATTTTATGACTAAGAAGATGCTGCCACGAAAGTTTGCCTAATTGCTTCTTCTTTCCTTCTCTTCTCACCGTTGAATCAACTTGTTTCATGATCCGCTTGGTAAATTCCGTTTGACTATGGATTTCCGGGAAAGTAAACGTCTCGTTGTTGTTTTGATGAGCCAAACCTTCGTTTTGATTCAATAACTGAAGAGACATCAGATAGGAGGCAAGCGCTTCTTCATCCGTAAGGAGCTGCTCATCTATCTCTTCTCTCTCCGCTTGGGTTAGTGTCCCTTTGATATAAGCCGTAAAGCGGTCCTCATTTCGGTTATTCACGCCATTCTTCCTCCTTCCAATGTTGCCTTATCCATATTCTTGCTCGGTATAATCTCGATTCTACGGTTTTCACAGCAATACTGCATTCCTTCGCTATCTGCTCATAATTGTTTTCCTTTAGGTAATAAAGAATGATAATATCACGATACTTGGGAGGAAGCATTCTGATTTTTTTCAGCAATTCTTGTTTTTTTTCTTTCTTAAGCAATTGATACACCGTATCCGCCTGCCGGTCAGGTATATGTATTACATCGTTCTCATGTCCCGCTTCGGTTATGACTCTTCGGTTTGCTTTCCTTTTCATATCAATCGCTTTATTCAGTGCAATTCGTGTAATCCAAGTCTTAAACCCTTCCGATCGGTACTGGGGGAGAGATCTAAAGATTTGAACGAAAGCTTCCTGCGCAGCATCCTCCGCATCCTGAACATGATGAAGAACAGAATACGTTACTTGAAAAATATGTTTACTGTATTGATTAATAAGTTCACGGTATTTCGCATGATCTCCTTGCACAATATCTTTAATCAATCTTGCTTCATCAATGGTCTCTCTCCTCCTTCCCCATATAAATAGACGTGTGAACGAAGCGCACCCCTGCAGTTTCCATATAAAATATTTATTTTTTTTGAATTCGATCCATCTTTCCTTCTTATTATCGCGAATAGAACAAAAAAAGGCACCCCTTATAAAGGAGTGCCCAGACTGTAGACAAACTAGCTTAAACTAGTTTGCCTACAGTCTTTTTTATTTTACAATAGAAGTAACTACTTTATTTGAGGTGACAATCATG
>NZ_WTWX01000019.1 GCF_009870785.1 Paenibacillus sp. An7
GCAACAAGGCGGGCTAGTTAGTCATATGTCCTTATAAACCCACATCATTGTAACACGTTTTTAAAACGCTTACCTTAAAAATTGGTATCAAACTGAGTGTATTTTGATATCGATATCATTCCAAATAAAGAATGTTTGGGTAAAAATGGAAAAACCTTCTACACTCGTTCTGTTGAGTTGTAGAAGGTTTCTCCTTTTTTAGACGAATTCTAAAGCTCATTCTTATCAGCCTATTTTCATCTTAGTTCTTCTTTTGTTTGTCCTCGACGTTATTTTCGTGAACCTGTGTTAAAAGACCTGTGAATTGATTTAATAAAGATGTAAACTGATCATCATCAAGACAAGCTTGATTCCGCATCGCGTTTGGGATATGAACCGCTTCATCCTGCAGCATTTTCCCTTTTTCGGTCAGCGAGATAAGTACCTTTCTTTCATCATGGACAGAACGCTCTCTGTTAATCAGCCCTGCGGTCTGCATACGTTTAAGCAGCGGAGTGAGGGTGCCGGAATCGAGATACAGCGCTTCGCCAATCTCCTTCACTGTACATTCCTCTCGCTCCCACAACACCATGAGCACTAAATACTGGGAATAGGTGACACCGATCTTGTCTAGGTATGGCTGGTAAAGTTTTGTTATCTCTCTAGAACAAGCATATATAGCAAAACAAAGCTGGTTCTCCAGCTTTAACTCTTCATGAATTTTCATTAATATTCCACCTGCTCCCTGGCATTCAAATCATGTTGGATTCTGATGCAAAATACATATACAACCCAATCTTTGTATCTTATTTTATCATAGCAAATCTAAAATACCATATTTAATTTCCAATCATTTAGTCGCACCCTTAATTTATTACGGAAAATTAGATTGCAGAAAACATATATGTAACACAAAGTGCCTTCTAGAAGCCCGAGATAAGATTAGTAGTATCACTTTACTTCTGTTATGCCATCATTATAGAGCAGTTAAGATACAGAATGAAAAATGAAATAGTAATCTATAAGGCAAAGAAAAATACGGTTGTCATTCGTAAAGATCGCAGCAGGGTATGTAATACCAAGTGTAGAAGATAGTAAAATAGAAATTAGTAAAATAGAATAAATTTTGCCCTAGATTACTTCAAATAGCACATGCAGAAAAACAACATCAATCAGTAGTCCTTTTGGGAATTACATATAAGATCTGTAAATGTGTGTCCGAGATGTTCATGTAAATTCTTCTATAATTAAGATTGACATAGAAAAGTATCATTGTTTACAATGAACTTGCTAGTAAATGATTCCATTTAAATATAATAAACTCCAAACGTCATTTAAGTGGAATCCAAATTTATTTTTGGAATTAAGTTATTTATCATAGAAATACAGACTAAAAGTTCACACATACGTTCTATTGCAATCCATTGAAATATACATATTCATTTTGAAAATAAGGAAGCACCTTTTTTCATGTTTAATTACCCATTTATCTAGCGTGGGATAAACTGAAAACGAGGTGTTTTTTCATATGTACGGAAAATTATATGGAGCTTGTTTATACGGTATTGATGGGGTACTTATTGAGGTGGAAACGGATTTGTCTAACGGATTACCTCAAACTTCAATTATCGGACTTCCAGACTCAGCTATACGAGAAGCAGTAGAACGTGTCCGAGCTGCAATCAAAAACTGCGGTTTTCAGTATCCCTTGCAGCGGATTACCATTAACCTGGCACCTGCCGACCTCCGTAAAGAAGGGTCTTCTTTTGATCTCGCCATCGCACTGGCCGTCTTAACAACTAGTGAGCAGCTTATCCTTCCTGCAAATAAGAAGACTTTATTTTTAGGCGAATTAGCACTCGATGGTAGTCTTAGACCTGTACCCGGTATCCTCAGTATGGTAGACCTTGCTCGCCGGCAAGGCTTTGATTCTGTTGTCGTTCCCATCGAGAATGTAACCGAAGGTTCCGTTATCCAAGGAATTGAAGTCTATGGTCTTCGGCATTTAAGAGATTTGGTCCCCTCCGTGTCGGGAGACGCGGATTCATCTATATCCAAGGCAAAAATACAGCAAGGAAGAATACAGCTCGAAGACTACGCTCATCTCTCTACAAATACATATGCATCACGTAAAGAATCTTCTGAAGAAGGTTCTTATCTTATGGAAGACTATATTGACGTTCTAGGACAACAGCATGTGAAAAGAG
This sequence comes from Paenibacillus sp. An7, assembly GCF_009870785.1. GTDB lineage: Bacteria > Bacillota > Bacilli > Paenibacillales > Paenibacillaceae > Paenibacillus. The sequence goes on from NZ_WTWX01000019.1 coordinate 2,187, forward strand.
CACTCACAATTGCTGCCGCTGGAATGCACAACATTATGCTGGTTGGTCCTCCCGGCACGGGAAAAACGATGCTCATCAAACGTCTGCCTACCATACTCCCTCCGCTTACCGATCAAGAAGCACTTGAAGTCACCAAAGTTCTAAGCGCTTCAGGCAAATTAAAAAATGGACTGAGTAGACTAGCAACCGTTCGTCCGTTTCGCTCTCCTCATCATACAATTTCAGCCGCCGGTCTGATCGGAGGAGGAACGATACCAAAACCAGGAGAAGTCAGTCTTGCTCACCGAGGAATTCTGTTCCTGGATGAACTTCCTGAGTTTAACCGCCAAGTCCTTGAAGTACTAAGACAACCGCTAGAGGATCGACATGTAACACTTAGCAGAGCTCGGGCAGCTTTTACATTCCCTGCTCATTTTATGCTCGCCGCCTCCATGAATCCTTGTCCGTGCGGATATGCTGGCAATGATCCTAAGCAGCAGCGATGTACTTGTACACCTCATAAAATAGCCGCCTATCGTGCCAAAATATCCGGACCGCTGCTGGACCGGATTGACTTACAAGTCGAAGTCCCCCGGCCCAAAGAAGGCCTTGAGGTAAAGATTACTTCCTCCTCTGCAGATCTCCAAGCCCAGGTGCTCGCTGCACAGAAAATTCAGGAAGAGCGGTATAAGGGACTGCCGATCTCTTGGAACAGTGAGTTATCGGGTAGTTTACTTCGGCGGACCGCTGTTCTGGATAAACCTGCCGAGGACATGCTTCATCAGACCATTGATGCACTCGGGCTCAGCATGAGATCTTATGATCGGATTCTTAAGATGGCTCGTACGATTGCAGATCTAGCAGAAGAAGAGCAGATTAAAACACTCCATGTGGCAGAAGCCATTCAGTATCGGAACTTAGATGTGAGATCTGTGGCGATGCAGGAGTATGAATAAAGAAAGGAATTTTCTGAGGTTTAAACATAAGAATCAAAAATATGAATTCAAACATTAAATATTAAAAATAAACCCGTCTCCTTAAAAGGATCGGGTTTGTTTAATGCTATTAATCTCTAGGGTAATCCATTCTCATAATATCCATAAAAGGGACTTTATACAGTCCTTCTTCAGACTGAATATGTACCTTGCCTGTACGTGAATCCATCGTCACGATCTGTCCTCGTACTTTTTCTTCCCATGCCCATACCGTCACTTCAATTGTGGATTCTTCTTGATAGGCTTCTGACAACTGGTTCCCTAATTCTTCTAGTACAAATTCATCTCTTGTTGGCCGCTTTGGTACTTTGGATTTTGCCATGATGATGTCCTCCGATCAATGCATGCTATATTTTGAGTTATTATTTAATTCAGTTATTTTGCAAAATGCTCATTTAAGAAATTGTCTTTGTAAAGGTTCATTATATCGCATATCCGTTCTGCAGGATAACTTTTTAATCAAATCCCCACAGTTTCCTCATATCCTTTTACGTTCTAAAGTCTATTTCCATCTTCGATGAAATTTACTTAGATCATTCAAGGCTTGATCCATATCATACTTTCTCAATAGATCGCTGATCTCCACATACTCTATGACTCCGAATCTGGCTTTGTAAAAAGCGAGTTTTTGTATTTTATAAGGCTCCCCTTCTAATCGATTCAGTAAATAATAAGTCACTAGTTCTGCAGCTTCTTTCCAGTTATATCCGTGTTTTTTAGTCGTTCTGATATCATACAGCGTATCTCCAATCATAAAATCAGCCGAAGCTCCGCCCACTCGTCTTCGCTTCTCATCAAAGGAAGGAAAATACTTAATTTCTTTCCTTTGCTCATAAGGAAAACGTTCTTCAAAGATCTGCCATAGAAGCTTTAGGTCACTCTCTACATTAGGCATAGGAGGATGGATAAACTGCTGAACAAATTCTGTTGGACTTGAAAAAGTCGCATGTACACCAAGCCGGTAGATCGTATCGAGCTTACTGCACATAAAGGCTCCGTGAATGAATTCCTCTTCCGAAACCGCTTCTCCTCTTATAAATGAATCCCAAACCTCAGTGAAACTCTCAAAAAAATGAGTCAGCTCATCGATCGCAGGTACATCGGAAAAGAACTCATGAATCACTTCGCACCCTTTTCTTGCAAGCGGATTGAAGGCTTTATCAGGAGAATCTAGATTTTTCCTAGCCAAAATAGCACGAATCATATATTGAAAAGATAACCGAACGAGTCCAGATACATAGCTCGTAAAATTAGAATCTGCGAGTATCGATTTTTTCTTAAAGGGAGGGACTTCCGTAGAATAGAATTTAAAATCTACTGCTTTCGGTGTAACTTTACGGATGATTTCTTGAAAGTCCTTATTTGTATGAATAAGCGAAGTTAAGCTCAAAGTATGCCACCTCGTATCGGAGTATCGATCTAAAAAAACGAAGATTATATCTATTAAATGAATTCCTCACTCTTAACCAATCTCAATTATAGCACAAATGTTCGCATTTTTCTTGTGTAAAACCAATTATTTAAAAGCAGTAAGAATTAAATAAACAAACCAAAAAGAAGTCCCCTATGACAGATCACTGTCATAGGGAACTTCCTCTTCGTTAAATAGCTGAATTCGATGATTAACTACGAGCCGAATCAATTTCATAACTCACTACACCTTATTCAGTTAGCGTTTATTTAAATATCATTAATTTTTCAGATGCTGGCGTACGTTCTTGTGGTTTAGGCACGACATCAGGATAGCCGATATAGAGCATACCTACAATCTTCTCACCGGGAACAATGCCAAGTGTTTCTCTAAACTTAGGCCCGTACAAGAACGGTTTTGTTACCCAGAATGTTCCAACCTCTTCAGCCCAGGCTGCTAACATAAAGTTCTGCACAAGCGCACTTGTTGCTGCAAAATCTTCATCAAAGATCGCTTGTCTTGGGTCTTCCTTCATAACCACAAGCATAATCGTCGGCACATTCAGGACCGTAGTCACAAACTTGTTGTCTTCACCCATCTCAGCAGCGATGGCCTCCGATAACTTTTGACGACCCTCTTCCCGGAATAGTAAAAACCTCCACGGCTCACGAAGCTTATGGTTTGGCGCCCATACAGCTGTGTCCAAAAACTCTGTAATCTTTTCTACAGGTACGGGTTGTTCCTGAAATTTCTTAATCGTACGGCGTCCACGGATAACTTCTTTTATGTCCAAGTTCTTTGCTGCTGCTTGTACAGGTGTATCACTCATTCGGATTTCCTCCTCAAGAAAAACTCAAAGTATTTTTTCACAAGTTACATAGATAATGAGAATGTTTATCAATTAAAGCACTGCCCTTAGCATACCTTGGTAAAGGTTGTAAAGTCAATTCCTCACAATAGAAAAAGTCCAGTACCCTCTCGGTTGATTCCCCAAGGGTCTGGACATTCACAGTTAAACTCTATGATACCGCTTTTTCACATTACATTACTTTACTTTTCATTACATCACCTCTACGACACTTCACTTCACTTTAGATTACTTCACTCTACATTACTTCACTCACAAAAGTGGAATCTAGTATATTAGAATGCATTCTCAATATGTTTAATCTCTATCGACCCCTCGGACCAATTCACGGGAGGAAGTAATACACCCATCACATCAAAGCGTATCTGTTTATTACTAATACGACGATCTTGAAGATACACCGCGGCAGTCTGCCGCACCTGATTTATTTTACGATGATTCACAGACTCAAGAGCCGTTCCATACTGATGCGAACCGGTTCGACTTCGAACTTCCACAAAAATATACATATCCTCAAGTACAGCGATAATATCAATCTCACCGCTTCGGCATCTCCAGTTGGTTTCTACGATTCGGTAACCTGCCTCTATTAAAAACCTAGCTGCTGCTTCTTCTCCTGCTTTTCCTTTGGCTTTCCGTGTATCTTTGGGCACTTCACTGCTAAAGTTTGCTCCATTAGGAACTTGTCCGTTATTCATCGCAATTCCTCTCTACTCGGGAAGAGTATAAACTTTTGCTTTTTGTTCTGCCTGATAGACAAATGTCAGTACTTCAGCAACCAGCTGATAGAGTTCAGGAGGGATTTGGGTATCCAAATCAAGCTTGGAGAGAACTTCGACTAAAGCCGCATCTTCCTGAATGGGTACACCATGTTCTTTTGCTTTTTCAAGTATTGAATCTGCCAAAGTCCCATTGCCTTTAGCCACGACAACTGGTGCTTCCGCTTCCCCTAGTGTATATTTCAAAGCTACTGCCTTTTTCTGCTCTTGTTTCTGCGAGGAGTTCTCTTTCATATTCGCAGATCCACCCCTTTATAGGAGTCAGGTACATAGGTATCTAGCAGCTGTTTTGGTGGGGGTCCTGATTCGTTACCGCCCGAAGAGGATTCTCTTGTTACTACTTCTGAACGAAATACGGACAGTTGGTACCCTGTGTTCTCGAGGAGTGATCCAATCTGATCATGTCCTTCTTCAAAAATACGAGCGGAAAGCTCATTATCTGTACGAATATGCAGGCTTATCACTTTACCAACCACCTGCATGTCTATTAATGTTGGGCCAAGCTGCTTCATATTCAAATCAAACCAAATCCGGCAATGGGATGCATCCAGTTCGCCTCTGGGCCCGCGCCGAGACTCGATTTGTACATTTGCCGTCACTTGTCCGTCTGCTCCTGTTAGCGGGATGAACCAATTCATCTGGGCAAAAGGAGCCGTCCGGTCCGTATTCATTAGCAACTGATGCCCTGTAAGCAAGTGCACAAGCTGCCCAGCCGTCTCTTTCACGGGCGGCGGAAGTTCTGCACTTGCCTCTGCTTGCAGCAGCAGGCCCTTCAGCGTGTCCGCTTGCTCTGCTGCGGCCACCCCACTCTGCGCGGGAGAAGGCAATGTCCCGCGCAGGGTCTGCTGCTCGTGCTCCGCACCGAGCAGCTTCAGCACACGCCCCACCCACGAGTCATCACTCGTGGCGGCAGGCGTGTGCCCGGGTGCTGGCTGTACATCAGCGCCCTGTCCCTGCTGCGGCGTGCCTGGCACCGCAGCAGCTTTGCTGGCCGAGTTCTCACCGGCCAGCTGGATTTGCGGCGCAGCCTGCAGTTCCTGCAGCAGGTTTGTTACGCGCCGCGCCAGTTCAGGCCCAGGCGGTACAGCTGCTGAGCGCGCAGGAATCAGCTCTGTCCCTCCCTGATCTGCAGCTCTTGCATTTGCAGTCATATTTTCAAACTGCTCTTTTTCACTCGGCGCAGATAGGGATACAAACTTCGTATCTTTCACGATTGGATCTCCGCTTGAATTTTTCTTACTTGCATTTTCGCCGCCATGAACCTGATCATTCCCCTCACTAGCAGCTGTATTCTTAGGAGCCTGATGCTGTTCCTCGCTACCCTCTGTTTTGATACCCATACTCTGTATATTTCCGCTACCCTTTAATCCGCTGTCTTGTGTATTTCCTTTAGAGCTCGTCATTCCCTCCGGTTCACTTACAGCCTGTTCCCCCGTAGCAGCAGAACTTAGATCACTCGTATTCTTTGCGCCCATTCCTGCAGCTTTAGAACCATGATCTCCATTCGTTAGCGGTGTTGCCGTACTTCCTTCAGCACTTTCAGCACTAAGACCCGTATAAGTGATCTGCGCAGAGTGCACCGTCTCTCGTTTACCCTCAGTTAGGCTAGTATTCCCTCTAACATTCCCACTACCATTCTCTACTTTCGTTTCAGGACGAAGCGGCATCTCAGAACCTGGGAATGGGGTCCGGTTCCCGTTCCCGTCTACGATCCCCGCCGTTTTAGCGGAACTGCTCTTCCATGTCGAGTCTGGCGTGATCAATTTTTGCAGCATACCATCCAGTTCACCCATAAGTTGATCCAGCGAAGGGCCATACAAAGCCATATGGAGACTTTGAACACTCGTTCCGGTAACGGGAAGTCCTCGCTGCATAGCAAGACTTACCGAGTTCACCCATTCCCCTAATTTTATATTTTCGGGTTTCGCCGTCATCACGCTTTGCACGTTTGTCACATTTTCTTTCGTAAGCTGAATACCGCTTTGCTGCATCGCAATCAGCAGCTGCCTGTTTTCTTTGGTGTCAGTCAGCTTAAGCGAACTTAAAAGATCGGTCATGGTGCCGGGTGAAGCAGATGCAAGTGTTCCTTCATACGGCTTCATCACGAGCATGCCGTCTTTATTCGGAGAACCTACCTGGAGTATGGCGGTATCTCCGACTTTCATAGGTGTATCCAGTGCAGCTCGTATTTGAACTCCTTTAATCTGGAGGACCGCTTCTTTCTGATCTGCGGATACCTGTACAACGCTCGCCCGAACCACCTGTCCTTCTTTTAATTCGAGCGACTTTGAACCTCCCGCTGCCTTTGAATCGCCTAACAGTCCTCGTAAGGTTTGTCCTATATTCATGGGAATAATTCCCCCTTCATTGCATTGTGCCCTGTCTCGCTGTGTTACTTTATCCTTATTATCGGTTATTCCTTGGTCACACTGAAGTTAAGTGCTATTAAAAAAAGATAACCCCGGTATAAACCAAAGTTACCTTCTACTACAGACAGAAACAAAACCTGAGTGAACATTAGAATAACGTTGGCTGTTCCTGTTCACCCAAAATTTTGCCAAGAAAGCTTCGCCGATGCATAGGGGTAGCCCCTAATGCCAGCAGTTGCTCTCTATGAAATTTCGTTGCATATCCCTTATGTACGGCAATCCCGTATTCCGGATACATTTCATCCCATACTTCCTTGCACATCCGGTCTCTTGTCACTTTAGCGATAATCGAAGCCGCGCCAATGGACTGACTATTGGCATCCCCTTTAATGATCGATAATTGAGGTATCGGAAGATCCACCGTTTCCGCATCTACCAGTAAGTGATCTGGCGCCACAGCGAGTTGTTCAACTGCTTTTTTCATAGCTAGTCTGGAAGCCTGTCTAATGTTGATTCGGTCAATCGTCTCGACATCACAGATTCCTACGCCGACAGCCAGTGCTTCTTTCATAATGATGTCATAGAGCAAGTCACGTTTTTTGTCCGATAGTTTCTTAGAGTCATTCACTCCATCAAGAACAAGCCCTTTGGGGAGAATAACCGCAGCAGCAACCACATCTCCAAACAAACAGCCTCTTCCTACTTCATCAATTCCTGCAATATATTCGGCTCCGCTTTCCCATGCTTCTCGTTCATAGCGCAGCATATCTATCGTTTTATTCTCTTCTTGCTCATAATCTAACATGCCAATCTCCTGATTCTTCAAAACATATCTTCCCCTTCGCGGTATTACTCCGTATTCATTATCATAGCATATGTAACCTTATACGAGAACCTTCTCTACTACCGCGATCTGTTATGAAAATTCGGCATAAAAAAAGTCCCTGCCTAAAAGCAGAGACCTTTCCTACCTACTATATTCACAGCTGATTTCGTAAAATGGCTTAGTAAGGAGCTTCCAGACTGAAACGCCCAAGCTTGCCCGCTCTCAGTTCTCTTAATAAGATAGAGGAAGCTTTCTCAAGATCTACTCGTCCACCGCTGATAATCGCACCGCGTTTACGTCCAATTGCTTCCATAATGGCAACAATCTCATCCGGGTTATCGATATCCTTAGGCGGTTCTTCGAGTCCGTAGCGTTCCTTCATTGCCGGCCAGTAGAACTGAACGAGGTACTTGATAGCAAAAAATGCGATATCTTCAATATTCAGAATTTCTTCTTTAATCGCTCCCGTTACGGCAAGACGATATCCAACATTTTGATCCTCAAATTTAGGCCACAGAATACCTGGGGTATCCAACAATTCGATCTCTCTGTTCGCTACCTTAATCCATTGCTGCGCCTTCGTCACACCAGGTTTGTCTCCTGTTGCTGCAATGTTACGGCCTGCCATTCGGTTAATCAGCGTTGATTTTCCAACGTTAGGAATACCTACAATTAAAGCCCGTATAGGACGAGGATTGATCCCTTTTGCAATCTGTCTATCGATCTTATCTTTGAACAAAAGCTTGGCAGTTGCCGGAATGTCTTTTACACCCGTACCTGTATTCGCATCAATCGCAAGGGTCGTATGCCCTTCCTCTTTGAAATACTTAATCCACTCTTCTGTTACTTCCGGATCAGCCAAATCTGCTTTATTCAGCAAAATCATCCGAGGTTTGCCTTGCAAAATCTCATCAATCATGGGATTTCGGCTGGAAATCGGCAAACGTGCATCAATCAGCTCAATTACTACGTCAATCAGTTTCAGTTTATCCTGAATTTGACGACGTGCTCTTGTCATATGTCCGGGAAACCATTGTATAGTCAAGTTCATTCACCTTCTTTTACACAGCATTTCTGATAAACCTATACATCAATCAGAATCATTTTTAGTGGTTAATCCACTCAATATCTTTTATTGGCCAAAAAATTACATCTGCTCTACCTACCACATCTTCGAGCGGAACATAACCAATCATACGGCTATCCGTACTGTTACTACGGTTGTCACCCATCGCGAAAATCATGCCTTCAGGCACTTTTCCATCTGGGAAAAATTCATTTGGGAAGTTATACGTATTATACTGACCGCCATCTGCCTGAGCTTCTTCAATCGCTTCTTTTAAATAAGGCTCATCGATAACTTGCCCGTTTACTTTTACTTCATCTCCATTAACTTCAACCGTATCCCCGCCTACCGCAATAACCCGTTTAATAAAATCTCGGTTTTCGGAAGGAACGTGAAATACAACCACTTCTCCACGTTTCGGCTCCCTAATATCATACAAGATCTGATTCACAATGACTCTTTCACCCGTATGAAAATTAGGTTTCATTGAAGGACCATCCACAATAAAAGGTTTAAACAAGAAGAAGCGAATAATGAAAACCAGTACTAAAGCAATCGCAATCGCTTTGGTCCATTCCCAAACTTCATTTCTTACTTTCTTTGATTTAGAATCTCCATCTTGCGGTGGATTCACTCGTCCATTTTGTACATCCTGCTCCATAGCTCGTTCTCATCCTTCCATGTCATCAAATGACGCATTTAACGAATTTATGTATGATTCCTTTTCCTTATTAATAGGTTGCCTATTCTGACCAAGGAAACATCATCTACTTAAGAGTCCCTCAAGCTATTGTAAGAGAAATAAGTACAGGTTACAACTTTCTATTTCAACAAAGATAAAGTAAAAAAAGCAAAAAGGGCTTGTTTCCAAGCCCTTTCCGTTATTCGTTATATTAACGAATTTCTTTAATTCTCGCTGCTTTACCGCGAAGTTCACGAAGATAATAAAGCTTCGCACGACGCACTTTACCACGGCGAGCCACTTCGAGTTTATCGATTTTTGGGGAATGAAGCGGGAAAGTTCTTTCCACACCTACACCGTAAGAAATTTTACGAACTGTAAAAGTCTCACTGATTCCACCACCACGGCGTTTGATTACTACACCTTCAAACAACTGGACACGTTCGCGTGTTCCCTCGATAACCTTAACGTGCACTTTTACAGTGTCACCAGGACGAAAGTTTGGCAAATCAGTACGAAGTTGTTCTTGTGTAATCGCTTGGACGATATTCATCTATGACTCCCTCCTTCCGTACAGGTGTTCATGTATCTTCCGGATACTCTCAACGTTATCCATCATCATCCACAGAGGACCACCGTATTCCACACAACAGAATAATTATAACATGCAGTACTATTATATTGCAAGTATAACGCTCTATTATTTTGCAAAGATTATATTGTAAGAACCTTGTAACTTTCTAGCCTTCCTTCTCGTTTAGGATAGAGAAAAGATAATAAGATATCAATAAGGAATCTTCTTTCCTTTAATGATTTTAAAAGGAGAACTGTATGAACCGCAAGTTTTTGAAAAAATGGAGCCCTCGGCTCATTGTTGTCCTGGTCGCCATGATTATAGTGTATGCAGCACTTGTCTCAAATCCAACGAATGCTTTTAGTCACAAGGTATGTACATCATGGCAAATGGTTAAGAACAAATCATTTATATTGTCCCACCGTCCGTTTTCTGAGAATATTATAAACACAGCCTACGCAGACAATATAACGGAGCAGCAGGCTGAACAAGTCCCTGTACTTATGTATCATTATCTTGTTCCTAAATCGTTAAATAAAGAACCAGGCAACAAATCAGTTATGAATGTAGAAGATTTTGAAAAAGGTATGGATTATCTCCATCAAGAAGGATACTATACTCCTACTTTGCAAGAGCTCGAACAATACGTTAATGGCGAAATTACACTGCCTAAAAAATCAGTTGTCATTACTTTTGATGATGGATATGAGAATAATTTAGTTTATGCCTATCCCATTTTGAAAAAGTATAATTTCAACGCTGCCATCTTTGTCATCGGAAGTAAAACACAAGAAAATAATGAACCATTTGATCCTGCTCGCAAAAGTTTTTTAACAAAAGCACAAATGGAAGAAAGCAAGGATGTATTTGAATTCCACAGTCATACCTATAATCTCCACTATAAAGGCTTTGAAAAATGCGGTTCCACGTACGCGGCAGGTCTTGACACTAAACTGCTGAAACAAGATATGAAACAAATGAAAGAATTCGGCATTGATACTCCTTATTTTGCATATCCCTATGGGAATAAAAGCACACAAATGATGTATTATTTGCGTGAAGAAGGTTACCGTATGGCATTCTCGGTAAGACAAGGTTTTGTTAAACCCGGGGATAATCCAATGAAGCTGAATCGATTAACTGTAACCACAGGTACCGATTTATCTGTCCTTCTCCATCCGCCGGCTGAAAGTTTGGAATGACATAAGAAGGCTGCCCCCAACACATATGCATGGGTGCAGCCTTTCTTTTTGAATTTTAGAAGATAATGCTCAAATTTAGGATATATCTCTGCCAATCCATAAAACGGTATTTTAGTTTATCGTAATCATAGTTCTCCGCAGTACCCGTTTAATCAGCTTCGTTATTTCGTTCATGCTCACGAATCTGTTGCTCGAGCCAAATCTTTTCTTTCTTCGTCATCTCGGTATGTTCAAGCAAGTCTGGACGGCGCGTATATGTCCGCCAAAGCGACTGCTGTCTGCGCCATAGATCAATATTACGATGATGACCAGATAACAGGACGTCCGGCACTTTATGACCTCTGTACTCGGCTGGTCTCGTGTAGTGAGGGTATTCTAAGAGGCCTGTACTAAATGAGTCTGTGATCGCACTCGTTTCGTTACCCAGAACCCCAGGAAGGAGTCTAACCACACTATCGATTACCACCATGGCCGGAAGTTCTCCGCCAGTAAGTACATAATCTCCTGTAGAGATCTCATCTGTAACGAGATGCTCACGGATTCGTTCATCGTAACCTTCATAATGACCACAAATAAAGATCAAGTGATCTTCTTTGGAGAGTTCCTCTGCTTTTTTCTGAGTGAATGTCTCGCCTTGCGGGCACATCAGAATAATACGTGGAGGTTTCTTAGAAGGGTCTACCGTGCCATTCTCTAAATCTGTACCTGTGATACTTTCGACTGCGTTAAAAATAGGTTCTGGTTTAAGAACCATTCCCCCACCGCCGCCATAAGGCGTATCATCTACCTGTCCATGTTTATTGCCTGAATACTCACGAAAATTGATCGCTTGTAAAGATACAATGCCTTTTTCTTGTGCTTTTCCGAGAATACTCGTCTCAAACACACCAGGAAACATCTCAGGGAACAGTGTTAATACATCTACCTTCATTAAATAAGCCCTTCCATCAAATGAACCGTGATCTTTTTGTTTGTGATATCTACATGAAGTATAACATCATCAATATAAGGAAGCAGAACTTCTTTTCCGTTATTCATTTTGACGACCCATACGTCATTGGCACCCGGTGTAAGAATTTCTTTCACTGTCCCGAGTTCTTCACCTTCATCTGTAATTACAGTACAGCCGACAATTTGATGAAAATAAAATTCATCATCCGAAAGTTCTGTTTGATATTCTTTAGAAACTTTAAGCATGGATCCTTTATATTGCTCAACTTCATTAATATTCTTGAATCCCTCAAATTGAACGACATACATATTTTTATGAAATCTTGCAGATTCCACAGTAACAGGGATGTTCTGTTTCGTCGTATCTATAACAAGTTTACTGCCTTTTGCAAAACGTTCCTCTGGAAAGTCTGTTAATGGCAATACTTTTAGTTCACCTTTTATTCCATGTGTGTTTACAATCTTACCTACATTAAAAAATTGTGCCATAATTCCTCCTGTATATCGATTATACGATTCTATAAGCATGTACGAAAAAGGGCTAGGAAATGCATCCTAACCCCCTTTCGTATATCTTTAAGATATGATATCAACGGTAACCCGTTTATCCATCTTAACTGCTGCCGATGTGACGACCGTACGGAGTGCTTTCGCAATCCTCCCCTGTTTACCAATCACTTTCCCAACATCTTCAGGATGTACGGTCAGTTCATAGACTACCAGGCGATCCTTTTCAAGCGTCCGGACCGACACATCTTCCGGATGATCTACCAAAGCCTTCGCAATAACGCCGACTAATTGTTCCATAGATACCCTCCGTTATCAGCACCTTATTTCTGTAGTTTAGACTCATGGAATTTCTTCATTACACCCGCTTTGCTAAGCAAGTTGCGAACTGTATCAGATGCTTGTGCACCGTTTTGAAGCCATGCCAAAGCTTTATCTTCATCGATTTTAACCACTGCTGGTTGTTCAATCGGATTGTAATAACCGATTTCTTCGATAAAACGACCATCACGCGGGGAACGGGAATCCGATACCACGATACGGTAGAAAGGAGCTTTATGAGCACCCATGCGTTTCAGACGAATACGTACTGCCATGAAAATTCACCTCCTTCAATGAAATTTAATTTATCATCATGAGAACTTACCGGAAAGGAAATTTCATTCCTTTACCACCTGTAAGGCTCTTGAGTTGCTTCATCGCTTTTTTGTTACCTTTAGGACCCATCATGTCACTAAACTGCTTCATTACACGGCGCATCTCATCAAACTGCTTAATGAGTCGGTTTACTTCGGCTACGGTTGTACCACTGCCAGCTGCAATCCGCTTGCGTCTGCTTTGATTAATGATTTCAGGATTTTGTTTCTCTTCCTTAGTCATCGAGAACACAATGGCTTCAATTCTTCCCATTTGCTTATCGTCGACTTTCAGATCTTTGGTCTGTTTCATCTTGCCCATCCCAGGAATCATATCCATGAGTTGATCAATCGGTCCCAGCTTCTTAATCTGATCCATCTGTTCCAAGAAGTCTTCAAATGTGAAGGATGCGGTACGCATCTTTTGTTCCATTTCTTTTGCCTTCTCAGCATCAATGTTAGACTGTGCTTTCTCAATTAGAGAGAGCATGTCGCCCATACCAAGAATTCGGGAAGACATCCGTTCTGGATGGAACGGCTCCAAGGCATCAAGTTTCTCACCAAGCGTAATGAACTTGATCGGGCAACCTGTTACTGCTTTAACAGACAGCGCAGCACCACCACGAGTATCACCATCAAGCTTAGTCAGAACAACACCGCTAAGGGAAAGCTGAGTATTAAAATGTTCTGCTACGTTCACTGCATCCTGACCTGTCATTGCATCGACAACGAGGAGCACCTCGTCTGGATTAACATGACTGTGGATCTGATGCAATTCTGCCATCAGTTCTTCATCAACATGAAGACGACCGGCTGTATCAATAATGACATAGTCATGATTGTTATCTTTCGCATGCTGTAAACCTTGCTTCGCAATTTCAACCGGGCTTGTCTGATCGCCGAGTGTGAATACGGGAGCCTTAATCTGTTCTCCAAGTACTTGTAACTGCTTAATGGCAGCAGGACGATAGATATCAGCAGCTACGAGCAAAGGTTTTGCATTCTGCTTCTGAAGCAGTTTGGCCAGTTTACCGGAAGTCGTTGTCTTACCGGCACCCTGCAAACCCACCATCATAATAACAGTTGGTGGTTTATTTGCTTTGGCAAGCTTGGATTGGCTTCCGCCCATCAGCTCAGTCAGCTCTTTATTCACGATATCAATGATTACCATGCCGGGTGTGAAGCTGTCCATCACTTCTTTACCGACTGCTTTTTCTTTGACCTTCGTAATAAACTGCTTTACGACTTTAAAGTTAACGTCCGCTTCAAGCAAAGCAAGGCGCACCTCGCGCATTGCGTCATTCACATCTTCTTCGGATACCTTACCTTTTCCTCGAAGCTTGCCGAACACGTTCTGTAATCTCGCTGTTAATCCTTCAAATGCCATAAACACACCTCCTTCAAGTCCATTACTTATGGGAAACTTCCCTATTCCAGAACCTCTAGGTGGTTCACAATTGTATTCATTCGATCCTTTTGCTCACTGTCAAGATCACTTGAAGTAATAAGTCCTCTCAGCTCTACCAAATCCGATAGACGCCGTTCGTGCTTATCAAGTAAACCGAGCTTGTTCTCATACATTTCCAGTACTTGCTCTGCTCGTTTAATATGCTCATATACTGCTTGCCTGCTAATCTCAAATTCCGCTGCAATCTCTCCTAATGAGAAATCATCGTGAAAATAATATTTGAGAAAAGTTTGTTGTTTCTCGGTAAGCAATGTTTCATAAAAAGCAAACAGCAAGTTGATTCGGTTCGTCTTCTCGAGCCGATTCTCCTGACTCATACGGGACACTCCCTTCGTCAAGGAAAAACACTTTACACTCATTAACGTTCTTTATCTTACATAAAAGAAAAGAAGATGTCAAGCAAAAATCCTTGTCATCTTCTAATAAATCTTTTTTCATGCAAATCACTGTAAATTATCTTCAATTTCAGTTGGTCATTTACAGAAAATTATTCTTTTATTCCGATTATAGAGCTGATTATCTAAGCGGTGTCAGATAGATAAAAATAGCGAAGAAATGAAGAACACTTCCTGCAAGAACAAACAAATGCCAGATCGCATGATGAAAAGGGAATCCTCTCCATACATAAAACAGGGTCCCGAGTGTGTACATCAGCCCGCCTGCAACGAGTAACACAATACCGTTATAAGGGACTGTTGCTACAAGCGGCCCCCAGGCAAGTACAATCAGCCATCCCATTGCCAGATAAAACAAAGTGGACATAAAGAGAAATTTCTTTGTGAAAAAGGCTTTAAATGCGACACCGAAAAGAGCAACTCCCCAGATGATTCCAAAAAGCGTCCATCCCAGTGTACCGCGTATCGCAACCAGCAAAAACGGAGTATACGTTCCTGCAATAAACAAGTAAATAGAAGAATGGTCAAAAATCTCAAATAGATCTTTGGCTTTTCCCTCTTTTAATGCATGCACCATTGTTGAATTAAAATACAAAAGCAGCATCGAAATCCCATAAATCGTAAAACTGACGACATGCCATGCTGTTCCGTTTATACTTGCTGCCGCAATAAGCAGCACGAGTGCTGCCACGCTGAGTACAGCCCCAATTCCGTGTGTTACGGCATTTACTACCTCTTCCCGGCGGGTATAAGTGTAAGTGTTAGCCATTCCATCATTCCTTTCCAAAACCGTGTTACCTATCCTTATAGTATACTACGATTTCCCGCGCCGTTCATCTTTCCCATTTATTGTTTCTTAAAATACTTTAGAATAATCTCCGCTATTCGGTCTGATGCATAACCATCGCCATATGGGTTTCTCGCTGATGCCATTTTCTTATATTTCTTTTTATTACAGAGCAAGATCTGAGTCTCTTTCTTTACTCCTTCATAATCCGTTCCAATACACCGCAGTGTCCCTTCTTTGACTCCCTCTGGTCTTTCCGTTTTCTCCCGCAGCACTAATACTGGCTTTCCTAAAGTTGGAGCTTCTTCCTGAATTCCTCCTGAGTCTGTGAGTATTAGATAAGAACGACTCATCAGATTATGCATATCTATTACATCCAAGGGGCTCGTAAGATGGATTCTCTCCTTCCCCCCTAACATTTCATAAGCCAGGTTCTTAACAAGCGGGTTCGGATGGACTGGGAATACAAGCTCGATCGTCCTATCATTACTTACCATTTCCCTAAGAGCCCTAAATACTTGTTCCATCGGCAAGCCCCAGTTTTCGCGTCTGTGCATGGTCATGAATATCATTCGGCTTCCCGGCTGAATCTGATCCAAAAGTGGATGATGGTAATTTTCTTTAAGTGTCCATCTGAGCGCATCAATAGACGTATTACCTGTTACATAGACATGCTGCTTTCGATTTTCGCGGGCCAGCTGCAATGCAGACAAAGGAGTCGGGGCAAAATGAATATCTGCCATCCTTCCTATCCATTCCCGGTTCATCTCTTCAGGATAGGGTGCATATTTGTCATACGTACGCAGCCCTGCTTCCACATGACCAATCGGTATTTTTGCATAGTAGGCGGTTAGAGCTGCTGCAAAGGCGGTTGATGTATCGCCGTGAACAAGCACCAAATCATAAGCTTCCTGCATAACCGGTTCTAGAACTTGTACTAGATGCGCAGTGAGGGAAGCCAGCGTTTGAGCATTTCTCATCACGTTGAGTATAATATCCGGCTTAATATCAAAATCATTCAGTACTTGGTCCAGCATTTCTTGGTGCTGCCCAGTAACACAAACAACCGGGTTAATCCCGGGTGTTCTCTGTAAGGTTTTAATAAGTGGTGCCATCTTAATCGCCTCAGGTCTAGTTCCAAAAACAATGAGAACACGCACTGAACTCTGTTCCATGTAATCAAATCCCCCTATAAAATGATGATCTGCTATACCCCAGATAAGGAGAGAAAAATGGTCCCTCATTTCTTTTATATGTAAGTCAGCAATCTAGCGAAACGGACAAATCATCTTATAGATTATCCTTTATATCAAATTTTCCGCACTTAGAACTAGGTCTTCCGCCGTTTCTATTAAACTAGTGACGAATAAGCTGATATAGAGTTTGCAAAGGAGGTATTGTGATTACATGGCGATTATTATTTATCCCAAAACGATGAACTGGACTTTCATGAAACAGCGTCCTCAGCAGCTGATGACAGAACTTGGAGCAAGAGGACATCATGTATTTTTTGAAAACTTGGCTCCGATGACAAGCAGGCTCACCGAGATTGAACCCGGTGTTCATCTGTTTACGGATCATCATGCTTTTGTAAAAAGACATCTAGCCAAGCTACGAAAAGATCATCCTGTTGTCGTATGGACGACCTGGGCCAAACAAAGAACAAGGCTGCTCGCTTTATATGATCCGGATGCGGTCATTTATGATTGCTGTGATGAATTTCCACACTGGGCGAGGTACGAACATCGCATGGTAGAATCATCAGATCATTTAGTGGCTACCGCAGAAACCATCAAAACACGCTTGTCACTTGCATACCCTGAAAAGCCAATTACCCTTATCCCGAATGGTGCTGATTCAAGTATGTTTAATGCAGATTCTGCTCCTAGACCCCATGATCTTCCGAGCGGGCCTGTTGTTGCTTATATAGGAGCATGGGCTTATTGGGTGGATCATGAACTTTTTGCTAAGTCCGCAGAAAGGTATCCGGATGTACAGTTTGTATCCATTGGTGCTCCTTATGGAGATATACCAGGATATAAGTCTCTCCCGAACGTACACATTTTAGGTGAAAAACCCCACCACGAACTAAAGTGGTATTTACAGCATATCGACGTTGCTGTTATTCCTTTCCTGTACCATCCCATTACTCTCGCAACGAATCCTGTAAAAGCTTACGAATATATGGCAACTGGCGTTAAAGTGTTGTCCACCGCACTCCCAGAATGTATTCATATGGAACCTCATGTCACGACGGCAACCACACATGAAGATTTCGTCAATAAATTAGGCAAAATGCTGTACGAACCAGAAGACCCTTCCGCAAGATTAGCCCGAATTGCATACGCCAGAGACAACCGCTGGACCCAAAGAGGGGAAGCAGCTGATATTGTCATCCGTCAAACCCTTGCTGCCAAAGGAATCTATGAGTAAGCGTGCAGCATCTAGCTTTTTCTACAAAATGGCGGGACTTCATTACTTTACACTCATGTCAAAGTCCGAATACCGTGCTGACAAGTTATTCCTAGAGCTCACTAAAGAACTTGAACATCATCCCTGTGCAGAATGGCTGTTATGGTCTAGTCAAGGAGTTCATCTCTCCACTACGGAAGAGTTTCAGCTGCGTCATCAACTTATACACCTCCCCAGCAAGGTTCAGTGTGTCGTTTATACTGTCACAGGCAGACCTGAATATTTCTTCTTTCGAAGAGATTTGTTCACTCCGTCCTATAATCTAACACTCGCCCCCCTGCCTTCTGCCCACTGGTTAGCCTGGGAACTGCAACAGTTATGTCACACAAAATCCACATGCCTATACCTAAATCTGCAAAATGGAAATCATACATTCACTAACACGCCTCTGACCCCTGCACTTAAAATAGCCCCCTCTCATGACTCCATACTTCCGGTTATACAGCGGACTGTCCCATTATCTGTTGAGCAGCGTCAAGTTCCTAAAAGCGTTTATCAATCCTCTTTCCCACTTGTGAGTATTCTGCTTAGTGTACACAACATGGAATCTACTATTGGCTGGTCCATTCGCTCCGTCCTAGCGCAGAGTTATCCAAACTTCGAACTGCTGATCGGAGACGATGGTTCCACAGATAATACTGCTGAGAAAGCATCTGCAATGGATCATGATCCTCGGATCTGGATACTTCGCTATGCTGCAAACCGAGGAAAAGCCTTCGTACTCAATGACCTGCTCCGTGAAGCTGCCGGTATGTATGTTCTAGAACTAGATGCAGATGATTGGCTCCCTCCAGATGCTCTTCATTCGCTCATCCGTCTGATGGAACAGAATCCCTGCGCTGCTCTTGGTACGGGAACAAGTCTTGTATGGAGAAGAAGCCGAGATGGCCATATTAGCTTGCGCGGTCAATCAACCTTTGAAGGGACACTCGAGACAGATACCCATGCTTACCCCCCTGTACCTAGAATCTATCGCACTGAACATCTGAGATCCGTAAGGGGATGGACGGAATACGGCGGTCTTTATGGGAGAGTCTTTGAAGATATAGAAGTCTGTAGAAAGCTGCTTACTAAATATGAATTTGCTAAAACAGAAGAGGTTGTCTACCACAGAGTGGTTCATGCAAGAAGCGTCAGTCAGCAGCATCTGCACCAATATAAAGCATGGAAAAACCGTTCTCTTCATGATAAAGGAGGTGAATCCACATGAGAATCGCAGCGAGCGGTTACTACGGTATGGGTAATTTCGGTGATGATCTATTTTTAAAAACGTTACAACAAGCCTTTTACAGACACCATCTATTTCCTTGGAATGGTTATATTGACCCTCGTGAGGTGGATGCTGTCATCATTGGTGGTGGAGACCTCATTACCCCTTATAAATTCAGTAATTATTATTTCCCTAAAGTGCTGCAACAACATCCAATGTGGCTCTATGGAGTAGGCATTGTCGATACGTATCCGCCCGAAACATGGCCTCAGGAAGAGATCGATAGACACCGTGAATATATTCAACATGCAAAAAGAGCTGTTTTTCGGGATAAGACATCAGCAGAGCTTGCCGGAATTGGGAGATTTCATGATCGTCCAGAGGTAGCCCAGGATATCGTATTTGCTTACCAGGAGCATCCGTTTCCAATACAACGTTTTTCATCTAAAAAAACCATCGGGGTTTGCCTCTTCTCTTACCCTGCATTTCCTTTCGAAGAAATGACCCGCCTGCTTCTTAGACTAAGTCGCGAAAGTTATCATATTGTTCTTATCCCTGTGGTCAACCACCCCAATAACCACTTTTCTGATTACGAGACATGCAAAAGACTTGAACAAACAATCAAAGAAACAGATCCTGAGGCATCTATCCAGACGATATCTCTTCTGCTTGAAATCGACCTCACCTACAACATCATCCAGTCAATGGATTATTTAATTAGTTATAAACTTCACCCTGCATTAGTTGCTCTGCGGGCGGGTGTACCGGTTCTCTCTATGAGCAAAATGGGTAAAGTCAAACATTTGCTAAGCCGTTTTCATTTGGAACATTACTATTGTGATTATTCTATGCCGTTCACTTCGCTAGACCCTTTGATCGAGCGTTTTCTTAAAGAGGGTCCGGCCGAAGTACAGGACAATTTACCGCTGATACGCAGGGCAGAACAAGAAAGCACAGCAGAACTAAAGCAGCTTGTTCAAGATCTTGAACAAACCATAAAAAGTTAATAACGAATCAAGGAGGCTACATTCATGTGTTTTCTATTTTGTAATTGCCGCCGGTTTGCGGCACAGATCCAGCGACTCAATAAACGAGTAGAAGAATTAACAACGAAAGCAGATTTACTCCAGGACCGGTTATCTCAGCTCGAATCTGAGGTTCGCTCCGGGCTTACCGTAAATCTAGAATTGCAAACTTTTTTTGAATCACAGACAGGTCGCAATATCAGTATTAGTACGACAAGCATTACGGTGATCGGTACCGTGCTTGCCGCAGGAGTTGATGCCGTCGAAATCCGTGAAAACACGGGGGATATCGTTATTATTCCTTATAACAATATATCTGTGGCCCAATAAGCATGAGCTTCCAATGAATAAAAAGAAGCAATCCAAAATTGTAATTGTAAAGGAGAATGATTAATGAATTTCAGAGATATGGTTCGCGGCTTCTTAGGGAGTGAAGTTGAAATCCTGACATCGAATGATTATTTAGACGGTATCTTGGTATCTGTCGATGAAACGACGCTGATCCTCCGCGTTCCTCCTATTATTTATGGACCTCCGGGAGATCTTGCATTTGTACCCCTCTCATCGGTAGAACTCATCCGCATTCTTGCTGCCTAGCTTACCCGTACAAGTTATCTAATCAAAACGATGAAAGAAAGATATGACTAATATGACCCAGATCATAATGAAATAGCAGTTCAGATTGATAAATGAATTGCAGTTCCAGAACAGTATAAAATAAAAAGACTGCAGGCAGACTAGTTTAAGCTAGTTTGCCTGCAGTCTCTAGATCGGCTCTTGCATTAGAGTCCGATCTTTTTTGGTAAGAATAATAAAATTCTGTTATATACAGATTCTACTCTTCTTTCTCTTCATCATTTTCATTCTCTTCTTGAATAAGTCCTGCAAATAGGGCGTGAACAAACTGATCAGAATCAAATGGCTGCAGATCATCCGCTTTCTCTCCAAGACCGACCAGTTTCACAGGGATGTCCATCTCCTGACGAATAGCAATAACGATACCGCCTTTTGCTGTACCATCCAGCTTCGTTAGGACAAGTCCGGTTACCCCGCTCTTCTCTCCAAACAATTTAGCCTGACTCAGCGCATTTTGCCCCGTTGTCGCATCAAGCACCATAAGTACTTCATGCGGAGCACCTGGAATTTCGCGCTGAATGACACGGAAGATTTTGTTTAGCTCTTCCATCAGGTTTGATTTGTTCTGAAGACGTCCCGCAGTATCACACAAGAGTACATCCACATTCCGCTGTTTTGCTGCTTTTACTGCGTCGTACATAACTGCAGCAGGGTCTGATCCGGCTTGTTGTTTGACCACTTCTACTCCGGCACGTTCTCCCCAAACTTCCAGCTGTTCAATCGCACCTGCTCTGAATGTATCTCCCGCAGCGAGCATTACTTTTTTGCCTTCCTGTTTGAAGCGGTGTGCAAGTTTACCAATCGTCGTTGTTTTACCAACACCATTAACCCCTACGAAGAGAATAACGGTAATCCCGTCTTTGTTCATGTTCAGCGCATTGTCTTGTTCGGACCGAAGCAGAGCTGTCAGTTTCTCAGAAAGTACAGGCTGAAGTTCCGCAGCATCTTCGATCTTGCGTTTCTTCACTTCTACTCTCAGATCATCGATCAGGTCCATCACCGTGTTAACTCCTACATCCGCACCGATTAGAATCTCTTCCAGTTCTTCATAGAATTCTTCATCGATTTTTTTGCGGCGAATCACAAGGTCTGATACCTTTTCAACAAATCCTTTTCGTGTTTTCTCCAGGCCGTCTTTAAATTTATTAGTAACCGTTTCTGTTTTGGTTGAAATACTCTCTTTTAATTTTTTAAAGAAACTCATACGTTCCCTCCACCTCAATAATACGTGCTGTAGTTATGCGATAACCGCTTCTTCATCTTCTAATTTGACAGAGACAAGCTTCGATACTCCGCCTTCTTCCATCGTTACCCCGTACAGAACATCGGCTTCTTCCATCGTACCTTTCCTGTGAGTGACGACGATAAACTGCGTCTGTTCAGAGAACTCACGTAAGTACTGAGCAAAACGAACCACGTTCGCTTCGTCTAGTGCAGCTTCTACTTCATCCAGTACGCAGCAAGGAACAGGCCGCACATGCAAAATAGCAAACAATAAAGCCATCGCGGTTAGTGCGCGCTCCCCGCCAGATAGAAGCTGAAGATTTTGAAGTTTTTTACCCGGAGGCTGAGCGACAATGTCGATCCCTGTAGTCAGCAGTTTATCCGGATCAATCAAGACGAGATCTGCACGTCCCCCGCCAAACAGCTTGGAGAATACCGTACCAAATTCCCGTTTAATTGCATCAAACGTCGTTTTAAATCGTTTCGACATCTCATCATCCATCTCTTTGATAACTTGATAAAGTGTCGTCTTCGCCTGCGTTAGATCCTCTTTCTGTTCACTAAGGAAGGTATAACGCTCATTCACACGTTCATATTCCTCTATGGCACCAAGATTCACTTCACCAAGCGCTTGGATATTTCGTTTCAGTTGCTGTACGTCAGCCTTGCTTCCCTCGACATCTTCAGGAATATCATAGCTCTGTTTAGCCAGCTCATACGTAAGCTCGTACTCATCGTTTAGCTTTTTCAAAATATTGTCCAGCTCAACATCCAAACGATTGACACTAATTTCGGTTGTTCTCAGCTCATCTTCGCAAGTCTTGAGACTCTGACGCTGTTCTCTTGTCTCATTCTCTTCCTGTTCTAGCTTTTTGATGAGCTGACTGCGAGAAGCACGTTTGAAATCAAGCTCTTTTGAAGCTTCCTCTTTTTTCAGTTTGTACTGATTAAGTGCTTCTGTCTGCTTAATACTTTCCTCTTCATTCGTTTTGAGGTCAGCTTCTACCGATGCTAGCAGCGTACGATTGCGATATCGTTCTTTATCCACATTTTGATACTCACGTTCAAGACGGCGTACCTGCTCTTCAAGGGAGAATCTTTCCTGATCAAGCTTACCTTCCTTCACTTTTAAGATGGTAAGCGAGTTTTGAAGTTCTTCCTTGGCAGACTCATTCGCCTTACGAGCGAATTCTGCCGCATGAATCGCCTGATGCGTTGCTTTCTCCTCATCTTCCAGCTTAGATAAGTTCTCAGCTGCTTTAGCGCGTGTCTGCTCTAGTTCTTTTATTTCATCTGCAAACCCTGTTTTCTCTTGGCCCGCAGCTTCGACCTGAGTAAGGACATGACCCAATTCATGCTCGAGCTGCTTTAACTCCAGAGATACTTGTTGTTCCTCAGACCTTTTGTCATCTCCATTTTGACGGAGGGTGTCCAGGCTAATCTGACATTGATCCGTTTGTACTTTGATCTCTTCCAGATCACGCAGGAGTTTGCTGATTTGATTCTCCGTTTCCTGAATATCTAGGTCCAGCTGCTCGAGCTGGCGTTTACGAGACAGCAGGCTGCTATTTTTGCGGTGCTGACTTCCTCCCGTCATCGAACCGCCTGCATTAACCACGTCTCCATCTAAAGTAACAACACGGTAACGATACTGGCATTTCGCCGCAATACGGTTTGCATCCTCCAAGCGTTCTGCAATGATGACATTACCGAGTAAACTGCCCACAATGGCTTCATACTTGGCATGATATTCAACAAGATTTGCACCGATCCCGACAAAACCATCTAACGCCTGAGCGACTGCACGATCAGCTGCGCCAATCGTTCTCGGACGTATCACATCCAGCGGCAAGAAGGTAGCTCTACCAAGCTGACGCTGTTTTAGGAAAGCAATCGCTTGGCGGGATACAGCTTCATTTTCCATGACCACATGCTGTAGTGAAGCTCCCATCGCCGTTTCAACAGCAAGTTCGATTTTTTCCGGTACTTTGATGAGTTCTGCGACCGCACCATGAACCCCTTGCAAGACGTTTTTACGAGAAGCTTTAAGCACCTCTTTGACACCGGTCATAAAACCATCAAAATCATCCTGCATTTCCTTCATGGTATCACGTCTTGAGACCTGCGCTTCACGTTTCTGTTCCCATTTTCTTATGGTCGACTGGCTTTCAGAATACTGTTTTTGAAGAGAATGATATCGTTCACTCTCTGAAATATATCCTGTACGTAGTGAAGTGATTTCCTTCTGTAACTTTTGGATGTTCTGCTCAAGCAGGCTCTTCCGTTTTTGCAGTTCATCTCTTTTTTCTTCCCACTTATCTGATTCTTCATCAGCGCGGTTTAAACGACGCTCAATTGATTCTTTCTGCTGATCCGCATAACGAATCTCATTACGGGCCTGCGCCATCTGATTCATCAGCTCGAGAAGGTTACCTTTTAGGCTTTCTTCTTGTTCTTGACTGATTCCGCCCGTTACACCAACAAGCTTTGCTTCCTCCGCAGATAACGTCTCGCGCAGTTCAGCAAGTTCTTGCTCAAGCGTTGATAGTTTGGCTCTGAAGTTGTCAAGCTCCTGTTCACGTTCCACATAACGCTCTTCACTTCCACTCAGAGAGCTTAGCAACTGTTCTTTGTTAGCTAAGAGGTTTTTTAATCTCTCTTTTAGCAGCTCACGATATCCTTCACTTTTCTCTGTCGCTTCACTATAGTGAAGCAGTTCTCCTTGAAGACGTTCCACCGCCTCTTCGACTTCACGAAGCTCTGTACGGTCCTGTTCAAGAATGGCATCGTGATTGGATACAATCGCCGATAATTCCATCTGTTTTTCTTTGAGTGAAACTAGACGTTCATTAGCCTCACTCCACGAGGAATGAATTTGTTCAATTTGATATACGTACAAGGAAAGTTCTTTTTCCTTAAGTTCATTTTTCAATTCTTTATAATGAAGTGCTTTTTGAGACTGTTCCCTGAGGGGACCAATTTGATCTTCAAGTTCTGTCACAAGATCGTGAATACGCAGTAAATTCTGCTCCGTATCATCCAGCTTGCGGACTGCATCTTTTTTGCGAGACTTGTATTTCACAATACCTGAAGCCTCTTCAAAAATTCCGCGGCGGTCTTCAGAACGTGTACTCAAAATTTCCTCTATACGGCCTTGGCCGATAATGGAATAGGCTTCTTTCCCGATCCCTGTATCCATAAACAGCTCTGTTATATCTTTCAACCTGCATGGTTGTTTGTTTATAAAATACTCACTATCCCCGCTTCGATGAACACGGCGAGTTACCGTAACTTCACCAAAATCGAGTGCAAGTGCCTGATCTTCATTATCCAATGTTAAAGAAACTTCAGCAAAATTAACTGCTTTTCGCGTATCACTTCCGGCAAATATAATATCTTCCATCTTGCCCCCGCGGAGGGACTTAGCGCTCTGTTCACCCAGTACCCAGCGAATGCCGTCAGAAATATTACTCTTCCCGCTTCCGTTCGGGCCAACTACTGAGGTTATACCCTGAACAAACTCCATCTCCGTACGATCAGCAAACGATTTAAAGCCGGATAGCTCTATACGTTTTAAATACATCTATCTTGACACCTCCATGCCTTACCACGGTCCATAAACGGGTATGTACATCCGTTCTTTATTTTAGGTGAAACATCCTATGAAGTCCATGCCTTCCCTAAGAAGGAACACATATCAAGCTACATCCATCCCTCTATAAGCTGATTCAAACTTCATTCAACAAAAAGAAGAGCAAAAAGCAGTCCATCCCCCATGTTCAGCAAGATACTCCATACTTAAGCGGGCTGCTCTTTGCTCTTCGTTTGTCAAAATTCAGGTTCACGTATAAGAAAACCATCTTTAAGGAAGTTTCAATGTGTTTAGTGCAAGCTGAGCTGCTTTTTGCTCTGCTTCCTTTTTCGATCGGCCCGAACCTCGGCCGAGTCTCTGGCTACCCATATATACCTCTGAGACAAACTCCCGCTCATGAGCAGGTCCTCTCTCTTCCACAATCCGATATTCAAGTACACCCATATTATGATGTTGCGTAAGTTCTTGAAGCTCTGTCTTGAAATCGGTAAGAGCGAGTTCTCCTTCAATTACAAGACCGGCAAATATATGTTTATCTAAAAACTTCTTGACCGTTTCTAAACCTTGATCCAGATACAGGGCACCAATAAACGATTCAAATACATCGGCTAGAAGTGCTGGACGGGTTCTTCCCCCTGTAAGTTCTTCTCCTTTACCCAAAAAAACGTACTTGCCAAAATCCAATGCTTCAGCAAATTTGACGAGTGAGGGCTCTCGTACAAGAGCTGCCCTCATCTTTGTCAATTCGCCTTCTGGACGGTTCGGATGTTCATTATACAAAAACTCCGATACCGTAAGTTCCAGTACAGCATCTCCTAGGAATTCAAGTCTTTCGTTATCCTGACTGTGACTGAATCTATGTTCATTCACATACGAAGCATGGGTAAAGGCCTGTTTTAACAACGGACGGTTGTTAAACTCGATTTGAAGTTTGCGCTCTAATTGTTTCAGATCTGCATTCAATCGAACTGACCCCTTATGATTCATATTTTTTAAGAATTACAGTTGCGTTGTGACCGCCAAATCCAAAGGAATTGGAAAGCACATAATTAAGATTCGCTTCACGCGGATGATTTGGTACATAATCAAGATCACATTCCGGATCCGGGTTGTCCAAGTTAATCGTTGGAGGAATCGTTTGGTTCTTCAAGGCTAGTGCACAAATGATCGCTTCTACACCGCCAGCAGCACCAAGCATATGACCTGTCATTGATTTTGTAGAACTCACAGCGACCTTATAGGCATGGTCTCCCAGCGCAATCTTGATTCCCTGTGTCTCGGATTTATCGCCAACTGGGGTTGATGTTCCGTGTGCATTAATGTAATCGACCTCATCAGGCTGAATTCCGGCATCCTTCATCGCCATCTTCATGCTGCGTGCACCGCCGTCTGGATCGGGATCTGTCATATGTTTTGCGTCAGCTGACAAACCGTATCCTACCACTTCACCATAAATGTGAGCACCGCGAGCAAGAGCATGATCCAGTGATTCCAAAATAAGAATTCCGGCTCCTTCACCCATTACAAAACCATCACGATCGATATCAAATGGACGGCTTGCTTTTTCCGGCTCATCATTGCGTGTAGACATCGCACGCATCGAGTTAAACCCTGCCATCCCTGTTGGACGAATGGTTGCTTCTGCACCGCCGCAGATCATCGCTTCTGCGTCACCACGCTGAATCATGCGCATAGAATCGCCAATGGAATGACTTCCTGTTGCACATGCCGTTACTTGTGTTGTATTCGGACCTTTTGCACCAAGGGAGATAGACAATTGTCCAGAAGCCATGTTTGCAATCATCATCGGAATGAAGAAAGGGCTCACTCGCTTGGGTCCTTTTTCAAGAAGAATGTTATGCTGATCTTCCCAAGTTCCAAGACCGCCAATACCAGAGCCTACAGAAACTCCAATATCCTCAGCATCAATATTCTCACCAATTTGAAGTCCGCTATCATTCAAAGCCATCGAGCCGGCAGCAACTGCGAACTGGACAAAACGGTCCATTTTACGAGCATCTTTCCGCTCCATATAATCTTCGGGATTAAAATCTTTAATGGATGCAGCAATCTTGGTATTATAGTCGGTCACGTCAAAAGCTTCCACCAGGGAAACTCCAGATTTGCCTTCCATCAAGCTGTTCCATAATTCATCAAGATTTTTCCCGATTGGGGTCATGACACCCATACCTGTCACTACAACTCTACGACTCAAATCAAATTCACCTCTATATCGACTGCATAACGGCGAGCGTTACACTAGTTAACAGATTTTAATGTAATGAAACCCATTTTATACATGTGTCTAATAACAAACACCTATAAAATGGGCTTCTTGTTGGCCTTAAGCCTTATGGTGCAATTAGGAGAAGAAGTCCCGCCTATGCGATAGGCGCAAGCGCGGGACTTCCAGGGTGACTTAGGTATGTGATTGTATGTAGTTTACAACTTCACCTACGGTCGTAATTTTCTCTGCATCTTCATCAGAGATCTCCATATCAAACTCATCTTCGAGTTCCATAACCAATTCAACAACGTCTAGAGAGTCAGCACCCAAATCATCTTTGAATGATGCTTCTAACGTTACTTCAGCTTCATCAGCGCCTAAACGATCAATTACGATGCGTTTTACGCGTTCCAATACGTCGGACATTTCCGGTTCACCTCCTCTTTCGTATTATACGAGAATAACTAGTAAAATGCCATAGACCCTACATGTCTCTCTTCATAGCGCCCCTATAGAAAGGTTCTATGACTAGAAGAATTAGGTAGGTTACATATACATTCCGCCATCAACATGCAGTGTTTGCCCTGTCATATAGGAAGCCGCCTCGGATGCAAGGAATGTAACGACCCCAGCAATTTCCTCTGGCAGACCCAATCTACCAAGCGGAATATTTGTCATCATGCCCTCTACAATATCAGAAGATAACTCCTGTGTCATTTCGGTTTGAATAAAACCAGGTGCAACACAGTTTACCGTAATACCGCGAGAAGCTAGTTCTCTGCTTGAAGATTTGGTAAGACCAATAACCCCTGCTTTCGCAGCCACATAATTGGCCTGACCTGCATTCCCTAACACGCCGACAACAGAAGATATATTAATAATTCGGCCATATCGTTGTTTCATCATCGGGCGAGTTACCGCTTTTAGGCAATTGAACACGCCTTTCAGATTCGTCTCAATAACTTGGTCGAATTCTTCCTCTTTCATTCGCATAATGAGGTTATCCCTTGTTATTCCCGCATTGTTAACCAGAATATCAATTTTTCCCCATTGTTCGATGACTTGCTTCACCATTTGGTCAGCTTCTGCGGTAATTCCGACATTCGCTTTCACCGCGATCGCCTGAACCCCTTTTGCTTCAATCAGCTTCACCACTTCGGCAGCAGCAGCCTCGTTACCTGCATAATTCACAGCAACATGACAGCCCGCATCAGCTAAGGCAAGGGCGATACTGCGTCCAATCCCTCTAGACGCACCTGTAACAAGAGCAACTTGACCTTTGAGTGATATAGACATCTCTTGTGTACCTCCTTTCCTCAAGTATCATCGAAGTTAGATGTTTAAGAAAGTTCAGCAGCCAATACATTCAGGCTTTCCAAATTGTTCACATTATAAAGCTTCAAGGACTTGTCTACTTTCTTAATTAGACCTGTTAACACATTACCAGGGCCAATCTCGATAAATGTATCCACACCTTGTCCTACAAGATATACGATTGTATCTTCCCATTTAACAGAGGAATAAACTTGTTCGACAAGAAGATCCTTAATCTTCTCTGCGTCTGTAACTGGTGCTGCAGTTACATTAGCAATCACTGGAACAGATGCATCGTGCAGTGTAACTTGTGCTAAGCGTTCTTGCAGCTTCTCTGCCGCACCTTTCATCAGAGAGGTGTGAAAAGGTCCGCTGACAACAAGAGGGATTGCTCTTTTTCCTCCTGCTTCTTTTACACGCTGAACAACTTCATTTACACCATCCTGTAAGCCGGAGACAACAATTTGTCCTGGTGAATTAAGATTCGCTAGTTCAACCAAGTAGTCCTCCCCTTGCGAAGAAATTGCAGCACAGAGTTCAGCCAGAGCTTCCCTTTCTGCACCAAGGACTGCTGCCATGGCACCACGGCCTCCAGGTACTGCTTCCTCCATAAATGTTCCTCTTGCACGAACAATGGATACTGCATCTTGAAACGAAATAACGCCTGATGCAACAAGCGCGCTATATTCACCAAGGCTGTGACCTGCCATATAATCGGCGGTAATGCCTTTTTCCCTTAATGCTTCATAAAGAGCAATACTTGCTGTCAATAGTGCAGGCTGAGTGTTTTTTGTTTGTTTCAAATCCGTATCTGGACCTTCGAACACTAACGTGCTCAGTGAAAATCCAAGTGCTTCATCTGCTTGTTTAAAAATAGCTTGGGATGCGTCTACCTGATCGTATGCATCTTTTGCCATTCCTACAGACTGAGAACCTTGTCCTGGAAATACAAAAGCAATTTTGCCCATACTAGATTCAAAACTCCTTTCGTCCAATTACTAGAGTTAAAGAATAATATAAATAAATGATAATTACGAAATCATTTCACTAGATTACCAAACGAGAACCGAAGCTCCCCATGTCAATCCGCCGCCAAAACCAACCATCAGTACCTTATCGCCCGGTTTCATTCGGCCTTCTTCCGCTGCTTCCACGAGTGCGAGAGGTATGGATGCTGCAGAAGTATTCGCATACTTGTCCACATTAATAACTACCTTCTCCTCTGGAAGCTCAAGACGCTGCATGGCAGATTGGATAATACGAATATTAGCTTGATGTGGAATGAAAAGATCTACATCTTCTTTTCCAAGTCCTGCTTTTGCTAGTACATCAATGGTAGCTGTTCCCATAACACGAACCGCAAATTTAAACACTTCTCTTCCGTTCATGTAGATATAATGCTGTTTATTCGCAACCGTCTCCTCTGAAGCTGGCAATCTAGAACCACCTGCTTGCAAGTTCAGAAGCGGACCGCCTGCTCCTTCAGCTCCAAGGTCAAACGACTTAAATCCGCGGCCTTCCGGTACTTCACCCAGGATTACAGCTCCAGCACCGTCTCCAAAAAGAACACTTGTGTTACGATCTGTGTAATCTGTAATTCTCGAAAGGCAATCCGCACCTATTACAAGTGCATTGTTGTACATTCCTGTTTGGATAAGACTTGTTGCCGTTGCCAGACCATATACAAATCCGGAACACGCAGCGGACAGATCAAAAGCTGCCGCACCTTTTGCACCAAGTTTATCTTGCAGAATACAAGCTGTGGATGGAAAAGCACTGTCTGGTGTTACCGTTGCAACAATGATAAGTTCAATGTCTTCATGCTTAATACCTGCAGATGCAGCCGCTGCTTTCGCGGCTTCAAAAGCTAGATCAGACGTAGCTTGCTCAGGTGCTGCAATATGACGTTCCCGAATCCCAGTACGAGAAACGATCCATTCGTCATTGGTATCCATCATTTTTTCCATATCCTGATTTGTCAAAATGCGTTCAGGTACATATTTACCTGTGCCGATGACACCGACTGGACGTAAATGTGTATTCATCATGTCACTCACTTCCCTGTAATTTCCTTAGATATACTTTCAACCAGCTGATTCTCAATCGCGATTCTAGCCTGCCGAACAGCATTCTTAATTGCGTTGGCATCTGCTGAACCATGACTTTTGACAACAAGACGGCTAAGTCCAAGTAAAGGAGCACCGCCATGTTCTTTGTAATCGAGTTTTCCTTTTAGACTGCGCAGTTCCGGCATAAGCATTGCTGCTGCCAGTTTTGTCTTCAGTGAAGAAGTAAACTGTTCTTTCAAGAGAGCAAAAATAGCACCCGCTGCGCCTTCTACTGATTTCAGCAGTATATTACCTGCAAAACCGTCACAGACGAGTACATCACATGTTCCCATAAGAATATCTCTTGCTTCAACATTTCCAATAAAATGAATCGGCAGCTTCTCCAAAAGAGGATAGGCAACTTTCGTCAGTTCATTCCCTTTTCCAGGTTCAGTACCCACATTCAGAAGGCCCACTCTCGGGCGCTCAATGCCTTGAACTTTCTGACGGTAGATACTACCCATAAGTGCGTACTGCGCAAGATGTTCTGGTTTCGCATCCATATTCGCACCAAGATCAAGCGCAAGCATTCCTTTATCATCAATGGTTGGAATCATAGGAGCAAGGGCAGGTCTCTCAATCCCATGCATTCTGCCTACTACGAGCAACCCTGTTGTCATTAGTGCACCTGTATTGCCAGCTGAGATCATCGCATCAGCACTGCCTTCACGAAGCATGCGTCCTGCCACGACCATCGAGGCGTCTTTCTTGCGGCGAACAGCTCTAACAGGTTCGTCATCAGACGTAATCACTTCCGATGCATGCTGAACAGTCAAGTTCCCCGGTCGTTCATTCCCAAGATAAGGCGCAATTGCTGTTTCGTCTCCGACAAGTACAATCTCGGTATCTTTCCATTCCTTGGCAGCAAGAAGGGCACCTTCTACACTTGCAGCTGGTGCATTGTCGCCTCCCATTGCATCAATGACGATCCTCATGATGATTACCTCCCTCTTCGCTATCTTGTCTTGCAGATCGGTAAATGACGAAGTTTCCTTGAAACACCATTTCCTCTCCGACATAAGCGAACACTTCTACTTTTGCCTTTCCCTTCTGTTCCGGCATCGAACGAACATATGCCTTAGCAATACACTTTTCTCCTAAATGAACCGGTCTTACAAACCGAATATCTGCGGAGGCAGTGAGTGCGATCTCATCGTTAATGACCGCAACAGCAAGTGAATTGGCCTGCGCAAACACATAGTGTCCACGCGCAATCCCCGTTCTAGAGAATACATGTTCATCTTTAATTTCAAAAATGGAAATACCACTTTTATCAAGCTGAAGATCAACAATATCTCCGATGACTTCATGTAACGGAAGGGAGCGAACTTGATCATATGACCTTTCAGCCATCAGCTTCATCCGCTCACGCAGTTCTGGAATGCCAAGTTCCATACGATCAAGACGAATCGTTTGAATACTTACCTTAAGCAGTCTGGTTAACTCTTGATCCGTGATAAAAGGATTGTCCTCAATCATCTGTGCAAGTTGCTGTTGCCTTTGTCTTTTCGGTATGCGTTCTATGACCAAGCTCCCCCTTACTTCCGAAATTTATAATCTCAAGGCTAAATCATCACCTTGTATATGTGAAACTAATCCGCGTCTAGTCTATGTAAAGCATAGCCAAACCATCTATATTTTCAAAACATTATATTCTCTGTTATTCATTCATCAATCAGGTATCTCATACCTAAAGGCAATGATTATAAACCATTTCTAGATCACAAACTAACCAAGGTTAGAACCTGGTACTAAAGCTTAGTATAAAGGATGCTGACACAAAAAGAAAGTACTGCTTTATTACTTACAAAAAAATAGTACTCTATCCTAGGATAGAGTACTATTTCGCAGCAAAGCTATTATTGAGAGATGATCTCTCTAGATTTGTACGTTCCGCACACTTTGCATACGTGATGAGCAAGCTTCATTTCTCCGCATTGTTCACATTTCACCATACCTGGCACTGCCAATTTAAAGTGAGTACGACGTTTGTCACGACGAGTTTTGGATGTTCTCCGTTGAGGTACTGCCACAATTCCCACCTCCTTATCAAAATCAACTGTTGCATAATAGCACAGATGTCATGTATTCAGCAAAAACTTTCAATAATCCATGCATTCCTATTGTGATGCAACTAGTTATTGATATCAACTATTAATTATTCATGCGCGCTAAGCGGTGCACCAAATAACTAATATTACCATTAATTATTCATGCAGGCTAGGCGATACACTAAGTGACGCACTAAATAATTAATATCTACTATCAATCATTCATGCACGCTAAGCGGTGCACCGAATGATTAATATCTACTATCAATTACTCATGCACGCTAAGCGATGCACCAAGTAATTAATATCATTTAAAGAAATCCTTAAGCCCAGCAAGCCGCGGATCCACAACAGTATTGTCGCAGTCACAACTGCTTTGGTTCAAGTCGGTACCGCATGTAGGACACAGCCCTTTACAATCGGGCTTACACAGCGGCGCAAACGGTAGATGCAACAAGAAATATTCTTCCATAAATGGATCAAGATTCACGATATCCTCGTCCACATACAAGGTATCATCTTCTTCATCCGCATCTTCCGGCTCTGTTCCTTGTTTGAACTGTTCGGCGAATTTCATATCTAAATGTTCATGTACGTTACCTAGACAACGAGAGCAGAGCATATCCACTTCGGCCGTTAACGGACCTTGAACATCCACAACGTCTCCCGGTAATGCAGTTAGTGTTAGTTCTGCCTGCAAAGGAGATACGGCTGTGATTTCCTTGTTGTTTCGAATAAGATGACTAAGATCAAGTTGTTCCGATACCTTTAGAGGTTCAGTACTTGCTGCCATCTTGCGAAATGACATTTGCATTATAATCACTCCAGACGATAAACCATTTTTTCAATCAGCCCTATTACTGTATACTATCTTAGTGTGTTGCAATACAGACATAAGTATGTTGAGAAAAGGGTCTAACAAACAAAAATCATTATAACGATTTTCAAAGAGGTTTGTCAACACTTTAAACTTTACACCCTGTCTTGAGGATAAGCTGTTCTTGTAAAAACAGTTACCGTATCAGCTAAGATAACAAATAAAGCAGGTCTTAAGCAAATCGGGAGGTTGAACAATATCGTGAATTCCGCGGTAGGACTGATTGTAGAATATAACCCCATGCATAACGGTCACGTATATCATCTAGAAGAATCAAAAAAGCTCACACAGTCAAGCGCAGTGGTTGCCGTCATGAGCGGGCATTTTTTGCAGCGCGGCGAACCCGCGATCGTCAGCAAATGGGCACGCACGGAGATGGCGCTTACGCTGGGCGTCGATCTCGTGCTTGAACTGCCGGCTGCCTATGCAGTACAGCCGGCGGAATGGTTTGCCTATGGTGCGGTGGCCACCTTGCATCATACAGGCGTTGTTGATTCGCTCTGCTTTGGCAGCGAATCGGGTGAGCTTGCACCGCTGGTGGAGCTGGCGGACCTCTTAGCCAGTGAGCCGCAGGCTCTGGCTTCCCTCCTCCAGCAGCAGCTTGCCAGCGGTGCAAGCTATCCCGCAGCCTATGCAGCGGCTGCGGCAGCTCTTGCCCCCGGCAGCGATCCTGCGGGGGCACTGGCCTTGCTGAAGCAGCCCAATAACACACTTGGGCTGCACTATCTTATCGCGCTGCGCCGTTTAGGCAGCGCGATAAGACCCTTCACGGCGCAACGTACCGGCGCCGGGTACCATGATGCGATGCCGGGCACCGGCAGCATCGCAAGTGCAACAGCCGTGCGCCAGCTTCTGCTCGGCGAGGACGGCCTTGCCGCCGCGGCACCGTACGTGCCGGCGGAGGTACTTGCCATTCTGCAGCGCGAATGGCAGAATGGACGCGCTCCTGTGGATCTGGAGCGCTATCGTGACGCGCTTTTTACCCAGCTCGTGTCAAAGAGTCCTGAAGAACTAGCGCGCTTTGGAGAGGTCACTGAGGGCCTCGAGCATCGTTTACTTAAAATGATCCCTCAGCTTCCAGAGCTCTCCATCCATGCTCTCCTAGAAGCGGTCAAAACCAAAAGATATACAAAAACAAAACTTCAGCGCATGCTGACTCATATTCTTCTACATCATGAGAAGGAGAGAATGACACCGGACATTCTTCGCCAAGGCCCTCATTATATTCGGGTTCTTGGTTTCACGGATAAGGGACAAGCCTTGTTAAAAGAAATGCGTAAAAAAGCAACACTGCCGATTGTCATTAAATCGTCTGCCTTTGAGCATGATCAATTAACATGGGATCAGCAGGCAACAGCAGTCTATGGAATGAGCATGCCTACGCCGGACCCAAGGCTATTATTTCGCGATTTTTATGAACCCCCTGTACGGATTGTAGAGAAATGATATGAAATATATGCAGCTAAATCATAATGATCATCCATAATTGATCATCCAATAAAAATAAGGCATATAACGTGAAGTCTCTGACCTCAAGTTATGTGCCCTATTTTTTTACGTGTAAATTTCATTACCATCCTGAGATGTGATGAAAAAAGATTTATTTTTCGGAAAGCATATTAATATATTCAAGGGCATCCTCTACCGTGTCCACAGGAACGAGTTTCATTTCTGTTTTGATGGAATCTGCCTTTTTCTTTGCATCCTCATAATTATCTCTAGGTACAAAGAAAATTTCCGCATTTTTTCGGTCTGCAGCTACAATTTTATGAACTACACCGCCGATGGGTCCAACGATGCCCTCTTTCGTGATCGTTCCTGTTCCCGCAATAATGTGGCCTTTTGTCAAATCCCCTGGAGTAAGCTGATTATAAATTTCCAGCGTAAACATAAGTCCCGCAGAAGGACCGCCTACCCGGGTATCCTTGAATACGATCTGGTGGGCCGGATCTTCGGACTTTACCTTCTGAATGGTTCCGATCATCACGCCAAGACCGGCTCTTGTCTTCCCCGTATTCGTATCTTTAATCGGTACTAGCGTAACTTCTCTCGTAATGGTCTCTCCATTCCGATTTAACTGCATTTCAATGGGGTCTCCCGCTTTTTTACCCTCCAGTTCCTTTGACAGAACCGTATGATCGGGAGTAGGCACACCATTTACAGACAGTATTTTA
The DNA here is from genome assembly GCF_009870785.1 of Paenibacillus sp. An7. Classification (GTDB taxonomy): domain Bacteria; phylum Bacillota; class Bacilli; order Paenibacillales; family Paenibacillaceae; genus Paenibacillus. Next base: position 38,591 of record NZ_WTWX01000019.1, read on the forward strand.
TCTCCGGCCTCAATATCCCCTTGAGGCGCAGGATCTTTGGACAGACCAAACACAAATATATGCTCAGGTACAATACTATACTTAATGCCAGCCTGCTCATATGCAGCTTCCATAGCAGATGATTGAGAATCACTCATATAAAAAACCTGCTCTGCCGAATATTCATCTTTTGATTTTCCGTGGAGACGCTCTGCTTTCTTTCCAATCTCCGCATGATCATTAAATACAGATAAAAAGAGGAGTGACAAATTCGCGTAACTCGCCGATACGGTGGTCATGAGAAATTCGCCCTCTTCTTGTTCATCCCCATTTTTCACTTCGACCATGGGTTTTACTGCCTCTGCCGAACCCGGCTGAGTAATGATATATGGCGTAGGCATGTACACCAAAACATAAACCACAATGGCAAGTACGGCGATATATAGCGTCGTTCGCATTCCGCTTTTTCTACGCATATCACTCATGAACGTCCACCTCCTCCTTACTTACAGACAGCTTGTTCTTGTTCTTTGTATTCTACATATACATGTATAGGACAACATATTCATCCACAGAACATGAAGTAGAAGCTAACAAGAACATGTTGCACCACTACCATTCAACCTTAAAAGAACCGTGCCTTTTTTTACAGGATCGGTCTTTATCTTACCTATAGAGGTGATCGTTCATTGAACTTTAATAAGAAAACAAGTACAGGTATGCGGTCCTTGATTCCTCCCTATCTCATCACGGTGCTGCTGGGTATAGGTGCTCTTTTCCTCGTAGTCGCTATTATTTCTACCCCCGAAGAGGCGTTTGAGGCCTCTATACAAGGACTTGATATCTGGTGGAAAATGGTGTTTCCTGCCTTGCTGCCATTCCTAATGCTGTCCCAGATGCTGACTGCTTACGGTTTTACCCACGGACTGGGTGTACTTATCGACCCCTTAATGAAAAAAGGTTTTCGATTGCCTGGAGCAACCGGTATGGGACTAGCCATGGGCTTGAGTGCCGGTTTCCCTTCCGGAGCCGATACCGCAGTACAGCTGTATGAACAAAAGTTAATCACGTCAAAAGAAGCTTCACGGCTTGCTGCGCTCACGCATTTTACCAATCCTATGACACTTCTCGTTGTCATCGGTGCCGCTTTTTATCAAAATCCCGTTGTCGGTTACGTCCTCATCCTGGTTCACTGGGCAGCTGGTATCCTTTCCGGATTCATTCTCGCGAGGTTTACTGACAAAAATGATGCCGTATCGGTAAGTAATACGAACCCGCACTTACAAGAACCAACCGTTCCAAAAAAAGGTCTTCTCTACTCCATGTATCAAACCGCTGCTTTGACTAGAAAAAAAGACGGCCGAAGTTTTGGGAAACTGCTCGGAGAAACAGTAAGTCATGCCGTTCAAGTGCTAATGATGACAGGCGGCTCAATGATCGTATTTTCTGTCCTGATCAGGTTAATTGGAAAATATGTAACTCCATTTTTCCCAGACTATCTCTGGTCTTCTTTTTTTGAAATACACCTTGGCGCCTATGCTCTTCGTTCCACTGATATCATCTCGCAGCCACTCCAGTTCGGGTTACTTGCAGCGGCGATCGGCTGGGGAGGGCTGAGTTCACACTGGCAAGTCTCAGCTCTCTTGAAGCCGTACGGAATCAGCACTTCTATCTTTACTTTTGGACGGATATTACACGCATGTACTTCCTATATTCTTGTCCTGATTCTGTGGACACCCATTAAAATGTGGCTTGTCTCCACTAAAACCGTGTTCAATGACGCTTCCCCCGGAATAAAAGGAATCTCAGAACCTGTAATAACCATTTTCCAGCATGCAGGATGGCTCGGTATACTTCTCATTTTACTGCTAACAACGTTCATTTTATTATCCAAATGGATTGCCGGATGGAAGTCTACTCGAGGGCCTTTTTCTCATTAACTTTACGTCTAAGCGCTTCTTCCACTTCTTTGGACACTAGGTCCGTCACATCTCCATTAAAGCTTGCAATTTCCTTAACCACACTGGAACTAAGATAGGAATAGATCGGATCGGTCATCATAAAAATAGTCTCGGCGTCCTTATTCAATTTCTTATTCAAGGACGCGAGCTGCAATTCGTATTCAAAATCCGTTACCGACCGAATTCCGCGCACAATGACATCGGCCCCTTTAACGCGTACATAGCTCGCAGTAAGATCACGAAAACTGTCCACTTCTACATTGGGCAGATCCTTCGTAACCATCTCCAGTAATTCAACACGCTCCTCTACCGAAAATAGAGGATTCTTGCTTTTATTGTTCAGAACAGCAACCACCAGACGATCAAACTGTTTGGAAGCTCTTGTAATGATATCAAGATGCCCCATCGTTACGGGATCAAAACTACCCGGATAGACGGCTACTCTCTCGCCTGAATGTACTTCTTTATTCATCAACTTGTATCTCCTGACTTGTTTCATTCTGACTTATATCTTCTTCCACTGCTTCAGTGCTGGGGGAATAATGGTATACCGATATAGCTGTATCACCATAGGTTGTTTTTCGAGTTTGGACAAAATGACCAAACTTTTCCTCATACTCATGATCTGCATCATATTCAACGACTACGATTGCATCTTCAGAAAACATATCGTTCTCCTGCATCGCCAGCATGAGTTCATCTGCATTTTTCATCCGGTAAGGCGGATCGAGAAAAACAACATCAAACTTGTAAGCACGTTTTGCGAGCAGTTTCAAAGCTCTGCCAGCCTCATTGCGATACACTTCTGCCTTACTCTCAAGCTTTGTAGCCTTCAAGTTAGCTCGAATGACTTCAATACTTTTGGGTTCAAGGTCGATAAATATCCCCTTTTCCATCCCTCTGCTAAGTGCCTCTATGCCAAGTCCGCCGCTGCCAGCGAACAGATCGAGCACATTTCCACCTTCAAAATAAGGTCCAATCATACTAAAGACCGCTTCCTTCACCTTATCGGTTGTCGGGCGTGTCCCTGTTCCGGGAACTGCTTTAAGCGGTCTTCCTTTTGCTGTACCTGATATCACTCTCACCTTTTTATGTCACCCTGTTTCTGTCTTAATATGTGCCTTTATTATACCGATATCGTACCACAATCTATAATAGATGTGAAAATGCCTAAATGAATTTTGCAAAAAGAAATTGGCTCGGTCATGTATAAACTTACGTGAGAGCGGTCATGATGTAATTATCGGCATCACAAGTGCCGTAGACAACCGCGGAGAAGACTTACGTTTCCCCATAAGCTCTTCATCCGGTTTCTCCTCTCCCATGATTTGGGCGTCTCGAAAGAGGCGCCCTAAATTATTTTGTAAAGGAAAATAATCACTTTAAATATACTTTTCTGACCTCTATAATAGAAGAAGGAATATTACCAAGTTCTTCTCTTATATTCTCTGCTCCTATAAATAGATTCTACTCACTTATCGTTTCCACTCTAAACTTATCAATTGAATTGTAAGTATTAGCCTGACTTCAAAGTAATTCTCTATATAAAAACTGTAAAAAACAAAGCAACCTGCATTTGAATATTGATTCTATTCTCTGTAAGCTTATAGATGAAGATACTCAAGATACTCCTCTTCGCATATGTCCCTTTAATGAAATAACACATCACTTGGGCGGAGTAGAGTTTATTAAAATAAAACAGTCTATGGGATAAAAGTTTAAATCTAATTGAGAAGTATTCTTGACAGAACGATAAGGTTATATGATAATAATTACTAGATTAGAATTATTATTATTTAATTAGTTTTGAATTTTATTTCAATACTAGTTAAGTATAAATTCTGTAATAACATACACAACATTTTAGGAGGAACATGAATATGTCTCTAATCGGAAAAGAAGTACAAGAATTTAAAGCGAATGCTTTCCAAAAAGGTGAATTTATCGAAGTAACTGAACAAAACTTTAAAGGTCAATGGAGCGTAGTATGCTTCTACCCAGCAGACTTCACTTTCGTATGCCCAACTGAACTTGAAGATCTTCAAAATCAATATGCTACACTAAAAAATCTTGGCGTGGAAGTATACTCTGTATCTACTGATACTCACTTTACACATAAAGCTTGGCACGATCATTCCGAAACTATCGGTAAAATCGAATACATTATGATTGGTGACCCTTCTCAAAAAATTTCCCGTATCTTTGATGTACTAGACGAAGAAGCTGGTCTCGCTGACCGCGGTACTTTCATTATTGATCCAGATGGTGTTATCCAAACCGTAGAAATCAATGCTGGCGGTATCGGCCGTGACGCAAGTACACTTGTTAACAAAATTAAAGCAGCACAATATGTACGTAACAACCCAGGTGAAGTTTGCCCGGCTAAATGGCAAGAAGGTAGTGCAACACTGAAACCAAGCCTTGATCTTGTAGGCAAAATCTAAGGAGTGCGTCAATATGATACTAGAAGCAGATATTAAAGCTCAATTAGAACAATATCTTCAGCTTCTGGAAGGCGACGTAGTACTTAAAGTATGTGCGGGGGACGATGAAGTCTCCCGTGACATGCTTTCCCTAGTAGACGAGCTTGCTACGATGTCCTCCAGAATTAAAGTTGAAAAAGCACAATTGGAAAGAACACCAAGCTTCAGCGTAAACCGCGTTTCCGAAGACACTGGTGTTGTTTTTGCAGGTATTCCTTTAGGACATGAATTTACTTCCCTGGTACTCGCTTTGCTTCAAGTAAGCGGCAGACCTCCAAAAGTAGATCAAAAGGTAATTGATCAAGTGAAAAGCATTCAAGATGAGCTTCATTTTGAATCTTACATCAGCTTGTCTTGCCACAACTGTCCTGATGTCGTTCAAGCGTTAAACGTAATGAGCGTACTGAATCCTAACATCACACATACCATGATCGATGGTGCTGCATTTAAGGAAGAAGTGGAGAGCAAAGATATTATGGCTGTCCCTACTGTTTTCTTGAATGGAGAATCATTCGGAAGCGGCCGTATGACACTGGAAGAAATTCTTGCTAAAGTAGGAAGCACTCCAGATGCATCTGAGTTCAGCAATAAAGAACCATATGATGTACTCGTTGTCGGCGGCGGACCAGCAGGTGCTAGTGCTGCTATTTATGCTGCACGTAAAGGGATTCGAACAGGTATTATTGCAGAACGCTTTGGCGGACAAATTATGGATACACTGGGTATCGAAAACTTTATCAGTGTGAAACATACCGAAGGTCCTAAACTGGCTGCTAGCCTCGAAGAACACGTAAAAGAGTACGATATTGATCTGATGAACCTACAGCGTGCAAAACGTCTGGAGAAAAAAGATCTTATCGAAATCGAGCTGGAAAACGGAGCTGTGGTTAAGAGTAAGACGGTTATTCTTTCCACAGGAGCTAGATGGCGTAATGTTGGTGTACCGGGCGAAGCCGAGTTTAAAAACAAAGGCGTAGCTTACTGCCCTCACTGCGACGGCCCATTGTTTGAAGGCAAACATGTTGCTGTAATCGGCGGTGGTAACTCTGGTATTGAAGCTGCCATTGACCTTGCTGGTATCGTAAAACATGTAACGGTACTTGAGTTTATGCCTGAGCTAAAAGCAGACTCTGTTCTTCAAGAGCGCCTTTACAGCTTGCCAAACGTTACTGTTCTTAAAAATGTTCAAACCAAGGAAATTACAGGTACCGATAAAGTAAATGGTATTTCCTATATTGAACGCGATACAGGTACTGTTCAACATATCGAACTTCAAGGTGTATTTGTCCAAATCGGTCTTGTTCCGAATACAGATTGGTTAGGCGACACAGTTGAGCGTACGAGAATGGGCGAAATCGTGGTAGATAAACGCGGAGCAACAAGCCTTCCTGGCGTATTTGCTGCCGGCGACTGCACAGACAGTGCCTACAAACAAATCATTATCTCGATGGGATCAGGTGCAACAGCTTCACTCGGAGCATTTGATTATCTTATCCGCAATTAAATATATTATTTCTCATAAAAACCACAGAATGGTGATTCAGATTATCCATTCTGTGGTTTGTTTGTGTTTTTGTTTTTGTGTATTTAACATCATCTCTCTATTTCGAATATTAAAACTAAAAGATTCGAGATAAGAGAATTACGCCCGCAATGATTCCGACAATAATTAACAAATTAGAAACTTCACGCCATAATGATGGAACACCATTTTTATGCAGTTCTTCTTCCTTCACGTCAAAGTTTGATTTAGCACTATATGGATCTAAGGGTTTAGAAAATTGGTTCTGATCTTGGAAGTGATCGGCATTCATTGCACTGCCCCCTTATTTTTGTTTATAACGGAATGTCGGCATTCCTTTAACGCCCGGTTTGATTCGAAACAGTCCACCCGCGTGCGGCGTTTTTTTGAGTTGTTCAGCGCTTAGTCCGTTTCGTGCTGTAGTAATATACAGCTCATCTAAATTTTCACCTCCAAAGCAGCAACAAGTCACTTGCTCCGCAGGAACCTCTATACGTGAGAGCATTTTTCCTGTGTCCGGATTCCAGCGGCTTACTTGAGATCCGCCCCAATGTGCAATCCAAATCATCCCTTCTGCATCTACGGTCATGCCATCAGGGAAACCAACATTGTCAGGAAAATCCACTGCTGTTCTGCGATTAGACACTTTGCCTGTCTTTTCATCATAATCAAGCCGGTCTACCTTCCCTGTAGGTGTATCAATATAGTACATTGTTTTATGATCAGGACTCCAACCTAAACCATTAGAGGTGGAAACTTCGGTAAAGATGGTGCTGACTTCTCCGTCTTCCAGACAATAAAAAGCGCCTTGCTTATTCTTTCCTTCAAGACTCATCGTCCCTGCCCAAAAGCGGCCTGCCGGGTCACATTTACCATCGTTAAACCGGTTATCCTTACGACCCTCTTCCGGGTCATGAATAAGCTGAAGCTCTCCCGTCTGGAGGTTGTACACATGATACCCCTCTCGCAGCGCAACGATAACGCGTTCCTTCTCGTATGGTACAACAGCACCGATATGTTGTCCGATATCATAAACGGTATCCTCGCCCGTCTGCGGATTATAAGCATGCAGCTTAAAACCTTCAATATCTACCCAAAATAGTCGGCCCACTTTCGCATCCCAGCTGGGCCCTTCTCCAAGCTTCGCTTTTGCATCTAATACAAGTTCAATTTCTGCCATCTTAAACACTCCTTCGCTAATCGCTATAACAATTTGGCTGGTATATCTATCCATGTTAATACACGAGATTGACTCTACTTAAACGCAAGGACTAACACTAATCATCAAGACCATACTGCAGACTTAAAAAAATCCGGGCCTGCACTTCCGTATCAGTAACCAACTCTCTGGTCATTATAAAACTGCCCTCACCTACAGCCTTAACCCCAAGGCCGACTTATCTTCAAAACTCTCTACCATCCCTGCTTCCGAAGCCAGGTAATACATAGTTCCTTCCACTTTCCTGTTGTTTCTGCGAACTCCTCAGCCAGTCCAATTCCATGCCGTCCTTCTTCAAATACATGAAGCTCATGAGGAACTCTTGATTCACTTAACGCCATAGACATAGCAAGACTGTTCTGAACAGGGACTGCCTCATCTGCATACGTGTGCCAAATAAAAGCAGGCGGTGTTTCCTTGAATACTTGCTTTTCGTTACTATACTTTTGAATGAGATCGCTCGAAGCACCTTTACCAAGCAATGCTTCTCTTGAACCTAAATGACCGTAATCCTCCATCGTAATCACAGGGTAACAAAGAATCATTGCATCTAGCTTTGAACTCTCCGAGGCTACAGGATCTTCACCTTTCGGATCTTCTGCACCAGGAACCCACGAAGTTCCCGCATTCGCGGTCAAATGTCCGCCAGCCGAGAATCCGAGCATAGCAATCCGGTTTTTATCAATTCCATATTCCTCTGCATGGGCTCTTACATACTGTATCGCCCGTCTAGCATCAGCGAGAGGTGCAGGTTCTTTGTGCGGAGAAATTCGGTATTTTAATACAAATGCCGAAATGCCCGCTTCATTCAGCCACTTTGCTACAGGCTCTCCTTCATGATCTGCTAGATGGCCGTATCCGCCACCTGGGCAGACAATAACCGCACTTTTGGCTCCTTCCGCTAGGTATGCTCTCAGTGTGGGTCGATCTGCTTCATATCCTTCTGCTGCATAAGGAGGCTGACCAGGCCAAATGAATATTTCAGACATTCTTTCCCCTTCTTTCTTCATCCCATGTGTTGTTTTCCCGTCTACCTAACCCATCATCCTATATAAAACCGTTTTCATCAATCCTAAAGAAGCATTTTATCTATATATAGTCCCGGTTAAGGCTTCTAAAGCTAAAATGAAATTGTTTCATTTATCAGTACAATTTACGAAATTGTTCGGGTGTTACCCCTTCGATTTTACGAAACGTAGCTACAAAATGGCTTGCATCCCGGAAGCCGACAACTTCTGCTGTTTCTTTAACCGTCATATCCGGACGTGATGTGAGAATTTCTTTCGCTCTGCGGATTCGTTTCAGGATGAAATATCCATAGGCAGTCTCTCCAAAAGATTGCTTGAAAAGGGTATTGACGTATCGGGGACTAACCGACAGTACAGCTGCCATTTCTGATAAGCCAACATTCGGATCACTCAATTTTTCTTCCATAAACTGAAGCAGTGGAGCAAGCCTTTCAAGAGAGTGAGACAACGAAGGTGAATTTCCTGTCGTTCCATATTTTTTAAGCAACAATAGAAAACGGTACAGGTCCCCAGACGCTTCAAGACCCGTTAAATCGCGATCACTGCCGATGGACCCAAGAACTTCTTGTCCAAAGAACTGAAGCTCCGACGAAGGGTCCCACTGATAACATGCCGATGGTTCAAGTTCAAGCGTTGCTAGAATGGCACTCGTCTGCGGACCGCTAAACGTAATATAGAGAGTAGACCACGTAGTACCCGCTTCTAATCTTTTGTATTCATGCGGTTCACCTGGGGCCACAAGTACACCGGTTCCAGGGGAAAGCGGGTACGTTTTTCCAGCAAAAGTAAACTCTCCCTCCCCTTCCATGGTCTGCAGCCAGTGGTAACAAGGATATCCTGTGGAACGCACGATTGATTCTTGATTTAAATTCACTCCAATACTTTCAATATATAATGGCAACGGTTGTTCTCTGCTCGTCATAAAAAAACGTTGATGTTCTGGAGTAAGCAGCATTATTTCACCTCAAATATAGTTCCATATTATTATATACGTCTCTACAATTCTTATATTTTAAAAATATATCTCATGATATATCATGGACTTATTCTTATACAAGAGGTGAATCCATTGATTAGTTCCAAACTTCCTAAAATATTCTACGGCGGCGACTACAATCCAGAGCAATGGGACAAGGCAACACATCAAGAAGATCTTCGTATGTTCAAAATAGCAGGTATCGATATCGCAACAATTAATGTATTCTCATGGGCTAAAAACCAACCTGATGAAATCACCTATCATTTTGAATGGCTTGATGAACTAATTGATAGTCTTTATGAAAGCGGTGTCTATGTTTGTCTAGCAACCAGCACCGCTGCTCATCCGGCATGGATGGCTACTAAATACCCAGACGTACTCCGTGTAGATCGAGATGGTCGAAAACGGAAGTTTGGCGGACGTCACAACTCCTGTCCAAATAGCCCGACCTATCGTTTGTACTCCGAACGAATTGCAGGCAAGCTTGCAGAACGTTACCAAGATCATCCTGCTGTACTTGTATGGCATGTTTCCAATGAGTATGGCGGTGAGTGTTACTGTGACAACTGTGAACGTGCTTTTCGTGTATGGTTGAAGCAACGTTATCAGAATCTGGATAACCTGAATAAAGCCTGGAACACCGCTTTCTGGGGACATACCTTCTATGACTGGGACGAGATCGTACTCCCAAGCAATCTCAGTGAAGAATGGGGTGAGCGCAGTACCAATTTCCAAGGGATTTCCCTTGACTACTCTCGTTTTAATTCGGATAGTATGCTCGCTTGCTACAAGATGGAGTATGATGCAATTAAAAGATACATACCGGATTCTGTGGTAACTACGAACTTGATGGGATTCTTCAAACAGCTTGATTATTTCAAATGGGCAAAACATATGGACATCGTATCTTGGGACAGCTACCCGAGTCTCACCACTCCTCCTAGTGAAACAGCAATGGCAAATGACCTGATGAGAGGTCTAAAAGACGGTATGCCGTTCATGCTGATGGAGCAGACGCCAAGCCAGCAAAACTGGCAGCCCTACAACTCTTTAAAACGTCCAGGTGTCATGCGTCTCCAAAGCTATCAGACGGTTGCCCATGGAGCAGATACCGTGATGTTCTTCCAGCTTCGCAGATCCATTGGCGCTTGTGAGAAATACCATGGTGCGGTCATTGAACATGCAGGCCATGAAAATACCCGGGTATTCCGTGAAGTAACTCAGCTAGGACAAGAACTCGCGAAACTCGGAGATCGAATACTTGACTCTCGTGTAGAATCTAAAGTAGCCATTCTGTTTGATTGGGAAAACTGGTGGGCAATTGAGAAATCAAGCGGTCCTTCGGTAGCACTAAACTATGTAGAACAAATTCATAAGTACTATGCAGCCTTCTATCGCCAGAATATCCAGGTTGATATGATCAGCGTAGATACGGATCTTTCTTCCTATGAGGTTGTAGTAGCACCCGTGCTCTACATGGTAAAACCCGGATTCGCCAATAAACTGGAGACATTCACGAAAAACGGCGGCACCTTTGTAACTACGTTCTTTAGCGGAGTAGTGAATGAGAATGACCTAGCCACGGTGGGGGGATACCCTGGTGAACTTCGAGATCTTCTCGGTATCTGGGTAGAAGAAATCGATGCACTGTTCCCGGACCAGAAGAACAAAATGATGATTAAAAACACATACGGCAAACTTTCGGGCGAGTATGAATGCGGTCTGCTCTGCGATCTGCTCCATACCGAAGGGGCAGAAGTGATTGCTGAGTATGGTGAAGATTTCTATCAAGGCATGCCATCTTTGACCCGTAATGTATTTGGCCTTGGTGAAGCATACTATGTCGCTTCTGATCCAGAAACCAGCTTCCTTGACGGCCTGGTTGATAAAATAAGAGCAGATAAAGGTATTGGACAGACGCTCGTTACACCTGATGGCGTTGAAGTCAGCCGCCGTGTAAAAGACGGAATCTCTTATCTATTTGTGCTTAACTTCAATAAGGAAGCTTGTTCCTATGATCTAGGGGATGTTCAGGTTGAGGATCTTCTAACAGGTACTGACCATCAGGGAACGATCCAAATTGAAGGACACGGTGTACAAATACTGCAAGTTAAATAGTACGCAGCAGGCGTATTCTATACACGTTTTCTTATATCCATTTTCTTATACCCATTTTTTATACCTATTCCCGTATCACCTGAGTAAGCAGAGGGTGCGGGAATTTTTGTTTTCCCTGACTTTTTGCAGGTAAATAAACGAAAACGAAGAATACAAAAAGAGGATTCGACCAAGCACTGAAGGAGTGAACCAAACGATGACCACTTACCCATTATTAGATGTGTCTCATCCGGTTGTGAAAAAAGCCCATCATTTCATGTATACCCATGCTCGCTTGCTGGATCGTTACCGTTTCGAATATGCAACAGGACAAAGATCTGCAGAATCCGTGGTACAAGCGCTTGCCGCTTATCAAAATCAAGATGGCGGTTTTGGGCATGCACTAGAACCCGATATTCGCAGTCCTTTCAGTCAGCCCCAAGGTGCTGAGTTTGCTCTTCATTTACTAAGTGAAGTTCGCTATTATCCTGAACGTATCCTTACAGGGCTTGGGTTTTTCCTGCAGAAACATGCGAATCCTACAACTGGCGGCTGGCCCTATTCTTTTAAGAACGTAAACGATTATCCCCATGCACCCTGGTGGACAACAAAAAAAGATGACACGGCTTCTCTTAATCCATCAGGTTCTATTATTGGACTGCTATATAAATGTAAGGATTGGCATCCTTTCCTTAGAGAGAACTGGTTTAAAAAATCGGTGGAATTTGTTTGGTATTCCCTCGAAAACAGTGAACTAGAAGGATATCATACGCTGATTCAAGCCATACATTTTCTCGAAAATCAAGTTGAGAGCGAGCGATCCATTCGGCTCACTCAAAAACTCGATCATTTGCTAGAGCAGCATGGTGACATCGAACTGGACCCAGAAGCGACCGGATATGTACAAAAAGTGCTGGACTGGGCGCCTCGTTCAGACAGCTATGCAGCTCGATTTATATCCAAGGAAATTACGAAGCAGCATTTGGAGCACCTTCTCTCCTCCCAACAAGAAGACGGCGGCTGGCCAATCTCTTGGCCTGCGCTAAGTGCAGCAGCCGAAGCAGAATGGCGGGGACATCTCACGATGGAACGACTTAAGACACTCGCTAGTTACGGAATCATCTAAGAGAAGACGCTAGAAAAGGCCGGTAGAGAGATGCTCCTCTCTGCCGACCTTTCTTATTTTTCAGAAATGATATTACATCTACAAGATGACTCCATCTTTGAAAATCGCAATCTCGCGGAAACCGTAACGTTCACTGTTCGTCACTTTATTCCCCGAAGCAATATCAATCAGTTCTGCCAGAAATTCATTTGCAAGATCGTCCATCGCTTTTCCTTCGAGCAGCTGACCTGCATTAAAATCAATCCAGTGCTTTTTGCGATTAGCGAGATCCGAATTGGTAGCAATTTTAACAGTAGGAACCGGTCCGCCAAAAGGAGTTCCTCGTCCGGTCGTAAACAGAACAATATGTGCACCTGCTGCCGACAGGGCGGTTACGGATACGAGATCATTACCGGGTGCCTCCACGATGTTGAGCCCTTTTTTCGTTACCTTTTTCCCATAAGCAACTACATCCACTACCTCTGAATGTCCGCCTTTTTGTGTACAACCCAGCGATTTTTCTTCTAATGTGGTGATACCTCCCTCCTTATTACCCGGTGAGGGATTCTCATAAATATTCTGTCCATGGTTTACATAGTATTGTTTGAAATTGTTGATTAAGTTCACAAGCTCTTCATAAACCTCTTCACTGCGAGCTCTGTTCATCAGAATCGTTTCCGCTCCAAACATTTCTGGTACTTCGGTAAGAATTGCTGTACCGCCAGCAGCAACCAGTTTATCGGATACAGCCCCAACGAGAGGGTTTGCTGTGATCCCCGAGAAACCATCGGAACCTCCGCATTTCAGACCAATGGTAAGTTCAGATATCGGAACAGGTTCACGCTCCTGCTTCTCCGCAAGCTCCGTCAGTTCTTCTAATAAGCGCAGCCCTTCGGCCATCTCATCATCAATTTCCTGTGCTTTTAAGAATCGTACCCTCTCCCTATCCTCAGCTGGAATAAACGTCTTGAATTCTTCGATCTGATTATTCTCACAGCCAAGCCCAATGACTAATACGCCGCCGGCATTCGGGTGGGATACAAGAGATGCAAGGAGCTGCTGAGTATACTTGAGATCATCACCAAGCTGTGAACAACCGAACGGATGAGCAAAATGGTAGACCCCGTCCACTCGGCCCTGAAATGCCGTATTCCCCATTTTCGCCAGTGCCTCACATACTTTGTTGATACATCCAACCGTATTAATAATCCAGATTTCGTTACGAATTCCTACCTTGCCGTTACTTCGTCTGTATCCCTGAAAAGTATGAAGATTGGCAGGAACAACCGCCGGTTTTTCGAGAGGGGTCTTTATATATTCGTAGTCAATAAGTCCGCTTAGGCCTGTGCTGACATTGTGTGTATGAAGCCATCTTCCTGTCTCAATCTGTTCCTTAGCGATACCTATGGAATAACCGTATTTCATAATATGTTCGCCTACTTGAAGCTCCCTTACGGCAAACTTATGACCTTTTGGGACATCCTCTTTCAAAATGATATGTTGTCCGCTAGCCACCTCCATCTGTTCACCTGCGTTTAGATTACGGAGTGCAATGAGCACATCATCATTCGGATGAAGCCGTGTCCAATCCGTTACAGAAGATTCATACGTATTCATTATGCTCCTCCTTTTCCCACTTGTTCAGATTCTCTGCCAATTGATCACGCAGCCCAGAGATCAAATCAAGGTTCTGTCCCCATATTTGTTCATCTGCCAATATGTTAGAAACGACCTCATTCATATTAGTGCCGCTATACTCAGACCAATACTGAGCCAAGGATGCAAGCAGCCGCTCCTCATCCCGCAGGGTTACTATCTCCCCGCAAAAAGTGCTTGACACATATCCACTTTCTGTTTGTTTCGCCTTATATAAACGAAGCAGTGCACTAAAAGAAGTGACGATTCGTTCAGGCAGAACCCCGTTTTTGTTGTTACTTTCAAGCAGGGTCGGAAGCAGTCTTACTTTGAATTTAGAGATAGAGCCAAGCATAATATCTGTCAGTTTATGATTGATATAAGGATTCAGGAAGCGGTCCCACACCTCTTTGACATAACTTTGCATTTCCTCCTCAGGCAGATCAAGTGCAGGAATGATTTCTTTTTTCGCTGCATCTCTTACAAAAGCTCCAAGTTCGCTGTCTTCCATCGTCTCACGCACATATGTCTGGCCTTTAAGTATGGCAATCGGGGTCATGAGAGTATGAGAACCATTTAGGAGACGTACCTTCCGCAGCTGAAACGGCTTTAAATCTGAGGTCCAGTGGATATTCAGTCCTGCTTGTGCCAGCGGAAGCCTGTCATCAAGGTCCGGTTCCCCTTCAATCGCCCACAAATGGTAAGGCTCAGCTAAGGTCATTAGCTTATCTTCATATCCGAAACGTTCTGTGAGTACAGCCGCCTCTTCTTCGGAAGGGGCACCCGTGACGATCCGATCCACCAAATTATTCAGAAACCGATTGTCCTGCTGAACCCATTCCCGAAACGAATCCGAAAAACCAAAATCAATACTATGCTGCAGCACGTATTTTTTGAGAACATCTCCATTTCGATCGACAAGCTCACAAGGCAGAATTAGTAAACCGCTCTCTTTGCTTCCGGAATAGTGAGTATAGCGTTCATGTAAAAACACGGTAAGTTTACCGGGAAAAGAATCGATCGGTACCCCCTCTTCATATCTCGTCTCCAGGTAGGTTAAACCTGCTTCTGTCGTATTGGAGATGATAATATCCAGTTCAGGGCTTACCGCCAGCTGTAGAAAATCCTGCCATTCTTCATAAGGGTCAATGGTACGAGACAAGATAGGGATGATCGATGTCTTTTCAACAGCCGTCCCATTAACGATACCTCTTGTTAGCAGCGTATACAGACCGTCTTGTTCCCGTATTGTCAGCAGCTTCCCTCTACCTTTCCGTCTAGGCTGGGTTACAGCTACCGTTCCTTTAAACCCACCTTTAACAGCGCTTTCATAAATCATCCAGTCTGCAAACCCCCGCAAAAAATTCCCTTCACCGATCTGAAGAACTTTCACTGGGAGCTGTTTAATCTCGGCCTGAACTGAATGTAGGTGATTGTTACTGTTCTGTAAACTGAGTCTTGGATAATCCTTTTTTACCGGCACAATCTTCACCCCTATTATTAGTGGTTGTATCCTTATGTAGTTCATTGTATCATCATCTGAAAGAACATAAATTGCTATTTTTGCTTAAAATATACTCTGGGATGATATTGTATGTATAAGGAGAGAGCAGCTATGAAATATGAGCTTGAGGCACCCGTAGATCGGCGGCTAAAAGCAGCAATCGATCTTCCTTTTCGCATGTTATATCATGAAACCAAACTTCCTGAACATGAACTTCCTGACCATTTTCATGATTGGCATGAACTGATTTGTGTACATCAAGGAGAAGGGAAAATGTTAATTGATCACTCGATCGTCGATATTAAAGCGGGAAGTCTTATCATCATCCCTGGCAATACACTTCATCGTACCTTTCAAGAGGCAGAGAATCCGCTGACGTCTTCCGCTTTTTATATCAGTCCTGCTGTCTTTCAAGGGATGGGAGGAGAAGCAGCATCCATTCAGCAGTTTTTCGAAAGATCTCGAAAGTCGCGAAATTATATCCAAATACTGAACCGCAAACAAATGGATGCATTCGAACGATGGATTGAACAGATTTACACAGAAACCGTAAGTCAGGAACATTTAAGGACTTATGCCACCCTCTTGTTATTACAGCTGATGCTGATCTCTCTGATGCGAATGACGGAAGCTGTAAAATCTGAAAAAACAACGTTATCAGGGCCGATCTGGATGGCGCAAGCCCTTAAAAGGTTAGACGAGCACCTTCATCAGCCTGTGTCTCTCTCTGAACTTGCTAAGGAAGCTTCCATCTCTACTGCTCACTTTAGCCGAGCTTTTAAAAAGCATACAGGGATGACGCTCACCGAATATGTTGCGGCAAGACGCATTATTCTCTCAAAAGAAAAACTGCTGCGTACCGATGATACAATGACAGCCATTGCAGAAGCCAGCGGGTTTGAGAGTCTTCCGCATTTTTACCGATTATTTAAAAAACATACCGGAATGACTCCTTCCTCCTATCGAAGACGGATGCGCTAAACGTTCTATTTGTTTTGGGCATCTACTAAAAAAGAAGGACCTTAGTTTAAGAGGATCCTTCCTTCTACGTACTGGATTTGTCTCACGGTAACAGGTAACCCTTCTCTACCGCTTCGTCAATCAGTTTATTAGCATATGTGTCTAGAGCAGGAGAAACCTCTTTTAATACCGCCAGCCTTTTTCTAACCGACACAGCAGATACTTGATTGGCTCTCCATGCTTTTCCTTCGGTATAAAAATTGTGAAGGACCGGCTGAAGACGATCCATCGCCGCCGCATACTGCGCCTCTTTTGTCAGGCCTTCCTCAAATTCTAACCAGAGGTTCATCCATTCCTCTTTTTGTTCTGCCGGAAGCAGCCCATAGATTCGTTTTGCCGCCGCAAGTTCTCTTTCCCATTTGTCTTCATATCCTTTGACATCGTATGCGAACGTATCTCCTGCATCGATTTCTACCAAATCATGAATGAGAAGCAGGTGCAGCACTTTTGTCATATCTAAATCCTCATCGCTATGTTCTTTTAGCAATAAAGCCATAACAGCAATATGCCAACTATGTTCCGCATCATTCTCATGTCTTTCTTGATTCATTAGATAAGACTGCCGAAATACGTGCTTCAATTTATCAATTTCGCGAATAAACTCGATTTGCTGTCTGATTTTCTCTGTCATGATTGTACTCCTTTTTCCACTTTATTTACTTCCATCTTACTAGAGTTATAGAAACGCTGTCACGAGCGTATATGGTATAATATTGAAATAATCGACATGAGGAGATTACTAATTATTTATCAGGGGGAAGGTTATGAGTAAATTTTTACTATTTGGTTTGCTTTTCTATATCATTGGTAATCCGTTTATTGCTATTATTGTACTGTTTCTTATTTTTTACCTTTTAGATCGGCGTTTTGTCGGTGTATTTCCAAGCATCACAAAACCTTTTAAACGGATGCGAAGCATCTCCAAAAATCGGCAGCAAATTGCGCTGAATCCAAATGACGTTACCTCTAAATTTGACTTAGCAAGACTCCTGATTGAACGCAAAAAGTACAGGGAAGCTCAGCAGTTACTACTATCGATTGAGTCTTCATATGATCATTCAGCAGAATATTGGGATATGGTCGGAACGACAGAGATTCATCAAGGACAGCTAGAACAAGGGGAACAACATACGCTGCATGCAACGAAACTGAATCCAAAAGTAAAATACGGCCAACCCTACCTTCGCCTCGCATCCGCTTACAAGGATAAAGATCAGGCTAAGGCACTTCAATATGTAGAGAAATTTCAAGACATCCAGTCTTCCTCCAGTGAATCTTTCTATTACCTCGGACTTGTCTACGGAAAGCTTGGCCAAAAGGATGAGGCAAAAGAAGCCTACCGTCAGTCCATTGACGTATACCGCTCTCTGCCTAAATATAAAAAGCGGCAAGAGCGCCGCTGGGCTGTCCGCAGTTTCTTTCGGAAATCAATATAATTACATCCCATTCCTAAACTTATTAAAACGCTATTCTCTTCCTTATCTGCCCGAAGAGACAGCGTTTTTTTATTATAGCCATTGTCTTACTCTAGCCTGATGTAACGCAAGCCACCTTACACAGCTTATCAACTTCTGCAGCTGATCGCGAACGATATCTGCTGGATCAATTCCTTTATGATACCGAGTCAAAAAATGCATGACGACATCTACTCTCCGAAGAAGCACAAGAGACGGAATCATGTCCTTCTCTTCGGGTAATAGAGAAACTTCGGAAGCATAACCGCTGATCAGCGCTTTAAGATTGTTCCACATCTCCTCTTCTGCTTGCGTGTTATCGTTCTCATCCATAATCATGCCAGTGATGAGATCGGAAAGAGGAACAGCCAGTTCCATCACACGAAGATCCCAAGTAGCAAACTCAAAATCAAGGATTGTGGTTATATTCCCTTCTTCATTGACTAAAATATTTGAAGTATTCAGATCTCCATGTACGAGTTGGTGAGGAAGATCTTCGAGGCCTCCGCAAGTCTTGATGAACAGATCTTCAATGACTTCTGCGATTTCCTTGGTTTCTTGATGCAGGGATTGAAAAGACGAGTCAGGTTGCTGTAGAAAACGAATGAATGTTGCTGGCGAAATTTCCGGATAAGCTAGATCCAATCTGTAGTAAGGTGGATACACAGGCGCTAAAGGAACCGTTATGAGGGACAATGCGAGTGTAACCTGGCCCGCTTTTTGTCCCAATTGCAGGTACTGATTCGGCCCCATTCGTACCGCATTACTTCCTTCTTGATAGTGAAATAAGGCTCCTATTTTCCCTTCCTGATGAGTAAATGTCGTATCTTCCAATGTTGGTACCAGCTGCGGATAAACAAACTTTTGCTTATGTATTGCAAGACTTTTCAGAATAGCATGTTCATACTTAACCTTATCAAAATCCTGATGACTATTGTAATTACGCAGTACATATCGTTTCCCACTCAGATGAATCAAGTACGTAGAGTTGTTCATTCCTCCCGTTAACCGCTCAATGATACAACTCTCTAATTCTGTTCCCGATGAGTCTTCAACGTAATTCTTAAGCATACGGCGAACGCGTACTTCTTCTTCTCTAGTGATAGAGGGCTTGTTCGATGTTTCCATACATGGTTTTGCTCCTTCTTCTATAGTAAAGTATTCTCCTGATCGAAGCGTAGAGGATACAAGCTGGATTTGCTTGCATCCTTCCTATTGTTATTTCTTCTTTTTGCGTAAGGTGTAAGGCTTCTCCAGCTGTAACAACGGAGCATACCCTGTACGATCCAGCTGTGATTCGATAACCCGATATCCCTTACTGCTTGGATGGACCCTATCAAAAAATAACAATTCCCTTTCTCTTCCCTGAAAAGCGTAAAGAAGCTGGGCTGTAGCTATGTTATGACTATCTCGACTTGTAAGGAAATCATTATATTGTTTCACCCAATGATAGGCAGCCTCATTCTTAGGCAGCGGATTATACAGTCCAACGAGCCGAATAAAGTAAGATGAATCCTTTTTTAAAGATTGGATCTGTGAAAGAATCTCTTTCATATTGTGCTCACATACGTCCAAAGTCTGAGTGAATAGTGGAGAACTTAGATTCCATCTCGTTGAACGAGCTGCCTGTATCAGATCATTCCCGCCGATAGAGATCGTAATAATATCAGCATGTACAATGAGATTGCGCAAGTACTGATTGTATTTTACCATGGATAGAAGTCTTTGGGAGGTAAGTCCATTGATTCCCTGATTGCTTACAAGAACCGCACTTCGTAAATGATACTCCAGTCTTTTTTGATAGAGTGGTACAAACCCGCTTCCAAATAAAGCACCAATACCTACCGTCAGTGAATCGCCAAGAGCCAAATAACGGTACACCATTTTTACTCCTCCTTTCTCTATGACTTCATTGATTTCAGAAGAATATGACAAGGGTAGTGATCATACAACATATGTAAAAACGGAAGCAGGCGGCACGGCAAGTTCTCTTTTCTCTCCTTTTTTATAAAAAAACGCAAAAAGACATATATGATTCTGAAGAGGATGAAACCACCCTTTTCAGAATCATATATGTCTAGTCTATAAGTTAAGTATCACATAATCCTTCTTCGATGTGACTAGGTAACAAAAGTAATAATGCTCCCGATCAACATTCCTGCAATAAAGTAAGTTCCGCTTTGCGGAACTTTAACTTTCCGATGCTCCGCATAAACGATAAGCAAAAATAACAACAAGAAGCTAATTTTCAGCCAAAGAAAAACAAAGGGAACTGCAAGTCCAAGAAGTAAACCGATGATTCGATACACTGTGGTAGACAAATGCATATACTCCTTCTCTTAGTACCGTGATAGATTACGTAAGTCTTGCTGTTCTCATCTAAGATGAATTATTCCTCTTCTTCTATTTCAAACACACAGCGGAAATGTTCCACGCCAGGGTATTTCTCACCGAGGCTATAGACAATAAAGCCAATATTCCGGAAAAAATCAACCGCATCTTCTTCGATCTCTGCGGTCACGATTTCAGGCTTTAGCGTACCGATCATCTCAGAGATAATACCGCGACCATAATCTTTCAGACGATTCTCTGGCAGGACAGCGAGATGCTTGATTTTCACCTCTTGATTTTGTTTCTCGATTCCAATGAGAGCTACTAGCTGCTCTTCATCCTCGAAACCGTATAACGTCATCGAATCTTGTTCCCTATATTCCTTCAGGACAGCAAGTACATATTCCTGCTCAGGAAGAGTAGCGTATTCAATAAGTTCCTGTACTATAGGATCTTCCAAACGATCTTGTAAAGAAATAAGCAATGTATATCCTCCTATTCATGCGCATTTACTATACGTACTTTAGGGCTTTTACATGAATATTTCAAGTCTATTATACAATCTCAAACGAACATTTCATTTTCAACCATGATATGGATTGTTGCTGTAAACCTCTTCAACAGCATCAGATGATGAACTGAGCGCTGACCAGGAAGGTAACAAGAAACGTAATTCTTCCGCTGTCTCTTGTATAAATTGTTCTATTCGTTCAATATCCATGAGCCGCAGTGAACGAGGTTTAATCGGTTCTTCCAATTTACGAAGGATCGCGAACCGATAATCATCTACTTCTTGAAGAGAGACAAGTCTGCCCATGGATGCAGCAGGTGCGGATTCAAGTAATTCGAGTAGTTGCTTTGTCTCTGGATGCGTATCCATGAGTATGTATTCGAGTTGTGTGACGTCCCGGTTATAAAGCGATTGAAACGAGCGAAACTGCATATACCATCGGTACAGAAAAATACTTTCTGCTAGATTTTCCATCCCTTTATATACGGTTTCAGCCCATCTCAAATCAACGTATATATGCGCAGCATACCCCATTAAAAACTGTCTGTAATCTTCGCCAAGATGAATATTCGTATGTGATACATGAAATTGCTGAATCTCTCTTACCCGCGGCAGAATCCCATCCACATTGCAGAGATGAGCGTTCCACTTCATTTGTTCATTCATATTCCGTCTTGTAGTAACCGCATTCGGTGCAATGTTGCCCAGAATAAAAGATGGTGATGGACGTCCTTGTTGAACCAGATGGGCAACCGTTAAATGTACCATTGGCCAAGGCATACTTTATTTCCCCCGCTTTTCCCCCTAATAAAATAGAAACATGATACATATTCTCTATGATTGTATCTTTTTCTCTCTACCTCATGTTTCTCTACGATCTATGAGCTGTCAGTCCATCATGAGCAATAAAGGCCAGTGATCCAGCCATTGCTTTTCAAATACTCTTTGTCTATAAAGCCCCGTATTCCGGAAATATGGACTTTTTTTCACATTCATCTCGAACAGATCAGACAATCCAAATGGAGCTATGATCTCCAGTTCATCTTGATCATTCAGACGAATCGCAACCGCAGTCGCTGTCTCCGTCCAGTACCGCATGGCATCTTCTACGGATTGGTAGGGAGGATCCATATTATATTCATGCATTCTTGCTTGATTCTTGACTTGCCATTTCCGACCAATCTGTCCTGACTGCAATTGTTTCTCATACTGGATATCAATCCACTCATCTAACTGCTTAGGATCATAATAAATAACATCAATATCATTCAGCGGAGTTGCCTCTTTATATTCGTGCAGTTCATCCCACACTCGGTTCCTTACATAACCAGCGGCTATACACCCCTCTGGTAAGCCAAGTTCGCGAACCCGTTTAAGATCATCGATAATTTGAGGCTGATTCATGATATCTCGCAGACGTTCTTCATATGTCAAATGTAATCGTCCTCCTTTTCTTTTATACGATTTAGTCTAAAACGACACTTCACAGATTCCATAGTTTCACATCCTTAATTATAGATTGAACTTACTACAGCGACAATAAAATGTTTGCACTTATATTCATAAAGTAAAAAAACAACAGACTTCATGAGCCTGTTGTTTTTTACCTATTTTCTTTTTCTAGCAGCAAATCGGAGTAACTGACAGCGGAATTCGGTAGGCTCATCATACTTTTCTTCAGGAATCGCCTGTGTAACTCGCTCCGTGAATAGAATATCCCAATCGTCCTGATAACGATCGGTTAATAAATCCTCAGCATATTGCGTAGGTAGATTGAGTTCAATCAGCGGTTTAATTGGTTCAAGATTCGAAAGTTTTACTTCCTCTACCCCGGTACTCATCGTAATGAGGTTTATTCCGCCTATTTTTGTACCTGCCAGCATTCGGCCCAGCACCTGATGGAGTGCCTCTTCAGAGGATACATGTTCTAGACATGAGCAGGCTGCGATATAATCATACCGGTTTGGCTCAATCTCGTAATGTTCAATGTCCGCCTGCTTTGCCGTAATGAATTGATCGACTTGATATTTTTTGGCGTGCTCTTGTAAGCTATCAACCGCTTCCTCTAGTAAATCTACCGCTACGACTCTGCTATTCGTTCCGCGCAGTTTATCTGCGATCGCAATCGTATTCCTGCCTGCACCTGCCCCAAGATCTAGCACAGTGAGATGATCTTTGAAATCTCTTAATCGGTCAAGCGTCTCCATGACAATCGGCATGGGTCCAGCCATCCAAGTTCCTTCTTCATAAAGATCGTGCTCTTTATAAAAATTACGATGATATGTTTCTTCCATTTTGCGTGCTTCTTTAAATTGTTGTTCAGACATACGGGCCATCCCCTTTCTAAATTTGCCGTACAGCAGAATTTCACTGTCCTCACCCGTCTTTTCAATCAAAAAATCGATCCATCTCACCAGATCAAGCCGGTCATGCCAACCAAACCCAATATAGTCGCCTTCACTTGATGGATCTGATCCAGGAATAATCTGGACTAGCATGATAAGAGATTCACCAAGCATCCTATATTGTACTTAAACCGTCTATGATTTCCTAACCTGCAAACCTGTTTTTCAGCGCACAAAAAAAGGTATCCTAATGACGAAGCAGATACCTTTTTCATAAAATTTGTATTATTGATGTACTGATGAAAGAACCTTCTTAATCTCCATGCAAGCCTTCTCGTAAGCCGGTACCAACAGTTCCATCAATCGTTTAGGTTCTTCAAGACAACCCATTCTTGCCGATGTTTCTATCTTTCCTAACAGCAAGGAGAGATGTTCAATTCCCAAACTAAGACTGCTCGATTTCAAGTCGTGTGCAGTATTGATTACTTCACTATATTGATTATTATTAATATGATGAATCAATTGATCTATTTTGCTCGGCGTATCCGCTTGATACATATCAAGCAAGGTTTCTAATAACTCTCCCTTCTTGTCCTCACTAAGGTTCAATAGCTCCATGACCACTTCCTCATTTAGAATAGAATTATCATGCATTTCAGGAAGCCATCTCTGCATCATTTCCCGCAGTGTTTCTAGAGTGATTGGCTTAGGTAAGTAATCGTCCATACCTGCCTCGAGACATTCTTTACGCTGCCTCTCTGTAACATTCCCCGTGAGGGCGATAATAGGTGTATGCGGGCGCATTTCATCCTGTTCGATCTGGCGGATTTTTTTTGTCGCTTCTATTCCATCAAGCTTCGGCATCATATGATCCATTAGTATAGCGCAGTACGGTCTACTGAGATAAGCGGCAACCGCTTCTTCTCCATTCTCCACCGTATCTATATTTGTAATTCCAAGCTTCTCTAACTGAACAAGAACAACCTTACGGTTAATACTGTTATCTTCTGCTATTAGGATTGGATGTTCAAGAGGAGAACACTGGATGCAGTCCGTGGTCTCAAGTGCTATCGCTGTTAAACGGTTCATTTCCGATTCATTCGCAGTGGGAATCATCGCCTCGCCGTTAGATTTTATTTCAAAAGAGACTTCGATCCAAAAAGTAGAACCTTCTCCATAATCACTGATGACACCAATCTGACCATCCATCAGATTTACAAAGTATTTGCTAATACAGAGTCCAAGTCCGGTTCCACCATACTTAGACTGTTGTCCATCAGATGTCTGGACATAAGGTCTAAACAATTTAGACTGATCTTCCTTCGTAATGCCAATTCCAGTATCTGAAATTTCTATTCGAAGCTTTTGTTTCTGATCTGATTCAGATAAAACCCGAATTCGTGTATAAATTGATCCGTCCTGTGTAAATTTGATGGCATTACCAACAAGATTCATGAGTATTTGAGTTACCCTGGTACTATCACCAATTAACGTGTCAGCTAATGAGTCATCAATCTCTGTATACAGTTGATTACCAGATTTGTAAGCTTTTGCAGATAGAAGCATATTGACATGTTTCGAAATGCTTCGTAGATTCATCTCGGAAGGATTTAATTTCATTTCTCCTGCTTCAAGCTTTGAAAGATCTAATATATCATTTATTAAATAGAGCAAAAGTTGAGATGACTCCTGAATAACCGTAACCGATTGCCGTTGTTCCTCCGTAAGCGATGATATTAATAAGATTTCAGCCATCCCTATAATTCCATTCAAAGGCGTTCGAAACTCATGACTCAGTAAGGCCAGAAATTCACTTTTTGCTTCATTCAGTCTGAAATTGTTTTTGGGAAGTTTCCTCTGTAACGTAACCAGATCGTCATTCATACTTGAAAATTCACTGAGTACTGTCTGCTCATGCTCTTTACTCTTAATTATTTCCCTGTTAAGTTCAGCAATGATATTTCTCAGTTTTGTCAGCTCGTGTTCATTAAATTTTGAGGGCACATCATCCCTCCTCTCTTATAGATCACCTATAATGAAACACGAAGCAGGATTTATTCTTCAATTGGAAGAAAGCAGGGAATAAGCTGCTTCAATCGCACTACCGGCATCATGAGCATACCCGTCTGCCCCAACTTCTCTCCAAAGCTCTGGGTCAATATTAAAAGGAAGTAAGATATCCCCGTCTGACTCTTTATATGTTCGTTCTAAGATTTCTTTAATTAAAGTAAAGTTAATACGCAGGTCTTCCTCTGTTACTTGATACCTCGCAACTAATAATTTTAGCCAAGATACATATTGTGTAAAAAGAGAGGGACTCTTCATCATAACACTCTCTGCCAAAAAACTCAGGCTATATTTTGTATCTTGTTTCGTTTTAATTATAAAAATCTAAAATCAAACAGAAATCCATTTTTTTCAGACTGTATCTCAATTACAATTACTTAATTGTCCCACACTATAAAACAACATGCAAGTAATTGGCAATTTCAATCAAAAGAAAACCGACCTTGCTAAGGTCGGTTTAACATACGAATTTCATCTTTCTATTTCTTGTCCACTCGCCGATAATCCTAGCTTTTTCAGCAGACGAATCGCTTCTATTTTTTCATCATCGGTTAGTCCTTGCTCTGCTTCTTTAATGACTTCATGATGGCCTGGAAAAATACGCTCAAAAAAAGCAGTTCCCTCATCCGTCAGTTCTGCATAGATTACCCTTCTATCTTCCAAGGAAGCTCTGCGTAGTAGCAAATTTTTGCTTTGCAGCTTGTCCACTACATAAGTAATATTACCGCTTGACATAAGTACCTTTTCCCCAATCTTTTGCAGGGGCTGAGGTCCCTTATGATATAACAAATCAAGCACTCCGAACTCCGTCGTATTCAGACCATGACTCTGAATGTCTCGATTAGATCTTGCAGTTACAGCGTTATAGGCTCTAGCTAGAACCACAAACAACTGAAGCGACAAATCTCTCTCATCGCGTAAATTAGACATAACCTTGCCTCCAATAGCCTCTATCAATAAAAATATCCATTGTTTCCACGTTAAAATTGGATCATGGTGTGAATCATCAACATAAATGGTGTGCTTCCCATTCCTCTCGCAACATCCCCATTCGGATTGAATCATAATAGATTCCATCTACGATTCTGCACATCCGCATACGACCTTCTACTTGCATCCCGAGCTTTGTACCCACACCCATCATTCTTACATTTCCAGACCATGTAGTAAGACCTATACGGACAATAGGGAGACTCTGAAACAGATAAGTAATCCAGCATTTCATGGCTTTTGTACCGCACCCTTTATTCCAGTCTGCTGCTTTGTACATCACTATTCCTGTCTCGATCCACATCGACTGAGAATCTTCTATATAGTAGGATAAAGTCCCTAGAATCTGACCGTTCACTTCCATAATGACCCAAGAAGGCACTTCCTTTGAGGTCGCCTTTTCAACTGTTTTACGAAAATCTTCCCGGCTCTCATGCACTAAGGGGTAATAGGGTGCATCCCACTTTTTCCACTCTGGATTTGTTTCACCATGTATGAAATGATATAAATCATCGAAATCTTTTTCTTCAATGGTACGTAGAATTACATCATCTAGTTTCCCGAGAATTTGTCCGATGACTTATCTTCCTCTCTTAAAAAAGTTACCTTTTTTTGAGCTCAATTGACCCGTCACTGTGTGATACTACCACGGTATCTGCCAGATCGACGAACAAACCATTATCAACGACACCCGGAATCATATTTAACTTTTGATTAAGTCCCTCTGCATTAGAGATGCGTCCAAGCAGACAGTCTGCAATATAGTTTCCGTTATCCGTCACATATTTCTCTTCGCCGTTCATGCGCCACTGTGGACGACAGCCAAGCTGATCCAGTGCCTGAAATGTCCATTCATGTGCAAACGGAACAATCTCAACAGGCAATGGGAATTTACCAAGCGTATGAACAACTTTGCTCTCATCTACCACAATGATCAGCCGTCTGCTGTTCGTGGCCACAATTTTCTCCCGCAGAAGTGCACCGCCGCCACCTTTAATCAGATTTAATCTGCCATCAACTTCATCAGCACCATCGATCGTAAGGTCGAGTCTACCCATCTCAGCAAAAGGAATAAGAGGGATTCCCAATTCCCGCGCCTGATCCTCAGAAGCTTTGGAGGTAGCTACTGTCTGAATATTAAGTCCTTCTTCCTTAATTCTTTCGCCTAGTCGTTTAATAGCCCAATATGCCGTAGATCCTGTACCTAGTCCTACTTTCATTCCATCTTTAACGAAATCTACTGCTCTTTCTGCTGCTGCCTTTTTTAGTTCCACTAAATTCTCAACTCCCAATCTATGTTTAGCAAAACAAATCATCATACCACTTCGTGGAATAGATTCAACTTATGTTCTATTGTAACCGATTCATATTCATGAAGGAATAACACCATAGAAAAAACAGCACAAGATATGTACTGTATATCACCTATTATATATAGGAAGCTTTTATACCGTATTACACGATTCGAATAACGGCAAGTACCGCAAGATGTAAGGGATAGAAACTTACCCATAGCCAGCGCGGAACAGTAGAGCGAAAGGAAGCTCCCTTGTCCATTAAGAAAGCAATATATACCGTTGCTAGCGTGCTCCAGATTTGAAGTTCAGATACCACCATATCCGCGATATTAAGCAGCAAATGAGCACCCACCATAACCATACCTTCGGTGTATCTATAGATGAGAACCAGAAAGAGGCCATAGATCCCATAGTCCATCGTGGATAATTCCATGAGAATACCACAAATTATAACGATCAGAACTTTAACGATTATACTCTGGGACTTATCCAGCAGCTGAAGAACAAGCAGCGAGGACAACAGTGTCCAGATTACATTCAAATTCGAGTGCTGGAAAGCAAGCATAAATGGGATCTGCGAAATGATAGCCAGCAAAAGTAAACGATAAGTATAGCGTTTCATATTCCTTGTGTATTTATAACCAAGATATGTCGAAAACGCATAGATCGGAAAGGCAAACCTTCCAATAATCCGAAATATACCTTCATCCTGATAAAAAATAGCACCTATATGATCAATCAACATGGTAAGCATTGCAATCCAGTGCAGCAGATATCCCCCCTTATGTTCCGTAGCTGTATTATGCCATAAGGATTCTTCGGATTACAATGAACCCCTGGGTATACAATCAAGATCTTGTGAGAAGATAATAATGATAAAATTTGTTGTCTCTTATATATCCTTCAGATTCATACAACTTCTGAGCTGCACTATTATGTACTGAAGTGGATAAAGCTAGTCCCTTTGTTCCTGTAAGGCGGGCCATATGTTCTGCTTCTTGCAGCAGAGCTCTTCCAGCTCCCCATCTTCTCACTTCTTTTCTTACATAGAGATCATTTAGGATCCACTGAGACTGAAGGGAAACGGACGAAAATGAGGGATAAAGTTGCACAAAACCGACAGGCTCGTCTGTTCCTTTTATCTCAGCATAATAAATGACAGACTGCTCTTTTTCCATTCTCTCCATTAGAAAAGCTTCAGCATGCTTTGGATCAGACGGCTGCTCATAGAATACACGGTACTCATCAAATAAAATAGCAAGTGCAGGTATGTCCTTTTTTTCGGCTCTTTTTATAGTCAGCTTGTCCTTATTCGTCAATGGAATCCCTCTTCTCTCATTTTAGTTCACTCTTAGATTATAAGAAACTTTAATGCTTTGTTATATAGTTAACACTAAAAATTTTGTTTAATCTGGGAAATTTTTATATAACGTTATTTGTAAATTTTTTTGACATGGATAGAAACAGTCAATAATATTAGTATAACAAGTATTTTATAGAGAGGATTAACTAACACATTGAATAAGTTTACACTTGAACATTCGCTTGGATTTATGCTCGGCGTTGCTTATAGACGTTCTGTTCATCTAATGAATCAACTTTTGAAACAATATGAGATTACTACGGAGCAATGGTCTGTTCTATTTCACATCTACTCTCACGAAGGTTTGAATCAACGGGAAATTGCCGCAAGAGCTTATAAGGATCAACCAACGACTACACGGATTATTGACATGCTGGAAAAGAAAAATCTAGTCGTTCGTAAACCGAACCCTGCCGATCGCAGAGCATATGAACTATTTCTTACGGATGAAGGTGCTCATCTATGCCGCTTAATTCTTCCTATTGAAGAGAAATTAAATTCAGATTTTGCTGAGATTATTCCCGAAGAAGACATGAAAGTTTTTCTCCGAGTATTGAATGAATACCACACTCATGTGCAAAAACAACAAGAAGAAGTACACGAACAGAAGAACAGCTCAAAGTAACAGGA
Source organism: Paenibacillus sp. An7 (assembly GCF_009870785.1). Classification (GTDB taxonomy): domain Bacteria; phylum Bacillota; class Bacilli; order Paenibacillales; family Paenibacillaceae; genus Paenibacillus. The sequence continues at coordinate 68,112 of NZ_WTWX01000019.1, forward strand.
TAGGAGGGCGAAAGCCCCTTCCTGAGCAGAGCTGCTCTAGAAATAATACTACAATAACCACAGATGTCATCCTCGTTAAAAGCCCATTCTTTAAACTGAAGGAATGGGCTTTGTTATGTTATGCTTTACGCTTAATTCGAATGAAACTTTTTCCACCTAACCGATAATGCTTACTGCCTGTATTCTTTCCAGAACCGGTTCCTTCATTTTGTTTCGGTTTTATTGCAAACAATGTGAGTAACGCTCCTATAGCTGCAACCCCTGCTAGTATAGAGAACAGTACAAAATGTGAGGTATTTAACAGCAGCGAAATGACAGGCGGCCCAAGAGACACCCCGATAAAGCGCATACTGCTGAATAAAGAAGTGATTGTACCTCTATGTTCCTTCTCTACCCCTTCTGTAATGAGCGTGTCCAAACATGGCAAAGTTGCGCCAATACCGATTCCTCCAATTGTAAAAACGCCCACTACATAATAAATGGATTTTGAAAAACCCATGGTAAATAAAGCGGCTGTCAAAATGACAAGTCCAATAAACCCGATCCACTTCATTCGGGATTTATGACTGCCAATGATTTTACCGCTCACAAAAGAGGATAAACAAAGCATAGCTAGCGGAATTGCCAGTACAAATCCTTTTGTTATGCCATCTATACCATACTTGCTCTCAAGGATTTCAGATAAGTAAAAAAGCACACCAAAAATAACAAACATGCAAATACATCCCACCGCAAAAATGGCGTATAGCCAGCGCCCTTTTTCTACCATGACTTCTTTAAGGGAGCGAAGAAATTGCCGCAAAGGTGGTACTTCTTTATGTTTTTTGGGTGTTTTCACTAAAAAAATGACAAGTAATAATGAAATGATACAGAGTGTGGGAATCATTAAAAATGGTGAATACCATATCCAGGCCCCAAGCGCTGCTCCAATGATCGGGCTGAGCACTTTACCAAAAGTATTGGATGTTTCAACAATCCCCAAACTTGCACTTACTTCTTTTTCGTCATCAAACATATCCCCTACAAGTGGAATAACAATCGGAAAGGCTCCTGCTGCACCGATACCTTGCAGTAATCTTCCACCTATAATTGTCCAGTAAGCCGCTCCGTCTGTCATGAACCAGGCAGCGAAGCCTGAAATAGCCCCGCCTATAGCAGCAATCGCAAGAGAGGGAATGATGATCGCTTTTCTTCCAAAACGATCCGATAAGTACCCAGCTATGGGAATCAAAATAATAGCCACTACAGCATAAACTGTAATCAACATGCTCACTTGAAAGGTAGAAACCCCCAGTTTTTTTCCGATCTGCGGTAAGATTGGGATTAGTGCTGAATTGCCTAAAGTCATAATAAGCGGAATAGAGGCAAGAGCAGCTAGATCCCATTTCTTATCTTTCATTACATACCCACCTCAGCTGCTTAGGTTATTCATTTGACCCTAATTATGATTCAAGATACGAAACAAAATTAAGTTCAAACGACTTTCTTAATATGGTTACATCGCTTCAAAATTATGCAGTTTTCGTTTTTGTTAGTAAACACAAAAAGAAGACAATGCGCTTATGCATCGCCTTCCTTACTCATTATTTTAAATTTCAATCGTAAAAGTTCCGTTGTTCTCCTCAGGTGTAATTATAAGGCCAAGATCTCCTTTGGATACGGAAGCTCCTTTTACTCCAGATACTTCATGAATATCACGTAATACGAGAGACCACGCTTTTCCTGCTCCTGCCGCGGCTACTTCTAGCTGGGAACCTGCATGAATAACAGTTACCGTCAGTTCTTCTTCCGCTTTCGTGCTGAATACTTTTGCTATTGCAGAAGCTTGATCTGCCAGCTCGAACAAATGCAGTGTTACTCCATCTGCGTAATCATATTCGATAACATCGTTAACCGCACCGACTGCAATCAGACTATTTGGTTTGATCATCATCGGTAAGGTACGGAAACTGTGGTTTTCTTGAATGAATCTTCCACCCTTCACTTTTTCTCCAGTGAGAAAGTTCGTCCATGTTCCTTCAGGGAGATAATAGTTTACGTCTCCTTCTCTATTAAAGACGGGTGCAACAAGAATGGAATCTCCAAGCATGTACTGTGTATCCAGCCCAAATGTAGCCGCATCATGCGGGAACTCCAGCATCATAGCCCGCATCATTGGGATACCTTGAACCGTTGAATCTTTAGCTGCATGGAACAAATAAGGCATGAGACTGATTTTGAGTTTCGTGAAATCACGAACTACATCAACGGACTCATCATCAAATAGCCAAGGCACACGGTATGAAGTACTTCCGTGCAGACGGCTGTGTGAAGATAACAATCCAAATTGAACCCAGCGTTTATATACATCCGCTGGTGCCGTGTTTTCAAATCCACTGATATCATGACTCCAGAATCCAAATCCAGACAATCCTAGAGACAAACCGCCTCGAAGGGACTCCGCCATGGATTCATATGTTGCTGAGCAATCCCCCCCCCAATGTACCGGGAATTGCTGTCCACCCGCTGTTGCGGAACGCGCGAAGAGTGCTGCCTCATTTTTACCGAGTTTCTCTTCAAGTAACTCAAATACCGCTTTGTTATACAATTGAGTATAATAATTGTGCATTTTCACCGGATCTGATCCGTCATAATACACAACATCGGTTGGAATTCTTTCACCAAAGTCCGTTTTAAAAGAATCTACGCCTTGGTCAATGAGGACAGACAGTTTACTCTTATACCACTCCACTGCATCCGGATTTGTGAAATCAACAAGTCCCATGCCTGCTTGCCATAGATCCCATTGCCATACACTGCCGTCCGCTGTTTTTACCAGGTATCCATTCTCCATACCTTCATCAAAGAGATAGGATTTTTCGGCAATATAAGGATTAATCCAAGCACAAATTTTGAGACCTTTATCTTTCAGTCTGCGAATCATCCCTTCTGGATCTGGGAACATGTCTACATCCCATACAAAATCAGACCACTGATATTCTTTCATCCAAAAACAATCGAAATGGAATACAGATAACGGCAAGTCTCTCTCTGCCATACCATCAACAAAATGATTTACTGTCGCTTCATCATAATCGGTAGTGAAGGAAGTCGTCAGCCACAGACCGAATGTCCAAGCCGGCGGCAATGCTGGTTTACCTGTTAAAGCAGTGTAATTATTCAGCACGTCTTTTGGATTATCACCGCCTATAATGAAGTACTCAAGCGTCTCACCTTCCACACTGAATTGTACTTTGGACACATTCTCGGATGCCACCTCGTAAGAGACACGCTCAGGATGGTTAACAAATACACCATAACCTTTATTTGATAGGTAAAAAGGAATGTTTTTATAGGCTTGTTCACTGCTTGTACCGCCGTCTTCATTCCAAATATCTACGACTTGACCATTTTTGACAAAAGGGGTGAAACGTTCGCCAAGTCCATATATGTACTCGCCTACACCCAGATCGAGTTGTTCACGGAAATAAGCTTCTTTATTAGGACCTGTGATATATCCAGCTGCTCTGCTTCCACTGCCTGTGATGCGCTTGCCATCATATTGAAACTGTATATCCCATCCGTTCGTTTTGTCCACATGAACACTTAATTTACCGCTTTGAAGTACTGCACCTTGCTCATCTTTATGAATAGATACATCTGTATCTTGATTATAAATTTGAAAAGCAGGACCATGATCTACTTTCCCTTTATGATGGTTCAAAGTTACCTTAATAACGTTTGGCATTGGTGAACTATACGTCGCTTTAAGCAGCGTACCATTTAAGGTATCCCCTTTTACCAAGATACGTTTTGTAGCCGCATATACCGTAATTGAATCTCCCTTTTGAACAATGTCGCGAATATCAGCGGGGTTCTGAATTTGATACCCTTCGCGTACGAGCCAGAATCCGTCTGTAAATTTCATTGTTTCTTACCCCCTTCAGTTATACTATAATGATATTGATATCATTTGGTTTTTTCTTACGATATTTTGATGAATAATATCACTATTCTGATATTTCCAGCTATTCTTAGCTGTTTCTTTGTCCACTCGGACCTAATAATGGAAGCGATTGCAATTATATAAGATTTATATGTGAAAAAGAGAGGCGTGAACAGTTCATATGAACAAAGAATTGCTTCGTGAAAATAGAGTCCATGGACATTCTTTATTTCCTGTCAGTGTATATCCAAAAGTAAATCAGCTAAATGGGGACAGTATTCTTGATTGCCATTGGCATGATGAGATGGAAATTATACTCATGGAACAGGGTACTGCTGTATTTCATGTAGATATGAATGTATATGAGGTTACCGCAGGGGACGCGATCTTTGTAGGAAGCGGAGAAATTCATGCCGGGTATCTGTTAGGTGACGAACGCTGTATTTTTTCAGCCATTGTATTTGATTCAAGGTGGCTCGCCGGGCCTTCCTATGATGCTTTGCAGGAGAATTTATTTGATCCGTTACTGACAAAGAGACTCCTACCTCCGCGCCATATTAAGAAAAGCACAGCATGGGGATCTTCAATTCTTCATCACATCCACCAGATTCTGCATGATCACGAGGTAAAGAGCCGAACGCTCGAAATTTCTACAAAAGCTCATTTGTATCTGATCTTCGCTAACATGTTCGAACAAATGCAGCTTGATGAAAAAGCTGGGGGGGTTGCAGGCAGCCCCGACAAAATTGACCGGATTAAAGCCATCCTGGGTTATATACATGAGCATTATAGTGAAAACATGAAGCTGAAAGATTTAGCCTCTCACCTTAACATGAGCGAAGGACATTTCTGTCGTTTTTTTAAACAGATGGTACAGAAAAGCCCTATTGATTATATTAATCACTATCGAATACAGAAAGCCTGCAAGCTGCTTGAAAATACAAACTATAAAATAGTTGATATTGCTCTCGAAGTCGGATTTGATAATCTCAGTTATTTCATTACTCTATTCAAGAAACAAAAACAACTCACTCCTTCGCAGTATCGCAAACTTTTCTATGAACAAATTGCGATTGAAGCTTTATAATATAATCGAGTAGGAGGCTACCCATTAGAAGAGTAGCCGACCTCTCACACCACCGT
>NZ_WTWX01000062.1 GCF_009870785.1 Paenibacillus sp. An7
TGCGCGGAAAATTTTGAGTATAGCTATTTACTACCACGCTCTACTGCCGGTTAGCAAAAAGGGAGCAGTTGCCAACTGGCAAGCTGCTCCCTTTTGTTTTCCACTAACGTTTTCTCGTTAGCTTAATGAGTTATCCTAATAAAATCAATCATTCGGCTCCTATAGAAATTAACTAAAAGAAAAGATTTTGAATTGTGTTATTAAGTAGACAGTAATGAGTACATTTATTGCGAGTATAAATGTTATTTTCAGATTAACTGAATATTTTATTAAATAACGACGAAAAACAAATGAAAGTAAGGTCATGATAACAAAATACCCAATCGGTATAACGAAACTATAAAACACTTTTTCTGTTGCACCAATGTCACCTGGTGGGGCATCTGCTGCTGTGAATCGCCCCATTGCTATCCATATCTTGAATACCCAGTAAAAAAAGAATGATGTGGTCGATGTAACTAATAGATAAGCTACATAGCTAATTACGCTAAGGTTAATCTTCAATCAGTTGCCTCCGATTTTATGCGATTTTTCATTATAAAGCCTTTAAGAAGCAATTACTTCATTAAAATAAGAAAGATTGTTGTATCCACATCAAGAAGCTCAGTAATCCTGTTATGCTGAATGTGATTAAGATAGTTACTATTCCTCTTGAAACAGACTTTAAATTTTTCTTACCTGTTAGTCCTATTATTCCAAGGATTAAAGTTATCAACGAAAGAACGTAAACAATATTCACGGCGTCCGGGTCAGATATTTCACCAATAAGTCTATAGAGTTCTGCCCAACTATAGACTGTCAAATATGAAACTAAACAAATTATTGAAAGGAAGAAAGACCATAAATTTAATTTTTCTCTCATAAATTTCACCTCCTCATATAGCTAATTAGGCATAAAAAATATACGATGGATTTTGTAGAATCTTAAACGATCATATGGTTCCGATAATCCTGAATGTTGTAATTTTTGGTTTCGTTAGGCAGTTTGAAGCATTAACTATATAGGAAAATAACCTCCAATCACAATACAGAAATTTACATCTAGAATTCAGTTAAAAGACAAGAAACACATAGGCTGTCCTAAAGTGGGTAGAGCGTTGGTTGGAACGAACATAATCAGATGATTCTCCGGCTCTGAATCTTCATTAAGCTATTCTGCTCGTAATTGAAAAGACGACAACCACGATTGGCTGCCGTCTTTTATTTATTATTTATTCAACTATCGTTTTTCCGTTAGTTCAACAGATTAATATAGATTAAAATCCAGATTCTTGCACTCTTTCAAGCCAATCACGTATAAGTGACTCAAATAATACAGCCTGTTCTATTTGAAGATTATGTCCCGCCCGATCAAGAACGGCAAAGGTTGCTCTAGGATAATTTTCTATAATTCTAAGAGCATCTATGTAACCAACAACTGCATCTTGTCGACCAAGAGTAAACACGGTTGGTTTGTCGAAAACTAATCCATCTTTATTAGTGGAAAACACATAGTTTCTCTGAATCTTGCTAAGAAAATCGTAGTCAGCGATTTTACAACCTGCCACGATCTCCTTAGAATACCTTTTCCAATTATATTCATTGAGAACGACTTGATTTGCGCTAAAATCATTTATTTGCTCTTCGCTTAAGGTGTCTATAAATTCACGATCATAATGAACAACAAAATGCTCAGGAAGGATTCTTCTTTCGTGCTCAGGAACAATTAACGGACAAATCAGTGCAACACCACGTATACGATCTATATGTCTATTGATAATACCTCTTGTGATATATCCACCGTAGGATTCGCCTGCTATGAGGTAATCTTGGTTTGGGATAAGAGCTTCTATAAGATCTATAACTGCTTCCAGCATATCATCTGAATTACATATTTTATCATAATCCTTTGTTTGTCCCATTCCAGGCAGGTCAAGATAAATACGACGCCAATCGGAGTTACCTTCAAATATCGGTTCCATGCACCCACTCATTAACCGATGATCTGGTGTAAAACCATGGATCATTATAATCGGTTTACCTATACCTATTTCCTCGTAATACATGTTGGCATTCTTAACTTTACAATATGGCACAGAGACTCCTCCAATGTTGAGCTAATTTATAATAACCACCTTACAGTAAAAAAACTACAGAACATTATAAGCAAAATATATGTATCGTTTTAATTTTATATATAGATATTACATTTGTAAAGAACACTTGTTCTGTACACTGGGTTAAACAAACCTGCTGGTTAGCAAATAGGGAGCAGTTGCCAACTGGCAAGCTGCTCCCTTTTGTTTTCAACTAACGTTTTACCGTTAGCGTAACAATAAATTTAGATTATAGCATTGAATCCGCTATTTTTTGGATT
>NZ_WTWX01000020.1 GCF_009870785.1 Paenibacillus sp. An7
GCCATCTCATTGCCGCTTAAATAGCGGCACATCCTTTTTTTTAAACTGTCTACTTGATAGGGTTCGGTTCAGTTAACTGCATGGATGCTTCTTTTTATTTTCGAAGAAAGGTAAACCGATGCTACTCGTGTTTAATATGCTGAAGAGTCTGAATGAAGATTTGTTCAATATGTCCATCGTCGAGCGAATAATATACGGTTTTTCCTTCTTTACGCCGCTTCACGATACGCATGTTGCGCAGGGAACGAAGCTGATGAGAGATGGCGGATTGTCCCATATCCAAAAGTACTGTGAGATCATGAACGCATAATTCTCTCTGTAACAATGCATCAATAATACGAAGGCGGGTCGGATCACTAAATGCCTTAAACCAGTCTGCCATTTGTGCCGACGTTGTTTTATCAAGCAAGGAGTTTCTAAGGTTGTCTAGTGAAGTATCTGAACCAGAGCATGTTGCATCACAATCTTCGATCGGTATTATTTTTTGATTTTCCATGTGTATCACCGCCTCTTATATTGTTTTATTATAGCCAAAATAAGGGGAAGTGTATAAATATATATTTATTGTTCCAAGTATCATTGACTTCATCTTCGACAGATGCATATAATAAATCCATAAACATATGAACAGTTGCTCATATATTACTTTTAACGATTTCCATGGGAAGTCAGAGGAGATGACAGAGCGTGAGTAATGAAACCAAACAAGTAAAATATGAACTGCTTTTGGATGGTCTTGACTGTGCGAACTGTGCAATGAAGATTGAAAATGGAGTTAGTAAACTGCAAGGAGTCACGTCTGCAACGGTTAACTTTGCAACATGTAAATTGATTCTTACTGCAGAAGATGAGACGAAAGAAGAAGTCATTACGGAAGCAAAACGTAAAATCAAACAGCTCGATTCACATATTAAAGTTTCCGTCATAGGAGAGAGAACCCCTCAAAAAGAGGGCAGAAAAGATCAACATGACCATGATCACCACGGACATCATCACAGCCACGGCGAAGCGGACGGGCATGAAGGACATCGTCATGATCATAGTTCAGCCCAGATGCGTAAAGTTGCTGTACGGCTTGGTGCAGGGACGATACTTGCTGTTCTCGCAGCAATGTTGCCGATCGGTGGCTGGGCTGAGGTCTCCTTGTTTGTGCTTGCTTATCTGCTGATTGGCGGTGATGTTTTATGGCAAGCCGTTCGCAACATTGCAAGAGGTCAGGTGTTTGATGAATTTTTCCTGATGTCCATTGCTACATTAGGCGCGTTTGCCATTCGGGAATACCCGGAAGCTGTTGCTGTCATGTTGTTTTATCAGATTGGAGAGATGTTTCAGAGTCTTGCTGTGAACCGTTCACGTAGGTCCATTCAGTCATTAATGAACATACGGCCGGACTATGCAAACGTGGAGACAGACCAAGGCACTCATAAAATCTCACCTGAACAAGTTGAAATAGGGAATACTATTGTTGTGAAGCCCGGAGAGCGGGTACCGCTTGATGGAGTCGTAATATCAGGCACCTCTATGCTTGATACCTCTGCACTGACAGGAGAGTCTCTTCCTAGAGAAGCAGAGCCGGGCAGTGAGATGCTGAGTGGATTTGTTAATCTAAATGGTGTCTTAAAAATAAGAGTAACCAAAACTTACGGTGAGTCAACGGTATCGAAAATTCTAGATCTTGTCCAAAATGCATCAAACAAAAAAGCACCAACGGAGACATTTATTAATAAATTTGCAAGGGTGTATACTCCGATTGTCGTCATTGTTGCCCTGCTGTTAGCTGTCATCCCGCCGCTAGTGATTAGTGGTGCTGAATTTTCAGATTGGCTCTATCGGGCGCTGATCTTTCTTGTTATCTCCTGTCCTTGTGCACTTGTTGTTTCCATCCCACTTGGATTTTTTGGAGGCATCGGAGCAGCATCCAAAGCAGGTGTACTTGTAAAAGGCGGAAATTATCTCGAAGCTTTGAGTCAAGTAAAGACAGTCGTGTTTGATAAAACGGGAACTCTTACGGAAGGCGTTTTTGAAGTAGCCGGAATTTATCCTTCTCGTCAGTTTCTTGCTTCTGCTGGTTCAGAAGAGGAAGCCAAACAACGGTTATTAGAATATACAGCTTATACAGAACTGCATTCCCATCATCCAATCGCGGCATCTATTCGAAAAGCATATCAAGAGGTGCTTCAAGAAGAGCGGGTTACAGATTATGAGGAATTATCAGGTTATGGAATCAGGGCCAGGGTGGATGAACATATCATCTTTGCAGGGAATACGAAACTCATGAAACAGCAAGAAGTTGCTTACGAGGAGGCAGCAGCATACGGTACGGTTATTCATGTGGCAGTTGATGGTACGTATGCAGGACACCTTGTTATCTCGGACCGAATCAAAGCAGATGCTGCCCGTGCGCTGGATGATCTTCGATCCCTCTCGATTCATAAGACAGTGATGCTTACTGGGGACGTTCGATCTGTTGCCGAATCTGTTGCCAAGGAACTTGGAGTAGATGAGGTGCATGCAGAACTGCTTCCACAGCATAAGGTGGAACAGATGGAACGGATTACTGCTTCAAAAGGTGCGAAAGATAAAGTGATGTTTGTTGGTGATGGCATTAATGATACGCCTGTTCTTGCCCAAGCTGATGTAGGTGTTGCGATGGGAGGTCTCGGATCGGATGCGGCGATTGAAGCTGCTGATATTGTCATCATGACGGATGAACCTTCTAAGATTGCAACGGCGATTCGTATTGCGAAACGGACGCGAACTATTGTGTGGCAAAATATTATCTTTGCACTGGGTGTTAAAGCGGTTTTCCTTATTCTCGGTGCATTCGGCATAGCAACCATGTGGGAAGCTGTCTTCTCTGATGTGGGTGTGACTGTTCTTGCTGTACTGAACGCTATGCGTATCTTGGGATACAAAGAACCTGCTTCAGCAGTTAAATAGCAACCTATTAACACTATAAAACGAAGCCTCTTCCTTTTTACTGGAGGAGGCTTTTTTGCGGTTTGTTTTAAGTTTTTCCATTCACCAAAATCCAGTTGCTACTTAGATCTCCTGAGACAATTCTTCTTCTAAACCTATATACATAGGCGAAAAATGTTAGTAATTATTGTTTTAATTACTGTCAGCGGGATATTACTTTATAAGAGGATAACAATTAGATCAGTTCTTTTTTTCATAGATCATTTTAACTACTAATTTGAATGGAGGTTCTAAGATGTTACTACAGCATTTATATATTAACGGACAATGGAGAGAAGCAAAATCCTATACGACACTGCTTTCTCCTTACAGTGAAGAAACCATCGCACAAGTTGCTATTGCATCAGAACAAGAGGTAGAAGATGCTGTTGAAGGTGCAGCGGAAGCCTTTAAAGTGATGCGCAAGATGCCTGCACACGAACGTTCTTGCATCCTTGCAAAAGTTGCAGAGCTTTTAGAAGAGCGGAAAGAAGAAGCTGCTGAGCAGATCGCTAAAGAGGCTGCAAAACCTCTCAAGGCAGCAAAGGCTGAGGTGGATCGGACGATTGAAACGTATCGTTTTGCAGCAGAGGAAGCAAAACGAATTCAGAGCGAGACGATTCCTATGGATGCCGCAACTGGCGGAGAGGGAAGGATTGCGTACACGGTAAAAGAACCTGTCGGTGGGGTCGGAGCGATCACGCCATTTAATTTTCCGATGAATCTGGTTGCACATAAGCTTGGACCTGCCATCGCAGCTGGGAATACGATCGTGTTAAAACCTGCAGGACAGACGCCTTTATCTGCTTATCTCATCGCTGAGCTATTTGAAAAAGCAGGCTTGCCCAAAGGTGCACTTCAGGTGATTAGCGGGAATGGGAAAATGATCGGGGATAAGCTGGTTACTGACCCGCGTGTGAAGCATATCACATTCACAGGGAGTCCAAAAGTCGGAATGGGAATTCGAGAGAAAGCAGGCTTAAAAGGGATGACACTTGAACTTGGCTCGAATGCTGCGGTCATTATCGATAAAGAACCAGGAGATTTAGAAGCCATTGCAGAGCGGGTGACAGCCGGCGCTTATTCCTACCAAGGCCAGGTATGTATCTCCGTGCAGCGAGTTTATGTTCATGAAGAGATTGCCGAACCCTTCACCAAGCTTTTAGCTGAGAAAGTTTCTAAGCTGCGTACAGGCGATCCTTCCGACCCAAATACGGATGTATCAGCGCTCATTACAGAGGAGGATACACAGCGAGTAAGGGACTGGATTCAGGAAGCGAAGGCAGAGGGGGCGAAAGTAGTGATTGGCGGAGAGGTGGAAGGCCGAGTGCTTAAACCTACAATCCTAACCCATGTTCCACTTTCTGCAAAAGTCTCCTGTCAGGAGGTATTTGGACCGGTCATGGTAGTTCATAGCGTGAACTCGGTCACAGAAGCAATCCAGCTGGTGAACGATTCCATGTATGGACTTCAAGCAGGTATCTTCACACAAAACATCAATGATGCGATGAAAGCAGCAGATACACTCGAAGTGGGCGGCGTGATGATTAATGATATTCCTACTTTTCGTGTAGACCATATGCCTTACGGGGGTGTGAAACAAAGTGGGTTTGGCAGAGAAGGTATCAAATATGCACTGGATGCAATGACGGAACTTAAACTTGTTGTTATTAATCGAAATTAGAACGCTGTTTCATGTTCTTTTTTCTTATAACTAGGTTCATTCTGAAGAGAATGGGTAACTAACCATATATAGTAAAATGAGAAGCTCAGACGTTCAAATGTCCTTAATCCTATAGAACATGACCGACAGTAAGCAATCATTACAAATTAAAAAACAACAGGAAGGGGGTGTGAGCGTTGCAGTATACATTAGATGATCTTTCCTCTTTTACAGGAGTGGATCAAGAGACGTTAACTTCCTATGAGAAAGAAGGTTTGCTTGAATCCCACGGCGACGTAGATCATGCACCAAAGTATGGATATGATAGCTTGCTTGCACTTCAGCAGATTATGTTATACCGGGAACGGTCTTTATCAGTCAATCAAATTAAAGAACGAATGCAATCGGAACCGAAGGAACTGCTGGGCAGACTGCATGATCATCGGCTGCATTTACTCAGAGAATCTTCTCGAATTCATACGTTAATTCAGTCCGTAGATGAAACGATTGAGTCGCTAGAACTTCATAAAGAGATCGAACCAGATCATTTATTTAAAGGTTTCAGCGAGGAGGAACGAAGCGAAAAGAAGGGACCAAGCCTCTCCCCAAGCGAAATCGAAATGGAGTTAAGTAACTCTACTACTCGGGTGCAGGAGGAATATGTATCATCCCAAGAGACACTGGATATGATTAATGAACAGCTTCAACAAGCGATGGAGAGGGGACTCACTCCTGCAAGTGAGGAAGTACAAAGAACGGTACGAATTCACTTAGATTGGGTTAAGCAATTTTATACGCCGACAGCAACGATATATAAAGGCCTGGCAGATCTTTACGTGGACAAGATACAGTATAGGGAGATATATAATCGTTACCATCCGGGTATGGCAGAGTATATGCGTGACAGTATGCTCGTGCTGGCGGATCGGGAACTGAAGTGAGTGTAATCCTATAAAAAAACAGGCACTTTGAGAAAAGTCTCGGGGTGCCTGTTTTTTAACGCTTTATTTATATTATAGCTGTGCTGATAAAATTTCCACGAATTGCTCCAAAAATTCCTGATCCGCTTGGTCAAAACGGGATAAATGAGGGCTGTCTATATCCAGTACACCGAACAATTCTCCATTTTTCAAAATAGGAACGACAATTTCACTTTTGGTTGCTTCGTCACAAGCAATATGTCCAGGGAATTCATTCACGTTCTCCACACGTATCGTGCGGCGCTGCTCAGCGGAAGTTCCGCATACGCCTCTTCCTATACCAATTCGAATACAAGCGGGAAGACCTTGGAAAGGTCCCAAGACGAGTTCCTTACCGTCATAAATATAAAATCCAACCCAGTTGATATCGGTTAAGAATACATTAAGCAAAGCAGAAGCGTTTGCCATATTGGCTATTGCATTTGGTTCATCATAGATTAGGCCTTTTAATTGACTGAGCACGGTATGGTATTGTTCCTCACGTGTTCCTTCGTAGGCAGTAGTTTGAAATGACATGTGTAATCCCCTTCCAGATAGTCGCTAGTATTATGTTTCACATGTGGATATGAGCAAAAAATCATTAATATATCTAATTAATTGTATGTGATTGATCTCACGTAAGCAAGGGTAATGATGAAGTAAACGAAGGAAGTTTTCTAACGAGTACAATGGAATATCATTCTATGATGGCAAGCTATTTTAATCAGAGAGAGGAGTTATGATATGTTAGCAGATACACAAAATTTATTTATCCGAATTCACATGCTTCACATGGCTCAAAGTGAAGATTTAACGGTAACTGGCGTACTCACCACACTTGAAACACAAGGTTACAGAGTAGGTGAGCGTGAAGTGAAACAAGAGCTGGAGAGACTTACCCAAGAAAATTTTCTGACTTCTCACGATGATAAATTTAGTATCACAGGAGCAGGAATTGCAGAATTTAAAGAAGTTCGTACCCTGCTTGGATCGGTCGCGGCAGAGGTTGTAGAAACAGAAACTGTCTAATTCGTTCCCATCCATCATATGATACGAAAAAGAAAAAGCACGTGCACCTCTATAGACAAAAGGGGCTCACGCGCTTTTTCTTTTTTCTGACACATGAATTAAATAGGACGATACAAAGGACTTACTAAGCTTCCAGTGGGGTAAGAGGATCTACTCCCTTGGCTGATTCGGAAGAAAAAGCGGGATGAATTTCATGGGTTGCTTCTTTACATACGAAATTTTCTTCTTTGTACAAAATCTCATTAACAAAATCCATAACTTCCATACGGTATAAGGACGGATTAGTCATATAAGCATTCGCATGCTCTGCTTTTTCCACTAATAATAAACGTTTGAATCCAATTTTACGGGAGAATAAATCCTCGCTCATATAGGTAGGAACAAATCGATCCTCTATGCCGTGAACAAACATGACAGGGAGCTCGCTTTCTTCTACCGCGCGCAGCGGCGATACCTGTTCTATTCGAAATCCGGCTCTTTTTAGTACACGTCGATGCATGATCGTATAAAACCAGGGAAAAACTTGAAGTTTGACTCGTCTAATCTGGTATTTCATAAGTTCAGTCAAATCAGAGTAAGGACAATCGGCAATTACAAATTTCACGCAAGGGTCTGCAATGGACAAATACTCGAGAACCGTGCCACCGCCTAAAGATTGCCCGTGCAGACCGATAAGGCAGTCTTGACCAACGCGTTCGCGTAAAAGATCCACCCAAGCTGCTACATCATACTTCTCTTTGTATCCAAACGTTGTATAAATGCCTTCACTTTTTCCATGTCTCCGCTGATCAACGAGCAGTAAATTAAACCCGAGCTCGGAAAACATCGTAATGTACTGCGTTGATATGGAGTGAGATGCGGTGTAACCGTGTACTATAATAATCCAGCGATGGGAAGAAGGGTTGGGTTCGACGATGACGCCATGGAGCTTAAGACCATCTTGGCTTTTAATCCATACATCTTCTTTAGCCAGTTCATTATAGGCTGATCGGTGATAGACACCTGCCTTTTCAAGCATGGAGAACAAATAATCTTCACTCCGTACCTTCATACGCATCATTTTTCTAAAAGTATACGTAAGAAGTCCTTCCACTAAGAGTAAGAAGGAAAGCAAAATGAAAGCAATTTGATACATCGTGGGTCGTTCCTCCTTCCATGGATACTGACCGTAGTATACCCCTTGATTTATGTCTGATATCCCCGTACCTATGATTATCCACTTGTCTTCTTTTTCTTCCTGTGATTAGATGACTAGAGCAAGAAGCTGTTTTACTGCAGAAAGGATAAATAGGAGGAATTAACATGTATAGATGCTCAGGTCACCTCCCTGAATTACATACAGAACGATTGTGGCTGCGAAAGCTGCGGAAGCAGGATAGCGCAGCGATTTTCCAGGTATGGTCTGATCCAGCCGTCACAAAATATATGAATATTGAGTCCATGCACAGCAAAGAGGATGCAGAGGAAATGATTGAACTCCTCGAAGAGTGCTCACAGAATGAAGAGGGTTTCCGTTTCGCAATTATAGAAAAAAGCAGTGGTAAGATTATTGGCAGCTGCGGATTTAACAATTGGCAGCTTGAAGGTGCTTTTCGCGGTGAGATTGGATATGAACTGGCTTCTTCGCACTGGCGGCAAGGACTCATGACAGAAGCGGTAAGCGCATTGCTGGATCTCGGTTTTACTACCATGGAGTTAAACCGCATAGAAGCTTTAGTTGATCCTCGAAATGATGCTTCTGCCAAGCTGCTCTCATCCCTGTCATTTACCTGTGAAGGGATTCTTCGGCAGCTGCAATATACATCTACAGGTTATAAGGATATGCAGATGCACTCCCTTTTGTTTGAAGAATGGAAGTACTTGAAAAAATAAAACTTAAAAAAACACTTCAAATCATTTCCTGTGAATAAAATTAGATGCTTTCTTCCATGGGGAGTAAGGGAATGGTAATATGAAGTAGGTTTGCGTGAAAGCAAACAAAGGAAAGAAGGTATTAATTTTCATGACGAATACAAATCAAATAAATGGCCGCGGCCTCATCTTAATTGGTGTGCTGCTGGCCACATTTTTGTCTGCAATTGAAGGGACTGTGATCGGCCCTGCAGGACCAACGATCGTGAGCGATCTTGGTGATGTTTCGCTGCTAAGCTGGATCTTTACGTCCTACCTGCTGACGATGGCGGTCAGCACCCCGATATTTGGTAAAATTAGCGATCTGTACGGCAGAAAACCCGTGTTTCTCATCGGTGTAGCCTTGTTTTTATTAGGCAGTATACTATGCTGCTTTTCTGTAAATATGGAAAGTATGATTGCATTTCGTGCCATTCAGGGGATTGGAGCCGGGGCAGTAGTTCCTGTGACGTTCACTATTATCGGCGACATTTACAGTATTGAAGAACGCGGCAAGGTGCAAGGATTGATCAGTTCGGTATGGGGAATTTCTTCGTTAGTTGGTCCCCTGATCGGCGGTTATTTTGTTGATTACCTGGGTTGGCAGTGGATCTTTGGATTTAATATTCCCTTTGGTCTTCTAGCGATGTGGTTTGTTGCCAGGTACTTTAAAGAAGAAGTAGTTAAACGAAATACGAAAATCGACTTTGCTGGTGCTTTTACTTTTATTATTGGGATTACTTCGTTATTAATTGTACTCACACTCGGCGGTCAGTCTTACCCATGGACCTCACCGTTTATTATTTTTCTACTTATTGGTGCAATCAGTGTTCTGATCTTATTTGTTTATATCGAAAGTAAAGCAGAGGAACCGCTTGTTCCGCTGAATCTATTCCGTATTCGGGATATTACCTTATCTAATATTTCTGGCATGCTCATCAGCGCTCTGCTTATTGGTCTTTCGAGTTACCTTCCCCTGTGGGTACAAGGAGTACGTGGAGGAAACGCTACTTCTTCCGGTTTAATGCTCGCGCCCATGTCAATTGGATGGTTAATCGGAGGAATTATTGCAGGCAGGCTTCTTGTGCGGCTCGGCTCACGTAAAACCACATTGATTGGGCTTACGGCTATTGTCATCGGTTCGGTTGGTTTACTATTTGTAGCGGCCAGCACACCAGAATGGGTGATGTATGTATATACTTTTATCTATGGTATTGGTTTTGGATTCTCTTTTACCGTGTTTACGATTATTGCCCAGTCTTCTGTAGGTCATCGTCAAAGAGGGGCTTCTACAGCGCTGAATACTTTTACACGGACACTAGGACAAACCATCGGAGCTGCTGCGTTTGGTACTTGGTTAAATATGCGAATTGCCGCTCTTTCTGATGAATATCATTTGACGCAGCAAGGCATCACACAAGCAGATATTAATCAAATCCTTGCTCCGCATGGCACGGCTACTATGCCAGATCATCTCAAGATGATGCTGCAAAATGTACTTGAACTCAGTTTACATTCACTTTTTGTTATTATGATGATCATCTCCGTTGTTGCTTTTCTTGTGACTGCTGGTCTGCGAAATGCAGCGCCTGAACCTGTGACTGACGAAGACCAGTCGTTAACTCCATAATCGATGTGATATTATTTTTTTCTTCCTCTTTCATAAATAGAAGCTAACAGCGGCATACTAAGAAACAGCGTGACAGGCATTCTTGAATTCTAGATATGATGAAGAGAGGATGAGCGACGTGGAGGAACCTGCAATCCTGACTCAGTTTCCTGATCAGACAAAAGCTCGCGGAGCGTTTGAAACGTTACTAGAGCTAGGATATAAACCAGAAATGCTCGGGTCAGGTCTTATGGATGTAAAAATAGAGCAACAGGACATTACGACAGCTCTTGAAATCATCGAAGTTTTTGAAGGAAAGATACAGGATGAGAATGGGAATCGAGAGAGGATTACTCCTAGCTTCGATGCTAAAGATGATACCGAATTTGCATACCTGTCCATTCCGGCCCACACGGTCAATGAAGATTTAGATGAAGCTTATTTATCTGGACGGAGCGACAATCCTTTCGGAAATAACTTCCTGGAGGAAGAGCGTAATTATAGTACGGACTATGATGATTTTGGGGCAGCATACGGCGGCTTTTCGGGTAGTGTAAAA
Organism: Paenibacillus sp. An7; assembly: GCF_009870785.1. Taxonomy (GTDB): domain Bacteria; phylum Bacillota; class Bacilli; order Paenibacillales; family Paenibacillaceae; genus Paenibacillus. The sequence goes on from NZ_WTWX01000020.1 coordinate 10,668, forward strand.
GCGTAACAATACAAAAAAGAAGCGATCATTCCGCAATGATTGCTTCTTTTTTGTATGTGCATAGCTCTAATAGATCTTTAAGATCTGCTTAAGCTCCAGCAGTTTGTTCTGCGGCGTGTTTACCTGCGGTGTATCCGGTGGAGAAGGCAGCCGTGATATTATATCCTCCGGTATAGCCGTGAATATCAAGAATTTCTCCGCAAAAATAAAGTCCTTGCATGAGCTTGGATTCCATTGTTTTTGGGTATATCTCTTTTAAGTTTACTCCGCCTCCTGTCACAAATGCTTCAGCAAGAGAACGAGTTCCAGTTACGACAATAGGAAAACCTTTTATTAGATTCGCAAGGGTTTCCATTGCACCTTTAGGAAGGTGGTGATATGTCGTATCTTCTTCAATCTCGGCTTTTGTCAGGATTACAGGGATAAGCCGCTCAGGAACAATTCCTTTCAGCGAGTTTTTGATCGCTTTTTTCGGCTCCTGTTCAAGTTTATATTTCAGTTCCTGTGTCATTTCTCCAAGAGATTTCGAGGGATACAGATCAAGCTTCATCGTTACCTGATGTGAACCTGTTTTCTTCTGTACTTTACGAATAAACTGACTGCACCTTAGAGCTATAGGTCCAGATAAACCGAAATGAGTAAAAATCATATCTCCTTCATGACGAATGACGACTTTATCTTTTGCATCGTGAACCGAGAGGGCAACGCCCGATAAAGACAGTCCCTGCAGTTCTTTAGACTGAATGAAACGCTCGCCTGAAACAATAGGTACCTCAGTAGGGTATAATTCGGTTATGGTATGCCCCGCCGCTTCAGCCCATGGGTATCCATCCCCTGTAGAACCGGTTTGAGGTACTGATTTTCCTCCTGTCGCGACAATAACTGCTTCCGAACGAATCATCTTACCTGATGCAAGCTTCACCCCGGCAACCTTCTGATCCTCATACACAATTTCGGACACGGGTGAGTCCGTATAAATCTTTACCCCGAGAGCTGTTGCTTTTCCAATGAGTGCATCGACTACTGTCTTGGCCCGGTCGGATACCGGGAACATTCTTCCATTGTCTTCTTCTTTCAAAGCGATGCCAAGATCCTCAAAGAACCGCATAATTCCTCTGTTATCCATATGTTGAAAAGCACTGTACAAAAACTTTCCGTTTCCTGGTATATGGCGGATCAGCTCGTCTGGTTCTTTGGCATTAGTTACATTACAACGGCCGCCTCCAGAAATTCCAAGTTTCCGTCCAAGTTTATTACCTTTATCTATAAGAAGAACGGAAGCTCCATGTTCCGCTGCTGCAACAGAAGCCATAAGACCGGATGGTCCTCCGCCAATTACAATTACATTTACATTCATTGTATGAATTAACCTCTTTCTATACCTTATTACGAACTTCAAAACCCTGGGCAGGTCTCAGGGTGGGTCTCTTATCTATCGTATCAGAACCATGAGATGAAGTCGAAACGATGTCGTAATTTGTTTTTATATGGAATAAAGACAAAAGAACTTGATGAATATCGGTATTTTTGCGTATCTACACACAGAAAATATTGTAAAATAATGCCTGCTATGTTTTAATCAGGTTACACAAGGATGTGCCTCGGTAACGTTGCGCGAAGGAGGAATAACAGCCCATGTTTGCGGTCAAAGGTATTTTGTTGCAAGTCCTGCTTGCTGGTATAACTCCGCTTTTATTTTTCCTGTTTTTAGGGCGACTCGGGACCGAATTTCAGGAGATGAAAAAAGCATCATCGTCTGTGCAGATCCAGCGTAGCTTACTGCTCTCTTGTTTTATTACGCTTTGCTTATGTTTTCTTTTTTCATCTGTCTTATTAGAAAAGATATATCTGAATTTAAGTCTGATTCCCGTCACTTTATCCATCTTGTACGGATCCTACCCAATTGGGATTTTAATCTCGATGATCTCAATGGCAGCCTTCTTTTTTATCTCCGACTATTGGACAGAACCCGCTATCTTTTTGGGATCAGGTGCATTACTTTATCCTATCATGTTATTGTTCGTAAAATATTTTAAAAAAGCAAGTCTATCTAGTAAAAAGAAAATATTTTCAGTGATTTGGTTTTCTTACACGATTCCTTGTTATGGAATTGTTCTGTGGAAATATAATTTTGAGTGGACAGAACAGATTGAATATGCGCTTTATTCATCGCTATACATCTTTTCCTCACTGTTTGTTCTTCTAGCTGCAATTCATCTAATGGAAAAAATTTTGGTATATCACAGCTTTGCTGCTGAACTTGAAATCCGCTGGAAAGAATATCGTCATCAATTAGATATGAATGAACATTTATTAAATACCGTACCTGTGTCGGTCGTTGCATTTGACATGGAAGGGAATATTGTTAATGCCAATACACGGATGCTTACTCAGATGAAGACCAAGGAATTTATGCCAAATTCCCCTGAAGAAATGATTGGAAAACGAATTGAAGCCATCATTGGTATTGAACATGGACTGCGTGTAACTGAACGAATTCGAAATGCAAGCCAAACTGGTGAGATCACCTCAGAGTACCTGAGAGTAGGAACTAGTACCTATTTCACTACCATATCTCCCGTTAAAAGTCCGATTAGCGGAAGAATGATCGGATCATCAATGGTTCTTCAGGATATAACGGAACTTGAGACACTTCGAAATGAGCTTGCCCATGTAGAGAGGCTGGGTGTTGTCGGTCAAATGGCAGCCAGTATTACACATGAGGTGCGTAATCCGATGGCTGTAGTCAGAGGATTTCTTCAGCTGCTTAGGGAGAAGAGCCCCCAGTCTCTTGATCATTATTACCATATTGTGATGGATGAATTAGATCGTGCAAACAGTATTATTAATGACTTTCTTTCTCTGGCTCAGAATCATGCTTCTGAAAAAGAAGAAGTTCATCTTCATCATATCATTAAGGAGCTGACTCCTTTACTGCTCGCAGATGCAAACATGAGAGGTCAATCCATAGAAGTTATATTAGATGACAATATTCCAAGCAGATATGTTGACCCAAAGGAAATTAAACAGCTGATACTGAACTTGGCACGTAACGGAATGGAAGCAATGGGGAATAAAGGAACGCTGATTATTAGTACGGCTTTGGATGAGGGAGATGTAAGACTCAGTGTAAGTGACAGTGGTGAGGGAATTCCTCTTGAAACGCAAAGTAAACTCTTCGAGCCATTTTTTACAACGAAATCAGAAGGAACGGGACTTGGTTTATCGTTATGCCGAGGCATCGCCGAAAGACATAATGCAATCATCAGAATTGAATCAGAAGAAGGGGGAGGCACTACTTTTCATGTGATTTTTAAAAAGTAATAAGATGGCGACCTGTTTAATTAAGGGCAGATTCGTGTATCAATACATAAGAACTTAGGGGCATAAGTTAAGAGGGGATAAAAAACCTGATTCAGAGTCATAATAAGTTTGCCATCATGCTTTAAGGTGTGTGGCTTAAGCATAATAGATAACTTTGTGACGAAGAGAGGAGGGATTCCCTGTGTCAAAAAATGATTCTAAACAACAACAGCTGCAAAAGGAATCCAACAAAAAGAGCCATTCTAAAGGTCAAGTAACGGACAAGAAGCTGCAAGGTGACAATTTCCCTGCAACCTAGGTTGCAAAGTATTCAAATCCTTGTGTATCTATGAAGAGGATCCAAGGTTTGATGAGCTTTCATCCTCCCTTGCGTTCACAACTTATGAATGTATAATAAGGTTAGCATCGATTTTTAAAAGTGATTAATCTAATATACAGATATTCATAAGGAGTGAATAGAACATGTCTATGTCTTTTGATCAATACATGAGAGATATGGTTCAGCCAATGAGGGATGAACTTACAAACCTTGGTATAAAGGAACTTCGCACTGCGGAAGAAGTAGAAGCGAATTTGCCAGAAGCAAAAGGAACAACACTGGTCGTTGTCAATTCTGTATGCGGATGCGCAGCAGGTCAAGCACGTCCTGGAGTTGGTAAAGCACTGGAAAATGAGGTGAAACCGGATCATTTATTCACCGTATTTGCAGGCCAAGATAAGGAAGCAACAGCAAAAGCGCGTGAGTACTTTGCTCCGTATCCACCATCATCTCCTTCTATAGCCCTGCTCAAGGACGGGGAACTTGTACACTTTATCGAACGTCATCAGGTAGAAAATCGTTCTGCAGAAGAGATTGCAGATGATCTGACAGACGCTTTTAATCGTTACTGCAAATAGTTAGTTACATAACGCCCCTAGGTTTTCGGTTAAAACCCGAACGCTCTTGGGGCGTTTTGGCTTTTTCTTTTCTTATTGCCTTTAAATATCATGGAGAAACCGAGGTGTGGATGATGAGTTTACAAGAACAAATCATTGCTGAATTAAAAGTAAAGAAAAGCATTAACCCGGAAGAAGAAGTTCGTAAACGTGTGGATTTTCTAAAGGACTATGTAAAACAATCACATACGAAGGGACTTCTCATTGCGATTAGCGGTGGACTTGATAGTGCAGTGGCAGCAGGACTATGTAAACTAGCAACCGATGAACTCACGAAGGAAACAGGGGAAGAATACAAAACCCTTGGCGTATTCCAACCATACGGCGAACAGGCGGATATTGAACATAGTTATGCTACGGCGAAAGCATTTGACCTTAAATATACAGTGGAGACGAATATTGAAGAAGCTGTGAATGAAATCGCACTTGAAGTGGAGCATGGTTTTAAAAAGATGGGGATGTCTCGTCATATGTCACCGCAGGGCAAAGGAAATGTAAAAGCGAGAACACGAATGGTTATGCAATATGCATTATCTTTCGAAATGAATCTGCTCGTTGTGGGTACAGACCATGCGTCAGAAGCGATTACTGGATTCTATACAAAATGGGGAGATGGTGCAGTTGACATCACTCCGCTATCTAGTCTGAATAAACGTCAAATTCGCCAGGTTGCTGCTCATATTGGTGTACCTGATGAGATTATTAATAAGGCACCTACAGCAGGACTATGGGAAGGCCAAACCGATGAGGATGAACTGGGAATTTCCTATGAAGATAACAGCGATTATCTGGAAGGAAAAGAAATTCCTGCGGAAGCAAAAGAGAAGCTCGAAGCAGCTTATCAGCGTACCGGCCACAAACGTAATGCGATTCCAGGCATTTAACACATTACTATAATTACGATAGGGAAGTCTTACGTATATGTTGCCCCCGTTATTTCTGGCTTATGCCGAAAACGGGGGTTTTTGTCATCTCTAGAACATAGATTCTAGTGAGTCAGACTGTTACAATAGATGGGACTTCATATAGAAGGGTGGTGATCTCAGATGATTTATGGCATCGGCAATGATGTACTGGAAACAGAGCGAATTCGGCGTATTTTAGAAAGTGATCGGAGAATATCGTTTATTAACAGGCTTCTGACGAAAAAAGAGCAGGATCTTCTTTTTACACGAAATAAAAATGAGCTGGCTTATGTCTCGGGACGATTTGCTGCTAAAGAAGCGATAACAAAAGCATTTGGCTGCGGAATCGGAAAAACGATTGGTTTTCAAGATCTCGAAATTTTGCCTGATGAGAAGGGGAAACCTGTTGTTTCATTAACTGCAGATGCTTGGCAGCGTCTTGATCTCACCGGGGAACAGGAGTATCTTATTCATCTGAGTATTTCACATCAACCCGCTGTAGCCGCAGCTTTTGCGATTGTGGAACGAATAGACAAAACGGCAGATTAATGTAGCTTTCGATAGATGTACAAACAAGGATGGGAGAACAAACAGGAAATGGATCAACGTATAGCAAAACAATACTTCAGCACGGAGCTGCTGAATTGGTATATGCAGAATAAACGGGATTTGCCTTGGCGTCGCCATCGCAACCCTTATTATATTTGGGTATCTGAAATTATGCTTCAGCAAACCAGGGTAGAAACCGTTAAACCTTATTTTGAACGGTTCATTACTCGCTTTCCGGCTCTGACGGACCTGGCCGAAGCACCAGAGGAAGATGTGCTGAAGCTTTGGGAAGGGCTTGGTTATTATTCTCGCGCACGCAACCTTCAAGCGGCAGCAAAGCAAGTCCTTGAGCTCCATGGGGGAGAGGTGCCTAATGAAAAGGATGCCGTATTTAACCTCAAGGGAGTAGGTCCGTATACAGCAGGTGCCATTCTCAGTATTGCTTTTAATCAGCCTGAGCCTGCTGTGGATGGAAATGTTATGCGGGTATTATCGCGGTACTTTCTAATTGAAGATGATATTATGAAAGGCAGTACGCGGGTCAAAATGGAGACTTTGGCGGCGGAGCTTATTCCGCAAGGGCGAGCAGGTGACTTTAATCAAGCACTGATGGAACTGGGCGCTCTTGTATGTACACCGAAATCACCGCATTGTCTGACTTGTCCTGTGATGGAGATGTGCAAAGGACGGCTTGAAGGCAGAGAAGATACTTTGCCTGTGAAGAAGAAAGCAAAACCTCCTCGCCCAGAGCAGCGCATTGCAGCCTTAGTTACAGGGACTTCAACAAACGAAGGTAAGATTCTTGTTCGTCAGCGTCCGCAAACTGGGCTGCTTGCTAGAATGTGGGAGCTGCCGCATGTACTTGCTTCTATGCCAGGCGGACTTGCTTCACAGGTGCCGGATGAGCCGGCTATGGACATGATGAAAGGTCATCTGCTAGAAGAAGGTTACGCGGTAAATCCAAAAGAGTTCTGGAAGATTGCGGAGCATACATTTAGTCATATTCATTGGAATCTTCAAGTGTATCACTGTGAACAGACAGAACATATAGTAAGCCCTGCGATGGTAGCAGAGAGAAACGAATCTTATAAGACCGAAGGGTATGTCTATAAGTGGATTGGACCTAAAGATATGGAAACCATGGCTTTTCCGAATGTATTCCTGAAATTAATTAAAGAACATTTTGCCTTATAAATATAAATATTTCTTACACTAAGCCTGCTTCGTTGAAGCAGGCTTTTTCTTCTGTTAACGAAAAATAAATTAATTGCATAAAATGGAATTTAATGTTATAAAATAAGGTGAGTATACTCCATACAGAGTATGAATCTAGGAAAAGAGGAATTTCCGCAATGAATGATCAAGATAAAATCGAGAAAGTGACCGTAAATGTAGGGATTGTAGACTTAGGCCAAATGGATCTTTTGGTAGATCAAGCCTTTTATTCAAACCGGACTGATTTTATTAGAACAGCCATTCGGAATCAACTGGAGACACATCGGAAGGACATACAGGATTATGTCACACGTAAAATAACAGCAGTCGGTGTGGTGATTTATGAGCGGCATGATCTTGAAATGTTACGGGAATCCAACACAAAGATCGAGATTCGTCTTATAGGCCAACTCGTATTTACTAAGGATGTCGATGCAGAACTCATACGTGACACAGTGAAGCACATCCAGCATTTTGGCGTATTAAAGGCAAGCAAAGAAGTGAAAGAAGTGATTAAGGAAATCCAAACTTCCAGATAAAAGGGGCTGTCCAGGTGGCTGTTTTTAAAGGTCTAATCCGCAAGTATTGGTACTTCTATGTTGTGCTTGGTGTGGTTACGGTTATTGATATCACGATGAATTTATCCATCGCGTGGCTTTTTGGGAACTTAACAGAAACAGCTGTATCCCGTAATACATCCAAATTTCTTCCTCTGCTGTACGTCGGAATTGCACTGATTCTCATCATGGGTATTAATCAATATGTGAATGGATATTTAAAATCTCGTGTATCTGCAAATGTACAGGATGAGCTCCGTACCCTGACTTTTCGCAAAATGCTAGGGCTTTCACAATCCTACTACGACAAGCATCATTCAGGAGACCTTTTGTCCCGAATTACAACAGACAACAAGACGATCGGCGGAGCACTTGGTCATACCCTGATTGAATTGATCAAAAATCCGCTTATGGCTCTTTGTGCTTTTATCTACCTCGTCATCATTGAATGGCGGCTGGCTTTAATCTCCTTGCTGATTGGACCGACCATTTTATTATGCGGTGTCCTGCTTGGGCGCAGTATCCGTGAGAGATCCACAGTATCACAGCAAAAGTGGGGGAGCATGACCTCCTTTGTGCAGGATGTGGCAGGCGCGAGTATGATTTTCAAGGTGTTTCGACTGGAATCCATTTTTAATCAAAAATTCAGCACCCAGTCTAGAGCAGTAAGAGAGCAGGAAATAAAGCTCGGCACCACCACGAGTATTTTGCAATCTTTATCGAATATGATCGGTTTCTCGGCTTTTGTTCTTGCCATTACATATGGAGCCTATCTTGTAGCTAATGATGTAATTACGATCGGAAGTCTCATGGCTTTTGTTCAGCTGATGAACTATGTCATTATGCCATTCACGACATTTGCTTCTACTTGGGGAGAACTGCAGATTTCACTAGGAGCCGCGGACCGAATACAGGAAGTGCTTAAAGAGCAGCCAGAAGAATTGGAGCAACAGGAATCGTTATTAAGGAGTAACCAGGATAAGAAGGAAGTCCATGTTTCCCTTGAGCAAATCGATTTCGCCTATTCAGATCGTAAGGTGCTGGATCATTTCAGTATAGAGATTGAACATGGGAAATTCACGGCAATAGTAGGAGCAAGCGGCAGCGGAAAAAGCACGTTATTCCGATTGTTACTCGGATTTTATAATCCTGATCAAGGAGACATTTGTGTGAATGGGGTGAGCTATTCGGATATGTCTTTACAGGAAATACGAGCTCTTTATGCACTTGTACCGCAAGAGCCGCAGCTTTTTACTGGTACCATTCGTGAGAATATCTTATATGGTAATCCGGAAGCTTCGGAGGAAGATATGAAGGAAGCAGTGGTACATGCGAATGCGCATTTGTTCATAGAGCAGTTTCCTGAGGGACTGGATACGCAAGTGGGGGAGAAGGGTAGCCAGTTGTCAGGTGGACAACGTCAGCGGATTGCTATAGCCAGAGCGATTCTTAAGAAGGCACCTGTTCTTCTTCTAGATGAAGCCACTGCCTCACTTGATAATGAATCGGAACAATTGGTACAGGATGCACTAAGGCAGCTGATGAACAAAAGAACAACGGTAGCCATAGCTCATCGTTTATCTACCATTCAGCATGCTGACAAAATCGTTGTTATGCATGAGGGAAGAATCGTAGAGACGGGCACTCACGAGGATTTGATGAAGTTATGTGGTCATTATTATGAGTTATACCGAACTGGATAAAATAATGAACTTATCGAAGAAGCAGAATCCATTGCTTAATATAACCTGAAGAATATAACCTAAAAAACAGCCGCCTTGTTATATAACAAGGCGGCTGTTTCGAACAGTTATGAATTGAATTATTTCGCAGCTTCGTAACGTTTATTTACTTCATCCCAGTTGATTACGTTCCAGAAGGAAGCGATGTAATCAGGACGTTTGTTTTGATATTTCAGGTAGTAAGCATGTTCCCAAACATCAAGACCAAGAACTGGTGTCAGTCCTTCCATAATAGGGCTGTCTTGGTTAGGTGTGCTTGTAATTGCAAGTTTACCGTCTTTACCTACAACCAGCCAAGCCCAGCCGCTGCCGAAACGAGTTGTTGCTGCTTTAGCGAAATCTTCTTTGAATTTATCAAAGCCGCCAAGCTCGCTGTCAATCGCTGATGCGATTGCACCTGTAGGAGCGCCGCCGCCGTTAGGTCCGATAATTTCCCAGAATAGGCTGTGGTTATGATGTCCGCCGCCGTTGTTACGAACAGCAGTACGGATGTTTTCAGGTACGCTGTCAAGGTTAGCGATCAGATCTTCAAGGGATTTACCTTGAAGCTCAGGAGCGTTTTCCAAAGCTGCGTTCAAGTTAGTTACATAAGTATTGTGATGACGGTCGTGGTGGATTTCCATTGTTTGAGCATCGATATGTGGTTCTAGTGCGTCGTTTGCGTAAGGAAGTGCTGGTAATTGGAATGCCATAATGAAATTCCTCCTAATAAAATAGTTTTAAATGAAAGGTACAGTCTCTATGTAAGAATTACCCCTCGTCATTTCTATTAAACCGTATTCAGCGTATTTAATCAACATTTTTGTTGAATAAGTTGTTATATAAGGGTTTATAATTTACATAAAGTTTACATTAAAAAAATATCTTATGCTAAGTAACTTGACATAGATAACAGATGTTGGTCGAAATGGAAGCCTAAAAATGTAAACGCTACAAATGAAGCGCTTTCAGAAAAAAATTGCGTGTTTTCTGTAATAAAATGTGGTTTAATGAACCAAGAAGTAAATACTTTTCGTTTTTTGTCGTAATTATATTTTCCTGAACATTTCTAGTTGGCCTTTATGGCGTGACAGATGTTCCAGCCGGCTCTATGTCGGTTTTTCTGCCTGTATTTAAATGCACATTCTGATTGTATCTAAATACATACAGAAAAGTGATCATCGGGTTTTGGGTAAAAAGGGATGCCTTTTTTGTAAAACCTCACTAAAGTTAACGAAAAGGGAGATTAACAGATGAACATTCGTTCCTTTCAGTTGAGTGACGCAAATCGCGTGACGGAGCTGCTGCAAGTTGCTTTGTCGGAAGATTGCTACGAGAACACGATTGGGCCTTTTGCAAGACAATTATCCTGGGACTCGGACCTAATCATGGTTGCTGAGGAAGATGGAGAACTTGTAGGTGCACTAATTGGGACTATCGATCAGAATCAAGGTTACATTTATCGGATTGCCATTCATCCAGATGCTAGACGCCGTGGAGTGGGCAAAGCTTTGGTTAAAGCTGTGGAGAAACGTTTTCAGCAGCGCAAAGTAACCCGCGTATGGGTTGCAGGTGATGAACATAACAAGGCCGCGATGCCTTTGTACGAGGCAATGGGATATGGTGCCAACCAGATTATGAAAGCTTTTCAGAATCTGAGTATTCTGGTCCACAACTAACTAGAGAATCAGGCATAAAAAATAGACACAAATAAATAGAACTAATATTCATCATATCAGGCATATCTTGGCTTCCGTTGCAAATGGAACCGAGATATGCTTTTCTATTCATATGGCATTTTTAGAATAAAGATAAAAATGGCACTTACAGATGATCGAGGTGACTTAAGGGATGAATCGTCATGTACCGCAAAAAAAAGATCGTCCGGTGAAACCATCCTCCTCTAGCTTTTCAAGAGAGCTAAAGGAATGGTTTAAAACAATTTCCATCGCTTTAGTCATTATGCTGCTTCTGAACTTATTTGTGTTTAACATTTCCATCGTTAAGGGTGAATCCATGCAGCCTACTCTTACCGAACAAAATCGACTATTCATAAACAAAATCATATATGAGTTTGAACAGCCGCAGCGACAAGATGTAGTTGTGCTTCATGATCCAAGTAGCGGACCTGACCGTAAAGAGTTTCTAGTGAAAAGAGTCATTGGGATTCCAGGTGATCTCGTTGAGATCAGGGATCATGTATTATATGTGAATGGGGAAGCCCAGCAAGAGTCTTACACGGATACAATCGTTGAAGATCCAGATTTTGGACCGATCAAACTCCAGGAAGATCACTACTTTGTAATGGGTGATAATCGCCATGCCGGAATGAGTAAGGATAGTCGTTTATTCGGAAGTGTTATAGCAGATGAGATCGTAGGGAAGGCTGAATTTATTTTTTGGCCTAAGGAGAGTATGAAAAGACTCTGAACGATACAACGTATGACAGAAACATACATTATATAACTTAATTTAAACTTAGAGGTGAGAGTATGATTAGCGGACAGTCAGTACCGAGCCCAGATGGACGTTACGAATGGTTGAAGCAAGAAATTATTGCCGCAGCGCCGTCACTCGGTATTGATGATATCGGGTTTGCGGCCGCTGATCCTTTTGTTTCCTTACGTTCAATTCTAGAAGAGCACCGGGCAAAAGGTTATGAATCAGGGTTTGAAGAGCGAGATATAGAGAAACGAGTGAACCCTGCTTTAGATGACGCGAAACCAGCTTCCTTGATTGCGATCGCCATTGCGTATCCATCAAAGATGAAAGATCCACCGAAGTCAGAACCGGGAAAGTATAGAGGGATTTTGGCACGTTCATCTTGGGGACAGGATTATCATCTTGTTCTTCGAGCAGCGATGGATAAACTTTCGGATTTTATTAAGGAAAGAGTTCCAGAAGCTCGCATTGAAAGTATGGTTGATACGGGAGTTTTGGTAGACCGTGCGGTTTCACAGCGAGCAGGTATTGGATTTAGCGGCAAAAACTGTGCCATCATTTCTCCTACGTTCGGATCCTGGATTTTTCTTGGAGAGCTTGTGACGAACATTCCTTTCACACCGGATGAACCGGTTACGGAAGGATGCGGAGAATGTACGAAATGTATTGATGCCTGCCCTACCGGTGCTCTCGTTGGACCGGGACAGCTCAATGCTCAGAAATGTATATCTTTCTTGACACAAACCAAAGGATTTTTGGATGAAGAATATATGAAAAAAATCGGTAATCGGCTCTATGGATGTGATACATGCCAGATTGTATGTCCTAAGAACAAAGGCAAGAACTGGAACCATCATCCTGAATTTGAGCCAGACCCGGAGGTTGTAAAGCCGTTATTGTTACCGATTCTTGATTTAAGCAATAAAGAGTTTAAAGAACGCTTTGGTCACACCTCTGCCGCTTGGCGAGGTAAGAAACCAATTCAACGAAATGCAGTGATCGGACTCGGGAATTTTAAAGATAAGTCAGCTGTACCGAAATTAAGCGAAGTGCTCCTGCGCGATCCGCGGCCTGAGCTGAGAGGAACCGCCGCATGGGCGCTCGGTCAAATAGGAGGGGACGATGCAATGAACACACTAACAAAGGCATCTTTAAGAGAAGAACATGAAACCGTCCTAACAATGATTCAAAAAGCGGGGGAACGTTTAGGTGCTAAACTTCCTGAAATAACAAATAGTGAAGCTGTACTAAGCAGCAGTTCAAGCGAACAACATGGCGAAACTGCTTCAGAGACAGATCATATAGAAAGTAAGATGCCGGGTCAGGCCGAATCCTGGAAGCCAACAACGGTTACAAACCATTCGGGTACGCCTATTTATTATCATGAGATGATGACAGACCTCGGAGAGTTAACATTATGTGCAACGCCGCAGGGCCTCGCACGACTGGATTTTGGTAATTATGCTGTACGTGAAGCTCATTTGCAGCAATGGGCGAGAACATGGATTGGAGAGTATCATTTTGTACGTGATCTCACTCCTTTTAAGGAAGCAGTGTCGCAGCTGGATGAGTATCTAAAGGGTAAACGTAAATCGTTTGAACTAAAGCTCGATCAGCACGGAACTCCTTTTGAAGTTCAAGTGTGGAAAGCACTGGCTGATATTCCTTTTGGTCAAAGTGTATCAAGTTTGGATGTAGCAGATACAATCGGCAGACCAAAAGCAGTACGTTCTGTTGTGGCAGCTATCGGAAAAAATCCGCTGTCTATCATTATTCCACACCATCGTGTAACGGGTAATGAAGGCGGCGTTATCATATATCCAGGCGGATTATCCGTAAAAGAGAAGCTTATGGAGATAGAGAATCAGAATTAGATATAAAAGTGGTAAGATAAACACCAATTTCCGTTTGCTAGCAGCCATTCTACATGCTATGATATCGTTTGTAAAACGTTTTTAAACGATAGGAAATTTAGTTAAAAATAGGGGTGTAGAAGTATGTGGGATATTATCATACCCATTATTACACTAATTGTGGGCTTGATCGGAGGATTCTTTATTGGGGCTTTCTATCTGCGTAAACAGATGGAGAAAATGCAAAATGATCCTGAGGCTTTACAAAAAATGGCTAAGCAAATGGGTTACAATTTGAATAGCAAGCAGATGCAGCGTGCTCAACAGATGATGAAATCCCAGCAAGGTGGTAACGGAGCTGGTAGAATGCAACCGCCTATGCGAAAAAATCAGGGCAGAAAAAGATAGCAGCTGCAATTTGCCTGCCAAATGCCAAATGCGACGGCGGGGAGGTTATACGAAATGGCTGGACTTAAAGATTACGTGAATTCTTCTGTTGCGGATAATCGCGAGCAGATTGAATACCATGTTGAACAAATATTAAAGCTGATTGGTGAAGATACAAACCGTGAAGGTTTGCTTGAGACACCAGCGCGCGTTACTCGTATGTACGAAGAAATTTTTGCAGGTTACGAGGTAGATCCAAAAGATGTACTGGGTGTAACTTTTGATGAGAATCATGAAGAGCTGGTTATCGTCAAAGATATCGTGTTTTACAGCCAATGCGAACACCACATGGCTCCCTTTTTCGGGAAAATTCATATCGGATACGTTCCAAGTGGACAAATTGTCGGTCTTAGCAAACTTGCGAGATTGGTAGAAGCAGTAACTCGCCGTCTTCAGGTGCAAGAACGTATCACATCCCAAATTGCTGATATTTTGGATGAAGCTTTGAAGCCAAATGGTGTGATGGTTGTCGTTGAAGGTGAGCACTTATGTATGTGTGCTCGCGGCATCAAAAAACCGGGCAGCATGACGGTTACATCTGCAACGCGCGGTACATTCCGTGAGAATGCAGCTTCTCGTGCTGAGTTTCTTTCTTTGCTTAAAGGATAATACCGTTGGACGGGCCTTGGCATATGAAGTACGGATCGAAAGCCTTGACCTTTTAGGTCAAGGCTTTTTTGTATGTGTAAACAGATGAAATATACATAAAAAGGAGCAGAATCCCATGTTCGAGGAACTACAGATTTATGAATCTCCGCTCATGAGAAGTTCAGAAGATGTGCTTGCTGCTTTTGCATGGGAAGAAGTGCTGTGTAAGCAGGTTGGACAAGGCCATCCCCCGGTTGCTCATCTATGGAGGCATGAGAATGCACTAGTAATTGGACTTAGAGACCGCAGGCTTAAAGGGGCATCGGGTGTACTGCAGAGCTATGAGACCCGCGGAATCCGTACTTGTGTGCGACCTTCGGGTGGGGCTGCTGTAAAACTTACACCTGGGGTGATTAATGTATCGCTGATCATGCCAAATACAGATCGAGTCATCAATATTCATGAAGATTTTAAGAAGATGGTGAGTTACATACAAGAGGCATTACTGCCTTGGGAAGCTGTAGCCAAAGCTGGGGAAATTGAGGGGGCCTTTTGCCCGGGGGATTATGATGTTAGCATAGCAGGTCGTAAATTTTGCGGGATAGCCCAGCGCCGTTTAGCGAAAGCCTATCTCATTACCGCTTTTATTATTGTAGAGGATCATGGGGATGACCTGGCAGCAGAAGTACGTGAATTCTACGACACTGCGGCGATAGGTGAAAAAGAAGATTATCCACAGGTTGTATCAGGAACGATGGGAGGCCTCCGTGAACTGGCAGGCGTGCCTTCAGCTGAAGCTTACATGAACTCGCTTATTCAAGTTTTTCGTAAGCAGGCGGTACATGTATCTGATACCGAGCCTAAGGTAAGCAGAGAAGAAGTAGAAAAGATGGTTACCCTGCTCAGAGAAAGATATGACCGGGACTAGATCAGGAACATAGAGATGAGAAAAAAGCAGCCTGTGCAGAACCGCACAGGCTGTAGGCTGTATAGAGGTACATTAATTTAAGCTGAGCTGTAACTAGCATCTACTCTACTACACTTTGGTGATAATTAATAAGGTGCCCAGCGTAGTTTACGCGCTTCCATGAATCTTTCGGATACCTCTGGCCAGTAAACGACATTCCACCAGTCCGTGATGTACCTTTTTCGTTCATTCTGATGTTTAAGGTAATAAGCATGTTCCCACACATCGAGAGGAAGCAATGGGACAATATCGTATTGAGACAGATTCTGGTGTTTCTCCGCTTGAAGAATCTCCAGACGATGTGACCTAGGGCTCCAGACAAGGACAGCCCATCCACCGCCTTCTACTTTATTCGCTGCTTCTGTAAAGTGCTTCTTGAACGCTTCATAGCTTCCAAAGTCTTTGCGGATTTGCTCGCCGAGAGAGCCGGTGGGTTTGCCGCCCCCTTTCGGATTCATAATGTTCCAAAAGATTGTATGCAGATAGTGCCCGGCTCCGTTAAATGCAAGTTCCCGTTCCCAATGCTTTACGAGTTCGAAATCTCCATCTTTTCTGGCCTCTTGTAATTTCTTCTCTGCTTTGTTCAGGTCATCCACATAGGTTTTATGATGCTTATCATGATGGATACGCATCGTTTTCTCGTCAATATAAGGTTCAAGTGCATTATAAGCGTATGGCAGAGGAGGGAGTTTGTGCCCGCCGATCGGTACAGGTGATTCTGGAGGTCCTGAAGCTTCTTGAGCGTTTGCTTCAAGTGACACACCAGCATACGTATCTGCTTGTGAAGAAACTGTGGTTGCAGCAGTGAAATCTTCTTCTCCAAGCCGGTCATATCCTGCTACTTCAGGATAAGGGAAGGGTTCTTCATCCCAGTAGTCTCGCTGCTGTGCGTTCGTATACACAGGTTTATTAATTAGATTAGATACTGCATTTGGACGATCCAAAGGTTTTAACTGATTTATGTTTTTTTCACACTGATTTCGAATATACTCAAGTATTACTTTCGCGGAAGGATGCTTTGCTACTGACTCACTGCCGCTTAGTAAATGACCAAGCTGGCGATGAAATTCTTTGGACTGGGAGAAACAAGTCTGAAGCAGAACATCCATCTGACCCAGCATATATTCGTTAGCAGGCTCAGAAACTTCCTTCGTTTTCTTCTTCCAGTCATCTGCTGTGTAGCTTGTTCTCTCAAAAACAGATTTCCATTCATCAAGCAGTTTTACATAAGGGGATTCCAGATTCGGTACAATAGACAGAATAATATCAATGTATTCCTTTTCTGCATCTTTCCAAGAACTAATCTCCTCAAGAACACGCAGTGGTAAATAGGGACCATACTCCAGCTCCATATACGGGTTACCTCCTAAAATAATGGATACCTTCTTTTTTTAAAGTCGCAGCATCTAGTCGAGGACGTTATCTCTTCTATTCCTATTCTTGGAGGGGCTTGGTTTATGATGACTTGTCAAAGAATATGAAACAGGCAAGGGGGATAGTTGGTTAATAGATACAAGCACATGCTGCGAGCTTTTTTTGGATACACAAAAAAGGCACCTTGGTTTAAGGTGCCATCTCAATGAAATATTTTGTTATTGCTGTGCCAGTTGTATATTACCGAGGAACATCGATACTTTTCGTAAGTATTCCTTTGGATGTTCTCTAAAAATAAGCTCATGGTGTGCATCATCTACAATCCATACATCTGAATTGGGATTCGTTTGATTACTAGCGAAAAGTTCAGCCATAGGATAAGGAGCTTTGTCATCCTCTGTACCATGAATGAATAAGATCGGAATGTCATAATCTGTTGTTTTTACTGCCTGATAGGGTATGGAATTCAGACTTGTACCATTAAGAATGGGAAATAACATAGTGAGAATTTGTAAAGTCGGCTGTCTCGGCAAGTCGATCTGATTCTGGATATTATGGTATAAAGTATCTGGCTCGAGCAAGAAGGTGCTGTCGAGGATCATCGCATCAATATCATCCGAGACGAGAGCGGCCTGTAAAGCCGTACCTGCTCCCATCGAAAATCCCCAGACAACGACTTCCTGAGCACCCTTTTGCTTCGCTAATTGTACTGCACCAAGCAGCTGTTTAGACTCTGCTTTTCCTCCTGTAGCAACACCGCGGCTGTTCTGTGAGGCAAATCCGTAGTCAAACATAATGACATTAAAATTTTGCTGGTGAGCGTAATGAGCCAGGTCATACATAGGAATCCAAGATTCCTCCCGATTAGCACCATAACCATGACTCAAAACGATGGTTTTCGAACTGGTTTTCGAACTATCTTCTTCTGCGGGAATATACCAGCCATTCACATTCCGGCTTCCGTCGACAGCAGGAAACGTAACTTCCTCATAAGCCATCCCTTTGGCAAGCATAGGATTTGAGTATACGGGTGCCACTGTTGGATTTGACAGTACCCAGGCTATATAGGCATGAAGAGCAATAAAGCAGAATACAAAAAAGAATATGATGGATAGAATAAGAGCTACAATAATATGTTTAAAACGAATCAACCTTGGTGAGATTGCTGGAGGAATCGTTGATACGTCTCGCTGAAGATGACTATTGCTCTTGGATGTAGGAAACATTCAAAGATCCCCTCCTTCTGGTTAGTATCTTATACCATTTGATCTCTCACGACTAAAGGACTAGTTATTGTAGGATTGTACATAAATTTCCGACAAAGTATGACATGTTCTTCATTAGTTACTTCTTGACTCTCTTGCTATTATTTTTAATCCTATGTTCTACAAGTAGCAAAGTCAATCCATTAAGATGATTTGTTACACAGATGTAATATTCGACAATCTAGTAGTAAAAGGTACTTGTCAAGTGAAGCAAGCCCTAATCTCATAAGAAGAGAAGAGGGCCTTAATAAGAAGATGATATCCTCTAAATGAGATTCATTCTCAATAAATATCTTTACTTTAAGGACGAGTTCTCATATAATTTATGTAACCAGGTTTCACGTGATGAAACATGAAAGGAGCATGGATCCCATGGAAGATCAGGATCGCAAATCAACAGTTCGAGCGGTCGAACGGGCACTGGACATTCTGCTCACTTTTACAGGTCAAACGGACCTTGGGCTAACCGAAATATCCAGCAAGATTGGATTACATAAAAGTACGGTGCATCGACTGTTGTCGACCCTGGAGGAAAGAGGGTTTGTTATCCGTAATCCTGCTACTGAGAAATATCGGCTGGGGATTCGGATATGGGAACTCGCTGCGCATATGTCGCAAAGTGATGATCCCGCTGTGTTGCTGCTCCCTGCAATGGAACAGCTTCGAGATAATCTAGGGGAGACCGTTAGTTTGTATTTAAGAGATGGCATTGAACGTATTCGTGTTCAGGCTGTGCAAAGCAACCAGGCCATTCGCCGGGTCGCTCCTGTAGGAGTTAGACTTCCTTTATCTGTAGGAGCTTCGAGCAAAGTACTTGTTGCTTTTGCACCGCTTGAAGAGCAGGAACAATTAATTAGGCAGTTTGATCCCCAGATCCCTTTTGACAAAGAAACCTATTTAGCGCAGCTTCAAGAGATCAAAGCTTTAGGTTTTGCTACAAGTTATGAAGAAAGAGAGCCGGGAGCGGCCGCCGTTTCTGCTCCGATTTTTGACCGTAAAGGGAATGTGGCAGCGGCTTTATCCGTCTCGGGACCTGTCAGCAGATTATCTCAGGAGACGCTGCATGAATATGGACCAGTGCTTGTGAAAGCGGCAGCTCAGATGGGGCTTATGCTGAGATAGCAACAGCTATCAAGCTGGAATATGTAAATATTAGGTTGTGTTTCTCGTTTTTATGAGATACCCTAATAGAGACCGTTCGTTAGAAGAACGGAAGTGATTTAACACAATAACGTAATAACAACTTACTAGGGGAGCCCGAAAGGCCGGGCTGAGATGGTGTCGCAAGATACCGGACTCTTTGCACCTGATCTGGATCATACCAGCGTAGGGAAGTAATTGGCGATAACATTAGGAGCTTATTCAACCATCTAAATACAGGCAGCTTATTTGATATTAGGAGCCGTGTGAAGACGCGACCTTTGAAAAAATGCCTGTATAAATATATGGAGAGAGTAGGAACAAACTATTGTATAGAAGCCGATTCCCCTAAGGGAGTCGGCTTTTTTTGTTGTCATACACTTCTTGCAGCAAAGGTTCATGTGATTCTTTTACAGGGCGGTAAGCCACTTTGGAGGAGGACGAAAAAGATGAATTTGCAGCAACAAGCTAGTACCAAGAATCGTAAAGAAGAGGGCATTACAGAAGGAATGGGGAGTGAATCGATGTACATTCCTTTTCCTGCGAGCCGTAAAGTGTACAAGACAGGATCCCGGTCTGATCTTGTTGTCCCGGAACGCGAGATAGAGCTTAGTCCCACTCAAACTCCGCAAGGGGTAGAGATCAACGAACCTTTTCGTGTCTATGATACGAGCGGACCGATGGGGGATGCCGATTATGAAGCTGATATTACAAAAGGACTTCCTGCGCTTCGGCATGAGTGGGTATGGGAGCGCGGGGATGTAGAGTATTATGAAGGGCGGACCGTGAAACCGGAGGATAATGGACTGCGGTCAGAACGAAGTGTTCAGCAAGCAGCCGAAGTTTTTCCAGGAGAAGCAAGCAGGCCGCTGCGAGCAAAATCGGGTCAGAATGTGACACAGCTCCATTATGCCCGCAGGGGGATTATTACGCCGGAGATGGAGTTTGCTGCTATTCGTGAAGGGCTGGAACCAGAGTTTGTGCGCGGAGAAATTGCTAGTGGACGAGCGATTCTGCCGGCTAATATCAATCACCCGGAAGCTGAACCGATGATGATCGGAAGAAATTTTCTCGTGAAAATCAATGCAAACATTGGTAATTCCGCTGTTTCTTCTTCTATAGAGGAAGAGGTAGAGAAAATGACATGGGCGGTACGCTGGGGAGCCGATACGGTAATGGATCTATCGACAGGCCGTAACATTCATACCACGCGGGAATGGATTATTCGTAATGCTCCTGTGCCCATTGGGACGGTACCTTTATATCAAGCGCTCGAAAAAGTGAATGGTGAAGCAGATCAGCTGAGCTGGGAAGTGTACCGGGATACTTTGATTGAGCAGGCAGAACAAGGTGTTGATTATTTTACAATTCATGCTGGGGTGCTGCTTAGGTATATTCCTATGACTGCCAAGCGCATGACAGGAATTGTGTCCCGAGGCGGTTCGATTATGGCTGCTTGGTGCTTAGCCCATCATAAGGAGAATTTTTTATATACTCATTTTGAAGAAATATGCGAGATTATGAAGACCTACGATGTTGCCTTCTCGCTGGGTGATGGACTGCGGCCGGGAAGTATCTATGATGCGAATGATGAGGCACAGATGGCGGAATTGGCTACTCTCGGAGAACTTACGCAAATTGCCTGGAAGCACGATATCCAGGTGATGATCGAGGGACCAGGTCATGTTCCTATGCACAAGATTAAAGAAAATGTAGATCTACAGATGGAAATTTGCAAGGAAGCTCCTTTTTACACTCTTGGACCCCTGACGACTGATATTGCACCGGGTTATGATCATATTACTTCTGCTATCGGTGCTGCGATGATCGGTTGGTTTGGTACTTCGATGCTTTGTTATGTTACGCCGAAAGAGCATCTAGGTCTGCCGGATAAGAATGATGTTCGTGAAGGAGTTATCGCCTATAAGATTGCTGCACATGCAGCGGATTTGGCGAAGGGACATATAGGAGCACAGCGGCGTGATGATGCCTTATCCAAAGCACGATTCGAATTCCGCTGGAGAGACCAGTTCCATCTTTCGCTCGATCCAGAGCGGGCGATGTCTTATCATGATGAGACTTTGCCTGCTGAAGGGGCGAAGACGGCTCATTTTTGTTCGATGTGTGGACCGAAGTTCTGTAGTATGCGTATTACCCAGGATATCCGAAATCTTGCTGCTGAAAAGGGAGTGAGTGAGGCTGAGGCGGTTCATGCTGGAATGCAGGAGAAAGCGGCAGAGTACCGAGATAAGCAGTCCTCCTTGTGATTTCTGAGATGCAAGAGGCATTTTAAACGATCTAGCCAGATTGATAAAGAATAAAGCCGCAATTTCCTGCCAAAGGCAAGGGATTGCGGCTTCTTTTATGAAATGAATAAAGAGTGCTTAGACAGTTTGCTCGTCATTTTGCATCAGCTGACGAAGTACAGTTTGCAGAATACCGCCATTGTGGTAGTAATCTACATCCACCATACTGTCAAGACGTGCAATCACTGGGAAATCAAACTCGGTTCCATCTTCTCTAGTTGCCGTTACAGTCAGTTCTTGACCTGGAGTGACATCATTACTGAGACCAACGATATCAAACGTCTCACGACCGTTCAGACCTAGGCTCGACCATCCATAACCTTCTTTGAATTGAAGTGGAAGAACGCCCATACCTACGAGGTTACTGCGATGAATCCGTTCAAAGCTTTCTGCAATAACAGCTTTTACGCCGAGCAGAAGGGTACCTTTTGCTGCCCAGTCACGGGAGCTTCCTGTACCGTATTCTTTACCTGCAAGCACGACTAAGTTTCTGCCTTTTTCTTGATACTTCATGGAAGCATCGTAGATCGACATTACTTCATCGGTTGGGAGGTAAGTCGTTACTCCACCTTCCGTTCCAGGTGCAACCTGGTTACGAATCCGAATGTTGGCAAAGGTACCGCGCATCATGACCTGATGGTTACCACGACGGGAACCGTACGAGTTAAAGTCTTTACGCTCTACGCCGTTTTCTTTTAGATACACTCCAGCAGGACTCGATGGAGAGATATTCCCTGCAGGGGAGATATGGTCCGTTGTAACGGAATCACCCAAGAGAGCAAGAACACGTGCATCACGAATATTTTGAATGTCATTCAGCTCGTCACCAAGACCTTCAAAGAATGGAGGATTCTGAATGTAAGTGGAGTTTTCATCCCACTCATACAGCTCACCTTCCGGAATTTCAATGGCATTCCAGCGTTCGTTCGCTGTAAACACATTTGCGTATTTATTGCGGAACATATCTCTATTCAAGGAAACATTAATAGCTTCTTGAATTTCCGCAGAAGTAGGCCAGATATCTTTCAGATATACAGGCTGATTATCCGTACCATAACCAATTGGATCGTTTTGAAGATCGATATTTACGGTTCCAGCCAGAGCATATGCGACAACAAGTGGCGGTGAAGCCAGGTAGTTCGCTTTTACTTGAGCATGAACACGGCCTTCAAAGTTACGGTTACCCGAAAGTACCGCTGCAACCGTTAAGTCATTGTCTGTAATGGCTTGGCTGACTTCGTCAGGAAGTGGACCGGAGTTACCGATACATGTCGCACAGCCATAACCTGCAACGTTGAAACCAAGTTTCTCAAGCGGCTCTAGAAGTCCGGCTTTTGTCAGATACTCTGTTACTACGAGAGAACCTGGAGTCAGAGAGCTTTTTACATAACCTGGTTTAGTAAGTCCGCGCTCAACTGCTTTTTTAGCAAGAAGACCTGCACCGACCATTACGCTTGGGTTAGAAGTATTCGTACAGCTTGTAATTGCGGCAATAACGACTGCTCCTGCAGAGAGTTCACTCTTAGTACCGTCCGAGTGAGTAACTGATACTTTCTCAGCAATCTTCTCATCACTGAGTCCATATCCGCCTTTATCGACGGGTGTACGTATAATGCCTTCCCAATTTTCTTTCATCTTCGTCAGTTCAATACGGTCTTGCGGACGTTTTGGTCCTGCAAGGCTCGGTACGACAGATGCTAGATCCATTTCAATGGTATCTGAGAAAATAGGGTCTTCTGTATGATTCGTACGGAACATGCCTTGAGCTTTGTAATAAGCTTCAACCAGCTCGACTTGTTCTTCGGGGCGACCCGTATTACGAAGGTAGTTGAGTGTTTCTGTATCAACAGGGAAGTAACCCATGGTTGCACCATACTCAGGAGCCATGTTTGCTACGGTTGCACGGTCAGCAAGGCTGATGTTGGAAAGTCCAGGACCGTAGAACTCGACGAATTTGCCAACCACACCTTTTTTACGAAGCATTTCCGTAACGGTAAGTGCAAGGTCTGTCGCTGTTGCGCCTTCAGCAAGGCTGCCCGTAAGTTTGAATCCGATAACTTCAGGAGTTACAAAATAAAGCGGTTGTCCGAGCATTCCAGCTTCTGCTTCAATACCGCCGACACCCCAGCCGACTACGCCGAGACCATTGATCATCGTGGTATGAGAGTCTGTACCTACCAGGGAATCCGGGAATACAACCGTTTCACCGTCAATCACTTTGGTAGCTGCTACAGAAGCGAGATATTCAAGGTTAACTTGGTGAACAATCCCTGTGGAAGGAGGAACCGCACGGAAGTTATCAAATGCCGTTTGCGCCCAGCGCAAGAACCGATAACGTTCTTCATTACGTTCAAATTCTACTTTAATATTGTAATCCAGCGCGTCGTTTGTTCCGTAAGCATCAACCATAACGGAGTGGTCGATAACGAGATCTACAGGGACGAGCGGATTGATTTTTTTAGGGTCGCCGCCTGCTTTTTTTACCGTATCACGCATCGCAGCGAGATCGACAACAACCGGTACACCGGTGAAATCTTGCAATACAATACGTGCAGGAATGAATGGAATTTCTTTATTGTTATCTTTGCCTTCAGCCCAGCCTGTAAGCTGGCTTACGTGTTCTTCTGTAATTGCGCGTCCATCAAACTGGCGAACGGCAGCTTCTAGTAACACTTTAATAGAGAAGGGAAGTTTAGAGATATCGCCACGACCTTGATCTTGCAAAGACTTGAGGCTGTAGTAACGGTACGTTTTGCCCCCGACTTCAAGCGAACTTGCAGCAGAGAAATGATTCTTTTGAGACATGCATGTACCTCCTAATTGATAATATTCGGATGAGTTCATTTCATAGGTCCATCGTCGTGTGTTTCACTGTGTGAAACGCTATTTCATAAACGGACTTTTGAGTTTAGTATACCGTTTTCAAACTTGTTCGTAAAGGTTTTTTTCAGGGTAAATGTGCTTAGGCCCCGAACATACCCTGGGATACTTTGTCATATAAATGAAAGAAAGGGAGCTTGGAACGTCGGAAATAGCTAGGGGCATGGGAAAGGGGGAAAAAGGCGTGGAACGTGAATGGAATCATGCGTTATACACCTATGTTAATGATTACAATGCTTGCGAAATCAGCTGTAAACCACATCATGAGCAGTTAATTGCAGATGTGGCGATACTCGAGAAGAGGGCAGAGCGGCTCTTTTTGTTAGAGCAGTGGTATCATGAACGTGAATCTCATCCTGTCCGAAGCGAGACGCGGGCCAAACTGCTTCGGGTACTATCTAATGAGCCAAATCAAGGAGTAGCAGATGTGCAGCTCTATCGTCGGCTTTATTATATGAAGTCAGGTATTACCCATAGGGAGGATCGGATTGAAAAAGAGCAACTCACCTTTAACAAATACCAAGGCCGCTGGGGTATTTCGAGTATTGTTCATGATGTCCCTGAACGTAAACCCATAACTCTGGGCGATTCCATAAGCGCTGAGAATAGTTCAGCCTTAAACAAACCGCTTTTAAATAGAGAATTATTATATCCCGGCATTCCTGCAAGATCTTCCCGTTATCGCAGAGAGGATGCTGTAGCCTATGCAGACAGGTGGTGGGATTCCGGTAATCCTGAGTTCGAGGAATTTGATGTGAACTGCACCAATTATATCTCTCAATGTCTCTTTGCAGGGGGAGCGCCGATCAACTATACTGGTAGGAGAGAGTCAGGCTGGTGGTATAGAGGTTACGTAGGTGGAAGAGAATTATGGAGCTTTAGCTGGGCCGTTTCTCATAGTTTGCAGAGTTACTTAGCTCATGCTCGTACGGGTCTTACTGCAACCCTTGTTGACAGTCCGAGTGAGCTTCAGCTCGGGGATGTTATTTTTTATGATTGGGATGGTGACGGAAGATACCAGCACAGTACCATAGTGACAGGGTTTGATGCGGGAGGAATGCCGCTTGTGAATGCAAACACCGTCAGCAGTCGGCATCGCTACTGGGACTATAAGGATTCTTATGCTTGGACAACTGCAACCAGATACCGTTTTTTTCATATCTCTGATACGCTAGGAACATAATACGGAACGATCATCATTCTTGATGAATATACTGCTGGCATAGATACGGTGGGCCTTGGCGAATACGAAATCTTCTAAGTGAACGAATTTCTCCAAGACCTATCCGTTTAATAGAAACCGGAGGTTAGGCATGGTACAGAATAAAATGACCGTAGGTATTGTATACGGTGGTAAATCAGGGGAACACGAAGTATCCCTGCAGACTGCATTTGCTGTGACAAGTGCTTTTGATTATGACAAATACGAGCTCATTCCTTTTTATATCTCGAAGCAGGGGACTTGGGCAAAAGGAAATAGGCTTACAGCTCCGCCTGCAAGCGTAGATGCACTACAACTTAAGGGCAATCCCGAGGATACTCGCGATGCACTGAATACGTTATTCAGCCGTCTATACGGCGGCGAGAGTGAAATCGATGTTATGTTTCCGCTCTTGCATGGTACGTATGGTGAAGATGGTACGATTCAAGGACTTTTCGAAATGGCTGATATGCCGTACGTAGGTGCTGGTGTACTGCCATCTGCTGCCGGTATGGATAAAGTAACGATGAAGAAATTATTCGCACAGGCTGGTATTGAGCAGTGTGAGTATGCTTATTTTAATCATATTCAGTGGAAACGTTCCAGCGATGAACTCATTGTGAATATGGAAGGCCAGCTTGGATACCCCATGTTCGTTAAACCGGCAAACCTTGGATCAAGTGTAGGTATTTCCAAGGCACGCAATCGGGAAGAACTGATTGAAGCAGTTGACTATGCCCTTCGCTATGATATCAAAGTCATCGTAGAAGAGTTTGTCGATGCAAGAGAAGTGGAAGTCAGCGTACTTGGTAATGAAGAAGCAATTGCTTCCGTCCCAGGCGAGATCGTATCTTCAAGCGATTATTACGATTATGCAGCGAAGTATACGGATGGACAATCCGAAATGCTGATCCCAGCTCCTCTTGATGAAGAGAAAGCAGATCAAGTTCGCGAAGCAGCACTGAGTGCATTCCGTGCAATTGAAGGAAACGGAATTACTCGTGCAGACTTCTTCGTTCGCCGTTCGGATGGAAAGATTCTTATCAATGAAGTCAATACAATGCCTGGGTTTACCCCATTCAGTATGTATCCTCTATTGTGGCGTGAAACAGGTATTTCCTATAAGGCGCTTCTTGATCGTATGATTGAGCTTGCTCTAGAACGTTATGAACTGAAACAAGCATTGCAGTACGAAAATAATAAATAAGAAGTAAGCGGGAAGGGGAGCGATGACTTCCCCTTTTTGCTATAACGAAAAGAAAATAAGAGAATGAAAGAGGAGGACAAGTCATGGGATTTCAGACCGAGTTTAATTCAGTATGTAAGTTTAAGAGTGAACAAGAGTTGTACGAGCTTCTAGAATACGGAAGAGGCAAAATGGTGAAACAGGGCTTGCGCGTCTTTCCTACAGGGCAAAAAGTAATTGCATATACCCCGGATAACGTGGCGATTGCAATTGTAAAAATTGTAGGCTGCATTGCCGAAATTAACTTTCAGAATCAAGAAGTGACCGAGGTGGAGATGATTCTTGAGCGTAAGCTTACAGAAGAAGAGTCACGAATTCAGACAAAGCTTGCTTATGAAATGTTCTTTGGAGAACAAACGAAGAATTGAAGCAGAAGTAACAGGGTTTTAACAAGTCTCTTACGGGTATAATCTGTACTATTAAGGTTACCGTGAGAGGAAGGTCTCGTCATATGATCGTACGCTTTGGTTATGTAGCTATGTCTGTTCTTGTAAACAATGCTTCTCCATCCAAGACGATGACAATGGCTAGTTTTAATAAAATTGGAGATCGAGAGGCAGCCATTCGCAAACTTGAGCGTATTGCTGCCGAAAATTTACATAACACTTTAAGATTACTTAGGCACAACCTCGCTTATCAGATTTGGGTGTACCGTTTTTCTTCGAAACTAATCCCGCTGGCCACACATGCAGATTTGCAGGACTGGAATCCGTTTGAAGCATTAACTCCATCATTTCGGGAGGTAGGCGATTTTGTGAAAAAGAACAAGATGAGAGTGTCCTTTCATCCAGATCATTTCACTGTGCTTAGTACACCGCGCGAGGACGTCTTGGCAAATTCGATCCGCGATCTGCAGCATCACAAATCTATGCTGGATGCTATGGGGCTGGATGCTACGGCAAAGAACAATATACATATCGGCGGAGCTTATGGTAATAAACAGCGCTCGGCTGAACGTTTTATAGAGAATTTTAGTACCTTGGCATCCGATATCAAGGAAAGAATGACACTTGAGAATGATGATAAGACATTTAACGCGGTGGAGACTCTTGAGGTTTGCAAGAAAACAGGTCTTCCTATGGTTTTAGATATTCACCACCAGTGGGTAAATAATAATGGAGAGAAACCTTGGGAGTTGTGGAAAGAGATTCAGGCTACCTGGAGAACTCCCTTCGCTCAGGCGGATACCCTGCCAGAGACTCCTTTAGCTCCTAAAGTCCACATTTCGAGTCCTAAGAGTGAAAAAGACATCCGTAGTCATGCAGATGGAGTGGAGCTGGAACCGCTGCTTACTTTTTTAAGAGAGATTGCGAAGGATACGCCGTTCCTTGATGTTATGATTGAAGCAAAACGTAAGGACGAAGCGTTATTTGGGCTCATGGATGCGTTTAAGACTTTGACGGGGGAAGGCATCGAAATTCTAGATGGAGCTACCATTCG
Organism: Paenibacillus sp. An7; assembly: GCF_009870785.1. Classification (GTDB taxonomy): domain Bacteria; phylum Bacillota; class Bacilli; order Paenibacillales; family Paenibacillaceae; genus Paenibacillus. Next base: position 39,024 of record NZ_WTWX01000020.1, read on the forward strand.
TGTAACGCCCTGACTCTAATTCGTACAATTTTGTGAATCAGGACTTTTGTGGGTAACCGATATGCTCCTGAAACGTTAGTATAGTAAGCAAGAGTAAGCAAACTGAATATTTTCTATCATGGTGTTCTCTTAGAAATGAGGAAAGTAGTGTGATTGTTTTGAATGAAAATCAGAAGACTCCTTATGTAGTTTCAAGTAAGAGTTATACGGCTGTTGCCATTAATGCTGCTGCGAAAACAGGGGAATGGATTAAGAGCAAAGTTGGTTCTAATCTGAAAATGTCGACAAAATATTCTGAGCAGGACCTTGTTACTGAAGTGGATAAAGGGGCGGAGCAAATGATCCGCCGATTAATTCTTACTCATTTTCCAGACCATGCTATTCTTGGGGAAGAAGGCGTAGAGCCAGGTCCGGATGCTTCTAATCTTGCTTTGCAAGCGGTCAAAGATGAGGAGTTTCTATGGATTGTAGATCCGGTAGACGGAACAACGAATTTTGTTCATGGATTTCCGTTCTTCTCGGTATCCATTGCGCTCGCACATCACGGAGAGGTCATTGTAGGCGTGATCTATGATCCCATCCGAGACGAGTTGTTTGTAGCTGAAAAAGGTAAAGGGGCTTATGTACATGGAAACCGTATGCAAGTGTCTTTAGAAGAGCAACTAACCGATGGACTTATCGCCGTCGGTTTTCCGCCGGACCCAAGCTTCGCCTTGCCTATGAATATGGCAGCAGTGCAGGCTTTGGCTCCCAAAGTCCGTAATTTACGAGCAGGCGGATCTGCCGCACTGCATCTTGCCTATGTTGCGGCGGGCAGACTGAGCGGATATACAGAGATTGGACTGAATCCATGGGATATCGCAGCAGGTGCCTTACTCGTTCAGGAGTCAGGTGGTATGGTAACAAGCACGGCGGGGCATCCTTATGATCTGTCGGTGCGCCATGTTGCAGCAAGTAATGGAAAGCTGCATCATGAACTGATTACTGTCCTGAAAGAAGCGAAAGCCACAGGTATCGCAGAAGACAAGTGAAGGAGGAATGCAGATATGCCAGATTCACATGAGCTTGAGAAAAAGCTGAGCGATATGCTTACGGACGGTGATCCAGATTATGGAGATCCTGAGAAAAGAGAGCGGGAACAGGTCTCCCCTAAATATGAGATCCGAATTCAGACCGAGCTGGATCCGATCGTAGAAGAAACGTTAAAATATCGCAGTATGGCTAAAGAAGTAGACGATCGTTATGACGCCTATATGGAAAAAGCCAAGCATTCTTCCGATAACAAACCCTTAGTTGAAAAAACAGATTCAGAAACAGAAAAATAAAAAAGGAAAAATGACAAAAGGCATTCAAGGCATTCAGAATGAATATTCTGAATGCCTTTTTCTATAATCTGGTAAGTCCTCTCTTAAGGTGAAGAGAGGACTTCTTTTTTATGTGTACCCGTAATCCTGCATAAGTGGTAAAATAAGGAATTAAGAAAAGGGGGCGACATATCATCTATGTTGAAGTGGACTAACGTTCGAAATAAGGTGCGGACATGTTCTATATCGCTTATTGCGATTGGACTACTATTAGGGGCAGGAACCTTGTCTGCACAGGCACAGGAAATAACGAAGGAATATCGCATGGTAACGCTGGGAGATTCCATTACTGTCGGTTTTGAGCCGGGAATGGAAGATTTGAAAACAAGTCCTTATGGTTATGTTGAACGACTGGAAGAGCAAGCCCTGCTGTATGGACGTACGAAAGTTACCAATTACGGTATTGCGGGATTAAAAACAACAGGCCTGCTTCAGTTTACAGATGCGATTGCTAAGGGAGAGAAAAAGTCTTCCGCAGCCATTCAGCCGGCACTTAATGATCCGCGAGTAGAAGATTTCACAGATCAGATAAAGCAGATCCAAACCGAGGTTTCGGAGGCGGATGTCATCGCTATTACGATCGGCGGAAATGATGTATCGGAGTTACTGGTTACAGGGACAAGTCTCACAGATGCTCAGCTGAGTGAGCGAGTAAAGGAACTGCTGAGTCGTTATTCGGAGCAGGTAACCTCTTCTGTCAATAATCTGCACGCCTTAAATGAAGATGCCCTCTTTGTGATTGCAGATCAGTATCAGCCTCTCCCCAAAGTGGGAAATGAAGCTCTATACAACAAGCTGATGGGTGCAGCCGCTTTATTTACAGATACGGTGGATGCGGTGGCATCCCAGCTGAACGAGCAGGGAGTCCATATAAAAGTCGCTCACGTGGCGAAGGAGTTTGCCGGAGGAGAGGGAACGATGACCCATATGATCAGGCATCGTGACTTCCATCCCAATCAAAATGGATATGAAGCTATCGCTGAAGTATTTGCTAACGTGATCTGGGGAGATTATGTAAAGCTTCAGATACCTGATCGGGAGGAGCCGATGAATATTTTCGTAAGCGGTAAGCAGCTTGTTACTCCTTATAAGCCTGTTCTTAAAAACAATCAGAACTATATTGCAATTCAGGATATTGTAGAAGCCGTATCTGCAGAATCCAAATGGGATAATCAGACGAAATCTACGAAAATCACATATGGTACGAAGACGGTAGAAATTAAAATGGGATCAAAGAACGTACTAGTGAATAATCAATCGATTCCAGTTGCGACACCAGCCTTCTTACAGAAAGTCGGTAAAGAATCCAAAACCTATGTACCTCTTGCTCTTGTTGCAGAAAGTCTCGGTTTTGATGTTCAGTATCAGTCCAAATTAAAAACGGTCTTTATTAATCCTTAAATTTTGGCTTGGTAATAATGAAGGAAGGTTATCTCTGAGAGGTTATCCCTGAGGATAACCTTTTTTCACTTTCATCAAATCCAAACTGTACAATATACAGGAATTGGGTTTATAATCAAAATAAAGAAATTCAAAGAACAACACAGATTTAAATGTGGTAATTTGTTATTTTTCCAAATGTGAACGATATGGAGGAGGTAATTTAGGATCTTTTCATGAATTTAGAATCTTTTTATGTTTCTAATTTAAAACGCTTACAATTTTATTCTAGGTAGATATTCAGATTGACTTCATCAGAAAACAGCAGAGAAAGTTTGTACACTAATGTACTGTTCCTTAAAAGGAGGCGCGTTTGTACATGAACGATTTACTGCAAATGGAACATATGAGTCAAGGATCAGCCTATTCATTACTAGATACGTCTTTACCTCTCTCAAAAGAAAAAAATATGGAAGCAGTCAGTAGACAGTCAATGATTGTCTATCAGCTTTTGGAACTTGTCCACCGTCATTATGCAGATTCGAACATTTCATTAAATACCATTGCTAGACATAAGCTGTATATGAATCCGGACTATTTAGGAAAAGTATTTAAGAGAATTACAGGAATCGGCTTCTCTCAATATCTCAATCAATATCGGATACAGCAGGCATGCAGTTACATGCGGCATAAAGATAAAGATGCAAAAATATTTGAACTTGCAGAGTCCTTTGGTTTTGGAAGGAATCCGCAGTATTTCAGTCAAGTGTTTAAAAAGTGGACGGGGGTTACTCCCTCAGATTATCGAAGCAGAGCGAAATGATAATTGGTAGATGACGACAGATAATGATAGGAAGATGAAGGAGATGAAGTCACTACATGATTCATTATAAATTTGATTTTGGACCTGGAACGGCAGCGGAAGGCTATACTGGGGTCCTTCCAGATACGCTCTATCATGCGGAACTTGGTTATGGATTTGAATCCATAGACCGAGTATATGGGAGAGATCGTTCACAGGAGCAAACGGATCCTGCTTCATCTAAGAAGGATTCATCTATTAAAAAACAACTTCATGACCGTTTTTGCATTCCGCTTCATGCGGCTTTTATCCTTGATGTTCCGCCGGGTACATATCGTGTCCATACGCTAATGGGTGACAGCAATACCGAAACGATTACTGAGATAAGGGCAGGTGAAGGCAGACTTATGCTGCCGCCTGTTCATACACAGCCTGGTCAATGGATTGAAGAAAATTTTAGTGTTGTTGTTCGTGAAGGTGAACCGTTACGACTTTCTTTTTCCGGACCCGCTCCGAGGATTAATGCACTTGAAGTAATGGAAGCGAATGAGACGCTTACCGTTTATATTGCGGGAGATTCTACGGTATGTGATCAGCCTGCATCAGGCTATCCCTATGCGGGATGGGGTCAGATGCTGCCATCCTTTTTCAAACATGATGTGGCGGTAGATAATCATGCGCATTCAGGACGCAGTACGAAAAGTTTCATCGACGAAGGACGGCTGGATGCGATACTCACGAACATCAAAGCCGGAGACTTTCTCTTTATTCAGTTTGGTCATAATGATGAAAAGTCAGATGTACTAAGAGCGACGAAGCCATTTACAACCTATCAGGAATATCTGAGTAAATATATTCAGGCAGCTCGAGAGCGTGAGGCTTATCCGGTTCTCATTACTCCTGTACAGCGCAGATACTTTAACGAAGATGGAACCCTCATGGATACACACGGGGATTATATTGTTGCTATGAAAGAACTGGAAGAAAAGGAGAATGTTCCTTTAATTGATCTCGCTGCTCGCAGCAAGATCGCATTTGAACAAGCTGGGGTGGAAGGCAGTAAACTTGATTTCTTGTGGGCTTGGCCTGGGGAATATATTCATTTCCCTGCTGGAGTTGAAGATAATACCCATTTCTCGCAGTACGGAGCCAAAAGAATGGCTGGAATTGTAGCCGCCTCTATTGCGGAACTGGCCATTCAGCCGCTGACGATGTTTTTGCGTTCACCGGAAGCTTTGAGAGACAGGTAGTACCGAAATAAGTAAGCCTAATAGATGTTCCCTAAAATATAAAAATGGACAGCGAATCTATTTCATAGTTACATGGAGCAAGTAGAAGGGAGATACAGAGATGAACTCAATGAAGCCGGAAGCCGCAAAAGGTAACACCGTATGGGTTATTCCAGATGGATACATTCCTCCGCAGAGCAGCGGTGTGCTTGAAAGTCATGAAAGTATTTGCGTCTTAAATACAGGAAGACAGGATGCAAATCTTACGATTACTGTCTTTTTTGAAGATCGCGATCCGCTCGAGTGTAATGTGACTAAGGTGTCCGCTAGGCGAACTTCTCACATTAGGACAGCCAGCCTTCAGGCAGATGGAGAGTTTATACCGCTTGGTGTTCCTTATGCACTTATAGTGGAAAGCGATATCCCCATTATTGTTCAGTACAGCAGGCTTGATACATCTCAGCCTGAACTGGCACTCATGAGTGTCATGGCTTATCCCGTATAGGGGATAGCAATGAATCAAGGCTCATACAAAAAAGAACCGCCCTCCAAATTGGCTGAAGGGCGGTTCTTTAACATGTTGCTTTATTTTTCTTTAGCCATGGCCTCAAATGATGAATCAGCAGCTTCAATCGTAGCTTCAATATCTGCATCCGTATGTTCCGTTGTCAGGAACCAAGCTTCGTATTTGGAAGGTGCGAGGTGTACTCCTCGGTTCAGCATATGTTGGAAGAAGGAAGCAAATGCTTCTCCATCCGTATCCTGAGCTTCCTCATAATCCGTTACTGGATGATCGCAGAAATGAGTGGAGAATGAGCCGCGAACCCGGTTAATTGTCAGTGGTATTCCGTGACGATCTGCTGCTGCCTGGATTCCCTCCGTTAATTTAATAGTGAGACGTTCCATCTCTTCATATACTCCTGGCTGGGAAAGCACCTCAAGGCATGCAATACCTGCGGAGATGGAAGCTGGATTACCTGCCATAGTGCCTGCTTGATAAGCAGGTCCAAGCGGAGCCACTTGTTCCATCACTTCTTTGGAACCGCCGTAAGCGCCGATAGGAAGACCGCCGCCGATGATTTTACCAAGAGCCGTAAGGTCTGGCTTAATAAGATCATGGTTTTCAAGCCCTCCATACGTTTGCGTCGAACCATAGTGGAAGCGGAATGCGGTAATAACCTCATCATAGATAACGAGTGCCCCGTGATCATGTGCCAGCTTGCACAGACCTTCGAGGAAGCCTGGTTTTGGCATAACCATTCCGAAATTACCAACGATTGGTTCTACCATGACAGCAGCTACATCATGACCCCATTTTTGCAGTGCTTCTTCAAGTCCGCTCAGATCGTTGTAAGGAACCGTGATCACTTCTTGTGCAATACTTGCAGGAATCCCTGCGCTGTCTGGTATGCCAAGAGTAGAAGGGCCAGAGCCTGCCGCTACAAGGACCAAGTCTGAATGGCCGTGGTAGTTACCCGCAAATTTAATGATCTTATTACGTTTCGTATATGCACGTGCTACCCGGATCGTGGTCATGACCGCTTCGGTACCTGAGTTCACAAAACGAACTTTATCCATGGAAGGGATCGCTTCTTTTAGCATTTTGGCTAATTTGATTTCGAGTACGGTAGGAGTACCGAGGAGCGTACCATTGGAAGCTGCCTCTGTAATTGCTTTGGTGATGTGCGGGTGAGCATGACCGGTAATGATTGGTCCATATGCCGCAAGGTAATCAATATATTTGTTATCATCTTCATCGTAAAAATAAGCACCTTGTCCGCGTTTCATAAAGACAGGGGCTCCGCCGCCTACTGCTTTGAACGAGCGAGAAGGGCTGTTTACACCGCCGACAATATGTTCAAGTGCTTCTGCATAATACTGCTCCGATTTGGAACGATTCATTTGTATTCATCCTTTCTTTGAAGCAAGTCACCACAAGAGTATGGTATGTACAATGGAAAAGGGCAGCCATCTGCTGCCCTCACCAAGTTCATATCTATTATAACATCTCCCTTTTGTGAAACCATAGCTCTTAGGAAGAGTCTTTTGTATTATTCTTCTCCGCTGGCTGACTTATCAACCGTGGATTTGTTATCTGGTTCGGTTACCTGAGGCTCAAGGACTTCTTGGACGTATGATTTAAGTTCTTCCTTATCTCTCACGGTAAGGACAGCAGCGCCGCCAATTCGCTCTTCAACAAGAAGTTTCATAGGAGGAACTTGTTCGCTCCCTTGCATGCTGCTCTGATAGCCCACAGAGGCCAGCTTCCACATGTCGTTAAGGGTTAGGTTGGTATCAATGTAAGGATTTACTTCATTAAGAATGGAAGGTAGTTTAGCTATAGAAGTTGTTGTTTGCATCTTATCGGCAATGGCTTTCAGGAGTTCACGTTGACGTTCGGTACGAGAGAAATCGGACAAAGCATCATGCCGGAATCGTACATACATCAGAGCCTTTTCACCATCGAGATGCTGCATTCCTTGCTTGAGATCAATATCATACTCATGTTTATCTGCTTTACTTGTATATTTCATATCTTTTTCGACTACAAAATCAACGCCTCCAACAGCGTCAACGAGTTCAATAAAACCTTGGAAATCAGTATATATATAGTACTGAATTGGAATCCCCAGTAGATCACCGGCTGCCTGCATTGCTACATTGGGGCCATGGGTAATTGCCGTATTAATTCGATCTCTTCCGTACCCAGGGATGTCTGTATATGTATCACGCAGGAGAGAGAATAGAGATATTTTTTTGTTGACTGGGTTAAGGGAGGCTACAAGCATGGTATCTGAGCGAGGGATCTCCCCTTCTGTTAGACCTCTGGCATCTACGCCCATAAGCAGGATGTTAACAGGTTCTTTACCTTCCCATTTAGGGGGATCGGGGGTGATTTCCTGATCTACCTTCTCTACGTTGTAAAAAGGAGAACTCTCTCCTTCTTTGTTCAAATCTTGTAGTTCGTTAACAACAGAAGTAAAATAATAAACTGCGAGTAGGGCGGCAGTAACAACGATTACTGCGAGAACCATCCATACGGTTCGTTTCGTCTTCCTGTTCATGTAACGTTCTCCCTTTCCATCTTATGGAGTGAAGCCAGTTAGGGCTCTGGCCGTTGACTTCCTGCGTTAAAGTAGTATGGTATAATTTTGGATGAATTAACACAAATTTCATTAGATAACTTCCATTATAATTTTTTTTATGGATACAATCAATTGATAGAAATACGATAACTTTAAAGGAGACTGACATCATGAGTATAAAGATCGGTTCTGAAGCACCAGATTTCGTGCTAAAGGGCACGGGAGATCAGCTTTTGAAGCTGTCTGATTTTCGCGGAAAACGAGTCATATTATATTTCTATCCGAAAGACATGACAGCGGGCTGTACAGATGAAGCGTGCCAATTTCGGGATGAACATACCTCATTTGAAGCGTTAAATACAGTCATCATAGGAGTAAGTGGAGATTCCATAAAACAACATGAAAAGTTCATTGCGAAATACAATCTGCCGTTCATTCTATTATCGGACGAGGATCATAAGGTTGCTGAATTGTATGATGTGTGGCAGCTCAAAAAAATGTACGGCAAAGAATACATGGGTATTGTACGTTCGACATTTGTTATTGATGAACAAGGCATACTTAGGAAAGAATGGCGGAAAGTGAAAGTGAAAGGTCATATAGAAGAAGCACTGGAGTATATTAAACATATGTAGTCTGTGAGATATAATATAGTACGTGTGTTAACATCAGGACCGGCTCTTTAGGAGTCGGTTTTTTATTTGCTTACTCATTCATCAACCCTGACAGGAGAAAGTGAAACGCTTGAAATGTAAATATATTCACCTATAAATCTCTTTTTTAAAAGCACTCAAAAGTAGTCTTTTTTATAAGAAACCCTCATAGACTGAATATATAAATCTTAAAATCTATGAACCATTCATATAAAGACCATGGGGGCGAAGCGATATGAGAAGAATAGGTAAACAAAACAGATGGAAAAAATTCAGTTATACAGTAATCGCAGGCTTTATCATTCTTTTAGCGGTTGCTCTTCAGGATAAAAGTTTCTTATCGAGCGTCGTGAATTCTCAAGCTGTGTATATAGATAATGAAGTGGACTCTGCGAGAATAGAAACAATATCAAAAGTAGTACATACGGTATTAACTAAATCTACGGTTCACTCGAGTCTAGAGCAGGCCGTTCATACGCAACCTGTAAATTCGACCTCTTTAACTGCCAAAAAACAAGAAGCTGATCTCGTTCTGTCTAGTTCGAAAAAAGTGTATTTAACATTTGATGACGGACCGGGAAAGTATACGGAAGCTGTTCTAGATATTCTTGATAAATATGAAGTTCCCGCTACATTCTTTGTATTAGGAAAGCAAGTCGAAGTGTATCCTGAATTAATTAATCGCATGCATGAAAAAGGATATGTCATTGGGAATCATACTTATGATCATAAATATGATAAACTGTACGGCTCTTTCCCTGATTTTTGGAAACAGATTAAGCAAACAGAGGAAGCAGTTAGGCGAATCACAGGAGAGCGACCTCAGCTTGTTCGTGCACCCGGGGGAACCTATGGTCATTTTGATACCACTTATTTCGATCTCATGAAACAAGCAGGTTATGTCGTTACTGACTGGAATGTGGATAGTGGAGATTCACTTAAAAAAGATGTGCCTGCTAAGGAAATTATTAAGAATGCAACAAAGTCAGCAGTGAGTGGTGATCGAGTCGTATTACTGCATGATGGAGGGAGCCATGTGGAGACGGTAAAAGCGTTACCTGCCATCATTGAATATTACCAAGCGCAAAATTATGAATTTACAAGCCTGAATCCTGCGGAGAAACCCGTTCAGTTTCAAGTGAAGAAGCAAAATTCTCAAGAAAAAATGATGCAGCCAAGCAAAGAATGGATAAATAATCATATCACTGAGAATGCTGCTCTATTTGGTACAGGGCCTTCCCTTGTGATTGAAGCAGGGAAACTTGTGACGAAGCTTGCACCTGGTGAATATCAGGAAGTTGAAGGCGAACTTCTGGTTCCGCTTCGAGTTCTTGTGGAGCGATATGGGGGTACAGTGAAGTGGAACGGTATCGATCGGTACGCAACGGCTAAATGGGCTGGCAATGAGATTACAGTGGATCCGGCACAGCAACTGCTTGACTCAATAGAAGGCCGAGTAGAGATGAAATCGGGCTCTCTATGGGTTTCCCTTCGAGATCTTCTTTCTGCCGCAGATTATAAGATTAAGTCAATCGATCGGAATCAAGCTGAATTTATTATAAAAGCGAGTTAGTCTGCATATCGGGTTCAGTGATATAGGGAAGATAAATGTTGCTGCTTGCGCTAGAAGAGTTTTATAAATAATTCTTGACTATAAGCTTTGATTTTTATATGTTTATTACACGGTTTAGCTGATCATCATATCAGTTAAGCAGGAACGTGTTTAAAGGGGAGTAGCTGTTACAGCAAAGTCGTCAGTTCGGGAGAAAATCCCCGGCTTTGTTGGCAACCATTCGTTGTTAGCGAGACCTTTACCACACTCTGTGGTAGAGGTCTCTTTTTTGTTGGAGACCTTTGCCAAGCCGGCAAGGTCTCTTTTTATTTTTATTATTTTAGGAGGATGTATTTATGGATTTATTCTTAGAGTATGGCTGGGTACTTCTTGTACTCATTGTACTAGAAGGGCTGCTTGCCGCAGATAATGCGCTAGTCCTTGCCATTATGGTGAAACATTTACCAGAAGATCGACGTAAGAAAGCTTTGTTCTATGGTTTAGTGGGGGCCTTTTTCTTCAGGCTCGGATCCTTATTCCTGATTTCCTTCTTGGTTGACGTTTGGCAGGTACAGGCGCTTGGTGCGATCTATCTCCTGTACATTTCCATTAACCACACCATCAAGCATTTCCTTAAAGGAAAGACAAAGACGGACGAGGCACAAGATGCACCGAAAAAGCCCAAGAAACAATCTGGCTTCTGGATGACTGTATTTAAAGTAGAAGTTGCGGATATTGCTTTTGCTGTAGATTCTATTCTGGCAGCTGTAGCTTTAGCTGTTGCACTGCCTCCAAGTGGACTTCCAAACATCGGCGGTTTGGACGGAGGACAGTTCATTGTTATCTTCCTCGGCGGATTTATCGGACTCATCATTATGCGTTTTGCAGCAACCTTCTTCGTGAAACTTCTGCAGCAACGTCCGGGCCTCGAGGTCGCGGCATTCCTGATCGTAGGTTGGGTAGGGGTTAAGCTTGCAGTGATTACGCTGGCGCATCCGGATGTTGGCTTAATTGATTCTCACTTCCCGCATAACAGCATTTGGAAAATCTCATTCTATTTCGTCCTTGTAGCGATTGCTGCACTCGGATGGTTCCTTTCGTCTAAAGTAGAAGTTGAGGACGGCGAGAATGCGATTAAAGAAGTCGAAGAACAACAACCTGTAAAAGATACAGACACATCCAAGTAATTGAATATCATGCTTATAGTAAAGTCTGGAGATTCTCTCCAGGCTTTTTTGTTTTGTATCTCGATGTCTATTTACTCTATGTAAGGGGAATACTAGCAAACATAGAATAGAAACCAGAAGAGTAGAAATAGAGTTGTTGAAAAACGAGTCATACTGCGGATACAGGAGGGGTGCTGGCCATGGAATATATGAAGTCTAGTGAATATGCTGCAGAGCTGCTTGAGAGAGTGACTGAGCGAGTAGAGAGCGTCATTGTAGGTAAACGGCGAGAAGTTCGATTCATTCTCATCGCGATGCTGTCAGGAGGACATGTGCTGCTAGAAGACGTGCCGGGTACGGGGAAAACAAAGCTGATTCGCACACTGGCTTCCTGCCTTTCTGCGAGTTTTGGCCGAATTCAGTTTACGTCTGATGTGTTGCCTTCTGATGTGACAGGAACTTCTGTATATAAGCCCATAACGGGAGAATTTGAATACCGTCCGGGTCCGGTAATGGCGAACATTGTTCTTGGGGATGAGATCAACCGTGCTTCTCCTAGAACCCAGTCAGCGTTGCTTGAAGCAATGGAAGAGAAGAGTGTTACTGTGGATGGGGCGACTTATGCATTACCGAGGCCTTTCCTGCTGATGGCTACTCAGAACCCGTTGCAATTTGAAGGTACTTATCGTCTTCCGGAAGCTCAGCTCGATCGTTTTCTTATCAAATTAAGTCTTGGATACCCTGGTATTGATGAGGAAATCGAGATCATGAATCGGCAGGAGTCAGGTTCTCGTTCTCTCGTAAAACCTGTCATGTTAGCGGAAGAACTTGTTAAGATGCAGCGTGAAGTGTCTGGTGTTTTTGTAGATCCTGTAATCAAAAAATACATTGCTGAATTTGCGGCTGCATCACGCAAACATAAAGACCTTTTACTCGGGATCAGCCCGAGAGGAAGTCTTGCATGGATGATTGCTTCTCAAGCAGCTGCTTACCTGAATGGCCGAACTTATGTCATTCCTGATGATTTGAAGGAAGTTGCTTTGCCTGTCTTAACGCACCGGATTCGTACCCGATATGAGATGGTGCAAACTTCCGATGCCGAACGTATCATAGCGGACTTGTTGCAGCACATCCCTATCCCTGTACAGTCCTCAAGAATGAGGGGGTGAGTTTATGTGGAGAACCATGATCAGTCCGCTGATTATGATTTTACTAACGAGCCTTCTCTTTTTTCTATACCAGATTCAAGGCGGAAAGACTCTGCTATTCCTGTTGGTATCTTGTATGATCTTGATCTGTTACGGTGTGTTAGCTCAGTTTATCGGTCCTCGGCATGTTCACATAACAAGAGAATTTCAGCCGGACAGAGTGACAGCAGGAGAGAGAGCAGAAGTTAGAATTCATGTCAGCATAAATAGCTGGCTGCCTTTATTGTGGTTAAAGATTGAAGAAGAGGTCGCTCCTTTCAAACATACTCATATTATTTTTCCTCGCAAACGCAGCTATGAATGTTCTTATTCTTATTATCTAAAAGCAGTACACCGGGGAGTGTATTCTTATGAACACTGTAAAATCACATGGGGAGATGCATTCGGCTGGTTTACATGCAACAGACGTGTACATGCGCCGGGAGAGCTGATTGTACACCCTTCCTTCCACCCAGGTCATCCGGGATTAGAAGAAGGTTACGGAGAATCGCAGCATCCGCAGCACACCCGAAACAGTGTGGTAGAAGAGTGGAAAGGGTATGAAGTGAGGGAATATACCCCTCGTGACGGATTTCGTTTTATACACTGGAAAAGCTCCGCAAGAAAAGGAAAACTTCAAGTTCGTATCCCAGAAAAAAGTGTTGCTAATAACATATATCTCCTGCTGGATAATGGAAAAGATTCTTACATGCATAAGAGAAAAGAGGAGCAAGGAAATGAACTGTCATGGCAAGCCTATGATTCAGCAATCTCATTTTGTGCAAGTATGTTAAGGGATGCATATAACAAGGGGAAAACGTCTCTAGTAGCCACTTATGTTGTCCAATCGGGGAGAGCATCGTTTCAAGGGGAGATAAACACGAGTGAAGCCGTATTTTCTAAGGGGAAATTGCTCCATCAGTTGGATTTTTTAGCCCGGTTGGAACCAGGGGAAGGGTTACGTAATACACGGGATCTCTCCTTACCCGCAGGGACAGAAGTATATATGGTCACCGGCAGTTTAAATGAGCAAAATTCAAAGCTGGCTAGGGAGCTAAATACACAAGGAGTACGTGTTCGGCTCTATGAAATGACAGATTGGAAACAGGAACATAAGACACATCAAATCAGAGAAAACTCGTTAGCGGCAGAGCTAGAGAAGGACCAGATTCGGGTGAAGACGATTGCTTCTTTCTGAGCTTGTCTAAAGGATGGAGAGGAGGAACACGGGTGGAGACAACAGATCTAAATGTAAAGGGAAAAGGATATATCGAACCTTGGTTATACCGCGTTGGCATCTCTTTTTTGTTATATATCATGTTTATGGAGTGGCTCATGCCCGCTGGCTTCGGAGAGCAGACCGACATTCCTGCTTCGATGAGGGTCATGTTCCTCCTTACGGCAGGGCTCCTTCTGATCGGCAGTCTGCATATCCCTCTACGATACATGATCTTTCTAAGAGCAGGTTGTGCCCTGTTTTTTTTATGGTGGATGCTGGTCCCATCTGCAGGAGAGAGCTGGGTATTTAATTATGTTTATACGCTTCAAAGCGATATCGCACGCTGGGGGAGATCAGGACATTTTCGGAATGTGAGTGAAGAAACAAGAGCGGTCACCGCTGTGATCGGATGGACGCTTTTTGTGACCTCTGTTCAAATGTTGGCTGTTCAGCTTCGGACCGTGTTTCTGTTTGGTGTCGTTACGATTGTCTATTTACTCTGTATGGAATTGCTGAGCGGTATCTATTCCCCAGGCGGGATGATACGTACGATTTGTTGTTTTCTGTTAGTACAATCCTTATTGCAAATGCCGAGATTATTAGGGACAGCAAAAGTGCTGGTAAAGGATAGAAAATCTCATTTGATCTGGGCTGGGACAGCGATTGTGACAGTGCTTGTAACGACGATGATGACATCGTCTATTGCTTCTGCAATTCCTGCGAAAGTAGAAAATAAAGAAGTCCTGACAAGGATATGGGACAAGATCTCCGAGTGGTCGAGTTCTGACACGAAGACGAATGCAGTACCTGCTTTTTCAACGACAGGGTATGATCCGGCAGGGAGAGACATGGGAGCTCCGCTTATTCAGAGTAATACCGTATATTTTACGGCAACAACTCCTGCTCGGGCATACTGGAGAGGTCAATCTCGCAGTATCTACGACGGGAGAAGCTGGAAGCTGAATGAAGCAGCAGGTCAATCCTTTGAATACATCAGTACGGAGCAGAGACTCAGAGAGGACGAGATTGAAGAGAACCCGTATTTTCATATCGTAAAACAGACAATTAGCCTTAAGGAACCTGCTAAAGGCGGATCTGATATTTTTGTAGGCGGGGTCCCTGTGCGATTATCGTTCGGAGATAGTATGGGAGACGGTACAAAGAAGGAAAATGGATTAACAGGAAACGGTAACGAGTCTGACTTTCCATACATATGGAGCGATATATCTTCGGGGAATGTAAGATTTGATGATAAGCAAAAAGCACAGCCGATTCAGCATTATAGTATGGATGTACTGATTCCTGTACAAGACAAAACGATGCTTCGTAAAGCGGTGGGAGAAGATCCCGCTTCGATCCAGAAGACAAATCTTCAGCTTCCATCTAGTTTACCTGCAAGGGTTACGAAGCTGGCGAATTCAATAACTAGTGATACAAATACGCGTTATGACGCGGTCATGGCTGTATCGAATTATTTAAAATCGAACTATACGTATACACTGAATACACGTATTCCGGCAGTAGATCAAGATTTTGTGGATGATTTTCTGTTTGTAACCAAGAAAGGGTATTGTAATCATTTTTCTTCAGCCATGGTGATTCTCCTGCGGAGTAAAGGGATTCCTGCAAGATATGTACAGGGGTTTGCTCCAGGTCAGCAAGATGAACAAGAGCCGGACAAGTACACCGTTACTCAAGGGGATGCACATGCCTGGGTGGAAGTGTATTTTCCGGGAGCCGGCTGGTTTCCATTTGAAGCGACACCTGGCTTCGATCCGGCAGCTGAACTGCAAGCGGCATCCGCTGCTGATGAACCGAAAACGGGGACTATGAAGAATGGCGAGTTTGCTATAGATCTGAGTCAGTTAATGACTTTCTTTCAGACAGGGCTTAAAAGCATTGCTCAGCCGAGTACACTAGCATGGTCTGCTGCAGTGGTGCTGTTGCTTGCAGCTGTGATTACAGCGGGATATTTTTATGGCCCAGTTATACAGCTCCGGCTTCGGATGATCTGGCCTCGCCGGACTTTTCCAGACCGAGAGCGCCTGCTTCACATCGGTACTCCCGTATGGGACATGCTTGCTAAACGCTATGGTGAGCGGGCCAGCGGACTTACGCTGCGGGAATATATCGCAGGTCTGCCTGTGGAAGAGGACGCCCTGCATGAGGAATTACAGCAGTTCGCCAAAGACTGGGAAACGATGGTCTACAGCCCGGCAAGTCCTTCCCGAGGAGAGAGCATCGCTTTTTTACAGTGCTGCTTGCGGATGGCTAGAATTTTGTGAATAATTCCCTTAAAAGTAATAAGGAGAGTGGGAGGTATGACCACCTTTTACAACATACATTTTCTTACATTATTTTATTAATAAGAAGAAAGTGAGCTTTCCTTGACGTCAGGTTTTGTCGGCAAGTATAATTAATCTCATTGAATTGAGGGAGGCACGGTAATGATAAAGCCAAATGAAATTGTTGTTGTTCTAGATTTCGGGGGACAGTATAACCAACTAATCGCAAGAAGAATCCGCGATCTCGGAGTATACAGCGAGTTGCTTCCATATAACACACCTGCAGAGAAGATACGTGAACTAGCACCAAAAGGGATCGTATTCTCCGGTGGACCATCCAGTGTATACGCTGAGAATGCACCGCATGTAGACCCTGCTGTTTATGACCTGGGATTGCCGATCTTCGGTATCTGCTATGGTATGCAGATGATGGCCCAGCAATTAGACGGTAAAGTAGAACGTGCTCACAAACGTGAGTATGGTAAAGCAGATGTTTTGTTTAACGAAGGATCTGACCTTGTAGCAGGTCTTGAATTAAATCAAACCGTATGGATGAGTCATGGAGATCACGTTGTTTCCTTGCCAACAGGTTTTAAACTTGATGCGGGAACGGAAAGTGCTCCAATTGCAGCAATGAGCCATCCAGAACGTAAATTTTATGCAGTTCAGTTCCACCCAGAAGTGCGTCATTCTTTGAATGGTAACGATATGATCCGTAACTTCCTATATAACGTGTGCGGTTGCGAAGGCAACTGGAGCATGGAGACTTTTATCGAAGACAAAATTAACGAAATTCGTGAACAAGTTGGCGACAAAAAAGTGCTTTGTGCCCTCAGCGGCGGCGTTGATTCTTCTGTAGTAGCAGCACTGCTTCACAGAGCAATCGGCGATCAACTTACTTGTATGTTTATCGACCACGGTCTTCTTCGTAAAGGAGAAGCAGAGAGCGTAATGGAAACTTTCGTAGGAAAATTCGATATGAAAGTGGTTAAAATTGATGCTCGTGAACGCTTTATGTCCAAGCTTGCTGGAGTAGATGATCCAGAACAAAAACGTAAAATTATCGGTAACGAATTTATTTACGTATTTGATGAAGAGTCCAGCAAATTCGATGATTTCACATTCTTGGCACAAGGAACACTTTATACAGATATCGTAGAAAGTGGTACAGCTACAGCGCAAACCATCAAATCTCACCACAATGTAGGCGGACTTCCTGAGAACATGAGATTTGAGCTTATTGAGCCGCTGAATGCACTCTTCAAAGACGAAGTTCGTAAAGTCGGTGAAGAATGTGGATTGCCAGAAGAGATCGTATGGCGTCAGCCATTCCCAGGTCCGGGTCTAGCAATTCGTGTACTTGGCGAAGTAACAGAAGAAAAACTGAAGATCGTTCGTGACTCTGACTACATTTTGCGTGAAGAGATTGCTAAAGCAGGTCTTGATCGTGAAATTTGGCAGTATTTCACCGCTCTTCCTAACATGAAGAGTGTAGGGGTTATGGGCGATGCTCGTACGTATTCCTATACCGTAGGTATCCGTGCAGTAACATCCATCGACGGTATGACAGCAGACTGGGCACGTATCCCTTGGGATGTGTTAGAGAAAATCTCGGTTCGTATCGTTAACGAAGTAGATAACGTAAACCGTATCGTTTATGATGTAACTTCTAAACCGCCTGCAACGATCGAGTGGGAATAGGTTAACAGTTTCAATGTATAAAAAGTAAGCTGAAAGCATTGGTATAAGTGACTTTTAGCCGCTTTTCTTAATATCGTTTTTTACTACCGGCAACAATTGACTATTTAAAATTACTCTCTTTTATTTGCGTTATTTAGCAAATGAAAGGGAGTTTTTTATGACTTAAATAATTGAAATGATTGATGATTTTAAGTTGAATCATGAAATATTAGGTCGGAAAAAGGCTTATATTAGGGTGTGTCTGTACCGCTTAAACGTTTGAAAAGACTTCATGGTAGATGAATTAGGTGTAAGTCATGTAGAGGATGTGAAGCCGCTTCACATTAAAAGATACATTTAAGAGAGACGAAGAGTAAGGAAGGAGAACAATAGTACAATTAACAATTACCTCGTAACCATTAAAGTATTCTTTCAGTATCTTGTAAAAGCAGAATACATTAATGAGCAAGAGAATCCAATGAGAAGGATTAAGAATTTGAAAGAGGAAAAGACGACCATTGTAACCTTCAATGATGATGAGGTATCTCGCATTATAAACGATGTGAAGGAGGAGACTTATTCTAATGTTCGAGACAAGCTATATTAATTATGCTTTTTGACACTTGGTGTGAGGGTTTCTGAGCTGTATGACATCAAAGTAGAGGAAGTGTGTAGCAAGTAGACACATTCTCATTCATGGAAAAGGCTCTAAGCAACGTCTAGTGTACATTAGTAAAGTGATGCGTAAATATGAAAAAATGAAGAAGGAGCGGTTTAAACATAGACAAGCGGATGAAACAGAGGATTATTACTTCTTAGATTAATCTGCTATGCGTTTATTTCGTTCACGTATTAATGAGATACTCAAAAAGTATTGTGACAATGTCGATGTGAGAAAAGAAATTCAATGTTCACCACATGATTGTCGTCATTACTTCGCACAAAAGCAAATACGAAACGGTATCGATATTTATAGTTTAAGTAGATTTATGGGGCATTATGATACACAAATAACCTCTAAGTTATCTTAGAGGGATGGAACAAGAAGATATTTTGAATATTGGAGGACGAATGAACAGTCCTTTGAAGGAAGTTAGGATTGGGAAGAAGTAGTTGTGATTAGTATTTGTGAAATATTAGTTAATCATAACCTTAATGTAAATAAAATGTGTGTTTTATATTTTATTAACATCTGAGAGCGTAAAATATTTTGTGTAAATAGATAAATAGCAAAAAGGAAGACCTTTTCTTGTAGAATGAAGTTACCACACCACAATTCACAGAAAAGAGGTCTTCCCTATGAATCATTTTACAACAGATTTAGTCCAAGCTCTAGTCACAAAACAAGATGTGGCGGAAGTATTTCGCAATCACTTAGAGTCTGCCATGAATCATCTGTTAGAAACAGAGCTTACTGCATTCCTAGTCTATGAAAAATATGACCGTATAGGTGTGAATTCAGGTAATTCTCGAAACGGTGGCTACGGCCGGACGCTTCATACCGAATATGGGGACTTGCAGTTAAACATTCCTCGAGATCGTAATGGAGAGTTTAAGCAACAGACCGTAGCACCATATAAAACGTCATTCACATGTTTCAAAAGGGCGTTACGATGACGGAGACTTCCGAGCACATCGAGAAAATGTATGGTCACCATTACACGCCACAAACCATATCGAACATGACAAAAGTAATGGTTGAGCATGTCGATGTCTTTATGAAACGGCCACTTGAGAAGCGCTATGTGTGCGTCTATATTGCTGCAGGAATTCGTGAGGTTGGTACCAAGGAAGTACTCACCTACGCCGTCGCACCAACCGAATCAGCTTACATTTGGAAAGAACTGCTCCAAGACGTGAAACAGCGTGGAACGGAACAAATCCTATTGTTTATCTCCGATGGACTCATAGGTATTGTGAATGTGATTCAGGAGATCCATCCGCAGGCAAAGTACCAAACATGCTGTGTTCATTTAGCTCGTAATATTGCCCATAAAGTTCGCGTCTCAGATCGAGCAGAGGTCTGTGAAGACTTCAAATCTGTCTATCGATCCGATGATGAAGAAGCTGGTAAAGCAGCTCTAGCCACCTTCTGTGACAAGTGGAAGACTGCTTATCCTAGGGTCGTTAAATCTTTATTTTCATTTACACATAATTCTTGACGCTGCCTCTTTAGAAGTACAAAGAGTAAAATATCTATTAAGGATTAAATAGAAGTGCAAAGTTAAAGACCAATTATATTCTTAAAATAATTATTTAAGATGAGCAAGACGTTTAGTTTGAAGAATTTCTTTTAATTAGAAACTATTTGATATTGTATAATCGTAATATATGAAAAAGGGGATGTTGGGATGGATAATATTTGGACAGAAGGCTATTTACATGGCAATGAGGAACGGATTTTTGTTAATACTAGTTTAGGTTGCAGAGCAAGTTGCTCATATTGCTATTTACCAAGAGTGGGTTATACTACAGGGGGAAATATAGAACGATTCAATACTGCTAGAATTGTACTTAATTCATTATTTAATAGTAATCAGTTTATTGAAGGCAAGATGGGGACTATTATTTCGATTGGTTGCTTTTCAGAGTGTTGGGATATAATGAATAAAATGGAGACCATTCAAATCATAGAAGAAGTTATTGAAAAAGGTAATCCTATTCAATTAGCTACAAAAAGGTTTATTGATTATAAAGAAATCTTACATATCGCAACTAAATTAAAGTGGGAGGGACAATTGTCTATTTTCATTAGTTGCGCTTCAATTAGTAATTGGGGGAGAGTTGAAAAGGGGACAGTATCGCCTAGATTACGTTTTAAAAGTTTTAACATACAAGATAAATTAGGGATACCGTGTTATCTTTATATGAAACCAGTCCTACGAGATATCACTATTCTCGATATCGAAAAGTATTTGGATGTTATAAAGGAATATAAAATTGAGGCAATTGTCGGTAGTATCTTTTCTACAAACTCTTCAGAAGAAAAGGCACCTATACTTCCTGGGAAGTTATATTATGATAAAAAGAGTGATGAAGCCGTTATTAAAGAATATTTAAGTAGTGTATGTAATGTATATGATACAAGTGTTGAACCAATAAATAACAGGAGGTCAGTTTTTGCATGAAAAGAGGAGAAGTAATTTATAAGACAAAATCATTTGTAATAGCTAATCCAGGAAAGCAATTATCTGAAGCATTAAATAACAGCAAAGAAAATGAAGTATTGTTATCTTCATTATTGTATGCAAGTGGTTTTTCTTATATAAATATAGAAAACAAAGGAGGGAAAGTGGTTTTTCTTGCAGGGAATTCAAAAGTTGATATAACAGAAAAGTTTATATTTCATAAGAATAATAAAGAAGTTACAGGTTTATATAAAGCTGAGATTAATCAAGTGTATGCCATAATAGATATGATAGAAAATAGATTAGCTAGTATCATGATGTATCCCATGGATATGAGAATTAATAGAATAAGTATGTTATGTGAAGAGATGGGGGTCAATTCCATAGATTATGAAAAAGTTCTTAGAAATTGGAATTAAAAATATAAATAACGGGGGAAGGAATATAAATGGATATTTTTTTTAACAAGTTAATACTTCTGATTTTAACGGTTTCTACGGTTCTTTTTATCCTAGAAGTATCGGGTCTTTTGCCACAAAAAATATCTCTTTGGATAAATAGAAATAAATTAACTCAAACGTTTGAACTATTAAAACAGCTAGGGATTGATGTTGACAGATATAAAAGGGCATCACTTGAGTTAGATACACCTACATATTTTAAAAAAGAAAACTTAGAAGAAGAATTGAGAAAGGAATTAGAAAAAGCTACACTTCATGAAAATGTTGGTGTTGGAAAGATAACCTCGCAACAAAGTAATACTTACATAGATGTTATGAGTTTTTCAACAAACCCAGTACAGGCTGAACTTTATACACGTTATCTTAGCACTTTTTGGAGCCGGAAATTAAGTGAGAGGGGGGCAGTGAGAAATGCAAGTTTTGACTTTATTGTTACCCCTAAAAACGGTAGTCCCATACTTGGATATGAATTTGCTAAGCTTTTTAAAAAGCCATTAGCATTGTATAATGAGGAACCTAAGTTCTCTACTGGTAAAAATATTTTTCAAAAGACTTTTGATTTTATGGGGAAGGAGCCTAAAAAAGGTTCTGTTGCTTTATTAGTGGATGATAGTACTACAGGAGGAAGAAAAATGGTGGATGCTATTGATAAGTTACGGGAACAAGGATATATTGTAACTGATTGTTTAGTGTTATTCGAACCAACAATAAAAGATGCAAGAGAAAGATTAAAAAGAAAAGATGTAGAATTACATTCAATTTTAAAGGTATAGAAGGGTGAAAGAATTTGCTGGGAAAAATTATAGTAATCGAAGGTATTGACGGAAGTGGCAAGAATACTCAAGCTAAATTAATAAAAGAATATTTACAAAATAAAGATTTCAAATGTATTCTGCTTCATTTTCCTATGTATAATGAAACATTTTTTGGAAAAGAGGTAGGTAATTATCTAAATGGTGAATATGGGGGATTAGAGTATACACATCCTAAACTAACAGCACTTCTTTATGCTGGAGATAGATTTGAAAAAAGGGAATATTTAAAAGAGGAACTTGAAAAAGGAACCATTATTATTCTTGATAGATATGTCCCATCGAATATTGCTCATCAAAGCGCAAAATTAAATGATGATGAATTTGAAAATTTCAAGAAGTGGGTTGAGGAATTGGAGTACTCGGTGTTTGGTTTACCTAAACCAAACCAAACTATTTTTCTAGATATGCCACCTCATATTTCTTATAAGCTTGTTCTTAATAAAGATGAAAGAGATTATACTGAAAAGAAACAAGATTTGCATGAAGAAAATATAGATTACTTAAAAAAGGTGTATAAGAAGTTTAAATTACTTTCTGAAAGTAATGATTGGGTTAGTATACAGTGTTACGAAAATGAATTGCCTAGAACAATTGAAGAAATTAATAATGATATTTTAGCTGTTGTAGAGCCTGTTATTAAAAACTAAAGGTATGGTTTATGGTAATTAGATTGGAATTGAACATAACTTAACGTTATTTAATAAATTCAAAGATAATTAGGACTGAAAGAACTAATCATTATTGAAATAGAAATTTTCTTATTTGAAATTGTGTCTAATTCAAATATATCTATTCACCTGCAACGATTGAGTGGGAGTAGGTTAATATTACAATAAATTATAATGAATTACTCTCTATTATTTGCTGGACAGGCGAATAATAGAGGGTTTTTTTTGTGGAACAATACTATTGAACAGACAGTAATGTCCTCTCATAAATAATTCATAATTGTTACTCATATGTACTCCTATTATCTAGCTCATGATTGATTCCTTTCGTGTAATGGTTAGTTGTCGTGTACCATAGCACACAGATCGGTCATGAGTTTTTTGTATATTGAGCAATAAATCATAGTAAAATTCTGATTATTGAAATTACTTGTAGGAAATAACAAGTTATGATAAATTGAACTTGTCTAAAAAACATACAAGTTATACAAGTTAGACATGTTGTTCTAACCAGCATAATTATCTACTAAAAGGAGCAAATGAAAATGATGACTACCAAAGAGACCCCTCATATTAAACCAAATGGAGTAGAAATAGCTGAAACAGTTCTATTGCCTGGAGATCCTCTAAGAGCCAAGTTTATTGCAGAAACCTTTCTGGAAGATTATAAGTGTTTTAACGAAGTAAGAGGAATGCTTGGGTACACGGGTACTTACAAAGGGAAAAAAATCTCTGTTATGGGTACAGGAATGGGACCAGCAAGTATGGGGATTTATTCTTGGGAATTAATCAATGTGTTCGGTGTTAAGAATTTAATCCGAATCGGTACTTGCGGTGCAATGCAAAAAGACATTGAGCTTTATGATGTTATTTTTGGTATGGGAGCTGCAACAGATTCTAATTATGGTCATCAATTTAATTTACCTGGACAATTTCCACTAACTGCATCCTTTGAACTTTTGGAAAAAGCGAAAAAAATTGCAGACGAGAAAGGTCAAAAAGTTCATATTGGTAATATTTTATCAAGTGAAATTTTCTATAATGCGGATACAACATCGAATAAAAAATGGCAGGACGTAGGTATTATGGCTGTCGAGATGGAATCTGTAGCACTTTATTGGAATGCGATTAAAGCGGGTGTGAATGCACTATGTATTCTAACGGTGAGCGACCACCTGATTACAGGAGAACAAACGACTTCTGAGGAACGCCAAACCGCATTTACGAACATGATGGAGATTGCATTAGAGTTAGCTTAGTGCATAATTCATTCCATTAAGGATTCATATATAAAATATAAATATGCCTCCTGTGCTTACGAAGTAGTGGTGAGTGCAGGGGGTAATTAACATGCTTTCAGATACTGAGTATAAGCGCTATTATCCATTTTTTTAGACATCAGGAGATGCTTGGAGGTATTTATGAATCATTCCATTGAGAATAAACCAGTAGTTAACTTAGGGAAAATTGTACCCGCTATATTACTATTAATGATTTTTTCACTCGTAATCGATAACTCTTTTAAGATTATTTCTCCTGATTTGGTAGAGTATTTTGGAGTTTCAGCAAGTACGGTAAGCTGGCAAGTGACTCTTGCAGGATTAGTCGTTGGAATCGGTGCAGTCGTTTATTCCTCTCTATCTGATTCCATCAGTATACGAAATTTATTGACAGCAGGTATTTTACTTATTTGTATAGGCTCTATACTTGGCTATGTTACACATACGAATTATTGGATGATTGTATTTTCGAGAATTATTCAAGCAGCTGGTTTAGGGGCAACCGAGACCCTTTATCTCGTTTTCATTACCAAATATGCATCTGAAGCAGAACAGAAAAAATATATGGGATTTAGTACAAGCAGCTTCCAGCTTGCTACCGTTATTGGTACACTAACAGGCGGATTTGTGGCAACTTATCTAGAGTGGCAAAATCTATTTTTGATTCCTTTGCTTAGTTTGTTACTGTTACCGTCTATCCTCAAGCATTTACCTAAAGAAGATAATAAGAAGAATAATTTAGATTTCATAGGACTGTTTATTGTAGCCCTGATCGCTACTTCCATTATGCTGTGTATGTCTTCTTTTAATTGGGGATTATTTGTTCTCTTCATTCTCTCCATAGTTGCTTTCTTGTTCTATATAAGCAAAAATAAAAAAGCTTTTATCACCATTGATTTCTTTAAAAATAAACAATTTTTGTTTACTTTAGTGGTCGCATTTGTGATTAATTCGTTATATTCTGCTTACGCGCTGAACACACTTTCGTTCTTGTTAACAAGCGTATATGACATAAATTTAGATTCGGTGTCTCTAATGTTCATACCTGCATGTTTACTAGCTGCATTTGTGGGGGCGATGTCTGGTAAAATAGGAAGATACTTGAACAGTAAGCAGTGTGTTTATTTAGCCTTTAGTATCATTGTGGTTAGTTTGCTGCTTGGGGCCTTCTTCATTAAAGCATCGATCGCCATATTTGTAGTATCTCTAATCTTATTCTCATGCAGCTTTGCACTGCTATATGCTCCGCTTATTGATATTAGTCTTCGAAAGGTACCAGCTGAAAAAACAGGGACTGCATTAGGCTTCTACAATTTATGTCTCAATATCGCGATGTCCGTTGGTTTCAGTTATTCGGCTTTGTTGATTGATAAAAAGGATTTACAATTTGGTTTCTTACGCTTTGTAACAGATGAACCAACCGCACTGAATTATAGCAGTATTATTATCATTCTTGCAGCAATTGCGGTGGTCTCCATCGTATTGTTCTGGTTCTTATTAGGTCGAAAAATAGATAAACGCTCTCTACAGAACTAGAGAAAGGAAGGTAGTAGCATGAAAAAATTTAAACGTGTACATTTGATTGTCATGGATTCCGTTGGTATTGGAGAGGGAAAAGATGCGGCAGACTTTAATGATGCGGGTTCTCATACCTTATTGCATATTGCCGAATATATGAATGGATTACATTTACCTAACCTAGCTAAATTAGGGCTTTCCAATATTGAAGAAATTTTGGGGGTACCTAAAGCAGATAAACCCCTTGCTTATTATACGAAATTACAAGAGAAGTCCGTTGGTAAAGATACAATGACAGGTCACTGGGAGATCATGGGCCTAAACATTGATAAACCATTTAATGTGTATCCAAACGGCTTTCCAGATGAATTGATTAAACAGATCGAAGAAATAACGGGCCGAAAAGTAGTAGCCAATAAACCGGCAAGCGGAACAGCAATTATTGAGGAGTACGGGGAACATCAAATGAAAACAGGGGATCTGATCGTGTATACCTCTGCCGATCCCGTTCTGCAAATTGCTGCCCATGAAGATATCATTCCGCTCGAAGAGTTATATGATATTTGTGAAAAAGTTCGGGAGATCACAAAAGACCCTGCCTATCTGATTGGTCGTATTATTGCGAGACCTTATGTAGGAGAGCCTGGGAACTTTAAGAGAACATCTAATCGTCATGATTATGCATTAAAACCTTTTAATAAAACCGTGATGAATCATCTGCAAGACGGAGGCTATGATGTAATCGCCATTGGTAAGATCAATGATATCTTTGATGGTGAAGGCGTTACGGAATCCATCCGCACGAAAGACAATATGGATGGTATGGATAAACTGCTTGAAGTCATGAAGAAAGATTTTACGGGCATGAGCTTCCTCAATTTGGTTGATTTTGATGCATTGTATGGTCATCGTCGTGATCCAGAGGGATACGGAAAAGCATTAAAGGAATTCGATAAGCGATTAGATGAAGTGTTTGATGCAATCCGTGAGGATGACTTATTAATTATTACAGCTGACCACGGGAATGACCCTACATTCGAAGGTACTGATCATACTCGTGAATTTATTCCTGTCTTGGCCTATTCCAAACAATTAAAAGACAGCGGAAAGTTACCTGAGAACGATACATTTGCAGATATCGGTGCAACGATCGCAGATAATTTTGGTGTGAAGATGCCAGAATACGGTGAGTCTTTCTTGTCATTCCTTAAATAATTCAATTATTTTGCATGAACCTCCAAAACCTTTTTCTTGGAGGTTCATGTTTTATCTTTTGAAAAAGCAACATTTTTTATCGACATGATCCGGCCATTCCTTCCTATGATCAGCAGTTTGAATATAACAAAAAAAGGACACCAAATATATGAACACAAATAAACTGGATAAACTAAAACGGCCGCTTTATATCAATGTATACGATGAGCTTCTTCTTCAGATTACAAAAGGAGAATATGAGGCGGGAAGCCAGCTGCCTTCAGAACCCGATCTGGCGAAAAAGCTAGGGGTTAGCCGTGCAACACTTAGACAAGCATTAGTCCTTTTACAAGATGATGGATTAGTAAGAAATATACGTGGTAAGGGCAACTTTGTACTAGAATCTTCTTATAAACAAGAGGATGTTCAATTAGAAAAACTGAGTAATCCCATGCGTAAATGTCATATCAGTACGTTCGATCAAATCGATCTACGTTATCGACTAGACCCGGAAACAGAACATACGAAACAAGTTTTAAAAAGCGATTCATCTTCCGTATTAGCTTTAGAACGTTTGTATAGAAGGGAAGGCAATTTACTTGCTTACGCTTTTACTTTTATGTCCATGAAAACCGTAGAAAGCTTATCCTTGGACCTGGGTAATAAGAAACGGTTGCTGGAATTCTTAGAGAAGGAAGCCTACTTAATTGCTAACCATGGAACGCTTGAAGTGAAATTTACACATACCCTGAATCTAGCTACTGGGAAAGACAAATTAGTTGGGAAAAACGAGTGTTTTTTATTGCTGGAGACTCTTCATAACAAGACAGAGGCTGATCCGCCGTTAATGTATAATAAATTTTATATACCACAGCAGTTCTCAAATATAAAATTAAATGCATATAAGTAAATCATTATATTGAGCCGTGAAAATGATTTAAGTGATTTATATAAAGCACACCTTACAACTCTGATAACTGGAAGAACTAATAACTTTCTTTTACTAGACACTGTAAGTAAGAAAGCGGCGTTTAACTGTTCTGTAGATAAAGAGTAGAAGTCTCTAATGCAGAGGCTTCTTTTTTAGTTCTCTTTTTATTCATACGTCACATAAGTTAGTTTTATGAAAAATGATGAATGATTTTCAGTACTTTCGCAAAAATGTAATTTACGAACGTTACACACATAGTAAGGTATTAATATACGCTTTTTGTATTGACAATATGATCTATCCCTCCTAGAATAAAAAATGAAAAACGAATAAACACATGCTTTTTCGTATAATCTCGGGAATTGGCCTGAGAGTTTCTACGAGATCACCATAATGATCTGGCTACGAAAAAAGATAATGTAATGGGATGACAAACAAGGGTTTCTAAGCATCTGATTCAACAATGAGAAGCTGAAACTTTTGGGATTCCTGCTTATCTTTTTTAGCGTTAGCCCTTGAAGATCAATTTCTTTTAAGGGCTTTTTGTCGTTTTGAAGTTTATTCGACTTATCTCTAAGGGGGAATATTCGGATTATGGAGAGTTTCTTTAAATTAAAGGAACGCGGAACAAGTGTCAGAACAGAGATTGTTGCAGGTTTAACCACGTTTATGACCATGGCGTACATTCTGATAGTAAACACGATCTTTTTAGGTGAAAATGGGGCGGGCATACCAGATAATGCTGTCTTTTTTGCAACAGCGGTGGGCGCTGGACTGATGACGATCGTAATGGGCCTTTTTGTGAATGTTCCGATTGCTCTTGCCCCCGGTATGGGTCTTAATGCATATTTTATGACGGTTGTACTGAGTTCGAACGGTATGATAACATGGCAGGCTGCACTGGGTGCTGTCTTTATCTCAGGTCTCGTATTTATTCTGCTGACGGTAACAAAGATTCGCCAAAAACTCCTGGTTGCTGTACCAGATAGTTTGAAAACAGCAATAACCGTAGGTATTGGATTATTCGTAGCCGTAGTTGGACTTAAATTAAGTAATCTAGTTGTAGCCAATGTGAACGCTGGTACGGATATCTCCGGGCCTGTTGCGGGAGGGAATTTCAGTCTTGCTTTTGGTAACCTAACACACGCAGACGTTCTTCTAACTCTGATTGGTTTACTTATTATTGCGATCCTTATGGTACTGAATGTGAAGGGTGCTATGCTTATCGGGATCGTAGTGACTACTATTATTGGTATTCCCATGGGAGTGACGGACCTCAGCGGACTCAGCGGTTCGAATTGGATTCCTTCTTTTAGCGGGCTTGCAGTAGGGCAACTGGATATTATGGGTGCTCTAAAACTTGGTTTATTCGAAATTATCTTTGTCTTCACTTTTGTAGAGTTATTTGATACATTTGGTACCCTTGTTGGAACATCTACACGAATGGGTCTAATGAAAGATAAGGAGAAGGGTGAGAAGATTGTCGGAAAGGCAATGCTAGTTGATGCGGCTGGCGTAAGCGCAGGGGCAGTGCTTGGTACAAGTACGATTACAGCCTTTGTAGAAAGTTCAGCCGGTGTTGAAGCGGGAGGACGTACAGGTCTGACTTCGGTAACAACGGGAATCATGTTCCTACTGGCTTTATTTATCGCTCCTCTAGCGCTGGTTGTACCTTCGGCAGCTACAGCACCTGCGCTGATCATTGTGGGTGTGCTGATGATGAGTCAAGTTCGCAATATTGATTGGGATGATTTCCTTCAAGCATTCCCTGCATTCTTAACAATTGTTATGATGCCATTTACGAACAGTATTGCTAATGGTATTTCTCTTGGAATTATCTCTTACGTTGTTCTTGCTTCATTTTCTTCTTTAGCTACGAGCCGTAAGGTGAAAATTCACTGGCTGATGTGGATCTTGTTCATCATTGTTCTGGCTAGATATATTTTTATCGGCTCAGAGTAAAATAAAACATAATTATAACAGCAGTTGATATGGAAAAGCCTTGCTCTTTGGAGTAAGGCTTTTTTTGTTTCTTCTATATATAGAAAGAATGGGAGAAGACATAATAGAAGGAACATAGGAGAAAACTTAAAATGTAGCACTTCTCTATTCGTTTTTGACTGACTCTCTCTGACCGGCACTCGCCAAAAGTCGTTCGCCATTCAAAAGTTTCGCTAAGTGATCTATTAAGTGGAGCTTTTTTTGACACAAGTTTAACTCAAAGAATATTCCTATATATCGCAGAATTGTTTGTTATCTAGTTTCAATGAGCAGATCTGTTTCACTGATACAGAGATCATGTCATTTTTGTCTATCATAAGCTGTGTAGATATAATTACAAGCTTGGGGTCTGTTTTTTAAGAGAATGGGATTTTCAGAACTGAACAGTGGGTGAGTGTTTTGAAGCTTAGCTTTTATATAATTCTACCTTGAATAATATAGTAGGAAATATAGTAGAAATAAATCTACTGATTTTTTTTAAAAAAAAGGTTGCATTCTACTTCTCAGCATGGTATATTCTAATTCCGGCCAAGAAGTTAGACAGTAAGCAACACGCTGAATAACAAGCTTCATAAATGAAGTTGAAAAGCTTCTAAAAAAAGCTTG
>NZ_WTWX01000079.1 GCF_009870785.1 Paenibacillus sp. An7
GCTAACCGGCAGTAGAGCGTGGTAGTAAATAGCTATACTCAAAATTTTCCGCGCAACCCTTACATTTTTTGGTACTATTACACAGGTATGTACTAGTGAAGAAGGGGATTTCAAGGGAAAACAATCATTAATCGGAGGATGAGGATAGCATGAACATAGAATTCAAAACAATAACGGAATCAGAAAAAACAATTATCGAAAATTTATTTAACTATTATTTGTGCGAGCTCTCTTTGTACTCGCTTGAAGAAGTTGGTCCCGATGGTAAGTATGAGATGGAAGATATTTCACAATATTACATGGATGATCGACTGTACCCTTATCTTATTACGGTGGACAATAAGATAGCCGGATTTATCTTAGTTGTTTCCCCGCCCTATGTTTCTGAAGGCATCGACTATTCGGTACAGGAACTCTTTGTCTTACCCAAATACAGAGGGACTGGCATTGCCAAAGAAGCTGCTATGCATGTATTTAAACAATTTAAAGGTCACTATAAAATCGGGATGTTTAGAACGAATACAAGGGCAGTCAGTTTCTGGACTCATTTATTATCTTCTCACGATGTGGACGTTCAGAT
>NZ_WTWX01000021.1 GCF_009870785.1 Paenibacillus sp. An7
ATCCGGTGCGAGGACAGTGTCAGGTGGGCAGTTTGACTGGGGCGGTCGCCTCCTAAAGAGTAACGGAGGCGCCCAAAGGTTCCCTCAGAATGGTTGGAAATCATTCGCAGAGTGTAAAGGCACAAGGGAGCTTGACTGCGAGACCTACAAGTCGAGCAGGGACGAAAGTCGGGCTTAGTGATCCGGTGGTACCGCATGGAAGGGCCATCGCTCAACGGATAAAAGCTACCCTGGGGATAACAGGCTTATCTCCCCCAAGAGTCCACATCGACGGGGAGGTTTGGCACCTCGATGTCGGCTCATCGCATCCTGGGGCTGAAGTAGGTCCCAAGGGTTGGGCTGTTCGCCCATTAAAGCGGTACGCGAGCTGGGTTCAGAACGTCGTGAGACAGTTCGGTCCCTATCTGTCGTGGGCGTAGGAAATTTGAGAGGAGCTGTCCTTAGTACGAGAGGACCGGGATGGACATACCGCTGGTGTACCAGTTGTTCCGCCAGGAGCATCGCTGGGTAGCTATGTATGGAAGGGATAAGCGCTGAAAGCATCTAAGCGCGAAGCCCACCTCAAGATGAGATTTCCCAATTAGTAAGACCCCTTGAAGACGACGAGGTAGATAGGCTGGGGGTGGAAGTGCAGCAATGCATGGAGCTGACCAGTACTAATCGGTCGAGGGCTTATCCTAAAAATATAAATCGCAAAGATTGTTTCGTATCTAGTTTTCAGGGAGCAAAACCTTGAAAAACGCTATTGGTTTTATACACACTTTATAGTGATGTACCAAAACCAACGCGGATCGCATTTGTTTCACAAATGCTCGTTTGGTGGCGATAGCGGAGGGGTTCCACACGTACCCATCCCGAACACGACCGTTAAGCCCTCCAGCGCCGATGGTACTTGGACCGCAGGGTCCTGGGAGAGTAGGACGTCGCCAAGCAAATAGATAACCGTTGTTGACAATACGTCAGCAACGGTTTTTTTTGTTGCTGATTTATTTACAAATGATGTAGGTTAACTTTCTTCCCAGTCAAACTCTAAGCCAAACATATAAACCAAGGGCAGGGTGCCAGTGCGATTGACTTTTAAGTGAAGCTCTGAGACACTCAGGTTGAGCATAATATTGGAAATAAGGCTGAATATATCCAATAAAATATAAAAGAGGTGACCAGGTGGAAATCAGACAATTAAATGCAGAGGAATACGAGCAAAGTATTAGCTTATCAGAATATGCCTTTCAATATACATTAACACTGGAACAAAAAGAAAAAAGAAAAGAGAGGTTTAAGCCTGAACAATTTTGGGGCATTTTTGAAGAGGGACAATTGCAAGCTAAGCTAACGATCCTTCCTTTTAAAGTATACTTGCAAGGCAAAGTAATGCCTATGGGCGGAATTGCAGGCGTGGCAACCTGGCCAGAGAACCGCCGTAAAGGTCATGTCTCTAAACTACTTAGTCAAGCGCTCAAGGTAATGAAAGAGGAAGGGCAAATTCTATCATTTCTACATCCATTTTCAATTCCATTCTATCGTAAGTATGGTTGGGAGCTATATGCAGAATATAAAAATTACCTTATTTCCTCAAAACAGTTTCCACCTAAAATAGAGTACCCAGGTAAGGTAGTAAGGGATATTAAGGAGATCTCTATTCTGAATAAATTGTATCAGTCTTTTGCAAGCAGCTATCATGGCACGCTTGTTCGAGATGAAGAATGGTGGAAGTATGCCGTCTTAGATAACACTAAACATAGTGCTGTCTATTATTCTCATAATGGGGAACCCCAAGGCTATGTGTTATATGAACTAAAAGATAAAATGCTGGTATGTAATGAATTTGTTTACTTGAATGAAGAAGCACGGGGAGCACTTTGGACTTTTTTCTCAAATCACGATTCCCGTATCGAACAAGTGAAGTTAACGATGGTTCCAGCTGATGATATTCTACCGTATATGCTTCCAGATCCGCGGGTAACCCAAGAAACGATTCCATACTTCATGGGACGAATTGTGGATATAGAGTCTTTTCTGCAACAGTTTACGTTCGAATCTGGAAATAGCTTAGAATTAACGATCCAGATTGAGGATCATGCAGCTCCATGGAATGCCGGACTGTGGAATATATCCATCGATGACCAAGGACAAGCGAAGGTTATAAAGCTAATGGAAGAAAAAGAAGAGACTCAGCCAGATTTAATAGCAGATATTCAAGTTTGGACCGCTCTTTTTCTGGGATATCAACGTCCCGCGCAATTGTTTCATATACAGAAGCTAAAAGGGAAACCGCAAAAAGCAAAAGAATTTGAACACCTTATTCCGGAAGCACAAACCTTACTAATGGATTTCTTCTAATAAATAGGAAACCGCTCTTCTGCCTTCTGTCAGGAGAGTTTTTTTAATAGAGCGAATAATTTAAGGAAATAAGTGAAAAATGAGAAGGGGATCTTACTTGAGATTTCTGTACAGTATGTTATAATGGATATAAAGTCAAAGAAAGTCAAAGTCAACTAAGATCAGATATGATTATTGGTTATACAATATTATTATGTAGTAAGTTAATTTAAGCTCATTTATATATGACACATAGAAGGTTGTATATAAAAGAGAGCATTCATTTAAGCCAAAGAGGTTCGCAGACTAACTAAGATGGGTAATTTATTGGAGCCTCTCTTTGATGAATTTGAATGAATGCAATAGATTAGCTTACCGGTTTTATACAGTGGGGGATGAGGATGCGTAATATTTCTGATATTATCGAACAATATCTGAAAAATATTTTGCAGGATAGCTCTGATGGAATGATTGAAATTCAGAGAAATGATCTAGCAGATAAATTCTCCTGTGTGCCATCCCAGATTAATTATGTAATTAGTACTCGTTTTACTCTTGAAAAAGGTTACCTTGTAGAGAGTAAGCGTGGTGGTGGTGGATATATACGGATACAGCGAGTAGAACTCCCTGCACACTCTGTGCTCGGAGGACATTTCCATCAGCATATTGGGGATGAAATTAACCAGGCTTCCGCAGAAGGTCTTATCTACCAGTTGGAAGAAGCTAAATTTCTTAACAGCCGAGAGGCTGCTTTAATCAAAGCTGCGATGTCTAGAGAAGTATTATTTATAAAGCTTCCCTATCGTGATCAAATCCGTGCTCGGATGTTAAAGGCAATGTTAATTTCGCTCCTCGGTAAGTAGTATGAGTGTCACAGTTTTCTCCGTTGGGAACGAATAAAGGAGGTATGCGGTATGCTTTGTCAAGAATGTAATGAACGTCCGGCTACTCTTCATTTTACGAAGATTGTGAACGGGGAGAAAACGGAATTCCATATTTGTGAAAGCTGCGCACGAGAAAAAGGAGATCATCTAACCGGTATCTCTAATGGGTTCTCAATCCATGGACTCCTTTCAGGCCTTATGGATTTTGAATCTGGGAAATACAAAACAGCTGGTGCACCTGCTCCTGAAACTCTTCAGTGCAAGGAATGCGGGATGACGATACAGCAGTTTAGTAAGCTTAATCGATTTGGCTGTAGCTCATGCTATAAGTACTTTTCTAATCGTTTAGATCCGCTCTTAAAGCGCGTACATGGTAATACAACTCATGTTGGGAAAGTTCCTGTGCGAGCTGGAGGAAAGATTCATTTAAGACGAAGAGTCGAAGAACTAAAAAAAGAACTTCAGGAACAAATTAATCTACAGGAATTCGAGTCTGCAGCTGAATTACGTGACCAGATTCGTGAACTGGAAAGAGAAATAGCAGAAGAGTAAAGTTTGGTAAAGAGCAGGAGGTATGCACTATGTCAGATATCCGGTTTACCGATAAACCACTTAGTGAATGGATGCGTAGTAGCGCAGCTGATTCAGAAATTGTCATTAGCAGCCGGGTAAGAGTGGCACGAAATGTGCAGAGTTTTCCATTTCCTATGTTGGCAACCGACCAGCAATCGAGAGCGGTACTCGATAAGGTAACGGAAGTCCTTCAATTTGATGATATTCATCAGTTTGGCAATTTCCATGTCCTAAATCTGAATGAACTATCTGAACTTGACCAAGAAATACTAGTCGAAAAACATCTCATTAGTCCGAACTTGGCAAATGAATCAAGAAATGGTGCGGTTATTCTTAGTGAAGATGAATCCATTAGTATTATGGTGAATGAAGAGGATCATTTGCGCATTCAATGTTTATACCCTGGCTTTCAGGTTCAAGAAGCGTGGAAACGTGCTTCAGCCATAGATGATGTTTTTGAAGCCCATATCGATTATTCTTTTGATGATCGCAGAGGATATCTAACCAGTTGTCCAACCAATGTAGGGACTGGAGTTCGGGCTTCTGTAATGATGCATTTACCGGCTCTTGTGATGACGAAACAGATAGGCAGGGTACTCACTGCTGTATCCCAAGTAGGTCTTGCTGTAAGAGGAATTTACGGTGAGGGCAGTGAAGCGACAGGAAATCTGTTTCAAATATCGAATCAAATTACATTAGGACAAACTGAAACTGAGATTATCGATAATTTGTATAGTGTTGTTTTACAGATTATAGGTCACGAGCGTAACGCTAGAGAAAGACTCATGACCGATTCTAAACTTCGTATTGCGGATCGTGTGATGAGATCATATGGTATTTTATCTCATGCTTATCTGATGGATTCGAAAGAAGCAGCTCAGCGCATATCTGATGTTCGGCTCGGCATTGATTTAGATCTAATTAGAGAAAAAACAATAGTTGAAATGAATGAACTCAATGTCTTAATCCAGCCAGGTTTTCTTCAGAAAAAATTCGGAAGAACGCTTGAGACAGGAGAAAGAGATATGTACCGGGCACAGTTAATAAGGGAATCTTTTCAAAGAGAAAGTCAGTAGGCATGGGATGTATGGCATAGTGTAAGCTCATTATGAACTATGTTCTTATATGAAGTAATAACCCACACCTTAACATTCTTGTCTCACAAGAACGAGAGTTATGGGATTTACCGACATGTGTCGGCTGGGCAATCATTAGAATAGCCTAGATATATAGATAAAGGAATTATTTTTTAAACTTATGGAGGTGCAAGGAATATGATGTTTGGAAGATTTACGGAACGAGCTCAAAAAGTTCTCGCTTTAGCTCAGGAAGAAGCAGTTCGTTTAGGTCATAATAACATCGGTACCGAACATATTTTGCTCGGCCTGATTCGTGAAGGTGAAGGTATTGCTGCAAAAGCTCTCATCGGCCTTGGCCTTGGTCTTGAAAAAATACAGGATGAGGTAGAAACACTCATTGGCCGCGGCCAAGAGCAGCCTACCAATATTGCATATACGCCGCGTGCGAAAAAAGTAATTGAGCTTTCCATGGATGAGGCTCGTAAGTTGGGCCACACCTATGTGGGAACCGAACATATTTTGCTTGGCTTGATTCGTGAAGGTGAAGGTGTAGCAGCACGTGTGCTGAACAACCTGGGTATTAGCCTTAATAAGGCACGTCAACAAGTCTTGCAACTGCTAGGCAGCAGTGAAGCAGTATCCAGTCATAACGGTACACAAGCCAATGTAAGCACTCCTACACTGGATAGTCTGGCAAGAGATCTTACAGCCACTGCGAGAGAGAGCAATCTTGATCCGGTAATCGGCCGTAGTAAAGAGATTGAGCGTGTTATTCAAGTGCTTAGTCGACGTACCAAAAACAACCCGGTTCTGATTGGTGAACCCGGAGTTGGTAAAACAGCGATTGCAGAAGGCCTTGCTCAGAAGATTATCGCGAATGAAATACCTGAAACACTGCGTGATAAACGGGTAATGACACTAGATATGGGTTCTGTAGTTGCTGGAACGAAGTATCGCGGTGAATTTGAGGATCGACTCAAAAAAATTATGGATGAGATTCGCCAAGCAGGAAATATCATTCTCTTTATTGATGAACTGCACACTCTAATTGGTGCAGGCGGAGCAGAAGGAGCAATCGATGCTTCTAACATTTTAAAACCTGCCCTTGCTCGTGGAGAGCTACAGTGTATTGGTGCGACTACGCTTGATGAGTATCGTAAATATATTGAAAAAGACGCTGCTCTTGAACGTCGTTTCCAGCCAATTACTGTGGATCAGCCATCGGTTGAAGAAGCCATTCAAATCTTGCATGGACTGAGAGATCGTTATGAAGCTCATCACCGTGTAAAAATTACAGATGAGGCAATTGAACAAGCAGTAAAGCTGTCTGACCGTTATATTACAGACCGATTCCTGCCAGATAAAGCGATTGACCTTATTGATGAAGCGGGTTCTAAAGTAAGACTGAATTCTTACACCGTACCGCCTAATCTCAAACAACTAGAAAATCGTCTTGATGATATCCGTAAAGAGAAAGACTCTGCGGTTCAAAGTCAAGAATTTGAAAAAGCAGCAGCGCTGCGTGATACAGAACAGAAAATTCGTGAAGAACTGGATATAACTAAAAATCAGTGGAAAGAAAAACAAGGTCGTACTGATTCAGAAGTAACTCCAGAAGATATCGCTCAAGTGGTAGCAAGCTGGACAGGAATCCCTGTTAGCAAACTGAAACAAGAAGAAACAGATCGTTTGTTAAATATGGAGTCTATTCTTCATGAACGTGTAATCGGCCAAGACGAAGCAGTTGTAGCTGTCAGTCGTGCAATTCGCCGGGCGCGTGCTGGTCTAAAAGATCCAAAACGTCCTATGGGCTCTTTTATCTTCCTCGGACCTACAGGGGTAGGTAAAACAGAACTTGCTCGTGCGCTTGCCGAAGCGATGTTTGGAGATGAAAATGCGGTAATCCGGATTGATATGTCCGAATACATGGAGAAACACTCTACTTCTCGATTGGTAGGAGCGCCTCCAGGATATGTTGGATATGAAGAAGGCGGTCAGCTAACTGAAAAAGTTCGTCGTAAACCGTATTCAGTCGTTCTTTTAGATGAGATCGAAAAAGCTCATCCGGAAGTATTCAATATCTTGCTTCAAGTTCTTGAGGATGGACGTTTGACTGACTCAAAAGGTCGTGTTGTAGATTTCCGTAATACCCTCATTATCTTGACTTCTAATGTGGGTGCAGATGCAATCAAACGTAATTCTACGCTAGGATTTACGGCAGTCGCAGATGCGGGTGCGGAGTATTCTAATATGAAAGGTAAAGTGATGGAGGAACTCAAAAAGAGCTTCCGTCCTGAATTCCTAAACCGGATTGATGAAGTTATTGTTTTCCATTCACTTGAAGAGAAGCATATTGGAGAGATTGTTTCCCTGATGTCTGAAGAACTTCGTAAACGTCTGCGTGAACATGATGTTGATTTCGAACTTACTGACAAGGCAAAAGCCTTCTTAGCGAAAGAAGGATTCGATCCAGCCTACGGTGCAAGACCGCTTCGCCGTGCGATTCAAAAGCACATTGAAGACCGTCTATCTGAGGAACTCCTTACGGGTTCAATTACAAAAGGAGATTTTCTTCTTATTGATGAGAAGGATGGTGCACTCGCTGTTACAAAAAAGAGCAATGTGCCCACTAATTCTTAATAATTGATAGGAATGCCCCCTAATTTATAGGGGGTATTTTTTATTTTTAGTGGTACAGAAGGATTGTCTTTGATGTAAAGTTTGTGATTAAGCTTTACGTTAAAATGCATTCAATGTTAAACTTTTAATAAATCCTTTATTGGTAAATTCGGTATGTAAAATTTATACTTGAAGTTTAAGTAAAGTTAAATGAGGAGAAGTGAAGTGGCTAAAGTAAAAACAAAGTTTTACTGTACAGAATGCGGTTATGAATCGCCGAAATGGTACGGTAAATGTCCAGGTTGCCAGTCATGGAATTCCATGGTGGAGGAAACCGAAAGTATTGTGAAGACACAGGGGAGGAATTCTTCCCTTTTTGATAGTAAAGAAAAACCGCTTCCTATCATAAATATAGAAAGTGACCAAGAACCGCGTATTCTAACTGGCATTCAGGAACTGAATCGAGTTCTTGGCGGAGGAGTAGTACCTGGTTCGTTGATTCTTGTTGGTGGAGATCCGGGTATTGGTAAATCAACGCTCTTACTCCAGACATCTCATGCTATGACAGCTTCAGGGCTGCGCGTCTTGTATATTTCGGGTGAGGAATCGGTTAGACAAACCAAACTGAGAGCAGACCGGCTTGAAGCATTGTCTCCTGATCTATATGTTCTTAGTGAAACCAATATGGAACGGATCGAAGAGGCGGTAAGTCAAGTTGACCCTCATTTTCTGGTGATTGATTCAATTCAGACTGTTTTTTTACCGGAAATAACAAGTGCTCCCGGAAGTGTGGCACAGGTACGAGAATGTACATCACGGTTTATGCGGATTGCGAAAGGGTTAGGCATTGCAACGGTTCTGGTAGGGCATGTTACTAAAGAGGGTTCTATTGCAGGTCCTCGAATGCTCGAACATATGGTGGATTGTGTGCTTTATTTTGAAGGAGAACGTCATCATACGTATCGTTTGCTTCGTGCGGTAAAGAATCGTTTTGGTTCGACGAATGAAATTGGGATTTTCGAGATGGGAGAATCGGGCTTAAGAGAAGTGGCTAATCCATCAGAAATGTTCTTATCTGAGCGACCGCTAGGAGTGGCAGGTTCCACCGTTGTAGCGAGTATGGAAGGAACGCGTCCCATGCTTGTCGAACTTCAGGCACTGATCTCGGCTACGCAATTCCCGTCACCTAGGCGAATGGCTACCGGCGTTGATTATAACCGTATGGCACTGATCATCGCCGTCCTTGAGAAGCGACAAGGAATGTTTCTCCAGAATCAAGATGCTTATCTCAATGTAGCTGGTGGAGTGAAACTGGATGAACCTGCAACCGATTTGGCCATGGCAGTAAGTATAGCTTCCAGTTTTCGCGATTTGCCAACCAAACCCTATGATGTCATATTTGGAGAAGTAGGCTTGACTGGAGAAGTGCGCGGCGTTTCAAGAGCGGAACAAAGAGCCAAAGAAGCGCAGAAACTTGGGTTTAAACGGGTAATTATGCCAGAGAAGAGCTTAAAGGGGTGGAAGCATCCTGTTGGAATAGAACTGATCGGTATTAATACGGTCGGAGATGCACTAGCGGCTGCTTTAGATTAGGGGGCATTGAATAGATGAAAGAATCGAGCCAACTGGATAAAATGAATGAGTTGTTACGTTTGGTTGCACCTGGAACGCCTTTTCGGGAAGGGCTTGAAAATGTCCTGCGTGCAAAAACGGGTGCA
This sequence comes from Paenibacillus sp. An7, assembly GCF_009870785.1. Classification (GTDB taxonomy): domain Bacteria; phylum Bacillota; class Bacilli; order Paenibacillales; family Paenibacillaceae; genus Paenibacillus. Next base: position 9,193 of record NZ_WTWX01000021.1, read on the forward strand.
TTGATTGTTGTCGGCTACAGTCCAGAAGTTATGGAAGTAGTGGATGGTGGATTTTCGATTAATTGCGATTTCTCACCGAACTATTTATATGAACTTGCTAAGATGGATGGAGCGATCATCCTAAGTGAAGATTTGAAACGGATATTGTATGCAAATACGCAGTTAATTCCCGATTCCTCCATTTCTTCATCCGAGACAGGTATTCGTCACCGTACGGCAGAACGTGTAGCAAAACAGACGGGAAAACTGGTTGTTTCCATTTCGCAAAGAAGGAATATTATCACTCTTTACCAAGGAACGCTGCGTTATGCATTGAAAGAAATTGGAGTTATTTTAACAAAAGCGAATCAAGCGATTCAAACTTTGGAGAAATATAAAGCAGTCTTAAACCAGTCACTTACCAATCTGAGTGCCTCCGAGTTTGAAGAATTGGTTACGATTCCTGAAGTAATCAATGTAATACAGCGCGTGGAAATGGTGCTGCGAATCAAGATGGAGATTAAACGCTACATTAATGAACTGGGCAATGAAGGACGTCTGATTAACATGCAGATGGAAGAACTAGTGGCGAATACAGAAGAGGAATCATGGCTTTTGTATAAGGATTATGCCAAAGATAACAGTGATGAGAAGATCAAAGATATTATTAATGGCTTAAAACGATCTACAGATGATGAGCTGCTTGATACCCATCATATTGGCCGGCTTCTCGGATATGGTGCTGCGGCGGCTGCTTCTGAAGAATCAGTAGCTCCAAGAGGATACCGTGTTTTAAGCAAAATTCCAAGATTGCCAAATGTCATTATTCATAATTTAGTTGAAGAATTTGAAAGATTACCACATGTAATTATGGCTACGATTGAGGAGCTTGATGAAGTGGATGGTATTGGTGAAGTTCGCGCTCGAACGATTAAGGATGGCTTGAAGCGCCTGCAAGAACAGATGTTTATTGATCGACAAATGTAAATTAGTTTAGTTTTAAATTTAGAATAAAATTGTACAGTTACACTTACGAGGTGACGTGATGATAACAAAATCAATTCCGAACTTGTTTACTTTAGGTAATCTATCTCTCGGAATGATTGCCATTCTGCTCGCATCCGAAGGTCGTTACAGTTTAGCAGCGATTATGGTTGTTGTAGCGATGCTGATGGATGGACTGGATGGTCGAATTGCTAGAGCTTTAAATGCTCAAAGTGATTTTGGCAAAGAGCTTGATTCCTTATCGGATATGATCTCTTTTGGAGCTGCGCCGGCTTATATAATGTATAGCGTTTCATTTCAGGAGGCACCTATCGCTCTAGCTTGGATTGTAACGTGTCTGTTCCCGATATGCGGGGCTTTGAGGCTGGCTCGCTTTAATGTACGGCCTGGGATTCCGGGGTACTTTACAGGGCTTCCTATTCCTGCTGCGGGCGGTGTACTTGCAACCTTGTCTTTATTCAGTAAAGATATTTCTGCTCCATTCATGATGATTGCAACTTTATTGCTTGCTTATTTGATGATAAGTTCGCTTAAATATCCTAACCTAAAAAAAGTGGGTCTTCCTAAAAAAGCAGTATGGATTGCTCCGCTCGTTGTTCTTTTTTCGATTGCACTTGCGGTACTTTTTTCAGAGCAATTATCTATGTTTGTATTTATACCTCTTGTGCTTTATGCCATATATGGTATGACTCATAATATTGATCTTATTCTAGCCCGGAGTCGCAAGAAGAAAAAGAAAAGAGAAAGAGATGAAACTTCTCATTAAGCTTAAAAAGAAATCATATAATAAATAATCATAAGAAAAAGCATTTACCTTTCCTAGTATGGAGAGATAAATGCTTTTTTAATTTTCTATATTTACTTTTGGAGTCGGTTGATTGTCGGTGTAATGATTAAAAGCTGTTAAAAAGCTGGTTCAGAGATTAGGAGAGGTTGAAGATGCCTAGTGTAGAACACTTTTTAGCTTCCTCTTCGAGCACTTCTTCTAACTGAATATTAAGCAGGTTGCATAGTGCTGACATGTAGAACAGATTACGTCCAAGTTCTGAGCTGATGACTTCTTTGCACTGGTCACACAGATCACCATGTACATGCGTCTGTACCGAAGATTTGGCATCTTCTAGATCGCCATTATGAGCGTAAGATTGCTTGGTTGCATGGAGTTCAATACAACCACAGTCTGTAATGGCTTTAGAAACAGCCCGGTTAACAGAAGCATCCGCTTGTCCATTCTTGGACAGAACGTCAATTAGACTTCGATGGCGGAGCAACAGCTCGGATACTTGGTTCTGAAAAGTTTGCAAACTTGATGCGCTCATATTTTATTTTCACCTCGGTTTATCAGTTGAACTTATTATATGTCAGCACACAAACCATTTTCAACCATCATTTACATAATAGAGAAAATAACAATCATACATTTACCGTTAAAAATACCTCCTTACCACGATTAGGACCTAAAAAATTGGTTCATACTGGATAAAGAAATGTATTTAAGGAGGTGTAGGGACGTGTGGAGAAAGCTTATTTTTATGTTCACGGGGCTTTGCGGAGCATGGTCTGGTTATGCGCTTTATTATTCAGTAGGGCAAACGATCCCTTGGTTAAGTGAGGGGACAAGTACATTCAGAGTAGGTTTGGCTTTAACGTTATTTATGTTAATTGGTGCTGTATCCTTTGTTCTGTTAAGTAGGATGCTTGGATCGCTCCTTGATCTACGGGTAGAAGAAGGGGTCTCTAAACTTGCACGGGTTCCGATGAGTGAACTTGCAGCAGGAGCACTGGGGCTTGGTATAGGTTTATTGTTCTCGTTACTTCTTTATCCTTCACTTAACTGGCTTGGCAGACCGGGGGACTTACTTCAAGTGGCGCTTATGCTCGTATTTGGTTATATGGGGCTTCGGGTTGGTCTTGCCAAAAAAGAAGATTTAGGTTCGTTCTGGACTTCAGGAAGATGGAATACAGGTACAGTGAATGAGGAAAGGCGCATTGAAGAGCATAAAATTCTCGATACGAGTGTAATTATTGATGGCCGGATCGCAGATATTTGTAAAACTGGATTTATTGAAGGGACCATTGTAATTCCTGAATTTGTACTGGAAGAGTTGCAGCATATTGCAGATTCCTCTGATCTACTGAAAAGAAATCGGGGACGCAGAGGGCTCGATATTTTGAATAAAATCCAGAAAGAACTGGAGATTAAAGTCCTGATCTATGAGGGGGATTTTGAAGAAATCTCTGAGGTAGACAGCAAGCTAGTAAAACTAGCGAAAGTCCTGCAAGGTAAAGTAGTGACGAACGATTTTAATCTTAATAAAGTATGTGAACTTCAAGGTGTTTCTGTCCTTAATATTAATGATCTTGCTAATGCAGTAAAGCCGGTTGTACTTCCTGGTGAGGAAATTATGGTTCAGATTATTAAAGATGGAAAAGAACATGGTCAAGGTGTAGCCTACTTAGATGATGGTACAATGATAGTCGTTGAAGGCGGACGCGAGTATATTGGTACAATGATGGAAGTCTTGGTGACGAGTGTACTGCAGACTTCTGCCGGAAGAATGATTTTTGCTAAGCCGAAACTGTTGGAAAAAGCGCAATAAAGCGTTATGATGGAGAGTAAGTGTTCATGCACTGGATACTGACAGATGACGGACAAGGCAGGGGTAATTGTATATGACAAAATCATGGGGGGCAGTCATTGTAGCAGCAGGAAGAGGCTCACGAATGAAGACAAGTGAGAGCAAACAGTTTCTGCTGTTGCAAGACAAGCCCATTTTTATACATACACTTGAAGTGTTTAACCGCATACCTATGATTAAGGATATCATTGTGGTAACTGGTGCGCCCGATGTAAAGCGGTGTGAAGAATGGATTAAGCAATCTGGACTTCATGACCATCGGACTTTCGTTGTTGCAGGAGGGAAGGAACGGCAAGATTCGGTTTATGCGGGTCTCCAGAAGCTTGAGACGGATTATGTACTTATCCACGATGGCGTCCGTCCTTTTGTCCAGCCAAATCATATTGAAGCATGTATGAAGACGGCAGAACAATTTGGGGCTGCAGTGCTTGCTGTTCCTGTCAAAGATACGATTAAGCAGGTAAGTACAGATGGAATAATAACTGCGACCCCCGATCGGAGCAGTCTGTGGAGCATTCAAACCCCACAGGCTTTTCGTCTTTCGGATGTAAAAGAGGCGCATAAACTAGCGGTAGAATCAGGTTTTTCAGGAACCGATGATGCTATGCTGGTTGAACGTCTGGGAAGACAGGTTATGATTGTAGAGGGCAGTTATACCAATATCAAGATTACCACACCGGAAGATCTAGATTATGCTGCATTTATGCAAAAAGGGGAGAGAGAACAATGATTCGAGTAGGACAAGGTTTTGATGTCCATCAGTTGGTGGAAGGCAGGCCATGTATTATCGGCGGTGTAACGATTCCTTATGAAAAAGGCTTGATTGGTCATTCTGATGCTGATGTATTACTGCATGCAGTCAGCGATGCAATCCTCGGCGCACTAGGCTTGGGGGATATCGGTAAGCATTTTCCTGATACGGATCCTGTATTTAAGGATGCTGACAGCTTGAAGCTGCTGGAGCGAGTCTGGGAGCTTGCAGAAGAACGCGGATATAAGCTTGGAAATATCGATTCTACTATTATTGCACAAAAGCCAAAAATGGCTCCTTATATTCCGCAAATGGCGGAAATCATCGCTAAGGCACTACGTGCTGAGGTGTCGCAAGTGAATGTAAAAGCAACGACAACAGAACAGTTAGGTTTCGCAGGACGAGGAGAAGGAATTGCCGCGCAATCGGTTGTCTGCCTGATCCAACCTGTGCTATCATCTTGAGATAAACAATTCGGAGGGGATATTATGAGCACGGAAGTCCGCGTGCGTTACGCGCCAAGCCCAACAGGTCATTTACATATTGGGAATGCCAGAACGGCGCTTTTCAATTATTTGTATGCTAGAAACCAAGGTGGAAAATTTATTATTCGTATCGAAGATACCGATGTGAAACGGAACGTGGAGGGTGGAGAAGAAAGTCAGCTCAAGTACCTGAAATGGCTCGGTATGGACTGGGATGAAAGTGTTGATGTACCGGGGGAATATGGACCTTACCGTCAGACGGAACGTCTTGATATTTACCGTAAATATTGGCAGGATCTTATTGACCGTGGTCTTGCTTACTTCTGCTACTGTACGGAGGAAGAACTCGAGCAGGAGAGAGAAGAGCAAACAGCCCGCGGAGAAACTCCGCGCTACTCTGGTAAACACCGGAATCTAACGGAAGAACAGCGTAAGGCATTTGAAGCAGAAGGCCGTGTGCCAAGCGTGCGTTTCCGTGTACCGGATGAGAAGATTTATACTTTTGATGATATGGTAAAAGGAACGATCTCTTTTAACTCGAAAGAGACCGGTGACTTTGTTATTGTCAAAAAGGATGGAATTCCTACGTATAACTTTGCAGTTGTAGTAGATGATTATTTAATGAAGATCTCTCATGTGCTGCGTGGGGAAGATCATATCTCGAATACACCAAGACAGCTCATGATCTACGAAGCTCTTGGATGGGAACCTCCAATCTTTGGTCATATGACACTGATCGTGAATGAGAATCACAAAAAACTCAGTAAGCGGGATGAGTCTATCATCCAATTTATTGAGCAGTATGACAAACTGGGGTACTTGCCGGAAGCGATGTTTAATTTTATTTCCTTATTAGGCTGGTCTCCAGAAGGTGAAGAGGAAATTTATAGCAAAGATGAGCTGATTAAGATTTTTGATCCAAGCCGTCTTTCAAAATCCCCAGCTGTGTTTGATACAAACAAACTGGCTCATTTAAATAATACGTACATTAAAAATGCGGACACGGATCGGATTGCTAAACTTGCCATCCCTCATTTGCAAAAAGCAGAACGCTTGCCTGCTGAACTTAGTCCAGAACAAGAAAGCTGGGCTAAAGAATTAGTAGCTCTCTATCAAGAGCAAATGACGGCGGCTTCTGATATTGTTGAATTATCTGCTCTGTTCTTCAAAGAAGAAGTGGAATTTGAAGGTGATGCTGCTGCCATCCTTAAGGAGGAACAAGTTCCTGTAGTTCTTCGTGCTTTTGCTGATAAAGTAGCCGTAGAGGAAGATTTTTCAGCACCCCGTATGGCTGCACTTATTAAAGAGGTTCAGAAAGAAACAGGCTTTAAAGGGAAACAACTCTTTATGCCAATTCGTGTGGCTCTAACGGGTCAGACGCATGGACGCGATTTGAACAAGACGATTTACTTGCTAGGTCGTGAGAAGGTTCTTTCCCGTTTGAATGCACGACTATAGAACAAGGGTAATAAAGTAATCAAAACGAATGTTTCTTGTTCTTGTCAGTATGCGTTCTTTTCGTTAAGATATAAGAAATAATAATGTAAGTAACGATTATTCAATAGCTGTGATCAGGAGAAGTAGGCGGTGTGGTTGTGAACCAGAGAAGATAACCAGGAAAGGCCATGAGGGCCTTCAGGCTGAAAGTTATCTCACAATTTGCCGATCGAAATGCGCCTGGGAGCTGCGCTTCCGAACCTGGCCCCTTGTATGCGATAAACAAGGCACGGCAGGTAGGTAGCGACGTGTCGTCCTCGTTATCGGACGTTCAAAGATAGTTATGCTCGTGATGAACATAGCTAAGCAGAGTGGAACCGCGGAACTATAACGCCTCTGCAGCCTATATGGGCTGCAGAGGTGTTTTTTTTCATAGACCTTGCAAGCAATTCGAAATTAAGACGGTGCTTGGTGCCAAAGAGGGGAACAGACATGTTTAGAAAATTGAAATCGGATATTCAGGCAGTATTTGATAACGATCCTGCAGCTAGAAGCTGGTTTGAGGTCATCTTTACGTATTCCGGCTTACATGCGATCTGGGCTCACCGACTGGCTCACCGTTTTTACCGAAGAGGATGGTTTACCATGGCGAGAACCATTTCCCAAGCGAGTCGTTTTACGACAGGCATTGAAATACATCCTGGTGCTACGATTGGAGAACGGCTTTTTATAGATCATGGTATGGGTGTAGTGATCGGGGAGACTTGCGAGATTGGTGATGATGTTGTTATCTATCAGGGGGTAACTTTAGGGGGAACAGGCAAAGAGAAAGGAAAACGACATCCGACGATCGGGAATAATGTCGTAATTTCATCTGGATCTAAAGTGCTTGGTTCATTTAAAGTAGGAGATTACAGTAATATTGGTGCCAATTCAGTTGTCCTGAAAGAAATTCCTCCAAATAGCACAGTGGTAGGGATACCAGGACGAGTAGTAAAACAGGATGGCAAACGAATCGATCGTTTAAGTCAGCAGCTTCCTGACCCGATTATTGACTCCATGCGAGAACTCCAGCTTGAGATCTATGAACTGCGGGAAGAACTAAAAAAGCTGAAATCTCTGAAAGAGCAGGACTGCCTTGAAAAAGAACCGGTGGTTCGTGGTAACAAAGTGTAAACGTGGTACAATATAATGATGGAAAAGATCGAAAGGAATGTGACTGATGACGCTTCAAATATATAATACGCTCACAAGGCATAAAGATACTTTTGTTCCTCAGGAACCAGGAAAAGTGAAAATGTACGTCTGCGGACCAACCGTGTATGATTATATTCATATTGGTAATGCAAGACCGATGATTTTTTTCGACGTTGTTCGCAGTTACCTTGAAGTGATTGGTAATGATGTGAATTATGTCGTAAACTTCACTGACGTAGATGATAAATTGATTAAGAAAGCAGATCAGCTTGGCACAACGGTGCCGGAAGTAGCGGATCGTTTTATTCAAGCCTACTACGAAGATCTAGATGGTCTAGGGATCCCGAGAGCGACACATAATCCTCGTGTAACCGAGAACATGAATTTGATCATTGATTTTGTTAAGCAGCTTGAGGATGAAGGGGTCGCTTATGAAAAAGGCGGCGATGTGTATTACCGTACTCACAAATTCCCGGATTACGGTAAGTTGTCGAAACAGAATCTGGATGAACTGCAGTTTGGAATTCGAATTGGAGTCGATGAGCGCAAAGAACATCCGCAAGATTTTGTACTTTGGAAAGCAGCTAAGCCAGGAGAAATCTTCTGGGATAGTCCGTGGGGCAAAGGTCGTCCAGGCTGGCATATTGAATGCTCTGCAATGGCTCGTAACATCTTGGGGGATACACTGGATATTCACGGGGGAGGACAAGATTTGCAATTCCCGCATCATGAATGTGAAGTAGCACAATCGGAAGTGTTAACAGGAAAACCACTCGCAAATTACTGGATGCATAACGGTTTTATCCGTATTGATAACGAGAAAATGTCGAAATCACTCGGTAACGGTATTCTTGTAAAAGATTTGCGTGAGCAGTACAAAAAAGAAGCTATTCGATATTTCATGCTTTCGACACATTATCGGAATCCACTTAATTTCAGTGAAGATATTATGGAACAGGCCGAAAATAGTGTGGATCGGATCGCCAATGCGGTTAATAATATGAAGCACCGACTGAATACAGTTACAATTAACGAAGCGATTCCGCAAGATAGGGAGGCGAAAATCGCAGAAATTCGTGATCAATTTCACGAAAAAATGCAGGATGATTTTAATACACCAGATGCGATTACAGCTGTTTTCGAATGGGTAAATGAAGCGAATGTGATTCTTCAGGCAGAAGTAGTTAACCGCGCTGAACTTGAAGCAATGCTTGCGTTGTTTGACGAGATGAATGCGGTGCTTCGCGTGTATACCGAAGAGCAAGATGAACTTCATGCCGATGTAGAGAAGCTGATCCAAGAGCGTGCGGAAGCTCGTAAGGCAAAGGACTGGGCTCGTTCTGATGAGATTCGAGATGAACTGGCAGATATGGGTATTGTTATCGAAGATACACCACAAGGTGTAAGGTGGCGGCGCAAATGAGTGAGAACCAACTGCAGAATTATGATGATGGCCAAGGGGAGAAAGGGTGGTTATTTCCCTACCCTCCTTCCCGTAAGCCGGAACTTATTCCCCCGATTGCTCTTGCCTACATAGGAGATGCGATTTATGAGGTTGCTGTCAGACAATATTTGCTGTCAAAATCTAACCTCCGTCCCAATCATCTTCATCAAAATGCGACAAGTTTTGTATCTGCGAAAGCTCAAAGCAGGATTTTGTCATATATTGAGGAAGAATTGTTACCTGCGGAAGCAGATATTGTGAGGCAAGGCAGAAATGCCAAATCCAGTGTTCCGAAAAATGCAGATGTTTTGGAATATAGACACGCTACCGCTTTTGAATGTCTGATCGGGTATTTATACACGAGTGGATATCAAGAAAGACTCCGCGAACTTATTGTTCTTGGCATTCAGAGAATGGAGCAAGCCAAAAAAGAAGGAAAAGCACAAAAGTAATAATCGAATATAACGAAATATAGAGCTTCTAAACAGTCAAAGTATGGTGTGTTGAAGCTAGGAGGATATAGAGAAATGGAAGAAGAATGGATTGCCGGTAAGCACTCGGTTATTGAGGCGCTGCGTTCCGGAAGAACGATAAACAAAATATGGATTGCTGAGCAGGCACAAAAGCATCTTACCTTGCCGATCTATGCTGAGGCGAAAAAAGCAGGCGTGATTATTCAACAGGTAGACAAGCGTAAGTTAGAGCAAATGGTTCCTGGCATACAGCATCAAGGTGTTGTGGCACAGGCTGCTCCCTATGAATATGCACATGTGGAAGATCTACTCGCTGCTGCGCGAGATAAAGGGGAAGATCCTTTTCTTGTTTTGCTAGATGAAATTGAGGACCCACATAATCTCGGTTCTATTTTACGAACTGCGGACTGCACGGGAGCACATGGCGTTATTGTTCCGAAACGCCGCTCGGCTCAGGTAACTGCAACTGTATCTAAAACTTCTGCCGGTGCAGCTGAATATGTTCCTGTAGCAAGAGTAAGTAACTTGGCACAAACCATTGATGAGCTGAAAGAAGCCGGTGTATGGGTTGTAGGAACTGACTTGCAAGCGGAAGAGTCTGTTTTTGGAAACGGAGTATTCACGGGGCCTGTCGCTATCGTAATCGGCAATGAAGGAAAAGGTATGGGAAGGCTTATTCGTGAAAAATGTGATGTTCTTTTGAAGTTACCAATGGCTGGCCAGATCAACTCCCTGAATGCTTCTGTTGCCGCAGGCGTAGTGATGTATGAAGTGCTTAGATCTCGGAAGTCATAAGGACTAGCAGGAAATGAAGGATACCCGTGATGTGCTTCTCGTGGACGGTTATAACATGATAGGGGCTTGGAAAGAACTCTCTGCCCTTGCCCGAACCGATTTGCAGGATGCACGGGACAAGCTGTTGGTACGGCTGGCCGATTACCAGGGTTTTTCGGGGATAAGAGTGATCGTAATTTTTGATGCTTATAGAGTACCGGGTTTAGGTAAATCTTTTACAGAGAGTAAAGTGCAGGTGCATTTCACTAAAGAAAAAGAGACGGCTGACGAGTGTATTGAAAGACTTGTAGGGGAGCTTAGTTCGCGAAGGCGTCAGATCTATGTGGCTACAAGTGATATGGTGGAGCAGCATGTTATTTTTGGTCAAGGTGCGCTCCGTCTATCCGCTCGGGAGCTTTATATCGAGCTGGAACAGAATGATAAGGAACTTGGTAGAAAGATAAAAGATGATTACCAAAAAAAATCAACCAAAAACACAATAGACTCGAAATTGTCACCCGAAGTGCGGAGTATGTTCGAAAAATGGAGAAGAGATTGAGATCGAATCTACTATTTTGTACAACAATAGAATTATGAATCTCTTGACATTTATATCATTCTTTTCTTTTTTAGGCGAAGTGTGGTTGACGTTGGAAGGTATGTTCATATATACTTGGGCTATATTTTGATAGGTAACGGGGTCCTTGCGTTGCAGCCGGAGGGATTGTTAGTGAGTGTTGACCTCAAAGATATCATGTTGTCCAAGTTTGATTACCTAAGTGATGAGGATATTGTCCAAGCCGTTCATGACAACGACAGTGAGGCACTAGAATACTTGATCAACAAGTATCGTAATTTTGTACGAGCCAAAGCAAGATCTTACTTTTTAATTGGTGCTGATAGAGAAGATATCATTCAAGAAGGAATGATTGGGCTGTACAAAGCGATACGTGATTTCAGAGGGGACAAGCTGGCATCATTTAAAGCATTTGCTGAGTTATGTATAACGAGGCAGATCATTACGGCTATAAAAACAGCGACTCGCCAGAAGCATATACCACTGAATTCGTATATTTCTCTGGATAAACCGATCTATGATGAAGAATCTGATCGCACTTTGATGGATGTTATTTGTGGCACACAAGTAAGTGATCCAGAAGAACTTGTTATTAACCAGGAAGAATTTACTGGCTTAGAAGACAAAATGTCTGAGATTTTAAGTGACTTGGAACGCAAAGTGCTTATGTTATACCTAGACGGAAGATCTTATCAGGAAATTGCTGTGGATCTCAACCGTCATGTGAAATCGATTGATAATGCATTACAACGTGTAAAACGAAAACTTGAGAAATATCTAGAAGTAAGAGATAATTAGATTAACTCGTTTTCTGAAGAAGGACTCAGACTAGATCGAGTCTTTTTTTGTTGGAGAAGAGGAAGAGTGTTTAAAAAAAGCGGAATGATTCATACTGATAAACATTGACGTTTTCGATGGTACGCTCGATCGAAGCTGTCGAACATGAGATGATGAATGTATATCATTTTATTTCATTCATTTTTCTGTCCGATATGCTACAGGTGTCAAGAACAGCTTTCTGAGAAAAAGTTAGACTTGAAGTAACAAACTCTAGAAAAGGGTATTTTAGGCAGAGATTAAAGCCTATTCTTCGATTGACATGAATATACCCTTGTGATAAAGTGTTTTAGGTAGGCCTAAATTCGCGCTATATTTTTTAGGAACCAATTTAGAGACTCTGATAATGTTCGGATGTCTTCGGGAGGTGCACATCATGCGGGTAATTATTACTTTGGCTTGTACCAATTGCAAACAAAGAAATTACACAACGACTAAAAACAAGCGTAATCACCCCGACCGCATGGAGATGAAGAAATTTTGCAAGTTTTGTAACGAGCAGACTTCTCATCGCGAAACCAGATAGTTATTTGGAGGTGTAGTCGGCGTGAAACGTAGTTTCAAGTCTCTGTTTTCCTTTTTCTCAGAAAGCTGGGCAGAGCTCAAAAAGGTTCGCTGGCCTAATCGTAAAGAGTTAACTAACTACACCCTTATTGTTTTGGGGACGGTTATTGTTATTACGCTTTATTTTTGGGTGCTTGACATCGGTATTTCCGCTGTGATTGAAGCGATAATTTAAGAAGGGTCCCAGGTGGCTTGATATGGAAAAAAGATGGTATGTCGTTCATACCTATTCAGGGTATGAGAACAAAGTCAAAGCCAATTTGGAAAAACGCGTAGAGTCCATGGGCATGGAGGACAAAATATTCCGTGTTCTTGTTCCAATGGAAGAAGAAGTGGTAAATAAAGACGGTAAGACAAAAACTGTCATGCGTAAAATTTACCCCGGATATGTCCTTGTTGAGATGGTTCAAACTGATGATTCTTGGTATGTTGTTCGCAACACTCCGGGAGTTACTGGTTTTGTTGGATCAACAGGATCTGGTTCGAAGCCCACGCCACTATTGCCGGATGAAGTTGAACAGATTCTGAAGCATATGGGTGTTGTGGAGCCAAAACCGAAGATTGAATTCGATATTAAGGAATCCGTACGAATTAAAGTTGGTCCTTTTGCGAATTTTGTGGGCTCCGTGGAAGAAATATTGGCTGAGAAGAGTAAGTTGAAAGTTCACGTCAACATGTTTGGACGGGAAACCCCGCTTGAGCTAGATTATACTCAAGTGGAAAAATTATAGAGCGCAAGCTTCATGGTTTCTGTGGGAGGGCTACATGCTCGCTAACCACTATTGATGCAAGGAGGTGTCTTACATGGCTAAAAAGGTAATGAAAATGGTAAAACTGCAAATTCCTGCAGGTAAAGCAAACCCAGCACCACCAGTAGGTCCAGCATTGGGTCAAGCAGGTGTCAACATCATGGCATTCTGTAAAGAATTTAATGCTCGTACTGCTGATCAAGCAGGTTTGATTATTCCAGTTGAAATTACGGTGTTTGAAGATCGTTCTTTCACATTTATCACTAAAACTCCACCGGCAGCAGTATTGCTTAAAGTAGCTGCTAAACTTGAAAAAGGATCCGGTGAGCCGAACACGAAAAAAGTCGCGACTGTAAAACGTGACGCTGTTCGTCAAATTGCTGAGCAAAAAATGCCTGACCTAAACGCTGCGAACGTTGAGTCCGCAATGCGCATGGTAGAGGGTACTGCTCGCAGCATGGGTATCACCATCGAAGACTAATTATAAGTGTTCGTACACAGGCTGATTCGCAGCCTGTGTTGTGGGAGGTATATCCGCTAAAACCACAAAGGAGGAAAAAAACATGGCTAAACATGGTAAGAAGTATGTTGAAGCTGCTAAGCTGATTGACAGCGAAGCAAGCTACGAGCCTTTGGAAGCTGTAGAGCTTGTCAAAAAGGCAGCTACTGCTAAATTCGATGAAACAATCGAAGTTGCAGTACGTTTGGGCGTAGACCCTCGTAAACAAGACCAAGCCGTTCGTGGTGTTGTTGTCTTGCCGCATGGTACAGGTAAAACACAACGCGTATTGGTATTTGCAAAAGGTGAAAAAGCGAAAGAGGCGGAAGCAGCTGGAGCAGACTACGTTGGAGATCAAGATATGATCACAAAAATCCAACAAGGTTGGTTCGAGTTTGATGTCTGCGTAGCTACACCTGACATGATGAGTGAAGTAGGTAAATTGGGTCGTCTGCTCGGTGGTAAAGGTCTTATGCCTAACCCGAAAGCTGGTACGGTTACTTTTGATGTTACTAAAGCTGTTCAAGAAATTAAAGCTGGTAAAATCGAGTATCGTCTGGATCGTGCGGGACAAATTCATGCGCCAATCGGTAAAGCTTCTTTCACTGCTGAGCAGTTGAATGAAAACCTGAAAGCTTTGGTTGAAGCACTTAACCGTGCGAAACCAGCTGCTGCAAAAGGTGTTTACCTGAAAAACATCAGTATGTCCTCCACAATGGGACCTGGTGCGCGTGTGAACACAGCTTCTTTCAAATAATAAATTCCAGTTGACTTATGTCATCTGAATCTGTTATTCTGATAAAGTTGTTTAGTCCTTGTGACTGACCATTAAATTCGAATATGCTTACCGTAGACAGTAGGTGCTGTAGCAAGCTTAATTTCCTACCGAGGTGTGATGATAGAACGTATCATTTGAGTGTTTTGCTCAATATGACTTTATCAAGCCTTCGTGATTCTACGGAGGCTTTTCTTATGGATAAATGAATCGGGAATCGTATTGCTTCCTGGTTCATGAATCTTACGGAAAATCTTCCGCGAATAAGCGGTTTTTACAGCCCTAATCTTTCAATGATTGAGAAGGTGCTGGATGCAGGGCAGTCTTCTGGCTGATCTGCAAGAAATCTATCAGGAGGTGTACAATTTGGCAAACGCAAAAGTGATCCAAGCAAAACAAGAAGCGGTTGATGTAGTAACAGCTAAATTGCGCGAAAGTGCAACTACTGTTGTAGCTGACTACCGTGGTCTAAACGTTTCCCAAGTAACTGAGCTGCGTAAACAGCTTCGTGATGCGGGAATCGAATTCCAAGTACTGAAAAACACATTGCTTCGCCGTGCAACTGCGGCTGCTGAGCTGTCTGAACTTGATGAAGTTCTTACTGGCCCTACTGCAATTGCATTCAGTACTGATGATGTTGTTGCTCCAGCCAAAATTTTGAATGACTTCGCTAAGAAAAACGAAGCTTTGAAAATTAAAGGTGGGGTAGTTGAAGGTCGTGTAGTTAGTGTTGAAGAAGTTCAAGCACTTGCAGAGCTTCCTTCACGCGAAGGTCTTCTTTCTATGCTCCTCAGCGTGCTTCAAGCACCTGTACGCAACTTCGCCCTTGCGGTTAAAGCAGTTAGCGAAAAAGAAGAGCAAGGCGCTTAATTTTTTTGAATGAACAAGCAATATAAAATACTAATTAAAATAATGGAGGTTCAACCATGAGTAAAGAGCAAATCTTGGAAGCAATCAAAGGTATGACTGTATTGGAACTGAACGATCTTGTTAAAGCAATCGAAGAAGAATTTGGCGTAACTGCTGCAGCTCCTGTAGCTGTTATGGGTGGCGCTGCTGGCGGTGCTGAAGCTGCTGAGCAAACAGAATTTGATGTAATCCTTACATCTGCTGGTGCTTCCAAAATCAACGTAATCAAAGCAGTTCGCGAAATCACTGGTCTTGGCTTGAAAGAAGCTAAAGAAGTAGTAGACAACGCTCCTAAAGCTTTGAAAGAAAAAGTAAGCAAAGAAGAAGCTGAAACAGTTAAAGCTAAACTTGAAGAAGTTGGCGCTTCTGTTGAATTGAAATAGTCCATTTCACTATTTAAGTGAATAGGAAAATTAACATACAAACCCCTTGAAGCAATCAAGGGGTTTGTTGTTATGAAGGGGCATGATTGGTAATAATTGAAGATACTCGGTATCTTTTATTATGCTAATGTACTTTGTAGAGAAGGGGTTTTGTATCATGTCCGATCACTACTATTCCAGTAAGCCTGAAACTGCTCATGATCGGCAGATGCTTTCAGTAGATTTGAGAGGTTTTTCACTAAAACTGACAAGTGATGCTGGAGTTTTTTCGAAGAATGGTGTGGATTATGGTAGTCGGGTCCTGATAAATGCAATGGATTTGACAGGTGCCAAAGCAATTCTTGATGTTGGTTGTGGGTACGGTCCAATCGGTATTACGGCAGCAAAACTTGTTCCGGATGCGATTGTGACCATGCTTGATATTAATGAAAGAGCTGTTGAACTTGCCAGACACAATGCCATTCAAAATCAAGTGAATAGTAATACGGTGATTAAACAAAGCGATCGTCTTGAAGCGGTGCGGCATCAAATGTTTGATGTCATTCTGACGAATCCACCGATTCGAGCAGGTAAAGAGATCGTGCATTCTATTTTTGAACAGGCATATGAGCAGCTTAGAGTTGGAGGATCTCTGTGGATTGTGATACAGAAGAAACAGGGCGCGCCTTCAGCAAAAGAAAAGCTTTCTTCAATGTTCAAATATGTAGAGGAAGTTACCAAAGACAAAGGATATCGGATCTTCAGAGCGGAGAAATAACCAAGAGATGGCAAGTATATAATTGCAAAAAAATGCAATTAAACTATTGACTTGACAAATCAGTTATGGTATTCTTAGTGAATGTCAGTATTAAGATGCCCTACTTAGCTTTAGTTTGTGAAAATGTCAATCTTTTTTTCGCCTTTTTTGGCATATTTCTGTGCAGATCGGCGTATAATATGTACATTTTGGGCAAACTATATGTAAGTGGGTTTTTCTGGGATGAAGAGGACATCCACTAATCAAGTTGCTCTTTTATCGAAAAAAATTCGAATTAAGGGCTTTTCTTTATTTGTGGATATGCAGCTCTGTTAACAGATAATCTTGTTATGAGTTCCATTATAAGGTTACAAACAGAGGTTCGCAACGAAATTTTTAAAAGTGAGTAGACATTGAGGGGTGAGTTTAAGTTGGCAGGACATCTTGTTCAGTATGGTCGACGCACTCGGCGCAGTTATGCACGAATTAACGAGATACTCGAAATTCCGAACCTGATAGAAATCCAACAAAAATCTTACGAATGGTTTTTGGAGGAAGGTTTGCGCGAAATGTTCCAGGACATCTCGCCAATTCAGGATTTTACCGGTAATCTGGTATTGGAATTTATCGACTACAGTCTCGGTGAACCGAAATATACGGTAGACGACGCGAAGGAACGCGACGTTACTTATGCCGCACCACTTCGGGTTAAAGTCCGGCTCATTAATAAGGAAACGGGCGAAGTCAAAGAGCAGGAAGTATTCATGGGGGATTTCCCGCTGATGACGGAAACAGGCACGTTTATCATTAACGGTGCGGAACGGGTTATTGTCAGCCAGTTGGTTCGCTCCCCTAGCGTCTATTTCAGCACTAAAATAGATAAGAATGCAAAGAAATCATATACAGCAACAGTGATTCCGAACCGTGGTGCTTGGCTCGAACTCGAGATGGATGCGAAGGACATTATTTATGTTCGTATCGATCGTACTCGTAAAATCCCTGTTACCGTATTACTTAGATCTCTTGGATTCGGTACAGACGCAGAAATTTTGGAACTACTCGGCGATGACGAGTATATCCGGAATACGCTGGATAAAGACAATACGGATTCGACAGAGAAAGCGCTGATTGAAATTTATGAGCGTCTTCGTCCAGGCGAACCGCCAACATTGGATAATGCAAAAAGCTTGCTTGTAGCTCGCTTCTTTGATCCAAAACGTTATGACCTTGCTAACGTAGGTCGTTACAAAATGAATAAAAAGCTTCACATCAAAAACCGCTTGTTCAATCAGCGTCTAGCTGAGTCTTTGATTGATACTTCCACAGGGGAGATCATTGCAGAAGCAGGTCAAATTGTTGACCGCCGCTTGCTTGATGAGATTCTTCCATACCTTGAAAGTGAACACGGAGTTGGAACACGTACTTATCATGTAGCTAATGGTGTTCTTGATGCTAATGATATTCCTGTTCAAACGATTGATGTATTCTCACCAAATGAAGATGGAAAAGTTGTGAAGTTGATCGCAAACAGCAATGTTGATAAATCTGTGAAGAACATAACTCCAGCAGATATTATCTCTTCCATCAGTTATTTCTTGAACTTGCTGCAAGGCATCGGTGATACAGATGATATCGATCACTTGGGTAACCGTCGTCTGCGTTCTGTAGGTGAACTCTTACAGAATCAATTCCGTATTGGTCTTTCCCGTATGGAACGTGTAGTTCGTGAAAGAATGTCTATCCAAGATGCAAATGTAATTACACCGCAGGCACTCATTAATATTCGCCCTGTAATTGCATCCATTAAAGAATTCTTCGGTAGTTCTCAGTTGTCTCAATTTATGGATCAAACGAACCCGCTGGGTGAACTTACCCACAAACGTCGTTTGTCCGCACTCGGACCGGGTGGTTTGACTCGTGAGCGCGCTGGCTTTGAAGTGCGTGACGTTCATCCATCTCACTATGGCCGTATGTGTCCGATTGAAACTCCTGAGGGACCAAACATCGGTTTGATCAACTCCTTGTCTACGTTTGCTCGCGTTAATGAGTACGGCTTTATTGAGGCTCCTTATCGCTGGGTAGATCCTAAAACAGGCCGTGTTACTGATCAAGTGCGCTACGTTACAGCTGACGAGGAAGATAACTATGTTATCGCTCAGGCGAATGCGAAGCTGAATGATGATGGTTCATTTGCTGAGGATATGGTTGTTGTACGTTACAATAAACAGTCAGACAACATTACAACCATGCCTAATGATCGGGTTGACTATATGGACGTATCGCCTAAACAAGTAGTTTCCGTTGCAACGGCACTCATTCCGTTCCTTGAGAACGATGACTCCAACCGTGCACTCATGGGATCTAACATGCAGCGTCAGGCTGTTCCTCTTCTAATTCCTAAAGCACCGCTTGTAGGTACAGGAATGGAGCACAAGGCTGCAAAAGATTCTGGTGTATGTATTGTATCCAAACATGACGGGATTATTGAAAGATCTTCTGCCAATGAAATTTGGGTTCGTAAAATTGAAATGGTAGATGGTAAAGAAGTTAAAGGCGATCTTGTTAAACATAAATTACACAAATTTATGCGTTCGAACCAAGGAACATGCATTAACCAACGTCCAATTGCTAAAATTGGCGATCGCGTTAAGGTTGGCGACATTTTGGCAGATGGTCCATCTACTGAAATGGGTGAACTAGCACTTGGTCGTAACGTTGTCGTAGCCTTTATGACTTGGGAAGGTTACAACTATGAGGATGCGATCCTTCTTAGTGAGAAACTCGTTAAAGAAGATGTTTATACATCAATTCATATCGAGGAGTATGAGTCCGAAGCTCGTGACACGAAACTTGGACCAGAAGAGATCACACGCGACATTCCGAACGTCGGGGAAGAAGCGCTTCGTAATCTAGACGAACGTGGAATTATCCGTATCGGTGCCGAGATCGCTGCAGGCGATATCTTGGTAGGTAAAGTTACACCTAAAGGGGTAACTGAACTTACGGCGGAAGAACGTCTCCTTCATGCAATCTTTGGGGAGAAGGCTCGTGAAGTTCGTGATACATCTTTGAGAGTTCCTCATGGTACTGACGGAATTGTAGTCGATGTGAAGGTGTTTACTCGTGAGAATGGTGATGAACTCCCTCCAGGTGTGAATCAGCTCGTTCGTGTCTATATCGCGCAAAAACGGAAAATTTCCGAGGGCGATAAAATGGCAGGACGTCACGGTAACAAAGGGGTTGTGGCGCGTATTCTTCCAGAAGAAGATATGCCATTCCTTCCTGATGGAACACCAGTTCAAGTTGTTCTGAATCCACTGGGTGTACCATCCCGTATGAACATCGGTCAGGTTCTTGAAGTTCACTTGGGTATGGCTGCAATGCAACTAGGTATTCATGTTGCTACACCAGTATTTGATGGTGCAACGGAGTATGACGTATTTGATACGATGGAAGAAGCAGGAATGCAACGTAACGGTAAGACAGTTCTGTATGATGGACGTACGGGTGATCGCTTCGAGCGTGAAGTTACCGTTGGTGTCATGCATATGATCAAACTTGCCCACATGGTTGACGATAAAATCCATGCTCGTTCTACAGGTCCTTACTCACTTGTTACGCAACAGCCGCTGGGTGGTAAAGCTCAGTTTGGTGGACAACGTTTCGGAGAGATGGAGGTATGGGCGCTTGAAGCATACGGTGCTGCCTACACGCTTCAAGAAATCCTTACTGTAAAATCAGATGATGTGGTTGGTCGTGTGAAAACTTACGAATCCATCGTTAAAGGTGAGAATGTACCAGAACCAGGTATTCCAGAATCCTTTAAAGTTCTTATTAAAGAGCTTCAAAGTCTTGGTATGGACGTTAAGATGCTCACTAAAGATGAAGAAGAAATTGATTTGAAAGAATCAGATGATGATGACGATGCTGCTAGCGATAAACTGAGCCTCAATCTTGAAGGTTCAGAAGTAGGCGCAGAGTAATTTATTAAAGTCATTGTCATTTGTCTCAATACCGGAATTTTCATCAGGCTCTACTCCCCTTTGGCAGTCATCGCGATGGCTAGAGGGGAAAGAACCTAGAATTTAGGACTTGGTTAAGGAGGGTTGCTCCTTGTTGGACGTAAACAATTTCGAATATATGAAAATCGGGCTTGCATCGCCGGAAAAAATTCGCTCTTGGTCCCGCGGAGAAGTGAAAAAGCCGGAGACGATTAACTATCGTACGTTGAAGCCGGAAAAAGAAGGTCTGTTCTGCGAGAAAATTTTTGGTCCTACAAAGGACTGGGAATGTCACTGTGGTAAATACAAACGTGTACGTTATAAAGGCGTAGTTTGTGACCGTTGTGGTGTTGAAGTAACTCGCGCTAAAGTGCGTCGCGAACGCATGGGGCATATTGAACTGGCAGCTCCGGTTTCACATATCTGGTATTTCAAAGGCATTCCGAGCCGCATGGGTCTGGCTCTAGATATGTCTCCGAGATCTTTGGAAGAGATCATCTATTTTGCATCATATGTTGTTACTGATCCAGGTGAAACTCCACTGGAAAGAAAACAACTTTTGTCCGAAAAAGAATATCGTAGCTACCGTGAAAAATACGGTTACGGATTCCATGCAGGCATGGGTGCAGAAGCAGTTAAAAAACTACTTCAAGATCTTGATATTGAAAAAGAACTTGAATTCTTGAAGGAAGAGCTTCGTACTGCTCAAGGACAACGTCGTAATCGTGCGATTAAACGCCTTGAAGTAATTGAAGCTTTCCGTAATTCTGGCAATAAGCCAGACTGGATGATCATGGATGTACTTCCGGTCATTCCTCCTGAGCTTCGTCCAATGGTTCAGCTCGATGGTGGACGTTTTGCAACGTCAGACTTGAATGATCTGTACCGTCGTGTTATTAACCGTAATAACCGTTTGAAACGCCTTTTGGATCTTGGTGCTCCTGATATTATCGTTCAAAACGAAAAACGGATGCTTCAAGAAGCAGTGGATGCTCTTATCGATAATGGCCGTCGTGGTCGTCCGGTAACAGGTCCTGGTAACCGCCCTTTGAAATCTCTCAGCCATATGCTAAAAGGTAAACAAGGTCGTTTCCGTCAGAACTTGCTCGGTAAACGTGTTGACTATTCTGGTCGTTCCGTTATCGTTGTAGGTCCTTACCTGAAAATGTATCAATGTGGTCTTCCAAAAGATATGGCACTTGAATTGTTTAAACCTTTTGTTATGAAAGAACTCGTGAACAAAGGTCTTGCTCACAATATCAAGAGTGCAAAACGTAAAGTTGAGCGCGTAAGTCCGGAAGTATGGGACGTTCTTGAAGAAGTAATTAAAGAACATCCAGTATTACTTAACCGTGCACCGACTCTTCACAGACTTGGTATTCAAGCATTCGAACCAATTCTTGTAGAAGGTAAAGCTATTCGTTTGCATCCGCTCGTATGTACGGCCTATAACGCCGACTTTGACGGTGACCAAATGGCAGTTCACGTACCTTTGTCAGCTGAAGCGCAAGCTGAAGCACGTCTTTTGATGCTTGCAGCAGGTAACATCTTGAACCCTAAAGATGGTAAGCCGGTTGTAACTCCATCTCAGGATATGGTCCTGGGCTCTTTCTATCTGACTATGGATAATAAAGAGGAAAAAGGAACAGGTATGATTCTGCGTACGGTTAACGAAGCAGTATCTGCTTACCAACGTGGATCCGCTGGTCTTCATGCTCGTGTTGCTATTCCAGTTAAAGCTCTGAATAAAACAAGTTTTACAGAAAAACAACAAGAAGCAATGATGATTACAACGATCGGTAAGATTATCTTTAACGAGATTTTCCCTAGCAGTTTCCCTTATATTAATGATGCAACTCGTGCAAACCTTATCCAAGGTACACCTGAGTTTTCATTTGTATATGAGAAAGGTGCTAACTTGCAGGAAGCAATCATGAATGCACCTCAAACCAATGGTGTTGGTAAAGAGTATCTTGGTCACATCATTGCACGTTGTTTTGAGGTTTATCATACAACAAGAACATCTGTTATTTTGGATAAAATCAAGCAACTTGGTTTCACATACTCGACTCGTGCAGGGGTTACTGTTGGTGTATCTGACGTTATCATTCCTGAAGAGAAGTATGAGATTCTTCGTGTATCTGATGAGAAAGTTGCTGTCGTTACGAATCAGTATCGTCGCGGACTTATCACAAACGAAGAACGTTATGACCGCGTAATTGATATCTGGTCCAAAGCAAAAGATGAAATTACTGATATCCTTATGAAATCCATGGATCGCTTTAACTCCATTATGCTTATGGTGGACTCTAAAGCCCGTGGTAACAAATCACAGATCACTCAGCTGGGCGGTATGCGTGGACTGATGGCCAACCCATCTGGACGTATTATCGAGCTCCCAATCAAATCGAACTTCCGTGAAGGTCTGACAGTACTCGAGTACTTCTTGTCCACTCACGGTGCGCGTAAAGGTCTTGCCGATACAGCGCTTCGTACGGCTGACTCCGGTTACCTGACTCGTCGTCTGGTAGACGTAGCGCAAGATGTTATTGTTCGAGAAGATGACTGTGGAACGGACAAAGGATTTACGGTTAGCCGTATTCAAGATGGTAAAGAGGTTATCGAGGATCTATACGATCGTATCGAAGGCCGTTACTGTTTCCAAACCGTTCGTCACCCAGAAACGGGAGAAGTTATCGCTAATCGTAATGAGCTAATTGATTCGGATAAAGCGGAAGCGATTGTCGCTGCCGGTGTTCAAAAGTTGCAGATTCGTTCTGTGCTTAGTTGTCGTGCACGTCATGGCGTCTGCAAGAAATGTTACGGACGTAACCTGGCAACAGGTAAACATGTAGAGATTGGTGAAGCAGTTGGTATTATCGCTGCTCAATCCATCGGTGAACCAGGAACACAGCTTACAATGCGTACGTTCCATACCGGTGGTGTTGCTGGAGACGATATTACACAAGGTCTTCCGCGTATCCAAGAGCTCTTTGAGGCGCGTAATCCTAAAGGTCAAGCAACAATCAGTGAAATTGATGGTGTTGTTAAAGAAATCCGTGAAGCAAAAGACCGCCGTGAAATTGAAATCCAAGGGGAAGCAGAAACGAAAGTATATGCTGTTACCTACGGATCCCGCCTGCGCGTAAGTGAAGGTATGGAAATTGAAGCAGGCGACGAGCTTACAGACGGTTCTATTGACCCGAAAGAAATGCTTCGAATCAAAGGTGTTCGTGGAGTTCAAAACTATATCTTGCAAGAAGTACAACGCGTATATCGTAACCAAGGTGTAGAAATTAACGACAAACACGTTGAAGTTATGATTCGTCAAATGCTTCGCAAGATCCGTATTGTGGATGCAGGAGATACAACGTTGCTTCCTGGATCTTTCGTGGACACTCATGAATACGAAGCAGCAAATAAAGATGCGATTCTTAGTGACAAGGAACCTGCTGTGGCTAAACCAGTGCTTCTTGGTATTACCAAAGCGTCCCTTGAAACGGATTCATTCTTGTCTGCAGCTTCCTTCCAAGAGACGACACGTGTCTTAACTGATGCTGCTATCAAAGGTAAAGTCGACCAACTTCTTGGTTTGAAAGAGAATGTAATTCTTGGTAAGTTGATTCCGGCTGGTACTGGTATGAATCGTTACCGCAGTGTGAAATTGTCACAACCGGAAGATGGCGAAACGAACCTAGAAGCTCTTGAAACAGTTTCAGTAGACTAGTAACACTACTTTGGAGTCTGTACAGGACACCAAATTCGGCTTGTCCGTACCAATTGTATATTCAGAGGAGATCAGTATCTCCTCTGAATATAACAATTCCAATGCTTAGAATTTATATGAATCTCTTGACAACGAATGTCCCTAGGTGCTAATATAGCAAAGGTGCATGAGTAGTCACATGTTATCATGTCTTTTCGGAGGTATTGATAAATGTCGAACGACAACTTTTTGCAGGATGCTCATGTCAAGATCGGTACCAAGCAGACCATGAAGATGGTTGAGTCAGGAATTGCTGCTGAGGTTTATGTGGCGCAAGATGCTGATATGCGGATTACTTCGAAGATCCAGGCTTTATGTGAGAAACACCAAGTGAAACTAACTCTAGTTGACACGATGGAACATCTCGGTAAGGCATGTGGAATTGAAGTAGGAGCGGCGATGG
The DNA here is from genome assembly GCF_009870785.1 of Paenibacillus sp. An7. Lineage (GTDB taxonomy): Bacteria > Bacillota > Bacilli > Paenibacillales > Paenibacillaceae > Paenibacillus. The sequence goes on from NZ_WTWX01000021.1 coordinate 33,576, forward strand.
TAGCCGTTGTGAAACAATAGGTTATAGAAGATGTTTTTGTCTGGATGCTCAAGCTTCCTAATACGGCAAAAACTTTTCATTTGTTCTTTTATGAACCGCCTGGGTCTGTGGACTTAAAAAGTGAGGTTTATAAATAGAATGACGAATCTGGGAAGGGGGTGGCAACATGCCAACAATTAATCAGCTAGTTCGTAAAGGACGTCAAGCTAAAGTCTACAAGTCTAAATCACCAGCGTTGCAAAAAGGCTACAATGCCCTTAAACGTGAATCCACTAACATTAGTGCTCCACAAAAACGTGGTGTTTGTACTCGTGTAGGTACAATGACTCCTCGTAAACCAAACTCAGCGCTCCGTAAATATGCCCGTGTTCGTTTGACGAACCGTCTCGAGGTAACAGCTTATATCCCGGGTATCGGTCATAACTTACAAGAGCACAGTGTTGTATTGCTTCGCGGAGGTAAAGTAAAGGACCTTGCAGGGGTTCGTTACCATATCGTTCGTGGTGCTTTGGATACAGCAGGTGTAGCTAACCGGATGCAAGCTCGTTCTAAATACGGTGCGAAACGCCCTAAAGCTAAAAAAGCATAAGGTTAGTTTCTAATCTTAATGTGTCAGTAAACCGATAGCATGACGCTTCGGTCGCAGAACAACAACAACAACAACAGTATAAACATTTAAGAAAGGGGGATATCTATGCCACGCAAAGGTCCTGTTACCAAAAGAGACGTGTTGCCTGATCCGGTTTACAACAGCAAACTTGTAACTCGTTTGATCAACCGCATCATGCTTGATGGAAAACGTGGTGTTGCTCAAAGCATCTTGTACAATGCGTTCAACTTGATTCAAGAACGTACTGGTAAAGATCCTATGGAAGTCTTTGAAGCAGCTATCAAAAATATTATGCCGGTTCTGGAAGTTAAAGCTCGCCGTGTTGGTGGTGCTAACTATCAAGTACCTATCGAGGTTAAACCGGAAAGACGTACTTCCCTTGGTTTACGTTGGCTTGTAAACTACTCCCGTAGCCGCGGTGAGAAAACAATGGAAGAGCGTTTGGCAGCTGAGATTATCGACGCTTCCAACAACACTGGTGCTTCCGTTAAAAAACGTGAAGACACACACAAAATGGCTGAAGCAAATAAAGCATTTGCTCACTACCGTTGGTAGGATTTCAGTCTTAAAAATATACTTCATTTTGAAGGGAGACCTAAGTCATGGCTACTAGAGAGTTCTCCTTGCAAAATACACGTAATATCGGGATCATGGCGCATATTGACGCTGGTAAGACAACTACCACTGAACGGATTTTGTTCTACACAGGACGTACACACAAGATTGGTGAAACCCATGAGGGTTCCGCTACTATGGACTGGATGGAACAAGAACAGGAGCGCGGTATCACGATTACTTCCGCTGCGACGACTGCTCAATGGAAAGGTCACCGCGTTAATATCATTGATACCCCGGGACACGTTGACTTCACAGTAGAAGTTGAACGTTCCCTTCGTGTATTGGACGGAGCAGTAGGTGTTTTCAGTGCGAAAGAAGGCGTAGAGCCTCAGTCTGAAACTGTATGGAGACAGGCTGATCGTTACGGCGTACCTCGTATCGCATATGTAAACAAAATGGATATCATTGGCGCAGACTATCTTAACGTTGTTAAAGATATGCGCGAGCGTCTTCAAGCTAATGCTGTTGCAATTCAACTTCCTATCGGAGCTGAAAATGATTTTGTTGGTATTATTGACATTATCGAGCAAAGAGCATTTATCTTTAAAGACGATCTAGGTAAAGAAGTTGAAGAAACTGATGTGCCAGCAGAATTTGCTGACCAAGTTGAAGAACTTCGTATGGAACTGATTGAGAAAGTTGCAGAACTTGATGAAGATTTGACTATGAAATACCTTGAGGGTGAAGAAATCACTGTTTCAGAGATTAAAGCTGCTCTTCGTAAAGGTGTAGTAGAAGTTAAAATCTTCCCAGTTATCTGCGGTTCTTCTTATCGTAACAAAGGTGTTCAACTTATGTTGGATGCTGTTCTTGATTACCTGCCATCTCCTGTTGATGTTCCTGCGATCACAGGTCACTTGGAAGATGGAACAGAAGCGGTTCGTAATTCTTCTGACGAAGAAGCTTTCTCAGCTCTTGCGTTTAAAATTATGACAGACCCTTATGTTGGTAAACTTACTTTCTTCCGCGTATACTCTGGTGTACTTCAATCCGGTTCTTACGTATTGAATGCAACAAAAGGGAAACGTGAACGTATCGGACGTATTCTTCAAATGCACGCTAACAGCCGTCAAGAAATCACTGAAGTATTCTCCGGTGATATTGCGTCTGCTGTAGGTTTGAAAGATACTAGTACAGGTGATACACTATGTGATGAGAAGAACCCGATTATCTTGGAGTCTATGAACTTCCCAGATCCGGTTATTCAAATCGCGGTTGAACCAAAAACTAAAGCTGACCAAGATAAAATGGCTGTTGCTCTAGGTAAGTTGACTGAAGAGGATCCAACTCTTCGTGCACATACTGATGAAGAAACTGGTCAAACGATCTTGGCTGGTATGGGTGAACTTCACCTTGATATCATCATTGACCGTATGCGTCGTGAGTTCAAAGTGGATACTAACATTGGTCAACCACAAGTTGCTTACCGTGAAACATTCCGTCAACCAGCGCGTGTTGAAGGTAAATTTGTACGTCAGTCCGGTGGCCGCGGTCAATATGGACACGTATGGGTTGAATTCGAACCGCTCGAAGCGGGTAGCGGTAACCAATTTGATAGTAAAATTGTCGGTGGATCTGTACCTCGTGAGTACATTGGACCTGCACAACAAGGTATTGAAGAAGCTATGAAAAACGGTGTCCTTGCAGGATTCCCGCTTGTAGACGTTAAAGCTACAATCGTAGATGGTTCATACCATGATGTCGATTCCAATGAAATGGCATTTAAAATTGCCGGATCCATGGCACTTAAAGCAGCTAAAGACAAGTGTAAGGCTGTCCTGCTTGAGCCAATCATGAAAGTTGAAGTTACCGTTCCAGAGGAATACATGGGCGATGTAATGGGTATGCTGAACTCCCGTCGTGGTAGAATCGAAGGTATGGATTCTCGCGGTGGTACGCAAATCATTCGTGCTAAGGTACCTCTCTCTGAAATGTTCGGTTACTCCACTACTCTCCGTTCTGGTACACAAGGTCGCGGTGTGTTCTCTATGGAACTCTCTCACTATGAAGAAGTTCCTAGAACAATTTCCGAAGAAATTGTTGCTAAAACTAAGGGAGAATAATTTTTACTAACTGATGTGTGAAAGCACCAAAGATTAATGTTAATCAAATGGTGCTTATCCACACAGTGCCAACATATAAAACTATCCATTCTAAGGAGGCCACGTTCAAATGGCAAAGGCTAAGTTCGAACGTACTAAACCACACGTTAACATTGGTACTATCGGTCACGTTGACCATGGTAAAACTACATTGACTGCTGCAATCACTACTGTATTGGGTAAAACTTACGGTGGCGCAGCGATCGCTTTCGATCAAATCGATAAAGCTCCAGAAGAGCGCGAACGCGGTATCACAATCTCTACTTCACACGTTGAATATGAAACTGATGCTCGTCACTATGCACACGTTGACTGCCCAGGTCACGCTGACTATGTTAAAAACATGATCACTGGTGCTGCACAAATGGACGGAGCTATCCTGGTTGTATCCGCAGCTGACGGCCCTATGCCGCAAACTCGTGAGCACATCCTTCTGTCCCGCCAAGTAGGCGTACCTTACATCGTTGTATTCTTAAACAAATGCGACATGGTTGAAGACGAAGAGCTTCTTGAACTCGTTGAAATGGAAGTTCGCGACCTTCTTAGCGAATACGACTTCCCAGGTGATGACACTCCAATCACTCGTGGATCTGCTCGTGAAGCACTTCAAAACCCAGAAGGTGAATGGGCTCAAAAAATCGTTGAGATGTTTAAAGAAATCGATACCTACATCCCAGATCCAGAGCGCGACACTGACAAACCTTTCTTGATGCCTGTTGAGGATGTATTCTCCATCACTGGTCGTGGTACTGTTGCTACAGGTCGTGTAGAGCGTGGTACTATCAAAGTCGGCGAAGAAATCGAAATCGTAGGTATTCACGAAGAAACTAAAAAATCCGTTGTAACGGGCGTTGAAATGTTCCGTAAACTTCTGGATTCCGCTCAAGCTGGTGACAACATCGGAGCATTGCTTCGTGGTGTAGACCGCTCCCAAATCGAGCGTGGACAAGTTCTTTCCAAACCAGGTTCCGTTAATCCTCATACTGAGTTTACTGCTCAAGTATACGTTTTGACTAAAGAAGAAGGCGGACGTCACAAACCTTTCTTCACTGGATACCGTCCACAGTTCTACTTCCGTACAACTGACGTAACTGGTATCATCAACCTTCCAGAAGGTACTGAAATGGTTATGCCTGGTGACAACATCGAAGTTACAGTACAACTGATCTCTCCAATCGCTATTGAAGAGGGTACTCGCTTCGCGATCCGTGAAGGCGGACGTACTGTTGGCGCTGGTGCAGTAGCATCCATCCAAAAATAATTTGACTCCTAAGTCAAATTAAATATAGAGCAACATTGTATTGGAACGAGTAACATTGTATTGGACAGCAAAAAAGGATCCTGCCAACTCTGGCTGGGTCCTTTTTTCATTTTTTTCCTTTTGCTTTTTTTATAATTTAATATATAATAGGTAAAGTTGTGATTCGGGGACAACAGATTAAGAAAACAAAACATCTCTATTTCTATAGTAGGCTGCAATATTAATATGTATTAAGCCAAATGAGATGTAGAGTATTACAAGAATGATTGATTTTAGAATCTTTCATTTAAATGCTTGCATTATGTTTATGTTTTCGATATAATAATAAATGTTGTTCTGTGACGTTGCGATGATGTGAGAGGTTACTGACACACCCGGCCCCTTTGCCATGGGAGAGTGGGTTAGAAAATTTTCACGGAGTATGTCCGATATTAAATTGGGCGATAAAAGGAGGGACTAAAATGGCAAAGCAAAAAATTCGTATTCGTTTGAAAGCTTACGACCACAGGATTCTTGATCAATCCGCTGAGAAAATTGTAGAAACGGCAAAACGTTCGGGTGCAGGTGTATCCGGTCCGATTCCGCTTCCAACTGAAAAACAAATCATTACTATTCTTCGTGCGGTACACAAGTACAAGGATTCTCGTGAACAATTCGAACAACGTACTCATAAACGTTTGATCGATATTGTGAACCCAACTCCACAAACTGTGGATGCCTTGATGCGCTTGGATCTACCGTCCGGTGTAGATATCGAAATTAAATTGTAATATCAAACTTGTATTAATGAAGGAAAAGAGGTGTCAACATGAAAGGTATCTTAGGTAAAAAACTAGGCATGACGCAAGTATTTACACCAGAAGGTAACGTGATTCCTGTAACGGTTATCGAAGCAGGCCCATCTGTTGTCTTGCAAAAGAAAGACCTGGAAAACGACGGCTACGAAGCTGTACAACTAGGTTATGCCGATAAGAAAGAAAAAAATGCTAACAAACCTGAAACAGGACATGCGAAAAAAGCTAATACAGCTCCTAAGCGCTACGTTCGCGAACTCCGCGGTGTTGATCTTGCGGGATTCGAGGTTGGCCAAGAAATTAAAGCAGACATCTTCGCAGAAGGCGAATTTGTTGACGTAACTGGTATTTCTAAAGGTAAAGGTTTTGCCGGTGTTATCAAACGTTGGGGACAAAGAACAGGCCCAATGTCTCACGGTTCCCGTTACCACAGAGGACCAGGTTCCATGGGTTCCATTCAAGCGAACCGTGTACCTAAAGGTAAACACCTTCCAGGACACATGGGACACGAAACAATTACAATTCAACGTCTTGAAGTAATTAAAGTAGACGCTGAACGTAATGTATTGCTTGTTAAAGGTTCTATTCCTGGACCGAAAAACAGCTTCGTTAAAATTAAAGAATCGGTGAAGAAATAATCACCTAAGGAAAGGAGGAACACAAAATGCCAAAAGTAGCACTTTATAATGTCAGTGGTAGCCAAGTAGGAGAAGTTGAATTGAATGACGCAGTATTCGGAATTGAGCCGAACACTCACGTTCTTCATGATGCTGTTGTTATGCAACGCGCTTCCCTTCGTCAAGGTACACACAAAGTAAAAGGACGTTCTGAAGTACGTGGCGGTGGACGTAAACCTTGGAAACAAAAAGGTACAGGTCGCGCTCGTCAAGGTTCGATCCGTGCACCACAATGGGTAGGTGGTGGTACTGTATTCGGTCCAACTCCGCGCAGTTACGCTTTCAAACTACCTAAAAAAGTTCGTCGTCTGGCGATCAAATCCGCATTGTCTTCTAAAGTAATCGACAACGAAATCATCGTTCTGGATGCTCTTACGCTGAATGCACCGAAAACTAAAGAATTTGCAGCTATTTTGAACAATCTTAAAGTAGATCGCAAAGCTTTGATCGTTGGTTCAGGCTATGATGATAATGTTGCTCTTTCCGCGAGAAATATTCCTGGTGTGAAATTTGTTGCGGCTGACGGCATTAATGTTCTTGACGTACTTACGTACGACAAACTGATCATTACAAAAGAAGCAGTACAGATGGTAGAGGAGGTTCTTGCGTAATGAAAAATCCTCGTGATATCATTAAACGTCCAGTAATCACTGAACGTACAGCTGATATGATGGCTGATTTGAAATATGTTTTCGAAGTAGATGTTCGTGCAAATAAAACAGAAATCAAAGCTGCTGTTGAAGAGATCTTCAACGTTAAAGTGAAAAACGTGAACACACTTCGCGTGCCTGGTAAGTTGAAACGTTACGGCCGTTACTCTGGCTACACTCCAGAGTGGAAAAAAGCTTTCGTAACTCTCGCTCCAGATAGCAAAGCACTTGAGTTCTTTGAATCTGTATAAGAAACTGCTAAAGTAAGGAGGGAAATTCAGTGCCAATTAAAAAGTACAAACCGACATCTCCGGCTAGACGTAATATGTCCGTATCCACTTTCGAAGAAATTACGACTAACCAGCCTGAGAAATCGTTGCTAGCTCCGCTGAGCAAAACAGCAGGCCGCAACAACCAAGGTAAAATTACGGTTCGTCACCATGGCGGCGGACACAAACGTAAATATCGTATTATTGACTTTAAACGTACTAAAGATGGAATACCGGGCCGCGTTGCTACAATCGAGTATGACCCTAACCGGACTTCCAATATTGCTCTGATCCACTACGCAGATGGTGAGAAACGTTACATCATCGCTCCAAAAGGACTTAAAGTAGGAGATCAAATCGAATCTGGACCAACTGCAGATATCAAGACAGGTAATGCTTTGCCTCTTGAAAATATTCCAGTAGGTACAGTTATTCATAACATCGAGCTTCAACCAGGTAAAGGTGGCCAATTGGTCCGTGCAGCTGGTACAGAAGCACAACTTCTTGGTAAAGAAGAAAAATACGTGACTGTTCGTTTGTCATCTGGTGAAGTTCGCCGCATTCTTAAAGTTTGCCGCGCTACGATCGGATCCGTTGGTAACCAAGATCACGAATTGATTAAAATCGGTAAAGCAGGCCGTAGTCGCTGGCTCGGAAGACGTCCTGAAGTCCGCGGGGTAGTAATGAACCCTAATGATCACCCACACGGTGGTGGTGAAGGTAAAGCTCCAATCGGTCGTAAATCGCCAATGTCTCCTTGGGGTAAACCAACTCTTGGATACAAAACACGTAAGAAAAACAAAGCTTCTGACAAATACATCGTTCGCCGCCGCACGAAGTAATACACGTTACTGTGCATAACTTCGCGCGCGCGATCGTGAATGAACGAGAACATTGGATGAAGGGAGGATTTACACATGAGTCGCAGTCTAAAAAAAGGGCCATTTGTTGATGGACACCTGATGAAAAAAGTTGAAGATATGAACGAGTCTGGGAAGAAACTAGTGATCAAAACTTGGTCCCGTCGCTCTACAATTTTCCCGCAATTCATTGGACATACGTTTGGTGTGTATGACGGCCGTAAACACGTTCCTGTATATGTAACGGAAGATATGGTTGGACACAAACTGGGTGAGTTCGCTCCTACGCGTACTTACAAAGGTCATGCAGCAGACGATAAGAAAACAAGAAGATAAATGATCAAGCGCTAATGTTTGAGAGGAGGTTAAACAATGGAAGCAAAAGCACATGCCAAGTTTGTTCGGATTGCTCCTCGTAAAGTTCAACTTGTTGTTGACTTAATTCGTGGTAAGCAAGTGGGCGAGGCGATCGCAATTCTGCGTCACACTCCAAAATCCGCTTCTCCAGTAGTTGAGAAATTGCTCAACTCTGCTATTGCTAATGCAGAGCACAATTACTCTTTGGATATTAACAATCTGGTTATCTCACAAGCTTATGTAAACCAAGGACCGACTATGAAACGTTTCCGCCCTCGTGCAATGGGACGTGCAAGTCGTATCAATAAACGCACCAGCCACATTACTTTGGTGGTATCCGAAAAATAAGGAGGGAAAACGTGTGGGACAAAAGGTAAATCCCATCGGGCTCCGTATCGGAGTTATCCGTGACTGGGAATCCAAATGGTACGCAGGCAAAGATTTCGGTGATCTCTTGCTTGAAGACGTAAAAATTCGTGAATACCTGAAAAACAAATTGAAAGACTCCGCAGTATCTCGTATTGAAATCGAGAGAGCGGCTAACCGTGTCAATGTAACGATCCATACTGCTAAACCAGGAATGGTTATCGGTAAAGGTGGATCCGAAGTTGAAATTCTCCGTGGTCAAATCACGAAGATTGCAGGCGGTAAAAAAGTTCACATCAACATTTCTGAAATTAAACAACCAGATCTTGACGCAATTCTTGTAGCTGAAAGCATTGCACAACAATTGGAACGCCGTGTTTCTTTCCGTCGTGCTCTGAAACAAGCAATTCAAAGAACTATGCGCTCTGGTGCAAAAGGAATTAAAACACAAGTAGGCGGACGTCTTGGCGGAGCTGAGATCGCACGTTCTGAAGGCTACAGCGAAGGAACTGTTCCACTGCATACGCTTCGTGCCGACATTGACTACGGTACAGCTGAAGCTCATACTACTTACGGCCGTCTGGGCGTTAAAGTATGGATCTATCGTGGAGAGGTTCTTCCTACGGCTAAGAAAGCTGCTAAGGAAGGAGGCAACTAATCATGTTGGTACCAAAACGTGTTAAACACCGCAAGCAACAACGCGGACACATGAAAGGCCAAGCTAAAGGCGGTACTACACTGAACTTTGGTGAATATGGCTTGCAAGCTACTGAGCCAGCGTGGATTACGAACCGTCAGATCGAGGCTGCTCGTATCGCGATGACTCGTTATATCAAACGTGGTGGTAAAGTTTGGATTAAAATTTTCCCTGATAAGCCAATTACTCAAAAGCCTCTAGAGGTTCGTATGGGTAGTGGTAAAGGTAACGTTGAGAAATGGGTTGCTGTAGTTAAACCAGGAAAGATCATGTTTGAACTTTCTGGCGTACCAGAAGATGTTGCTCGCGAAGCAATGCGTCTGGCTGCTCACAAGCTGCCAATCAAAACGAAGTTTGTGAAACGTGAAGAATTGGGTGGTGAAGTAAATGAAGGCTAGTGAATTCCGCAACCTAACCACTGCTGAAATTGAGCAAAAGATTGCCGGATTTAAAGAAGAACTCTTTAACCTCCGCTTTCAACTCGCTACCGGTCAGCTTGATAACCCAACTCGTATTCGTGACGTACGTAGAGAAATTGCACGTGCTAAGACGATCATCCGTGAAAGAGAACTTGGGATTAGCTAATATATAGTACCGGATGGACAATCCGTCTTTAAATGAGGAAGGAGGCCCAACAATGAGCGAAGAACGCAACGCACGTAAAGTGCAAGTCGGTAAAGTGGTTAGCGACAAAATGGATAAAACAATTGTGGTTGCTGTAGAAACTTACAAAAAGCATGATTTGTACCATAAACGCATCAAGTACACTAAAAAGTTCAAAGCACATGATGAAAATAACACTGCTAAAATTGGTGATGTTGTTAAAATCATGGAAACTCGTCCTTTGTCGAAAGACAAGAACTGGAGACTTGTTGAAGTCGTGGAAAAAGCGATTATCATTTAATGATTTTCAGCTTGGCTGAAAGGAGGAAAACAAGATGATTCAACCATTTACACGTTTGACTGTAGCAGACAACTCTGGTGCGAAGGAACTGATGTGTATCCGCGTACTGGGTGGTACGGGACGTAGTCGTACAGCTTCAATCGGAGACCTTATCGTTTGTTCTGTCAAACAAGCAACACCAGGCGGCGTTGTCAAAAAAGGTGATGTGGTAAGAGCAGTTGTGGTTCGCACAAAACGTTCTGTTCGTCGTAAAGATGGATCTTACATCGCATTTGATGAGAATGCAGCAGTGGTAGTTAAAGAAGACAGAAGCCCTCGTGGTACTCGTATTTTCGGACCAGTTGCTCGCGAACTTCGCGAAAAAGACTACATGAAAATCGTTTCCTTGGCTCCAGAAGTTATCTAATATAACAACTTAATCCTTCTGAGGATTGATTTATAGCTTGTTCACGCAAGTCATAGGAGGTGTACGAAATGGCAAAAGTGAAAAAGGTCTTGGAATCTCATAACAACAAGTTGCACGTCAAAAAAGACGACACTGTTATGGTGATCAGCGGTAAAGACAAAGGCAAAAAAGGCCGTGTCATCGCAGCTTATCCTCGTGAGAACCGTGTTCTTGTAGAAGGTGTTAACCTCGTTAAAAAACACCAAAAGCCTAACCAGCTTAATCCGCAAGGCGGAATCATCGAGAAAGAAGCTCCAATCCATGTATCGAACGTGATGCATATTGATCCGAAGAGCGGAAATGTAACTCGTATTGGTTACAAAGTGTTAGACAACGGCAAAAAAGTACGCGTTGCTAAACGTTCCGGAGAATCGATCGACTAATGTAACCGAATGAGAAAGGAGGTCCATAATTCATGGCAAGATTGAAAGAACGTTTTCTAAATGAAATAACTCCTGCTTTGGTGCAGAAGTTTGAATATAGCTCAGTAATGCAAGTTCCTAAAATCGAAAAAGTGGTTATCAACATGGGGGTGGGTGAAGCTGTCCAAAACTCCAAAGTGCTTGATTCCGCTGTGAATGATTTGCAGCTGATTTCTGGTCAAAAACCAGTAATCACAAAAGCTAAAAAATCAATCGCTGGTTTTAAACTGCGTGAGAACATGCCAATTGGGGTTAAAGTGACATTGCGCGGCGAGCGTATGTACCACTTCCTTGATAAATTGTTCAACATTACTCTTCCTCGTGTACGTGACTTCCAAGGGGTATCAAACAAAGCGTTTGATGGTCGTGGTAACTACACACTTGGTCTTAAAGAGCAACTCATCTTCCCTGAGATTGAGTATGATAAAGTGGACAAAGTCCGCGGTATGGATATCGTAATCGTAACTACGGCTAAAACCGATGAAGAGTCTCGCGAATTGCTTACTCAACTCGGAATGCCTTTCGCAAAGTAAGAATCTAAAGTATCCGGGAGTCTTTGAGAGACCCCGAATTCTCCGAAATTATTTAGGAGGTGTCAGGCTAAGTGGCAAAAACTTCAATGAAAGTTAAACAACAACGTGCTCCGAAGTTTAAAGTTCGTGCTTATACTCGTTGCGAACGTTGTGGTCGTCCACATTCTGTATTACAGAAGTTTAAAATTTGCAGAATTTGTTTCCGTGAATTAGCTTATAAAGGCCAGATCCCTGGCGTGAAAAAAGCAAGCTGGTAAAAAGTCCTGAACGGGAAGGAGGTTACACACAATGACTATGTCTGATCCAATTGCAGATATGCTTACTCGCATTCGTAATGCGAACACAGTTCGTCACGAAACGGTAGAAATGCCTGCTTCGACGATGAAAAAACAAATCGCTGAAATCCTGAAGCGTGAAGGTTTCATCCGTGATGCTGAATATGTGGATGATAACAAACAAGGAATCATCCGTATTTTCTTGAAATACGGACAAAACAACGAGCGTGTTATTACTGGTCTGAAAAGAATCAGTAAACCAGGTCTACGTGTTTACACGAAGAGTAATGAAGTACCTCGCGTACTTGGCGGTCTCGGAATCGCGATCATTTCTACTTCTAAAGGCGTAATGACAGATAAAGAAGCTCGCCAAGCAAAATCTGGCGGCGAAGTTATCTGCTACGTTTGGTAATATAAGTCACAAAACAAGGAGGTGCAACACATGTCCCGTATTGGTCGCAAACCAATTTCTGTACCAAGTGGCGTAGAAGTCACTATGAATGACTCCGTTATTACGGTTAAAGGTCCTAAAGGTACACTCACACGTGAACTTCATAAAGATATGAAGGTAACTGTTGAAAATAATGAAATTCTTGTAACTCGTCCTTCTGACAACAAACTCCATCGTTCTTTGCACGGTACTACTCGTTCCGTAGTTAGTAACATGGTAAGTGGTGTAACTGAAGGTTTCGAAAAATCTCTAGAGCTGGTTGGGGTCGGATATCGTGCAAGCAAATCTGGAGATAAAATCGTATTGAACGTAGGTTACTCCCATCCGGTAGAAATCACTCCGGAGCCGGGTATTGAGTTTGATGTTCCTACAAACACAAAAATCATCGTTCGCGGTATCAACAAAGAGCGTGTAGGTGCATATGCAGCTGAGATCCGTTCTGTTCGCGAACCTGAGCCTTATAAAGGTAAAGGGATTAAATATGAAGGCGAGCGCATTATCCGTAAGGAAGGTAAAGCCGGTAAGAAGAAATAAGTTTTCTTACCGTTTTTCCTTCGTCCCTATCATATGGTGGCGATATGCTCGTGTTTCTAATATACCCTGTGCGTCTTAAAATGAAGCTTTAAAGGCAAACTGAAGGGAGTGAAACGAAGATGATTACTAAACAAGATAAGAACAAAGTGCGTCTGAAAAGACATATCCGTGTTCGTGGTAAAATTTCTGGAACAGCTGAACGTCCACGTTTGAACGTATTCCGTTCATCCAAGCATATCTACGCTCAATTGATCGATGATGTAGCAGGTGTAACCCTGGTATCCGCATCAACAGTAGATAAAGAAATCAGTGGCGAAATCAGTAACGGTGGTAACGTAGAAGCGGCTCGTAAAGTCGGCGAACTCGTTGCTAAACGTGCAAAAGAAAAAGGATACACTAACATCGTTTTCGATCGTGGTGGCTACCTTTATCATGGACGTGTTCAAGCATTAGCTGATGCTGCTCGTGAAGCAGGGCTTGAATTCTAAGATATTTTTAAAAGGAGGTTAACGACTTGCGTGTAGATCCTAACACTTTAGAACTCACTGAAAGAGTTGTAAATATTAATCGCGTAGCTAAAGTAGTAAAAGGCGGACGCCGTTTCAGTTTCAGTGCACTAGTTGTTGTCGGCGATGGCAACGGCTGGGTTGGAGCTGGTATTGGTAAAGCTGGCGAAGTACCTGATGCGATTCGCAAAGGTATTGATGATGCTAAGAAAAATCTGATTTATGTGCCAATCGTAGGAACATCTATTCCTCACACGATCACTGGTAAGTTCGGTGCTGGACGTGTTCTTTTGAAACCAGCTTCTGAAGGTACTGGAGTTATCGCTGGTGGACCAGTACGTGCCGTTCTGGAACTTGCTGGTGTAGGTGACATTTTGACAAAATCACTGGGTTCTTCGAATTCCATGAACATGGTCAATGCGACCTTGGAAGGTTTGTCCCGCTTGAAACGCGCTGAAGATGTAGCGAAATTGCGTGGAAAAACTGTCGAAGAGCTTCGGGGCTAAGGAGGGAATCTCATGGCTAAATTGGAAATTACCCTCGTTCGCAGTTTGATCGGACGTAATGAGTCACAAAGAGCGACTGTTAACACACTCGGTCTTCGTAAGATCAACCAAACTGTGGTTCATAACGATAATGCTGCTATCCGCGGTATGGTGAACAAAGTAAGTCACATGGTTTCTGTTAAAGAAATCCAAGAGTAATACGTAAGGGACTTGTCCCACAAATCATTAAGGAGGTGCAACGAACGATGAAGTTACATGAACTTTCTCCAGCACCTGGATCCCGCAAAGAACGCAAACGCGTTGGACGCGGTACTTCCAGCGGTATGGGTAAAACTTCAGGTCGCGGTCATAAAGGTCAAAACTCTCGCTCTGGCGGTGGTGTACGTCCAGGCTTCGAGGGTGGACAGAACCCATTGTATCGTCGTCTGCCAAAACGCGGATTCATAAATCCTACTCGTAAAGAGTATGCAGTTGTGAATCTTCAAGATCTGAACAGTTTTGAAGCAGGTACAGAAGTAACTCCAGAAATTTTGGTTAACTCGGGTATTGTGAAAAACACAAAATCCGGAATCAAAATTCTGGGTAATGGCGATATTACTGTGAAATTGACAGTTAAAGCTAACAAGTTCTCTCAATCTGCGGTAGAGAAAATCGAGGCTGCCGGCGGTAAAACCGAGGTGATCTAATGCTCACAACCTTAAAGAATATATGGCGAGTTGAAGATCTGCGTAAACGGATTTTATTCACTCTCTTTGTTCTGATAATCTACCGCATTGGCTCCTTTGTTCCGGTTCCCGGAGTTAATAAAGAAGTTTTTACTGCGGCAGATTCGCAAGGCAGAGAATTGTTTGGTCTTCTGAACACATTCTCGGGCGGAGCGTTGTTCCAATTTTCGATCTTCGCGCTCGGGATTATGCCATATATTACAGCATCCATCATTGTACAGCTTCTGTCGATGGATGTTATTCCGAAACTAGCGGAATGGGCTAAACAAGGTGAGCATGGTAAGAAAAAACTTGCGCAGCTCACACGTTATGGTACAGTAATTTTGGGGTTAATCCAGGCTTTTGGTACATCTATTGGTTTTAACCGTTTGTATGGACAGGAAATGGTGCCGAATGCAACATTCATTGACTATATTGTCATTGCTATCGTATTGACTGCAGGTACTTCGTTCCTCATGTGGCTCGGTGAACAGATTACTGAAAAAGGTATTGGTAACGGTATTTCTATTATTATCTTTGCAGGTATCGTTTCAACGATTCCTAATGTGATCCGTACAACAGTTGAATCTGAATTTATCCAGGCTGATCAAGTATTCATGAATGCACTTAAAGTGATTATTGTGGTACTTGTTCTCCTGTTAACAGTAGTAGGGGTTATCTACATCCAGCAAGCGATTCGGAAAATTCCGGTTCAATATGCGAAACGTGTTGTAGGTAACAAAATGTACGGTGGACAAAACACTCATATTCCGCTGAAAATTAATGCGGCAGGTGTAATCCCAGTCATTTTCGCTGTATCTCTTCTCCAGTTCCCAGTCATTATTGCTTCATTTTGGGCTAATTATGGTTGGGCTACATGGGTCACTCAGAACTTGTCTTATGACAAACCGCTGGGTATGGTGCTCTATGTAC
Organism: Paenibacillus sp. An7; assembly: GCF_009870785.1. Taxonomy (GTDB): domain Bacteria; phylum Bacillota; class Bacilli; order Paenibacillales; family Paenibacillaceae; genus Paenibacillus. The sequence continues at coordinate 49,050 of NZ_WTWX01000021.1, forward strand.
TAATGATTATCGGCTTTACGTTCTTCTACACTTTCGTGCAGATGAATCCGCAACAAATGGCCGATAACATGAAGAAGAATGGTGGTTATATCCCAGGCATTCGCCCGGGTAAAGCAACTGAGAAATACTTGTCCCGTGTCATGACTCGTTTGACTATGACCGGAGCTTTGTTCTTGGCTGTCATCTCCGTTCTACCTGTATTCTTAGGTTCACTTTCTGGTTTGCCGCAAGTTGCACAACTTGCAGGTACATCCATGCTGATCGTAATCGGTGTAGCACTGGATACGACCAAACAAATCGAAAGTCAATTGATTAAACGCCATTACAAAGGTTTCATCAATAAGTAGCCATAGGTTCCGGTATTGAAAGCAGCTAATCATTTGTTTGATTGTTGCCAGAACCGGCACCTATTGTGCTGTTTCTTGTTGAAGGGATAGTCTTGGAGGGAGTGACATAACGTGAACATTTTATTCATGGGCCCTCCTGGGGCAGGGAAAGGGACACAAGCAGAAGCAATTGTAAATGAATTCAGCATTCCTCACATTTCAACAGGCGATGCATTTCGCTTAGCGATCAAACAAGGAACTCCTATCGGGATGAAAGCTAAAGAATACATGGATCAAGGACTGCTTGTACCAGACGATGTTACAATCGGTATTGTTGAAGAACGCCTACATCAGCCGGACTGCAAGAAAGGGTTTCTGTTGGATGGATTTCCAAGAACCATTTCTCAAGCAGAAGCGCTTGACGGTATTCTGAATCGACTTAATACTGGTTTGGACCATGTCATCAACTTGAAAGTAGACCGTGACAAGCTTCTTGCTCGTCTAACAGGACGTCGCTTGTGTAAAAATTGCGGTGCTACGTATCATGTTGTTTTTAACCCTCCTAAACAGGAAGGCATTTGTGATAAATGCGGCGGCGAATTGTATCAACGTTCTGATGATAATGAAGAGAGCGTAGGTACACGTCTTGACGAATATATCAACAAAACTGCACCACTCCTCACGTTTTATGAGAACAAAGGTCTTCTGCGTCAAATCGACGGGGAACAGGAAATTCATGCGGTGTCGCAAGAGATCGTATCCTTACTGCGAGGTTAATGGTAATGATCATTTGTAAGTCCGATGCAGAACTGGGATCAAACTGTGATGTAAGGTTAACTCGCACATTAGTGCAGGTTGATCCTGCAATTCACGGTATTGCTCGGGTTTTGTCCGGAGAACTTGACCAAATGACTGATCAACATAATCGCAGTCAAGGGGCTGTGCCGTCTTTCACAGGTTATAACGGTTTTCCTGCCAGTATTTGTACTTCAGTCGATGAACGAAGAGTGCATGAAGCGTCGAACAATGTTCGGCTGTATACAATGTCGTATGACAATGTGCTGTGTGCTCAAGAACTTTCTTTTGTTCTTAACCAGACAGGATGTAATTTTTACGAAAGCGAGATGCGTAGGTGATGAGACGATGAATCAAAAGATCCCACAAGTCGGACAGATCGTAAAAATACTTCGAGGCAGAGATGCCGGTCAGATTGCAGTAGTCATTGCTGTTGAGGACAACAGGTTCGTGTATATTGCTGACGGATACAAACGTAAGTTTGACGGACGAAAGAAGAAGAACCTTCTTCACCTGGAACCCCAGCCGATGATTAGCAGCGAGGTTGTGAACAGCTTAAACGAAGTTGGACGGGTAACGAACGGAAAACTGCGTTATGCAGTTCAGCAGTTCTTAAATGTAGGCGAAGTTCAAAGCTGAAGAGAAAGGAGACTAACTGTGGCCAAAGAAGATGTCATTGAAGTGGAAGGAACGGTTCTTGAGCCGCTTCCCAACGCAACGTTCAAAGTAGAGCTTGAGAATGGTCATCAAATTCTAGCTCACGTTTCCGGCAAACTGCGGATGCACTTTATCCGCATTCTGACAGGAGATAAAGTGGTTGTTCAGTTATCGCCTTATGACCTAACAAAAGGGCGTATAACTTATCGTAAATAGTAAGGCTTATTTTCTGAAATAACGATGAAGGTTTATATCAGCTTTGCATGGTATCCTAATCTAGTGTACGCTATGTAGATAGATTGTGTATCATCTGGCTGTTAGCATGCTTTCGAAGTCAGTTTTACTCATCGTAAAACTTTGAGGAGGTAATCAACATGAAGGTAAGACCTTCTGTAAAACCTATCTGCGAGAAATGCAAAGTCATTCGCCGCAAAGGTAATGTAATGGTCATCTGCGAAAATCCGAAACACAAACAAAAACAAGGATAATAGAAGGGGGTGTAGCGTAAAATGGCTCGTATAGCTGGTGTGGATTTGCCACGTGATAAACGCGTTGAGATCGCCTTGACATATATTTTCGGAATCGGTTCAACGACTTCCAAGAAAATTTTGAGCGAAACAGGCATTAGTCCGAATACTCGTGTCCGTGATCTTACGGAAGATGAAGTGAGCAAATTACGTGAAAGTATCGACAAAACGGTTAAAGTAGAAGGTGACCTTCGTCGAGAAATTTCTTTAAATATTAAACGTTTGACTGAAATCGGATGTTACCGTGGTGTTCGTCACCGTCGTGGACTTCCAGTTCGTGGACAACGTACTAAAACAAATGCTCGTACGCGTAAAGGTCCTCGTCGTACTGTAGCAAATAAAAAGAAATAAGAAGGGAGGATAATCTACAATGGCTAAACCGAAAAAAGTCGTACGTACTAAACGTCGTGACCGTAAAAATATTGAGTCTGGCGTGGCTCATATTCGTTCCACGTTCAATAACACAATTGTTACTATTACGGATCCACACGGTAACGCTATCTCTTGGGCAAGCTCCGGCGGTCTTGGATTTAGAGGTTCCCGTAAGTCGACTCCATTCGCAGCTCAAATGGCAGCAGAAACTGCAGCTAAAGCAGCAATGGAACACGGCATGAAATCAGTTGAAGTTATGGTTAAAGGTCCAGGTGCCGGCCGTGAAGCAGCGATTCGCTCTTTGCAAGCTGCTGGTCTTGAAGTTAACCTGATCAAAGACGTAACTCCTGTGCCACATAACGGATGCCGTCCTCCAAAACGTCGTCGTGTCTAATGAGATTTGCCCCTTCGTGTGGTATAATCCGGCACAATCTGTTAATAATGGTTGTTTAGGCATACTACATGGTAACACTAGATAAGGTAAATATTTCATATCGGACCGACGTTTTGAAGGAGGGGTATTGCAGTGATAGAAATCGAAAAGCCAAAAATTGAGACGGTAGACGTCAACGATGATGGCACTTATGGCAAATTTGTGGTAGAACCGCTGGAACGCGGATATGGTACGACGCTGGGTAACTCGCTGCGCCGTATCTTGCTTTCCTCACTTCCAGGTGCGGCAGTTACATCGGTGCAAATCGATGGAGTGTTGCACGAGTTTGCTACAGTTCCTGGCGTAATGGAAGACGTTACGGAAATCATTCTGAACCTTAAAGCTTTGTCTTTGAAGATTCACTCTGATGAAGAGAAGATTCTTGAGATTGATGCTGAAGGTGAAGGGGCTGTTACAGCCGGAGATATCCGTGCGGATAGTGATGTTGAAATCCTTAATCCGGATCTTCATATCGCTACTCTTGGTCCAGGTTCGAGACTTCACATGCGTATTTATGCCAATCGCGGTCGCGGCTACGTCCAGGCAGATCGGAATAAACGCGATGATCAGCCGATCGGCGTCATCCCTGTGGATTCGATCTATACCCCGATTGCGCGTGTCAACTACGGTGTTGAAAATACGCGTGTAGGTCAAGTAACAAACTACGATAAGCTTACACTTGAAATTTGGACTGATGGCAGCATTCGTCCAGAAGAAGCTGTAAGTCTTGGCGCTAAAATCTTGACTGAACATGTACTGCTCTTTGTGGGTCTAACAGACGAAGCGAAAGATGCAGAAATCATGGTCGAAAAAGAGGAAGACAAAAAAGAAAAAGTACTCGAAATGACGATCGAAGAGCTCGATCTATCTGTTCGATCCTATAACTGCTTGAAACGTGCTGGTATCAACACGGTTCAAGAACTTACAACAAAAACTGAAGAGGACATGATGAAGGTTCGTAACCTGGGTCGTAAATCTTTAGAAGAAGTGCAAGAGAAGCTCGAAGAGCTTGGTTTGGGTCTTCGTACAGAAGAATAAGCAACACGATTGCTTGAAGTGAAGGAGGGGAAAACATGGCATACCAAAAGTTGGGTCGTAACTCCAGTGCTCGTAAAGCATTGTTCCGTGACCTCGTAACGGATCTGTTCTTGTATGAGCGCATTCAAACGACGGAAGCGAAAGCAAAAGAAGTTCGTTCTATTGCTGAAAAACTGATCACTAAAGCTAAAAAAGGTGATTTGCACGCACGTCGTCAAGTTGCTGCATATGTGCGCCGTGAAACAATTGATGGTGAACAGGATGCAATTCAAAAACTGTTCAGCGATATTGCACCACGTTACACTGAGCGTCCAGGTGGATACACTCGTATCATGAAACTGGGACCTCGTCGCGGTGATTCTGCACCTATGGTTTACTTGGAATTAGTAGACCGCGTGTAATATGAAGCGAGAGTGAAGGAAGGGTGGACAGGATCTAGGTTCTGAACTGCCCCTTTTTTTCGCTAGTGCTGCGCTGTAGTTTGGGGAGGAGCTCCGAGAGGAGCTCTTTTTCATTGTGATGCTGTCATTACGAATGGATGCTTTGATTAGTATGGTATGATGAGGTGAGAATAATGCGGAATATATGTATGCGTGTGAATTACGATGGAACGGATTACTTTGGTTTCCAGACACAGCCCATAGGCAACACAATACAAGATATTATCGAAAAATCGATTAACTATCTGACTGGAGAGGAAATCAAAATCCATGCTTCGGGACGTACTGATGCTGGGGTCCATGCAAGAGGGCAAGTGTTTCACTTTCACACAGAGTCCAAGATTCCTCTTGAGCGCTGGTGCATGGCTCTTAACACAAGACTGCCTGACGACATCGTTATAACAGATGCATACGAAGTACCACTCTCATTTCACTCCAGGCGTTCTGCCAAAAGAAAGACTTATCGTTACACAATTAATGCTAATCAATTTGTAGATATATTTAATCGCCGGATACAGTTGCACCATCCAGGCAAGCTCGATATTAAGGCAATGAATGAAAGTTTGCCGTACTTACTAGGTACACACGACTTTACTTCTTTCGCATCCAGACATTCAACGAAGGATTCCCATGTCAGGACTTTATATGAAGCGCGATTGGACCACGACACTTCCATGTGCAGAGTGGATCATCCGCGAGATCAAGGTGTTATTCATATCTATTTGACGGGTAGTGGCTTTCTTCAGCATATGGTGCGGATTATTATCGGTACGCTCCTGGAAATAGGAGAAGGGAAACGTCAGCCTAAGGATATGAAACATATCCTAGCTGCACAAGACCGTTCTGCGGCTGGCCCAACAGCGGTTAGTAAGGGTTTAATGTTATGGAATGTTGAGTATGAACATCTCCTAAAAAAAACCTGCGATAATGTCTTGCGAAGTAGCATTTAATCGTGTAATATATAAGTTGTGTTTTCTTAATGGCTTTCCCACAGCCCCATTTAAGTAAACGATATGCAACACACGTAAATCCATCAAACTAACAGCAACTTTTAACGAATATAAATGATAACTATTTATGCGTATTATGAACGCGATATTTAAAGGAGGATCTTTTCATGCGTACCACTTATATGGCTAAGCCTAATGAAGTAGAGCGTAACTGGCACATCATTGACGCTGAAGGCAAAACGCTTGGCCGTTTGGCGAGCGAAGCTGCGGCTTTGATCCGCGGTAAACATAAGCCACAATTTACTCCACACGTTGACACTGGTGATTTCGTTGTTGTCATCAACGCTGAGAAAATTGTTCTTACAGGTAAGAAAATGGACAACAAAAAATACTATCGTCATTCCATGCACCCAGGTGGTCTTAAAGTCACTGTTGCAAAAGACATGGTAAAAAACAAACCTGAACGTATGATCGAACTTGCTGTACACGGCATGCTTCCTAAAACTCGTATGGGTAACCAAATGAAACTTAGATTGAAAGCATATGCTGGCGCTGAACATCCACATGCAGCACAAAAACCTGAAGTTTACGAACTTCGCGGATAATTAAAAGGAGGACAGTTTCATGGCACAAGTACAATACTATGGGACAGGTCGTCGTAAACATTCGGTAGCTCGTGTTCGCCTTGTACCGGGTGAAGGACGCATTGTCATTAACAAACGTGATATCAACGATTATTTCGGCGGTTTGGAAACACTCAAACTGATCGTTAAACAACCACTTGAACTGACTGAAACTACAAGCAACTACGATATTCTCGTTATTGCTCACGGTGGCGGTATTACTGGTCAAGCAGGAGCAATTCGTCACGGTATCGCCCGTGCACTTCTTAAAGTAGATCCTGAGTACCGTGGAAGCTTGAAAAAAGCTGGCTTCTTAACACGTGACCCACGTATGAAAGAGCGTAAAAAATACGGTCTTAAAGCAGCTCGTCGCGCACCTCAGTTCTCCAAACGTTAATTTGTTCGGATCAAAAGTCCTTTCTTCTTCGGAAGAGAGGGCTTTTTTGTTGTATAAAGAATCAATTTTAGTTACTTTATTAGGTCTATATAGACAAAATGCTTCTTATTCCTTTTTATATCGTTACAAATTTACTGTTTTCATGTGGTAAGAATTTGATTCACATCGAAGGAATATGATTAGAATATAAATAATTTCTTTTAATTCTGACAGTTTACCTTGGAAATAGCATTGACATATAACTGGAAATATTTATACTTAATTGTAATTCATATCATATATATCGGTTTAGTGTAAAAAATATCACCCCTATGGGAGGTTACATTGTGAATCTGTTAGAAAAAGAAGAATTGGCAAAAGACAAGGCAATTGAACTGGAAGATGCTTCTCCTGAAGAGATTATTCAATATGCTGTTGAGACATTTCCGAACATTACTCTTGCATGTAGTTTTGGTGCAGAAGATGTTGTTTTAGTGGATATGATACAAAAAATCAGTCCCGCTACCGATATCTTCTATCTTGATACAGACTTTCATTTTAAAGAAACTTATGAAACAAGGGATCGACTTGTGGCACGTTATCATATTGACTTTGTTCGTGTTTCTCCTACGCTGACACCTGATGAGCAAGCTGCTACTTATAGTCCAGAGCTTTGGAAATCAGATCCTAACGCTTGCTGTAATATTCGCAAAGTAGAGCCGCTTACGCGTATTTTATCTCAATACGATGCTTGGATTACGGGAATTCGTCGTGATCAAGCGCCAACTCGTGCTAACTCTAAGAAGGTAGAGTATGACACGAAATTTGGACTTATGAAATTTAACCCGATTGCTGGATGGACGAATGAGGACGTATGGAAATACATTAAAGATAATAATTTGATCTATAATCCATTGCATGATCAGAACTACCCTAGTATCGGCTGTGAGCAGTGCACCAGACAGGTAATGCCAGGTGAAGACCCGCGCGCAGGTCGCTGGTCAGGCAATGATAAGACTGAATGCGGACTTCATAAATAAATATTTATTACATTGCTAAAGCGTATATGACTATAGGGAGATGAGATCATGGCATCGATATTACCTCACGGTGGTACATTAGTGAATCGAATTGTAGAAGATAGGAATAGGGAAGAAATGCTTCAAGAAGCTGAGAAACTAAGACGCTTACCGATTAACAATTGGACCATTTCTGATCTTGATCTCATAGGGGTAGGAGCATTTTCTCCTCTTACGGGCTTTATGAATGAAGCGGACTATCAGTCAGTAATTGAAGGAATGAGACTTGCGGATGGTACAGTTTGGAGCATACCTATTACGCTTGATGTTGACATGGAGACTGCACAAAACCTTCAGATTGGTGAGACCATTGCACTTACAGGTCAAGAAGATAATGTTATATACGGCACCCTCACGATAGAAAGCATTTATGAAGTTGATCATGATAAAGAAGCGAAGAATGTGTATAAGACAAATGATCAGGAACATCCAGGGGTAAAAAAACTGTTTGAACGTTCTGTCTTTTATATTGGCGGTCCTATCTTCGTGTTAAATCGTAAACATCCTGCTAAATTTAATGAGTTCTACTATGACCCCGAGCAGACACGACAACTTTTTCAACAAAATGGCTGGAAAACGATTGTTGGTTTCCAAACACGCAACCCTGTTCACCGTGCCCATGAGTATATTCAGAAAAGCGCTATGGAGATTGTAGATGCATTATTCCTTAACCCGTTGGTAGGTGAAACAAAATCAGATGACGTTCCCGCGAATGTTCGTATGAACAGTTATCTAGCGCTTCTTGAGAACTATTATCCTGCCGATCGCACTTTTTTAGGTGTCTTCCCAGCAGCAATGCGTTATGCGGGCCCTAGAGAGGCTATTTTCCACGCGATAGTACGCAAAAACTATGGATGTACTCATTTTATTGTTGGTCGAGATCATGCTGGGGTAGGGGACTACTACGGTACCTATGAGGCACAAGAGATATTTACTAACTTTACATCTGAGGAACTTGGGATCACTCCTCTTTTCTTTGAACATAGCTTTTTCTGTTTAAAATGTGGCAATATGGCTTCTGCCAAAACGTGCCCGCATAGTAAAGAAGACCATATGACTTTGTCTGGCACCAAAGTAAGAGCACTTCTCCGTGAGGGCAAGTGTCCGCCACCTGAATTCACACGTCCAGAAGTGGCCCAAATATTGATTCAAGGTATGGCGGAACACGTTACATCTTAGTTTTTATAAGTTTGTCCCAATGAACGGTATATTTGTCCACCTCGTCCCATATAGATCATTATGGTCATTTATGGGATCGGAGGTGGCTTTTTTATGCGGAAACAGAGTTCGAACAACAAATTCATGGTGTGGATTCATGTGAGCACGATGAAAAAACTGATGATGGGTGTTCTCTTACTGGCACTATTCATCTGTATTGCTACCTATGAGGTCCCGGCGTCAAAGACTTGGAGCACATGGAGCTTGCCGCTATCGGGTAAGGTCATAGCTCTTGATGCTGGTCATGGAGGGCCTGATGGAGGGGCTGTCAGCAAACAAGGAATAATTGAGAAAGATATCAATTTAGCAGTGGCTTTATACTTACGTGATTATTTGCAGCAAGCAGGTGCCACAGTGGTGATGACAAGAGAAAGGGATGTAGACCTTGCTTCCCCTGAGACCAAATCTTACTCAAGACGGAAAACGGAAGATTTAAAGCAGCGAGTTAAGATGATCAGTGACAAAAAAGCAGATCTTTTTATTACCATTCATATGAACAGCATTCCTTCAAATCGCTGGAGTGGTGCTCAGGTCTTCTACTACCCTAATCATGAAGATAATGCAGATTTTGCTGCACTTGTTCAAGATGAGATAAGAAGAAACCTTGAGAACACAGACCGAGTGGCCAAAACAGTAAATACGGTATACCTGCTGCAAGCGCTAAAAATGCCAGCGGTATTAGTAGAAGTTGGTTTTCTATCTCATCCCGAGGAATCTAGACTCCTTGCAGAAGAGGAATATCAGCGCAAAGTGGCAGCTTCGGTTTACAAGGGGATTCTGAGATACACGTCTGGTGAGAAAATGAAAAAGTAGGCCATCTGCACCTCGGTGAGTGATATAATGGACATGTATTAGAAAGATCAGAGTGAAATACATGCCAATAGATAAAGCTGAGGTGCAATTATCATGTTATCAAGAGATCAAGTACTAGAAGTGCTTTCTACCTTGCAGGAGCCTATAAGCGGTCTGTTATTTACAGATTTGCAGTTTATTAGGGATGTCATGGTGAAAGAGGACAGTGTGGCTTTAACCTTGATTTGTTTAACCGATGATGAAAACGTTCGCAATATTTTGAAAAATAATGTCACAGCCCTTCTTCAGGAAGCAGGCGTAAAAGAGGTTCACGTAAGAATGCGCCTTGCATCAGATGCTGAAAAAGAGTTACTCCAAAGCTTTGAACAGAATTCAACCAAAGGAACAGAACCTACCGATGATGAAGTGCTTGTAAAAGGACACGCAGCTGGGATGGAATCTCATGAGTTACTTGACCCGGAATCAGGAGTTACCTTTATAGCGATCGCTAGTGGTAAAGGGGGAGTTGGGAAATCTACAGTGACTGTTAACTTGGCAGTTGCCCTGGCGAGACAAGGTAAAAAAGTAGGAATCATAGATGCAGATATTTACGGGTTTAGTGTCCCAGATATGATGGGCATTGAAGATGCACCTGTATTGATAGATGGAGTAATTCAGCCGGTGGAGCGCTTTGGTGTTAAGGTAATGTCTATGGGATTCTTCGTACAAGAGAACAGCCCTGTCATTTGGAGAGGACCGATGCTTGGCAAGATGCTGCGTCAGTTCTTTAGTGATGTAAATTGGGGGGATTTAGATTATATGATCCTTGATTTACCTCCTGGCACAGGCGACGTCGCGCTTGATGTACACCAAATGATTCCACAAAGCAAAGAAATTATAGTGACCACACCGCATGCCACAGCTGCATTTGTTGCTGCTAGAGCAGGGGCTATGGCGATCCAAACCAATCATGAACTACTTGGTGTAATAGAAAATATGGCTTACTACGAGTGTAGTACATGCGGTACAAAAGATTATGTATTTGGAAGAGGTGGAGGAGGCCGACTAGCAGAAAGCTTGCACACAGAACTCCTTGCTCAAATTCCATTAGGTTCTCCCGACAATCATATATCTGAACCGGATTTTTCACCTTCGGTGTATAAGGAAAATACAGAGATCGGTAAAATATATGATGAAGTGGCCAAACACTTAATTACAAGCTAAAACTTTTCGGTGATGACACAAAATCACTACATGATTATATTCAAAAGGCCAAGCGCTTCGCTTGGCCATTTTTTTCTAGGAGAATGGCCTAGTAATGATTAGTTACCCACCAGTACCACTGCTGTCACCGCCGCCACTACTACTGCCGCCTTGTTCTTTTTTACCGCCTTGGCTCTTAGATTGGCCTTTCTTCTCTTGATCTCCTCCAGCACCTTCACTTTGTTTAGGCTGAAGTTCTTCTTTGACGACAGATTTTAACAGTTCCATAACTTCCATCCGGAAAATAGGATTTTGCATGGCTTCCTGCATAACACTCATCGTCTGTTTACGATAATCTGCTGTTTGGGTTAGTTGTAATAACATTTTAGTCATTTCCGGCGATTTTAAGATATCTTCCATCGATTTTTGATAGGAGGGATCTTTAATAAGTTCCATATGAATTTGTTTACTTTGAGAATTGACTACTTTAGCAAAATCCCCGGCAAACTTAGGATCTTTCATAATTTCCTCGAATACTTTTTTGTACTCAGGAGAAGACAAGGTGTCCTTAACAGCTACTCTGATTTCATCAGAAGAGCTTTGCGAAGTGAGCATTTTTATTCCTAACCCTTTAGATGTATTTCCTGAACTGCTTGCATTACTCCCCGAACCTGCTTCGCTGGATGAACTTTGGCCTGAACTACGTTCTCCGAGAAGAGCCTCTTCCAGAGCTTTTTTACCTTCGTCGCTTTTTAGAATATCTATGACCATTGTCTTTGTTTCTTTATAACTCCCCTGCGGAGCAGCACTTGGATTATCAGAACCGCAACCGGATAAAAATAAAGCCAGACCTCCTGCAATACATAAACATTTAATGCTGTGCCACTTCACTAGTCCCACATCCCCTTTGTCTGAATAACTGAATGTAGTATGTGGGGCAAGGAAGGGATTTATGTCTGTTAAGCCATGGTGTTTTTTAGAGATCGTTGGTAAAATAAACACTTGGAGGTGGAAATGTTTTGAATTTAAGGAAATGGTTTAATTTATTCTGGCAAACCCTATGTATCGGTGGGATCGCGTCATTAGTAACTGGACTTATACTCACCACCTGGGAATACAAGCCATCAAGTACAGCAGATTTCCTATTGTATCTACTTATCTTGTTTGGAGCAGGTATGATGATTAGTGTCTATTCACAGCTTGGTTTTTTCGCTTATTTAATCCTTAATTATATGGGGAGAGGCACATTTTCTATAAAAACATGGAATTACATTCAGTTGGCTCTAACGATTCTTGCCTTACTGGAACTCATGTTCTTCCGTATATTTATGGATCATAGTAATACAGGGTTTACTGATATGCTGCTTAGTCTCATTATTTTAACAACCGCAATGGTAACCGCATATTTTAAAGTAAAAGCTACAAATAGTAATGCCCTAATACCTACTTTATTTTTCATGATTGCTTTAACCATAGTGGAGACCATAGGTGTTTTAAATATTGGGGAAAATGCAGCTACCACATTTACCGTGATTCCGCTTCTTGCTTGTAATACATATCAGATTCTCATGCTTCACCGAATTGTATCAAGAACGGGTTTCAAAGCAAAAGAGCTAACTTAAGCGTTAGCTCTTTTTATTTACAGGCCTCCTGCATCTTCAATATGTTGGTCTATAAAAGCTTGATCGCGTACTTCAGTACCTTTTACATTAGACTGATTAATTAATTCGGATACAGTCACGAACTCATATCCTTTTTGACGAAGCTGGTCAATAATAATCGGCAATGCTTCATGAGTTTGTTTTACAGAGTCACTGGCATGGAGAAGAACTATATCACCAGGATGAGCTTTACTGACAACACGATTTACAATTTGATCAACTCCAGGATTCTTCCAATCCAGAGAATCGGTATCCCACTGAACAACCTGATATTTAAGATTATCTGCAATGCGAAGTACTCGCTTATCAAAATCCCCGTTTGGAAGGCGGAGTAAGTTCGGTTCTTTTCCCGATACATCGGTTAAAATAGAGTGGGCTGTTGTAATTTGCTTTTGGATTTCTTCTTCCGTTAAACTACTGTAATTCACATGTTTATATCCATGGCTGCCAATTTCAAAGCCGGCATCTTTAATCTTTGTAACCATATCAGGATGTGTTTTTGACCAAGGGGCAGACAGAAAAAAAGTAGCCTTTTGTAATTTCTTATCCTCAAGTACTTTTAGAATCGGTTCGGTGCGTTTATCCCCCCAGCTGATATCAAACGTCAGTGCGATTATTTTCTTCTCTGTGGGAACACTGTATACTGCGGTTGGAGAACCCCCACCCTCGGAGAATACGGATACATTTTCTGTCTCCACGTAGATGATTCCAAGAGTGAAGATTGCTGCAGCGAAAACAATAAGAAATTTCTTGATCTTTCGTCCATTTAAGACATAGAAATATGAATTCATAATCGATGCTCCTTCCATTTACCAAATCGTTTACTCTTATATGTATGCTCGTACCTTGTACATATGACAAGCAACCTAAGTCAGTCTTACATTGACCATAGAAAGAGGGGAACAAAATGTTTCGTCTACAAACCTTTATTAAAGATCTTTATTCGATATCAAATTATGTGTGGGCATCAGCCATCATTTTTTTGGTTGGAGGAGTCCTTGGTTGGATTAGCACGGGGGTTTTACAAGAAATTATGATTCAGCAAATTAGCGGGATTAAAGAAATCAGTGAGCAGCTGCAGCAGGGGGATAATGTACAGTGGAACTTTTTCACCTTCATATTTTGGAACAATGCAACTAAGGCGGTACTTGTTATATTTGCTGGGGCACTAGCAGGAGTCATTCCAATTATTTTTCTTGTCATTAATGGGGGAGTTCTAGGCTTTTTACTGCATTTATCATGGCAACAGGGTGTAAGTATGTACGATGTGGTTGTAAAAGGGTTGCTGCCGCACGGAATTATAGAAATTCCCGCTATTATCGTCGCATGTGCGTTTGGTCTAAAGTTTGGCGTGCTTATCATTAAATCCTTAGGCCAGAGAATAAAGCGTACTCGCAATCGAACTGTAGACTTCCTTTCCTTTATGAGACAAACCGGTACGGCTTCTGTCTGGATTGTTATTTTTCTGTTCATTGCTGCCATTATTGAAAGCACGATCACATTTGCGCTTGTAAAGTAATTTGAGTTTCAATTCATATTTATGGCAAAACATGAGCATAACAATAAAACATCTTGTAAGGCAGATAAAAAACATGATGAAGGAGTATTGTGATGCTCGGAATGCTGTTTAATGAGAAAGAATGTAAAGAACTAGATTATGTGATTCGCAAGGAACTTGATGAGATGCTACTTGATCTCGGTGATTCTAGGCTGGATCGTGAAATCCGATATGCTATAGCTAACCGTTATAAAACAGTCTTCCGTATGTATGCAAGATTTGCACCTGCAAAAGAACTATCTAAGTATGCGAGAAATGCACGTATCTCACAATTCAAATAATGATGCGGATATAAATGCCCCTTCGGTCCATCTAATCGAATTGGATTGGAAGGGGATTTTATTTTATAAAGTCTACTATTTAGAGGTGGGTTAGAGGGTAGTGTTATTGGTAATAAAGAGTTAAGAGAACTTGACAGGGAACTTAAAACTTTTTTATAAAAAGGTATTGACTCAGTTAGCAAAAATGTGATAAATTATAACTCGTTCCTTTCAAGTGAACATTCTGCTCAGCAGGACGTCGAAAAGACTTCGAAAAAAACTTCGAAAAAAAGTCTTGCATTATTGAAGAGAACATGATATATTATAAAAGTCGCCGCTGAAATTAACAAACGGTGATGAACGCGAAGTTAAACGAAAGATTTTGATCTTTGAAAACTGAACAACGAGGAGTTTTACGCAAGTGAAACTCGTGAGTG
>NZ_WTWX01000080.1 GCF_009870785.1 Paenibacillus sp. An7
AATATTTCATTGGAATAACCCCTCCAGATGATTATAAAGCAAAAATTATGGCATTCCGTGATCGTTGGTCCAGTAATCGTCTTAACGAGGTAGTGGAGCCTCACATCACTGTAAAAGCGCAGGGTGGTCTTAAAGTAGATCTTTGTTGGTTAGAAAATGTAAGACAAGCATGCTCTTTAATCCAAAGCTTTCAATTATCATTATCAGAACCTGGGTCGTTTGGAAGTGCTGTTACATTTCTTAGTGTTGAATCGAGCAATGTAATCGATTTACATAGAAGATTGGTAAATGCGATTTCTCCATCACAAGAAATTTTAGATCAATACTTTGAAATGGATCAGTATCATCCTCATTTGACCTTGGGGCAAACCTATTGGGGTTTGAACGAGACTGAAATTGACGAAATGAAATTATTAGCTATGAATGAATTAGCTCCTTATCCAACCTTTAATGTCAATTTTGTACGTGTATATAAAGAAGTTGAACCAAACCAATACGTACCATTTGTAGATATCCAATTGGGAACACAAAAAGCTGAGTGATTCAACTAACG
>NZ_WTWX01000022.1 GCF_009870785.1 Paenibacillus sp. An7
ATGCTGACGAGAACTTAATGTTCTCTATTTCATTTGTTATGACCAACAAATGAAATTTGTATCAATTCACTCACGAGTTTTACTTACGTAAAACTCCTCGTTGTTCAGTTTTCAAAGATCAATCTCGCCAACAACTCTCATCGTCAGCAACTCTTATATCATATCATGTCCGGTTCAGAGTGTCAAGCTTTTTTTTGAAGTTTTTAACTCCGTTAAATTGCTTGGTTATTCAGTGTGTTGCTTACCGTCTAACTTCTTGGCCGGATTTATAATATACCATGCTGATAAAAATTATGCAAGTATTTTTTAAAAAAAGTTCAAGAGCACAATTAATAATAACAGAAGAGGCTCCGATAATTAAGTCAGAACCCCTCCTCTCATTTACTCTCTTCTATACTGCCCATTATCCAATGATGATACGTCCCTCTGGATGGCGATATAGATTCTTCGTTTGTCTTGGTCTAATCGCATAAGCTATGGTAAGCGGACCAATACGACCGATAAACATCGTGATCGTAATGATCAGTTTCCCCCACTCGGTCAGGTTTGGTGTTAGTCCCACCGAAAGCCCAACTGTGCCTACAGCTGACGCTGTCTCAAACATGACTGTTAGAAAAGGAGCATCCTCTGTGGTAAGCAACAGCATATTAATAACCATAAATATGCCCAGCGTAATTATGATAATCGTCATCGCTCGCATGAGCAGCCCTTGAGGTACACGGTGCCGAAAGAACACGATATCTTTTTGTCCCCTGATCATCGCGAACAAAGCGCCTATCATAATGAGAAATGTCGTTGTTTTGATACCCCCGCCTGTTGAACCAGGAGAAGCCCCGATAAACATAAGCAAGATGAAAAAGAATTGTGTCGCAGAACGCAGTTCTGTTATATCTATCGTGCTTGTTCCCGATGAACGAGTAGATACAGACTGGAAGAAGGACGCATAGAGCTTATGCGATAAATCAAGCGAGCCTAATGTTTTCATATTCGTAAATTCAAAAACAAACAGTACAATGGCACCAAGAGCAATTAATACGCCGGATACGGACAGAACCATTTTTGAATGAAGAGATAATCTACGCTTTTTAGAAAATTCGAATAAATCGTTGAGCACAACAAACCCGAGTCCCCCCGATATAACCAGTATGCTTGAGATCGTATTGAACAACCAATCCCCCGTGTAATTTTGAAAGCTGTTGCCAAATAGGTCAAAACCCCCGTTATTGAACAAAGACACGGAATGGAAAATTCCATAATACAGCGCATTGAGGAAAGGCATATCTATTGACCATCTAGCTGTGAAAATAATAGCCGCAATTCCTTCAATGGTGAAAGAAAAGATTAGAACCTTCCGAATGATCCGAACGACTCCTTCCATCGTATCGGAATTAATCGCTTCTTTTAAGATAAGCCGGTCTTTCAAGGAAAGTTTCCTTCCGAACAATAACGCAATCAAGGTTGCAATCGTCATAAAACCAAGACCGCCTAGCTGCATGAGGATCATAATCACAATTTCACCAAAAAGGGTAAACGTAGTTTCTACATCCACCACAATCAGTCCTGTAACGCAAGCCGCGGAAGTCGCCGTAAATAACGCATCCATGAAACGAAGAGAGTGACCGCTCTGGTTGGAGACAGGCAGCATTAACAACACTGTACCTACTGCGATGATCAGCAAGATACCTGCAACTAATATAAATGGCGGAGTGGCCAGTTTTTTGTTGGTGAAAATTACACGTCTCTTCATTACATCTCGCCTTTCTTCATACCCCTTGCCAATCAGTACATTTTAAAAGAGGAACAACCTCAAGCATCATCTGCTCAGCTGTTCCTCTGTATGTCTAGATTTTATTGTAAACTTGTTTATGCAAAATACTTGTCCTTCTTTAGTCCAACGCACGGTGACGCATATGTGGGAAAAGAAGCACGTCACGAATCGAAGGAGAATTCGTAAGCAACATTACAAGACGGTCTACACCAATTCCAAGACCACCTGTAGGCGGCATACCGTATTCAAGGGCACGAATGAAGTCATCATCCATCTCATGCGCTTCATCGTTACCGTGTTCTTTTTCTAGTAACTGTGCTTCGAAACGCTGACGCTGATCGATCGGATCATTCAGCTCACTAAATGCATTGGCATGTTCGCGTCCTACGATGAAAAGTTCAAAGCGATCCGTAAATCTTGGATCTTCTTCATTCTTTTTCGCAAGCGGAGAAATTTCAACAGGATGACCATACACGAAAGTTGGCTGAATCAAGGTTTCCTCAACAAACTCTTCAAAGAATGCATTAAGGATATGTCCAAATGTCATGTGTTTTTCAACAGGTACATTATGTTCCTTAGCCAAACGGTGCGCTTCTTCATTTGTCATTTCGACGCCAAAATCTACACCCTTCACTTCTTTAACTGCATCCACCATGGATACACGGCGCCAAGATGGTGTAAGATCGACTTCGTGACCTTGATAATCAATCTTCGTTGTTCCAAGAACTTCTTGCGCAATATGAGCTACCATATTCTCTGTAAGTTCCATAATATCTTTATAGTCTGCGTATGCTTCATACAATTCAATCATGGTGAACTCAGGGTTATGACGAGTTGAGATCCCTTCATTACGATATACGCGTCCAATTTCGTACACTTTCTCCAGGCCGCCTACAATCAGACGTTTCAAGTGCAATTCAATTGCGATACGCATATATAGTTCCATATCCAGCGCATTATGATGCGTAATAAATGGACGTGCTGCCGCACCGCCTGCAATAGAGTGCAGTGTTGGTGTCTCTACTTCCAAATAGCCTAAGCCATCAAGATAACGACGCATGGACTGAATAATTTTAGAGCGAGAAATAAATGTTTGTTGTACTTCAGAGCTCATAATCAGATCCACATACCGCTGACGGTAACGTAATTCTACGTCTTTTAGACCTTGATATTTATCAGGCAGTGGGTATAACGATTTCGAAAGAACTTCAAGCTCAGTAACTTTAATTGAAGTTTCTCCTGTTTTGGTTTTGAAAACCGTACCCTTCACACCGATGATATCTCCAAGATCAAGCAAAGTAAATGCATCGTACTGCGCTTCAGCAACGGTATCTTTACGAACATAAATTTGAATACGTCCGCTCAGGTCCTGAATATGAGCAAAACTTGCTTTACCCATACCGCGTTTCGCCATAATACGCCCAGCAATGCTTACTTCAACGTTCTTTTCTTCGATTTCTTCTTTGGTCAGGTCATTATACTGTTTCAAGATATTACCGGCTTCATCCGTACGTTCGTACTTTTTACCGAAAGGATCAATACCAAGAGCCCGAAGCTCGTCTAATTTTGCCCGTCTGATCTGTAAAAGCTCACTAAGCTCTTGTTCTGTACCTACTACTTCATCCGTCATTTGCCTTCTTCAACTCCTTAATTATTATGTATCTTCAAATGCAGATATCGTATACAGTGCTGCATCTTAGAAGATACAAGGCATCTCATAATAAGACGTTCGTACGAACTAAAGTGCGATGCCTTCAAGAAATAAGATGATTGAAAAAAAGCTCCCCCTAGGGAAGCTCTCTTCATATCCCGATCCTTTTGTATGATTACTTCTTGATATCTACAATTTTGTACTGGATAACACCTGCAGGAACATTTACATCAACAATAGTTCCTTTGGCTTTGCCAATAATAGCTTTACCAACAGGGCTTTCATTTGAAATTTTATTTTGAAGCGGATTGGATTCTGCAGATCCAACGATCGTGTATTCAACCACATCGCCGAACTCCATATCTTCAACTGTAACGGTTGCACCAATTCCTACGATGTCCGTGCCAACTTCGTCGCTGTTGATAATACGTGCGTTGCGAAGCATTTTCTCGAGAGTGAGTACGCGCCCTTCAATAAAAGCTTGCTCATTCTTCGCATCTTCATACTCCGAGTTCTCACTAATATCACCATAACCAATGGCTACCTTAATCCGTTCTGCAACTTCACGGCGTTTTACAGACTTCAAGTTCTCGAGTTCATCCTCAAGCTTCTTGAGCCCCTCTTGGGTAAGAATGACTTCTTTATCGCTCATGTTAACCGATTCTCCTGTCATGGGAATAATATGGAACTAATTCAAAAATTCATTTAAAAAACGATATGCTAATCTTAAAAAAACAGAACAATTCGTTCTCTCAGGTGTCCTTGAACATAAAACCATCTTGCCGAATTTATACCAAAAAATTATAGGTTAACGATATTGAAAAGTCAATGTTCTCTCCTATAGCCTTAGCAAGCACAGTCCGTATTTATTGACTCTTGATCAATTTCTTGGCTATCTGTTTCTGTATTCGACTCATTTCGAGGCAAGTTTTCCAAATAATTCGTCAGTATCTCAACCATCTCGTCACGCTTGGTTCCTTCCATAATGGCATCTTTAATTCGTGCAGAACCTTTGAGTCCTTTCAGATACCATGATAGATGTTTACGCATTTCACGTACTGCTACACTTTCCCCTTTTAGATCAATTAATCGATCCATGTGCAGTATGGCAATTCGCATTTTTTCTTCCGGCGTCGGGTCGGGCGGCAACACACCCTTCTCAAGGTATTCAATGGTTCTATATAGCATCCATGGATTACCGAGGGCAGCACGGCCGATCATAACTCCGTCTACTCCGGATTCTTCGAGTCTTCGTTTTGCTTCTTCTGGTGATGAAATATCGCCGTTCCCAATAATCGGAATGGAAACCGAATCCTTAACTTCCTTTATAATATCCCAGTCTGCCCGGCCAGTATACAATTGCTCTCTTGTTCTGCCGTGCAGAGCAATCGCTTTTCCTCCAGCACTTTCCACTGCGCGTGCGTTTTCGACAGCATAGATATGATCATGATCCCAGCCGATACGCATCTTTACTGTCACTGGTTTAGACACAGCATCCACTACAGCGGATACCATCTCATAAATTTTATTTGGATCTAAAAGCCAACGTGCTCCCGCATCACTTTTATTAATTTTAGGAGCAGGACAACCCATGTTAATATCAATAATATCTGCATTCGTTTCTTGGTCAACAACCTTTGCAGCAGCAACCAATGTTTCTCTGTTGCCGCCAACGATTTGCAGACTAAGCGGCTTTTCCCGTTCATCTACAAATAACATTTCTCTCGTTCGTTTATTACCATTTATAATTCCTTTATCGCTGACCATTTCAGCGCAGACTAACCCAGCGCCAAATTCTTTAGCAATGAGGCGAAAAGCCGGATTACTTACTCCCGCCATCGGAGCAACAACGACCTGATTCTTCATTTCAATATCAGCGATCTTAAGCATAGGGTTTCGTATCACTCCTTTTAAAATCTTTATTAATCTTTACATCATTTATATCTATCACATTTAAACGTTCAAATTATTTTTTCAGTATATAAACCACTGCGTCTCCTATATAAACTCCGACAGGGAAATAGCAAGAACATCTGCGATTCTAACAAGCTGCTCTTCTGTTGGGACACGAGTTCCCCGTTCAATCATACCGAGCATAGCGAGAGATATGCCTGTTTGCTCTGCTAGAGACTGCTGAGTTACACCTTTCAATTTCCGGAAAGCGCGGATTCGTCTGGCCAGTTGCATGTTTTCCACCGCCGTATTCCATCCCTTTCGTCCAGGCTCTCTAAAGCTGTTTGTACAAAACAAGAAATGTTGTCTGATTTTTCACGGACAACATCGGATAATGGAACTAACACGAAAGCTCTCTCCTGCATTCTTGGATGCGGAAGAATAAGCTCCTCTGTATTCATTTCTACTCCTTCATACCATAGCAAGTCGAGATCCACAGTTCTTGGACCCCATCTGATATGACGAACACGCCCTAGCCGGTTCTCGATCTCAAGCATACGGCCCAGCAGCTCCTCAGGAGATAGTGTTGTATTGACGGAAATGGCCATATTAATAAATGCAGGCTGATCAGTATAACCTACTGGGTCTGTTTCGTATAAATCAGAGCAAGCAATAACCTCAATATCATCTTGCTTGTCCAGCATCCTTATTGCAGACATAAGCGTCTGCTCCCGATCGCCTAAATTAGCCCCTAAAGCAATATAAGCCTCTGACGTATCAGAGGTTGACTGTGCATTCATGAGTCGTTATCCTACTTTCCTAGTACGATGAAGTTCTACTGTAACTCCTTCAAAATGAATATCGAAAGGAGGATGCGGTTTCGTTACCTTGACTACAAGCGCATCCACACTAGTATAAGTCTCAAGTAGGGAAGATGCAATATATTCACCTAAAGCTTCAATTAATTGGAATGACTTATTTTCAACGATATTTTTCACATGTTCATGAATTTCGGCGTAATTTATCGTTTTGGTGAGATCATCATGCATACCTGCTTCTTGTAAGTCCATATCAAGTTCTAGATCAATATAGAATCGCTGTCCAAGTTTACGTTCTTCCTCAAAGACCCCGTGATATCCATAGTACTCCATACGGTGAAGTTTCATTTTATCCATTATTATAATTCCTCTCTTCCTTGGTACAGCATAGCATCACACATGTCTACTGTCCGCTTGATTTGAGCTACATCATGAACTCGTACCATTTGCGCTCCTTGGGCAATCCCAAAAGCTACAGTCGCTGCCGTTCCTTCAACTAGATCATCTACCGGCAATTGCAGTGTATTCCGAATAAACCGCTTGCGAGAGGTAGCGAGCAGAACGGGGTAGCCAAGCTCCAGCAATGCACCTAATGATATCATCATCTGTAAGTTTTGCTCATAGCTTTTTGCAAATCCGATACCTGGATCAAGAATAATATTGTCTCTAGAAATACCCGCCTGCAAAGCAATTTCAATGCTTTCTTTTATATCCGCAACTGCGTCGGTAATAAAATCATCGTAATCTGTGTTCTCACGATTATGCATTAGGATAACAGGACAATTCTTCTCGCGCGCAAGCGATGCCATATCCTGATCTGCTTTGAGACCCCAAATATCATTAATGATATGAGCTCCTGCATCGATTGCCGCTCTCGCTACATCTGCTTTATAAGTATCAATAGAGATTGGGATATGCGGTGCTGCTTTATGTAGAGATTCAATCACAGGGACTACTCGAGCAATCTCTTCTTTACTCGAAATTACAGTGTGTCCTGGGCGAGTAGATTCACCCCCGATATCAATGATATCTGCTCCTTGTTCGTAGAGTTCTATAGCATGAGCAACTGCACGATCTACAGAATTGTATTGTCCCCCATCGGAGAACGAATCCGGAGTTACGTTAACAATCCCCATAATCAGTGTTCTGTCACCCAGCTTAAGCGACATTTCGCCGCGCTGATATGTACGTTTATATAGTTTAGGTTTCAACATCATCTCTACCTGCTTTCTTTCGGTATAAATCCAGCAGTCTGCGTGTATTCGGTCCCATTATTCCGTCCTGAACCTGAATCACTTCCCCTTCCGGAAAACCAAGCAGTGCTGTTATTGGAATTAGTTCTTGTATGGAACTAGTCATAAAAATCTCATCCGCCTGAGATAGGTGCTGAGTTGTGAATAATCCTTTTACTACAGGAATACCTAGGTCACTCGCAGCTTCAAGAACAACCTCTCTTGTAATGCCAGGCAAGATACCTGTGCTTAATTCAGGGGTATAAAGAGCTCCCTTGGTTATAAAAAAAAGATTACTGACAATCCCTTCAGCAAGATGCCCCTCTTTGGTCAACATTAAACCTTCCGCTTGAGACTCTACTGCCTGCTTATACTGCATAAGCTCTCTCTTCGCAAGAATGTTATTCATGTAGTGCAAAGATTTATATCGAACTAAGCCCTCAGGTGTATTCCTAATCGTCTTCAGCAATTGAAGAGGTTTGCCTTTGATATACCAAGCTTCATTTAGGACAGGCAATTCTTTAGCAAAAATAAGGTGACTCGGTTCACGGTAATCTGCCGAAGGCAACCCTAGAATCTCTTCGCCTGCCGAAACCGTGTACCTTATATAACCGTCACTAAGCCCGTTAGCTTCCAGCAGCTCACGAATAAGCATCTCCAGTTTATGTTCTTCCGCCCGAAAAGGAATCCCTAAATCCTCACAGCCCTCAGAAAGCCTTTGAAGATGACGAGACAGTAAAGAAGGTTTGCCTCCATAGGTTCGAAAAGTCTCAAATAAACCCATTCCGTACAAGAAGCCGTGATCCATCACAGGAATCGCGGCTTTCATTGTCTCGATTAATCTGCCATTCATCATGACGTATTTCATCTTATACAATTGCTTTCTGACGTAGGAAGTTGCGGAGCATATGATGACCATAATCGGTAACGATCGATTCCGGATGAAATTGTACGCCTTCAATCGCATATTCTTTATGTCTGAGTCCCATAATCTCTCCTTCTTCCGTCTCTGCCGTAATCTCCAGGCAGTCAGGAAGACTCTCTCTCTCCACGAGTAGAGAATGGTATCTCGTAGCTGTAAATGGAGAAGGAATTCCTTCAAATACAGACGCTCCCCCATGATAAATAGGCGATGTTTTCCCATGCATCAAACGTTCTGCCCTAACGACGTTTCCTCCAAAAGCCTGACCAATTGCCTGGTGTCCAAGACAGACACCGAACATTGGAATTTTACCTTTGAAATGATGCAGTATCTCAAGACTGATCCCTGCTTCATTTGGTGTACATGGGCCTGGCGAAATCAAGATATGATCTGGGGCAAGTGCTTCAATCCCAGCAATATCGATTTCATCATTCCGGCGCACCTCTACTTCCTCACCTAGCTCACCTAGATACTGCACGAGGTTATACGTAAAAGAATCATAGTTATCAATAACCAAAATCATATAAAAAACCTCCTCTAGTTCTCGTCTCTGCTTCGCTGCATAGCAGCTTCTTCACTATACTGTACAGCCTTCATAACTGCCCTTGCTTTGTTCTTTGATTCCCTATATTCGCGGTAAGGATCTGAATCAACTACAATTCCTGCTCCTGCCTGAATATAACCGATGTTATCCTTCACAGCGAGGGTACGAATAATGATATTCAGTTCCATGTCCCCTTGGTAGGAAATCCAGCCAATTGATCCTGTGTAAGGGCCGCGTCTCACAGGCTCCAGTTCCTCAATAATCTCCATAGTCCTTACCTTAGGAGCACCTGTAATGGTCCCTCCTGGGAAGGCAGCAGCAATCACATCAAAGGCATTTTTATCTTCAGCCAAGATACCTTCTACTTGTGAAACTAGATGCATTACATGCGAATAGTATTCGATGGTCATAAGTTCGGGAACACGCACTGATCCATATCTAGCTACTCTACCGATATCATTGCGCTCCAGATCCACGAGCATAATATGCTCAGCCCGCTCTTTTTCCGTATGAAGCAGTTCTTCCGCCATAAGCTTGTCCTCTTCTGAGGTCGCTCCCCTGCGCCTTGTTCCTGCGATGGGTCTTGCGATGACCTTACCCTGTGTGAGTTTAATTAGCAGCTCTGGAGAGCCGCTTACCAGTTGGAAATCCGGTGTCTGAACGTATCCCATATAAGGAGAAGGGTTAATTACACGAAGCCACTCATACACATCATCAGGTGAAGTATGAAGCTTCTTATCCTGCCTTAATGAAAGATTAACCTGAAAGACATCTCCCTGCCCGATATAATCCTGTACTTTCTTCACAGCTAGTTCAAAGGCTTCCTTGTCAAAAGGAGATTTCCAGCCTTGAGCCACATCCATATGTGCATCGCCTTCGGCGCTAGCCTGCTCCAGCCGCTGAATCCGCTGTGCTTGCTCGCGAATATAATAAGAGGTTTCTGCTGTTTCCGTCATATGTTCCCAGCTGCGAAGCATAGCCTCCGCTCTGAAAGCTGCTTGCTTGAACTGCTTCTCTAACGGCTCATCTTTGTTTAGAACTGTGTGAACTGAAGAGTAGAGTGTATTCTCTTCATGATCAATGGTCCACACTTCTTCAAATCGCATCCACATGTAATCAGGAAGACTTGGATCGTCTTTCGCAAGTTCAGGCAGCTTCTCAAGGGAACGGGCCACATCATAACTTAAGTAACCTACAACCCCGCCGGGAAACGGCGGCGTCCCTTGAATCCGAGGAGCACGGTAGGGGTGGATCCACTCTTCGATTATTTGCAAGGGATCTCCTGTCATCGTCCCTTGTGAATGAAAACGATACTCTCGGTTGGCTCCATCTGCAACACCCAGAATTTTCACCTCTGCTTGTTTACCCTTCCCCGTCACAATGGCTACCGGGCATAAACCAAGATAGGTATATTTCCCATCCTTTCCGCTTTCCAGTACAAAAGCATAGGGAGAAGCCTGTTCCCATGCAGGCTTCCAGGAACGAAGAGCGGGTGACTTCTTAAGTTCCGTTTTTGTTACATAGGGAAGCACCGTCCAGTCCTCTTTGCTCCATACTTTCCAATCCTCGTAGGTTGTAGTTACCTTATTCATGTATGCTTCTTTCCTCCAGGCTGACCTTGTCTATTGTCTGTTAGTATACTAAAGCATTCTTCATTTTAAAAGAAGATGATAAAAAACCCTGTGCCTGCAAATGAGTTGCCGACACAGGGTTATATAATTTGTTATTAATATAGAAGTAAAAGGTCCAATTGACGATTCTACTCGTCAGTCTTAGCCTTCAAAATTATAAAGTGGTGTGCTGAGGTAACGTTCCCCATTGCTTGGAACAATCGCAACGACGCGTTTACCTTCACCCAGCTCTTTTGCTACTTTGAGCGCAGCACGAATGGCTGCTCCAGAAGAGATACCTGCTAGGATTCCCTCTTCTTTAGCTACTTGGCGGGCGGTTTCAAATGCATCCTCATTCTCAATATGAATAATTTCATCATAAACATTCTGATTTAGAATCTCAGGAATAAAGTTTGCACCGATGCCTTGAATTTTATGAGGACCTGGGGCTCCACCTGCTAGAATTGGTGAAGCTGCTGGTTCCACTGCATAAATTTTAATGTCTGGGAAAGACTCTTTGAGTACTTCACCTGCACCTGTAATCGTACCTCCTGTACCAATTCCAGCTACAAATGCATCCAAAGATCCGCCCACGGACTGAATTGCTTCCACAATCTCAGGTCCCGTAGTTTCACGGTGGATTTTAACATTAGATTGGTTCTTAAATTGTTCTGCCATGAAATAACCGGAATTTTCTTCTACGATTGCTTCTGCTTTCTTAACCGCACCATTCATTCCTTCTGATCCAGGAGTAAGCACAAGCTCTGCACCATATGCACGAAGCAAATTACGACGCTCTAAGCTCATCGTCTCAGGCATAACAATAATCGAACGATATCCTTTAGCCGCTGCTACCATGGCCAGCCCAATTCCTGTATTACCACTCGTTGCTTCTACGATCGTGTCGCCTGGTTTAATTCGGCCAGACTGCTCTGCATCCTCTATGATACTGATCGCGATCCGATCTTTCACACTAGAACCAGGGTTTTGGTATTCAAGTTTCACATATACTTCCGCACTACCTTCAGGTACAACGCGATTCAAGCGAACAAGCGGAGTTCCACCGATCAGTTCCGTAACATTATTGACAACCTTAGCCATGATAATTGCCCTCCTTGGATTAAATGAAGTTGAACGAATGATTGCTTCTTCTATTTCATATTTCATATTTCATATGCCAATGTATATTCTAGTTGTATTGTATGAGCTGGACCATGCTCTTAGACAGGACAATCTGCTTACTTTACTACACTGCCCAGTCTCTTTCCATTCCTTTGCCCACAACTATATTTCCGACTAAATAGGTAGGCTTTTATAAATTTAATATTATCAACCTTGCTTCATAATGTCAATAATGTTAGAAAAAAATAGCACAAAAAAAGAGACCCCATTCCTTAGGAAGCAGGTCTCTCTAGCTTTACTCTTATATCAGCTCCATATTTACTGCGAAGCTGCTCTTCTAATTCTGACAACGGAATGGAATCATTTAAAGCAAGCATCATTCGAATATCTTCCATTGCCTCTTCATATGTCATACCTTGTTTCTCTTCGACATCATTTAAACGAACAATAATATAGTGTTCATCCACTTGAACAGGACCGGCGACATCACCAATTTGGATTTCTTCCGCAAGCCTCATCATTTCCTCCGGTTGAAAAGGGTCATTCTCTTCGATAAGCCCAAGTCTCCCTTGGGATTCACGGCTGTATTCATCCGTCGACTCACTCTCTGCCACTTTTCCAAAAGATTCACCCGCTTCGATCCGTTCAAGAACCTGATTCGCTGAGTCAAGATCATCCACTTGAATTATAGAAATATCAAACAGACGGATGGATTTATAATCTGCTTCATGTTCCTCATAATACTCTTGTACTGTTGCTTCACTGACTGCAATGTCTCTTGTTGCAATTTCTTCAAGCAAAACTTGATAGGTTGCCTCTGCCCTTAGTTCCTCTAAGCTCATTCCAAACTGATTCCACATCTCATCATAAAAAGCTTGTTCTGAGGAATAGCCCTCCATCGAAGATTGCAGTTCTTTGTCAACTTGAGACTCGGTTACAGTCAGCCCTTGTAATTTAGCTTCTGCGAGAACGGCCTGACGATTAAGCATTTCCATTAAAACTTTGTTACCGTAACGTGTCTTAAGTGCATCTACCCATTGCTTCTCCGAAATCATTTGCCCTGCAATACTTGCAACTGGCTCTTTCAAATCTGAAGCACTAAGGTCTGTATTTGTGCTCAAATCGTTCATTCCACGAAAAATAAACGTTCCCATAAAAATAACACCTACGCTCAGCACAACGACAGTCACCCAAAGTCCTTTTTCTTGTTTCGTCATCCCATCTCATCTACCCCATAACGGTTTTAGCTTCTCGCTTGCTCAAGAATGGTTTCCAGGTCACTTTTCGTAAATTCATATGCTTCATTACAGAACTGACACACAACTTCAGCTCGGCCTTCTTCTTCAATTAAATCAGTAAGCTCCGATTCTCCAAGCGAAATCAGTGTTTGCTCCACACGTTTACGGCTACATTGACACTGGAAGACGATATCCATGCTATCATGGATTACAACATCTGGTAAAATCTTGCGGAGCATTTCTTCCACATCAAGCCCTTGGTCCAAGAGAGTGGTCACTGGCGGCATGTTACTGATTGCATCCTCAATTGCTGAAATTTCCTCATCACTCAGTCCAGGTAAGAGCTGAATAATAAATCCTCCAGACACAATAACAGAGTTATCGGTATCAACTAAGACACCAAGACCTACTGCAGAAGGTGTTTGTTCTGATTTAGCAAAATAATACGTAAAGTCTTCGCCTAGTTCGCCTGAAATAATAGGAGTACTTCCACGGTAAGGTTCTTTGAGTCCAAGATCCTTGGTAATATGAATAAATCCGGAAGTACCTACAGCTCCAGCTACATCAAGTTTTCCTTTACTATTGCTTGGTAAGTGGACATGTGGATTCTTAACGTATCCTCTCACTTCACCTTTGGCATTCGCATCTGCTACGATTTGACCAATAGGCCCATTCCCGTTTACTTGAATGGTCAGTTTTTCTTCCCCTTTCAGCATAGCGCCCATGATGGCAGTAGCCGTAACGGTCCGCCCCATCGCAGCTGTTGCTGTAGGGAATGTATCATGTCTTCTTCTCAATTCTTCCACCAAGTTCGTTGTACGGATTGAAAACGCACGAACACGCCCACCTAAAGCTGTACCACGCACCAATCGGTCATTTATCTTTTCCATTCTGTTATGCTCCTTCTGTGTCGTCCTATTTATAATTTCACAAGGCAAGCGAGGCTGCTCCCTTATGAAGATTGTGCAAATTCATATTTCGTCTAAGTCAGCACTTTCTTTATTGTAATCGAAAAAGATAACGGAAGAAAGGTGACTGCCTATCCCTTTTTCCATTATCTTTTATTTCGTAAGGTTATCCCTTATTGCGTTCATATATAATCCGCAGACCCTCAAGTGTGAGCATCGGACTTACAACCTCTATGGTTTTTGTCTCGCTTGCAATGAGTTCTGCCAAACCGCCTGTGGCGATTACTTTTGGTGTCGCCTGCATCTCTTCCTTAATTCGCTCCACGATCCCATCAACCTGTCCAGCATAACCAAAAACAATGCCGGCCTGCATGGCGTGGATAGTATTTCGCCCGATCACTTTCTTCGGTTTCTCGAGTTCAATACGCGGCAATTTAGAAGCTCGTTGATACAATGCCTCGGTAGAAATCCCGATGCCTGGCACAATGGCACCGCCCAGATAGTTACCCTCTCCATCTATACAATCAAAAGTCGTTGCCGTACCGAAATCAACAACTACTAACGGGCAGTTAAACTGATCAATAGCTGCTACCGCATTCACGATCCGATCTGCGCCTACCTCACGAGGATTCTCATAACGAAGATTTAACCCTGTCTTGATGCCTGGACCGACTATTAGCGGTTTCTTCCCGACATATTTAATACACATTTCCTCCAGCACATTTACGAGTGGAGGTACAACAGAAGAGATGATAACACCTTCGATATCTGAAGTTGATATACCCGACATCTGAAAAAAGTTATGAGTGAGAATACCATACTCATCTACAGTTGACTGTCTGGAGGTGCTGATACGAAAATGATGAAGAAGCTCACGATGCTTGTATATACCAAGCACAATATTACTATTACCTACATCTACTACAAGGATCAAAGAGGATTATCCTCCTTTCTTTTCGTTTAAATCAAGACTGATATCTAGGCTGTCAAAGGAGTAAGTCAGTCTTCCTACGGAGATTATATCTACTCCAGTCTCCGCTATACCACGAATGGTGGCAAGAGAAACGTTGCCAGAAGCTTCTATTTTAACATGCGGGGCTGCCTCACGGATATGCCTAACTGCCTCACACATATTCTCTTCGCTCATATTATCGAGCATAATGATATCTGCTCCCGCCTCTATTGCCTCTTTTACTTGAATTAGATTCTCTGTTTCCACCTCAATTGTCATGGTGTGCGGGATATTCACTCTTGCCCGTTCAACAGCTTGTGTTATCCCTCCAGAACCCTTGATGTGATTATCTTTAATCATAACTGCATCATACAGTCCAAACCGATGATTATAACCTCCACCGACCCGTACTGCATATTTTTCAAGCTGTCGGTGACCTGGTGTTGTCTTTCGTGTATCAACTAACCGCAGCGGTAGATCTGCTATAGCATCTACATAAGTGCGAGTTTTGGTCGCAATACCTGAAAGCCGCTGCAATAAATTTAAAGCCAGCCTCTCGCCTGTTAGCAGACTGTGCGTACTTCCCTCTACCACACAAAGTATTGTCCCCTTTTTTGCTAAATCTCCATCCTTCAATTCTGCACGAAATTCAAGTGAAGGGTCAACGATATGAAAAACAAGTTCTGCAATAGAGAGTCCTGCAATAATCCCGGCTTCTTTTGCATGAATCACAGCTTTGGACTGATGTCCTTCGGGAATGGTAGCCAAGGTTGTGACATCCCCTGATCCAACATCTTCATCGAGCCAACTTTTAATTGATTGGGTTAATACTTCATTATATCCATTAAGTAGCATGGCTAACTTCCTCCACAATTTTACGTTCACGCTGCTGCACCGTATGCTTCTGCCACAAAAGATCGTTACAATCAGGATAATCCTCCCGATAATGAGCTCCTCGGCTCTCTTTGCGGTGAAGTGCCCCCTCGGTAACAAGTATGGCGCACGTAAGTAGATTGGCAAACTCATATTCTTCTTGGGTAGTAAGGCTGGTGTTAAATATAGCTAGCTCTTTCTCGAGTAGCGACTTGGCCTGTAATAAACCTTGTTCTGAGCGCCGAAGTCCTACTCCCCGTACCATTGTCTTCTGCAGGGCAAGTCTTCTAGCATGAATTGAACTCACTTCGACGAAAACTTCCTTTCTGTTCAGGGAAGAAACGAAAGGAACAGATTCCTTTAGAGGATTAAGTTTACGTATGCGATTTACAATTCTTTTCCCAAAAACGATGGCTTCCGATAAAGAATTGCTAGCCAGCCGATTTGCTCCATGGACTCCGGTAGATGACACCTCTCCACAGGCAAAAAGCCGCTGAATACTGCTTTCTCCATGTAGATTTGTTTTCACTCCGCCCATCATATAGTGAGCAGCAGGTGCTACAGGAATCCAGTCCGAAGCCATATCCAGCCCATAGTTCATACAGGTCTCATAGATTGTCGGAAAGCGAAGCTTGATCCGGTCAAGGGTCTCATGGGTGATATCAAGATATACCTGGGTTGCCTTTGTATGCTCCATCTCACTAACGATGGCTCTTGCCACGATATCACGCGGAGCAAGCTCGAGCTGTGGATGGTATTTATGCATAAACCGTTCCCCCCGAATATTACGAAGCACTGCTCCTTCACCGCGTACGGCCTCAGATATAAGAAAGCGAGGAGCCCCTGGATAACAAAGAGACGTTGGATGAAATTGAATGAATTCCATGTCTCGTATCTCGGCCCCTGCCCGGTAAGCCATAGCTATACCATCTGCAGTAGCCACTTCTGGGTTTGTAGTATATCGATATAATTGGCCTGCTCCCCCAGAACAGAGTACAACAGCATCTGCTTTTACATAGATTCGTCCGCCATCAGCTTCCTGTACAATAGCCCCCCTGCACTCACCGGACCGCGTTACAAGATCAACAACAAAATGTTCATCCCATACTTTAATCGATGCATGAGAAGCAACTTGCTTCGCTAATGCTCTTACAATCTCGTATCCCGTCGCATCTCCATTAGCATGTAGAATCCGGCGATGACTGTGAGCTCCTTCCTGTGTTAATGCCAGTTCCCCATTCTCTATATCAAAAGCGGTCCCAAGACTAATTAATTCTCTGACTCTTTCCGGCCCCTCGCTAACAAGCACCTTCACAGCCTCTTCTCGGCACAGACCCGCACCCGCAGTAAGCGTATCCTGCATGTGATAGGCAGGTGAATCATCCTCTGCAGTAACTGCTGCAATTCCACCTTGCGCATATCTCGTATTACTCTCTAACAATGTTCTTTTCGTAATCATAAGAACCTGCCGATCCCTGCTTGCCTCGATTGCTGTAAATAATCCTGCTATACCTGTACCGATAACAAGCAGATCTGTCTCCACTTGAGGTAAAGCCGCTATATCCAAATCAATTAAGTAAGATGGAATCATGGGGCATCCTCACCTGTCTCCTATAAAGTAGCTCACGTAATCATGCATATATAGAAAAGGGGGTGTACCTTCATCTGAAAGCTCTCCCTTCAACCTATTTTACTTGTAACATGCGCTCTAGGGATAAACGTGCACGATCAGCAACAGCAGGAGGTACATAAATTTCTGGCTTCATTGTCTCCAGCGCTTTTACCAGTTTCTTAAGGTTATTTACTTTCATATTCGGGCAAACAAGAAATTTGGTCGCAAAGTGGAAGGTTTTGTCCGGACTGTCTACTCGAAGTTGATATCCTGTACCGTCTTCCGTACCGACAATGAATTGCTTGCGGTCGGATTTTTTACAATACTCGAGAATTGCTGTCGTGCTTCCTACAAAATCACCCATCTCAACCACCTCTGGGCGGCATTCCGGATGAACCACAAATTCTGCATCGGGATATTTAGCACGCATTTCAACCACATCTTTTATCGTCAGCATGTCATGTGTATTGCAGTACCCTTCCCATATAATCATCTTCTTATCGGTATGTTGTTGAACATAATGTCCGAGATTCTTATCAGGAACCCATATAATCTCTTCCGCATCGAGCGATTGAATCACTTTTACCGCGTTAGCAGAAGTACAGCATATATCGGTCTCCGCTTTAATCTCGGCAGAGGAGTTAATGTATGTAACGACCTTCGCATTTGGATGCTGCTCTTTTAATTTGCGAAGTCCTTCTACGTTGACCATATCAGCCATGGGACAGCCAGCACGTTCATCAGGAATAATCACTTTTTTATTTGGAGCCAAAATTTTAGCACTTTCCCCCATAAAGTGGACACCACAAAAAACGATAACTTCGGCATCGGTCTCTGCGGCCTTCTGAGCTAGAAGGAAGGAGTCTCCACGAAAGTCTGCTACTTCCTGAATTTCATCTCGTTGATAATAATGAGCAAGTATAATTGCATTCCGTTCCTTCTTTAGTACTTTAAGTCGCTCTTTCAACTCACGATTCATCTCGGCCTTACGTTCTATTGCCTGAACCTCCACTGTTGACCCTCTCCTTTTATGAAATAGCAAATACTACGTTCACTTTGCAGTGTATGCCCCCGCTTGTTAATCGATTCACAAAGTCGAATACAGAAATTCCTTTTGTTTACAACTAATTTACACGGGACACCCTGACCTGTCAATTCACAAAATAGACGCAATTTAGAACGAAACGAATGTAATAACACAAAAAACCGGAGAACATGAGCTGTTCTCCGGTTTTTCGTGTATAGCGACCTTATGAAGTAGGTTTGTTATTGTCTGGATCCGTTGGAGGTGTAGATTCTGATTCCGGCTGATTTGGAACATGGTTTGGAATTTCTTCCGCCGGTGTTCCACCGGTGTTATCTTTTCCTTGAATGCGAACTTTAACATCACCGACATTGTCGATAATAGGTTCTCCGCCTTCTGAGGATCCTCCCGTATTTCCTTCTTCTTTTTCGGTAATTGCTCCATTTTCGATCAACTGCTTGATATCTTCAAGATCAAGAGTCTCTCTTTCAAGCAGAGTTTCCGCAATAAGGTGAACCTCTTTAGAATACTTGGTAAGCAAATCTTTCGCTTTCTCATAGCATTCTGTAACCATACGGTGCATTTCTTTATCAATCTCATATGCAATGGAATCACTGTAGTTCGGCTCATGTCCGAAGTCACGACCCAAGAAGACTTGCCCTTGCGCATTACCAAACTGCAATGGTCCGAGTTTTTCACTCATACCATATTCCATCACCATGCTACGAACGATACTTGTTGCTTGTTGGAAGTCACTATAGGCACCAGTACCAATTTCACCGATAAACAGTTCCTCAGATACACGACCACCTAGTAACCCAGTTACTTTATCAAGCAATTCTTGTTTCGTTGCGAGCATGCGATCTTCTTTTGGCATCATAATTACATATCCGCCTGCACGACCACGAGGTACAATCGTAACTTTGTGAACCATATCAGCATGCTCCAAGAAGTAACCTACAATCGTATGGCCAGCTTCATGGAAAGCAACGATCCGTTTTTCACGATCACTTACTACGCGGCTCTTCTTCTCCGTACCAACAATTACACGGTCAATCGCTTCATCCATCTCACGCATGGAGATATCTTTACGATTACGTCTGGCAGCAAGAAGGGCTGCTTCATTAAGCAGGTTCTCAAGATCTGCACCTGTAAATCCAGTTGTACGCTTCGCGATTACATCCATCTTCACGTCTTTTGTAAGAGGTTTGTTACGAGCATGTACTTTAAGAACAGCTTCACGGCCTTTTACATCAGGACGGTCAACTGTAATTTGACGGTCAAAACGACCTGGACGAAGAAGTGCAGGGTCAAGAATATCCTGACGGTTTGTTGCTGCAATGATAATAATACCTTCATTTGCTCCAAAACCATCCATCTCTACGAGCAATTGGTTTAGCGTCTGCTCACGCTCATCATGTCCACCGCCGAGTCCAGCACCACGCTGACGACCAACCGCATCAATCTCATCAATAAAGATGATACATGGAGCATTTTTCTTCGCATTTTCGAACAAGTCACGCACACGGGATGCACCGACACCGACAAACATTTCGACGAAGTCAGAACCCGAGATACTGAAGAACGGTACGCCCGCTTCCCCAGCGACAGCTCGTGCAAGGAGTGTTTTACCTGTTCCTGGAGGACCATTCAGTAGAACCCCTTTTGGAATTCTAGCACCCACTGCAGCGAATTTACGAGGATCTTTCAGGAACTCAACAACTTCGATAAGCTCTTGCTTCTCCTCATCTGCTCCTGCAACATCTTCGAAAGTAATCTTTTTCTTCTCTTCGTTATATAAACGTGCACGGCTCTTACCAAAGTTCATCACTTTGCCGCCGCCGCCTTGCGCCTGATTAAACAGGAAGAAGAAGAGGACAAACATCAAAATAAGAGGTATAAACGACGTTAGTAGTGTCAGCCAAATACTGTCACCCTTCATCGGTTTCGCTTCCATTGCTATTCCGTTCGCTTCACTCGCATCCGCAATTTCTTGGACTGCAGCATCTGTAGCAGGAATGTACGTAATAAAGTTTTTGGCTTTTTCATCAGGCGGGGTTACATACTGTCCCGTCACCTGGTAGGCATATCCATCAAACTGAATACTCAAATTCTCTACGTTATTTGCAGATAATTCCTGACGAAACTCGTTGTATTTAGGGGTATCAGCCGCTTCACTTCCACCATTAATAACCTGGTAGATGCCGACTACAACTAAAAATAAAATTAGATAAAAACCAGAATTCCGGATGAACCGATTCATCCCCTACCTCCTCTCGAGACACCTTAGTTATTTTACCATAGCCATTCTGCCCTTCTCAACAAATGGGCAAACGCGATTCTATCATTATTCTGCCGGGATTTTAGTTACTGTAAATCTCCGGTTTCAGAATCCCGATATAAGGCAGGTTCCGGTAATGTTCAGCATAATCCAAACCGTAGCCAACTACAAATGCATCTGGCAAAACAAAGCCCGTATAATCCGCTTCAAGATCAACAGAACGGCCAGACGGCTTATCAAACAAGGTAACCACCGTTGTTGATTTAGCGCCTCTGTTCCGTAGAAGTTCAATCAGATGGCTGAGTGTGAGCCCGCTATCGATAATATCCTCTACAATAAGAACATCGCGACCCTCAACGGATTGATCTAAATCCTTGATGATCTTGACTACACCGGAAGACTTGGTAGAAGCGCCATAACTTGATACAGCCATAAAGTCCATTTCAAGAGGCACTGTTATGTTTTTAACCAAATCAGCCATAAATATAAACGCACCTTTAAGTACACAAATCACTAAAGGATTACGATCAGCGAATTCCTTGCTTAATACTTCGCCTAATTCCTTGATTTTACCTTGAATTTCTTCTTCACTAATTAAAATTTCTTGAATATCGTTCTGCAACGTTAGTGAACCCCCTAAAGTTATACTATGAAAGTCTTATCTGCACCATTACTGCCAACTGCCTGCGCGTAATAGCTACTCGATCCACATTTGAATGATCTGTGCAGATTGATCGGTAACGGGAGCATGGATGGAGCGTCTTACGCCCGGAATCCAGATGATGTTTCCTTCAACATCACACACGAGGGGGATACGAGAACGCAGGGACGGCGGAATTTTGGCGTCGATAAAAATATCTTTCACCTTTTTACTTCCGTTTAATCCCATTACTTTCATGGTATCTCCAGGCAATCGTGCTCTTACGGTAAGCGGCCAATGAAGTTTGCTCAAATCAAACTGTGCTTCATTAGCAGATATCGGCCTGCGCATCCCCTTTGAAAGAACCAAATGAATGGTTCTTTCAATCTCATTCAGATAGAGAAATGATTCTCCATCTGGAGAATCTAACTGATAACTGTAATGCTCAGATACAGAATTCCGGGCAGTAAAAATAATACTGTTATATTCCCGCATACAAACGATACCCTGACCTATATCAAGAATCCAAGTCGTTGGTTCGGTCTGAACCACTCCCTTACGTATGGATTCTATTCTTGAAAAAGTAGCAAAATCATCGTTTGAAGGCAGATAATTTAATATTAATTTAATGAGCCTTCGTTGTAAAGCGACATGTAGCTCCTTAAACGCAGGCACAGAAAAGGTAAGTTGGTCACCTGACTTCATGACCATATCCGCAAAGGTTTGCTCTGCAGCTGCTTCCATATAGTCATCTTCTGTGCTTATAACTTCGGCCATTCGATAAAGAGATTCCTTTATCTGCCCATTATATTGCCCCAAAAAAGGAAGCACATCCAGTCGGATTGCATTTCTAAGATATTTACGATTCATATTACTACTATCAATGAGATAGGGAAGCTCTTCTTTTTCACAGAGCTTTTCCAAGTCCGTCTTGGTAATACGTAAACATGGCCTAATAAGTTCCACGTTTTTTTCAGTTCGTTTTATTTTCATACCTGAAAGTCCTGAAGCACCGCTTCCTCGCAGCATATGCAGCATAACCGTCTCGGCCTGATCATCCGCATGATGTGCCAGAGCAATGCTGTCTGCTTTATACTTCTCCGCGACTTGATGAAGAAAAGCATATCTTCTTTCACGGGCCGCATCCTGTGAGTTCCGCCCTGTCTCCTCTAAATACTTCGGCATATTTAGATGAACCATTTCAAAAGGAATGTGCAGCGATTCCGCATATTTTTGTACCAGCTCGGCTTCAGCATCCGACTCTGCACGAAACCCATGATGTACATGGGCACAGATCAATGTGAGCGGTGTAAGGTAGAGAGATACTTGATGAAGAATATGTAAAAGAGCCACAGAATCCGCCCCACCGGATACTGCGACTACAATCCGGTGACCCGGTTTCCACAATTGATACTCCTCTGCTGTAGCAGCAATTTGCATTACCGTAGGTTCAAGTTTCGGTCCTTTCATGATGTACCTCTTTTCTAACTCAGATATTTCAAGGTATGTACCCTCTAATTTTAGCGAAGCATCAGGATCATTGCCCCAGCCATAATTAGAGCTGATAACGCAAAAGATGGAATTAACCATCCTGGGGTTGGTTCTGATGAAGCATTCTTAGGTCCGCTTCTTACTCTGTAGACTTGCTTTTTCCACGATAAGAAGGCATCCTCAGCATCGTCATAATCACCCTGTATTGCCTTTTGAAGCCAACTTCTATATGACGCTAGCCGCTCACTCTTATGAATGATAGTTAAAAGTGCGGGTATTCCTCTTAGTTGAGGAATACTGTTTCCAGTGAATCTTCTTAATTCTTCTCCCTCCAGAAGATGAATAAGAAGAATGGCAAAGGAAAACACATCATATTTCTGGTCTGCGACACGGCTGCCTGCATTCCAGTACCCTCTATCATACCACTCTGTGAACTGCTTTACACTGCGTCCTACAGGACTCGCTCCTCCATAATCGATGAGCTCCACCTCACCATAGGAAGAAACAAGTACATTTTGCGGCTTCAAGTCACAGAATATATATCCTAACCGATGCAGCTCAGCAAGCCTTTTTAAAATTCGAAGCCCGACAAGCATCATCCATTCTGGTCCATTTCTATGGATAAATAAATGAAGCGGCTCACCTCTGACATAGGTCATGACGTAAAAAGAAATCTCTTTTCCGCCAGCTTGGTAATTATCGACTTCTTTTAAATAGGAAGAGAAGCCCTTCCTATCTGCAAGGTGATCCTTCTTCGCTAATGAAGTAAGAACATTAATCTCCGACTGCAAATCAAGTGGATTAAAACCCATCTTGAGCGCATACCGGCCTCCACCCGGTTCACGCTGAACCAAATACACGATCCCATTTGCTCCCTTACCGAGCACTCTCTGAATAATATATTTATTATTCTTCCATTTGCCGATAACTACAGTTCCAGGAGTAAGATCAGGATCCAGCGGCATAGTCACCATGCATCCCTTCTTTTGCTCCGTCATCGCGATCATACAGGTCATTCTCGTTTAGTGTACCATAACGATAATAATCAATCACCTTTAATATTGCAGGCCCGGTAGGTGTAGCACCTCTCATATCCAGCTTAGTAAAAACCGATCGAAGTGCATTCATGTCGCTTGTCCAGCTAATATCAAGTACTGCATCCTCACTGCCTTGTCTCCCAGGAAAATGAAATACAGAGATCTGACTTCTTCCTTCACGCGCTTGAAGGCTGAGCATCAAATCTCGAATTCCTTCTTCAACGGCAGCAAGTTTCGGTTTCATACTAGCACTTGCATCGATAAGTAAAGCAACTTGAAGCGGTGTTGTCTCTGTCAAATGATCCAGTACTTGAACCACCTCTGCGCGCTGATGCAAAGGAAGTTCCGCAATACTGCCCGCACTTTTGCCCAGAATTTGTTTAAGCTCTTTATTAACCGCTAGTTCAATGGTCTGAACCACTGTTTTTCGCGTCATCATCTGCATGGTTTTTGCTAATACAGGTGTACCTACAATTCGGCTTATTCCACCCCCTGCTTTGGCAATCGCTTCAATCTCTTGTCCCCCAAGGTCACCAATAGTTCCATAATCCACCACGCCCACTACATTCACCGTAATGCCTTCCTCCAAGGCATTTGCAGCAGCAAGTACTGGATTTGAACCAACATTAGAGCATCCGTCTGTTATGAGTAAAATTTGCTTCATCTTTCTCATCCCCTTTAGCTTCAAACTTATTCCTATTATTTCCATAACAGGCTAGGTTCAAACGAGGACTTTCCTTCTATAATAAATATCTATCGGTCAGCTGACTGTCCTAGGCCGCTCCATCCGATCAATACCCGGGATACGAAGTGTGGCCCATTCAGGGTTAAAATGATCCACTTTACCAACGACAACGGTCATGTCATCATGAATCTTATTTTGCTGATAACGAATGACACGCTCTAATAAGATATCGGCAATTTCTTGTGGATCTTCACTATCCATCTCCTGAATCATTCGTTTCATCCACATTTCTTTATTTACAGCGTACCCTGGTGCATCGTATATACCATCTGTCATCATAATGACGATATCCCCTGGGAGCAGCTGCGTAGTGACTAGGTCAACCTCTATATCTTTAATAATGCCAACAGGAAGATTGCTTGCTGATATCGGAATTACCTCTTCTCCTCTTTTAATGAAGCTTGGAGTAGATCCTATCTTCATAAATGTCGTCTGTGCTGAATACTGATCAATGAGCGCCATATCCACAGTCGCAAAAAATTCCTCTGTAGACCTTAGCATTAGTATAGAATTGACTGATTTAATGGCAAGTTTTGCATCCATCCCCGATTGTAGCAGCTGTTCCAGGATACCAAGAGCAGTACTGCTCTCAAGCCTTGCTCGTTCTCCATTCCCCATACCGTCGCTGAGTGCGACAACAAAGGTGCCGTTGCCAAGTTCAACTGTGCTGAAGCTGTCGCCCGAAAGAAGGCCTCCACCCTTGGCTGCTCCAGCTACGCCTGTTGTGACTTCATATGTCTTCGCTGATCCGAAAGTTACAGTAGCAAGCCCCTGCTTTGGAATAGTCATTGTTTCTTCTACAACCGCAATATGCTCACCAATAATATCAGATAAAAGCGGAGCAATAATTTTTCGGCATTCATCAAACCCTTTCGTATAGGCATGTACAATCTCAATCTCGACTTTCCCTGCGTCCAGGTTAATAATATCGATACTATGGATGGACAAACCTAGCTGCTCAAGTGCTGATCTAATCTGTTCCTCCTGCTTGTGCATTACCTTTGTTTCACGCTGTATTTCCCGTGCCAGGTCCTCCATTACCTGAGACACGCCGGATAATTGTTCTGCTACAAGCATTCTACTGTCGTATATTTGGCGTTTCCATTGCATATTATCTTGGTATAGCCCGTACTGACGCTTCATTACATCAAGTACAGCTCCTGTCTTAGCACAACTTTTTGTCCAAGATGCTGGAATATCCTTTGCCTGAAAATTTGGATTTTCTTCAATTGAAGTCATCATTTCTGTCATATACTTATAGGTCTGATAGAACTTGCCGTCCCAACACTGCTCTTGTTTAAAACAGGAGGTACAGGTCCCTTCGGCAACTGCATTCATAAAATGTTCCATATCCTGTTGACCTTGTCCCATCTCATTAACCCCGGACATCTGATCAAAACTCTTAGATAGCTGCTTAAACACTTGTGAAAAACGATTGACTCGCTCAGCAGTCAGGTCCCTGATCCGTTTCGCGTATTCATGCTGTGAATAGCTGTGATCCTGTGTCCCAGGTACATATTTAGAAATAACTTGTAACATGCTTTTAGGTGTCAGTAAAAAAAGAAGAATGGCTGCACAGCTCTCATACGTCGATGTGATTACATCTCCTGTTCCCCCTAAATAGATGGATAAGATTGAGGATCCAAGCAGCATCCCCAGAGATACACCTAGTTTTTTTCCTTCCTTCATCATTCCGGCCAACATCCCTGCAAAAGCAAGCAAACTCATCTGATAGATGGCTGACATATTCGCCAGGCTTAAGATCAGTCCCGTAAGTACACCTACTGACGCACCAAGCGGTGCCCCGCCTACAAAGGCGAAGAGGAGTAACAAATATCTGGATAGTACATTTTCAGCTGATAAGTGGTAGACCGTAAACCCAACAGCTCCTGTCATGACGGATGCCAGTAAAATAATTAGACACAGGATCTCCTCGCTGCGGAGGTTTACACTCTTCTTCCGATAAGTAAAGATGGGAATCGCCTGTATGAACACCATGGTGAGTACAAAACTCAGCACCGCATCGATGGTCATCATTAGGACCGCGTACCATGTGAATGAGGGTCCGATCAGGACGGTAAACAAATTCACCATAAAAGCCGAGGTAAAAACCATGACAGGCGCATAAGATAATTCGGTTTTCCCAAAAGAGGAGAGTCCTTTGTACAGCAGATAAAAGATTCCTAGTTCGGCAGCGATGATGAAGAAGGTTGGATAAGGCGAAAA
This sequence comes from Paenibacillus sp. An7, assembly GCF_009870785.1. Lineage (GTDB taxonomy): Bacteria > Bacillota > Bacilli > Paenibacillales > Paenibacillaceae > Paenibacillus. The sequence goes on from NZ_WTWX01000022.1 coordinate 26,588, forward strand.
AAAACTTCCAGCAAGAATCGCGGCTCCCACGGGAATTAAGAAATCCCTTCTCAAGAATAAAATAACGGCAAAATAGGCTATGGCAAATGGTGAGAGCTCGTCTAATATCATAGCCTTTCCTAGCAAAAAACCCATCACCGTCAGCAGAATCATCCATTTCTTCTCAGATATGATCTGTACGGCTCGTAAGGACCCTATCCATGTCTTCATCCTCATGCTTACATCGGCACGCAGCTCTTTTCCCCGTTTACCAGCTTTGATTCCTGGAAAAGGTATTACATTCCACTTGTCCATGTTTCGCTTCGCTCCCCAATGTTTGATTTGATGTTTCCCATTATAGTCAGCTTGTTCTGTGAAAGTTTGTCAGAAACTAAGATGTCGCAAAAAGAAATTTCCGACAAAAATAGGGGGTCTGCGAAATAACAGAGTTACGAATTAAAAGGACAGCCCATATAGGATTAAAGAGCATTATGACAATTTCAGCACTTGCCGAGTCATTCTTTCCATAGTTATAAAATGGTAGCGATATGGAATGATAATACTGGAACTAGCTTGAAACATGTCGGACGATTCTTGAGATGCGACAAAAAAAACCGCAGACTCTAAAGTCTGCGGTTCTCTCTATTCACGTACTTATATATGCAAGATCAGGTTGGTGACTTACACGCGTTTTGCGCCGCGACCTCCGCGTTTACCTTCGGTGTTCTTCTTCAACGACGAAATCCGCTCTTCACTGTCTTTCAGAAAGCGTGACACTTTATCCTCAAATGAAGGCTTGCCAAACGAAGGCTTGCCGGCAGAAGGTTTGTAAGGACGCCCTCCCCGTTCACGATTGTTATAGCTACCGCCGCCACTGTTACCAGCGCCGCCGCTAAATCGCTCTCTATCTCCTCCGGTACGTTCCGGTCTTGGTGTTCTTGGTGGACGAGCTTGCTGTTGTACTTCACCTGCTGGACGGTCAACCGCCTGCTTGATTGAAAGTCCAATCTTTCCGTCCTTGTCAACATTGATAACCTTAACAGTTACCGTATCATTAACTTTCAAATGATCGTTGACGTCTTTGACATAATTGTCAGCGATTTCTGAGATGTGAACGAGACCCGTGACACCTCCAGACAGATCCACGAATGCTCCGAAATGCGTGATGCCTGTCACTTTGCCCTCTAATTTGGTGCCCACTTCAATTGCCATAGAATAAAATGATCCTCCCTTAAAAATATACAACCCGATTTTTAAATCTGTTGCGGTAAATTAATTATACCTTATGGATTAAACCAAGGTCAACTGAACGAACGCCTGTTAACGCGCCTAATTTCGGTTAACTTTGAACATAATTCCAGTAGAAAACGGAATTTAAGTTCTGTTGCTATATTATTCATCAACTGGATAGATTGGTGTCTCTCCAGGTAAATACATTCCATATTTTTTTCGTGCAATTTGCCCGATATATTCAGGATCTTGTAGCCTGCCCACTTCCTGCTTAAGCTCTTCAAGTGCTTGTTCTGTTTTTGTCTGTGTCACCTTGATCTCCTGCAGCTTGGCACTCTTGTCCGCCATTTGAGTAGACTGATTAAAGAATGTATATCCTGCCCATCCTGTGAAACAGATCATAAAGGCAAGCCATAGCATGATTCGCCTCCGAGCTCCTGTTACTTTTTTCTTCTGAGGTCCAGCTTGTTTTGAATTTTGAACACTGCGCCCAGACGATGATTTCATACGCGTACCTCCTTCATGATTAGGTAGGAATTTAAGCTAACCAGCTCGCTTTGTTAATAGATCAGAACCAGTAGTTCCACCATTCTTTAATCCGGCTGAACATACGTGCCATCCAGCTTGGAGTCTGCCATTTACTGATCAAGGGTCTTATCGGCAAATAAAGAAGTTTAAGAAACGGTCTTATTATGTAATAAACCATTCTGATCAGAAAAAGGAGAATCGCTATAACAAAACCAAACAAGATCCGTAATAGCCGAAGTATACCTTTAATAGGAATGACTAAGATGATGTAAAGCGCACGGTAAATTATATAACAAAACTGCTTTATAATTCCAATTAACATTACCACAATTTTTTGAGTCAAAACACTTAAAACCAAAAAATAGACCCAAACCCCTAAAAAAAGTCCCAAAAAGACATAAAATCGTAACTCTCCATGGTTACTGGCATACAGCATGTTAAATACAAACACGGCTGCTGCGATCCAATATACCAAATCGATTGTATGGATACTCCATCTCGGAAACCGGAACGAGAGAGACAGGACCCGGTAACTGTCATAGACCATTCCCAGTGCCGCTCCGGAGAAGAGCATCCATCCTAATGTGATCCACTGAATTTCTGGATTCATTTGAACAACTTGCCGAGAATTCCTTTTCCGGATTTGGAACTTGAACCGGGATCTAAATAGGCAAGAAAACTTACATGACCTTCAATCGATAAGAGTCCCTCTTCAAGATTGAGGTTTTTAATATGTAAATTTTGCCCTCTAATGGTTAGGTGACCGAGCTCTGTCTTGAGTAGGAATTCCTCATTATCAAAGCTCTCCACATTCAAAACACCTGTGATATCAAGTTGCTTCCGGTTCTGCATGTTTAAACTGTGCTGTTTCGGTTTTACATGGTCTATCATGGCATGTACCCCTCCCTTCTTACACCTAGCTTATGGGAGGTTAAGAAGGATTAGAACAGTAGCAGAAGGAAATTAAAAAAGCGTGCTTCTCCCTTCTAAATCGGGATTAGCACGCTTGTTAATGTAAAACAAAGGTTAACTTAAAAAGTCCAACCCGTTATCTCTGGCAATAGGCTCTTCTTTCACCACGGTGAATAGACTCGAAGCCTCTTCTTTACGCGTGCTTTCTGCCAAACGCTCTACTCGAACGGTTACAAGTTTCTGTCCGAACTGTACGGTAATTTCATCGCCGACTTTGACAGCACTACTTGGCTTCGCCTCTCGTCCATTGATCAGGACTCTCCCCTGTTCGGAGACATCCTTAGCCACCGTACGGCGTTTTATCAGTCTCGAAACTTTAAGGAATTTATCTACTCTCATTATTTTACAGCTTCTTTAAGTTTATTTCCTGCCTTAAATGCAGGAACATTAGATTCTGGAATTTCAATCGTATTTCCTGTTTGCGGGTTACGTCCTGTACGTCCGGATCGTCTGCGAGTTTCGAAAGTGCCAAAGCCAATAAGTTGTACTTTGTCGCCATTTGCAAGGGCATCTGTAATTTCACCAAGGAAACCATTAAGAACTGCTTCTACGTCTTTTTTTGTAAGTCCACTTTTTTCTGAAATATTGTTTACCAAATCTGTTTTATTCATTATTAAAGGCCTCCCAAATTAAAGAAAATACGACGTGCACTTCCTGCGTAAAAACGCTTCTTAGTATCACGTGCCGTTACTACACTTCTATTCTTGCTAAGTCACTAAAAATCCTGCTGCAATGCGCCTTTTTTTAATGTGACACACGCAGTGGGTTCAAGTTTGGTAAAGAATACGACATTTTAGGTATCGTTGTCAAACCATGCCCATTTTAATTCATGACAGTGGTTCTCCTATAATTCAAATACCCGATATTTATGAATTTCAATCCCGATTTTGAGCGTTAGTAATCTTTCAGTTCCTGTTTAGCTTCTTGCCAGCAGGCTTCCATCTCTTCAAGCGTACTGTCTTCTATGGTCTTTCCTTGCTCCGCAAGACGAGATTCAATGTACTTAAATCTACGAGTAAATTTACGGTTCGTAGCAGCTAGCGCTTCCTCGGGATCGGCTCCAATAAACCTCGAGATGTTAGCAGTAGTGAATAAAACATCACCAAGTTCCAACATCTGCTCTTCTGCAGCATAGTTCAGCTTAATTGCCTCTTTTAGCTCGCCAAGCTCTTCCTCAACCTTAACAAACACGTCTTCTACTTGATCCCAGTCAAAACCGACTTTTGATGCTTTCTTTTGAAGTTTGTAAGCTTTCATTAAGGCTGGAAGATCTCTAGGAACTCCATCAAGTATAGAAATTTTCTCTTTCGCTTGTCCTTTAAGCTTCTTCTCTTCTGCTTTCATCGCTTCCCAGTTGGCTAGCGCTTCTCCAGCATCTTCTGCCTTGTTGTCTCCAAATACATGCGGGTGTCTAAAAATGAGCTTGTCATTCAGACCTTGAATGACATCATAGACATCAAATGTACCCAGCTCTTCTTCCATCTGAGCGTGCAGCATGATTTGGAGCAGTAAATCGCCAAGTTCTTCTTTCATATGATCTGGATCATCATCATCGATTGTCTCCAAGACTTCATACGTTTCCTCAATCAGATTCTTGCGGATGGAAGCATGAGTTTGTTCGCGGTCCCAAGGACATCCTTCCGGGCTTCGCAGAATTTCTACAATTTCATGAAGACGGCCAAACGTACGTCTAGTGAGCTGCTCATTGTCACTTTTTGGTACATAAATCAGTGATAAATTGCCGTATCCTTCTACACGATCCAGCTCATATAGCTCAACTTCCTGAATGACTTCTTGACCTTCAATACCGAGTGCATGTCCAACAATGATTTTAGTGTCATCTGGATACACCTCCATCAGACTTAGCTTAACGTCAGAGGCAGTGAATACATCATACACTTGTCCAATTACCGTATGTAACTTAGGCTGCAGCAATTCGCGGTCAATAACACCCGCATCAAGTAATTGAAATCCTTCGATAGGATCAAATCCAAGTCTTATAAATGCCTCATCCAGGAAGCTTTCTCCCCCGAGTATAGAGAGAGGAATTCCTTGATCAGCGCAGCGCTCTTTTAGCAGTCCTACCGTTGCCTCTGCTACCATAGGATGTCCGGGTACAGCATATATGATCTCGCCCGCAGTGCCTTGCTTCGCAAGCTGAATAAGCTCGTTTGCTATACTATCATAGACCTCTGGAAAAGAATTCTTTGCTTCATATATATAATCGAACGAATTCAAAGATAAATGAAGATTTTCTAAATCTTTGCATACCGGATGGTCAAGCGTCCGAACATAGATCCTGCTTGCCTTTTGTAACCTTTTCATAATACCTAAAGTCAGTTGATCTTCCCCGCCTGAACCTAGACCAACCACTGTGATTGCTGTGCTCATGTGACCCCTCCAAATAAATGGCTTCTAAATAAACCTTGCTAACTGTAACTATATCATGCTTTTGCATCAAGCCAAAAATAGAGCATCCTTGTTTCTACTTATACTAATCGTAATTTGTGAAACAGCTTCATCAGCTTCTCTCCCTTAGGAAGCATAGCGATCTCTTCTGCTGTTATCCATTTTGTACGGATCGTACCAATCATGAATATGATAACGCCCGCTGTAATACCGAGCAGACTTTGCACAAGGGCAGTCATTCGGTTGCCTAAACTAATTCCTAAAGCCCCAATCATAACCTCTGTACCCCATGCTACTCCGGCTGCCGTTAGTGACATCGCGGCGATAATGAGAAATGGTTTGAATAAACCAGCAGTAAAGGATACCCGCAGCCTCAGTATTTGAGCAAGCAGTAATACATTTAACAAAGCAGCCAGCGCATAAGCTGCTGCCGAGGACCATGCTGCACCATTGATACCTAGATACGGTACTAACAGCTCATTTAGCAGTGTTTTGACACCTGCGGCAGTCAGCATAATAAAGGCCGGCGCTTTCACTGCCCCATACCCTTGAAGTAAGGCTGCAGCAATGACGCTGACTGCGCTTCCGGCAGCAGTGAGTGCCAATATACGCATCGTACTTGTTCCTTCGGCCGTGATATAAAGCATCTGGTTGATGGGCTCAGCCAGCACCGCCATACCCGCGGCGGCAGCCAGACCAATGAGCCAAAACCACTTGAGGGCAAGACCGCTTTGCCTACGGATTGTATTATGATCATTTCGCACCTTCGCTTCCGCAATAGCAGGGATAAACAATACCGACAATGTCGTTGCCAGCATAGTTACGAGTTGCACAAGCGGAATCCCCCGATTATAGATTCCAAAAAATCTCATTGTTTCTATATCAGCCATCCCTTCCTGCTTAAGCAGACGTGGAACAGTAAAGGTATCAACCATATTCATTAATGGGACGACTACCGAACCAAGTGCAACGGGGATCGCATAACGGAGCACACTAATCAGAAGAGTAGATGTTGACTTTCGATCTGATTTCAGACCCTTTTCCCTAGAAAGCACATTTTCATCGGAACGCAGCTGTTCTAAATGGTTAGCTCTCCTCTTTCCTCTTCTTAACCAGAAAAACCACATCAAGAGCAGTGCGGCGGCTCCACCCGCGGCAGAGCCTAACATGGCCCCTGCTGCAATTGTTTCTGCTGATGCTCCCCGTTCAATCAGTATAAATAATAATACAAGCATGACGGTTACTCGGACGGTCTGCTCTGTGATCTGAGAAACAGCCGTAGGCATCATATCCTGCAAGCCTTGGAAGTATCCCCTAAGACCTGTCATGACAGGAACAAATAAAAATGCCAAAGAAGCAGTACGAATGGAGAGAACTATCTCTTCATTATCAATAAAACGGCTAATCTGCGGAGCGAATTGATACATGAGCAGGCTGAGCAGACCTCCAAGTACTGCTAAGAGCACAGAAGTAACTTTAAGAACACGCTCACCTTCAGCTTGGTCTCCCCTAGCGTTGGCTTCAGCAACCAGCTTGGATACTGCGATAGGGAAACCAGCTGTCGCGAGTGTAATGAACATCATGTAAAAAGGGTAGACCGTATTATAAATACCAAATACACTGTCACCCGCTATATTTTGCAGAGGGATCTTCTGCAGTGTTCCAATCAGTTTTGATAATAGTGCAGCAACGCTGAGTATAAATGCTCCTTGAAGCATTTTTGTACTGGTTTCTATTGATTTCATATAGGCTTACCTACTTCTTCTTTAGGGTAGACGCTATGTTCCTTTACAATACGAAACCTATTATACCTCTTTATGTAAAAGCAAAAAACTCCTGCCCTCTTACAGGCGGGAGTTTAATGTTCTTTACTGCTCCATTTGCTTGCCAAGAAACGCAGCTGCGGTTTCAGACATTTTCACTTCAAGTTGAGACATTTTTGTTGATTCATCTTTGCTGTACAGTATCACGGCACCAATAGGATCTCCTCCAGATATAATCGGTGCTACAACAAAGGATGATAAATTTTCGTTATGATCTTTAGCAATTTCATAAGATCCACTGCTGTTCTCAAGCAAAGTTTTACGGTTATCCATGGAGTGCTCAACCAAATTTCCGATTTGCTTCTCCAGGTATTCTTTTTTAGATCCGCCAGCTACCGTAATAATCGTATCACGGTCAGTAATGAGTGTTACATGGCCTGTACCTTCAAACAAGGATTCTGCATATTCCTTTGCAAAATCACCCAATTCACCAATAGGTGAATACTTTTTCAGAATAACCTCGCCATCTCGATCCACAAAAATTTCAAGCGGATCACCTTCACGAATGCGTAAAGTACGACGAATTTCTTTGGGAATTACAACACGACCGAGGTCATCAATACGGCGGACGATACCAGTAGCTTTCATTTACATGTTGCCTCACTTTCTCGAGAAGATTTTTCAACTACTGTCCTTTTTATAACGGAGGGATTAAGGTAGTTAGTTTAGTGTGATATCTAAACCATAGTATTCATCTGTTCCCATTTCCTTATACATAGACCTTTTAATATCGTTCGATAAAGTGATTTTAAAAATTTTCCATTATAAAGAATTACCCTTCCTAAAAGGTTTCGGTATACCAAAAAGACGCGGTTTCCCGCGTCTAATGGATTACGTCCTATGCTGTCCTGCTTGTCCGATCTGGTTATTTGCCGTCGGTTGTTTTATCTGTACTTTCTTTACCTGCATCGGTTCCTTCGGTACCTGTTGTTCCTTTATCCGTACCTTTGTCAGTCCCTTCAGTTCCTGTATCGGAACCTTCTGGAGTTTCCGATTCTGTACCCTCAGTACCTGTTCCCTCTGTATCCGTTCCTTCTTTTTCTGCTGCAGGATTTGCAGGAAGCTTGATTTCACCTTTCATAATTCCATCAAGCTCTTTTTCCATGAAGGTCTGGATTTGTGTATTTACGATAGTATTCGCAAGGGTATCTTTTTGTTCTTGTGTTAATTCTTCGAAGGTTGGTTCTGTACGTTTCTCTACCTTGATAATGTGATATCCATAATCTGTTTCAACAGGATCACTGATTTTGTTAATTTCTAAAGTTTTAGCTGCCTCTTTGAAAGCTTCTACCCAAGATACAATAGGGGTATCTTCGTACAAACCGCCATTTTCAGCAGACCCTGGATCCTCGGAGTATTCTTTCGCTACAGCAGCAAAATCCTCACCTTTATCCAGTTTTGCCTTTACTTCTTTTGCGATTTTCAGTGCTTCACCTTCTGCACGCTCTTCTTGTGTTTCAGGATCTTGGAAGCTAATCAGGACATGACGGACGGTAGCTGTAATAAATTGTTCTGGGCTAGCGTCGTATTGTGCTTTGAGTTCTTCTTCTGTTACTTTTGGTGATTTATCCTTAACAATGGTCAAAACACGAGCCATATAATTTTTGATATCTGCTTCTGTAAGTTCATAATTTTCGAGCATTGCTTTCCACTGCTCATCTCCAACTTGTTCTTTCATCTGAGCAAGCTGATTGTCTGCTTCTTCTTCTCCTTGTTTCTTGGATTCGTCAGAAGCTTGATTACTCAAATACTCATAAGTCACTTGCTGCTCAACTAGATATTCACGGAACTCATCCATTTCCATGAGCTGTGCGTACTGAGGACTCATAAATTTCATGATTTTCATCTCAGTGTTAAATTCATTCTCTGTAATTTCGCCGCCATCATATTTAACGATGATCGCACTATTATCGTCGCTTGCCGAATTCTGATCATCGCCATTTCCACAAGCAGCCAGAAGAGATATCGATAATACGCCGACCATTGTCACCGCGATCGTCTTCCAGGATTTTTTATTACTTCGCAACATCTTGAAGTTCCCCCTTTGATTTAAAAGCATCCTTCATGGCTGCAAGGAATTTCTCTAGCAATTGAAGAAGCTCCAAATCGCTGAGTCCTTTACCTTTTACATGAATAGACATACTTTGTCCTTGTTCAAATTGTACACGTCTTTCAAACTGATTTCCAATCTGAATAAGTTTTGCTCCATTTACAGTATTTTCTTGACCCTCATAGAATTTCAAAGTTATGTCATCACCACGCTGTACAATCGACTCAATACCATAGGCTTTACCATAGATTTTAAGTCTCGCCACAGTGAGCAAGTTCGTAACTGCCTCTGGTAAATCTCCAAAACGATCCACCAGTTCATCTTCTAATTCCATCGTATCATCAAAGGAAGCAAGAACAGCCACTTTTTTATAGATTTCAATTTTTTGAATGCTGTCATAGATGTAATCTGATGGTAAGTAAGCATCGATCGATAGATCAATGGCTGTTGTCCAACTGGATTGTTGTGGAGCTTCCTCACCCAGCATTGTAACTTTACGTTTATTAATTTCTTCAGCGAGCATCTGTGAGTAGAGATCAAAACCGACTGAGGCGATAAACCCGTGCTGCTCTGCTCCAAGCAAGTTACCAGCCCCCCGAATCGTTAGATCCCGCATAGCAATTTTGAAACCGGAGCCAAGCTCTGTAAACTCCTTGATGGATTGAAGCCTTTTTTCTGCTACTTCTGTCAGGACTTTATCCCTTTGATACGTAAAATAGGCATACGCTATTCGGTTGGAACGTCCAACTCGTCCGCGCAGCTGATACAACTGAGAAAGTCCCATCTTATCAGCATCATGTACGATCAATGTATTGACGTTCGGGATATCAACCCCTGTTTCAATAATGCTGGTGCTGACAAGCACGTCAAACTCCCCATCCAGAAAATCAAGAATCGTCTTCTCAAGTTCGGACTCTGTCATCTGCCCATGCCCAACACCGACTCTTGCGCCAGGGACAAGATCTGAAATTTCCGCAGCCATCTCCTGAATTCCTTGAACACGGTTATATAGGTAGTACACTTGCCCGCCTCTTGCCAGTTCCCGCTCTATAGCTTCCCGAACCAAAGTCTGACTGTGCTCAACAACATAGGTCTGCACAGGGAAACGGTTCTCTGGAGGCGTTTCGATAACCGATAAATCACGTACACCCAGCATAGACATATGAAGGGTTCGAGGAATTGGTGTTGCAGTTAGTGTTAATACGTCCACATTTGTCTTCAGCTTCTTGAGTTTTTCTTTATGAGTCACCCCAAAACGTTGTTCCTCATCTACAATCAGCAGCCCCAGATCTTTAAAGACAAGATCTTGAGATAATAAACGATGCGTACCGATTACAATATCAATAGTTCCATCCTTGATTCCCTTCGTCGTCTCATTCTGTTCCTTACGAGTACGGAACCGACTCAGAACGCTCACATTAAATGGATATCCAGAAAAGCGCTCACGGAATGTTTCATAATGTTGCTGTGCAAGAATCGTTGTAGGAACAAGCACTGCGACCTGTTTCCCTTCGATTGCTGCTTTGAATGCAGCTCGGATGGCTACTTCGGTTTTGCCGTATCCTACATCCCCGCATAATAAACGATCCATAGGGCGACTTTGTTCCATGTCTTTCTTAATTTCTTCAATTGCTCTTTCCTGATCCCGTGTTTCATCATAAGGGAATAAATCTTCAAATTCCTGCTGTTCTGCCGTATCTTTTTCAAAAGCATAACCTGGTGAAGATTGACGAGCTGCATACAGTTTGATCAAATCATCCGCTATATCCTGAACAGAACTCCGAACCTTATTTTTAACACGTGTCCAGTCATTGCCGCCAAGTTTATAGATTTTCGGTTCTTTCTCTTCTGATCCTACATACTTCTGGATGAGGTCAATCTGTTCAATAGGAACAGACAGCTTATCTCCGCCAGCATACAGAATATGCATGTAATCCTTATGGATTCCACCTACTTCTAATGTGCCGATCCCCATATACTTACCAATACCGTGGTTCTGATGGACAACATAATCCCCAACCTTAAGTTCACTGTAACTCTTAATACGTTCTGCATTATCTACATTACGAATAGGTTTGCGAACTTTACGTTGTTTTTGAGAGAACATCTCGCCTTCCGTAATGACGGCTAAATGAATCGAAGGCATCTCAAAACCACTCTGTAAACCACCAATCATCATGGTCGGTTCATGTATATCGTAATCCTGTAATACGCGGCGCATCCGATCCAGCCGTTCTTCGCTGCTTGCCAGCATAAAGACCTGCACGCCTGCTTTTTGCCAGCGCTCCATTTCCGCTTTAAGCACATTCATTTGACCATGGAAGTCCTGCATACTGCGGCTGACCATGTTCAGAATGTTCTGAGGTAATGTATGTGGAACCTGTCTTAGGAACACAGAAATAAATAACGTCTGGAATGGACGTTTATATAAAACTTCTTCATGATCAAGGGAAAGAGTAAGCTGTGGCAACGTCTTGCCATTTTGGAGCAAATGCATACTCCACTCGGACTCATCCCGCTCAAGTTGTTTTCCCGTTTCCAGTAGCCTAGCCGGTTCGTCAAAAATCAGGACTGTATCCTGGGGCATAAAGTCATAGATCGTTTGTTTCTCAGGGTATAACTCTGTTACATATTTATATATTTCAGGAAAATACACATGTTCGCGCAGCAGCTCAATCTCACGATGAATTTCATCGCGTAGACGAAGTTTCGCTTGCCGATCGGTCGTCTTTTCTAATTGTTCTTCAAGCAAAATGGCCGCTCGATCAGCGGCTTGCTTCATTTTAGCTTCGTTTGAAATTAATTCCTTGCAGGGTGTAATGACAACCTGATTAATCTTATCGATAGAACGCTGATCTATCGGATCAAAGGTACGAATCGAATCAATCTCATCATCAAATAACTCCACACGATAAGCAAGCCCAGAAGTCACAGGAAAGAAGTCAATGATACCTCCACGGATGCTCATCTCTCCTTGTGTTTCTACGCGTTCAACTCGTTCATATCCCAGCTCCACCATACCGCGAAGGAAGGAATCCAGCTCAAGCGTGCCGCCTTGCTGTAATGTAATTTCCGCATTTGCAATAATCTCAGGAGAAGGTAAATAACGACGAGCTCCCGATAAAGGAATAACGACAATACCGCGAAATCCTTTGGCACACTTAAGGAGAACATCAATACGCTGTGCAAGGGTTTCTGGACTTGATATAGCTGCCTCAGCAGCAATTAACTCGTTTGCAGGGTATAAAAGGACTTGATCATCAGAAAGCGCTTCCTGCAAATCATCTGCCACTTTCTGTGCTGCAAACATATTATGGGTTACAACGAGCATTGGTCGATCTAGTTGCTTGTGTAAGGCAGCTATCATGATTTGACGAGCCGACCCAGTCAAACCGGAGATCAACTGCTCCTTCATTCCCGTTGTAACGCCGGAAGCAATCGATTCAAAATCAGAATCTTTGGAATAGGCATCAATAAGTGCTTGTAGCAAAAGGGGCACCTCTCTTATCACTTTCTAATCTATCTGCTATTTGTAAAAGATAGTCTGTATTTTAAATGTAAACTTTTGGTTGTTAATTATCTCATCATAATCCTTTTTATCTGGCCTTACCATAGGTAAAGTCAGAACATACGGCTTATTTACTGCGCTGTAACTGAAAAAAAAGCCTCAGCACTTACAGCCAAGGCTAGAGGGAATGGAATGAGTCTTCCCATAAAGCTCAATGAATTTTATGTTCATAAACGTAGCTTACTGCAAAGGACTTGCAATTAGGCTAAGCTCTGGATGGTCCATAATTGCTTCCGTACAATAGCTGCAGGTAATACTAACAATCTGCTCGCCTTTTGAATTATAGGCAATTATATCTTGCCGCTCTGAAGGGGTCAAGAAATGAAGGCCTAATCGAACCTCTGTCGTAAGATCCGCCTCGATACTTCCTATAGATGAGCGGCAGTGACGACAAACATAATGAATTTGCATAGATATGCCTCCTGAAAAAGATTAATATCTTTAGTCTTTCCAGGAGACTGCCAGTTTAGCCCATTGATCAGAATAGAATTAAAAATTAGCCGTTGAATTTAGCCATCGTTCTCTCAAATGTTTCCTTCATTGCATACTCCAAAGCATCACACGTAGATTCAATCATTGAAGTCAGTGCCTCTTTTTCCTTCTTTGGAAAGTTGGAAAGGACGTAATCAACAATTGCATGCCCTGGTTCCGGTCTTGACACACCCATGCGTATTCGGTTGAACTGCTGAGTACCTGTATGCTGAATGATGGATTTAATACCATTATGTCCGCCCGCGCTTCCTTGATACCGAAGTCGTATTTTTCCAACCTCTGTATCCATGTCATCGTAGACCACAATTAAATCTTCCAGCACAACCTTATAATAATCCATATAAGCTCGGACTGTTTCTCCGGAGAGATTCATATAGGTCATAGGCTTAATCAGAACTGCTTTTTCTCCTTGGATCATTCCTTCTCCAATAAGCGCCTTACACTTGCTCTGATTAATAGATATATGATGGCGTTCTGCTAAGGCATCCAGTGCCATAAATCCAACATTATGTCTTGTCTTAGCATATTCAGAACCTGGATTCCCAAGTCCTACAATCCATTTCATATTATGCTCCTCCTTCCTCTTTAGATGAGTAACGAACAAAATATCAAAAAAGACATCACTAGATCCGCTGATGTGGACTTACGCTCTTTTTCACTTTACAATAAAAACAATTGTATACAGCGGGAAGCGAGTAATAGCGACCGATGAAAGGGTGACCCGGTTATGCGCCACGATATAGAACGTTTAACGCAGCTGTCCCAGTTTCAGCATCATATGGAACAGGCCATACCGGTACAAGTGTATGACCGAGACAGACACATTGATATTGGTTACATCACTCATTACGATGAACATTTTGTGGAGGTTGGCAGTGTTTTATTTAACCGTGCCTGCCACTACTTTATTTCAAGGCCAGGGTACTAAAATCAGTTCATACGCCGACAGGGGTTACAATGTCTTATCCAAGACATTGTAACCCCTCTTTCATGTTAACTATGCAGAACTATTCAATTTCGAACAATTTACTAATCGACAATTCCTCATGAACCCGGATAATAGCTTCGCCCAGTAGCGGTGCTACAGAAAGCACATTCAGCTTATTCGTTGGATTTGGATGAGTAATCGGAATGGTATCCGTCACTACAACTTCCTTAAGCGGTGAGTTCTCCAGTCGTTCCATAGCAGGTCCGGAAAGAACGGGATGAGTACAGCAAGCGTATACTTCTTTCGCTCCGCCTTCCATCAATGCATTCGCACCAAGAACAATCGTACCTGCTGTATCGATAATATCATCAATCAGAATTGCTGTTTTACCTTCAATGTTACCGATGATATTCATCACTTCACTTACATTCGGTTCAGGTCTGCGCTTGTCAATAATAGCAAGTGGCGCATTCAGGAAATCAGCCAATTTTCTTGCGCGTACAACGCCGCCATGGTCCGGAGATACAACAACCGGATTCTCAATCTGCTTGGAGCGGAAGTATTGTGCAATAATTGGAACTGCAAGCATATGATCTACAGGGATATCAAAAAATCCTTGAATCTGCATTGCATGCAGGTCCATAGCAATAACACGTGTTGCTCCTGCTTTTTCAATCAAGTTTGCTACGAGTTTAGCCGTAATTGGATCTCTAGAACGTGCTTTACGGTCTTGTCTTGCATATCCATAATACGGAATAACTACGTTAATTGTTTTAGCAGAAGCACGCTTTAGTGCATCAATCATAACAAGCATTTCCATCAAGTTGTCGTTAACTGGCAAGCAAGTGGATTGTACGATATACACATGGCTGCCACGTACACTCTCTGAAAGTTTTACTTGAATCTCGCCATCGCTAAAGCTTGTTGTATGAGACTCACCCATTGGAATTCCGATGTAGTCGGCAATTTGATGTGCGAGTTTCGGGTTTGAGTTACAAGTAAATATTTTTAGTTTGGAATCAAAATAAGTCATAAAATAGAAAACCTCCGTGCTGGTTCATTGGAATCGATTTTAGTTCTGCTCATAAAAGTCGGCGCTGTTCGTATAGAACAGCATTTCATTATGAATTTTTGTTGTTTTTCTTAGCTTTGGCACGGGCACGTATCTTATCTGCGTATCCCGGCTTATTTTCTTGACGGACTCTTGCAATAGCAAGGTCATTATCTGATACAGAGTGCGTAATCGTTGACCCTGCAACGACATAAGCGCCTTTGCCTACTTTAACAGGTGCAATTAAATTCACATTACTTCCTACAAAAGCGTCATCTTCAATTTCTGTAACAGACTTATTATAACCATCGTAGTTCACAGTTATTGCTCCGCAGCCGATATTTACATTCTTGCCGACGGTAGCATCTCCAATATAACTCAAATGTGATACTTTTGAGCCATTATCAATGGTCGCGTTTTTGATCTCTACAAAATCACCGATCTTAACATTTTCACCAAGTTTGGATGCTGGGCGTAAATATGCGAATGGACCCACGGAAGAACCGTTCCCCACTTCTGCTTTACTGAGTACAGAATGTTTAACGGTGACGTTATCGCCGATTGTACTGTCTTCAATATCGGTATTTGGACCAATGATGGAACCCTCACCAATTACTGTGTTGCCTTTAAGCATGGTACCCGGATAAAGAACAGTATCCGAACCAATCGTAACATCAGCGCCAATATACGTAGATGAAGGATCAATAATGGTTACTCCATTCAGCATATGTTTGCGCACAAGACGTTGTCTCATGAAACCTTCTGCCTCAGATAGAGCTACACGATCATTTACACCAATGGATTCTGCAGCATCATGTGTCATGTATGCTTCAATGGTTTCTCCCGCTTCACGGAAAATACCAATCACATCAGTAAGGTAATATTCTTGTTGTGCATTATTATTTGTTACTTTATCCAAAGCTGCAAACAGCTTAGCATTATCGAAACAATACGTACCTGTATTGATTTCTTGTACAGCATCTTCTTCCGGACTGCAATCTTTTTGTTCTACAATTTTAGTTACAGATCCTTCGTTGCTGCGAATCACACGGCCGTAGCCAGCTGGATGATCCATATGTGCTGTCAGCACCGTCGCCGCTGCTCCGCGAGACTCATGGAGCTCCATCAAACCTTCTAGTGTTTCTTTTGTTACCAAAGGAGTATCTCCACAGATCACAATTGTGGTTCCTTCTTCTTTGCCAAGCATATCCTTAGCCATCTTAACCGCATGTCCTGTACCGAGCTGTTGTTCCTGTAGTACATAGTCAGCTGCTGAACCAAGATATGATTTTACAGCTTCAGCACCGTGACCTACAACAACAATATTACGTGTTACCCCAGCTTTTCCTACTGTATCCAAAACATGACCAACCATCGGTTTGCCACATACAGGATGGAGTACTTTATATAGCTTCGACTTCATACGTTTTCCTTGCCCTGCAGCAAGAATTATAGCCATT
This sequence comes from Paenibacillus sp. An7, assembly GCF_009870785.1. Lineage (GTDB taxonomy): Bacteria > Bacillota > Bacilli > Paenibacillales > Paenibacillaceae > Paenibacillus. Next base: position 43,078 of record NZ_WTWX01000022.1, read on the forward strand.
CTTTTCAACAATCCCGACCTCCTACGCTGTAATTGTAATGTTATCCACTCTAATTCCAAAAAAGGATCTCAGGACTATTCAACAGTGAATTGGGCGCAAACAATTATACCCTAATCCTTATCTTCAGGAAGGGATGCAACTTCGCTCAATCTTACTCATTAAAGAATATACTTCATTATTGAAAAAAAGAAAAGAGAGCCATAGAATGACTCTCTTTTCTTTCGAACCCCAATAATGTTATTATGCGCCTTCTTCGATAACCTCTTCTTCAGTTGCGGCGCGCTCATATTCAGCCAATACAGCAGCCTGAATCTTCTCGCGAGTCCCTGAAGAAATCGGATGGGCGATGTCACGGAATTCTCCATCTGGAGTCCGCTTACTTGGCATAGCAACGAACATTCCATTGTTACCGTCAATAACTCGAATGTCATGAACGACAAACTCATTATCAATAGTAATCGAAGCTATTGCCTTCATTCTCCCCTCAGAATTAACGCGGCGGAGTCTGACATCTGTGATCTGCATGTGTGTTCACCACCTTTTTCCATCGGAACTTGGTGTAATAATTCCACACAACATGCAAGATTTCCTTCTTTTTACTGCTACAAAATGTCCTAATTTTAGGAATTTTTTTGCGGATGAGCCGATTTAGTACATTTTCGACAAAAATAGTGTAAACTCACCAAAAAACAGCAAATTATTGAAGAGTATTAAAGTAATTTCCAGGCTTCACTGTAATCTGCTTTGTTTTCGCATCAACAGCAGTTAACGTCGCTAGGGAAATATAATCATGGAGCAGGCGTTCCTCCGAATCTACCGTTCCTGATTCAACCAATACACCTACACCTGCGACTTCGGCATTAAACTCCCCAAGGAGATCAATCATCCCTTGGACCGTTCCTCCTGCTTTCATAAAATCATCTACAATAAGCACACGAGATTTCTCAGGCAGTGCTCTTCTCGAAAGAGACATCGTATGAAGGCTTTTATGAGAACCTGATACATAGTTAATGCTTACAGCTGAGCCTTCAGTCACCTGATGGTCTCGTCTAACAAGAACAACAGGAAGATTCAACTGAGAGCCTACCGCATAAGCTAAAGGGATTCCCTTTGTTTCTACCGTCATAACTGCATCAATCTCAAGACCTGAGAAAGCAGTGGCAAGAATCTTACCAATTTCATTGACCACAGACGGTTGTCCCAGCAAATCGGACATGTATAGATATCCGCCCGGTAAAATCCGGTCAGGCTGTTCTAACTTACCGCAAAGCTGCTTAATAAAAGAGAAAGCCCGTTCTTGAGACATTTTCGGCATGAATTTCACGCCTCCTGCAGCACCTGCAAGAGTCTGCAAATCTCCCATGCCCTCTTCTTCAAATACTTCCTTAATGATAGCTAAATCTTCGCTTATAGACGACTTCGCAGCTCCATATCGTTCCGCAAAAGTAGTAAGCGGAATTAAGGTATGCGGTCTAGAGAGCAAGTATTGTGTCATTTCAACCAAACGTGCACTACGTTTCAATTTCTTCACAGACGATTCCTCACGATCTACTTCCAAATCCGAATATTTGCTAATAAATATATCATTTTGTACGTATTTGTACAATGCAACAAATAAAAATAGCGCTATATTTGGAAAAATTATTCTAAGTTAGTAATCTTATTGCATAAACTTCTTTACAGAAGCCACGCAGCCCGTTGTAAATCCTCGGTACTTTCGATTCTTTGGAGACTAGTCCAAATACAGTCGGTCCGCTGCCTGACATCAATACACCATCCGCGCCAAGACGCAGCATGGCCTCCTTCAATTGACCTACTTCAGGATGAAGTTTTAAAGTAACATCTTCTAAAACATTACCAAGTTCCTGGCAAACCCCTGAAAAGGACTGATTGCGAATAGCCTCTTCCATTCTTTTGGCCGAAGGATGATGTGTAATGCGGTCGCTTCGTACACGTCCATAGACCTCAGCCGTCGATACATTGATCGGCGGTTTCGCGAGGATAACCCAGCACTGAGGAGGATTTGGCATCATCGAGAGTTTTTCTCCTCTTCCTGTAGCAAGAGCGGTTCCTCCTGTTATACAGAAAGGGACATCAGACCCAAGCTCTGCGCCTAGAAGTCTAAGCTCTTCATCAGAAATGCCGAGACCCCAAAGTTTATTTAGTCCTCGCAGTGTTGCAGCAGCATCACTGCTTCCCCCTGCTAGTCCTGCAGCAACTGGGATTTTTTTATCTAAATGAATATAGACGCCTTTCTTGACGTTATATCGCTCTTTTACTAGTCTGGCAGCCTGAAAGGCTAAATTCTTCTCATCAAGAGGGATATATCCCGCCTGGCTTGAAATCATGATGGTATCACGAGGCATTTCCGCCATCTCGATTCGGTCAGCAAGATCGACCATTGTCATAATCATCTCAACTTCATGATACCCATCGTTTCTTTTATGTAATACATCCAGCATTAAATTAATTTTTGCAGGAGCTTTTTCGTAAATTTTCAAGGCGTTCACCCACCCTTAGCTTTTCCCTCAAGACAACTTAACATATTATATCAAAATGACGCTGTCAAGTCATTCTGTCGATCTTAGACTAACTTCTACCTGCTCAGTAAACGTTAGGAATGAAGTATATAGAAAAGACCCCCATGTTTCAGGGAGTCTAATGCTATTATTCCTTCTAGGACTTTCTCGCAGCCTGTTCAGCAAGCTGAATGGCTCGCTTCACCATATTCCCTGCGTCCTTAGCCTTGATACCTCCCCAGCCTTCCTGCTGAACGGTATCATAAAACCCCAAGTCTTTTGCAAGCTCATTCTTAAGTTCCTCTGACATTACACTGCGTCTTCTGCGGCTCATGAAGGTTCCTCCTTATAAGGGGACTGATAATTTCCTGCACCATTAGTATCTCTGTAGTACAGAAACAATATGCATTAACACTTATGACCATTCACTGCTGCTTAATAAGGTCTAAGCCAATAGTAGGGTTATACTGCTTAGTAAGATAAAATAACGGGCTATAAAGACACGACCTTCTCGTAAAACCTCTCCTCATACAAAAAAATGGCCTCACCCTGCTTAAACAGGATAAGACCACCTTACAAAAATCATGCCTACACTTCGGTATACGATATTTCACTTGCAACCTGCTCAGGATCAAAAATAGAAACTTGTACAGATTCAGTTAAGATATCGGCGTAACTGTAAGACACTCGTTTAAACGTTTGTTGTTCTTGATCTAGCTTGACAATAAAAACAGAAGGGTACGTTTCTTCGAGTACACCGGTCCGCTCAATTGTCTTACGGCGTCCGCCGTTCGCACGAAGCAAGATCTTCTGACCAACGTGAGCGTCGAGACTTCGTTTAATATCCAATAGCGTATTTTTAGCCATCGTGTAACGACCACCTCTTTCCTCTTGTCCATTATACAACGTTTCATATGTAATGTCAAATCAAATAAATAATTATATCAGTATCAAAAATATGTTGTCAACGAATTTTTTAGCGGAATCTAAGTTTATTCCAATCATTTTTATGAAACATCACTTTTCGTTTTGTTAGTATGTTGTTATACGAAATAAAAAAACAGATCCCTTTAAAGGAATCTGTTCTCAAGAAAGCTTCAAATGGTTCACTCGCAGATCTTTAGATTGCAGCCGGTGTAACCTTTAAAGTCGATAAATCTTGTAATGGAGGCAGCCCGATTCGGTAACTTCCTTTGGATTCAAGACCGCCAATTCCTTCACTTCCTGTAATGGTATGATGGACGATGTCATTCATATTCATTGTATCTTTAACAGAAGTAAAAGCAGCCTTAGCCGCCACGTACACCGGATCAAGAGCATGAATTAGCACTCGGCTAGGTGAACTAGCAAAATTAGCACCAGCACGGATCAGCGCCTCAAAATGAGACTGACATGCCCCCGCGACAATAGTGAGTGCATCAAGATGCCACTCATATTGTCTTGCTACTTGTATAGCAGCAATGAAATTAGCTGAGTTTTTATAATGATTGATGTTATATAGATCGTACGGCTGTCTACTCTTCAAAACACCATCATGTCCTGTGATAACAACAATATCTGGACGGGAACGCGGCAGTAAGCGGTAAAGAGTATCTGCCATAGAGGCTTCCTGTACAAAATGTCCTTCAGCCGGTACACGCAGCTTTTCGTAAAGCGCCATGCTTTTCTTTAAGTAATTAGGGTCTCCATCCAAATGTAGCACCTTACCTGGCATCTCAAAATAAGAGGGAGTTTCCGCCTTTACTGCTGTATGGTTCCAATCATCAATAAGTCCTGCCTGATTACGCTGCGCCTGTTCCTTGCGATGCTGCTGAAGCAGCGAATACGATTCATTGGCTTTTATATGAGCCAACCTTGTTTTTTTCGTCTCTGGTTCGTATGGCACTTTCACCAGATCATCCAGGGGGGAATCGGCAAGAAGCCTAAACTCGGTTCCTTTAATCACCGCTTTATCCTCCTGGAGGCCCTCTACCCGGAAAGTAACGTCACCACCGTACGACTTCCGAATGACCAAGTCTCCTAAATTCATCAACATTATCACCTCTAACCCTATGGTATGGGCATCCCCCTACTTTGGTTCGTAGGTGATAAAAAATATGGATTCTTAGATTGTTGGACCAAAATTTCAGTTTACTCCGTACCTATGCCTGCTTCCAGTAAAACAGCACTCAAACGAGCATACTCCTCAATACTGAGTGTTTCCCCGCGTCTAGTCGGTTCAATACCTGCCTTAAGCAGAAGCGGTTCTAATTCATCTTTGTTTTCTTTTGTAAAGAAACGACTTTTCAAGTTGTTTGCTATCGTCTTCCGCCGCTGAGCAAATGAGGCATGGACCACTTCGAAGAAGTGTTTTTCGCTTATTACCTCAACAGGAGGCTTCTCCCTTACCTTCAATCGAATAACGGCAGACTCTACATTAGGCTGAGGTATAAAGACGGTATGCGGTACGATGCACACTAGCTCAGGCTCACTGTAATATTGCACAGCAATACTCAGAGTACCGTAATCTTTTGTTCCTGGAGATGCAGCCATTCTCTCTGCTACCTCTTTCTGAATCATAACCACAATATTGTCGATGGGTAGCTTCTCTTCGAGCAGCTTCATCAGAATAGGAGTTGTCACGTAATATGGAAGGTTAGCCACGACGCTGACTTGATCGACGTCACTAAAATTTTCTTTAAATAAAGCAGGTAAATCTGTTTTAAGAACATCACCGTGATGTAAATATATATTAGGATAAGGTTCAAGTACTTCTCGCAAAATCGGAATCAGGCGCTGATCAATTTCCACTGCGGTTACTTTCTTAGCTGCCTGCGCCAGTTTTTCAGTCAGTGCCCCGATACCTGGTCCAATCTCCAGCGCACCTTTGTTTTCATCCAGATTTGCAGCATCTACAATTTTGTGGAGGATGTTCTGATCAATAAGAAAATTTTGTCCCAAGCTTTTCTTGAAAGAAAATCCGTGTCTTGCAATAATCTCTTTTGTCCGCCTTGGTGTTGCAATTTCATCCATACTCTTCACATTCTCACAATCCTTTTTGTTCAATTTGCTCAAGTGCATTTACAAACTCTTCACGACTTATCTGAAACATCGTCAATCTTTTATATAGTTGTTTTCCATTACAATAACCAATTCCTAAAATGTTACCAAGCTCCATACGCCGAGCGGCAGCATCTGGATGTACTATAAGCCCTGCTTCGATCAAGTCCTGCCAGTCAATAAGCGGCTTAGCTGCTTCATACGCTGTATGAGCTCGGGATAATGCCTCACGAATCGCTTCCGGTGAAGCATTCTCAACGCCAATATCGCCTTTACGAGTTGCATCTTTTTCTTTTATGAAAGCATGACTTACCCCGGGGATTTTATTCGCTATTATTTTACGAATGCGTTCTCCAGCATGATCAGGATCTGTAAGTACAATTACACCCCTTCTCTGCTGGGCAAGTTCGATTTTTCTTAAAATTTGAGCATTAATAGCAGAGCCTCCCGTTTCAATGGTATCTGCATCTACAGCCCGTTTAATTGCTACAGTATCATCTCTGCCTTCAACGACAATAATTTCTTTAATCATGACCGCTTGTCTTCCTTTCTAAACAAAAAGAGAAGAGGAAAATTTCCTCTTCTGCATGTAAGAGGCAAACGATAGACCTGTGGTCTAAACTTCCGTTCACCTTATATAGCATCACCGAATCATGTTGTTAATACTATAGCATTAGTGATGCATTGTAAATTATATTTTAGTTCAGTTCCGGCTTCACAGGACCGATGACATACACGGTTTTTCCCTTTTTACGGCCAAAAGTTAAGGCTTGATCCAGACTGTCATAATAGACATCTATTTTATTTCCTTTAATAGCACCGCCCGTATCTTCAGCACGGCGGAAGCCAACGCCTTCAATATAGACCCACCATCCAAGTGGTATCACATTGGGATCAACCGCAATTGTGCGGCCTTCTTGTACACGAGTACCGGATGCTGTCTTAGTTCCTATGCCTTCTTCTTCTGAAGAATAAGCAGTCATAGAAACATTATTAAGTACTTTTTTCGCTTTGAAAGAAACGCCGTCTTTCGTTATTGTATCACTGCTTGAAGAAGAGGAAGATACCTTCTTCACTTTATCTGATAAAGACTTGTTACTCATATTTGTTGTACTAGCTGCTGCCACAAGTGTCTCAGGCTTAGGTTTCGGCTCTGGCTTCTTCTTGGACCCGACTGCAATGACCTTATCGACACGATTCTTCGAAACGGTCTTACCTGTCATTTTCTTGGATACAAGCTCCCCATCCTGGAACACTTTCTCGATGGTTTGAACCATCACACCTTCTTGGCCATTTTGTATTACGCGATTATCCCCTTTGTACAAGCTAGGGTCAGCAGTTTTGATTACTTTATAAGGAATCGCAACTTCTTGTTTTGCCGTTTGTTTCGTTACCCGGACAATTTTAATATTAAGATCTGTTTTCACCGCGGTGTCCACAGAAGGATATACTTTATCATCTTCTGATACCTTCACGCCCTCATTTTGAAGCGCTTCCTGGACTGTATCCTTTGTCGTATAAATTTGTTCCGTTTTTCCATCTGCTGTTACGTTCAGGGCAACAGCTCGTTTAATAGTAACTCGATCTCCATCTTGGATTGCTCCATTCAGCGGCATCGAAATCTCATCATGGGGGCCTACCGTTATTGCATGCTCATCCAGCACTTCATTAAGCATACCCTCACGAGTTTCCAGCGTTTGGACCTTACCATCCACGACTAGTGAAATTTCCTTACCTCCCTGACTGTAAACAATAAGAGAGATCATAACTAACAGTGCGATTGAGAAGATTGCGACTAATATCATTTGACGCAGATTCTCATGCTTCCATCGCAACGCGTAAGACTTGCTGGATGATGGTGACTCATGGGTCTCCTCTGGTTGGAAATTTCCCACTTACTCCGTCCTCCTTCGTAGTCCCGCCGTCAAGAGTAATGCATGATTGTATTTTGACGCGACTATAACATTTGTATACAGAATCAGATTGCTTCTGTTTCTGCACCATGTGCCACTCTTCGCGGCATGATGTTTCCTCCTGTTAACCAACAGTATGACGAGGTTGTAACTTTTATTCTCCTAAAACAAAAAGCCAGTAGAGAGTTTATGAGGAGCTCTCTCATGGCTCCCGGATAAGATCATAAGAATAACCGGAAACATCATACGCGAGTTTACCTCTTTATACGCTTACGGAGTTAGCTGTCGGATTAGGACGTAAGAGTCGCCCTGGATCAGGTCATTAGCTCATGGCTAGTGCCTTTTCCTTCACCCCAAGACTCAAAATGAAATCAAATAGGATGGTCTAAATTATAAAGCTAAACGCTTGTAAGACCATCTTATTGGTTCCCCCGTTCTTCCGTTTTGAAGAATTCAGCGAGAATAACACACGAAGTGAATACTTCAACATTTCACTGAAACGATGATATCCTGTTTGTATGCATGTTGTAAAGCGGTATTCAAGTGCGTTTTTCTAAATAAATGGTTAAAACTTTGTAATAAACACGTAAAAAGCCTTCCAAAAAGGTGAATCGCTCTTGTTTACTCACTATTTCATCTGTTTTTCTCCAAATATGAACTATATTCCAAATAGTTCCAGTGCATTTCGGGTCGTAATCTCCCCGATTTCCTCTACAGATACCCCTTTTAAAGCTGCTGCTGCTTCTGCCACAAGCGCCACATGTCCCGTTTCATTTCGCTTTCCGCGATATGGATGCGGAGTCAGGTAGGGAGAGTCTGTCTCAATTAATAATCGATCCATAGGAACTTTGGCAAGTACCTCTTTCGGCTGTTTGGCATTCTTGAAAGTGATAGGTCCCCCAAATGAAAGATGGAATCCCATATCAAGACACATTTGTGCCGTTTCCCAGCTTCCTGAAAAAGAATGCATAATCCCGCCGATCTCATGGGCTTTTTCTTCTCGCAGAATTTTTACGATATCCTCATGAGCATCTCGATTGTGAATGATAATCGGCATCTTAATTTCTCTAGCAAGTCCAATTTGACGCCGTAAAACCGTATGCTGAACTTCTTTTGGAGATGTATCCCAGTGGTAGTCTAGTCCAATCTCCCCGATTGCTACCACTTTCTCATGCTCACACAAAGAAGCGATCCACTCTAGGTCTCCATCCTTCATTGTAATGGCATCAACCGGATGCCAGCCAACAGCTCCATAGATGAAATCGTACTTTTCGACAAGTTCCATGGTTGTTGGTATCGTTTCGCGGTTAAAACCGATATTCACCATCCGAGTTACTCCTGCATCGAGAGCACGCTGGATCACTTCTTCTCGATCATTGTCAAACTCTGCTGCATCTAAATGTGTATGTGTGTCAAATAACATCGTTTTGTGCTCCTCTCTTGCTCATAATAAAAAGTATCTATTCTAAAAAAAACATTCATGTTCAGGAAAATATTTTTGCGATCTGAGGTGGAAGTTGACCAAGAACTTTCCTCACTTTTTCTTCTGGAAAGTATAAATGATACTTGCCACGCTGAATGCCGCTGATGGAACGAACAATTTCCGATACTTCTGAGATATCGCGCAGCCGTTCCTGTTTGTCTATGATAATAATTTGCTTTTGGCTATCCTCATCATCCGGACGAAACACATCATAAGGCAGATCAGATGGAAAATCAATTTCCAGGTCATATCCTGGATTAAGGCCCACGTCTTCAAAAGCCTGTGTGATTTCCGTAATTTCGTCAGCTGACATAAGATCCACTTCTACATATTTATACAGTTTCCGATCTAAAAATCGCGTACATAAATCTCGTAGTAATTCATCCTTCTCTTCAGTCCACTGGTTAAATGCGGTTTGTATAATGGACTCATCAATACGAAGATATTCTTGTACCGTAATATCCCCTTTAATGAGGGAAAGGAGTGAGGGTAACATAAAACCGAATGAATACTCGCTTTGAACCAGCTCTTTTGCTCTTCTAAAAATTTGACGAAGAATAATTTCTGAACTGCGGGTTACAGGATGAAAATATACTTGCCAATACATTTGATATCGCGCCATAAGATAATCTTCTACAGCATGCATTCCTGAATCCTTTACGACAACCCTGCCATGGTATGGACGCAACATTCTTAAGATTCGATCAAGGTCAATCGTGCCATAGTTTACCCCCGTGTAATAAGCATCTCGTAATAAATAATCCATACGATCTGCATCAAGTGGACTCGACACAAGGTTTACTACAATTGGTTTATCGTAGGTCTTTTCAATAACTGAGGCTATCTTCTCTGGAAAATCAGGTGCAACCGTTCTTAGGATCGCTCCGATCTCCGTATCTCCCATAATAATTTTACATGTCCACTCTTCATGGTTCATATTAAATGCTTCTTCTATCGAATGTGAAAAAGGGCCATGACCCACATCATGCAGCAAAGCCGCACAAAGTGCGATTAGTTTCTCTTCTGTAGGCCAATCTTTATAACCACTTCGCTCAAATTGTGAAATAATTTTCCTCGTAATTTCATAAACACCTAGCGAATGGGAGAAACGGCTATGTTCAGCTCCATGAAAAGTCAGATAGGAAGTCCCCAGCTGTCTAATTCGACGAAGACGTTGAAATTCAGGGGTGTTGATTAGCTGCCAGATAATTGGATCTTTAACATGCACATAATTATGAACTGGATCTTTAAACACTTTTTCTTCCGTTAGTTTTAATTGCATATGTCTCAATCCTCCTCAAGATAATGAATTAAAATTCAATTGCGCGCAATACTTACAATAATTTCGACTTATAGTCAACTATTTATTATTTTTTTCGACATTTTACGACAATTTGTGTCGAATTAGGCTGTAGTTTTGATTTCCAAATCGACAAGCGTTATAATAGTAAAAGCGACAGTGAAAATCATAGATAAACCAGTCCTTTTCATACATGCTCATTAAATATTAAACTAATAAGTCATTTTTAATGTTGACTGATTTGGGAATGGTTGGTATGATGATTAGCATAAAAGATAAAATAATGTCGAATAATGCAATTATAAGTGATGGCGAGAGGAGCAACAAATTGATGATGAAATCTACAGGTATTGTAAGAAAAGTTGATGAACTAGGACGGGTGGTTATTCCTATCGAGCTGCGTCGTACACTAGGCATCGGAGAAAAAGACGCTCTGGAAATCTATGTTGACGGAGAGCGCATCATGCTTAAGAAATATGAGCCTGCTTGTATCTTCTGTGGTAATGCTGAGAACGTAACTTACTTCAAAGGAAAAATTGTTTGTCACGAATGTATTTCTGAAATCCCAGCACCTGTGACAAATTAAAGAATATTGGTTATAAAAGATGCTATAGAAAAGCTATCATTTTAAATTAAATTATAGATATCTCTATTTTATATATAGTGCTTTTCTTTTTTTGATTTTAGTCTTAACTACGGTTATCTCTAACCTTTTTATAATTCTTAATGCCTTCCTCGGTCACTATGTAACCGGTGAAGGCATTTTTTGATATCTAAAAGTTCATTTATTCTTCTTTTAATAAAGCATTGTAGATATCTCTTTTTGATAGTCCACGATCAGATGCTGTCTTTTTCATTGCATCCTTCCGAGATAAACCTTCGTTTTCATAATGCTCTACATGCTGATCTAATCTTAGGTTTTGCCACCATTCATTTTGCAGCGTATGTTCTTCCTCAGCACTCATTCCTTCCACAATGACACAGTACTCTCCTATCGGTGGATTTTCCTCAAGCCATTCTATACATTCCTGAATGCTTCCCCTTACATATTCCTCATGTCGCTTAGTCAATTCTCTAGCAAGAACGACGTTTCGATCGCCATAACTCTCAAGTAATATGGTTAATGTTTTCAGTACGCGGTGCGGAGATTCATAGAAGATTAATGTCCCTTGGGAGTAGCCTACTGTTTCTAGAACCTTTTGCATATCTTTTTTATCACGCGGTAAGAAACCAATGAACGTAAACCTCTCTGTAGGTAAACCTGATGCAATAAGAGCGGATAAAGCTGCATTAGCACCTGGTACAGTAACAACGGGAATACCTGCTTCAATCGCCAGCGCAACGAGATCAGAACCAGGGTCCGAAATAGCCGGCATTCCGGCATCACTAACGAGCGCCAAATTTTTACCTTCTATTATATAACGTATCAGCTCAGGACCACTTGCAGCCTTATTATGTTCATGATAGCTAAATAAAAGCTCCGGACTTATCTCAAAATGACTAAGTAATTTTCTTGTCATCCTTGTGTCCTCTGCAGCAATAATGTCGCAGTCTTTCAACGTCTGTACTGCACGATAAGTCATATCATTTAAATTACCTATGGGTGTAGCAACTAAATAGAGTGTGCCTGTCTGTATCTGACTATCAAAGCTTTTTTGTACCTGAAATTTCATTTATTCTCCTCCTCTAGATTGTGCTCACCATAATAGATGTTCATAATCTCCTCACAGTATTGTCCCTCTTCGTTATAGACAATTAGAGGTGGGAGCATTCTTACATCCGGTTTTCCATCACGTAAAGCTTCGATTAGCACCATATTCGCCTCTTTATCCATCCTAGGGTGAACCATACGAATACGTTTGGGCTCCAAACGGTATTTTCGCATAAGCGTAATAATTTCACCGATACGCTGTGGTTTATGAACCATAGAAACTTTGCCGCCTGTGCGCACAAGGTGCATGCAAGCTTTTATGATATCTTCTAGTGTTCCATTCAGTTCATGCCGCGCTGTAGCTTGGTGTATACTCAGCTTAATGTCACTTCCATTGAGCGGCATATAAGGCGGATTCACTGTGATTGCATCATACTTTCCATATCCGATCTCATCCGCGAAATTCCGCACATCCCCCTCGTAAATTTGAATCTGCTCATCCAGCTGATTTAATCGCACACTTCGTCTTGCCATCTCTGCTAATCTGGGCTGAATTTCTACTGCATCAATAGAAGCTTTTGTTCGAGTGGTTAATAGAATGGGGATCACTCCGTTACCCGTGCATATATCTAAAATTTTTCCTCTCTTCGGAATTCCTGCAAACCTTGCTAAGAGGACGGCATCCATAGAAAAACTAAAAACTTCATCGCTCTGAATGATCTGTAGATCATGTGTAAGTAGATCATCTAATCGTTCAGAGGGATGTAGAACAACTTCGTTTCTTTTCATTATTATCTCTTCCCTGCCTTACCCTTAATATCGTTCCTAATCCCTAAAAAAAAACCGTAGGGAACCCCTACGGCTCATTACTTATTCAAAAATGATAGACAGAACAGACAATCGCCTTCCGTTCGTAAATGACCATAATAGACATTACAAATATGAAACCCTTCATAATACAGTCGAGCCAAGTTGTCATGACCTTCACCAACGACATCTTCTTCTGGCTCAAGGACATGAGTCTGAGGTAGTGGAGTCTTGGGTGTAGGAGCTGCCTTTTCGGCAGAAGCCCCACGTTTTAACACCTTACGAAGTTGCTCGTTCTCTAGTGTGATACGCTGATTTTCTTCGAGCAATTCCTTTACGATCATTTTCAGCTCTCCCAGATCACTGCTCATTTGTCCCATTTGTGTTTCCATTTCAAGAATGTGTGCAAAAACTGTTTTCTTCTCCAAAATCCCACCCCGAAAGCAAACATAATGGTTTACTTGATGACAACGTCATCCATTGAAAGTTCTTTCACTTTATTTATCTCAAACAACTGAACATGAATGGTTCGATTACCTGCATGTATTCCAACAACCTTACCTTCACCAAGTGAGGTAACCACAAGTTTTCCTACAGCTGGCATCTCTTCTTTAACACTCTCATAGTTATCATGCTCAAATTTCAAGCAACACATAAGTCTTCCACAAAGCCCTGAAATTTTGGTTGGATTGAGCGAGAGGCTCTGATCCTTCGCCATTTTGATGGATACGGGTTCAAAATCCCCGAGCCAAGAAGAACAACATAGTACTCGTCCACAAGGACCTATTCCTCCAAGCATTTTCGCCTCATCACGCACACCAATCTGGCGCAGTTCAATGCGAGTACGGAAAATACTTGCCAAATCTTTTACCAGTTCTCTAAAATCTACACGACCTTCTGCCGTAAAGTAAAATATGATTTTATTGCGATCAAAGGTAAATTCGACATCAACCAGCTTCATTTTGAGGCCATGGTCTCTGATTTTATTTAAACAGGTTCCAAATGCGTCCTTTGCTGCGAGCTTATTCTCTTCCACTACTTTGGCATCCGCTTCACCTGCGATACGAATGACCTTTTTGAGAGGCAATACGACGTCAGATTCCCCGACTTCCTTCTTACCTATAACTACTTTGCCGTACTCAATCCCGCGAGCGGTCTCTACAATAACGCTAGAATCCTTTTCAATAGGAAGATCGAGGGGATCAAAGTAATAAATTTTGCCCGCTTTTTTGAAACGGACACCGACTACACTGTACAAAAAATTAACCCCCTTGTATACAATAAAACCTCTATTGAAGCCTTTAAAAAAGACCGCAATCAAAGCGTAATATGTTAAGACGTTGCTAGGGTAAAGAATAAAAAAACAATATATTTATTGCTGACTAGACCCTCCTAAAGAGTTACGATGCAAGTCCAATCAAAAATTGCTCCACACATAGTTGTCCATTCATATTCGAACGCAATTTTTTCCTACATTCTGCAGCCAAATCCATATAAGAAACCCACTGCTCTGTCGAACGACTTCTTGCTATCGTAGAAATGGAACTAAGTTGATCTATAAAAATAACGTTCTCTTGCTTGCCGTAAGTTACATAAAGCATGTCCTTGAACCACAAATGGAACATATCAAACATCAGTTCAAGATGTTCAGAAAGTCCTGTCTTAAAAAGTTTCTGTTGTGCAGAAACTAGCGACATACTGCCTCTCGTCAGTGACTCTCCTCCTAATTGTAACATTACATTTCTAATTTCTGCAAACCAATTCTGGTCAAGCAGACTCTTGCATGACTCTAACCCAGAGGTTAAAAATGCGGCAGTTCTTACAAGTGCAGGTGAATATCCTTCTTTCACAAAGACCTCTTCGATTCGCTCGGGACTAAGCGCTTTAAATGGGACCTCTTGGGTCCTGGATAGAATCGTTGGAAGCATAGCTCCTTTGTTACTTGTTATTAAAATCCCTACAGCGGGTACCTGTGGTTCTTCAAGAAACTTTAGCAAGCTGTTTGCAGCCTGCGTCGTCATCTTATCTGCCTGATCTATAATGTAAATTTTACGATTGTTGTTCTCGGACCGGTAATTGAAAATTTTCTGCAGCTCACGAATCTGATCAATCTTAAGGCTGGCCCCTTCAGGCTCTATATAGTGTAGATCCGGATGGTTCCCGTGTTCCACCTTGCGACATTCCAGACACTCCCCGCACGCATCATCCTCCTGACGAGTACAATAGATCGCTTGGGCTAATGCAGTAGCCATTTGTCTCTGCCCGCTGCCCGAAGGACCACTGAATAAGTAGGCATGACTAGTTGATTGCTGCCGAAGTCCGCTTTGCAGCATTTGTTTTGCTGTTTCCTGGCCCATAATATCACGAAAAGACATGAGATGATCCTCCCCATGCTGTATTGCCGCATGAATTATGTTTGTATGACAATCCTATATAACTCAATTCTTCATAAAAAAAAGAATTACAAATCATCATCTTTATCTATTATATCATGTTCGCTGGTAATATAAATTTTAGGATGATAATAAAATTAATTACCATTTTAAAAGAAGCGCTGTATATAAAAAAAGACAAGTTAGAGTCCACTTGTCTTTCTCCACATTTATCTAAAAGCTGAGATTAATAAGCATTCCGCGAATCTCGCCTATTTTTCGAAGGAGTTCCATCTTTCCTTGTTCTGTTTGAAGCATCTCTTCAGCCATTTTGAGCAAAACCTCATCTACCTCATCTAGAAGCAGATAACGTTTCCCGCGTCCTCTACGATCCCAACCTCTAGATTCCTTCATGCTTACGCCTTGTCTTACCGTATCCTCTAGAAATCGCTTAACGAGTTGCTTATACGCTTTTAACTCACGAATCGTCATGGAACGTGCAAGCCGGTCCCCCTGAAGTTGAATTTCGTTCAATCGGCGAGTTAGCTCTTCATTCGATGCTCTCTCACCCTGTTGCTGCATCATGCTGGTAAATTCCTTATTCTGTACAGGTCTGGCACCTGAATCAGAGGGACTTATTCCATTCTGCAGCGGCCGAAATCCTGGGTTGATTTTCACAACTATCCCTGCTTTCTTCTTAAAACAAACCTAAGCTGTTTATTCCTTCTATTAGAAATGTTCAAAACGATCGACTGGTAATACGAATACGGTTGCTCCGCCCACTTGTACTTCCACCGGAAGAGGCAAATATGAATCAGTTGTTCCACTCATAGGTGTCACAGGGGTTACAAGTTGTTCTCTTACTTTACAGCTGCTGCGAATTACATTCATCACGGCTTCTACCTGTCCATCGTCTACCCCGATCATAAATGTGGTATTTCCCGCTTTTAGAAAACCACCTGTACTCGCAAGTTTCGTTGCGCGAAAGTTTGCTTTTACGAGACCGCTGGAAAGACGGTTACTATCTTTATCTTGAATAATGGCTACGATAAGTTTCATCGAAAAACGCCTCCTAAGTAGAAATTCATAATACCTAAAATGTAAATCATCTGTTCAGATCTAATCTCCACGACTTAAACAGCCTTCCTTACTGCCAGAGTCCAAACTTGCTCTGTTTAAGTCTTTATTAGACATATACCCCTAAATATCCTTTAATACGCAATCAAGGTTTGTAATTAAACTACAAAATACTTCATCAGGTGACAACGAAGCATCTATCATTTTTATTCTCTCCGGCTCATTTTCTACTAATTTCAGGTAACCTTCTCTCACCTTATCGTGGAATAAACGATTTTCCAAATCTAAACGATTAACTTCTCTATCTTGATTAGCTGCTATTCTTGCAAGTCCAATCTCTGGCTCAACATCAAAGTAAATCGTAACATCCGGAGTAATATCTTCCGTCGCAAAAAGATTAATAGAACGAATTTCCTCTACACCAATCCCTCTTGCGTACCCTTGATATGCCAGGCTGCTATCGACAAACCGATCACATAATACAATAAGCCCTTCTTCAAGTGCAGGAATTACCTTTTCGACAAGATGTTGTCTACGTGCTGCTGCATACAGAAGTGCTTCTGTTCTCGCATCCATCGCTGTATGTTCCCGATCTAAAATAATGGACCTGATTTTTTCGGCTATTTCAATACCTCCGGGCTCCCGAGTTACTAGATAAGCAATGTTTCTTTCTTCTAAATAATTAGACAGACGTGAAATCATTGTAGTTTTACCTGATCCTTCCCCACCCTCTAGCGTGATAAATACTCCTTTAGACATTGTTTCTCTCCCCTAGGTTTTATTTTTTAGCAATAAGCACAAAATTTATTAGTTCATAGATGGTTGAGAACCATTCATAACAATACGATTTGATTAAATCCACACGATCATTTCTACTAACGCGAACTCGGTCTTGAATACGGCTAGCAGATTACTCTTCTACCATAACCCATATGGTTTCTAAACCCGAATCTGCAGTACCTTGAATTTTTGCTCCTGAATCCCGTAGCTTTATCAGATGATTTCTCATATTCTCACTAATTACTTCTCCTGGATACAGTATAGGTATACCGGGAGGATAGGGAATAACCATTTCTGCACTAATTCGGTTAGATGCCTTTGTAATACTAACTTTTTCTTTTTGCTCTTTCTTTATTTTACCTAAATGGAAAGGAACAGGACAAGAATAGACAGAAGAATGCAAAATGTTCCACGTGGAAACATGATGTGTATCTGTGCTCTCTGGATTATGAGGTTGTTTTATTTCTTTAGGGCCCTCTTCTATTGATATATGCACTAAGGCCTTCAAAAGGTGCCTAGCATCCTCCTCCGAGGAGCCTAGACTAAAAAGAAGTACCACATAAGCCTCGTCACTCATTTCAGGCACACAGCCCTGCTCTTCCAGCTTACCCTGCAATTCATATCCTGTTAACAGCTTCTCTTTATCATATATGACGAGTTTAAAAGGATCCTGAACCGTATAAGCCTCCGATTCTCTCAAAGGATCCAATAAACCAAAACGGGGTAAGTCTTTGATTCCCCTTCTTACCATGTGTACAGCTGCGAGACCAGTAGAGAAGACCTTCTCACCATGCTTATGCAGATGTAAGCGGGCAAGATCAAGGGAGGCCATAATGGGATAGGATGGACTCGAACTCTGAATCATAGACAAACGCTGCTTTAGCAGTTCATGATCCATCAGGTTTCCCTGTACATGAAGCATAGCACCCATTGTCATGGCTGACAGCATCTTATGAGTGGATTGCACCACTCCATCGGCCCCTGCAGTTAAGGCAGACACAGGCAGCGAAGGATGCTGTCCATAATGCGCACCGTGTGCTTCATCCACGAGAAGCGGTACACCTGCCTTATGGCAAGTTGCTGCAATACCAGATAAATTAAATCCCATCCCATAATAATTAGGCATGGTAATAAAAACACCTTTAGCATTTGGATAAGCCTGTAGTGCTTCCTCAATCGTTGATTTTGCTGGGGCTGTAGCAAGACCGCTTGATGGATCCACCTGTGGATCTAGAAATACTGCATGTGCACCAGCAAGCATAAGACCATGAATTACTGATTTATGAACATTACGCTGTACAAGTATAAGATCTCCTGGTTCAGTGCATACCGTAAGGAGCAACGCAATATTACCTGAGGTGCTTCCTCCTACAAGAAAAAAGCTTTCCTCTGCGCCAAAACAGTCAGCTGCTAACTGCTGTGCCTCCATGATTACCGATTCCGGATGATGCAGGTCATCAAGGCCTGTAATCTCTGTAGCGTCTATTTTCATTACTTCTTGAAGCAATGTATCCTGTGTAAGAGATGAATAGACCTGCCCATTTTTATGACCAGGTACATGGTATGTATGTTTTTTTGAATTTTTATATTGAAGCAAAGCCTCGTACAAGGGAGCTTTATCTTTATTTAATTGATGGTTGTCCATTTCTTTATTCCTTCCGATTTTTTCATAGATACAACTATATTGTATTGTATTCCGATTAAAATAACATCGACCGTAGATGAAAAAGCCAATAAATGAAATAGAAATATATAATAGTAGCTAGAGATATAAAGTGCAGAGCCAAAAATACTTAATGCAAAGCCAGAAATATATATAATGCAGAGCCAGAAATATAAAAAAAGGCCTTCCCAGGCCTTTCCTAAAAGTTGAAAGAGAAGAGCATTATATATTATGCATTATTTTGTTGTAACCAAATTTGCTTGAGTTGATGAATAAAAAAAGGATATTTTGCATCTTGAGCGTCTGTGTGTACGATTTCGGTCTCGCAATCTGTACAAATAAATTCAGAAACAATAAAAATACCTTCTTCTTTAGACTGCTCACAGACAATACATTTGTGTTTAGGCTGAACTTGCTGTGCCTCCATAACTATCCCACCTTTATTTCTTTTCCTATTAGTATGGTACAGTTTCTACTATTTTAAACCTTTTCATAGTCAAACACCATTTCTTTATCATAGGTTATGCTATTCATCCTATATCGAATGGGTGTCTGTACCTATTTCTTTACAACATTTAAATTTATCCATATCATTATCCGATATACAATATATAAAAGAGGTTTCAAAAGTGGCTTAGACAATAAATGTGTCAATCAGTTCATAGGTAAGGGAGGATTTATTAGAATGCCCGAAGTCATCGGAGAAGAAGCTACATACTATCATTATCGTCTTCTACGCAAAAACTACATATCGCGCCCAGTTATCTGGAGTTATGTAAGCTTGGCCATCATTATGCTATTCATTAGCCTTCTCTTCTTCACATGGTTCGGAGTACTTTGCTATGTATTATCATTCATTACAATCGTTTGGACTCATTTCGTTATATCCCGCTCTGCCCTTCTCCTCAGTAAAAGATACTTACAGAAGTGGAGGTTCACATGGCAGCTGCCCTGGATGGGAATGATCCCAGAACAGTATGTCAATTATCGTTTTTTTTCTAAAATACACCTGCATATCACTTGGATCAGCCTGATCCTCATCTTCATTTTTATCATAGCTGCCCCAATTGCTTTCTCCATTAACTTATTATTCTGGCACTTTTGGTTGCTACTCCCTAGGCTCTACTGCATAACCTGGTTAATCCGTGAAAGAAAAGATGGTCTTATAAAAGTAACAAATCAAGATATCTCATACTACATACAGTAGGGGCTTCGTGGTAACTTACCACACCCCTAGTTGAAATATATTAATACCTATTAAAATTCAATTAACACCTAATAGTTTAGTTGCATAATGAATTTAATGAGCTTAATATGAGCTTAATGAATAAAAAAAGACCTTTCCTAATCGAAAGGTCTTAATTATTTGTATCTACGATTTTGGGTTTAATTAGTGAAGCATCTTGTGTAGGCACAAGAACGGTTAAATAACCATTATGCAAAGATAAATGTACTCTAGTTGTGTCTTTCATAAAAATACGCGGTGCTGGATCAGAAGTATCAGATTGTTCACTAGCTACGTCCTCAGTCCAACCCCACTCTATAATTTCATTTATATATTCATCCGGTAATTGATCATTCTTATTCACGCCTGGTAGCGAATATTGTATGTAATCCATTTCCGGATTAGTCGTTGCACGATCCATTCGATTAGCTTCTTCTGGGACAGGAAAACCTTTAACATTAGCTGCTTCTTCATATGACTCCCAAGAAGTTTTCTGGCTGCATCCTATTGTCATCAACAAACTCAGGCACAGCAGACAATAGAGACATAGTTTTTTGTATCGCAGCCGATATTCTCCCTTTGTTGCGAAAATGATACCACCCCTTTTATTTTATAACCCGTAGTTATTATAACTTTTTAAAAGGGTAAATCCGTAACAAAAATGTTACTACCTTCTTTCAATACAGTCTTTTTAAAAAATAAAAACCACCATCGATTGATCGACAGTGGTTCTTTGCTTGGCGACGTCCTACTCTCCCAGGACCCTGCGGTCCAAGTACCATCGGCG
>NZ_WTWX01000081.1 GCF_009870785.1 Paenibacillus sp. An7
ATTAAAACAGAAGCGGGAACAGATTTTTGGCAAAGAACATATTATGGATTTCAAAACAATAATGCTCCTGCTTTGTTAATGAAAACCAATGAGAAATACTTTTCTTTTTTAGTAAAAACTGAATTTGACAGTAAACAACGCTTCGACCAGTGCGGCGTAATCATCTATCAAAATAGTGATAACTGGATAAAGGCTTCTATTGAATATGAAAATGAAGAATACCAGAGATTGGGAAGTGTTGTAACGAACTTAGGATATTCTGATTGGGCAACTACGGATATTGCTGCAACAAATAAATTTATGTATTACAGATTAAGCCGACGTGAAAGCGATTATTGTATTGAAAATTCTTATGATGGTATTCACTATAAGCAAATGCGTATTGCACACCTTTTTGAAGGAGCAGACAATATACAGATTGGTATTTATGCTTGCAGTCCAGAAGAATCTTCATTTAAAGCCATTTTCACAGAAATGAAATTTACTGAATGTCAATGGAAAGAACACAAGTAACAAATTTCAGTTTAAC
>NZ_WTWX01000023.1 GCF_009870785.1 Paenibacillus sp. An7
GTAGAGCACCTGACTTTTAATCAGGGTGTCGAAGGTTCGAGCCCTTCATGGCTCATACGAAAGTCACTAGTTTATACTGGTGGCTTTTTTTGTTATATATAATGTTGTGGCCCTCTATTTAAAACCTATAAGAATAAGAAAACAGACTTATGTATGCGGTCATACTTCTTAAAACAGCTTATATATTAGTTCGATTTTACCGAGAGATACATAAAGAATTTGGTAGAGGCAGACTTCCTGTATTATACTATTTTTGTTGGGTTGGTATGAGTGTGCGAAAACGAAGGCAATAGAGTAGACAATAAAGTCGTAAAGTGGTGGTCATCGTGGCGAATTATGAAGAACTGTTGCAAAAACTACAGAATATTCTTAACGTACCATTTCAAATAATTGAGCTTCCCATTAATAAACATACAATTATAAAAGATAATGAGTCCAGTCACTCTTTTGAAGAAGGGGATTCATTATACTTTTATCTAGAAGCAAGTAAAGAAGAAGGAAAGCAGAAGTTATTATCTGCACCAGCCCAGCTTGTCGAAGCATCTGAAAGAGCACTTATTGAATGGATTATATCATCACTACATCATAACGCAGATTCTACTGAAATTGTGAAAAATAAAGAAGTAAACTCATTAGAACAGCTAGGAACCTGGATTCAGGAGAGTGTAGATAAGGAGGATAAGCCCTTGCCTTATCCTGAAGATCTTAGTGTGTATGAAAAACAGTTTACCAAGGGAATGATTCCTTTTTACCTAACGTATGAGGGAGCCCATGAATCTGGAATCTCACTTAAAGCTTTAAATAAACTACTCCAATCCTATTTTGATGGAAAAGTGCTCTTAGTTCCCTTAGAAGAAGATAAATGGTCTATATTAGCTGAATTAGGTTTAGTGTTAGATAATACGGATGAAGATATGGACCAAGTGGCTCTGCAGCAAAAGATGCAGTTTTCCATTGAAGAAGAGCTTGCTGCCTTTACCGATGGTCTTCATGAGGTGATTGCAAATGAGTGGGTTGGGGTCTTTCATCTATCCGTAGCCAAACCTCTATTCAATATAGCTTACTTACCTCCTACGATCTCTTTTCTGAGAGAAATAACGGAACTGGGTAAAAAGTTTAAAGTTGGCGAGCATGTATACTTTCCATGGCAATTTCATTTAGAACGTTTGATCTATAGTATACCTGAGGAAGAGAGAGCGAATTATCTAAAAGGAATGAGTAACTCTTTGATTCTTTTCGAGGATGAGACGATTTCTACTTTAGAGACCTTCTTTCAGATGGATTGTAACGTAAGTGAAACGGCAAAACGTCTTTATATTCACCGTAATACTCTAATTTATCGCTTAGATAAGATAAAACAAGAGACAGGACTTGATGTACGGACCTTTAAAGATGCAGTATTGGTCAAGTTGACTCTCTTCATGTACAAAGTGACGAAAACCTCTTAATTTTTTTGTGTGAATTGTGCATAGTCACCAGCAGGCTTTCCAGGTTATCATAAGAGCAGGAAATGAATTCGATTACATTATGCTATAATTTGTATGTATTCGCTTTCAATATTAAATTGAAATGATGCTGAGGAGGCAATAATCATGGCTGGTGTACGCTTAGAACATATTTACAAACAATATCCGGGTGCAGATAAAGCGACAGTTGTTGATATTAACTTAGATATTAAAGACAAAGAATTTCTCGTTCTGGTAGGTCCGTCTGGTTGTGGGAAATCTACAACACTTCGGATGATCGCTGGCCTTGAGGAAATCTCCGATGGCAAACTATATATTGGGGATCGCGTTGTAAATGACGTAGCTCCTAAAGATCGTGATATTGCGATGGTATTCCAATCTTACGCTCTTTATCCACATATGAACGTTTATCAAAATATGGCGTTTGGTTTGAAACTTCGTAAAGTGAAAAAAGAAGAAATCGATAAGAGTGTTCGTGAAGCAGCTAGAATTCTTGATATCGAGCATTTGCTGGATCGTAAACCAAAAGCTCTTTCCGGTGGTCAACGTCAGCGTGTAGCTTTGGGACGTGCAATCGTTCGTAACCCACAAGTTTTCTTGATGGATGAGCCGCTCTCTAACTTGGATGCGAAACTTCGTGGACAAATGCGTGCTGAAATCACTAAACTTGCTAAACGTCTTGAAACGACTGTTATCTACGTAACGCATGACCAAATCGAAGCGATGACGATGGGTGACCGTATCGTAGTAATGAAAGACGGCTTTATTCAACAAGCAGCTTCACCGGAAGAACTGTACAATCATCCTACAAACTTGTTCGTAGCTGGTTTTATTGGATCACCTACAATGAACTTTATAACTGGTAAGTTGACGCAGCAAGGTGAAACCCTTCGCTTCGCAGCAGCCGGTCTAGATGTAGAAATTCCACAAGGTAAAGCACAAATTCTTAAAGGCAAGGGTTATGCTGGTAAAGAAGTAATTCTGGGTGTTCGTCCAGAAGATATTCATGAAGAGCCAGTATTCTTGGAAGCTTCTCCACACACTGCTTTCACAGCTAAAGTAGATGTTAGTGAGAACCTTGGTCATGAATTGCTCTTGTACCTGAGTGGTGTAGGTAATGATGTAACGATCGCTCGTGTTGATGGACGTTCAAATACTCGTGATGGTAACACAGTTAAAATGGCAATTGATATGAACAAAGTTCATATCTTTGATAAAGAAACAGAAGCAAACGTACTTGTTCAAGATTAATACGAGTATATTAAAGGGGGTTGTCAGGCTTATCTAAAGCCGGGCAGCCCCTTGTTTTTAATTAAATAATATTAGGATAAGAACATTATGGAACATTAAATTAATGAATAACTTTGATTGTTGAGGGTTGCGATAGTTAAGGAAAACTAATGTTCTACTTCATAGGTACAACATGAAGGTACACCTTGCCGAACATTGCAATCGACTTCATTTTCCGATACGATGAGTACAATGAGAATCAGGTTAATATAGATAGAGAACTGTACATAATAGTGGCAACACTTTCTCTTTAAATCCGCGTTATATTTGCCGTACCGAAAGGAAGATAGAATATGGCTAAAAAAGTAAAAGTATCGCAACTTGTTAATGAATTTCAAATGGAAGTTGTCTCAGGTGAAAATGGCCTAAAAAGACCAATCACGGTAGATGATCTGAACAGACCAGGCCTTGAGATGGCAGGATATTTTGAGTATTATCCATCAGAACGGGTACAGTTGCTAGGAAGAACTGAACTTGCTTTTGTTAAGATGTTGCCCGAGAAAGAACGTCGGGAACGTATGGAAGGATTGTGTCACGAAGAAACGCCTTGTATTGTAGTCACTCGTGGACTCGATGTTCCTCAAGAACTGATTGATATCAGTAATGAGAAAGATCTACCTGTACTGCGCAGTACGATGGCGACAACAATTCTATCAAGCCGTATTACGGGATTTCTAGAAGGAAAGCTGGCTCCAACCACAACCATTCATGGTGTTCTTTGTGACGTATATGGTATCGGTCTACTCATTACGGGAAGCAGTGGAATTGGTAAAAGTGAGGCTGCTTTGGAGCTTGTTAAACGCGGCCATCGTCTTGTTGCCGATGATGCGGTTGAGATCAGCCAAACATCAGACAATCAATTACACGGAACAGCACCAGAACTCATTCGTCATCTGCTTGAAATTCGGGGCGTCGGGATTATTAATGTGATGACCCTGTTTGGAGTAGGTGCCATCCGCAATCATAAAAGAATTACACTCGTTGTCCGCTTAGAAGCTTGGCAACAAGATAAGCAATATGACCGTCTGGGTCTTGATGAAGAGACAACTCGAATTATTGATACCGATGTTCCACTCGTCACCATTCCAGTACGTCCAGGCCGTAACCTTGGGGTTATTATTGAAGTGGCAGCAATGAATTTCCGTCTGAAGCGGATGGGTGTGAACGCGGCTCTGCAATTTACAAATAAGCTGACAGCTACTATTGCTGAAGATAACGATGATATGGACTAAAAATGAGATTAAATAAACTGTAGAATATAAACGGATATGAACGGATTTTAAACTTGCGATAGAGGATGTAACAAACCAGCATATGTTATATTATCAACGAAACAGGGAGTGGGTAGATGGGTACCTTATTACTTGATCCGATTGCATTTTCTATCGGTTCGCTCAGTGTCCATTGGTATGGACTAATTTTGGGGACAGCAGCCATTGTCGGTCTGCTGCTCGCAATACAGGAGGGGAAACGTTTTGGAATCCCCTCTGATTTTTTCATGGATTTATTGCTGCTCGGTGTTCCTTCTGCTATTATCGGAGCACGAATTTACTATGTAGCATTTACGTGGGATGACTATAAGAATAACTTATGGGATGTCTTTAAAATTTGGAATGGCGGTATTGCCATTTATGGAGCACTAATTGGTGCTATAATCTGTGCCTTTTTCTATTTCCGGCATAAAGGTTATAATTTCTGGCGTATCGTGGATATCTGTGCGCCTTCTCTTATTATTGGACAGGCGATTGGTCGCTGGGGCAACTTCGTTAATCAGGAAGCATACGGCGGACCTGTAGAAGAGTCTTTCCTTAGAAATACGCTGCATCTACCTGACTTTATTGTAAACCAGATGAATGTGCAGGGTACTTTTCATCACCCCACTTTTTTATATGAATCTCTCTGGAATATCGCAGGACTGATTTTACTTCTCGTTTTACGTCGTCAAAAATTCATGCGTGCAGGGGAGTTATTCCTGTCCTATTTCATATGGTATTCGATCGGTCGTTTCTTTATCGAAGCACTGCGTACAGACAGTCTTGGATTCCAAGGTCCAGAGTGGCTTGCTTCTCTCGTAAATGCTTTATGGTCTCCTATGACCGCAATGGGCTTTGAACTGGGTTATTTAGACCCTGCTTATGGGAATCTTCGTATATCACAGATTTTATCAATCGTAATTATTATAGTCGCTATTATCCTTATTGTAGTAAGGCGCGTAACAGGCGCTTCAAAAGAACGTTATATGGACCCGATTGTATCCAGTAAGACTCCTACAGATGGAGGTAGTAACAACGTTTCAGAACTAGAACGAAAAAAAGATCGCCGAGATGAGTCATCTTCTATCGGTTCTGGTACTGATCAGAAAAAGGAGTAATAAAGGAGCAATAGTTAAATGATTAAAACGGTTTTATTTGATTTAGATGGTACGATTATCGACACGAATGAGCTGATTATCAGTTCTTTCATCCATGTTTTAAATGAGCTCGGTCCGGGTGTACTCTCTAGAGAAGAAATTATTCCTCATATGGGAGGCACACTTGAGCAGCAAATGCAGGCATTTACCGGCAAACCTGATGTAGCCGAATATGTTACAGGATACCGTGCCTACAACTCGGTTCATCATGATGATATGGTGAAACCTTTTCCGGGTGTAATGGATGTAGTGAAGAAACTGCACGAGCAAGGGATACGTATGGGTGTAGTTACAACTAAAATAAGACCAAGTACACTTCGAGTACTAGAACAGTTCGATCTTCTGAAATATATGGAGTCCATCGTAACTGTATCGGATGTAACGCATCCAAAGCCGCATCCAGAACCGGTTCTTACTGCGGTGAAGCAGCTTCAGGTAGATCCATCGGAGACGCTAATGGTAGGCGATAGTCCAGTCGACATTCAGTCCGCCAAAGCAGCTGGCGTTAAGGCAGCAGGTGTGGCTTGGTCCCTAAAAGGGGAAGCGAAGCTTAGAGAGTATGACCCTGATTATATTTTGCATGATATGCATGACATTCTTACTCTGACCAAGAAGGAGTAGTAAATACTGTGAGGAAGCTGGAACGTTATCCCGTTGAAGAGCAGAATGCACTATGGCATATCTATCGAACGGTTAGTCCCTTCAAAGGGGTTCGTAACTTCGTCTGGGTGCAGCTAGCAAGATATTGTCCCATCTTACCTTTGAAAAACTGGATTTACAAAAGCCGTCTTCGCATGGAAGTAGGAGATCACACGGCATTTGCACTGATGGTGATGGTCGATGTGTTTTTCCCAGAACGAATCCATGTGGGAACCAATTCTGTAATAGGATATAATACAACGATTTTGGCACATGAGTATCTGATTCATGAATATCGCCTGGGTGATGTATGGATTGGTGATAATGTATTAATCGGTGCGAACACGACGATCCTGCCTGGAGTAACCATTGGGGACGGAGCAGTGGTTGCCGCAGGTTCTGTGGTTCATAAGAATGTGGCTGCAGGCGCTTTTGTCGGGGGTAATCCTCTGCGGGAACTTGGTTCTCAGCGAGAAAGCGGAAGTAGCACACTACACTAAAGAGTTCTCTTTACACCTAAAAGAATAGAAATTATGGAAGACCGCTTATCGAGCGGTCTTTTTTTTGTGATATAACCCTTTTAATCAAATAATGGGTGTACATACAGCAGTTTAGAAGAAGACAAAGAATTGACGGTAAAAGGGAAATCGTGGTAAGATACCGAATAATACTTTAATTTGTTAGATTGGTAGCACTTTAATGCAGTGAAGATAATGAAAAAGATTACGGTAAAAACTATGGATAACAAGTCCGGTGTGAAAGTTAGGAACTATAGATGCAGAGGTGAACAGAAATGACCAAACCAAAAGGTTTTGAAAAGCCAGCCGGTGTACGTGATTACCTTCCTCATGTCGTAGATAAGTTGAGACGGATCGAACATAGAGTGCTGGAATGTATGAGCAGCTGGGGATATCGGCAGATTATTACCCCTTCCATGGAATATTACGATACCGTAGGTGTGGCTAGTTCAACGTCCGATCAAAAACTGTTTAAGTTGTTAAACAACCGGGGAACGACACTCGTGCTCCGTTCCGATATGACAGCACCGATTGCGAGAGTAGTCTCTTCTATGCTTAAGGATGAGAAGTTACCTCTACGGCTTTCGTATCATGCGAATGTATTCCGCGCAATTGAAGAAGAAGCAGGACGTGAAGCAGAATTCTTTCAAACAGGTGTAGAGCTGGTCGGCGATGACTCACCAGAAGCAGACGCAGAGGTTGTAGCTCTAGCCATCAGTTCCCTACAGGCGGCTGGAGTGGCGTCATTTAAAATAGCGATGGGTCATGTGGGATTCTTGAACGGATTACTCGGTGAGATTATTCCAGAAGAAGTAGATTTGCAAGAAGAATTAAAGGCAGTACTACTGAAGCGTGACTATGTAGGTTACCGTGAGAAAATTGAAGATTTGTCCTTATCATCAGAGCAAAAAGAGCGACTTGAGTCTATATTACGTCTTCGGGGCGGAAAAGAAATAGGTGAGCGTGCTGAATCATTGGTCTCAAGTGAAGAAGCACGAAATTCAGTGCAGCATCTGTGCGCGGTGTGGGAAGTACTCGAAGCTTATGGAGTATCAGAACATGTACTGATCGATTTAACGATGCTTGGCGATTTTTCATACTACACAGGAATGACATTTGAGGGTTATGCTTCAGAACTTGGATTCCCGGTATGCAGCGGGGGCAGGTATGACAAGTTGCTGAAACAGTTTGGGAAAGACATTCCCGCGACGGGTTTTGCAATAAAGACAAACCGAATCATTGATGGAGTGCAAGGAATTCGAGCAGAGCAACCCCTTCCTGTACTTATTGAATATACGAAGGAACACCGAGAAGAGGCTTTATCTCAAGCATTGCAACTAAGAACGGAAGGTAGGACTGTCGTAACAAGACTCATGCAAAGAATAGAGGATCGTTATCACCAGGGTGTGGATACAAATGAGCAGGGAAGTAACTGTGCGGTGTCTACCCTTCAAGGGAAATATGAAAAAATATATACGTACAGCAGTCCGTTATAGATCTGCCTAAGTATTAAATAAGAAAGGAGCAAGGCATATGAGTGAAATTTTAAAAGTAGCGATGCCCAAAGGGCGAATCTATAAAAAAGCATCTCAATTGTTCCGCGCAGCAGGCATATACATTCCCGAGGATATTGATGATACAAGAAAGCTCGTTATTCCTATTCCAGAAGCATCTTTAGAGTTCATTATGGCGAAGCCTGTTGATGTTCCTACGTACGTAGAATATGGAGCAGCTGATATCGGGATTGTGGGAAAAGATGTACTTCTGGAAGAAAACCGCGACGTATACGAACTGCTCGATCTTGGTATCGCCAGATGCCGTATGTCTGTGATTGGTTTACCTGATTGGGAGCCAGGCATTAGGCAGAGAGTAGCGACGAAATATCCGAATGTGGCTTCACAATATTTTCGTGAGCAGGGGCAGCAAGTAGAAGTTATTAAACTAAATGGATCAATTGAACTTGCACCGCTAATTGGCTTAGCTGATCGAATTGTAGATATGGTAGAGACAGGGCAGACGTTAAAAGAGAACGGTCTTATTGAACTTGACAGCATGTTTGATATTACAAGTCGTTTGATTGCGAACCGAGTTAGTTATCGTATGAAAAACGATCAAATTCAAGGGATTTGTGATTCGTTGCAACAAGTCATCAATGCAGCAGCAAGGTAATCATAAACGATACTCATTTGCGTGAGGGCAGGAATGCAGGTCCATAGAGGCTAGAGCTAGTAATGAAGATGATGGATAAATAAATAGATTTATTAGAAGCAAATTGTTTTAGATAAAGGCCTAGATAACGGAATGTAATGGGGTTTTTAGCATCTATGAAGGTGCATTTCTGCTCAGTGAAGACATTATTTAAAGATAGGGAGTGGAGTGAGATGAAAATTGTAGCAGCTCAGGATTTTCGTCTGGATCGGAATATGGACTATGGAACAAACGAACAGAATGAATCGGTCCGCCAAATTGTTTCCACTGTTCGTAACGAAGGCGATTCCGCAGTGCTCAGGTATACAGCAGAGCATGATCGAGTAGTTCTTACTCCAGAAAAGCTCAGAGTAACGAAGGAAGAAATGATGGCAGCCTACGATAAGGTAGATCACAATTTTGTATCTCATATTCGCGAAGCTGCTAACAATATCCGTAGATTTCATGAGAAGCAAAAACGGAATTCATGGATGGATTTTGAACCCGATGGAAGCCTGCTTGGCCAAATCATTAGACCGCTTGATCGGGTCGGGGTCTATGTACCTGGAGGGAAAGCAGCTTATCCATCCTCTGTACTCATGAATGTTATTCCAGCGCAAGTTGCGGGTGTGAAAGAGATTGTGATGGTTACACCGCCGGCTACAAGTGGCGGTGAAGGAATTAACCCGTACATTCTCGTTGCTGCTGCGGAAGCAGGCGTAAGCGAGATGTACCGGGTTGGTGGCGCTCAGGCTATAGCTGCGCTGGCTTACGGCACAGAAAGTATTCGCAAGGTCGACAAGATATGTGGACCAGGCAATATTTATGTGGCGCTCGCGAAGCGAGAGGTGTTCGGTGCCGTCGATATCGATAGTATCGCAGGGCCAAGCGAGATTGTCGTGCTGGCTGATGAAACGGCGAGAGCCGAATATGTAGCAGCCGACTTATTGTCTCAAGCCGAACATGATGAGATGGCTTCTGCTATTCTTGTCACAACTTCTAGGCTATTGGCGGAGGAAGTGCAGGCAGAGGTGGAAAAGCAGCTAAGCCAGCTGCCAAGGGAGAAGATTGCTCGTGCTTCAATTGATAGTCACGGAAGTATTATTGTTGTTGGTTCCGTACTCGAAGGAATTGAAGTGGTCAACAAGCTTGCACCGGAACATCTTGAAGTGATGGTTCAAGATCCAATGTCCTATGTATCTTATATCCGCCATGCGGGAGCTATTTTCCTTGGGCCGTACAGCTCGGAGCCTGTCGGGGATTATTTTGCAGGTCCTAACCATATCATCCCTACGAACGGAACTGCGAGGTACGCATCGCCTGTGGATGTTGATGATTTTACTAAGAAATCAAGTTTAATTTACTACAGCAAGGAAGCATTACTATCAAATGGAGAAGCAATTATTGGGCTTGCTCGTCATGAGGGACTAGAAGGGCATGCACGGGCAATTGAAGTTCGGTTAAAGCAAGAAAAACAGGGATGAGAGTATCTAAAAATGAAACTTAATGAGATTTCTAATAGAGTGACCAGCGCGCAGTAAGACAAACAGCAAGGCAAATTAATATAGCAAATCAATATAGAAGAGTGATTGAAGGGTGGAGAACCAGATGGGAAATGATGCACAGCAATTTCTTGGTGATGGGCGCGGGGCGAAAGTCAGCCGGAGAACCAATGAAACGGATATTCAGCTTAGTCTTGGTGTAGATGGAAGCGGTCGTACTGAGATCGAGACAGACGTTCCTTTTCTAAATCATATGCTTGATCTGTTTACGAAACATGGACAATTCGATCTTCAGGTAAAGGCGAAAGGTGACATAGAAATAGATGATCATCACACGGTTGAGGATATCGGAATTTGTCTTGGCCAGACACTTTTAGAAGCTTTGGGCGATAAGAAAGGGATCAAACGTTATGCAAGTGTATTTGTTCCTATGGATGAAGCATTGGCACAGGTCGTCATTGATATCAGCAACCGGCCTCACTTTGAATACCGGGCTGATTATCCATCCCAGCAGGTAGGAAGCTTCTCGACTGAACTTGTCCAAGAGTTCTTATGGAAATTCGCACTGGAAGCGCGTATTACGCTGCACGTGATTGTTCACTACGGACAAAACACACATCATATGATCGAGGCTATTTTTAAAGCGCTCGGCAGAGCAATTGATGAAGCAACACTCGTTGACCCGCGTGTTACGGGAGTTCCATCTACGAAGGGAGTGCTCTAGTCTATGACCATTGCCATTGTCGACTATGGGATGGGAAATCTTCATAGTGTAAGCAAGGCGATCGAACGGCTTGGCTATGAAGCACAAGTAACGAGTAAGAGAGAAGAAATTATGGGAGCATCAGGTGTGGTATTACCGGGGGTAGGAGCTTTTGGGGATGCTATGCAGCACCTCAGGGAAACGGAGCTTGATAAAGTGATGCGAGAGGTCCAGGAGAAAGAAGTTCCGCTCCTTGGCATATGTCTTGGAATGCAGCTGTTATTTAGCAGCAGTGAGGAACATGGCTGTCATGAAGGGCTGAATATTATACCTGGGCGGGTAGTAAGATTTGAAGACCGTTCTTCATATAAAGTGCCGCATATGGGTTGGAATGAGCTTCAGTTTATACAGCAAGAGAATCCACTATTTCAGGATCTGACGGAAGGTCACGTCTATTTTGTACACTCATATCATGTGGAACCTAAGGATACTGCGGACCTGCTTGCGGTAACCGATTATGGCTTTCCTGTTACAGCAATTGCCGGCAGAGGTTCAGTATATGGAATGCAATTTCATCCAGAGAAGAGCGGAGAGCTCGGTATGCAGCTTCTGAAGAACTTTTTGAAACTAGCGGAGTCTAGTAATTAATCTGGAACATTTATAAGGGGGCCTATGCGATGACAGCATTCATGATTTACCCGGCAATTGATATTAGAGGCGGAAAATGTGTACGCCTTGTTCAGGGAGATTACAACCAGGAAACCGTGTATCATGACAGTCCTGTAGAGGCAGCAAAAGCTTGGGAAGATCAAGGCGGGTCGTTCATCCATTTAGTGGATCTCGATGGAGCCAAAGCAGGGTCGCCCGTTAACATCGAAGTCATCGGACAGATTGCCTCAACGGTTCAAGTACCTGTTCAGGTAGGCGGGGGAATTCGCAGAATAGAGGACGTTAAGAAACTGCTCGATCTGGGCGTTGCAAGACTCATTCTAGGCACTGCAGCTATTGAGGATCGGCAGTTTACGGAGCAAGTGCTTGGTACATATGGTGATAAAGTAGCCATTGGTATCGATGCGAGAAATGGTTATGTGGCAACTCGCGGCTGGCTCGAGACATCAGAAGTGAAAGCAGAGATCCTTGCAAAAGAACTTGCCCTTTACGGAGCACAGACTTTTATTTTTACGGATATTTCGAGAGACGGCATGATGCAAGGTCCTAATGTGGAGGCTATCGTTGCACTGGCGGCAGCTAGCGGACAAAAGGTTATTGCTTCCGGTGGAGTAAGCACAATGGAGGATCTTGTAAAACTGCAAAGACACCGGGAAGACGGGGTAAGCGGAGCAATTATCGGTAAAGCATTATACACAGGAGCGATTGACCTAAGACAGGCTGTAGAGACGGTACAAAACAGCAACGTAACTGATCTAAAGTAATGAAAGCCACGGCGAAAAGGAGTCTTTGCTAGAAAGTAATGAAAATAAGCGGAGAAGGGGCTGGATCAAATGCTGGCTAAACGAATTATTCCTTGCCTGGATGTAAAAGACGGCAGAGTGGTCAAAGGTGTGAATTTCGTAAATCTGCGTGACGCGGGTGATCCCGTGGAGCTTGCTGCCTTGTATGATCGTGAGGGTGCAGACGAGATTGTATTCCTTGATATATCAGCATCTGTAGAAGGACGACAGACAATGGTAGAAGTTGTACGTCAGACGGCTGGTGAGATTGCAATCCCTTTTACGGTAGGCGGGGGTATCAAGCATGTTGATGATATGAAGACCATCTTACGTGCGGGTGCCGATAAAATCGGAATCAATACAGCGGCCGTTCTGAATCCATCCTTAATTAAGGATGGTGCGCTCAGGTTTGGATCACAATGCATTGTACTTGCTGTAGATGCCAAATGGAATGATGAATTTGGTGAATGGGAAGTGTACACACACGGCGGCCGTAAGCCTACTGGGATTAGGGCACTTGAGTGGGTGAAGCAGGCAGAGAAGCTGGGAGCAGGGGAACTGCTGCTTACAAGTATGGATGCCGATGGGACAAAGAATGGTTTTGATATTCGTCTTACTTCTGCTGTTAGTGATGCAGTAGGTATTCCCGTGATTGCTTCGGGAGGAGCAGGGAAAGAAGAAGATTTTGAGGAAGTGTTTACAGCTGGAAAGGCGGATGCAGGGCTTGCTGCAACGATTTTTCACTATAAAGAAATTGCGATTCCTCATCTAAAACAACATTTGAAAGCCAAAGGGGTGGAGATTCGATGAGCAATCAATTAAAAGATCAGCTATCACTGGGACAGGTAACCGAATATATCAGATGGAACGATCAAGGGCTCGTCCCTGCCGTAATCCAAGATGCTGATTCAAGAGCCGTTTTGATGCTGGCCTATATGAATCAGGAATCACTAAAAAAATCATTAACTACGGGGGAAACGTGGTTCTGGTCACGTTCAAGAAATGAACTCTGGCATAAGGGAGCTACCTCTGGGAACGTACAATCCATTGTTTCTGTAAAATACGACTGTGATGGAGATACCCTATTGTTTTTGGTTAAACCGAAGGGTCCCGCATGCCATACAGGTGAAACGACTTGTTTCTACCGGGAAATTCATGGTGTTCATACAGAGGAAGCGGAGAGTAAGTCTTCTGAATACACAAGTCATCGCTTTGATGTGCTTGCAGAGCTCGAGTCAGTAATTGCCGAACGTGAAAGAGATCGCCCTGAAGGTGCATATACCACGTACCTATTCGACAAAGGGGTAGACAAGATTTTGAAAAAAATTGGTGAAGAAGCATCAGAGACGATTATCGCAGCAAAGAACAAAGATAATGAGGAGCTGAAGCTTGAGGTTAGTGACTTGATCTATCATTTGTTGGTTTTGTTGCAAGAGCGTAAACTACCTTTGGACCAAGTGTTAAAAGAACTCAGTCTGCGTCACGAGCGTCCGCGCCGCGATTAGAGTAAGGGAGGAATACTCATGTTAATTGATTATCATACCCATCATGCCAGATGCGGACATGCGGTAGGAGACCTGGAGGCTTATGTTAAACAGGCTGTCAAACTTGGATACAATGAGATTGGTTTGTCAGATCATATGCCTCTACTCCACGTTAATCCAGCTGAGTATTATCCAGAGATGGCGATGCCTATGGAAGAGCTGCCAAGATACACCCAGGAATGTCTTTATCTAAGAGACAAGTACAAGAATGACATTGAGGTACGTGTTGGTCTCGAAGGAGACTACATTGAAGGTTATGAAAAAGAGATCGAAGAGATCATTTCAGCCTATCCTTTTGACTATGTAATTGGATCTGTTCACTTTCTGAAAGAATGGGATATTACCGATCACAGACAGGTCCACCAATGGGAAGGAAAAGATGTGCTCGAAGTCTACCAATCGTATTACGACGCTGTTCAAAAAGCCGCAAAAAGCGGACTTTATGATTTTCTTGGACACATTGATGTGATCAAACGATTTACATATATCCCTAAGCAAGAAGAGCAGGAAGCTTGGTATGCACTAGAACGCGAAACCCTAGAGGTGATTGCTGACTGCGGGATTCCAATTGAGCTGAATGCCTCGGGCTTATCGAAGCCGTGTGCGGAAATGTTCCCTAGTGAGCGCATGTTGAAGCAGGCCTATCAGCTGAGAATACCGGTAACGGTTGGTTCGGATGCTCATGATCCGTTGAAAGTAGGAGAAAATGTAGATAAAGCCAGGAACATTTTAAGAGAGATTGGGTATACCGAACTTGCTACCTTTAAAGAGAGAAAGCGCTTTATGGTCTCTTTGTAATCTCTAACAAGCGTAGTATAATAAAGGAAAAACATCCTGTTTTTCTATATAACGCACCTATGATTCATTGTGAGCCGTGTACTTTCGGGAATGCTAATGTTAAAAATAAGTTCTTCAGGAGGCATGTATGCAGCACTCTCTCCGTATTTTTTCGGGATCATCCAATCCTCAACTGGTAGAAAATATATGCCAGAAGTTAGGGGTAGAGCAGGGTAAAATCAAAATATCCCGCTTCAAGAGCGGGGAGATTTACGTGCACTATGAGGAAACGATTCGGAATTGTGATGTTTTTCTTGTGCAATCTCTATCAAGACCGATCAATGAGTTACTAGTTGAACTGCTTGTCATGATTGATGCAGCTAAACGTGCATCTGCCCGAACAGTCAATATTATTCTGCCTTATTACGGTTATGCAAGACAGGAGAGAAAGTCTGCTCCTAGGGAGCCGATTTCTGCAAAGTTGCTGGCTGATGTACTCACCACAGCAGGGGCAAACCGGATTGTAACCATTGATCTTCATGCAGCAGCAATTCAGGGGTTTTTTAATATTCCGGTTGATCATCTTACTGCGCTGGACTTAATTAGTGATTATCTTAAAAGCAAAAACATCGATAAACCTGTCATTGTATCGCCTGATGCGGGAAGAGCATCGATGGCAGAGAAACTGGCAAGCAGGCTCGATTCCCCATTTGCTATCATGATTAAGAAGCGTCCAGCTCATAATGAGTCTGTCATTACTCATGTGATCGGGGATGTCGATGGCAGAACTCCTATTATTATTGAAGATTTAATTGATACAGGAACGACGATTGTTAACGTAGTTGAAGGGCTTAAAGAGAGAAATGCATATCCAGCGATTGTTTGCGCAACACATGGACTTTTTTCAGGATCAGCATTAGAAAAACTCTCTCACCCTCATATTGAGGAAGTGATTGTCACGGATTCTATTGAACTTCCGCCGTCGGGTCCACCTTGTTTTACCGTCTTATCGGTTGCTCCTAT
Source organism: Paenibacillus sp. An7 (assembly GCF_009870785.1). Lineage (GTDB taxonomy): Bacteria > Bacillota > Bacilli > Paenibacillales > Paenibacillaceae > Paenibacillus. Next base: position 15,511 of record NZ_WTWX01000023.1, read on the forward strand.
GCTGGCAAGGGCAATCCGTATCATTTTGGATGGCGGTTCTATTGCCACATTATTCAAGGATGCAGGTATTTAAGGACGACGAATAGACGATTCAGCAAGGTTCTTCAGTGAAGAACCTTGTTTGCGTTTGGCCCGGCAGGGTTAGCAGGCTTAACGTAAAGGATAATAAGTAGGTAGGAAACACCTAGTACCACGAGAGTTTCTCATAAAATGTGTACATCTCTTTTATAGATTGGTGAAGTAAATTTTTCATCCGTTGTATAGTTCTGCAACACGAGAAGAGTCCTTCAGATTATGTTATACTGGAGAGTATGAAATCGTATGATATAAGGAGGTGCCTTGGCACGTATGAAGGGCAAACCGCAGCGGACTGATCGCTCTCTTGTCAATGTTGTACCGATTCAACTGGACGCTTCTTTTTTCTTTGAAAGAGCTGTCCGCTCGCTGGATCGCAATCATTATGACAAGGCATTAAAATATTTTAGTAAAGCAGCTGAATATGAACCGGGAAATCCGGTCAATCATTGTAATGTGGCAGGTATCCTGTCTGAGATGGGAGATTATGCCCGCTCAAATGAAATTTTGAACCATGTGCTCACTGAAGTCGATCCCTCCATGATGGAGTGTTATTTCTATATGGCGAATAACTACGCGAACATGGAACAATTTGAAGCCGCAGAAGAAGCAATTGTTACTTATTTGGAAGAGGATGAACAAGGACAGTTTCTGGATGAGGCGGAAGAGATGCTAGATCTTCTGTTCTTTGAACTGGGCCGGAAGGCTCCTGTGAGACGAATTAAAGCTAGAGAAGGGATTGCAGAGCATGATTATGCCCGCAGCCTGCTGGAGGCAGGAAAGTTTGCTCAGGCAGCAGAAATGCTGGAGAGTATTACAAACGATCAGCCTGATTTCACAGCTGCACGCAATAATCTCGCCTTAGCCTATTACTATATGGGAAGATTCGCAAAAGCGAAGGATACCATTTTTGAATTGTTAGCAATGGAGCCGGGGAATCTGCACGGTCTATGTAATCTTGCTATTTTCTATCAGAATGAAGGTAATAAAGAACAGGTAGAAGCACTTATCAAGCAACTGCAGACTCTAGTTCCTTTCGAGCAAGAGCATGTCTTTAAATTAGGAACGACGATGGGTATTCTGGGAGAACATGAAGCAGCGTATGCTCACTTCCGCAGACTACTTAAGAATAAAGAAACTGCAAGCGACCCTTCGCTTGTTCATTATGCTGCGGTGGCAGCATGTAATACGAAGAGATATAAAGAAGCCGAGCGGCTATGGGGAATGGTGCAGGCACTCGATCCTGAATCAGAGGTCCCTAAGTTTTATATTTCCAGGCTGTCAGCACGGAAGGAAGATCAAGATTTTGGAACGGTAAGTTACCATTATCATTTGCCGTTTGAGGAACAATTCCGACTGTGGGAAAAATACGGTGCGAGTATTCCGGAGGATATCAAGAATGATCCACTCATTCGTTCTTCCTTCTTCTGGGCGCTGCATCATGGTGATGATACGAGTAAAGCCCAAGTCATCAGTGCACTGCGTCATATTGGTGACTATGAAGTATATCAGGCACTTACTGATTTCCTAGAACAACCAGGTGAGACTACGGAGCTCAAAGAACTCGCTCTTTCCGTACTGCGTGAGATTGGGGAACCGGAGATGCTTTTGAAGGAGAAGAGTCAGAATTGTACTTTGCGTTCTGCCGATTCTAGTTCAGCAGGTGAAGAGTTATCCATACTGGATAAGCAAGATACAGAAAATGCAGGATCATCCCAATACGAGCAGCTCAATGATAAACAACAAGCGGTCTTAAACAAAGTGTTGGAGAAGATGAATCAGCAACCTGATATTTTGCGTAAGGGAGTTCAGTATTTATGGGCAGACTATTTGAAGCAAGTTGCTCCAGAATTGCCATCGATCTCACTCATTGAAGGATGGTCCGCTGCACTCGAATATCTCACTGTCAAATCAGCAGGCAAGGAAGTTACCTATAAGGAAGTGGCTGGCCATTATGGTATTTCAGCTTCCACGGTGAGCAGGTACGCTAAGCAAATTGATCTAGTGTGTAATTCTACACATTTGTTAAAGCCCGTATTTGGGTCTTTATCGGAGAAGCTATAATAGTAGTAAACTTTATTTTGTAAAAGGGAGGTAACGATGTATGACTCACTATAAATCCGTTATTATCGGCACAGGTCCGGCGGGACTTACTTCTGCTATTTATCTGGCACGAGCTAACATGAATCCGCTCGTTATTGAAGGCATGGAGCCAGGAGGTCAGCTTACAACAACAACAGAAGTTGAGAATTTCCCTGGATTCCCTGAAGGAATTCTTGGTCCAGAGCTCATGGACAATATGCGTAAACAAGCAGAGCGCTTTGGAGCTCAGTTCAAAAATGGCTGGGTAGACAGCATTGATCTTGCTGAGCGTCCTTTCCGCATTAAAGTAGAAGGTCAAGAGGAAATCACCGCAGATTCCGTTATTATTTCTACAGGAGCTTCTGCAAAATATTTAGGAATTCCAGGCGAAAAAGAAAATGTAGGGCGCGGTGTGAGCACATGCGCAACCTGTGACGGTTTCTTTTTCCGCAACAAAAAGATTGTTGTTGTTGGCGGGGGCGACTCTGCTATGGAAGAGGCAAACTTCTTGACCAGGTTTGCTTCAAGCGTAACTATCGTACATCGCCGCGATCAATTGCGGGCCTCCAAAATTATGCAGGACCGTGCGAATGATAACGAAAAAATAAAGTGGGCTTTAAATCGTTCCCCTCTCGAAGTCGTTGCTGACGATCAGGGAGTAAAAGGCCTCAAAGTTCATAATAATGAAACAGGGCAGGATGAGCTGGTGGAAGCAGACGGCGTATTTATTGCGATCGGGCATACACCGAATACAGCCTTTTTGCAAAATCAAATCACGCTGGATGCAGGTGGATATATTGCTTGTAATCCAGGAACTACGGAGACAAATATCCCTGGTGTTTTTGCTTGTGGTGATGTGCAGGATACGAAATATCGCCAAGCCATAACAGCAGCAGGATCGGGTTGTATGGCTGCTATGGATTGTGAGAAGTACCTTGAGGGCAGCATGGCTCATGACTGGAGCGAAACATTGAACAACGAACAATAATATGAAAAGCTGGCCGGGCATAAAAGGGTGTCCGGACGGCTTTTTTACTTACATTGATTGGATAAGACTTGTGGGAAATGGAAGGGTATTCGTCTTGACCGGTCCCCTTCCTTCAATTATAGTGATAACGTATGAATAAATACTACAGATGATAAAGGTGGCTTGCTAGCAATGTCTGAAAATGTCTACGTTGGAGTGGATTTAGGCGGTACGGCAATCAAAGTTGGGATCTGCAATGAGCAAGGAGTACTTCTGCATACATATGAAGGTCCGACAGAAGTGAGTAAGGGCGTTGATACTGTCATTTCAAACATCGAGAAATATGTCCGTCATATTGTGGAAGAATCACCATACAGTTGGGAGCAACTTGCAGGTGTCGGAGCAGGTGTAGCCGGATTCACTAATGTGCGAGAGGGAGTAATCGTACTCGCGCCTAACGTAGGTTTTAAAGATGTACCGATCCGTTCGATACTCGAAGATAGGCTGGGAAAGCTCGTTAAGATAGATAATGATGCGAATGTTGCGGCTCTTGGAGAAGCGTGGGCTGGTTCAGGTAACGGAGTTGAAAACTGTGTCTGCTATACGCTAGGTACCGGTGTCGGCGGCGGAATTATTATTGATGGTAAGATTTATCAAGGTTTCTCAGGAATGGCTGGCGAGATTGGACACACAAATGTAGTACCGGATCTAGAAGCGATTCAATGCGGATGCGGGAAAATGGGCTGTCTGGAAACGGTTTCCTCAGCTACAGGAATTATACGTATGGCGAATGATGCAGTAGAACGTGGAGATCATACTTCACTTCAATCCGTAGACACCATTATGGCGAAAGATGTATTTGATGCAGCGAAAGCAGGAGATGAGGTAGCACTACGAATTGTTCATCGTGCCGCCTTTTATCTTGGAAAATCACTGGCTTCGGTTGCTGCCGTATTAAATCCTGAGATGTTTATCATTGGCGGAGGGGTTTCTAAAGCTGGTGATATTCTGTTTGATGAAGTGCGCAGCGTGTTTGCAAGTCTTGCGCCCGAGCCTCTTCAAAAAGGGGTGACTATTGTACCGGCAACCCTGGGAAATGATGCTGGTATTGTAGGTGCTGCTGGATTATTGATTCGTTCCTAAGATCGTACGCAACTTAAAATAATAATAGTAAGTCAATAGATAGACGAACTGAAATTGATAGGGGGAAAAACATGTTTGAAGGTGAAAAATCACCAGCAGGTGGAGCAACCCTTATTATCATTACAGGGATGTCAGGTGCAGGAAAGACCATTGCGGTTCAGAGTCTGGAAGATCTAGGGTTTTTCTGTGTTGATAATTTGCCTCCCGTTCTTATTCCTAAGTTTGCAGAACTTATTGTTCAATCGAATGGTAAAATTGGTAAGGTGGCACTTGTCATAGATTTACGGGGACGAGAGTTTTTCACTGCCCTGTCTGAATCTTTGAATTATATTAAGGATCAATTTACGATTCACTGTGAAATTATGTTTCTTGATGCTCAAGACAGTGTTCTTGTGCAGCGATATAAAGAAAGCCGGCGGAGACATCCGCTTGCACCAGAGGGTATGCCGCTTGATGGTATAAGACTGGAACGCAAAATGTTAGAAGAACTTAAAAATTCTGCTACACAGGTGCTCGATACCAGCAGCATGAAGCCTGCGCAGCTGAAAGAAAAAATTATTTCAAGGTTCTCTCATTTAGAGAGTCATATGTTGTCCGTAAATGTTACTTCCTTTGGTTTCAAATACGGTATTCCTATTGATGCTGATTTGGTGTTTGATGTTCGTTTTTTGCCGAATCCACATTACATCGAACATCTGCGTCCGAATACAGGACAGAATAGTGATGTATACGAATATGTAATGAAGTGGCCGGAAACACAAGCGTTTTTAACAAAACTGCTTGATATGCTTCATTTCCTTATTCCTCAGTACCGGAAAGAAGGTAAAAGCCAGGTTATTATCGGTATTGGATGTACAGGTGGTAAGCACCGGTCCGTTGCAATTGCTGAGTATTTAGGCAAAATGCTTGGGGCAAGTGAGACTGAATCTGTTGTAGTGAGCCATAGAGATGCAGATCGTGATCGCGGAAATTACTAAATAAAGTAGAATCTATAATATTTCGACAAGAATTACATGGTTTTATCGATTTAGGGATGACACCTGCATAGGATACAACATACAATGTATGGATCGCTCATACCGCAATCGTTAGTCATCATTTTCAGGAGAGTAACGGATTGCTGACCTTGAGCAACCTCTTATAGAAGGTGAAGTGATAGAAGTGGCTGTAGAGCAAATGAAACGTCCGCATCTTGTCGTTATGGGTGGCGGAACAGGGCTATCTGTCATGTTGCGGGGGTTAAAAAATAAGCCGCTTGATATCACGGCAATAGTTACGGTTGCTGACGATGGAGGAAGCTCAGGCATGTTGCGGGATGAACTGCAGATGCCTCCTCCAGGCGACATCCGTAATGTGCTCACAGCGCTTGCTGATGTAGAGCCGTTGATGTCAGAATTGCTTAATTATCGTTTTAGTGGAAATGGTGGATTATCTGGTCATAGTCTTGGAAACTTGATTCTGGCTGGAATGACAGATATAACAGGTGACTTTGTAACAGCGGTGAGAGAGATTAGCCGTGTTTTTGCTGTACGCGGGCAAGTATTGCCAGCTGCGGCGGAAGCTGTTGTGCTCCGCGCCGAGATGGAGGATGGTACGATCGTTACCGGCGAGTCCCAGATCCCAGCCTATGGCGGACGGATTAAAAGAGTTTATCTTGAACCGGACCACGTGGAGCCGTTGCCAGAGGCTATTCAGGCAATTGAACAGGCAGACGCCATTATTATTGGTCCCGGCAGCTTGTATACCAGCATTTTACCCAATCTTCTTGTTCCTAAATTGGCAGAAGCTGTTGTGTCCTCTAAGGCTGCCAAGATCTTTATTGGTAATGTGATGACACAGCCTGGTGAGACCGATGGTTATTCTGTTGGAGATCATTTGAAAGCCATTGATGCCCATATAGGACATCGAATATTTGATTACGTCATTGTTAACAATGGCGATATTCCTGAACCTGTTCAGGAAATGTATGCAGAAAAGGGTGCAAAGCCAGTACAGCTTGATCTTGAAGAGATCTTGAAGTACTCGAATGAATGCATCGCAGATCGACTTGTCATGTACCGGACTTACTTACGGCATGATGCGAATAAACTAAGTCATCATATTTACACGCTAGTGCAAAACTGGATGATTCGAAAGAGGTGAGATCCTTTGTCGTTTGCGGCACAGACCAAAAAAGAATTAACTCTGATCGAAAGCGAGCCTTGTTGTGAGAAAGCGGAGCTATCTGCACTCATTCGTATGCTTGGCTCGGTCCAGCTATCCAACAAGAAGGTTATTTTAGACGTTTCTACGGAGAATGCCGCGATTGCTAGGCGAATCTATTCTTTGCTCAAAAAGCACTTTCAGGTGCATACTGAGTTATTGGTTCGTAAAAAGATGCGGCTTAAAAAGAATAATGTATACATCGTAAGAGTTCCGGTTCGAGTGCAGGAGATTTTAAATGAATTGGAGATCGTATCAGAAGGGTTTATATTTACACCAGGAATCAATCCAAATGCCATTCATAAAAACTGCTGCAAACGGGCTTATTTGCGCGGTGCGTTTATGGCAGGGGGTTCTGTTAATAACCCGGAAGGGTCTTCATACCACTTAGAAATCGCCTCAATGTATGAAGAGCATTGTCAGGCTCTCGTCGATCTTGCGAATGAATTTAATCTGAATGCACGCTGTATTGAGCGGAAGAAAGGGTTTATTTTCTATATTAAAGAGGGCGAAAAAATCATTGAGATGCTTAGCATTATTGGTGCACATCAGGCTTTGTTTAAATTCGAAGATGTCCGTATTATGCGCGATATGCGGAATTCGGTGAATCGAATCGTTAACTGTGAGACAGCGAATTTGAACAAAACAATCGGTGCAGCTGTGCGTCAAATTGAAAACATAAAACTCCTTGATAAGGAAGTAGGGCTCGAAACCCTTCCTGATAAACTGCGTGAAGTAGCAGAAGTAAGACTTGCGAATCCAGATATTAATTTGAAGGAAGTCGGGGAATTACTAAAAGGAACCGTCAGCAAATCAGGCGTGAACCATAGACTGCGTAAAATTGATGAGATGGCAGAGAAAATTAGAGTGGAAAAAGGACAACTTATATAGTGTGAGATTTATCATAAAGAAGTCTTTTTTTCTTCTAGTTTCATTCATGCTATAATGGTATAATGTTAATTAATTATGTAGTAATGATGAGAGATTTTTATAGAGGGGGTAAGTTTTCATGACAAAACACCCGGTAGTAGTCCGTTTGAAGACGGGTCTTCATGCCAGACCAGCTGCTCTATTCGTTCAAGAGGCGAATAAGTATTCATCCGAAATTTTTGTGGAAAAAGACGACAAAAAAGTGAATGCTAAGAGTATCATGGGAATTATGAGCCTTGCAATTAGCACAGGAACTGAAATCCACATTAGTGCTGAAGGCGCAGACGCTGAACAGGCAGTAAATGCATTGATTAGTCTTGTAAGCAAGGAAGAGTTGGAAAACCAATAATTTTCACTTTTTCATATGTGTATACTGGAAAGCCCCATTTGGGGCTTTTTTGCGTTGCAATTTATTTTTATTGTTACAAATAGTACATAAATTAAATAGCAGAAATGGAACTTTATACAAAATATTCTCGTCTAACAGTGTGTAGCGTCCGAGTTAATTAGAAGATGTTTGAGTAGAGAGGGAGGATCTTTTAGTGAAAAACAAAATGATATGGTTAAAGCCTGCAACAGCTGCATTCATCGCAGGTACTCTATTCATCGGCGGGAGCGGAGGGGTCATCTCCTTCGCGGGAAAAGCACAAGCGCAGGAAGCCGCGGCGGTTCAGAATGTGGTCTCCGTCGTAGGGAAAGGTGAAATTTCGGTAAAGCCGGACATCGCCTATCTTTATGTTGGTACTCATACCGAAGGAAAAACAGCTGTTGAAGCTCAAAACGCAAATGCTAAAAAGATGCAAAGTTTAACCAACTTACTTAAAAAGACGTGGAAGCTGGAAAGCAAAGACATACAAACGAATCAGTTTTATGTACAGCCTGATTACACATACAGCGAAAAAGATGGACGGAAACTAAAAGGATATACAGCCTCACATTCACTAAAAATAAGCTATCGTAATCTTGATAAGATTGGAGAACTGCTGGATTCAGCTGCTAAAGTGGGAGTGAACCAGATCGACAATATTCAGTTTTCAATTGAGAATAGAGATGCTTTCGAAACGGCAGTAATTGAAAAAGCAATGTCTAATGCGAACTTGAAAGCAGGAGCTATCGCTAAAGTTGCCGGACGCAGTTTGGGAGTTGTCCTAAGTGTGAGCCAAGGGAATGTAGCGGAACCCGTTCGTTTCTATGAGCAGATGTATGATATGAAAGTGGAGACAGCAAACAGTACTGCTGATAATTCATCGTCGGTTGAGACGGGAGAAATTAAATTGACTACAGAACTTACGGTGCATTATCAACTTAATTAGTGTTTATTTTGAAGAAGACAGTCTAACACGCATGAGAAAAGCCGCAGTCTCCAAGAGGAGACTGCGGCTTTTCTCTAATTTTCTATATTAGATTCCTTGCGGTGGAGTTGAAGTAATAACTTTATCAACAAGTCCATAAGCTTGAGCTTCTTCTGCAGTCATGAAGTTATCGCGATCTGTATCTTTCTCAATACGTTCAATCGGTTGACCTGTACGCTCAGCCAAAATTTTATTGAGTTTGTCACGCATTTTGAGAATGCGGCGAGCACGAATTTCGATATCCGTTGCTTGACCTTGTGCACCGCCCAAAGGTTGGTGGATCATAATCTCGCTGTTTGGAAGTGCAAAACGTTTGCCTTTTGCACCTGCATTGAGCAAGAATGCACCCATAGAAGCTGCCATACCCATGCAAATTGTCGATACATCTGGTTTGATAAATTGCATCGTGTCATATATCGCCATACCCGCAGTAATGGAACCACCCGGGCTGTTAATGTATAGATGAATGTCTTTCTCCGGATCTTCCGCAGTCAGGAACAACATTTGAGCGATGATAGAGTTGGCTACTACATCGTTAACGTCGCTTCCCAGAAAAATAATCCGATCTTTCAGCAGTCTGGAATAAATGTCATAAGCGCGTTCACCGCGATTGGTTTGTTCTACGACCATAGGAATGTAACTCACGTGAAAAACCTCCTTAGGAATTTAGGTTTAGAGTTTAAATTTAGACGTTTAACAGCATCTACATCTACTGTTTCCGTATTAACCACATCATAAACAAATCAAAACAAAAAGTCAAAGAAAGTCAAACTATTTTGATAAAAAAAGAAACCTATTCGGTTTCATCGGTTAAGAGTATAACAAGCTGTTAAAAATTATGGCGCGCCCGCGAGGAATCGAACCTCGATCTCAGGCTCCGGAGGCCTACGTCATATCCGTTGGACCACGGGCGCACAAGTGTGACAGCAATAATGATTATATCTGATCACCATTAAAAATGCAAGAAAGTTTAGTGGAGGTGATTGATTTCCATAAGAATGTGCAGACTACATTAAGAGTGCGTTCAAAAGTAATATTTTATTTATAAGTAAACGGGGTGCATAAATGATCGCTCCTTTGCGAAATATACTTCTGACCACTTGCATACCAGGGTAGATTTAGGTAAAATAAACGTGGGACTTAAAAAGTTAACCCCGGGACAATTTTAGTCCATATTAGAGACCGGAATGAAGGAGTTTGCGGAAGTGGAAAGTATGCGAACGATTTTAGAAGTGCAGAAGCAACTTCTACCTGATCTCATGGACGTAATGAAGAAGAGATATACCATTCTGCGCCAAATCATGATTTCGGATGTAATCGGACGAAGAACGCTTGCCCACTCTCTGGATATGACGGAGCGTGTACTCAGATCGGAGACAGACTTGCTTAAATCACAAGGACTGATTGAGATCGAGAGTATGGGCATGAGAATAAGCGAGTCCGGCGAGCAGCTGCTTGCAATGTTAGAACCTATGGCTAATGAATTATTTGGACTATCGGAGATGGAAGAGTTAATCGAGAAAACGTATGGACTCCAAAAGGTTGTCGTTGTTCCCGGTGATTCTGAAAACTCGGAATATGCCAAACGTTCACTTGGGCGTGCAGGAGCTAGAGCCCTGCTGAGTGTCATGAATGATGGAGATGTTGTTGCAGTTACAGGCGGATCGACTACGGCTTCGGTCGCTGAACACTTAACTCCATCGTCTGCTATGCGCGGAGTATGGTTTGTACCCGCAAGAGGCGGACTTGGTGAAAGTGTGGAATTTCAAGCGAATACGATTGCGTCGACCATGGCTAAGAAGCTTGGGGCTGAATACAGGTTGCTTCATGTGCCTGATCTGTTAAGTAACCATGCCTACGAATCACTAGTTCAAGACTCTAACATTCAAGAAATTCTGGGTATGATTCGGAAAGCTCGCATCGTAATTCATGGAATCGGCGGAGCAATGGAGATGGCTAAAAGGCGTAAGCTTGCACCTCAGACGATCGAAGAGATTAGAGATGAAGGTGCTGTTGCTGAATCCTTTGGTTATTACTTCAATAATAAAGGAAAAGTAGTTCATACCATGCTTACCCTTGGTATGCGTCTTGAGGATATTACTCGGACGGATGTCGTCATCGCCATTGCAGGCGGTAAATACAAGGCAGATTCTATAAAGGCCGTGCTTCGTTTTGGCCAGGAAGATATACTTGTCATTGATGAGGCGGCAGCTACGGAAATTGTCAAGGATCTTTAATGGAGTAAGACAGATTTGAAACTTGTTGTCTTGATGAATCTATTTTTAGATTTGTCTTGAATATATAAAAAATTAGCAAAACTTGGGAGGAACTTACTCATGGTTAAAGTAGGTATTAACGGTTTTGGACGTATTGGACGTAACGTATTCCGCGCAGCACTCAACAACAGCGATGTGGAAATCGTAGCAATCAACGATTTGACTGACGTAAGCACTTTGGCTCACTTGCTTAAATACGACACAACTCATGGTCGTCTGGATGCAACTGTTGAACATAAAGAAGGCGCTCTTATCGTTAACGGCAAAGAAGTAAAAGTATTTGCTGAGCGTAACCCTGAAAACTTGCCTTGGGGACAACACGGCGTTGAAATCGTTGTTGAATCCACTGGTATCTTCACTGCAAAAGAAAAAGCAGAAGCTCACCTTAAAGGCGGAGCTAAAAAAGTTATCATCTCTGCACCAGCTACAAACGAAGATATTACAATCGTTATGGGTGTTAACGAAGAGCAATATGACCCAGCTAACCACACTGTAATTTCTAACGCTTCTTGTACTACAAACTGCTTGGCGCCTTTTGCTAAAGTTCTTGACGAGTCCTTCGGTATCGTTAAAGGTATGATGACAACTGTTCACTCTTACACTAACGACCAACAAGTACTTGACTTGCCGCACAAAGACCTTCGTCGTGCTCGTGCAGCTGCTGAGAACATCATTCCTTCTACAACGGGTGCAGCAAAAGCAGTTAGCCTTGTATTGCCACAACTGAAAGGTAAACTGAACGGTATGGCTATGCGTGTTCCTACTAAGAACGTATCCGTTACAGACCTAGTAGTTGAACTTGGTAAAAACGTAACTGTTGATGAAGTAAACGCAGCTTTGAAAGAAGCAGCTAACGGTCCACTTAAAGGAATCATGAACTTCTCTGAAGAGCCGCTTGTATCCAGCGACTACAACAGCGATCCAGCTTCTTCCACAATCGACAGCCTATCCACTATGGTAGTTGGCGATAACATGGTTAAAGTTGTATCTTGGTACGACAACGAGTGGGGTTACTCCAACCGTGTTGTTGACCTTGCTGCTTTCATCGCTAAAAAAGGTCTGTAAGAATAACACAATGGCTTTAACAGCCTGATGTGAATCCAGGTGAAGAGGAGAACATTTATGTCTCTCCTCTTCATCATGGTTTTTATCTTTAATGCCAGAGAACCGGAGAAACCGGTCTATATAAATAGAGAGATATAAAGCACTATATTGCTGTTTGAATGAATGGACTATTGGGTTTCGCCTAATGGTTACTACACATAAGATATCAGCTGTCTTTTTTAGATAGCACTTAGGAGGAACGTGGAGATGAACAAAAAAAGTGTACGTGATGTAGAAGTAACAGGAAAACGTGTGTTTGTTCGTGTCGATTTTAATGTACCGCTCGAAGATGGAAAGATTACTGACGATACTCGTATCCGTGAAACACTTCCAACCATTAAATATTTGGTAGAAAAAGGTGCGAAAGTAATCCTTGCTAGTCACATGGGTCGTCCTAAAGGTGAATTCGTTGATTCCCTTCGCTTGACACCTGCGGCTAACCGTCTTTCTGAGATGCTTGGCAAACCGGTTGCTAAAGCAGACGAAGCTATTGGAGACGCAGTAAAAGCAGAGATCGAAAAAATGAACAACGGCGATGTTCTTGTACTTGAAAACGTCCGTTTCTACCCTGGAGAAGAGAAAAATGATCCAGAACTAGCAAAACAATTTGCTGATCTGGCTGACCTTTTCGTAAATGATGCATTTGGTGCTGCTCACCGTGCTCATGCATCGACAGAAGGTATTGCTCATCATCTTCCAGCCGTTTCAGGTCTTTTGATGGAGAAAGAACTTGATGTTCTTGGTAAAGCATTAACTACACCAGAACGTCCTTTCACTGCAATCATTGGCGGATCTAAAGTTAAAGACAAAATCGATGTTATCGATAACTTGCTTAATCTTGCTGACAATGTACTCATCGGTGGAGGTCTCACTTATACGTTCTTCAAAGCACAAGGTCACGAAATCGGTAAGTCTTTGCTTGATGATTCCAAACTGGATGTAGCTCTTGGATTTATCGAAAAAGCGAAAAAACTAGGTAAAAACTTCCTTCTTCCTGAAGATATCGTAATCACGAAGGAATTTAGCGCGGATGCAGAAACGAGAACAGTTGATATTGATCAAATTCCTGCCGATTGGGAAGGTATTGATATTGGACCGAAAACTCGTGCGAAATATGCTGAAGTTATTAAAAATTCCAAACTGGTTGTATGGAACGGACCAATGGGTGTTTTTGAAATCGAGCCATTCTCTCACGGTACTCGTGAAGTAGCAGAAGCTTGTGCATCAACAGAAGGATACACAATCATTGGTGGAGGAGATTCTGCAGCAGCAGCTGAGAAATTCCATCTTGCTGAAAAAATGAACCACATCTCAACTGGTGGCGGTGCTTCCCTCGAATTTATGGAAGGTAAAGAGCTTCCTGGTGTTGTGGCATTGAACGATAAATAAAAAAATGGATATAAGAGGAGGAGCGTACGATATGAGTAGAACTCCGATCATCGCAGGTAACTGGAAGATGTTCAAAACCGTACCTGAATCCACTTCGTTTATTGAAGCGGTAAAAGGGCAAGCTGAAGTAGAAGGGGTAGAAAGCGTAATTTGTGCTCCATTCACCAATCTTCCAGCTTTGGTTGAAGCAGTCAAAGGAACAAACATTAAAATTGGTGCTCAAAACCTTCATTTCGAAGATAATGGTGCATTCACTGGTGAAATCAGCGGCGTTATGCTGAAAGATCTGGGTGTAGATTACGTTGTAATTGGGCACTCTGAGCGTCGTCAATATTTTAACGAAACTGATGAAACAGTAAACAAAAAAGTTCACGCAGCATTCCGTCATGGTCTTACTCCAATTGTATGTGTGGGTGAGAAACTGGAAGAGCGTGAAGCGGACCAAACGAAAGATGTATGTAAAGTGCAAACAGAAGCTGCATTTGCTGGACTAGCTGCTGATCAAGCAGCAAAAGTAGTAGTAGCTTATGAGCCGATCTGGGCAATTGGAACAGGTAAATCTTCCACTTCCCAAGATGCAAACGAAGTTATTTCATACATTCGCGGCGTGATTAAAGATCTATACAATGAAGTGGTTGCAAACGCAGTTCGTATTCAATACGGCGGCAGTGTGAAACCTGAGAACGTTGCCGAGTATCTCGGTCAAAGCGATATCGACGGGGCACTTGTTGGCGGAGCAAGCCTTCAACCAGAATCCTACATCGCGCTCGTTCAGGGGGCGAAGTAAGATGACTGCACCAAAACCAGTAGCACTGATCATTATGGACGGCTTCGGACTTCGAAACACCGATGTAGGTAACGCGGTAGCTCAAGCCAAAAAACCAAACTACGATCGCTATATGGCAAAATATCCGCATACGACACTTACGGCAAGTGGAGAAGCGGTTGGATTGCCTGAAGGACAAATGGGGAACTCTGAAGTAGGACACTTGAATATCGGTGCAGGTCGTATCGTATATCAAGATCTTACTCGGATTTCGAAATCCATTCGTGATGGTGAGTTCTTTGACAATGAAACGCTTGTAAATGCGGTGCGTTCTGCGAAGCAAACAGGCAAAAAACTTCACTTGTACGGCCTTTTGTCTGATGGTGGAGTACACAGTCACATTAAGCATTTGTTTGCCATGCTGGACCTGGCTAAGAAAGAAGAAATGGACGAAGTATATATCCATGCTTTCCTCGATGGTCGTGACGTTTCCCCGAATAGCGGTATTAAATTCCTTGAGGAGTTAAATGCCAAAATTGAGGAAGTGGGTATTGGTAAAATTGCGACTGTTCAAGGTCGTTACTTTGCAATGGACCGTGACAAACGCTGGGAACGTGTTGAGAAATCTTACCGTGCAATTGTGTACGGAGATGGACCTAAATACACAGATCCGATGCTTGCGGTTAAGGAATCTTACGAAAAATCAGTTTACGATGAGTTCGTAGAACCAACGGTAATTGTAAAAGAAGATGGAACTCCGGTTGGGCTTGTTGAAAGCGGCGACTCGGTTGTCTTCTTGAACTTCCGTCCTGACCGTGCTATTCAATTGTCTCAAGTATTCACAAACCAGGACTTCCGCGGCTTTGATCGTGGTGATAAATGGCCTCAAGGGCTGCACTTCGTATGTTTGACACTGTTCAGTGAAACGGTAGATGGATACGTTGCTTACACACCTAAGAACCTTGATAATACCCTTGGTGAAGTACTGGTTCAGAACAATAAGAAACAATTGCGTATTGCTGAAACTGAGAAGTATCCGCATGTAACGTTCTTCTTCAGTGGCGGACGTGATGTAGAACTTCCAGGTGAAACTCGTATTCTGATCAATTCTCCTAAGGTTGCAACTTATGACCTCAAACCAGAAATGAGCGCATATGAAGTAGCCGACGCTTGCGTTAAAGAGATTGAAGCAGACAAACACGATGCGATCATTTTGAACTTTGCAAACCCTGATATGGTAGGTCACTCCGGCATGCTGGAACCAACCATTCGTGCGGTAGAAGCAACGGATGAGTGCATGGGACGTGTTGTTGAAGCTGTACTCGCAAAAGGCGGCGTGGTTCTCATCACTGCTGACCATGGTAATGCGGATATGGTATTTGACGAGAACGGAAATCCGTTTACGGCACATACAACAAACCCAGTACCTTTCATCGTTACTTCCGAAAATGTAGAGCTTCGTGAAGGCGGTATTCTTGCAGACATCGCTCCTACAATTCTTGACTTGATGGAACTTCCGCAGCCAGCGGAAATGACCGGAAAATCCGTCATCTCAAGACGCAAATAGGTTGTTAACTGAACTTATTTGCAATTGACTGCCTGACTTTGTTTTAATAAGAGATATAAGGCCTAGCTAGCCAAACAATAGATTCGAAACAAAAGGAGAATATTACACATGACTATTATTTCTGATGTATATGCTCGCGAAGTCCTAGACTCCCGCGGTAACCCAACAGTTGAAGTTGAAGTTTATCTTGAATCCGGCGCAATCGGCCGCGCAATCGTTCCATCCGGTGCTTCCACTGGTGCTCACGAAGCAGTTGAACTTCGCGATGGCGACAAAGACCGTTACCTAGGTAAAGGTGTTTTGAACGCTGTTAAAAATGTTAACGAAAAAATCGCTCCAGAAGTAATCGGTATGGATGCTCTTGATCAGCTCGGTATCGATAAACTGATGATTTCTTTGGATGGTACTCCAAACAAAGCTAAATTCGGTGCGAACGCAATTCTTGCAGTATCTATGGCAGTAGCTCGTGCAGCTGCTGACGCTCTTGACCTGCCACTGTATGTTTACCTTGGCGGATTCAATGCGAAACAACTTCCAGTTCCTATGATGAATATCGTTAACGGCGGGGAACATGCCGACAACAACGTTGACGTACAAGAATTCATGATCCTGCCTGTAGGTGCTCCTTCTTTCAAAGAAGCTCTTCGTACAGGTGCTGAAATCTTCCACAGCTTGAAATCCGTTCTGAAAGCAAAAGGACTCAACACAGCTGTAGGTGACGAAGGTGGTTTCGCTCCTAACTTTACTTCCAACGAAGACGCTCTTGGCGCAATCATGGAAGCTATCGAAAAAGCAGGATACAAACCAGGTGAAGACGTTCTTCTTGGTATGGACGTTGCTTCTACTGAGTTCTACAAAGATGGTAAATACACACTTGCTGGCGAAGGTAAATCCTTCACTTCCGCTGAGTTCGTAGACCTTCTTGCTTCTTGGGTTGAAAAATATCCAATCGTTACAATTGAAGATGGTTGCTCCGAGGATGACTGGGAAGGTTGGAAACTCCTCACTGAAAAATTGGGAGACAAAATCCAACTCGTTGGTGACGACTTGTTCGTTACAAACACAGAGCGCCTGAAAAAAGGTATCGATGAAAAAATCGGTAACTCCATCCTTATCAAAGTTAACCAAATCGGTACGCTTACTGAAACTTTCGATGCAATCGAAATGGCTAAACGTGCAGGTTACACAGCTGTTATCTCCCACCGTTCCGGTGAGTCCGAAGACAGCACAATTGCGGACATCGCAGTTGCAACAAATGCAGGACAAATCAAAACGGGTGCACCTTCCCGTACAGACCGTATCGCAAAATACAACCAATTGCTTCGTATCGAAGACCAACTGGGTGAACTTGCTCAATACAACGGCCTGAACTCTTTCTACAACTTGAAAAAATAATAAGCTTACTGCTTATTTCGAAAAGAGCTGATCCAAATGGATCGGCTCTTTTTTTTGTTTCGGTAACCGATATATAGATAAGAAGGAAAGGAGGGAAATTATAATGGATATTGCAGCATTATCAATGGCTATGTCTCAAGCATCTGTTCAGCAGGCGGCTTCTCTGCAAGTGATGGGTATGGCGAAGAATCAAACAGAAATGAATGGTCAGCAGATGGTGCAGATGTTGAATTCGGCTGCACCTGCTCCCCATCCTACATCAGGCAGTGTAATTGATATCAAGGTTTAAGGATTGCTATTTCCATCTGTTGTATGATACAATGGGAATACTGTTTATCAGCGTGTGATGTATACGCACAATTTTTTTAGGAGGTGGAAGTTATGGAACTCGTTTTGAAATTGCTTCTCGTTATTTTTGCCATCGGTGTTATTGTCGTTGTCCTTCTTCAACAAGGGAAAAGCGCAGGTCTTTCCGGTGCCATCTCCGGCGGTGCGGAACATCTATTTGGCAAGTCCAAAGCACGCGGTATGGAACTCGTTCTTGAGCGGATTACGGTAGGTTTTGCCATCGGATTTATGGTTCTTGCAATTGCAGTTGCTGTAGTCCAGTAAGATTTCTAAAATAACAAACTCAGCCTTCGTTCCGTGAGGAACGGAGGTTTTTTAATATACAGATTTCGTTGTAATGTCCCTTACGGGGGCTTGTTTTACGGTAATGAGAAAGTTTAGATTAATTTGGTGTATACTAGGGTAAGATTTTACTAATGCTTAGTGATGGCAGTGACCCTGGAAAATGGAACAAATAAATCCATCTTAACATGACTTGTCATTTCCGATTTTGAATTCAATTTTATACATAAAGACCTACTTTTATGTTTCCTAGAGGTGAACCTAATGATAACAGAACAGCAATTACTCGATTTTATGCATGAAACGGCCTACAAGCCAATGACTTATCAGGAACTGGAACAGCATTTTCACATTGAAGATGCTGCTGAGTTCAAAGAATTTCTTAAATTGCTCAATCGTCTTGAAGATGAAGGGAAGATTGTGCTCACCAGTGCAAACCGCTATGGCGTACCTGGACGTATGCAAATGGTTCGTGGACGACTGCAAGCCCATGCTAAAGGATTTGCTTTCCTTATTCCCGAAGATCGTGAGCATCCAGATGTTTATATCCATGCCAATGATTTAAAAAGTTCCATGAACGGAGATACCGTTCTTGTTCGTGTAACTTCAAAAGGCCCAGAGGGCGGACGACTTGAAGGAGAAGTCGTTCGCATTGTGAAACGTGCCATTACCCAAGTTGTGGGTGTATTCCAAAATCATGAAGTATACGGCTTTGTTATCCCAGATGACAAGCGGATCAATCGCGATATCTTTATTCCTCGCGGAAGTTTTCTAGGCGCAGTAGATGGCCAGAAAGTGGTCGTGAAGATTGTGAATTATCCGGAAGGCCGTGCGGCGGCAGAAGGAGAAGTCATTGAAGTCCTTGGTCACAAGGACGATCCAGGTATTGATATTTTATCTGTCATTCGTAAGCATCAACTTCCAGAGGGATTCCCTGAAGAAGTGATGGCAGAAGCAGAGCAAGTGCCTGAATCCATTACAGAAGAGGAAATCGCTCATCAAGGGCGCCGTGACCTGCGTGGTCTGAACATTGTTACTATTGATGGTGAGGATGCAAAAGACCTGGATGATGCTGTAAATGTAGAGCGTCTTCCGAACGGACATTATAGACTCGGCGTTCATATTGCAGACGTTGGATATTATGTACCTGAAAATTCGAAGCTGGATCAGGAAGCTTATAATCGCGGATGCAGTGTGTACTTGGTTGACCGTGTTATTCCGATGCTTCCTAAACGCTTGTCGAACGGGATCTGTAGTTTGAATCCACAGGTAGATCGTCTCACTATGTCCTGTGTTATGGAGTTTAACGAGCAGATGAAGGTCGTTAACCATGATATATTCACAAGTGTCATTAAGACCAAAGAGCGGATGACCTACAAGAATGTATATAAAATTCTGGAGGAAGAAGATCCAGAGTTAATTGAACGTTATAGCGACTTGGTAGATGACTTCAAACTGATGAAGGAAATCGCTATGAAGCTTCGTAATATGCGGATGCGCCGCGGCGCAGTTGATTTTGACTTTGAAGAAAGCAAAATTATCGTTGACGAAGAAGGTAAGCCGGTAGATATCGTGAAGAGAGAACGGACAGTAGCTGAACAGATTATCGAAGAATTCATGCTCGCTGCCAATGAGACCGTTGCAGAACACTTCCACTGGCTAAAAGTGCCGTTCATCTATCGTGTCCATGAAGACCCGGATCCAGAGAAATTGCAAAATTTCCTTGCCTTTGCTTCGAATTTTGGGTATCAAGTGAAAGGACGCGGCAATGCAATTCATCCGAGAGCACTGCAATCGCTTCTTGAAGATATTCAAGGAACCAAAGAGCAGACGGTGATCAGCACT
The DNA here is from genome assembly GCF_009870785.1 of Paenibacillus sp. An7. Classification (GTDB taxonomy): domain Bacteria; phylum Bacillota; class Bacilli; order Paenibacillales; family Paenibacillaceae; genus Paenibacillus. The sequence continues at coordinate 35,234 of NZ_WTWX01000023.1, forward strand.
ATGATGCTGCGGTCTATGAAACAAGCGAAGTACGATTCCGAGATGTCCGGACACTTTGGCCTTGCCGCTGAATTCTACAGCCACTTTACATCGCCAATTCGTCGTTATCCGGATCTCGTCATTCACCGTGTAATGCGTGAAGTATTCGAGAATAACGGTGCGCTTAGTGAGCAACGTCAAGAGTATTTGGCCAGCCGTATGCAGGACATTGCTCAGCAATCTTCCGAACGCGAACGTGTTGCAGTAGAGGCAGAGCGTGACACAGAGAAAATGAAAAAAGCGGAGTTCATGCTTGATAAAGTCGGCGAAGTATTTGAAGGTATGATCAGCAGTGTAACCAGCTTCGGGATGTTTATTGAACTGGAGAATACGGTAGAAGGTCTGATTAGACTGAGCATGCTCACGGATGATTACTATCATTTTGATGATCAGCACATGGCTCTCATCGGAGAGCGCACGTCAAAGGTCTTCCGTATCGGTGATGAGCTCGAGATTCGTGTGGCTCGCGTAAATATGGATGATTATACGATCGACTTTGAGATGCTGGACATGAAACCACGTCAAGGACGTCCAGGTGGCAGTCAAGGCGGTCCACGCGGGGGCCGTGGAGGTCAACGTAGCGATGGACGCAGCGGAGGCCGTGGCGGCAACCGGGAAGGTCAGCGTGGACGGAGTACAGAGACAGGAAGCAAGGATGAGAAACGCGGTACCAAAAATATCGCTGCAAATGCAGGCGGTAATGCGAATCGCGGTAAAGAAAGTGGACGCAGTGGACGTGACAATAATACGAACCCTCGTTCATCGGATCGTCCAAGCTTTGGATTTGGATCTGGCAAAGGTGGATACAGCTCGTCTGGATCGTCCTCTGGTTCAAGTTCAACTCTCTCTGAAAGCCGGGGCGGTTATAAGCAAGGGAAAGGCCGTAAAAAGAAAACAACCAAAAGCGGAATTTTCATCGGCAATCCGAATTCCAGCGATCAAACGGTGAATCCACCTGCAGCAGAAGGTGAATCAGCAGCGGGTAAGCGGAAACGAAATAAAAACAAAGGCGGCAACAAAAACGGAATGGCCGCATTTGTACGCAAGAAGAAAAAATAGTCCCTCCCTCTTAATAATAGAGCAGCTTACCATAAGCAGATGACTCTATAAGAACGGGTTAAACAAAAAAGCTGGCACAGAGGTCCTTGATACAGGATCTTCGTGTCAGCTTTTTTTATGTGAATAAGCCATGTACTTGGACTGTGAAATAGACTAAATGCTAATGTTAAATGCTTCGATGCAGCTTACTATAATCAGCCGGAGCAATACCATAGATTTTCTTGAATGTTTTACTGAAATGAGGATAGTCTGTGTAACCGACTCGTTCACATATTTCGGAAGCTGTGAGGAGCTGCTCGTCAAGCAGTCTCTTCGCTTTTTCCATACGCAGCCGAGTAAGGTACTGGACATAACTCGTCCCGGTCTCTTCTTTAAATAAACGACTGAAATAGGTGACTGACATACCTGCAATATCAGCTGCGACCTGAACAGATAAAGTGCTGTCTGATAGGTTTTCTTTTGTATACATAATCGCTTTAGAGATGTGAGTTCGTGAACCGAAATTTCGTGATGATTTCACCGCATGCAGCAAAATTTGAGTATAAGCTCTACACTGGGTCAGAACAGAGGAAGTGTCCTTGATTTTCTCATCTGCATTCGCAGTTAACTCTCTATAGGTTGAAGGATCTTGAAAAGGGAGCCCGCGATTCGTGAGTTCCTTTGTCATTTTCTCTTTCAATATATTATTTAAAGTGGGAAAAGGAATTTCTTCCGCGGCCTCTTTTTCGTAATGGTGAACGAGTTTGTGAAGCAAATTGTCCACAGCTTTCTCATCCAAACGCCAGATTGCATCGGCTAATTGTACCAGCAGCTCTTCTTGACTTAGAAACCACTGTCTATAATCCATTACTTTCCGTTTATGTTTCTCTAATCGGTGATAGATGGCTGTAAGCGTCTGCTGAAATTTCTCAGGGCTTACGGGCTTGAGCAAGAAGTCTTCTACTCCTAATCGCAGGGCACGCTGTGCATACTCAAACTCACCATACCCAGAGATAACAAGAAAAAGAACATCGGACCTTACTTGTTTTGCTTTTTCAATAAAAGCGAGACCGTCCAGACCCGGCATACAGATGTCGGTAATGATAAGGTCTGGTTTCTCTTTCAGCAGCATAAGTGCTTCCGCTCCATCTTCAGCTTCACCTACGACACGAAAAGGATGTTCCGAAGACTCTACCAGCTTCGCCAAACTGCGATGAATCATGTATTCATCATCTGCAATGATCACTTTATACATGAAAACTCCTCCTAAGTGTAAAGGTGGGATAGGCAGTGACCGTCTGGGGGGTTATTTTGTTGAGAAGATATAGAGAATAACGTTCAGTTCATCCGACAAAAGTTATAAGAGTTACGTTCAACTCATTCGGCGTGGAAGTCTAACTTCGATATGCGTACCCTCATGATTAGATGAGGCAATAAACAGTCCGTAAGCATCTCCAAAAGACAGACGAATTCGCTCATGTACACTCGCGAGACCAATACCATTTGATGTAATCGCCTGAGAAGCAGGTGCTTGCTGAAAATAGACATTTAACTGCATTCGCTTTTCTTCACTCATTCCATATCCTTTGTCTTTCATGTGGAGAACATACCGATCTTCCTCTGTGCTCAGGGTAAGTCCTATATACACAGGCGGAAGGCGATGATTCTGATATCCATGAATAAAAGCATTTTCGGCCAGCGGTTGCAGCGTCAGTCGGATCAGATATACGTGATGCAGCATTGATTCATCGAGTGCATTAAGGTCTATATCGATTCTCAGTTTGCGGTACCTGGCCGCCTGAATATCCAAATACGCTCTAAGATGACCAATCTCCTCTCGAAGGGTAACGATTTGGTGTGCATTTTTTAAATTGTAGCGGAAAAGGTCTGCAAGGGAAGTCGTCATTTTGCTGATAACCTCATTGTTCTCGATGATCGCATGACTATTAATAACCTCTAGTGTGTTGTATAGAAAATGGGGGTTAATCTGTGACTGCATGGCCTGAAGAGCAGATTCTTTCTGAGCCAGTGCATGTTCCCGCTCCTTCAGCTTGGCAGACTGTACCTCCTTCACAAGTCGTTTTAACTCTCCCACCATATGGGCATGACTTCGAAAAAGCTTCCCAATCTCATCGCGCCGCTCCGTCATTGTGGTAATCGGCAGCGAAAAGTCTCCCGTCTGCACCCGCTTCATTAACCTCTCGAGCAGCGACAAAGCACGACTGATTTGGAGTGAAAATCCCCCTAGGATAAAAACAGTAACAATCATAATACATGCAAAAAAGTAAATTGCCGTAGCACGAAGATCCAGCAGTTCGCCAATTACGGCGTCCTTAGGCTGTTCGAGAGCAACAACCCAGTCTGTTTTGGAAGAGTGCTCATATAATAAAATATTTTGAAGATCGGTTTCATATTCATGTAATAAACCTGTCTTGCTGGATGTTAGCTCTTGAACAAGGGTGGGGGGGAGTGAAGTGCCGATTCTCGTTTGCTCTGGATGGTAAATGACCTGTCCACTATGTGCATCGGTAATCCATATTTCAAGTTCATGGTGAGAGACATTTTTACATATGCCTGCAATCTGGCTGAGATGGAGATCGACAATAAGCAAACCTTCAAACAGATAGCTCTGATTGCTTGGAATCTTTCGAGTCACGGTGAGGACAGGCTCGGAACCTACATAACGTATCCCTTCAATATGAAAGTCGTCCATTCGTTCCATTTTCTCTAATAACAGCTGATTTTGGTGCGTAATTTGATCCATATTCAGAAGTTCGGGAGCGCGGGTATAGTCACTGACAACAAAACCATTCTTTGCTACAAGGGACATGCCGACGACATCATCTCGGCCGTATAGCATTTGGGCAAAGATCCCCTTTTCAATGGATTCAGATAGTTTCAGATAGGCGTAAGGAGACAGGCTGCGGCTGTTAATGAGACTCTGAATGCTTGCGCCCGATAGAGAAGGGTAGGTGGAGGTTTCAAGACCGGCAATGTACAAGTTTAGGTACTCTGTGGTTTGGGTCACGATCCGCTGGTTTGAAGCAATAGTCGATTCTTCAATGGTTTCCGTGGAGGCATTGTACCAATAGGTACCGAGCAGAAGAACAGGCAGACAGACGAACAACAGGCTAATGGCAATGAGTTTTTTGTTAATGGTTAGATTCTTCAGCATGGACTGCACAATCACTCCCTTGCCAACTTCAGTGTAGGAAAAGACAACCGGAATACAAAAAACCATTCAACTTTAAATTACAATATTTACAATATAAGGTGTGATATGGATCTAATATAACGGGGGGCGGTTTCATGGTCAAGCGTAAAGGAATGTCTGTACTCGTATGTATGCTGCTTGTGCTGACAGTATTCGCAGCCGGTTGCAGTAAGGGCGGGAGTGGTAATGCAGATTCACCGGGGGGAGTAACAGAACCTAAGCCAGGCACAGATACACCAGCGCAAGAACAAACCGAGATTACCCTTGGTTATTATTCAGATGGAAAAAGCGATGCCAAGATGAAAGAACTCATCACCAAATTTACGGATAAACATCCTAACATTACTGTAAAAACACAAAGTGCGCCATACGGCCAGTTTTATCAAAAACTCGATACCCAGATTGCAGCGGGTAAAGCCCCGGATGTGTGGTTATCCGATGGAGCACTTGTCATGAAATATGCGGAACGCGGCACGCTGAAAGATGTGACAGAATGGATCGATAAGGATCTGAATAAAGAGGATTATTATGGCTTAGAGTTCAATAAAGATGCCGAAGGTCACTATTGGGGAATACCTCAAGGCATTCAGATTGGTGTGCTGTATTACAACAAAGATCTCTTCGATAAAGCGGGAGTAAGTTACCCAGAGGATAGCTGGACCTGGGAAGATTTGAAGCTTGCCGCGGAAAAACTGACAGTAGATGCAAGCGGAAAGACAGCTGTGGATGCGAGTTTTGATGCAAATAACGTAAGCCAGTTCGGTCTAACCTTTTTTAGCATTACCGAAGGTTGGTTCTCCGTGCTGAAATCCTATGGCGGGGGCATTCTGGATGAGACAAATACTAAGTCCATCGTAGATTCACCAGAAAATAAGCAGGCAATGAACTGGATCGTAGACGGTATGAACAGAGGAATCTTTACGGATCCAGTTGATCTGAAAAGTTTCCAAAGCTCAATGGCTGTATTCCCTAGCGGATCTGCTGCGATGCGGATCGGAATTTATGCACGTGTTCAGGCAGCCAATGAAGCAGGACTGAATTATGATGTAGCGCTCCTTCCGACAGGTCCAGATGGCAAGCGTTTTGCTCCCGTTATTGCAAATTCATGGGTAATCAGCGCGAAGGCAGACGAAGCTAAGGCAAAAGCGGCATGGGAGTGGATGAAATTCTGGGCAACAGAAGATGAAGTACAAAAAGAGTGGGCAGCACTTGGTGAAGCCGTTCCAGTGAAAAAATCGGTAGCAAACTCTGACGTATTCCTTACCTCTGGAGCAAACCCTGCGAATCGTCAGGCTTTCCTAGATAGCTTTGAGTTTGCCGGGACTCTCGATACGAATGCCGTATGGGAAGAGTGGGTATCAAAGTTTAACGAAAATGCAGAGCGTGCGTTCCTTGGAGATACACCAGTAGAGGAAACGCTGAAAAAAGCGAATGAAGATATACAGAAAGTGCTGGATGGTTTCTATCAATAAGAAGACAAAGGAGAGCCGCCCATGATCCCAAGTGAAACTCCTCCAGAAGTACAGAAGAAAAAGCGGAGGTTTCAGGCGGCGGGACGAAGCAGGTTATTGCGATCAGAAGGCAGGTGGGGACTCCTCATGGTGTCCCCCTATCTGATTCATTTTCTCGTCTTCGTGGCAGGTCCGCTGGCTGTCTCCCTCTATTTCAGCTTCACAAAGTATGACATGTTAACTCCACCGCAGTGGATTGGACTAGGGAATTATCAGCAGTTATTTCAGGAACCTTTATTCTGGAAGTCTCTATGGAACACCCTTTACTTTGCTATTCTTTTCGTGCCGATCCAGACCGTACTTGCACTTATCCTCGCCGTGATGCTGAATCAGAAGCTGAAGGGACTAAAATTATTCCGGATGGCTCACTTTATTCCGGTGATCTCTTCCTGGACGGTTATTCTTTATGTGGCGGATTCCATCTTTAATCCCCGTTTTGGGATTGCGAACTCTCTTCTCATTAAATGGGGTCTTGATCCACAGCAGTGGCTGAACAGCGAAAAATGGGTTATTCCCTTACTCGTTATCATTGCTGTTTGGAAAGGGATCGGGTACATCATGATTCTCTTTCTGGCAGGGCTCCAAAGTGTTCCTGGGGAGCTATACCAAGCAGCAGAAATCGATGGAGCCGGTGCTTTTCATAAATTCCGTGCCATTACAGTACCGCTTATCTCGCCTACTACGTTTCTTGTCATTATCTTAAGTACCATCTCTACGTTTCAGGCATTCGAACAAGTCTACGTCATGACAGGGGCCGGAGATATCTCTTCTGCAGGCGGACCTCGAAATGCGAGTCTTGTACTCATGCTGTATTTGTATAGAGAAGGGTTCTCCTTCATGCATATGGGTTATGCCTCGGCGATTGCTTGGGTGCTGTCTATGATCTTGTTCAGCCTTACACTGATACAGATGAAAATGCAGAACCGGTGGGTGCACTACAATTAAATGCGGCTGCCCCTGTTTTTCTGTAAGAAAGGAAGTGGATACGGATGCCCGGTAAAAACCTGCGTAAAGCAGCTGCATATCTGGCTATTATGATCAGTTCGCTCGTTATGCTTGTCCCATTTGCCAAGGCTGTACTCAATTCTCTAAAGACCTATAAAGAATATACCGCCGTACCGCCTACTTGGTTCCCGGACATCTTCCAGTGGTCAAACTATGCTGAGGTGCTGAAGCTCGGTGATTTCGGAACTCAAACGATGAACAGCTTTATTGTATCTATACTCTCGGTCATTGGGACGCTGTTATCCTGCTCATTAGTCGGTTATGCGTTTGCGAGAATTAGGTTTCCGATGAAAAATATACTCTTTCTATTTGTACTCGGTACGATGATGATTCCGCCTGTGGTGATCATTATCCCGCACTTTATGATCTTCAACTCGATGAACATGCTGGATACACTAACCCCCCTTTGGGTCATTGAGTGGCTGGCTCAACCTTTTGGCATCTTCTTAATGCGGCAGGCGTTTCTTGGGATTCCGGGAGAGTATGAGGAATCGGCTAAAATGGAAGGCTGCAACCCGCTGCGGATTTACTGGCGGATCTACATGCCAATGAGCTTACCTTCGCTTGCTACCCTCGCGATTTTTACGTTTATGAGCAAGTGGAATGAGATTCTTGCTCCTTCCATTTATCTGAGTTCCAGTGAGAAGTTCACCCTTCCGATCGGGATCTTGGGGCTGAAAGGACAGTGGGTGGGGAATGAACAGCTGATGGTTGCTGCAGCACTGATGAGTTTGCTTCCAATCCTGCTCGTCTTCTTGTTTGCTGAGAAATATTTTGTGCAAAATCATTCGGCATCAGGGATTAAATAAGGGTATGGATTATACCTAGTCAGATGAAGTAGATGGATTGAAACCATATATCGCGTCATATGTCGCTTCCTACTTAGGAAGAAGAGGAGTGAACGTGCTGATGAGAAGTGGGCATGAATTAACAAAGAAGATACCCCTAGCTGCTTTTAGCGGATCGTTAATAGATTATCCTTTGCGAGAAGCAATGGAGATTACATCTGAGCTTGGATTTGATGGGATTGAGATTGCCTGCCGCTCTCCTCACCTTGGACTAGATACACCTCTTGAAGAAGTAAAAGAGTTAGGTGAATATGCAGCGGAGCTTGGACTTCGCATCCCGGCACTAGCAGGATACACGGGTCACTTTTCCACTCTAAATGATGAAGAATGTGAAGCTGCGCTGGAGGAATTTCATAAGTTGCTTCGGATTGCCGAGGTGTTGTCTGTCCCTTGCATTCGGGTTTTTCCGGGAGGACCTAATGCGTTCTTGGCAGAGAATCAGCACTATGAGCGAGCGGCTCACTATTTACGGAAATGTATCACAGAAGCCGAAGAGTCTCGAGTTCAGCTATTGATTGAGATTCATAACCAGACCTTAGTGGAAGATGCAGATAGTGCGCTCCGGCTGCTAGAGCTAACCGGTGGAACAGGGCTTGGTTTTATTCATGACGCAGGCAATATGTATATTTCGGGTGTGGACTATGGGGAAGCGTCCGTGCGTAAGCTTGGAAGTCATCTGAGCCATATTCATATAAAAGATGAGAAACGGATTGCAATAGAAGGTGCAGAAGGGTCTTTTACCAATCGGACTCGGCATGGCATAGAGGCATTTATGCAGTGCAGGCTTGGGGAAGGTTCCGTAGATCATCGGCCCATGCTGGCTGCTGTTCTTACGAGCGGGTATGCCGGCTGGATCACACTGGAGTGCGCGGCCCCTTTTCCACCGAAAGAGCGGCTGGCTTATGATCTGGCTGAGATTGAAGGACAGCTTGAAGCTGTGAGAGAGGTCAAGAGAAGCAGTCCGATTGAATAGTTGAAATCAGAGGATGGCGAACCCATGCATGATGAAGGTAGAAGAATCAGAGGATGGTGGGCCCGTGCAGATGCAGGTAGAGAAGGGGGAATTGTTCCATGACGTTTGGCAGCAAAAGATCAGAAGAAGGGAAGGGTGACGGTGCCTTTGCGATAGTCGGCTGTCAGCATCCCCATATTTCTATCTTTATAGAGGAAATGCAGGCACTAGGACATGCTTGTGCTGGGATCTATGATGAAGGTGATCAAACGCTGGCAAGGAAGATAGCAGAGCAGTACCAGCTTCCTTTTGCGGACAGTGCGACAGAACTGCTGGCGAACGAAGACGTAGAGTATATCGGTTGTTCTGCAATTAATAACGAGAAGATTCAGATCGCTGCTGCCTGTGAGCGGTATGGAAAACATCTGATGCTGGATAAGCCTGCTGTGGTAGACCGGGCTGGGCTTAATCAGTTGGAACAGATCATAGGCAGGGGTAAGATTCAGATCGGTATGCTGTTAACGGAGCGATACCGGCCGGCTGTATATACGCTGTATGATCTCATTCGTAAAGATGTGCTTGGACAAGTGATGAGTATTACGATGCGAAAACCGCATCGATTACGGCCTGATACGAGGCCAAATTGGCATTTTAGTAAGGAGCAGTCCGGCGGGATTGTTATTGACCTGCTCATACATGATTTTGATCTTCTCAGATGGCTCACAGGACAGGAAGTAAGCGAAGTGAGCGGTAGAATGGGGAAACAGATCTTGCCGGAGTACCCGGAGTTCTATGATACGGCAGCGGTACAAGTAGAAATGGATCAAGGAACCGTAGCACAGCTATATGCTGATTGGCATGCACCTGAGAAATGCTGGACGTGGGGCGATGGCCGTATTTTTATAACGGGAACAAAAGGAAGTGCGGAGATTCGGCTTGCCGGTGACCCTGCTGTTTCGACTGACGAAGAATTGCTGCTTATGATGACGCATGAACAAGTGATTGTGGAAGTTCCACTTAGAGCACCGGCAGCATCGGTGACTGAGGATTTTTTGAGACGTGTCCGAGGAGAAACACATGATTTCACCCATTATGATTTGCTTGAAGCGACGAAAGCAACTTTGCTTGCCGATGAGCAGGCCATACGAGTGTAGTTCTTGAGATCAATCTCTTAGTCATAATCTTATAACCCAGATCTAAATAAAGGTGAGATCACATTGAATGGGACAGGGGGAAATAGGATGGTATCTAAGGTGGAACCGCTAAGGTATGGAATTGTTGGTTGCGGAATTATTGCAGAAGTACATGCAGCGGAGATGGTCAAAATATCAGAGGCTGAGCTGATCGCCGTATGTGACAGCAAGCCCGATCAGGCAGCTAGGTTCTCAGCACAATACGGGGCGGCTGCTTACAGTGATCTAGATCAGATGCTTGCACGAACGGACATTGAAGCGGTATGTATCTGTACTCCCAGCGGACTGCATGTCGAGCAAGTGATTCGGGCCGCTAAGGCAGGAAAGCATGTTCTCTGTGAGAAGCCGATGGCTATTGAGATGAAGGGTATGGACCGGATGGTTGAGGCTTGCCGCGAGGCGGGCGTGAAGCTGGCTACTATTTTCCCAAGAAGGATGTCTCCTCAAGCACAATATGCGAAGCAACTTATTGAACAAGGGGCTTTGGGCAGGCTCAGCTTATGTTCTGCTTACGTCAAAATTTATCGCAGTCAGGATTATTACGACAGTGCCGGCTGGCGGGGGACGTGGGAAATGGATGGCGGGGGAGCGATGATGAATCAGGGGATTCATACAGTCGATTTGCTGCAGTGGCTTGCTGGAAATGTCGTTTCATTGCAGGGCAAAGCTCGGAATGTGCTGAGGGACATCGAGGTAGAGGATACCGCTATTACAATGCTTGAGTATGAGAGTGGCGCAATGGGTGTGCTTGAAATTACAACAACTGCCTACAAAGGCAAAGGAATGCGTATTGAAATCTACGGTGAGAAAGGTTCGCTAATCATCGAAGAAGAAGATATTGTGCAGCTGGAGATTGAAGGGCAGCAGGTTCAGCTTCCTGTATTTCCGCCATTTCAAGTGATTCCTGATGGACATAGGGAGCAGATCCGTGATCTCTGTTATGCGGTGCGTGAGCAAAGAGAGCCGGTGATAACCGGAGAAGAGGGGAGACATTCGCTGGAGATCATACTTGGAACGTATGCTTCTTCTCGTCAGCAAGAAGAAATTCGGCTGAAAGAGTATTTCGCTGTGAGATAGGCGTGACATGTAGGAGTGACTGAAGAGGGAAGATGGGCCGGCAGGATCAATCTTCTGCGGGCCTTGATTTGTTTTTTATGAGGATTTAAACAGGGGGAGGAATGAAGGCTGATGTAGAGGTAATATTAATAGTTTCTGATGCTTCAAAAAAGCTTGTTTGGGGTACAATGCATATAGAGGTTTGTTACCTTGATTTTGGGTCTGTATATTTGTTACAATAAAGACCGGAACAGAGTTAGCTAGCAATACCGTCCAGTGAATAAATGATCCTGAGAAGAGGTGAGAACATGGCGAAGAATACGGACAGTAAAGTGCTTGCGCAGAATAAAAAAGCTTCCCATGACTACTTTATCGAGGATACGTATGAAGCAGGGATGGTGCTGACCGGTACGGAGATTAAGTCTCTGCGGAATGGTCGTGCGAATATAGGAGATGCCTTTGCGACGATTCGTAATGGTGAGATTCATATTCACAACATGCACATTAGTCCATTTGAGCAAGGGAACCGTAACAATCCGGATGACCCAACAAGAACGCGTAAGCTGCTTATGCATAAATCGCAGATCCATAAACTCCTTGGATTATCCAAGCAGGATGGATACTCAATCGTACCACTCAAGATTTATATCAAGAATGGGTACGCGAAGCTGCTTCTTGGACTTGGTAAAGGTAAGAAGCAATATGATAAGCGAGATACTGCTGCGAAGCGGGATGCACAGCGTGACATTCAGCGTGCACTGCGCGAGAAGCAGAAGATTGCTCGTTAAGATTTAAGGTTTAGGGTATGAAGCTTCATATGGTAACTGTCTCCTTGTTTACCTGCAAGATGTAGGCTGCCATCTGTCGCATTATATATATTTTTGTGATATACTAAGTTTCGTACGAGAGAGGAACATACGATCTCGTGAAGACAAGTTTTTACTGCTTCTGATCATCCTTTTACCATGGAGGAAAAGGATGCGGAATAGATCTACTTTTTGCTCAGGATCATGATCCGATCTATCCAAGAAGCCCTTTTTATTAAGGGGGCGTTTATGGATTCGACGGGGATAGTTCGAGCATGGGTAGCGGGTAGTGGGGACGCGTCCGCTTCATCAACGCTAAAGCCAATTAAACGGCAAACAACAAAACAACTACGCTTTCGCAGCTTAATAACCTGTGAGCGTGCTCTTACTCTGTATCGCCCATGTACCGGGATAAGGGCTCAACTTTAGTGGGATACGCTGTCTAGTCTCCGCCTGCGGCTAGCTGAAGAAGACAACCAGGCTGACCTGAAGGGAATCCGGTAACGGGGAGTCTCTAGGGTGACATTAAATCTGTTACTACACCCGTAGAAGCCTATGTGGCGTTATCTTCGGACAGGGGTTCGACTCCCCTCGCCTCCATACATAAACCCAGCCCTGATAAGGGCTGGGTTTTTTAAATTAATATGGATTGTTGATCAGGGACTCAGTTCGAAACGCATAGTTACCTCTTACCTCTGTCGCCAGTTTGCAATGCTCTCTCTATTGAATACTTCCGAAAAGTTTGTTTTTCATATTCAAATTAACAGATGTGTTATTAGTAGAGAATACCAGCCCAAATCTCTATATTTACTTCCACATTAATAGTTAGGGAATAACGAAATGTAAAAGTTCGTCTAACCAAGAATGGAGTGTCATTGTCTGCAGATCCACATGGGGTTAGAAGAGTATAAGTCATGCTTAATTTTTTTCGAAAAAAGTACTTGCATAATTTTTATCAGCATGATATATTCTAATTCCGGCCAAGAAGTTAGCCAGTAAGCAACACACTGAATAACAAG
>NZ_WTWX01000024.1 GCF_009870785.1 Paenibacillus sp. An7
TAACTTCATTCTACAAGAAAAGGTCTTCCTTTTTGCTATTTATCTATTTACACAAGATATTTTACGCTCTCAGAGTTAAAGCAAGAAAAATAAAAAAGCTAATTAAGGTTTTAGTGTATATATTAATCTTGATCAACAGTACATACATATAGGAGAATATATCATAGTAAAATTAAAGGTTGTCCTATCTGTGTAATATTCCTAATCTAAAATTGAACGACATTTAAGACAGAGATTACATGGTGATTGTGATATTCACAAGTTTATCATTTAGGTTGAGCGACGACCAAGCATTGAAATTACTAAATAAGTCGAAAGACGTATAAGAATAAGATCATTAACTGACATATCTCTCAAGTGTACTTATAATAATTGTAAATAAGTGTATAAGAGGTGTGCTGAATGTATGTTGAGAACTTGGATCAGCTAATAGCAAATATTGAAAATCTTCATAGTTGTAGAAGCACTGATAACCCAGAAGAGCTAGTTTTTTTTAAGAAGCTTATAGGGAAGGGAATATGTTTTGTTGCTTGCAAAGTTGATGGAGAAATAGTCTTTTCTCCAAGCCGTTTTGCGGGATATTTCAATAATAATTACGAAGTTCATAGTCAAGTAGACATTGAGAAAAATGGTGGGGGCACCAACAATGCTATAAGAAAATTGTTGGGTACAGAACTGCCAGACTTTTACTTAGAGGACTTATACCTGGAATATTGCGCCAAGTATGATATTAACCCAGACAAAAGACAGCGTAGGTATTGGAATATAGATATAGCGACCAAAAATGATGTGGAGATATTCCAGGAAATTAAAGATGCTTTAAATATAAATGTTAAATCAGAAACTCAGCAAGAAAGGATAATTCAAGAAAGGTTAGGACAAGGTGAATTTCGTAGAAATCTAATAAGATATTGGAAGGGCTGTGCAATTACGGGGATATCGAAATTGGAATTTCTTAGAGCATCTCATATTAAACCTTGGAGAGATTGTGATAATTTTGAACGTCTTGATCCATTCAATGGGCTATTATTGACTCCTAATTATGACGTATTGTTTGATAAAGGGTATATAACTTTCGATAATGAAGGTGTCATTAGAATTTCCAACTCGATTAGTAAAGAAGAGCGTATGATATTTGGAATAAACGAGAATGTATCAATAGAAATTGATGAGAAGCATGAAAAATACATGCAATATCATAGAGAAATCGTTTTTCAGGGCTGAGCTTATTACTCAGTTCTTCATCAATAAGATTTTCACAAAAGAGAAACAGCCCTTAAAGGTTCGCTTTACTTTTGTTAACAAAAGAAGGATCATTCGCAAGTGCAGATTCATATGATTCTAAAAAAGGAGTTACACGGAAAATTGAGTTATATATTTCATATACTGATAGTCTAAAAGATCAGTCTACAGATAAAATCGCCACAAGAGATTGCAGGACTTTACAGAAAGTGATCTTGAATTATATTAATGAATTAAATCCAGATTAAGTTAGTATGGAAGAAAATTATTATCGAGTTTCTGCAGAAGAAGGAGAACGGGTAATAAGCAAAGAAGAAGCGCTTTCGGAGGCGGCTTAACATGTAATGAATGGTTTGTTTATACTAGATACCAAGTATTTTTAGTAGTCTTAAAATAGATCCTATTCTATCAGAATTCATAAAAATACTTATTATTAACTAAAAGATTTTTAGCTTTTGGGAAAAAACAAAAAGATGATGTGTATAAAAGCGTAATTTTGGAATAAAAAACTATTCACAGCACCTTGGTACTCAATGTGTGAATAGTTGATAGGTAAGACTTATTTATCTAGGTCTGAAATCTGCACCATGGTCAAGTAGCTGTATACCAGAATTTAAATCAGTTATAAGCAGTAATAGACCCAACACCATGATGGTTGAAAGAATGGCCTTTTTCATTGGGAAGATCTCCTTTCATAATGATATTATTTAGAATATCATAGCATGTTTTAAGCTGAGAAATACTACCAAAACTTCTAAGTATTTCAAATAAAGCAACTGCTTTTTTAAAATATTTATCATTACTCAGTTTGTCTGCAGAAACAAGAATGTGAAGAGTAATGTCTATGGCAGTTTTATGATCCATTTTCTTATGGTTATAGAGAGCAAGCTGGTATTGGTAAGATAGATATTGTGAAGCTCTTACTTTGTCTGTATAGACAGCATAATCATCTTTTACATTCCTAGAAAGATGATCAACTACGGAATCGACATTATAGTCGAACTTATTAGCAGAGCGAAGGATGTTAATTAAACCTGGGATTGCTTGATCTGTGTTTTTATCTAGGAATTCTATATATTCTGAGAGCCTTTCCTTTTTACCCTCTAAGATATCAAGTTGCAATTCGTTTGCTGATGCAAAAAATTTGAAACTTTCAATGATATACTTACTTGTTTCTGACGAATCGGTAAGCCAATCTAGATTAGCATAAAATGATATGTACTCTCTAGATTTATCAAATTCGCCCAATTTTTGATATGATAAACCATTCATAAGATGACTATATCCAAAATAATAAACGATATGATCTTTAAAGGAATGAGTAGTAGTCCCCGTTTCAACAAGTTCTTTGTGAATTTTTTTTGCTAAAGTCATTAGCTCATCTGACAAGGATAAAACCATTTCCCAGTTTTCTACTGCATAATTTATTTGCATCAAATTCACAATAGTGTCCAAGTCTAAGGGCTCTTTATAGGGATGATGTACATTCATTAATGTCTCTCCTCGTCAATTTTATAGAAATATTTACTATATTTTACAGCGAAAACTGATAGATGGTCAATAAATTATAGAAAGGACTATGAAATTGTGACGAAATGGTTATAAGGAGCTACTAGCCACGGGTCTGAAATTAGTGTATTCAACCTCCAAAACATATGATTTATACAATATATGAAAAATTCATAATAGAACGCACACATATATCGCATACGAATTGAACTTAACCACACTTTTGAAGTCTCTCCATACGTTAGAGTGGAAAAAGGATCGTAAATAAGCTCCGGTATTAGTTTATCTATTCTACATATTAAGGCAAAGATATAGACAGTATTGGTTATGGGAGAGACTTGTTAAGTAGCTGGGGGATTTTAAATATATGAAGAGTTGATATATAAGGGAAGTAAAAAGAGTTAGCAGCTTTAAGATCATCTCTACATAAAGAGTGTGAAATATTAAGAGGGAGTGGAATAAAGCAGCTAGTGGTAGCTTTCCTCTTTTGATCTTTTGAAGAAAATTAGTCTGGATAATTCATTTCGTTTATTTCACTAAGTAATTAGTGAAGTGGGCTGATGCTACCCGCTCTAAAACGGCTACGCCGCTAAAGAGCGGATACGCACCGCTGGCGGGTTACTTCAGTCGATAACGAGAGCGCCTAAGCCGGAAAGTCGTCTTGGCTAAAGCGCTCTAGGTTCCTGTCTGTCGCTTAACACCGCGCCACGGAGCCAAAAAGCTAAGGGATTTTGAGGGTAGTTCAGAGAAGGCATGGCTGCATCATGAATGTTCCGCGCTGCTCCACTTATCATCAAGCAGCCACGCAAGGTGAAGCACCATGATCCGCTGCGCTCCTTCATCGTGCAAAGGATAAGAGATATAGAGAAGGAAAAGGGGAGAACCGGCAGCTGCCGGTTCTTTTTTTGCTCTAGCGTTTTACGCCTTTTGCCTTCCGCATGGTAACAAGGGCAAAACGACTAACCTTCCAGGAGGCCGAGCCTCTGGCTTCACCTCTCCACCTCCTGAAAGCTAAGTCGCTAAAGCGGCATGTTCAAGGGGCCGAAAAGTTTTTTCTTTTTCTACAAGAAAATGCAGATGAAAAAACTTTTCGGCTGAAACCCTTGATCATATCGCTATGCCCTTGTTTCCAAGCTACGCGTCAAAAGGCGAAAAAACGCCCTTTCGGGACCTGATCCCATGCGGTAGGCAAAAGAGTGAGTGCTACGTAGCACAAGAAAAGGAGAGGTGAAAATGATATTTAATAATGACTCCGTGAAATTTTCTAGTTTGTATCAGACAGTTGAACGCACCTGCGAATGTAATTCAGCAGAAGACTGTCCGATCTGTGAGGGAGAAGGGAAGGTTACAGTACTGGATGGGAAAGAAGAGTCTCAGTACTGGCACAGGATGCAAGAGGAATTGGTATACCGATTAGAGGCTGATTTTTATGAATCCAATTTCGTAACGGACATTTACCGAAAGGAAGACAAGCTATGTATTACTTATGTAGGCGGGGAATTTCATCCAGCCCAAACGTTCTGGTTTGATATTAAGTTTTTAAATAAACTAGCATGCCACAGTGAAAGTCAAGTACATCTATGGACGGTTACGATGGGTGAAATACATGCTTTGTCTTCTGATGTGTATAACGAGGTCATCGTTCCTTTTTTTAAAGATGAGTTAGCAGGAATAGGACATTTATAGAGTTTTTATATTTCACGATGGATGAGCTGAATGGATTCGCCTGGGGGGATGCTAGCTATTGTTGGGCGTAAGACGCTGTGATTTTTCGTCTAATAACGAGCCGCAGGTAAAAACTTTGAATTTAGTGCATTTAAATAGATTATCCAACTAAATGAAGAGAGGGAGAATAGAGATGAAGGAAAGACAAAAAGGTTATGCACGAAAAGCGCTGGATAAAAAGTTTGTTCAATTAGTGCCCGATGAGGAAGAGCAGCTAGATATCGGGTTTGCAGACGATATTGAAAGAGAAGATAGTTACAGCTGGGTATATGAGTATAAAGGCAAGTGGGTGATGCTCACTTACCATTTAGCTACAAAGGAAGTTATGGTGTCGGTAGCAAAAACTCGCCAGGCATTCTGATGAGTTTTATGCTAAAAAGATACCCCGCCTCTCCTGTAGAGTTTTCAATAATGATTAGAATTTTAATTGATTTAAGGAAGGCTCTTTTTAGCCCGTAACTCTTGACTATCGCTACTTGTAGTTCTAAAATGAAGTTAAGTTAGTCATTACTAGCCGAGTACTAGTCATTGTAAACTTAAAGGTAATACCGGGAATTCCCGTTATCTTCATATTTTTTCCAAGGCGAAAAGAACCCTAACGGCCAAAGTAAGGGTTCTTTTTGTTTTGTATGAATTATTCAGGTTAAGTGTAGAATAAGAATATAAAAAAGCCCCGGCAGGGGCATTCCTAGCTTACAGTGCAGCGGTCATATTTATGGCGGTCTTTTATACCTAGCTTAACGGCCAAGTAAAGCTAGGTATACGGCCGGACTTGCCTTTTCTGCCGAGTCTTTCTTATCTTACAGTGGGAATCCTAGTAGCAATGCAAACAACCGGATACCCCAGTAAAGTCCATAAAACACTGGTCCAAGTATAGCCACCCATTTGATGATCTGCTTTCCAACAGTTCGAATGGGGGCTATTTTGGTTTGTATCCAATTTTTTGCTTTTTTCGTTATCTTCTTCATATTTTTCCCTTGAAGCTTACGCTGTAAGCCCTACCGCCAGTTATGATTATACTAGATACCAAGTATTTTCAGTAGCCTGGATAGGAAATTTTTGTACTTATAGAATCTCGTAAAGCTGGTCAAGAGTACAATCCGCGGCCGTCTTTTGATCATCGCTTTGTCGTAGAAAAGCCTGATCCTGCAAAATTGGATAAATTATACAAACATAAATCTGAACTACTGATGAAACCATACCCAAGGTCTTATAGAAACATAAAGACTTCTCATTGGACAATCCCACATTCTCACAGTAGTGGGCCAGTAAAATCGTCATCAATCCAATTCCCGCTGCGATGATACCGGGAAGACTCACTACAAGCACATACAGAATGGCATATGTATTATCTGTAAAGATAGAGGGAAGACGATGTATTATCGATGATGAGGAAGTCTTCATAATAGAATAATGGATTTCAAGTATGTTCAATTACAGAGATCCTGAGAGAAGTAGACCACTTATCTTTTCTATTAAACAGCCCATTACAAAAGTTAAATCTCCATGGAGGATCTTTGTTATCTGTGTAATTAGTAGAGTTCAAAAAATCAAGCTGTGATTTATAAGTATATGCTACAATATGGTAGATTTTAGATTAAGGGAGGTACTATCTTTGCCTGGTGAAGATAAAGATCCAGAAAAACGAAGCGAGATGCTTTTTTGGCTAAATTTAATCGAGAGAAACTTTGATGCTCCTCTTTTAAAGGGCCGTAATCGTTTTAGTGAAGCCCAGGGATGGGTTGGAATTTGGTTGATTCGATCACTAATCGGAACAAGCTATAAAAAGGTTCCGGAGGATAGTGTAAATACAGTATTCTCTTTCTTCTCGAACCAATGGCAAACATGGATTACATATTTGGGTTTAATCGGTGTATGGGGTATTTCCGGAACGTTAAATCTGCAATTACCCGCTTGGCAGCCCGCAATAGCTTATGGAGTTATCGCCATTTCTTTGTTAATGTCGATGGTCGCAAATTTGATGCGTATGCTAAACCTTAATGATCCCTATTTTAACTCAAATGCATACAAGCTATTTAAGCGTCAGGAATACAACATGTTTCTTCCTTACTTCAAAGAACATAAGTTAACTTTTAAAGATGCTCAAGAATGGGTAAAGCTCATGTACAAAGAGAATAACCTTGATGAAGTGGTCGCTGAACACAAAGATATGAACAGACGATATCGAGGTATTATAGAAGATCTCAAGGTTTCCGTACAATCAAGTGATGATAATTTAAAAGAAATGGAAGAGCGGATAAATGAGCTTGACCAGCAAATCAAGCTTCTGCAGCGGCTTGCTAAGGTCAACGAAGATGGTTTTAATAACGCGATTAGCACGATATACCGCCTTCGCACTGAGGACCGATTATTCAACACTTCTGATCTTAGAGTGGTGACAGACTTTTCTTTATTTGAGTTAGAAGAGACTTTATTACGTAGACTTTGCGAGCTGGGGACAACCGAGACCCCAAGAGAAATAGACATATATGATTCAGATTATGAACATTACTCTTCTATTAAATTGGTACAAGGAGAAAACACAATTGAATATGCAACCAGTGATCGTGAAGGCAGGACTGTTGCTAGTTATTGGATTGAGTTGCCATCAAAAAGAATACTGATATATAATTTTCACTATGAGTCTACAAATATGAATATGAATGATATAATAGAGACAAAAGAGATGTATCGCTATATTAAAGGAATTTGTATGCATCTAGATGAAAGAGGACTTATAAATAAGGAGGGACGCCGCCATGTTGCAAACTAATGTTTCAACTAAACGCTCGACTCAAGGACTCAAAGCAAGTAATGAACGATTGCAAGCCATTACTAAAAATATTAACCGAATCCAAAAACAGAGCGCGCGGGCATGGACTTCCGCAGAAATGAATATGATCCGTACAAAAGAACTGCGGGAAGACTTGGATAAATTACTAATTGAACAAGAAGAGAGTCTTATCAGACTTACAACTCTTGCAGGTAGATCATAAATAGTACCATTTAAACAAAAAAGGAGCCTAGTAGGGCTCCTTTTTTGTTTAGTTTTCATAAATTCGTAAATACTGATCCTATTACCATAAAGGGGTAGAGATCATGAGGACGAAAAATAATAAGGTAATTCGTGGTAAGTTTCGATTAGGTGAAAATGCCTTTCCTTCCTCAAAAGAAAAAAGGGAGAAAATCGAAAGTGAAATCGCAAGTATTAATAAAAAGATAGCATCCATTAGAAAACAAAAAAGTAAGGAATAACAACAAGCTATATCTAATGAACAACTTTACTTTGAGGCTCTTGAGTTAAGAACAGCTAACTATGTTGATCCGCTGCCACTCTTCTATTCATGGGTCAATATTTACTTATCTCCATAGTAGCATTTGATTTCTAACTCCACACAATGCTTTTGGAAAGATTTCAGGCGTTCGCAGTCATCAGATTCTAGCATTTCTTGTATTCTCGCTTTAAATGAATATGAAGTTCGATAACAAATCATAGTGTGGATTAGATCTAATGGAACAACTCATTAAGCCTCATTTGTTTCTTCCTTCCCTGTTATTGCTTCATTACTATTTTCTTGTTTCTTTACATTATTTAATTCATATATTTTTTGAATTTTTTCTTGCCAATTCATTTTTTCTTCTAATATGGCTTCTTTCAAAGATAAAGCATGTTCTCGTTTTAAGTTCTCCGTAATTTGTTTGAATTCAAATTCCTTCCGGTCTAGTTTCTCTTCAGCCTCTCTAATTTGCATCTCATATTCTTTTTTACTTTGATTAAATTCCTCTTTTTGCTTACTCATGGTTTCCTCTAAAGACTTCATATCCTCTATATGTTTATCCTTCAGCTTCTGCATTTCAACTCTCATTTGCTCATTCTCTACTTTTAGTCCCTCATATGACTCTACATCTTTTTGCAGCATACGATTTTTATCAGTTAAAAGACGGTTCATTACTTCCAAGGTTTCTGCTGCTTTAACATGCTGATTCATTTTCACCTGAAGATCTTTATTCTCTAAAATAATCCGCTGTAACTCCTCAGTATATTTCTTGTTCTCTTTTGTCAGTTCTGCTACCTCATCTTTAAGGTCATTCAATTCATTTTTTGAAGCCTCAACTAACTTTTTAGCTTCCTCTTTACTCTCACTTACCGCCGTATCTCCGCGCTGATAAACCCTGATAAATAAATTGAAAATAATATTCATGTGTTTTTCTAGATCTTTTAAATCGTACTCCAGCTCTGGATTCGTTTCACGAATGTTATGGAGTGTTTCTAAAGTCATAAGTGTTTTGAGCCACTCAGCGCCTTCCATACCTGATTCTGCGATCTTCTCATTTACTAATTTTTTAAAATCACTATTCATTTTAAATGATTTTACATCATCTTTAGCCATCCTATATTCTCCTTTTGGTAAACCGGTAAACCCTTGATATATCGTATAGTTTACCGGTTTACCGTTATATTTAGTATAACTATATCATAAAAAATGAGGTGGATATAGCATGAAATGCGCGTTGAAAGATGGTATAATAACGATAGATTTCTAAGTTCCGATAAGATAAACGTATCGGAACTTAGGATTGAAAGAAAAAAGAGGGAGAAGAGAGAGAATGAAATGATGAAGAGGTAAGAGAAGTAATAATAGTAAAGTAAAAGATGAATGAGAGAAATAAGAGGTGATAAATAATGAACGACAATATACATAGTAATGGTTTTTCCTTAGCCAGAGATCAGGATAGCAGAATACAAGAAGCAAGCGAGGTATTGCATGCTCTTATGGATGAGGCAAATACATATGTCTCTAATGCAAAAGCGAAAAATACTGTGCGTTCTTATCAATCCGATTGGAGACATTTCACATCATGGTGCGAAAACTTTAGATTACCTTCGTTACCTACTACAGAGGAGGCTTATGCGCTCTATCTTACGAGTCTTGCTAAAGACGGATATAAAGCAAGCACAATCCAAAGGAGGATAAGCGCAATTACCCAAGCCCACACGGCTGCGGGTTATGAGTCGCCTACTAGCAATAAGATTCGTTTGGTTTGGGCTGGTATTAAACGTACAATCGGAACAGAAGAGAAAGGAAAAGATCCTATAATCCTAGATACACTTAAGCAGATTCTGGAGGTAATACCTGATCGGCTTTTAGGTATAAGGGATCGAGCATTACTTTTACTTGGATTTGCAGGTGCTTTTCGGAGAAGTGAACTTGTAGGTATTGATGTAAAGGATATTAAACCGGTTAAAGAAGGAATTGTGATATCTTTGAAGACTTCAAAGACGAATCAAGAAGGAAAAAAAGAAGTAGTAGCTATTCCGTACGGAGAGAATCAAGATACCTGTCCAGTTCATGCTATTAATAAGTGGTTAGATGCAGCGAATATATCCGAGGGTGCTATTTTTAGATCTATTAATAGACATGGGCAAGTTTCTGAAAAAAGATTATCTGATAAAGCAGTAGCTATTATAGTGAAACGATATATTGATGTAGTAGGTCTTAATGAAGAAGATTATTCAGGGCATAGTTTACGTTCTGGGTTTGCGACAACTGCAGCCATGCTAGGAAAGAGTGAAAGATCGATAATGAAGCAATCTCGTCATAAGTCGGATTATATGGTTCGTAAATATATTAGGCACACTTCACTGTTTGAAGAAAATGCAGCAACAGATATTGGGCTATAAAAGGAGCATTCTAAGATAGTAGTTTGCGTTCAAATAGACTATTTATAATACTCTATTTAAATACTTCTAGTAGCAATGCAACTAATAGGATAATCCAGTCGGATATCTTATTAGTTTGTATAACCACGTTAGTCCCTCTTATTTTTATGAGGCTTAGGAGTTCTTTCCTTACCTAGGCCGACTCGGTTGGTGCATAGCGTACGTTAAGACTTTCTTAGAACCATCTTCACGAGTCCCCCAACTCGCAATGTGTCGCATCTTAATAGACGCAAACATAACGCTTTGTTTGTGTACGCTTCATGTAAGCTTTTGCGTGTTCCACCATAATCTCTGTCATGATAAAGAAAAAAAGATCTCGCCATCGTTACTTCAGAAGTAACATGGCGAGATCTCTTGCTAATTATAAGATTTATTTTATCGTTTATCGTCAGTGAAGACTTTTAATAATAGAAATTACAGGGAACATGATTAGAAAAGGTCTATAACGTTTATTAATTCCACTGCACCGTTTTGCTGCTAATCCACCCAATTCGTCCATCAAGAAGAAGAACTTTATACCATAGGCGCCCATCAATATCTTGATGCTGCTCGTCTACATACTCAAGCTGATCCTGCTGATTAAGGATATAGAGGGACTCTGAATCAAGGGAAGGGTCAGACCGGACGTTGGCTTGAGATGTTGTTATCGTTAGATAACGAATTTCAGCTTTTTTGATAAATACTGAAGGAAAATCTTTCACAGTTTGCTTAAACGAAGTCATTCCCGATTGTATTTTCTCATGCTGTGAATACCCTAACCCTCCCACTAATATAAGAAGAAGGACAGCAAGTATGATTCCTCTTGTTTTTTTGTTATACAGAGGCAATAGTGAAATTTTTATTATTCTAACTGTTCTTCCGGCTATAAGTGGAAAGAACACTTTTTTAATATAACTATGAAATTTATCATTACGCTTAAATACAGTATATCTTCTTTCCATTTCCCTTAAAGAAGAAATACTTGGGGCATACTTTATTTCTAGATATAACTCCATTATGGGATGTGTATAGTGCTGTTTTTCTTCTACGAAAGTAGTAAGTATATATAATATGATTTCTAAATCAATTTTACAGTTCTCTCTTGTAAGCTCACCACTAAAAAACTCGTATTTTAAAATTCGTCCAAACATAATTTGTCCATAATCTAAAAGAACCGTAAGTTGATCTTCCTTGTTGTGTTTGAAACAAAGCTGAATCCATTCTAAAAGAATATCTGTCTGCTCTGTAACACCAAGTGCTTTTAAGTCTTCGTCATGGACCATATATGGCATTTGCTTATAAACTTCGGTAATCATCCCTAAAAATGAAAGTTCGTTTTCTGATTTAAGTTCATTAGCCTTCAGAACAAGTGCCGAATACTTGTATAGGTTTGCTAGATAAATCAGACTAAATTTTTCACCGAATGCCACCATTTTAAGAACAGGATTGTTTTGAACAACCTGGTAAAACTTATTTGAGGCTTCGAGTGCTTTAGTCGTGTCTTTCTTTGCTATATAACTTTTGATTTCATGAATAGAACTTTTAGCCCAAAGTTTTACTTCCTTAAGCTGTTGCTCTCTTAAACAGATCGTGAAGTTAAATTCAAGCATATTAAGTTGATTGATATATAAATTCGCCGACCGTATTTCTCTCTCGTAGTGCAGCAAAGTTCCACCAAATAACGTGGCAACCGTATGTAAATAGGCATACTCAAAATTTACTAGTAGATTGCTAAGTGTATTATCGTATTCATCATATTTATTTGCTATGCGATCTGTTGAACGAATAATTTTGTCCTCATCGCTCATTAATAAAGAGGCGATTCCTCTAGCAGCGAGAGAGCCAGCAATTCCTCCAACACTTCCGCCAAGAATAGAAGCTCCTATTTTAAAAAACCTTTTTTCTCCTACACTGTTCCTTATCCTATCAAGTAATGCTGCAAAATCCTCTACTGATTTTGCATATTCCTTAAGTACTCTTAAAGGCTCATCAGCTAATTTATATATTTCTGATTTAAGAAAAAGTTTCAAATGCGGATCAAGCTGATATTTTAAAAGAGCTTTGCCATATTCTTTTGAACCTAACCTCTTAATAAATCGTTCATACTCGTCAAATAACTGATCAAGGGATAACATTTTCTCCAGGTCTTTTGCTAAATCATTCGGTTTTAGTTTTTCAATGAAGAGCATGAATCTCGCTTTACGGTCTAACTTGGGATCTCCTTGTTTAACTAAATCATTTATCGGTCTAATTCGATTGTTTATTAGTTCCTCGATTAAGTCGAATTTATGATTTCGCATTTTGTAAACAAATGCACTGATCTCACTAGATACATCTGGTAAAAATTCTTTGTCAAATAAATCGAGTAATTCATAAAACTGTTCACGTGGTGAGTTATCTGTCTCAGCAATCGTACTCATCTACTTAAATCCATTCTGTAATCATATCTAAAATATCTGTAATCGTGTCTCCACCATCTACAGCAGTATCCAAACTTAAATCATATGTTTGGTCAACTAGAGAAAAGTCGGGAAATACAAAGTCAGATACATTTGTATCTAGAGAGGGGGTAGAGAGTGAGAAATCCATGGTTCCAAACTGATCAGGATTAGATATATTTGCAACTTTTTCATAATTCCCATTAAAGAAATCCATTCCGCCATCGATAGGGCTGGGCTTTGTATAACCAACCACGTCAGTATAACTATTGAAATTTTCACCACCATATATATTATCAACACTATTAATTACATCTGTACCCCCGAAATCAATTTTACTACCACCCATAACGTTCTCTGTAATGGTTGCTGTTTCATTACCTAGTGACATTTCATATTGTCCTGGATAAACACCACTATGAATTTCGCCAAGTACTTCTCCATTACTTTCTTTAAATTCCATGTCACCTGTTGCACTCTCTGATACGTAAATAGGTTGCGTAAACTGTTGATTACGTCTTAAGAACATTTCAGTTAAACCAGTAAATAATTCTGACATTGTTAGCCCTCCAAAAGCACATTTATGTAGTGGTCAATACTAAGATGATAGATTCAAAAACTAAAATTACCTATATAGGCATTTTGAACCAGAAAAGAAAAAGAATCAAGCTGATTTTAGAGAGAATTCTCAACCCCCCGTGATTATGTAAACTTCTTATCGAAGTTTCTAATAACTACTTTTAGGCGATAAGATCCCCTTAAAATACTCTCCGCAACAATTGATTTAGCACGTTCAGTTGAACCTATGCAAAGAGTCACACAGCTTACAAGACCTAATTATGAAACTTTTATTTTTAATGTTTGGAAGGAGTGGCAACTAAGGCGGAAAGTTCACTGCCAAGTCGTCTTGTTTCTGTCCGTCGCTTACACCTCACAGGAAGTAAAACGATGGAAGAGAATTGAAAGGATTCTAAGGCTACATACGAAGGATTCATCAAGAGACCTGCAAAGATAAATGGACCCATCGCGGTGCCAGAGTTTTGTCAGTTGCTACCAAAGAAGAGGGCCTACCTATCGAGCTAAAGTTTTGCCATGCAATTTAATTTATTGTGTAATGACATAGAGCATAAAACCACTATTTTTCGTTAAGACTTATAATTTATATTTCTTCATCTCTCTTTCAAAGTAAGGCCAGCTCGATCATAGCCTGTCGCAAACCTGGAGAGATTGGGTTCGGATTTCGGATAGGACCCATTACTAATCTGGCTTTATGCCGAATTTTCTCGATGCTTTCTTTTGAAAGGCGAGCCTTACTCACACGTAAAATCTCAATAATCTCCTGTGCTAGCTCAACCGATATACCGTTTGAAATTTCATCAATTAAAGATGAAAGGTCCTCAACAGAAACTAAAGCAGTGTTGGCTTCATATTTATGTTTGCTAGAAGTTGCTGCAACCACAAGTTGAGAATCTGTATGATTTTCTTCTTGAAACAGCCCACTTTTTTGCTCAACCTCATGCTGATATTTTATACTGAGTCTGTTCAAACACAAGCTCATAGCCTCGGATTCGTCATCTGCCCACCACTGAAATTCATTTCCTTCCTTTGAAAGAGAAACAGCCTTTTCCAAGGGTATTGCTGCACAGTATATGCTATAACCAAATTTATTATTTGAAGGAGTAAACCTTTGAATCCATGCTTTTCCTTCAGTGGGGTCCACATAAGCTAAACTAAACACTTTATAATTCTGAACCATAGACGTTTTATTATTTACACCAAACATTTCACGAAACACAAAAGACTCTCCAAACGTTTCTATAAACTCATTAACAAATTCACTCCAGTCTTGATCGATAGACGAGTGGACTTTCATTTGACTTTCTGCCAGATACAACGAAATCATTGATCGGTTGGGTACCTCTGCTATCCAAGATGCATCTATAAAATAATATGGTTTAAAGCCAGCAGCCAGGTAAGCTACTGTCCGTTTCTGAATATAGTTGTTATAAGACTCATCTTCTCTAGATCCTGTCACATAATCGATAGCCCACTTCTCTCCAGAAGGAAACACCAATATATAATCCGGAACAATATTAAGAATGGATCGATACATATATCCGTCTTCAACGCGAACTCCATGAGTCTTTACTTGTCCTTCGAGATAGGTACGAAGAATCGTGCGACCTATTCGATGTATTTGAGTACTCTCTTGTTTATTAACACGACGGATATACTTCTCGTAGTTGTCCGCACTAGGACAGCGTTTGCCTTCATGGCGAAAATGAGGAGACTCTTCTCGAAGGACTAAAATGACCTGCTGACTACAACACTGACAACTAAAGCTTTTCTTACGAGAATGAATACGATATTTTTCTTCTAGTAAATGAAGGATTGCACTCCTAGAAGATCCTTCTGCTTCTTCTTTTCTCCATTCCTTAGCGATATCTATCTTCTGATCAAATAGAATGGCAGTTTCCATAGAATCCTCCCCAGTAACATTTTATGCCCATTACTTCCTTATCGTCATATTAAAATCCTTTTATTAAGCAGTTAAGTAGCTTTCAAATAAAAATCAAGTTAAGCATAAATATTCACTCTAGTCATTTTTATGCAAGGTAGCTTTTATGTTTATGAAACAATGAGAGACAGAACTTTTTATGCTTTTTTCTATAATAGTAAGCAAATAACAAGTTCATTTTTTTATAAACTAACAGATAAGGATGATCCACTACTCAATCTATACGTTATGATCTGCAAGGCCAGTCTAAGGTTTCGTTAACCAGTCTATTCCTTGATTTACGAAGAGTTTTTGGTTCGAGAAAACACCGCTGCACATCGCCATTAATGCTAGATGTAATCTCCTATCAGTACCCTGTTCAAACATTTTAAATAGATACCTTGATCGTGGTAACGAATTTGCATAATTTTATGAACTAGAAGGTTGAATATGCTCAAGGAAATATCCTATGAACGGGAATCGGACTTGGATAAGTTAACTTATCTAAGATTATGCACCTGAGAGAATAGTCTTAGAACTGTAAGTTTTATTATGAGAGAAAAAACAGCCATTTTAAGTGGAATGTTTTTTTCTTAATTATAACTAATTACAGAGTCAAACAAATCAACAGAGAAGAAATATTACACCAATTAGACAAGCTTTGTCCTCCTCTATTGCATTTAAATTCCAGATACTTTATTCATAATTGACAATAGTTATATTTATTGATAATTTGTTCTAGGCGGATAGGACTATTGTCGAGATTCACCTCTAGCCCTAAATACCCACTCATTAGATGCGTTTATTTTTTTAAATGGATGACACTTATATAGACACACTCATATATAATCATCTTCTATAAGCATTTCAGAATTTAGGAATCCAAGATACTTACACGTCTTACAGATTTAGTATATAAACTCTGTCAATCTAGGGTTTGTCTAATTATAAAATTGAGGTGATTGTATGTTGAACAGTTCATTAAAAAAAGAGGCAGTAGTAAGATTAAAAAAAGAAGTAGTAAATTATGAAAAAACACAGAAGAATGTACAAGAAGTTGCGCTAAATCTACATAATTCCCGAACGTCGGCACTTGAAGTTATCCAGAATGTAGAACGCTATATTAACTCTATCGCTAATACACCGAAAGAGTTTGACAAGAAATTTGATGCTATTCGCATTAATACTGATAGTTTTAAAGCATTAAGTGAAATTAAATACGATGAGAAATTAATGATTAAAATTGCAGGAGGTGGATCGGCAGCCGGTGTAGCAGCTGGTGTAGCTACTGCAGCATTTGCACCAACAGCAGCAATGGCGATAGCTACTACTTTTGGAACAGCTTCAACTGGTGCAGCTATATCAGGATTATCAGGTGTAGCTGCAACAAACGCAGCATTGGCTTGGCTTGGTGGAGGTGCATTGGCGGCTGGTGGTGGAGGTATGGCTTCAGGTAGTGCGTTATTAGCATTAGCAGGTCCCATTGGTTGGGGCATAGGTGCTGCAAGTTTAGTAGCAGGTGGCGTATTCGCAAACAAGAAAAATAAAGAGGCTGCAATAAAAGCTGATAAAGAAAGATTAGAAATTATAAAAGAGCGTCGCAAAATTGAAGCCATTCAATACGAAATCGTTGAGTTAACTTCTATAACTAAAAAGTTGACGAGTGAATTATATAGAATGATCACAAATTTTAAGAATGTTGCAGAAAACATTACTTCGTTCGAACAATATTCATCAGACCAAGGGAAAGAGTTAATAGCAATAATTAATAATACTTCTTCCTTATCAAAATTATTTATAAAGGAAATAGGGAAGTAATATGACTGTTTGGAACGATTCTTTCATTGCAGCAGGCGTCGGGGGATTTAATCTTTGGAAAAGTCAATCGGTTGCTAAAGATTTAGAATATATTATAAGTAACTCATTAAAAGAGAAACAAATTCAAAATGAGAATTTTGAAAATGCATTACAAAATTATGCGAAAATACGCCAAATATTAAATTCACCTGAAAACATCCTAGGCTCTAACAAGACAAAACATGGCGAAATAGCTGAGTACCTTGAAGTATATATCCGGAACGCCAAAGCAGCTTTTAATGGTCAAGCGGAAGTCGCAACTTTCAATGGTGTAGGGAGGACAGCAGCCACAGATTTTTTTCTAAAAGGAGTAAAAACACAATCCAAATTCATTAATGGAGCAAGTAAATCACTGTCGAGTGTATTAGAACATTTCAACAAATACCAAGATAAGACAATAGACTATATAATTCCAAAAGATCAATACGATATCATACAAAGTTTAAGCAATGGTCAAAACCCTACAAATCTAAGTGAAAAGTCAATAAGATCTATATTAAAAAAAATAGACACAATTGAAGGTTTAACTGGACGTCCATTTAATGATGTTGTAAAACAATCTATCTCAAATTACGATGAAGTACAGATAGGAAAAGTACACGATACTCTTCAAAAAAACCAAGAACAAATGGTACATGACAATCAACAAATATTAAATGAGATTGATGAGAAAGCTGATCAAAATAGAGAATCAGTACATATAAATGCTGCTCCTTCATTTAGAGAAGGAATGAAGGTAGCGGGTACTGCCGCAGTAATTAGTACAACTGTGAGCGCTTGTGTGAATATATACTCAAAAGTGAAGTCTGGTACGAAGCTGTTCGATTTTACAACGGAAGACTGGAAAGATGTCGGTTTAGAATCAGTAAAAACGGGTACAAAAGCCGGAGTTACTGCTGCTTCAATTTATGGTATGACGAATTTAACTTCGCTTTCGGCTCCATTCGCAGGAGCAGTTACGAGTGCCGCAATGGGAGTTACTTCCCTTTTAGTAAATTACCAAAAATGTAAAATTGACTTAGATGAAGTTGTAACACAAGGCCAAATCTTATGTTTAGAAGCAGGTATTGCCGCAGTTGGTGGTGCAATGGGCCAAACACTTATACCAATCCCTGTACTTGGAGCAATTATCGGTACAGTAACCACAAATTTAGTTTGGGGTATAGCTAAAGGAAAACTAGGTCAGAAAGAAGAGGCATTCAAGCGTCATATGGACGATTATATGGCAGGATTATTAGCGAAAGTAGATAGTGATTATTATAAGATAATCCAAAAAATTGATAAGGCATATGCAAGGTTTAATACGCTAATTGATGCAGCGTTTGACGTTCATGCGAATAAAGCAACATTGGCTGCTGCTTCAATTCAATTAGCACGAGAAATTGGTGTTGAAGAACATAAGATTCTAAAAAACAATGATGATTTAATGACATTTTTCTTGAATTAAGTTTTATTTAATTCAGTTGGCAATCGTAGCTCTTTTGTTTCTTTTATCATACTAACTTGGCCGATATCTTAACGTACTATAATCAGTGCTTGTGCAGTTAAGGGAAAGTTTCATCATGTATCTGCTAATGGTTATGATGTAACTGTTACTTATGAAGAGGATTGCATCAACGCATATATTAGTGAAGTTAAATAAGAAAAGTTTTTGAGCTTAAAAGATTTTATCTGATAAAGCGGTTGCTATTATAGTGAAGCGATATATTGATGTAGTAGGTCTTAATGAAGATGAATTCGGGACATAGTTTACGTTCGGGGTTTGCGACAACTGCTGCCATGCTAGGAAAAAATGAAAGATCGATAATGAAGCACTCTCGTCATAATCTAATTATATGGTTCGGAAATATATAAGGCATACCTCACTGTTTGAAGAAAATGTTGAGAAGAACCCAAAATTTATCAGTAAAACAATACTAGCTAAAAACACAAGGACCTTCACAAGTCCTTGTGTTTTATATTTTTTCATATTATTTAACATATGCATATAATTCGGACTATGAACTATATGATAATAAAACATAATATTTCAGCATTGCGAACTTATATTGAGATAGTGATGATGCAGTCAGAATATTGAGAACAAATTTATAGCAAGTGAGTCAAAATAGTCAAGAGGGCATATCTCTTTTTCAAACAGTGGAGAGTGTTTTAGGTGAAGTTGATGATCATATTCAAAGACAAATGAATTTGCCTTGAGATCAACGTATGAATGACGCTGACAGAAAGAATAGCCAAGTCTGTCAACATATTATAATTTATAGAATTTTCCTTTTACCTAAAGGGTAAAAAGGGGTAAATGAGAATTTACAACTTCATTTAATATAGTAAAACATATTAAACTTAAGAAAAAGAGTAAGGAGTGAGATAGCATGAAAAAAAGTAAATTGCTTTCTTTAAATAATTTTGTATTGGCGATAATTATTGGATTGACAGTAAATGCAGGAAGTTCCTTCTTTTATCTTAGTAATGAAAAAATAGACAGTTTTGGTATAATAAGTTGCATTGAGAAAAATGATTTAAACTCTCCTAGACCCAAATACTGTAAATAATTGATCATTACTTTAAATATTGATTGTAATCATAATAACCCATGGCATCTTTGCGCTCGCTGAGCTCTAGAAGCTTATAGCTTGATTCTGCCTCACTTCCTGCATTTAACCTTTTTAAAAGATCGTAACTCATTCTAAGAAAAAAGTAAGCAAGCTCTGTGTTGGTCTGCTCATGGTATATGGCTCCCATTAACCTATATAGACGAGCGCGCTGTACTCCGTTATCTGTTATATCAAGCAAACGAATCGCTGTTTTGCACACCTGTTCAGCTTCTTCTGTTTGACCTTCCTCTAAATGCAACTTACTAATTTCCTCAAGTATAGAAGCTTTCTTATCCGGCATGTTACGTTCATCATAAATGGATGCACAGTCATGGAGGAGACGAAGGGCTTCTTTTTTTTCGTTTGAATTTAGCATAATAACGGCGAGATTATGTAACGCAAAAACATAAGATTCGCTGTCCCCTTGTTTAAGGCAGTCTACGGCCTTTTTTGTCCAGTAGAGACTTTCAGAGGACATCGGATCCGCTCTAAAATACGCCTTTCCTAACCCCATTGCAATTTCGCCGTAGACTTCAAGGTTTCCCGCCATTTTTGCTTCTTCTTCTGCTTTAATATATATTTCTATTGCTTGTTGAACTTCACCAAGTTCTAGATGTGATGTAGCTAAGAAGGTAAGGGAAGCAATATGTTCATCCTGCAAATTTTTAAGTTTACTGCTATAGGTATATGCTTGTTGATATAGCTTACGAGCCTGAACATAAGACTCCATATAAATTGCCGCTTTGCCCATCTCAAGATAAAAGAGTGTAAGTAGTTTGCGGTCACCGGAGCGAGTAAACAAAAATTCAGAAGATTCCCCATATTCGAATGCTTTAGAATATTGTTTACTTCTATTGTAGCTTTTAATAATGAGTAAATATGCCTCTGTCTTAACTTGATCTGATCTGGTTAATGTAAGCAGATGTTTGGTCATTCTGATGCAGGAATCATAGTCTTCTTCATTAAAACGTAGTTGCGCTTTGTCAAGTAAAGCCTCTGTAATTTCTTCTTGAACCCCGCTTACCTCGCTTTCATTACCAAGGAAGTACTCCACAGGCTTTCCTAATCTTTTAGCTATTATACGGAGCATGCGTGAAGAAGGAATGGCTCTTCCTTTTTCTATAAGGCTTATGTATGCCCGCGTCATTTCTTCACCGGCAAGTTGTTTTTGGGATAACCCTTTTTGTTCTCGGATTTCTCGTATTTTTTGTCCTAGCATGTTGATCAGCTCAGCCCTTTCAAAAATTCATTTGCGATGGTTTATAACCATTTACCCCCATTTACAGTTTAAAAAGTAAAAATAAGGATGTACAATGGGCCTATCACACGAAAGGAGGAGATAAAAATGGAAATCAAAGCGACACCGATTACACTTGAGCAGTTGAAAAACAAAGAGCGAGAGGTTGAGTCTCGCGCAGATGTAGCTACTCGTGCAGATGTAGCCACTCGTGCAGATTTTACTACTCGCGCAGATGTAGCTACTCGCGCAGATGTAGCTACCCGCGCTGATTTAGCTACCCGCGCTGATTTAGCTACCCGCGCTGATTTAGCTACTCGTGCTGATTTAGCTACTCGTGCCTAAGCATTATACTTCAAATATTAATACCAGGTTTCTTTATTGTAGTAGGAGGGAGAGCTTTACGGAGAAAAGCTCTCCCTATCCTCCTCATTACTTCTTCTGGCCAAGTGCTACGAGGTGATAATCGTAACATGATATTTATCAAAAAAATTTGGACATATATACCAGAGACAACATTGGAGATTCAGCAACTTAATGAACACCTCAGTTTAAAAAAAGCACAAGTTAAGGTGCTTGAAAAAATACACGGATTAAAACAAATCCGTAAAGATCAGCAAGGTAATCTCTTTTTTTTGTTAGACAGGATTTTTGAACAAATAACCGTTGACCCGGATTTAGACTTAACTTCCATAAAATATATAATTTATTGTCACACCATTCAGGAGATATTTCCTTATAACGTGAATGTAATCAGAGAATTAAAAATTAAATATGATCTTGAACATGCTGTCATCTTTTCACTTACACAGCAAAATTGCGCAACGGGCATTATGGCAATCGATATTGCTAAACGTTTACTCAATTCCATGTCAGAAAACGAACACGTATTATTGTTAACAGGTGAAAAAACATTCAGTCCTGTGGTGCAATTTATACCGAATACTACGGTAATGGGTGAAGCCTCTGCAGCCGTATTACTTGGTTTAAAAGATAAAGGAAATCAGCTCGTACACAGTAAACACCATACAATCGGAAAGTTTTGCAATGTGTTGACAGGTGATGAAGAGACATTGAAGGAATTTCAGGAAATATATGTTCCTACTTTATGTAGAGTCATTGAGGATACCTTGCAAGAAGCTGGACTGTCCATCCAGGACATTTCCTGGATCATTCCACATAACGTAAACATTTCATCATGGAAAAAAGTTGCAACGACACTCAGTTTTCCTTTAGATCGAATTTATTTAGACAACGTCGCTACGTTAGGACATTGCTTTTGTTCCGATCCATTCATAAATCTCCAAGAGGCCTTACTTCAGAGCAAAATACAAAGAGAAGATTATTATTTACTAGTATCCGTTGGACTAGGTGCAACGTTCAGTGTAGCCATTATGAAAAATTAATACAAAGGTGGCAGTACCGATGAGCAAGATGACACAAGAGTTAACGCACAACTTCTCGGTTAAGCTTAAGCAGGCGCTGACAGGTAGCCCTGAATCTGTTTTCATCTATATCAACAATTTTGAAGTAGAAGAGCAATGGAATCAGGATAATACCTTAAAACTACCTTCGATTTCTGTGGGTAACTCTACAGAGATTGTCAACCGCATGGAAGAACTAGGGGTTTTTCTAGCGGGTCAAGGTGACTATGTATTATTAAAAGAAAAACCTGATCCACACCTAATTGCAGATGCTCAGGATATTGGATTTGGGTACTCACTGCTTTTAACAATGGAAAATAACACCCCTAAGTTAAATATAACAGAAAATATATTAAACTGTGAAGCCACCTTGAAGAGGCTTCGGGAAATTGGAGAGCATGGAAAGGTTTATTTAGTTCCTTTCGGCGTTTCATCCAAGGAGGAGGAGCTTTCTCAGCGCGTTGGTATCCCGCTTGCAGTTCCTAGCTCTAATGTTTTTCAGCAGGTCAATGATAAAGGATACTCTCGAAGGCTTAACCAGCAACTTGGGATACGTCAGATTTACGGTAAGGAATGCAATACTATTGATGAGCTTAAGGATGGGTTTAATGAGATGTCTCATTTGCTCGATCAAGGTAATCTCATTGTCATGAAAGATGCACTTGGAGTTTCAGGAAAAGGGATTACCGTAATATCAGATAGACAGCGTTTCGACAAGGTGCTGAAAATGTTGGAGCGGCAGGCTAGTAAAAAGGGAACCCGAAAAATAAATTATGTTTTGGAACAGTGGATCGATAAAATCTGTGATTTGAACTATCAGTTTCTGATTGACCGTAATGGACAGGTTGAGTTCATCTGCGTTAAAGAATCTCTGGTCAAGCAAGGAGTACATCAGGGGCATGTCATGCCTTCTAGGTTGTCAAATAAGCAGGTTCAAACGCTAAAAGAATCAGCAGAGGCTATTGGGATGGCCATGTATAAAGATGGTTATTTCGGGATGGTAGGTGTAGACGCTATTTTAGACCTAGATGGGAATTTGTACCCCAATCTTGAGATTAATGCTAGGTTTAATATGTCAACATACCAAATTAATATCCAGAATCAATTGATTGGTCCAGGGAAATGGGGACTTGCTAAGAAATATACGATGAAACTTAAGGATTATCTCCCTTATGACAAATTGAAAAAAATGCTCTCTACTCTAAATTATAACCAAATGAAAGAACAAGGGCTTTTAATAAATAATTTTGCAACAGTAAATGCGGCCTTTAAGGAGCCAGGGGCCCTTTTCACCGGTAGATTGTATGGCATGCTGGTGGCGGATTCTCTGGAAGCACTATTTGAACTGGATGCATCAATTGAAAGTAAGCTGAAGGAATGGGAGGCAGAAAAGCATTGAGTCAGGAATATACCGTTCAAAACCATACAATTTCAAGTATAGCAAGTAAGTTCGGAACTCCATTTTATTTATATGATGCAAACATTCTTGAGGAAGTATATTTAGAGCTGCGTCAAGCAATTCATGATTCAGTAGAGATATTCTATTCCCTTAAGGCTAATCCAAACATTTCAATCTACAACTATTTGAGGAATTTGGGTGCATGTGCCGAAGTATGCTCTCATTCTGAACTATTAACAAGCATTAAGGCCGGCACAAGTCCAGAAAATATCATTTTTCTCGGACCAGGGAAAAGTGAGAAAGAAATTAGGGCTTGTCTTCAACACAACATATACGCAATTGTTTGCGAGTCCTTTCAAGAGCTCGAAATAGTTAATGACTTAGCGCAAAAATACAATCTTAAACCAAACGTTGCTCTTCGTATCAATCCCGCATTTTCGGTCAAAGGATCAAGACTTACTATGGGGGGGAAACCTCGGCAGTTTGGTATCGATGAAGCAGCTATATTAGACAATCCAGAATTGCTGTCCAAGTATACTCATATCAGAATTATGGGCATCCATGTATACATGGGTACGCGTATGCTAGAGATAGAACCAATAGTAGAAAATACTAGCCAAATTCTTAATCTGGCAGAGCGAATTGAGGAAGCATTGGGAATAAATCTCGAAATGGTTGATTTTGGCGGGGGACTAGGCATTCCTTATTTTGAAGGTGAGGAATCACTCAATATTATAGAGCTAGCCAAATGTTTGAATCCAATCATCTCATCCTTTAAAAATAGTCATCCTAAAACACGCCTCATTATGGAATTGGGAAGGTATTTGGTGGGAAAATCAGGTTTATTGGTAAGCAAAGTGCTTTATTTAAAAGAATCCTATGGGGAAACATTTGCTGTTACTGATGGAGGAACAAATTGTCACATGGCAGCTGTAGGGATAGGTTCCTATGTAAAACGCAATTTCCCAATTGCTGTACTGAACCGATATGGGGAACAGGTAACAGATGTCTATAACATTACCGGGCCACTGTGTACACCAAATGATGTCGTTGCTAAGAAAATCTCTCTCCCCAAATTGTTTCCTGGGGATTTGATAGGAGTGTTCCATTCGGGAGCATACGGACCAACAGCTTCACCCACACATTTCTTAAGCCATGGATATCCGGCAGAGGTCCTTGTGATGAGCGAAAAGGCACATCTTATCAGAGATAGGGATACGCCTAGTGACCTTCTTGGAAAGCAGCATCTTGTTGAAGTCCAACAAGAGTTTCCTGTTGTATAAAAATATATTTTAATGAGGAGGAATTGATCAATGAACGCAAACAATTTTTTAGATGAAATTAAAGGTGCATTAAGCGAAGTTCTTAATACTAAAGAGGAACTCCAGATCAATCTTACGACATCTCTTTTTGATGAACTGCACCTGGATTCGACCTCAGTACTAGAGTTACTGATGACCTTGGAAGAGCGGATTGAGGGATTGGAAATCGACCCTGATGATCTGGATCCCGATGTATTCAATACAGTTGGCTCATTAACAAATTATATTGAACGACAGCTAGTCGTGGTTTAATCAGATGGTTCTTGGCATCCAGCAGTTATCCGTAAAGGAGTTTGATTTAAAGCATCCCCCCTTTGAACACCCTGAACTAGAACAATTTCATTATGATTTATTATCAGGATTTGAAATGGTTCCTGATTATGAGCGGTTAAAGAAAGGAAACAATAATTCATACCATATTATGGGTGCTGCATTACTTGATGAGGAAAGATGGCAGCAAGTAATAAATGAGGTTGATCTATTTGTTATGGCGTATAGTTTCCCTAATATTAGACCTGATATTTCCATCGTTAATTATTTAATGGATCGATATGGGGGCAATTCTTTAAACTTTGCCATTAATGACATGGGGTTTGCTTCTCCTTTTATGGCCTTGCACATTATTAGGCAATATTTGGAGGAGCATCTTTTCCAGAAAGCTATTCTTCTTGTAATGGATCAAACCTCTTTAGCATACAAAATGGATGAGTTGCAGGGAGTAGATTGTGTGGATACTGGGGCTGTACTATTAATTGATAATCATCAGGGAAGCAAAGGAAATATTCTAGATATCCATATGGGTCATATCGGAAGCTTGGATAAACACAAACTTCATGCCAACGTAGATGAATTTCTAAAGGAAAAAGGGGTATCGGTCCAGGATGTTTTATTTCTTGCTCATCCTTCCCTTGCTACTTTTATTGACTCGTCATATGAGGTCATATACTACGAGAAGACCAGATGGAGTGCTGCTCCTTTTCTTGCTCTATCAACTTTAATGAAAAGTCACATTCCATTTGATCATGTATGTGTGCTTCATTATGAGAAAGATGACGACTATCTTTATAAACTGTTGCTTCGGATGTAACAATAATAGAAGGAGAATGAAACCGATGGGCCTTGCAATTAAGGATATCATTGTTTGTCTTCCGGAGCGTATTGAATCCCCAAGCTCACTCCTTGAAGATCAAGGATATAGCAAAGGAGAAATGCATTTATTGAGCAAATATCATCGGTTAAAGGGAATCCCAATAAGGGAAGAGCGGCAGACACTGGATCAATCTCTAATTGAATGTGTTCAGATTCTAAAAAAGAAGCAATCCCTTGATCAAGTTGATGTCGTGCTTTACGCACATTCTTCCCATGTTCAGGTTCCCGGGGATTACGGCTTGATGTATAACGTTCTAAGTCATTTTGGCATGGAACATTTACCCTCATATGGCATCTCACAGCTGAATTGCGCATCGTCCATTGCAGCTATGGATCTAGCCAAACGTATGACAGAATGTCAACCTGAAATTCGCCAAATCTTGTTGCTGTGTGCAGATCAATTCAATTTTCTTCCGAATTCATGGCGATACATCCGTAAATCAACTGTATTAGGCGATTCTGCCGTAGCATTGCTACTTGAAAACGGAGGGGAAAGAAATGTCATTCAATCAGTTAATATTATTAATGACACCCGGTTCCATGCCGGTTACTACGCTACAGAAGAAGAGATGGGAAAATTTAATCAAAATTATGTAAGCAATATTATTAGTGGAATGGAAGCGACAGCTCGAGCCTGTGGAATGGAGCTTGCTGATCTCGATTATATATTACCGCACAATGTGAACTGGACTACATGGAAGGAATTTTTGCATCGCACGGGATTTGATAAAGAACGAATCTATCTTGATATGATTTCGCGTATAGGTCATACCTTCTCTAATGATGCAATGATTAATTTATCAGAGGCGATGACACGCGGTTGGCTAGAGAAAGGCAGTAAATTTATGCTCACGAGTATAGGTCTAGGAAGTTTTTTTGGATTTGCCTTGTTAAAACATTGAAGGGAGGAAAGATAAATGAACCTAGTTGAAGGAAGTACCACCGATTGTATTAAGAATGTGAAATTAGACTTAACATCCTCCGCAACAATTGGAGCAGATGTTCTTCTTGAGGAGTTATCACATCGAATAAATGAAACAGTCGTATTACCAATAAGTAGCTCGGGATATGTGATGATTACACAGCGATTGTACCATGAGAAAAATTTCTTTATTTATAATGGAAAGGATCTTATTAATTTTGGGGAGGTAGCGGGTATTCAAGAAGTTACCGATCCTATTCTAGAAGGCGCAGGATTAAAACTGCTCCGTCTTCATCAGTATAAGTATCCTCAGAAACAAGAGGAAGACGCTCTGTACTATGCTCTTCTTGAGAGTATGATTCTCTACAGGACTACTTTATGTACGGTAGGATTGGAGCTTGCTAAAAAACATTTGTCCCCTCGAACATCAGGAGGAGGTCCGACAATACAAAATCAATTAGTTAAAGCCAATTTCACAGATATCGTATCAATATTGGAACTGATTAAAAGTACCAATCATGAAAATATAAAATACACCGGGCAGCAGATTGAAAAAAAACTCAAACACATCATGATTCATAACGAATTGGATCGTGCTTTTGGAATTCTTCAAAAGCTAGCTGGAGGTCATGGATTTGTGCACGGGCCAATAATGCAGAGCTTTTACATATCACAAGTGTCTAAAAATTTATTAATCCCTGACAAGGAGGGAATGAGTGTATGATAACCCCCGAAAAACTACAAATATTTGAGCAAGAAATGAGGGCTGTTGGTGAGGATTTAAGAGAATTTGGGCTATTAATAGACGAATGTCCAGATAAATTGCCGTTGTACTCGGAGAGACCTTCACTTCATCTTATAAATCGGATGATGATACCTCCGGAATTTGGGGGTGAACCAATAGTAACTATTGGTTCGGAGAAATATTATGGACTAAGCTGCATTGAAAGGGCAGCTGCCATAGAACAGCTTGCTTATGGTGATGCAGGAGTTTTTTTGGGCAGTCCTGGAGCCTCTATGTCCGGTATTATCATTAACGAGCTGGCGGATTCTCAACAGAAAGAAAGGTTTTACTCCAGATTTCTTAAAGCGCCTTCCTGGACTTTCTTTGCTCTCTCCGAACCTAGTAAAGGATCCGATGCAACGGCCATACAGACAAAAGCACTTCCAAATTTAGATGGGAGCTTTATCTTAAACGGAGAAAAATATTTTATCGGCAACGGTTGCCGAGCAGATATGGGGTTAGTTTTTGCCCAAACCAATCAAACCCCCCTTGGTATTCAAGTGTTTCTGGTAGATACCTCAGTGGCAGGATTTAACGCAGTACCCTTAGATACGATGGGTGTTCGAGCTGTGCAGCTCAGCCACCTAACATTTGCTAATCTTCATATTAAGGAAGAACAAGTACTTGGAAAACACTTAAGCAGGGCTAAAAGAGGCTTTTGGGGGGCACTACAGACGTTCCATCGGATGCGTCCAGGCGTGGCTGCTCTTGCTCTTGGCGTTGCGCAGGCTGCGTACAATTACCTTCTAACGCAACGCAGGAATTTTAATACTCTGGAGAAGCACCAATTGGAGCAGTTGGAACTACGTTTGATTATGACTCGCTCTCTAATTCGATATGCTGCAATGGAAATTGATACCGACACAAATAAGGGTTATCTTGCTTCACTTGGGAAGGTTCAGGCTTCACAGCTTGCTGAAGAAGTCACCCAGGTTGCAATTGATTGTCTAGGTCCTGGATCAATGTATGAACATCCTTTATTGAATAAATGGTATCGTGATGCTAGAGCATTTGAGTTTATGGAAGGAACAACTAACATACAGAAGGTGAACTTATTTCAAGCGTATATTACTGGGAAGATGAGTTATGCGTGAAACAATGAAGCTTGCCTCGCTTTTTGTTGATAGTATCAGTTGGCTGACCATTCGAGATGAAGACTATGTAAATGAAGAATTGCCGAATGATTATCATTTTATTTCCCCTTATCTTTTTGCAGAAAAAACATATTATGGTAATCCACTAGCATCTAGTGTCCGTACGTATATCCATAATGGACAGCGCTTGACTAGTGGAGATATGGCAAATAAGGTCCTAGATCATAGTAAGGGGATAAAATGGGATGCTTTTATTGTGGCACAGTCCTATCCAGATAGATATTCACTGAATCCTCCTTTAGCCCGTTTGCTTGAGGAAGGCCCTATTCATTGTGAAAAGTATTTTGGGTTATCTCACTTGGGATCGCTCGCTTCAGTTGAATTTATCCCGGTTTTACAGTGGTCGATGTATCATCAAGCTCTGATTGTCTTTACGGAACAGCGAATTTTGCCGCCTATATATGAAAATGGGCTGTGTCCTCTAGTGGATATGGCAGTTTCTCTAGAATTGAAAGCAAAAAAGGGAGCACTTGAGATTCAATACGAAGGGAAATATAAAATAAATAAGTTACAAGCTAACACTGTAATAGAATCTCTAAAGGTTAAATATAAGCCAGATATAACTATAGTCCAGTCTCGTCTAAGTTCCTTTTTAAATATTACAGAGAATAAGTTAATAGCTGATGCTCAAAGTGGCGATATTTGGGTTCAGCTTGCAGAATGGTTAACCGTAAACCAGCCCTGTGCAGGGACCAAGATCATGCTTGTGGCATGGGATTATAAAAATCAGCTTTCGGTTTGCTGCGTAATTGTACATTCTCAACCAGTCTTGAATCGGATAACCTTTACGGAAGGAGAGATTTGCCCTGAAGAGTCTAGATTACACAACTGGGGAAATTGGGGGGCTACTGTTAAAGACAGCAGTACCAATGTTACTTGCTTCTATAGTTAATATCTTATCCCAGATGGCAAACGTGTTTTTCATGGGGCATACGGGACAGAGTGTGCTTTACGTACTTTCCCTTTATATTCCCGTATCTTTTCTTCTGATAGCTCTAGTAGAGGCTATTCAGTTGTCTACCCAAGTCACTGTTTCCCGCCAGCGTGAATCAGGGTCGAAGGAATTATCTAGTCTATTTGCTCATTATGCAGGAGGAGGACTTATACTAAGTATTTTTATTGGATTAATCGTCTTCCTTTGCTTACCCATACTTCAGTACTTTTATAAAATTCCAGATGATATTACTCCTCTTTTTTCCTCCTACGTAATAGGAATGATGATTGCAGCTGTTCCCACAGTTCTCGGAGCGATAGCCAATGCCTCTCTGCGAGGGTTAGGAAGGGCAAAACACGCCTCTTTTATAGCTGTATGTACAGCTTTGGTTAATATTTCGCTTGTATATATACTGGTAAACATGATTGGTTTGAGTTTGAACGGAATAGTTTATGCCAACATCATCAGTAGTCTTTTATCTCTTAGTGCTGCTATCACTATTCTAATTAAGGGTGGCGATCTTCGGTTTCCAAATCGAAGTATTAATATGTCCAAATTGATACTTTTACGGTATGTTGGAATTCCCGTTTTTGCATCGTATTGTCTCATCTTTATAAGTACGTTTTTCTATAATCGAATTGTCAGTCCTTTTGGTGAAAGTGTTATTGCTGGGTTTGGGGTTGGGTATCGAATTCAAACCATGGCTATCCTGCCTGGGATTGTCATCGGTTCAGCTATAGGTATCTTAATTAATCAAAACATGGCTAGCAAAAAAAGTATGCGTGCTTATGAAGGTTTTAAAAAGGGGATGTTGCAATCCTACGGCACATATTTATTTATTGCTGCATCAATTTGGCTGTTTAAAGACCCCATCGTTTCCTTTCTTATTGCTGATAAATATT
Organism: Paenibacillus sp. An7; assembly: GCF_009870785.1. Classification (GTDB taxonomy): domain Bacteria; phylum Bacillota; class Bacilli; order Paenibacillales; family Paenibacillaceae; genus Paenibacillus. Next base: position 30,791 of record NZ_WTWX01000024.1, read on the forward strand.
CTCAAGTGGAAGCCATTCGATACTTAAGTATTGTCGCCCCTTCTTATTTACTAATGGGGCCAATGATGACTGCCTTGCTGACGATGGAACAAACAGGGCAGGGTTACAGGGCTTTAGTGCTGAATGCCATTTATTTTTGTCTAATTGTTGCTGGGGGCTTTGGCATAACATCAAAGTTTAATAGTCCTGAGGCATTTTATTGGTGTATTTTTGCTGCGAACATTGCTGGGGCCACCATCATTTTCCCCATTTTCCGTATGTATAAAAAACGTTATGTTCTAGCACGGCAAGTTACAGATGAGGGAAAGAAAACACGAGAGAATGTAATCTCACCGCAGCCCTAAGGAGGTTTATGGTTATGAATCCTTATTATTTAATGCAACGTTTTGATGATTCGTGGGTAGCTGCTGATGAAAATTTCACTCAATTCTACGAGGTAGAACATGATTCCTGGAATGTTGAAAGGAATACTCCCTTATTGCAAAATATCAAACCACCTTTAATTCCTTTTTTCAATTTTAATCCTCTCCTAGGGCAGCCAAAACCTAATGTATATCTGCTTGGTATTCCTAATTCAGGAGGTACTAGCGTAAACGACTCACCCGTCAGCTATTTTGAAGAAAGTCTCCGGGCTGAATCATGGAAACGAACAGTGTATCCAGCTGTTGTTCCTCCATTCACTTCCGGATTGTTTGATATAGGAATGGACCGACGCTTGATGCAAGGAGTTATTTCGCAGGATTTGGGAACATGCGAACAAGACAATTTGAATTGTGATAGAAATTCAGATTCCTTCTCAGTTGGAGTTAACGAAGTTATGAAACTGGCGATAAATGAAAACGCAGGTCTGTTCAGTATAGGAGGGGACCACTCTATCACACATACGCTGATATCGGCATTTATCGAAAATGCTAAAAAGCCAATAATTTTAATCCAGTTTGATGCTCATCATGATTGTGGTACAGACGCCGTTCACAATGATCGTATTACACATGCCAACTTTGTCCGCCACCTTCTAGCACATGAGGGTGTTTCTGCAGTGGTACAGCTGGGGCTAAGAGGTATCAGATCGGTTGATCAAATGTATATTCATGATAAGTTAATCCAAGTGACAGGAGAAAAGCTAGAACCGAACAATATTAGAAAGTTGTTGTCAGATTTACATGAATCCTATCCTGATTCTGTTGCTTATATTTCTTTCGATATGGACTGTCTTGATCCCGGTTCTTTTCCACATGTTGATTTCCCTATTAGTGGAGGGCCATCATTTCAAATAATATTGCAAACGTTGGAAACAGTTTTTCAATCTGGTCTAAACTTCTTCGGAGGAGATTTGGTAGAGGGTCATGGTGTATCCCTATCAGAAAGACTACCAGGACATATGGAGCTTGCTTTACGACTGATGGCATATATTCTGGAAGGCCTTCACCGGAATCGAATTTCCATGGTGTAAGTTTATATTAAAAGGAGTGCCTGCAATGGATTTTAGAAAGAATTTTGAATTACATCGGTACGAAGTTTCAAATGATATTGAACGACAGCGAAACTCAGGAGGCTTAAAGCTCGGTTATTTTTATGCTCTTATGAACATTGCAAAAGAATTAAATTCATTAGTTGGGCCAAAAAAGGCTGAGGAAACATGGATAAATTATCTTGCGTTTTTAAGGACGGTTGATGATCATAAAAAAACACCGTATTCATTTTTGGAATGGGATGAAGTCTCAGGACGCGAGCATTTACAGTCTACTCTGCAAGAGGGCGGGGCATTTCTTACTTTTCACTATGGTTTTGTAAGACACAACATGGTGACTATCGGGCAAGAAATACGCAAAGGCTACTATCGAGGGGGTCTTCCTTTTTACCTGGTAGCAGAGAAGAATACTGTATCTCAAGAAAAACAGCTAGACAAGTGGGAATCTATTCGCAAATATTCAAGAGCAGAATTGCTTAACTCTCAAGATGAGCTAATAGGATTAAAGCTGTATTCGCATCTAAAAAAAGGGGGCTGCTTCAGTCTGTTTGTGGATGGTCAGACAGGATTTAATACAGATAATTATTCGCTGGAGTTACCATTTCTGACATCTAAAATCAAGACAAGAAGCGGTATATTTCGTATTTTAGCCAGAGCCAAAAAACCGGTTTGCTTGTATTTCATGACAATGACGGAAGATTATAAAAGCAAGATTGTTTTTCTTCCTCCGTTTGAAGCTAGCAACGATATTCAGCATATGGCAGAACAGGTTTATACGCCTTTTAGGAATCAATTGATGCTCCAGCCGGAGCAATGGCGATTTTGGGACCGTCATCATGCACAAGTTCTTTCTTGGGAGAACGAGGGTATATATAATCCTCATGGTGAGAAAACTCAGCTTGATTGGATCAGTAAACCAATTGGAGGATTTGGCCAACTTGGGATGAATTTGCAACAAAGTTTAGTATACAGTCTATCTTGATTAAAGAGTTCCAGGAACTCATGGAGGTGAAACAGAGGTGACTGAACGTTTCATATCGACGAAAAAACGCAATGTATCGCTTCATCTTCTACCGACCACAAAGTATTATAATGCTTATTTAACTTTGTCCATAGTTAATAAGGGAATGGTTATTGATCAATATATTTTTTCCTTTATTGCACGCCTTTTAGGCAAAGTAGGGGGCGTAGATTTGAATGATTTCGAAAAGAGAGAAAAATTGTGTCAGTTATATGGTGCAAGTTATACCTTTAGTATAAACCAAAAGGGAATGGATCAGATCGCTTCTTACTCAATAAAAGTCGTTCAACCTCACTTTTTAAAGGGTAAGGAATCTCCCTCTTGGAAAGCACTTAAGCTGTTGTCTGACTTGATATTCCATCCTTCTCGCCAGGATGGATGGGTTTTTGATAGCAAAAGAATTAAAGAAGAAATTGAGACTTTTCGGCATACCATGAAACGGACGTACTCTGACCCAAGCTCTATATTAAAGAGTCGATGTCTATCTTATATGGGCTATGATTCTGAGAAGATTGATTTCTCTTCTGTTAGTCAAGAAAGTAAATCTCCTATACAAGAGGACCATATATATGAAGCCTATGAAAAAATACTCCGTTTGCCAATACACATTCATATTATTGGCGACGTAAATCCGAACGATTACTCTGATGAAGTACTTTCTTGGTTCACATCTCCGTCACCAAAAAATTCTCTTGAAAATTCCTTTGAATCTCTTGATAGAGCAAATTCAAAATTATTAAAAAACAAACAGCATTCACTAATGATTGAACATGGGAACTTTCATCAGTGCAAATTAAGCATTGCCTATAAGACGCACGTCACTTATGGTTCTCCTAACTTTGCAGCTTTGTTTGTATTTCACAAGTTATTTGCTTCCGGTCCGATGTCTAAACTGAATTTTGAGCTTCGGCGAAGGAAACAATTAGTATATGAAGTTATGAGTGAATTAGATCGTTTCAGACAACTTATTCATATAAACACGAGCACAACGGTAGGGAATACCGCTGATATTTTATTAATCATTGATAAAGAACTTAAACTAATTGCTGAAGGAAGGTTGGATAAAGAAGAAGTCACGCGAGCAGTTGAAGGAGTTCTTCACTATATGAAGGTTGGAATGGATCTCCCGGAGCAAGAGATTGATGTCCACCTGGACCAATGCCTAACAGAAACTAATATGAATTCTGCAGATTTCATAGAATTAATTAATACCGTTACTGTAGAAGAGATAACACAAATAGCGAACAATCTCGAAAAAGCTATCACATGGGTCCTTTTTCCTAATGAACCGGTAGATAAAAGTGGGAAGGGGGCATAATTTATGAAGTTTTTGCTTGATCAAGAAATGATGGTTTATCGTTTATCCAATGGGATGCGAGTTCAAATTCTACCTAGGCCATATCATGTTCATACATTCTCTGCACTGAGCATTTCATATGGCGCAATACATGATAGTATAGGAAAAGATTACAATGTGGATCTACCATTTGCTCCTCATCCTTACGGAACAGCACACTTTTTGGAGCATATGATGTTCTACCAACCGGGAAAGTCTGCTAAACAACAGCTTCATGACCGAGGTGCGTCTACTTCCGCACTAACTCGATATGATGTGACGACATATCAGCTGGCTTCTACGGAGTGTTTTCAAAGTAATCTCTCTTTGTTTTTAGATTTTATTTTTACTCCTTACTTTCAAGAGGAACATATTCAAGCAGAAAAATCAATTATTAAACAAGAGCTAGGCAATTATACGGATGAACCAGTATGGTTATGCATGCAGCAGCTCCTTTCTATGCTATATGGAGAAAATCATGTCTTAGCCAAGGATGTGGCAGGGACCGAGATTAGTATAGAAGAGATAACCCCTTTTGTATTACAGAGTGTATATCAACAGTATTATACGCCTAGCCAGATGGCTTTGACGATAGCAGGCCCAGTAAATGCAGACTTCATAGTTGACTTTTTGGAGAAAAAGTTGCCTTTAAATATTTCATCGACGTCAAATGAAACATGGAAACTTCCTATATCATGCTCTGAAGACTTTTATAGAGAAATACCTGGATTTCAGGCAATTCCAATCGTCCAATTTGGCTTTCGAGGTAACTTAACTCATACGTCGGAAAGAGAGCTAGTTACACTGATGATAGGGATTGAAGCTCTACTTGGAGAAAACTCATCATTTTTTCAGAATGCCGTTCACAGAGGTTTGATTAATAAAACAGCCTCATGGGAGCATTATTATCGATCTTCTTTTGCATTTTCTATCATGAGTGGTTTTTCAATTGATCCAAGAGAGCTTTATAATCAGGTTATTTCTTGTCTTGAAGCGTTACCACGCAAGGGCATAGATAAGAAGATTATAGATATGAGCCGAATGAAATGCATCGGTCTTCATTACTCAGAGTTAGACTCGCTAAAGTATGCGTGCATGAAAGTATCCGAAAATGCATTAATTGGTTTGAATCATATAAAGTTGGGTGAATTGCTTCTTCAGCCAACATATGAAGAAATTAATAGTTTATTATACGAATATGCTGTCCCTGAGAAGCTTAGGATGTCTGTCATTACTTAGTGCTCTCTCTCAGAAGGAATGAAATTGTATGAAAAATAGTATACTTGATATTTGGATTAATTACACATCCAGAAAGAGATGTCTAACGTTAGATCCCGAACCGAGTGAAGTGTTAAACGAGGCAGAAATAAAGAGGATGCTTAAATACAACTCGATGGAGAGCAGGAAACAGTTTACTGCCTCAAGATCATTTTTAAAATATGTACTCGGTCAATATATGGGATGTCCTCCGAATGAAATACAGATAAGATATCAACAAAATGGAAAACCCTATGTTTGTGAAGGACCAGAATTTAATTTATCACATACTAAATTCCTTACTTCAATCGTTGTTGCAAGTTGTCCGGTCGGTATCGATATCGAAAAGATTCGTAAGATGCAGCATGTGAAACGTATTGCATCTCGGTTTCTGACCCCATTTGAGCAAACATACTGTTTATCCTCAAGTAATAACAGAGAACAAACAATATCACTATTGAACATACTGACTCGTAAGGAGGCATTTGCTAAAGCCACCGGATTAGGGATTGGAGGACAATGGCTTAAGTTTAATACAATGGAGGATAACTATTCCTGGATTCGACACCCTAAATCAGAACATGGAGAGCCGTACACAACTCGATCGCTGCATTTCTCAGATAACTATATTGGAGCAGTCTGTTACAAAGGCACAGGGTTTATGCGACTTAAATACCATATTTGTAACGATTTGAAGATATTTAATCGTTAAGATTGACCCCGTATCTATTGTTGGACGTCAACGCATATATACTGCGGTTTTTTATTTATTGTATAGAGGTTCTTGTCGTCTACTCAAGACAAGAACTTCTATACGACGTAAATTACCCAGATTAATTTACATTATATACATATAGTCTCACTGTTTGAAGAAAACGCAGCAATAGATATTGGCTTATAGATTCAGTGTCCCGAACTTGAAATAGTCGTTTCTAAAAGCTTCCTTCTCCATGCACAATCTTTTCAAAGATAATCACTTCGGACTGAACAATATGTGAAGCAACGGCAACAATCAAATGTTCTTTCTTGGGAAATAGCGGAATACAGTAGCTACGCCAAGGCTTGCAGCCTTGGCGATTTCCTGCATGGTAGCCTTTTCGAACCCTTGCTGAGAGAAAATAGAAATGGCAACTTCAATGATGCTTAAACGGCGTTTCTCTCGGAGCTCGCTTCGTTCATTTTCCTGTCGTTGTCGGGGTTGAATAGAGATAACCTCCTTGTCTCTGTAACTCAGGTTATGCTAAGAATTGCAATTCTATTTGTCAACGAAGCAAGGCATTAAACGATTTTTTACTCAAATATCCCTAATCAGAACACTAGCCAAGATAAACTATAAAGGGAGAAGACTTCATTATAAATGAACAAACAGAATGGTTATTGCTGCAACATATGAGAACCAGAACAAAGATTATTATCTCTGTACTTATCATTGTATGCATAACAGCCTAGACGTCAGCCTAAGCATTAAACGCCCGCATGAATGCAAAATCTACAATATTAATCGAATAATATGGTACAAAAATGCTTGAATCATAACTATTAAAAAATTTTGGGTTCTCAGAACTAAAATCGACAACAAATATTAAACATTAGATTCAGTTAGGTTTGAAAATATAGGGGAGGAGTTAGAGGGAGGTTCAGGGAAGATTTTACAAAGTAGTCTCATAGACCTACAAAATGCCTTGTAAGTAGGTCAAAAGAAGTATAGAATATTTAGGAGGAACTGATTATTTTTGAAAAAATCGTAAGGAGGAGCCCTAATGTCTTACATCGATCTATCAGCAGAAGAGCTACAAAGATTAATTTCTCTTTTCCCGCCCACATTAGATCTAGAAGATCGTACTCTTTGTAATAAGCTAACATTGATCCTTGAAAGAGATAAGGAAAAAAAATAAATATGATTATCTTATTGAACATTACTCAAATTCTCGGTTATTAGAAATATTTGCTCTACCAGAATCACTTATGAATTTAGATGTAGAGACTTACTTTGGACAATATGAGGGGAAAACTTATAAGAGTGTTATCAAATACTTAAAACGTAATAAGTATTTTAATATGAGAGACTTAATGGACCTCACAATTTATAAATTAGGTAACATCCGGTACATTGGCCCTGTAGGAAGAGTGGCTGTTTTTGATGCGTTAGGCTCTTATATAATAGATATAGCCAAGATTAATGAAGCAGAGAAGATGGGTAATACAAACTTATAGAAGAGATCTTTATCTGAGAAACAACAGATACCTATACAAGATTTTTGCTTATGTTAAGATTTATACTATGATTTAGCATTAATGAAGAAGTTCGAAATCATATTTACATTGAAAATAATTAAAAAAAGTATTACTACATAACACCAAATTATATATACGTTTGTTAGCTCAAAACTTTTAAACTTGCCCAAAATAGGTTCGGTATCGTACCGAACTCATTCATACTTTAGAGCAGGGATTAGGGTTACATTAGCCCAAATGGTGGCGCCATGATTCTACTAACGAGCTCTTTATATATAAGGGAATTTTATAATGGCTTTTAACAACTAGAGAGGGTGTTTTTTTTGAAGAAGTTATCTATTTTGCTTATGGCGATATGTTTTGTTTTCGTTGCGGCAGGTTGCAGCAAGGCGAATGGAAAGTTTGAATTTCTAATTCCAGAAGATTACGTTGGATGGGCTTATATCATATACGATCAATCAGAGTATTCAGAGATTAAGAAGGAGGACGGAGTGACTACCTTCCGAATCGGAGAGGATGGCATCCTTAAAACATCTAACAAAGATGCTTTTTATGGTACTTCGACTGACAGATACTTTTATGTAGACGAAGAAGGAAATAAGGTAAAGGAACTTGACCAAATAGAGGATATTCATAATAAGGGCGCAGGAAAGATGGACGGAGGAGGCGGAGTCAAGAACGGTGTAGAATATACTATCGAAGCACTTCCAGTTGTCGAGTCCTTTTTTGTAGGGGACATGAGTTTGATGAAGAACTACAAAGAAGTTTATCCAGAAGACGAAATGGAACAAATAAAGTAAACAACTAAAGCAAGAGCAGCGGCGATATGTCCGTTGCTCTATTTTAATTAACGATGTTATAGATAAAAGCAAAGGATTTCAATTTTCAGACCATTTTATAACTAAGTGTCGCACTTCATGTTACAATCCGTCATTAGAAAAATAAATTCATGTTTATAACTCCAGAAAATTTGTACAAAGTAGCTGGTGAGCTCCAGATTGACCCCCGTGTAAGCCAGGAAGTTCCATCTGTAAGGATAATATTAAAAGAGAAGGCCTCCGCTCCGGATGGAGTGTTCCGCATCCTTCACTTGAGGATGGTGTTCTTTATATCAAAAATTTAGAAGAAAAATATTACTTAGACCTTGCAAATAATCAACTATCAAGGATCAAAGAAGAAAAATACATCCATGAAGATGATGCCGTTATAAAACTTCTTGGATTCGATTATAGTGCTTGTGAAGATACATTATTGGACAATGGCAGGAAAGCTCGTGACCCCGTTTTTGTACAATTCTCATTCGTACGTTTAAAGCTGGCTTAAAGCCAGCTTCTTATATTTATCTAATACCCCTTCTTCAGCAAAACGAGAACGTTTAGTTCTTATGCAGTTCATAATTTCATAGGAAAGATGCTCGCAGTAGTATTGATAGGAGTTTATTTTGATATAATGCTAGTAATACGAAGTAGGAAGGAAAATGGCTAATGTTTAATCAAATTGATGCTCTTCGAATAGAGGTCGATAAAAAACGCCCGATCAATCCCAAGCTTATGAACACCATTGCTCAAAAATTCCGTGAAGAGTGGACTTATCATACGAATGCAATTGAAGGCAATACATTCACTTATCGTGAAACAGCATTCTTCTTAAGAGAAGGACTGACCGTAAAAGGGAAATCATTAAGAGAACATTTAGAAATAATAAACCATGCAGAAGCTATAGATTACCTAAATGACGCAATCAAACAGAGAGATCTAAACGAAAGCATTATTAAAGATTTTCATGCCATTCTATTTCAGGGAGTAAGGGACATTGACTTTTCTCCTGGAGTTTATAAGAAGATGGATAATCATGTGCTAACTATGTCCGGTAATATCCATCAGTATACTCCTGCAGTACAAGTGCCGTATGAAATGGAACATCTCATTGTATGGTACAATGAAAACTTAGATATGCATCCTGTCAAACTAGCAGCAGTACTGCATCATAAACTCGTTGCTATCCATCCATTTACAGATGGAAATGGTAGGGTCAGTCGGCTTGCTATGAACTTTATACTACTTAAAAACGGTTATCCTCCTGCTATCATTCGTAATGAGAAACGTGAAGATTACTATGTTGCCTTGGAGCAAGCGGATAATGGAGATTTAGAGCCAATTATTAATCTAATTGCATTGGAAGTTAAGTCCAGTCTTGAGATGATGCTATCTGTATAATAGCAAGTAGCGTCATTTATTACACAAATTAAGAAAATAAAAAAAGAAAACCCTAGTCCAAAAAGACTGGGGTTCTTATCATTGCTCTCTTATTTACCTATCGGTCACATTTGTTAAACTGAACCATTAACTGATGATTCAGATCAATCCAAATAGAAGTATGGAATTCTCAAAGTCTACGGTGAGTGAGTTATGGAAAAGGAGGGGCAGGGTAAAAATATATTATTTATGTTAACAATGCACTTCATCCTTACAGGTTTCTTTTTTAAGGAACTACCTCTAATTGACAATGATGATCTCAGAACACTAAGTTTGTTTATGTCTCAGGACAAAAACATTGTCCCCTTTGAAAAAAAGTCGCCATTTTAGCGGCTTTTTTGTGTTATCGGTACAAGTTCTTGTCTCGAGTCGAGGACAAGATTAGACCAGAATTCGCAGGATTTCTCCTTAATCGAAATGAGAAAAACGAAAGAATAGGAGAATCAGGTAGCCAAAGACGACGTAAAAGGGCATGCGGAAACAAAGGTATTTACCTAATACCCATAACATTCCATACGCACGTCTCCACTTCACCTTAGCGATTCTCACTCACCCGTGATCTATGCTGGATTTATCATGTTAGTTAGGTTCCAGTATTGCAGATAGACCTGTTGGGATCAGTTGTTGAAATTGATGCACGTGGCTGAAGTGAAATTTAGCTAGTAGGCATATTTAAATATATCTCAGCTAATTTCGATATGAGACTATCCGCCACGGTTTATTTGATTGGATTTCAAGCAAAGAGGTGCCATTTTCCCATTGCATTGCTGGAAATATGTACGACACGATTGGCTTCAAAAGTGCTTACTTGTTCTTAGATATTGTTGTATTAATTTTTACAGTCGTAACCATGTTCACACTGTTTCGTGAAGAAAAGGATGAATTAGGAAATCTAAGTCCTGGTTAGGCTCCAGTGATTTATGATTTAAGTAAAATTAACTAAAGGCATAGTTGATACCATGGTAACCATTAAGGATATAGCGAGACATTCTAGCGTTTCAACTACAACGGTTTCAAGAATATTGAGTAATGATCCGACACTTTCTGTTTCTGAGGAATTGGTCTTATTATATCAGTAGCCAGGGTAGAACGTAACTGCACGTGGGGCTTCGCCCCCGTCAGCTAAACGGTTCGCCCCTACTTGTAGAAACATGATTGAGGCTGGTTGGGACTAAGATCTCGTATAACAAGCGAAGCTGTGACACTGCAAGGAGGAATTAGGGGTACTGGCAAATCACTAGTTTAGTTGTAGAAGGATGATGGACAAGAACATCATGTTGTTTTCCGATTTGGCGTAGAGCCCATTTTGTAAGGATTTTTTTGATTATAAAGGATAAATATCATTCATTGATGTATCACAATGTGATATAACTCTTGATGTATATATCACATTGTGATATATTATTTTCAAATATATCGTTTTGTGATATATATTAAAGAGATATAGAAGGTGATGGGTTGAAAAAAACTGAGCAATTAACGGATTCAGTGTTTTATATTATGGCTGCTTTAACTAAACCAAGGCATGGTTACGCAATTATGAGCTTAATTGAAGAATCAACAAATGGGGCAATTACTATAGGTCCTGCTTCAATGTACACGATTATAAAAAAGTTATTAAAACAAGAATGGATTTATTTGCATGATGGGTCGGATTCAAGACGTAAGACGTATTTGCTTACCGACAAGGGCAGAACTGTATTAGAGGAAGATGTGAAAATAAGAAAAATGATGATTCAATTAGCAGAAACAGGATTAAAGGAGGGTAAAAAATGAGACAAACAAAGTACATTATGTCAGGTGGGTTAGCTTTTTCTGAGGATAAGGACATGGAAAAACTACGCCGATTTTCTTTGGAGGGTTGGCATGTTAGCAATTTTACATTTATGGGATATACGCTAAAAAAAGGAGAAAGCACCGATTATATCTACAGTGTCGATTATCGTTCATTAAAAAAAGATGAAGAAGAAGAATACTTTGACTTTTTTGCATCTTCTGGATGGGCGCATATTACCTCAAAAGGAGATATTCATTTATTTCGAGCACAACCTAATACAAAACCGATTTATAGTGACCGTGACACATCCGTAGAAAAGTATGGAAATCTAGCCCGTTCTATGAATTATTTTGCCATTCCGTTCGCTCTAATAACAGTACTAGCATGGGTTGGATCAATCATAAGCTCTGGTACATTCAAATCAATAATGTTAGCAATAGCAGTTATTTTCACTGCCATTGCACTTCCAACAGCTTGGACTGTAATCGCAACATACAATAACAAATGGAAGGTACAAGAAAAAAAAGGCTTAGTTAATCTTTTGAAAACTATACTAGCCTTTCTCTTCTTAATAGCTGTTTTTATATTGTTATACGTCTCTGTCAGTGCAGTGAACATTTTAGCGTCTATGATCATTGGAGCAATAGCAGGAGCCATTGCACTTCCAACTGCTATTTGGGTTATCATGTCTCTTTGTCATAAAATGAGGGGGAAGAAAGCTTAGCATAGGATTCGAATAAGAAAGTTTTAGACGTTGTTATTGAGCTCCCTTGAAATGATTTAAATACCACTCAGGCTCATGAATTCGCAGGACTTCTCCTTAGTCAAATGGAGAAAAATGAAAGATTAGGAGAAGTAGGTGGCCGAGACGACGAAAAAGGGCATAGGAAAACAGAGGTATTCGTTGAATACCCATAACATTCCATATAT
>NZ_WTWX01000082.1 GCF_009870785.1 Paenibacillus sp. An7
GCAAAAGCAAAGAAGAAGTTGAAAGAACTAACGAGCCGAAGTCAGGGTAGGAATGTTCGCCAAGTCATGGAGAAAGTGAAGATCTACATTCGCGGATGGATTGGCTACTATTATGTAGCTGACATGAAAAGGATATTGCAAAGCTGGAGTGAATGGCTGCGGAGGCGACTTCGTATGTACATCTGGAAGCAATGGAAGAAACCGAAAACAAAGGTACAAAACCTACGCAGGCTGGGGATACCGGAGGGGAAGGCGTACCAATGGGGAAACTCCCGTCTTGGGTACTGGCGCATCGCCAGAAGCCCCGTGCTGTCTCGTTCCATAACAAACGAAAAGCTCGTACAGGCAGGATATTATGACTTTCCTGCGCAGTACGAGCGTCTACGTAAAATGCACTTATGCGGTTGAACCGCCGTATACCGAACGGTACGTACGGTGGTGTGAGAGGTCGGCTACTCTTCTAATGGGTAGCCTCCTACTCGATT
>NZ_WTWX01000083.1 GCF_009870785.1 Paenibacillus sp. An7
ATCTCAGTACCGCCTTCTTCGGAAGCCATCAGAACGACTCGTCCTGTTGCACGGTCTACGACCACTCCCACATAATACTCTTTACGAATATCGCAACCTTCTTCAATAAGAAGTCTTTTCACTTCTTTGCCTTCTGGTCCTGTTTGGTGCGTTACAAGCACTTTCCCGAGAATTTCAGAGGCATATTCACGTACTTCATCCATAGTTTTGGCTACTTTTACGCCGCCTGCTTTACCACGTCCACCTGCATGGATCTGTGCTTTCACTACAGTCACCGGGCTTCCCAGCGACGCAGCGGCTTCAACCGCTTCTTCAACTGTATAAGCTACTTTTCCGTTTGGAACGGCAACTCCGTACTGTTTAAGTACTTCTTTTCCTTGATATTCATGGATATTCATTCTCGAATCCTCCTATCAACATGACTGCAACAAGGCGGGCTAGTTAGTCATATGTCCTTATAAACCCACATCATTGTAACA
>NZ_WTWX01000025.1 GCF_009870785.1 Paenibacillus sp. An7
AGAACTTCAGCCTTCCAAGCTGATAGCGTGGGTTCGATTCCCATCACCCGCTTCAATTTTTTATTCAAGTCTGGTTATATAACTAGGCTTTTTTTTGTATATAAAGATAGAAGTTTCGATGTTTTGATTACCTATTTTAGGGACTAGAAGTATAAGGATTTTACAAGAGTGCTCCGTATGGAGATGTGTGGATTTAAGTGTTTTTGATTCTCTGGTTCACCGTCTTAAATCTCAATGGACGGAACAGCCACCCGTTATGGAAGAGGTCTGCTTTTTGAATTTTCAGTAGATGGGTGTCGTTAGAATACAAAATTATTGAACTAGGCGAAGTTCCTTAAGAAAAAAGGGCATTCGCCTTTGTTTTTTAACAGCCTTAACAGAAAGCATTTGTATTTGCTTAGGTTTCAAAACTACACTATAATATTAGGCTAATCTACAAATAGTCAGGAGGAAATAATGGAATTTATCAGAAATCAATTAGACGGATATGGAATAAGTGAAGCTACGGTTGGTTATCTATCTAACTTGATTATGGCTGTTTTTATAGCGATGGTCTGCATTCTAGCCAATTTCATCACCAAAAAAATCGTGCTGAAGACGATTATTCATATCATTAATAACAATCGGTATACGTGGGACAATATTATTTTGGAGAAAAAAGTGTTCCATAAACTGTCGCATCTTGTGCCAGCCATCATTATCTATTCTTCTGCAACAATCTTTCCGTCGTATGAAATTTTGATTAAGAAGCTGGCAATTATTTATATGATTATGGTAACCACCACGGTGTTTAGTGCGCTGCTTAATGCTATTGAAGCAATTTATCGTACATTTGAGGTTTCTAAGATCAGACCGATCAAAGGATATATCCAGGTGGTAAAGATCTTACTTTATATTATCGCTACAATTTTAGTGATATCAAGCCTTATTGGACAGAATCCTTTGATCATTCTCAGCGGATTTGGTGCGTTATCGGCTGTTCTAATGTTAGTTTTTAAGGACTCCATCTTAGGCCTCGTCGCAGGCGTTCAATTATCCTCGAATGATATGGTACGTGTAGGCGACTGGATTGAAATGCCTAAGTATGATGCGAACGGTGATGTAATTGATATTACTCTCAATACGGTAATGGTCATGAACTTTGATAAGACAATCACCATGATTCCTAGCTACGCCCTTATTTCAGATTCATTCAAAAACTGGAGAGGTATGCAAGCAGCTGGCGGCAGAAGAATTAAGCGGAGTATCAATATTGATACAAGCAGTATCTCTTTTTGTACAGAGGAAATGATTGAGGAACTTCAGAAGATAGACTATCTCACTGATTATGTCACGAGGAGATTGGATGAAATTAATATTTATAATATGGAACACGAGATTAATACGGAGAGTAAGGTGAATGGCAGGCAGCTTACGAATATAGGTGTATTCCGAGAATACATTCACCAATATCTGATGAATCACCCTAAAATCCATAAGGATATGACACTAATTGTCAGACAGTTAGCTCCTGGCGATAACGGGCTGCCGCTGGAAATCTACGCGTTTAGCAATGATATCAACTGGGCGGTATATGAATCAGTTCAGGCTGATATCTTCGATCATATCTTTGCGGTTGCGCCGACCTTTGGACTTCGTGCCTTCCAAAATCCTACGGGCCATGATATTGTTCATTTAAAAGAAAGCAAAGAATATTCGCGAGAATATTCAAGATAGAATTAGGGAGTTGTTGAAGCAAGATCTAGCTTTATTGAATGTTAATTTTATTCGCGCTACCTATAGATAGAATGATGTCGATAATTTAAAACCACCTCATCAACTGCACCCCAAAGGTTAGTAAATGTCTAACTTTTGGGGTCATTTTATTTTTACGAGTGGTCCTGACTTGTTCTGCATTCATGGTTGATTACCGAAGTCCTGATATTGATAAATTTATGCAGTATGTTTTTTGTACATCCAACATATGATTAGGGTAATTTACCTTTCCGTAAGTAGCCTCTGCAAACATCGTACTGCCCTTTTTACAAGGTTATCAATTTATAGGAGTGAACGATCGATGAAAGTAATTCTGAGCAGGAACGGTTTTGACTCATCTGCTGGGGGATATCCAAGCCCGCATCTTATCGACTCAAGGACAACGGAAACGATCGGGTTGGAAATTACCTAACTTTTTTCATCCGAGCATGGGCACAAAGATGAGTTACCATGAGAATATATTGAGTAAGTCGGGGAAAAGAGTCTGGGAAAATGCAATTAACATTTGTATATTGAACTCGGTAGGTAGAGGGCAAGAGTTTATAATAGAAGGCAATAAAGAAGTAGAGAATTGGGCAAAGGAATTAATACAAAGGCAGTTTACATAAGGAATTGTTGATTTTGGATGTGATGTAGTAGTAGTAAATTGTTATTATAATAATGGAATTGAATCGCTGACTACTTTGAACGCTCTTATAAGATAAATATGTAAGACCTTTTTTCCAGTCTAGTATAAAAGGTCTTTTTTTTGATATATATAACATAGTGTAAAAAATATGTGTTGAAGTATATTCCTATACGCGAGCTGTTCCTATAATATATTTGAAATAAATGTAAATTGCCATTCTTTAGTTATAGGTTCTTATTTTTGGACATTGTAAGTGATAATAGAGAGGTTGATTCAATTATGAAAAAGGAAGTTTCGATCTTACCCATTCAATCCGTCTATTCTATTGATAATCACATGATTACTGCCACTGTTCTACATGAAGAACCTTTAGTAATGAAATTTGATCAGGTATTAAATGATGAGGAATGTCAGATGTTTATTGATTCTGCTGCCTTACGTCTTACAAAATCAAAACTCGCGAATAAAGAAGAAAGTCAAATTCGGACGAGCAGCGGTATGTTTTTTGAAGAAAATGAAAGCCCTTTAATAACCGAAATAGAAAATCGTATATCAAATTTAATGCATGTACCTATTACACATGCAGAAGGACTACAGGTATTGCATTACGAACCTGGGCAAGAGTTTAAAGAACATTATGATTTTTTTGGAGCTAGTAGTCCTTCTAATCAGAACAATCGAATCAGTACATTAATTATATATTTAAATGATGTAGAAGAAGGAGGGGAAACCACTCTTCCAAGGTTAGGTATTACCATGAAACCAGTGAAAGGTTCTGCGATTTACTTTGAATATTTTTATAACAATCAGGAATTAAACGAATTAACTTTGCATAGTGGACAGGCCGTTATCCGCGGTGAAAAGTGGGTAGCGACTCAGTGGATGCGTAAACAACGAATTCGAGAAGGATACTAAAATGAGGGAGGCCACTGTGTAGGTGGTCTTTTTTTATTTCTTTTATAATTATTTACATAATTAACCAAC
Organism: Paenibacillus sp. An7; assembly: GCF_009870785.1. Taxonomy (GTDB): domain Bacteria; phylum Bacillota; class Bacilli; order Paenibacillales; family Paenibacillaceae; genus Paenibacillus. The sequence continues at coordinate 3,368 of NZ_WTWX01000025.1, forward strand.
TAGGGTAGAATTAAACGGTTAGTGATATCTACTCGTTTTACTAGATCGAACTAAGTTTTAATACATAACTACGCATTGAGGAGAGTCATACAATGAACACCATTGAGTCCTTGGACGCTCTGATTACCATGATTCCAATCTTAAAGGCAGCAGTTCCTGCTGAACTATCGATTGCCATTTGTGATACAGAGAAATTTATCGCCTATTGGCCTGGAGAAGACATTAACTTGGAGATCTGCGTCGGGCAATCTTTGCATAGCGAAGAACCGCTTAAGCAGGCAATTCGGGATAATGAAGCATTAAAGGCAGAGGTACCTGCCTCCTTTTATGGTTTTGAATTTATAGGGACGGCCATACCGCTCCACAATTCAAGTGGCCATGTCATTGGCGGTATAGCTATTCAGCTACGTAAACAAAGTGAGTTAATAGCCATTGCGGATCAAATTTCGCTTTCACTAACACAAGCCAACAAACAAATCTCAGAAGTGGCAGAAGATTCATCGAAATTAGCCGTTTCTGCTCAGCAGTTGCTTACGTTGGCCCATCAGACGGTAGAACAGGTGAAAGAAACTGATAAAGTTGTAACATTTGTTAAAAGAGTGGCAGACCAAACAAATTTGCTTGGAATTAATGCGGCAATTGAAGCAGCTCATGCAGGAGATTTAGGAAGAGGATTTGGTGTTGTAGCGAGTGAGATACGCAAATTATCTAAGGAATCGCTTAAATCCACGAATGTGATTCAAACTACACTGAAAACATTTGAAGAGGCGATTAGCGAAATGCGTGTATCCATTGAACAAATGACCGCTATTGTTGAACGGCAAGCAACATCGTCCCGCCAGGTATCTGATTTTATTGAAGAAGTTGATCGGATGTCAGAACAGTTGAATGAATTTGCAAAGAGATTATAACGTAGCTCTACTTAGCTTCTAACAAATATAGATAACTGGGATCAATGGCTCTAAGAGATGATTAAAGAATCCATATTAATGCTCAGTAAAAAGAACCAAGCAGGTGCTTGGTCCTTTTTTTGTATACACTCATAGGTTCTTAACTAGTGATAGCTTTCCTTATGCTTACCGTTGTCATCATGTTGCGATTGTTTCCGGCGATCATTACGGGCCTGCTGTTGTTGCTGAGCATCCAGGCTGTTTACAGGTGTTGATTCCAAATCATTTACTTCGTTAACCAGATTTTTGTCAGGTTGGTTTGGGCTCAATTGATTGGTCCTCCTTAATAAATGCAATAGTTTGTAAAATATATTATGTGTGGGGGAAGGGATAACTATTCGTGCCTAAGTTTAATGCTTTATCAGCAAGTATCTATTGTAATTTTTAGATGTTGGATTATCATGTTTTTTTATTAAGAGTAGCTTTTCAGATGGATCTGTGCTATACTAAGTTTATTGAATTGTTGACCTGAAAAAATTCGCATAGCGTAGAGGGTTATTCTTCTAAAAATAATAACCTTGTCCCCTATGTGTATTTTTATGTAAGGTAAGAATTTCATGTAAATTTAAAAATTAGGTGGTAATAACAATGGAAACAGGAACAGTAAAATGGTTTAACGCAGAAAAAGGATTTGGCTTTATCGAAGTAGAAGGCGGAGACGATGTATTCGTACATTTCAGCGCAATCACTGGAGACGGCTTCAAATCTTTGGACGAAGGACAACGTGTTGAATTCAACATCGTTCAAGGCCAACGTGGCGCACAAGCTGAAAATGTTGTAAAACTATAATTTTAGCTTTAAAAAGCTCCAAACCTTAGGTTTGGAGCTTTTTTTATTTTTAATTACATATACGACTCTCTAGTAAAAGGTTGTGGTGGGATCTATATAATTTTGATTCCTTCACAAAAACCCCGCTTCCTGATGAAACAGGGAACGAGGTTTTATATAAAGAACAGCTTTTTACAAGCTCACAGCTCAGTTTACAAAAACTAAATAGATGAGCAAGTAAAGGCTGGATTTATTGTTATCGACTACCACAATTACTAATGATAGACCTAGGTCTTCTTATCTCCAAGTGGTTACCGTCTCCACAGGCAGGCGGTAGGATTCAAATCCTTCGCTGGCTGCTTTGCCAATGGTTATAAGCATGATCGGTAAATAACGATCTTTATCAAGGCCGTACACTTCAGCGATCTGATCCTTCTCATAACCACCAATAGCATTGGTGTCATAGCCGTGTGCACGTGCAACCAGCATAAGCTGCATGGATACAAGACCAGCATCTAGTATGTTGGTATCTCTTAGTGCTGATTCCGGCATGACTTTATAAAATTGACTAATGGCGTTCATCTGCTGCTCTTTCACCTCGTTAGGCATATACCCCAGCTCAGCCGCTTTTTCATAAATTTCTTCTAAATATTCGAAGTTATTCATATCTGCAAAAACAGCAATGACTGCTGATGAACTCATGACTTTATCTTTGTTGAATCTTGCGAGATGGCTAAGGGTTTCTTTTCCTTCTTCGCTATCGATGACTACAAAACGCCAAGGTTGTAAATTGACGGATGAGGGAGCACGTGTGGCCTTCGCAATTATTTCTGACATTTCCTCACGACTGATTTTCACAGTTGGATCATATGTTTTAATGGAACGGCGTCCCATGGTAATTTCATTAAAATCGTTTGTTTTCTGAACGTTATGCATTGTAAATTCCTTCTTTCTTATGTCTGATATGCTTTTTATTTGATCCGTCAATATTTGACCCATCAATGTTTGATGAATCAACAATATATAATACTTGAACTACTTTTGCAAATACATTAAATTACATATCTAAAAAAAGCTCTGAAAATAAAGGGATATTCTCGAGTAAGGAAGATAAGCTATAGATTGGTAAGCAATAGATTTATTTCACTAAAAATCATATTTCTTAGCGACATAAATCATTCAATTATGTTAAGGAGTAGCTTTTTGAGTTGATCTGTGCTATAATAAGTTTATTGAAGTAATTGACCTAGCGAATTCACATAGCGTAGAGGGTTATTCTTTAAAAATAATAACCTTGTCCCCTATGTGTATTTTTATTAAGGTAAGAATTTCATGTAAATTTAAAAATTAGGTGGTAATAACAATGGAAACAGGAACAGTAAAATGGTTTAACGCAGAAAAAGGATTTGGCTTTATCGAAGTAGAAGGCGGAGACGATGTATTCGTACATTTCAGCGCAATCACTGGAGACGGCTTCAAATCTTTGGACGAAGGACAACGTGTTGAATTCAACATCGTTCAAGGCCAACGTGGCGCACAAGCTGAAAATGTTGTAAAACTATAATTTTAGCTTTAAAAAGCCCCAAACCTTAGGTTTGGGGCTTTTTTTATTTGCGATTAAAGTTAGTTCTATCTAGATAAATGAGGTAGATCAGCAAAATGTCTAATCTTATTGGTTTATATAGTCGTTATCACACATGTGATAACTTTTTGAGAGGATTTTGGTCTGTCTACAATGTATTTCCTGCAATTTCGACTAACCTTCTTTCACATCGCAACAAAAGGGATTTATGCGCTTTGTGCTCTAATATAGACATAACAAAGGAGGGGTTATCGAATATAAATGGCTAAATCCATCGTAGAAATAATGAATTCACAATTTAATATCTGTAATTTAATTTATGTACAATAAAGTCGCAGAAGTTGCAATTTTTAATACCCGGAGGGCTCTACTATTTAGCTGACTTAACAGGGTATGATACATATGATACAGAGCTTAGAGATTATTATACATATGAGCTTATATTTCTTTTTGTGCTGAACATGAATTCGTTAGATGCCTTGGTAAATTGTCTGATCATGAATCAATGAATTAGCATTTAGACAGGTGAATATCTCTTTTTTGCTTAAGTGATTACCTTTAATTCACACCAAGTTTCATAAGGGACTCTTAGATACCCCAGATTTACTTACCTTCTACCAGTCTATACTCCCCATGGCTGCTGCAGGGACTAGGCACGTTATTTCTATTACAGTTCAAAACAAGAAGAAACGAGAGAAAAACGGCGTGAAGAGATGAAAATGATCCTTCGCAAAGGTTATAAAGTCATGAACTATATCGGTGGAATTAATAACTGGGATCCATCATAGTAAGTTGTATAAAAATAAAGCGAAGGTACACTCATCTAAATGAGTGGCACCTCTTATTCAGGCGAAGATCCAATGAGAAAATAGCTCCCTTCTAGATTTTTTCATTATAACTTGGACATTTAGTAGCTAATTGCTCTGAAATATGCTATAATAAGTTTATTGAAGTAATTGACCTAGGGAAATCTGCATAGCGTAGAGGGTTATTCTTTAAATGCAATAACCTTGTCCCCTATGTGTATTTTTATGTAAGGTAAGAATTTCATGTAAATTTAAAAATTAGGTGGTAATAACAATGGAAACAGGAACAGTAAAATGGTTTAACGCAGAAAAAGGATTTGGCTTTATCGAAGTAGAAGGCGGAGACGATGTATTCGTACATTTCAGCGCAATCACTGGAGACGGCTTCAAATCTTTGGACGAAGGACAACGTGTTGAATTCAACATCACACAAGGCCAACGTGGTCCACAAGCTGAGAATGTTGTAAAACTCTAATATTGAGTTTCGAAGCGCCAAACTTTATGTTTGGCGCTTTTTTTATTACTAATCTTTTATTCAGACACAAATAGAGCCAAGCCATACTTATAATCATATGGCATGGCTCTATTTGTTGTTTATACGTTCTTCAGGGGAAAATACATTTAAAAGTTTGAAAAGTTCCATGTATGTCATCGTCTAATGTTATAACGAGGAACATCTCAATTAGCATTTTCGTAAGAGCTGCAAACTTTATCACTGATATATATCTCTGTACTTCGGTGTCAAGATTCAGAAGAGATGCATAGAAAAAACCGTAAAAAATAGAAGTTTTTAATTTCTCAGAAATCTGTTACTATAAAAACAAGTAAACGTATTCAAAAAAATGTGTAAGCACATTCACCGAGAATACTAGATTTTAAATTTATGCCGAATCAACCACAATACATATTCCTATTACTAGAATAGGTAGACCAGGAGGGAATCATTTGAGTTCAGATCTTATTGGTGTTCCATTAGAAGGGTTTGCAGAATTCAGTAGAAAAGTCGCAGCAGAAGGCGCAGTTCTCTTAAAAAATGAGGGGAAAGTTCTTCCTATACAGGTTTCCGAAAACGTTTCAGTTTTTGGACGCACCCAGGTAAATTACTATCGCAGCGGTACAGGATCGGGCGGAAGCGTAAACGTTGTATACACAACAAATCTGCTGGATGGACTCCGTGCTAAAGCACAAATTAGCATTAATGAAGAACTGGCATCGGTATACGAGAAATGGATTGAAGAGAATCCATTTGATAATGGTGGAGGCGGCTGGGCTGCAGAGCCTTGGCATCAGCAAGAAATGCCTTTAACCGATGACCTCGTCGCTGCTGCAAGACAGAAATCAGCGAAAGCGATTATCGTCATCGGTCGTACCGCTGGGGAAGATCAAGATAATGCAGACGAGCAAGGAAGTTATCAGCTGACAGATGATGAAAAAGCAATGCTAAAGATCGTTACAACTCATTTCGAGCAGACGATTGTCGTACTAAACGTATCCAATATTATTGATATGAGCTGGCTGAGTGAGAAGACTTTTGTTCATCCGATCTCAAGCGTAATTTACGCTTGGCAGGGCGGAATGGAAGGCGGAAATGCAATTGCGGACGTGCTGGTTGGTGAAGTGACGCCAAGCGGGAAATTAACGGATACGATTGCTTACTCTATTGAAGATTACCCATCCACAAAGAATTACGGCAATGAATTTAAGAACCTTTATGAAGAAGATATTTATGTAGGTTACCGCTACTTTGAGACGTTCTGTCCAGATAAGGTTCAATTTGAATTTGGGTATGGCTTGTCTTATACCACTTTCGAGGTAAAGCCTGAAGAAGCTAAGCAGATCACAAAAGACGGATTAAAGTATATTGAGCTTGAGGTAACTGTAACTAATACCGGGGATACCTATGCAGGCAAAGAGACAGTACAAGTCTACTATGAAGCGCCTCAAGGGAAACTCGGAAAGCCGGCCAAAGCGCTTGCTGCTTTTGCAAAAACAAAAATCGTTCAGCCGGGTGAATCCGAACGTTTGACGTTGCAATTCCCTGTGAATTCAATGGCTTCGTATGATGACAGCGGGGTAACGGGATTCCCATCTGCTTATGTTTTAGAAGAAGGAAGTTATTTATTTTATGTTGGCACAAGTGTAAAACAGGTAGAAAAAGTATCGGTGGATGGACAGAATGGCTATCATATTGAGGAACTTATTGTCGTTGAACAGCTGCAAGAAGCGATGGCACCAACAGAGAAATTCAAAAGAATGAAGCCAGGCGTTCGCAAAGAAGATGGGATTTATGAATTGGCAGAGGCTGAAGTTCCTACCCGCCAAATTTCTTTAGCAGATCGAATTGAAGCCAATTTACCGAAAACATGGGATCAAATAGGAGACCAAGGTTATAAGCTGAGTGACGTACATGAGCAGAAAGTCAGCATGGAAGCTTTTATCGCTCAACTTAGTGATCAAGATTTAGCAGCTATTATTAGAGGAGAAGGCATGAGCAGCCCGCTCGTTACACCGGGAACAGCATCTGCTTTTGGCGGTGTAAGCGACAGTCTTCTTAGCTATGGTATTCCAGTCGGCTGTACATCTGACGGCCCTTCGGGAATCCGAATGGACAGTGGGCAGCAGGCAACTCAGGTTGCGATTGGAACATTGCTTGCCGCAACATGGGATACGGATTTAGTAGAAGAATTATATGTTTTGGAAGGTAAGGAGCTGGTGCGTAACAATATTGATACGTTGCTCGGACCCGGACTTAATATTCGTCGTAGTCCGCTAAATGGACGTAACTTTGAATATTTCTCAGAAGATCCACTGGTCTCCGGCTTGTTTGCATCAGCTTGTACCCGCGGGCTTCGCAAGGGCGGTTCGCTAGCAACGCTGAAACACTTTGCCTGCAACAACCAGGAGAAATACCGTACGAAAGTGGATGCGGTTGTATCTGAGCGGGCTTTGCGAGAAATCTATCTTAAAGGATTCGAAATTGCAGTAAAAGAAGGCGGAGCGAATTCAATTATGACTTCGTATAATCCGGTCAACGGACATTGGGCAGCATCGAATTATGATCTGAATACGACGATTCTTCGCGGTGAGTGGGGTTTCAAAGGGATCGTAATGACGGATTGGTGGGCTGTAATGAACGATGTCGTAGACGGGGGACCGGCTGATCGTAAATATACCAATCACATGGCGCGTGCTCAAAACGATCTATATATGGTCGTTAGTAATTACGGAGCTGAAACAAATGCCTGGGGAGACAACACAATAGAGTCACTTGATAATGGTACTCTTACCCGTGGTGAGTTACAGCGTAATGCAATGAATATCTGTGGATTCTTAATGCAAGCACTTGTATTTTCTAGAGAGCAAGTTATTCAGGAAAAAATCGAAACATGTAAGGCAGATGCTTCTCTGCAAGCAGAAGAGGCTCAAGTGATCGGGCAAGATGAGCAGATAAAAGTGACTCCATCTGGCTCAACCATCATCAAAGTGAATGAGTCAGGCGTATATCGTATGTTTGCCGGCTTGATGTCTCCAGATGGGGAGCTGTCACAAAGTGCCTGCAATCTGATTCTGAATGATCAAGTAGCAACGACCATTCAGACGAATGGTACAGAAGGCAGATGGATCAAGCTGAAACAAGCTAAGGTAGAGCTGGAAGCAGGACTTTACGAGATGAAGTTTGAACATATTAAGCCTGGTATGCATATCGACTGGATAGAATTTAAGCAGGTATAATCAGCGAAAAACACTTATTTTTGGCTAAAAAGTCTGTAGATATGGTCCTTCTAGAACAATGAGGATCTCTGCAGACTTTTTGCTATATAGATGAAGAAAGGGGTGGGCTGCTTCTTTTCCATTTTATACATTTATAATATATGTAGCTAAATGTTCGGAGATGTGCTATACTAAGTTTATTGAAGTATTGACCTAACGAATCCACATAGCGTAGAGGGTTATTCTTTAATAATAACCTTGTACCCTATGTGTATTTTTATTTTAAGGTAAGAATTTCATGTAAATTTAAAAATTAGGTGGTAATAACAATGGAAACAGGAACAGTAAAATGGTTTAACGCAGAAAAAGGATTTGGCTTCATCGAGGTTGAAGGCGGAAGCGACGTATTCGTACACTTCAGCGCAATCACTGGAGACGGATTCAAATCTTTGGACGAAGGTCAACGTGTTGAATTCAATATCACACAAGGCCAACGCGGTCCACAAGCTGAAAATGTTGTAAAACTCTAATTAAGAGTCTTATGCCTCAAACGTATCGTTTGGGGCATTTTTATTTATATAACCTATTCAGATACAGAAAGAGGGATGCGAATGTACAATTCTCGAAGAAAACCAATGGAAGATGTACCAATGGAGTTAACGGCAGTATGGTCTTGTTCGAACGACGATTGCAAAGGATGGATGAGAGATAACTTCGTATTCTCCGAGGTTCCCGTATGCCCTCAGTGTCAGTCTAGCATGATAAAAGATGAGAGAATGCTTGCAGCTGTGATGAACACGAGTCCGAACCAAAATAAAAAATAAGGGGACGAGAGCTTTACTCTCTTTCCTTTATAAAGGCACCGATTTCATTGCTTCGGTGTTCTTTTTTTTATGCGGTGTCAGACGGATAGAAAGGGATGAAATGTATGCACTTGTTTCAGGATTATAATTTAAAAGTGAAAAAGACATTCAATGCAACGAACACCGAAGAGGTGCTTACGGTTTCAGAGGCGGGAAATCTATTGGGCTTATCCAAAGACCAAATGAAATTGTATGTAGATAAAAATAAATTAACCAAGGTTCCGATTAATAGAAGTGTGCATCGATATCTTTTACTAAAAGAAGAAATTGATAAAATAGTTAAGACGTAATGAACACCAACGATATGGTGTTTTTTTTATTGGGCAAAATATGAAGATGACAGTAAAAAGATAAAAGGGTGTCTTCAACAAATTCGTTAGATTGAAACCTTCGTATTCTTTTTTATGTATTATAGAGTAAAGATTCTTTCCAAAAGGAGGAGATATTCATCAGTATCCTATCTAGATTCAGAGACGTGATGAAAGCGAATATGCATGATTTGGTTACCAAAGCAGAAGATCCTGAGAAAATGATGAATAACTATATGAAGCAACTGAACATGGACATAGGTAAAGTGAAATCAGAAACAGCGTCGGTAGCAGCGGAAGAGAAAAGAGCGAAGAGAGCGCTCGATGAGGCAAAAGCAGAAGTAAATAAACTGCAGCGATATGCTGAGAAAGCAGTGGAGTCCGGAAACGAGGAGCAAGCATTGCAGTTTCTAGACCGTAAGGCAGCACAAGCAGAGAAATTAGGTGATCTGGAATCTGCATATGAACGTGCTTCCTCTAACAAGAAAAATATGAAGCAGATGCACGATAAACTGAGCTCTGATCTTAACGTCCTAGAGAAACGACATGCAGAATTAAACGGAAAGATAGCTGCTACGGCTGCTCAGCAGAAATTAAATGCGATGGGCTCAAATGCGGATGTTAGCGGCTCTGTGTTCGATGTAATCGAAGAAAAGGTTAATAAAGCATATGATGAAGCCATGGCTATTGCTGAACTTAGAGAGCAACCGAAGGACGATCTCGATGAACTTATTGCTCAGTTGGAGAGGGAGAACAATAACAGTTCGATTAGGAATGCAGAAGAGGAACTTGCCATGATTAAAGATAAACTCAACAACAAGAAGTCATAAATTCTTGGATGGGTAGTGAGGTGAACATATGCCAGTCATCGAATATAAATGTCCGAACTGCGGAACCAGCATGGTGTTTGACAGTGAGTCAGGAATGCTGCATTGTCCGAGTTGTGGTCGTGACGATAATATTGAGGGAATTACGGATCCTTTAACCAGAAATGTGTTTACCGAAAATGAAGTAAGTGAATACCACTGCACTAGCTGCGGCGCGGTCATCATGACAGAGGCAGAAACAGCAGCTACGGTATGCAGTTTCTGTGGTTCCTCTGTTGTGCTTGGCGACCGGCTTACGGGAGAACTGGCCCCGGCAAAGATTATTCCATTTTCGATTAGCAAAGAAGAAGCAATACAAGCTTTTCGAAAATGGTGCCGAAATGGACTGCTTACGCCAAGTGGTTTTATGACAGCGGATCGAATTAAAGGAATTACCGGAATCTACGTGCCTTTCTGGTTATATGGATTACATAATCACATTGAAGTCCGTGGACTGGGTACAAAAGTGAGGAGTTACACAAGAGGAGATTATCATTATACGGAAACGATGCATTTTGAGGTATATCGTAAGATCCGGCTCAATTACGAGAATGTACCGATTGACGCGGCAGAGAAAATGAATGATGAACTGATGGAAAAGCTTGAACCTTTCCCATACGGTCAGCTAAAAAGCTTTAAATCCCCTTATCTTGCCGGGTTTATTGCCGAAAAATACAGCTACGATGAATCAGAGCTGCTGCCGCGGGCAAAGGAAAAGATTCGTAAGTATATCGATTCTTACATTCAGTCTTCGGCTTCTGGTTATGCCACGGTAAGTTTCACGGATAAGCAGATCGATACAACCTTAGCACGTGCCGATTATGTCCTGCTTCCGGTATGGATGGTGCAATATGATTATAATAAGGCAGAGCATACATTTGCGATGAACGGACAGACAGGTAAAGTGGTGGGCAAACCTCCGATTAGCAAAGGGAAAGTAAGTGCTTGGTTTGCAGGAATCTCGGGTATTTCCTTTTTATCGCTGAAACTGATTTCCTGGATAATGGGAGGAGGATTTTGGTGAAAAAAATGAAAGCGATCCTATCTTTTCTCCTGATTTTTTTCGTTATTTTCGTTATTGCTCCTCTTGACCTAGCGGGAGCTGCTGAATCAAGTTCTATAGCTGCGGAGAAACAGTTAATCTACGATGAAGCAGGGCTATTAACTCAGGCGCAAGCAGACAGACTCAATACCATGGCCAATGCGTATGGGGCCGAGCGGAACACGGATATTATCATCTATACAACATTAAATGAAGAAGATGTAGATGTTATGATTTTGACAGAAGACTTCTATGATGAGCATGCTCCCGGATATGATAAGCCGCATGGGAATGCCGTTATTTTGACACTGGATATGTACAATACAGACGTATATATCGCTGGATTTTATAAAGGGCTGGATTATCTTAATGACAGCAGACTAGACCAAATACGAACCAAGATCAGTCCTGATCTAAGTTATGGAAATTATGAACTTGCATTTGAGAATTATGTTCTAACCGTCTATGAGTTTATGGAACACCGTCCAGGAGTTTTATTTAATATTTGGTTTCAACTGGCCGTTTCTTTGGGGATCGGCGCTCTAGTTGTCGGGGTGATGGCTTATCGCTCTGGGGGACGTATCACGGTGAACCGGCAGACATATGAAGATGCAAGTGCATCAGGCATACTGGATCGTCAAGATCGGTATCTGAGAACAACAGTGACCAAACGCAAGATTGAACGGAATAATAATAATGGCGGTCCTGGTGGCGGCGGTGGTGGAGGAATCAGTAAAGGCGGCCACTCGCATAGCGGAAGCAGAGGATCGTTCTAAACGGAAGGAATGAGAATACATGTCTTTTTTCAAAAAACAATTTGCAAACGTAGTCGAGTGGGAAGAGTTCAGAGATGATATGATTTTCTGGAAGTGGAGCAATAGAGAAATTAAAAAAGGAAGTAAGCTCCTGATCCGGTCCGGGCAAGATGCGATCTTTATTCACAACGGAAAAATTGAAGGAATTTTTCAAGAAGAAGGGGAGTATAGCATTGAATCTGACATTGTTCCATTCCTGTCTACACTGAAAGGGTTTAAGTTTGGCTTTAACAGTGGGATGAGAGTGGAAGTACTCTTCGTCAATACAAAAGAATTCACTGTCAGATGGGGGACGCAGAATCCTATTCTAATCCCAACCCCGCAGCTGCCGGGCGGAATGCCAATCCGTGCGAACGGTACGTTCAATTTCAAAGTAAATGATTATGTGACACTTATTGATAAAATTGCTGGGGTAAAGAACAGTTATCTTGTAGAGGACGTTAAGATTCGGATTACTTCTGTGCTGGATCAGCTCTTAATGAAATGGATTAGCCGCGAAGGTAAGGATATGTTTAACTTGCAGGCCAATGCATCTGAAATCGCAAGAGGAATTCAGGAAGATTTGGATATGCAAGTGATGAATAATGGGATGACGATTACCGGGTTTCAGGTGATGAGTTTTAACTATCCAAAAGAAATCCAAGACATGATTACGAAGACTGCTTCTCATGAAATGATCGGTAATCTGCAAAAATATCAGCAAGTTAGTATCACTGATGGGATTGCGTCCGGCAACCTCAAAGGCGGCAGTACAGCTGCAGACATGATTGGAATACAAGTGGGAATGAATGCAGCAAATCAGATGATGAAAAATATAGAATCTAACGAGAAATCCGCTGCTTCTGAAAATTCAAACGTTAAGCCTGCGGCATCATCCTCTGCAGATCAAGGCCAGAAAAAGCCGAATTTCTGCCCGAACTGTGGTACGAAGACAGAAGGAGCCAACTTTTGTCCAAACTGTGGTCAAAAATTGACCTAATAGACAGCCTCATGTAATGCGAAATCATCAGAAGACACTAAGAAGACGCCGCTCAGGTGTCTTTTTTTGTATTTGCGTAGTTTCCCTATAGATATGCCTCTTTATATATGAAAAAAGTGTAGCATCAAAACTTTATTTATATTTTTCGTTTATTGGCAGCTATGATACCATTGTGTGGAAAAGAGGGTGATGATATGATGAATGCTTCTTATTGGTTAACCAATGTAAGATTAGAACAGGGATATGTCATGGAAAATGGACAAGTAGTGGGTACGAAGACAGAGATTTGTCACATTCGAATCGAAGATAGTGTAATTGCGGAAGTTGTGGAGGCAGGTAAAGAGATCGTGAGTCCTCTTCCTAGATACGACGGCAAGCAATTATTAATGCTTCCTTCCTTTGAGGAAGCGCATATTCATTTGGATAAAACGTATTATGGTGGTCCTTGGCAAGCGGTACGAAAGGTAACCAGTATCTTTGAAAGGATTGAAGAAGAGAAGCGATTATTACCGAAGCTCCTGCCGGCGGCAAGACAACAAGCCGAGAGTATTTTGGAACTTATACAGGGATATGGTTCTACATATGTTCGAAGTCATTGTAATATTGAACCGGTGAGCGGACTACATAGGTTAGAAGCAACAAAGCAAGCTTTGGATACATTTTCGGGAAAAATCTCCTCAGAGATTGTAGCTTTTCCGCAGCACGGATTGCTTAGATCTGATTCTGTACAGTTGGTAAAGCAGTCAATAGCTGAGGGAGCAACTCATGTGGGCGGGGTAGATCCATACACGGTGGATGGAGATATCGAGAAATCACTGCAGACAATGGTAGAGATAGCTGTAGCGGGTAAAGCGGGAATTGATATTCACCTACATGATAGAAATGAAGCGGGTAAGCAAACATTAACGAGACTTGCTGATCTGACGGAAGAAGCAGGATTGCAAGGGAAGGTTACCGTGAGTCATGCTTTCTGGTTTGCCAGCGCGGAAGCACAGGAAGCTGAGGAGTTAGCAGCTCGAATGGCTTCACTCGGCATGTCAATCACATCGACCGTACCGATTGGAAGATCAACAATGCCTCTTCCGATGTTACATAAGATGGGAGTTAACGTTAAACTGTCAACGGACAGCCTAACCGATCACTGGTCTCCTTTTGGTAACGGCGATCAGCTTGAAAAGGCAGGGCGCTATGCAGAATTATATGGATGTGATGATGAGTTCTCTTTATCTCAGTCTCTTGGTTTTATTACAGGCGGGATAACACCGCTTAGTTCCAAAGGTGAACAAGTATGGCCAAAAGCAGGGGACACAGCAAGTTTTGTGTTAGTGCATGCGAGTTGTGCGGCTGAAGCCGTTGCCCGAAGATCAGAGCGAGCAGCGGTATGGTACAAAGGGCGTCTTGTGAACGGGACCTTATTATAATTGCAATCCGTTCAATTAGTGGATAACAAAAAGAGGTTTCCTTCTAGGAAACCTCCCAGACTGCAGGCAAACTAGCTTAAACTAGTTTGCCCGCAGTCTTTTTTATTTTATCCGAAAGAGGATTAGTTAAATGCACCTGCTTTTTCAAGCTTTTTCTTCCCATTAAACGCGAGGATAATCATGAGGATATTTATAACCATCATACAAGCAATGCCAATTAACACAGGAGTGTAAGAACCCGTTGCATCGTAAATATATCCATATCCAGGCAAGGCAACAATTCCTGCTACAGCGAGTCCTAGAGCTACGATTGCATAGATCTGACTGTATTCTTTATTACCGAACAAAGCCGATGTCAGCAGGGGTCCAAGTGTTCCAATCGATGAAACTACAAATCCGAAAATCACCATTGCAATAGAGAACATCACTGAGTTATCAGCAGATGTTAATAGAATGGTCACAGGAACTAGACCTAGGATCATAGCAAAAATAGCTGTGTTTCTCGCACCAATCTTATCGGTTAAGAATCCGAAAGCTAAAGCGCCAAGTAATGCTCCGACCATCCATCCCGCCATCGCGTTACTTGCAAATATTCCATCATAACCAAGTTGTTTTACTGCAAAGGTTGGAACGTGTTGAGCAAAACATCCAATGGCAGTAATAAAGAATAGGAAGGCAATTAATGCATAGAGTGCAGACGATCTCTTCGCTGCTCCAAATGAAACTCCTTTTTCAAGTACAGGTGTTTTCGATTCATCTTCTTCAGTAACTTCATCTGCGCCATAAGGCTGCAGACCTTTTTCTATTGGCGACATTCGAAGTGCGAAAAATACAACAGGAATGACGATGATGATAACAGCCACACCAATGATAATGTAAGTATTTCTCCAGCCCTCATTAGCTAATAAGTTACCAATGATAGGTTGAAGCACTGCGCCCAAACCGCCGGATACAGCCATCATAATACCGATCATCAGACCTTTATTCTTCTTAAACCAATTGTTAATCAGTACGGGTCCTGCCATCTGGGTAAGAAAAACAGCGCCAATAGCCATGGGAATTGAGAACAAATACCAACCCCATACAGAGCTCATGAACCCGAACATTGCAAATGAACCAGCTTGTAGTACAACCGCAATCATGAGTAGACTGCGGAGATTGTACTTAGCCATCATCTTACCAGCGAAGGGCAGGAAGATCATAGTAACAATGGAAGCAATACTAAAGTAGATGTTTAAGTCTCCCATACGAATACCTAAATCCTGTGTAACGGGCGTCAGGAATAGTCCGCCTGAGCTATTGAGGCCGCCTCTTGTTAATCCAACCATGATGGATACGCCTACTAGTATCCACCAAGCAAAGTGGATTTTTTTCTTATTTTTAATCATGCTGTCTCCTTAATTCCCTCTTAGGGTATGTATAAGTCTAATTTTTTTATGTAGTTTTGTGAAAAGATGCATTACGAGGTAAAGAAACAGATTTAGTTTAAATAGATAGTCATTCTAATCATTCAGCGACTTTTATCACAATCACAAAGAAGTCTTTAAAGTCCATAAAAATCATCGTGAGGCTATAATGCTGATTATTACTATAGGGTGCTTTTTAGATAAATAAGCTTTCTGGTTCTGTGTTTTTAATGCTAATTTGTCAGAGATCATCGACACTTTACCTTCTAGTTACTTCGTTTGATTCAATATCCTTCGTCTAATAGGTGTTGTAAGCGGTTTTAAAACTATTACAGAATTCATGCTGTCTTTGCGTTGCATTAAACCTTGTACTTTCTAATGTGACAAACCAATATGCTCCTATAGCTACACCCCTTACTTATAATGGATTTTAGGTAACTTTTTATGTACGAGTTACTTTACATAACCATATTAACCCCTCGCTAAATCTGTGTCAATCTTGTGAACCTAAATAAAAAGCGGTACTTGTCAAGATTTTAGAGTTAAAAAAATTGTGGTAGAATAATATAAATAGGTTATTTAATGTTACTAAGTTATATATTCTCACATAAGGTAATAAAAGTATTGCAAGTACTTGGAGGTGCATGTTGTGACTGGGCGAAATGATACACAGGAGGCATGTAATAAAGTCGAAGAAGGATATAATTTTTTAGGTAAGAAGTGGGTTGGAATTATTATTCATACCTTATCGAAAGAGCCAAAGAGATTTAGTGAAATTTTAGGTGCTATTCCTGACTTGAGTAAGCGGATGTTGAATGAACGCATGAAGGAATTAGAGGATTATGGTATTGTAATTCGAAACGTGATAACAGATCGCCCTGTTAGAACACAATATTCATTAACCCGAAAGGGAAACGAGCTGGGAGTTACACTTCGAGTGTTCGAAAAATGGGCTGAGAAATGGATGTAAACTTAGATGTTCTGGGATATCAAAAAAAACAAACCCGAGGTCTCCTAGAGACTTCGGGTTTGTTTAGAGAGTTCAAACTCTCTCTGGTACTATGGTAATTATAATATCAGTAATGTAATGAATAAAGATCTTACGATGTTTCTCCTTATGCTCTTCTTGTACTTCGAAGAATAAGACTAAGAATAGCAACGAGAACGATCGCACCAATCAGTGCAGGGAAGATATAGAATCCACCTGTTTCAGGTCCCCATTCTCCGAGTAGAAGACCACCAAGCCAAGCCCCTACAAAACCAGCGATAATATTACCAACAATACCGAATGGAATATCCTTGCCGACGATTAGACCTGCTAACCAACCAATAATACCACCAATAATTAACGCCCATAACCAACCCATATTTAACATCACCTTTCCATTGTTTTTCGTTTGCTGTTGATTTTATAACCGCATAATCGAAGTTCTAATCATAAACAGAAAAATAATTTAAATTTTGGGTGGTTTCTTAGTAAGGTTCAATGGCATTAAACAAGAGTTTTTCTGTGGTACAATAACAAAATGTAAGGGTATGGAACGGATCGCTATTTTATATTTGGAGAGTGATGGAACGTCATGCAGGAGTCTTTGTTAATGTTGCTTCAGCTGTTAGAACGCGCAGCTCTTTTGCTGATGTGTTTATTTGTGCTGACACGAATACCAGGATTTAAAGCTTTCTTTGGGCAAAGGGAAAAAACGGGATATGAACTTATTCTAGCAACCATCATTTTCAGCGGGTTTGCCTTATTTGGTACCTATAGCGGTATTAATGTTGAAGGTTCGCTTGTGAATGTGCGAATCATTGCCATCTTATCGGGCGGGATCCTATTTGGCCCTTGGGTCGGTCTTGCCACAGGGATTATCTCCGGGATTCATCGTTTTTTGATTGATATCGGGGGTGTTACTTCCTTGCCTTGCCTGATTACGAGTATTACAGCAGGGTTCGTGTCAGGACAAATATATCGTATTACATCACGGGAACGCAGATGGAAGATGGGGATCATCGCCGGTATGGCATGTGAAGCGTTAACGATGATTTTAATTATCGTATTGGCTGAGCCTACTTCGCTTGGTGTGGTTATCGTTTCTCGGATTGGCCTTCCCATGATTGTCAGCCAAGTCAGCGTGGGTCTTATTGTCATGCTCGTACAGAGTGTTGAAGGGGAGAAAGAACTAGTCGCAGCCAAACAGGCTAAACTATCCCTCGATATTGCGAATAAAACATTGCCTTATTTTCGAAGCATCACTCCAGATTCGCTTCATACCATTTGTCACATTATCAAGGATGAAATTGGCGCAGATGCAGTGTCGATCACCGATACGAAGCAGATTCTAGCTTATATTGGCGTGGGTGAGGAGTACTATAAGGAGCAGCATGCCATCATCAGTGAGGAAACGAAAAACACGCTGAAAAGCGGGGAAATCATGATACGTAACAATGATGCAGAGCATACGAACCCTTTTATTAAATCCCTGATTATTATTCCGCTGAAAGAAAAGGGAGAAGTAACCGGAGCCCTCAAGATTTATTATGCGAAGGCACATAAAATTACGGATTCCCTGCAAGCGCTGGCAGTAGGATTGTCGCAGATGATCTCTACACTCATGGAAGTGTCAAGAGTAGAGGGAATTAAAATAATGGCAAATAAAGCAGAGCTGAAGGCACTTCAGACGAAGATTAATCCTCATTTTCTATTTAATGCGCTGAATGCCATCGCTTCTTCTATTCGTACTGATCCTGATAGAGCGAGAGAATTGATTGTAAACCTGTCTGGTTATATGCGTTTTAACCTGGAGCTTAGTGATGAGATAATTGATATCCGCAAAGAACTTGAGCAAGTTAACCATTACGTAGAGATTGAGAAAGCTAGATTCGGGAATCGGCTTGAAGTGGAATATGATATTGACGAAGTAGAAGTGTGCATCCCAAGCCTTATTATTCAGCCGCTTGTTGAGAACGCAATAATCCATGGTATTCTGAAGGTTAAGGGGCCGGGGAAAGTGACGATTTCGGTCAAGGATCTCGGAGAAAATGTAAGGATTAGCATCACGGATACAGGAGCGGGAATAGCACCGGAGATTATCCGAAATGTGTACAGTGACAATATGCCTGATAACAAAATTGGACTATATAATGTGCATCAGCGTGTGAAACTTATCTATGGTGAAGGTCTTCGTATCTGCCGGTTAGAGCAGGGGACAAGTATAGATTTTGATGTGACAAAAAGAGGTGTTCAGTAAATGAGAGCAATCATCGTGGAAGATGAAGTATTAGCCAGGCAAGAGCTGCGTTATTTAATAGAAGCACATAGCAAGATCAAGGTAGACGCTGAGTTTGAGGATGGTCTGGATGCTCTGAAATTTTTGCAGAGTCAAGAGGTTGACGTCTTGTTCTTAGATATCAATATTCCTTCAATTGACGGGGTGTTGCTTGCCCATAATATCAGTAAGTTTTCTGTTAAACCTTACATCGTCTTTATTACAGCATATAAGGAACACGCAGTGGAAGCATTTGAAGTAGAGGCCTTTGACTATATTCTCAAACCTTACAGTGAGTCCCGCATCACTTCTATGCTGGAAAAACTGGAAACGGCATATATAGGACAGCGCAGAGCGATGCCGGAACAACATACGCCTTCCATTACAAAGGTGAATCTATATAAAAACGAAAAGATCATGGTTGTTGATGCAGACGATATTTATTATGCGGTAGCTCAAGAGAAGACAACAGAGGTCGTGACGAAGAACGAGAAATACATGATGCAACTCAGTATCAGCGAATTTTATGAGCGCCTTCCTAAAGAGGTCTTTTTCCGCTGTCACCGTTCCTATCTTGTGAACACAGAGAAAATTAAAGAGATTGTCCCATGGTTTAATAATACATATTTACTTCGGTTAAGTGAGATTGATGCTGAAATCCCTGTCAGCCGCAGTAAAGCTAAAGAGTTCAGGCAACTTATGCGACTATAGAGGCATTTCATTCCGAATTCAGGTTATTTCATTCCTGTTTTCGCTTTTCCTTGAATGTAAGCGCTAAAATAAGAGTGTGTTAAGAGCTCAAGTACACTTACATTAGACAAAAGAAAGAAGGAAAGCAACATGAATGGAAAACCTGTAAATCGCCTTCTTATTGTTCTTGGTACCGTTATTATGCAGATGGGGCTTGGAACCATCTATACATGGAGTTTATTTAATTCACCGCTTGTTGACAAATTCGGATGGGAACTCAGTTCGGTTTCCATTACATTTTCAATAACCAGCTTTGCGCTCGCCTTTTCCACTCTCTTTGCAGGGAAGATACAAGAGAAAATTGGTCTTCGCAAATTGACAGCTGCCGCCGGTATTCTGCTTGGTATTGGATTAATCCTTAGTTCGCAAGCAAGTTCACTGGCTTCTCTGTATATTCTAGCTGGCGTAATTGTCGGATTCGCCGACGGTACGGCGTATATAACTTCTTTATCCAATCTTATGAAATGGTTCCCTGATCGAAAAGGACTTATCTCTGGTATCTCCGTTGGGGCATATGGTACAGGAAGTCTTATCTTTAAATATGTTAATGGTGGTTTGATTCATTCCGTTGGTGTTTCTCAAGCATTCCTGTATTGGGGACTCATTGTCATGGCTATGATCTTAGTGGGTTCGATGCTCGTAAGAGAAGCATCAGTAGAACCCGAAGAAGCTAAGGTTGGCTCTAAAACGCAGACAACAACCTCAAAAGCAGCAGTTCCTGTGCAGGTGAATTATACAGTGGGAGAGATGCTTCGCACGAAACAAGCATATCTGCTGTTTGTTATCTTCTTCACTGCTTGTATGAGTGGATTATATTTAATTGGTATTGTAAAAGATATCGGTGTTCAGCTAGCCCATCTTGATGCAGCGACGGCAGCTAATGCGGTAGCTCTTGTTGCTATCTTTAATACAGCAGGGCGACTTATTCTTGGAGCATTGTCTGATAAAGTCAGCCGCTTAAAACTAGTGGGCTGCACACTGGCTGTAACGGCAGCATCCGCAGTCGTACTTAGCTTCGTTCCATTAAACTTTGGATTGTTCTTCGCTTGTGTAGCAGCGATTGCATTCTGTTTTGGAGGTAATATTACCGTATTTCCAGCGATAGTAAGTGACTTCTTTGGACTAAAAAATCAAACCAAAAACTATGGCGTTATCTATCAAGGTTTCGGGATTGGTGCACTGTCCGGTTCGTTTATCGCTGCAATGATGGGCGGTTTTCAGTCAACCTTCATCGTTATTGGCGGACTATGTGTAATCTCCGTCCTGATTGCTATGACAATGAATCCTCCACTGAGCAAGAAAGCAGAGAAAGAGGCAGCATTCAAAGCTTACAAACGTACAGCTTAAAAACCTATAAAACAAATAAACATCCTCCGATGGTAACCACACTGGGGGATGTTTATTTGTTATTGCACCATTTTTAGTGCTGTTACAGAACGGTTATATGGTCTTGTTCATTCGCTTCGAACGCCTCTCTGCCAACAGGGTGAAGAGTAGAATCATTGCATAGTAAAGTAAATGAAAGCTGATCATTCCGGTGATTTCATAAGATGTATTTATAAATAATTGGCTAAAACCAACAATGGTGCCATAGAAGGGGAATAACAGAATAAAAGTGGTAGTGGAATCTTGATTATAGGTGTAAAGCAACAAAAAAAATGCCAGTCCGCCAAGCCAGTAGATAGAAGTTATAATCATGAAATCGATCCGATGATTTCTCATCGATATCGAATAGAGCAGCCAGGTAAGCAAGAAGAGAGCTGTAAAGACATAGATTCCAGCACTGTTTTCCCCGTAGGAAATGGACCAGAGAATATTCATCCCTCCAAAGCAGAAATGGATCATAAACATAAACATGAGATGCATAGGGTACATAGCCCATCGTTCTGAGGGACTCATTTTCATCGTAATTCCCACCCTTACTAGTCACTTATATTTACTTCTACACTTAACTTATAAACAACAGTAATGGGCAGGAAGTTGCATTAGATATGAAAAAGGAGAGGCTCCACAGCCTTTTTCAGGCAAGAAAGTCTCTCCTTTTATTTGTTTTACACAATTAATTAACGGGCTGTCACCAATTTTTTTCGCCAGACAGATATTTTTCCGTAAGGACAGTCAGAAGCTGAATGCCTACTTGGTTGTGTCCACCCTCAGGAATAATAATGTCAGCATACTTCTTAGAAGGCTCAATAAATGCTTCATGCATCGGTTTTACCGTTGCGAGGTACTGCTGATGAATGGACTGAATGGTCCGTCCACGTTCCTCAATATCACGCACAACACGACGCAGAATCCGTACATCGGGATCAGAGTCTACAAATACCTTAATGTCCAGCATCGCGCGCAGGTTTTCATCTGAAAGAACATGTAATCCTTCTATAATGATGATATTGTTTGGTTTTAGCTGGACTGTCTCTGATGCAGAACGTGCATGTATTGTAAAATCATAAACAGGAGCAAAGGCAGTTTGTCCATTTTTAAGAGCATTTAAATGCTGAATTAACAGCTCATTATCAAACGCAAACGGATGGTCATAGTTAGTGAGCTCACGCTCAGCCAAACTAAGATGAGCCTGATCTTTATAGTAGTTGTCCTGAGATATAAAAGTCACTTTACTCGAACCTAGACGTTCAATAACGGAACGAGCTACTGTTGTTTTACCTGAACCGGTTCCCCCGGCAATACCAATAATCAGCATGCGATACCATAAACCTCCCTAGAATAATTGCCAGAGCAATTTCAGTATTGTAGCATAGAAGGTCCTTTTTTTCATCTAATAGGCGCATAAAGGGAAGATTAGGCAGTTCTTATGCCTTTATATCTTTGCCCGATGATATCGGAATTATGTCCCTCCCTTGTACAAAGATAGATTTAGTTGCTGAATTTCATATAGTACTGATATAAGATTTGCGTTCCTTTATCGTCGTATCCAAGGTCTGATAACTCTTCATACAAAGACTTGGCCAAAGCAAGACCCGGTGTCTGCAGCCCCATCTCTTCTGCCGAAGATAGAGCAATACCCATATCTTTAATAAAATGTTTGACGAAAAATCCAGGTTCATGGTCGCCTGCTATCATTCGCGGACCAAGATTGCTTAGTGACCAGCTTCCTGCGGCGCCTGTCTCAATACTTTTCAATACGGTCTCAGGATCCAGTCCTGAAGTTTTTGCATACGCTATTGCTTCACAGACACCCATCATATTGGATGCAATCGCGATTTGGTTACACATTTTTGTGTGTTGACCAGCTCCTGCAGGTCCCTGGTATACAATATTTTCGCCCATCAGTCCAAAGATGGGGCTAACTGCTTCATAATCTGCTTTCTCTCCGCCGACCATGATGGATAGTTTGGCATTCTTCGCACCAATATCTCCACCTGATACTGGCGCATCAAGAGCATGCATCCCTGACTTCAAAGCTTCTTCATGGATTCGTGCCGCGAGCTGTGGACTAGATGTCGTCATATCAATCAGATAAGCTCCCGAAGGAGCGTTTGCTATGATTCCAATTTCTCCAAGATAAATTTCTTCCACGTCTTTGGGGTACCCTACCATAGTAATAATCACCTCGCATGCTGCTGCAAGGCTTGCCGGTGACTCATGCCAAGTTGCACCTTGCTTGATCAATTCTTCTGCTTTGGCGGCAGTTCTTGTGTAGACATGAAGAGGATAGCCGGCTTTTTGCAGATGCCCTGCCATGCTTTTGCCCATAACTCCGGTACCGATAAATCCTACAGTTGTTTGCTCTGGTGATACAATCATTTATTTTCCTCCTGGGTGCATTGGTTTTGATTTTCATCTATCCTTTATTTTTCGTATTATATCCCTTTTTTTGCTAAGGTTCTATGAAGAAAGCAGAAAGGGAGACGATCCTTATGAAGCGGATTTGTTTGTTGTTGCCAAATGGATTTGAAGCAATAGAAGCCAGTGTATTTACCGATGTGCTTGGTTGGAACCATCTGGAGGGGGATGGGACTACGGAACTCATAACCGTAGGAACGAGAGACACACTAGCGTGTACGTGGAATTTCAAGGTGACACCAGAATTGTTAATTAACCATGTTAGTGCGAATGATTTCGATGTATTAGCGATCCCAGGCGGATTTGAAGAAGCGGGTTATTTTGAGGATGCCTTCAGGGAAGATGTGCTGGAGCTGGTACGCGAATTTAACCGTCAGAAAAAGATCATTGCGACGATCTGTTTAGCAGCGCTGATCCTGGGAAAAAGCGGGGTTCTCGATGGAAGAAACGCCACAACATACAATTTGAGTAATGGAAAAAGACAGGCCCAACTTGCTAAGATGGGCGCAAAAATCATTCCTGACGAGCCGATTGTTATCGACGATAATCTAATCACTTCATCAAGTCCGTCAATGGGTTTTGATGTAGCGTTCCTTCTGCTCGAGAAGCTAACTTCTAAGGCGAATACAAAGGAAGTAAAACGACTAATGGGCTTTATTTCATAGCAGCAAGGGTATAGAAATTTTCGCTACTTAATCAGATGTGAAATAATCAATTTTATTTCCGTTGACAAAGAATGGAAAAGGTGTTATTTTGAATTTACTTAATCCCCATTGGATTAATATGAAATTCATAAACCGACTGTTCATACAGAGGTATTGCACGCGTCAGCCGCGTAGCGATACCTCTTTTTTTGTGACAACATACCGTTGTCATGACATATCGACCGTACTTGCGGAGATATCCTGCTAGCCTGCATAAGGCGGCAAGGTATTTTCGCTATTTTAGGTTGGAGAGGGGAAATCAGATTGAGCAGTATTACAGTCACGACTTCAAAGCAGAGTCCAGGGAAATGGAGCCTCTTGGGGCTTGGTCTTATTATTCCTGTATCCGTACTTCTAGTATGGCAGCTTCTTGGATTTTACGGTGTGATCTCTGAATTATTATTTCCAACCCCATTTGCAATCGGTAAAGCACTAATCCAGCTAACCCTATCAGGGGATTTATGGGGACATTTTAAAGTGAGTATCATGCGAGCGTTCGCTGGTTTTCTGCTTGGTGGAAGTCTAGGGTTTATTTTGGGACTCCTGGTAGGTTTATTTAAAACCTCAGAAAGGTTTCTTGATCCATCGATTCAGATGATAAGAATGATTCCAAGCTTAGCTGTAGTACCTCTTTTTATTCTCTGGTTTGGAATTGGTGAAGAATCAAAGGTATTACTTATCGCCAAAAGTGCATTTTTTCCCCTCTACATCAATACTTTTATGGGAATTCGCGGGGGAGATAATAAGTTATTTGAGGTAGCTAAGGTTCTTGGCTTCAACAAATGGAAGCAAATCGTAAGACTTGTGATTCCAGGAGCATTGCCAAACATTTTGCTCGGTGTAAGGTTATCGATTGGCCTTTCCTGGCTTGGACTAGTCGTAGCCGAACTGATTGCTTCTACATCAGGAATTGGATATATGATGTCCGACGCCAGGCAATTCGCTGACACCCCGGTCGTTTTTGTCGGCATCATTATTTTCGCTTGTGCGGGTTTGGCTACGGACGGGCTCGTAAGGCTGGTTGAGGCTCGTATGCTGCGATGGAAAGATACATATGGTGGCTAGGGAAATAGAAAGGGAGGATGGAAATGAACGAGCGGGCAGATCCGATACTGCAGCATAAGGCAAATAGGCCAAGTAAGATTCAAGGCACAGTCACAGCAAACCATCACAAGGGGTATCGGCCAATGAATATCCGGAAGTGGAAGAGGAAAAAGGGAGCTGATCTAGCCGCTGCGCTGCTTATTCCGCTGATTGTCATTGCAGTATGGCAATATGCAGCGGGTGAGGGCTATATCTCTTCTCTATTTTTACCGACTCCGTTCTCCATTGCTCAGGAATTTTCTCATCTCATTGCTACAGGAGAAATCTTTCATCATTTAGGGATTAGCATGTATCGTGCGTTTATTGGATTTCTTGCAGGATCCTTTCTAGGATTAGCGCTTGGCACCCTTACAGGTTTTTCGCGAATTGCCTCATATCTTGTGGATCCGAGTATTCAAGTCTTGCGGCTTGTTCCGCATCTTGCCATTGCCCCTCTCATTATTCTGTGGTTCGGATTTGGGGAGATATCCAAAGTTGTCATTATTACAAGCGGCGCTTTTTTTCCACTCTATATCCATACCTACACGGGAATTCGAAACGTCGATAACAAACTTTATGAGGTAGGAGAGGTGCTGGAATTCAGCTTGAAGCAAAAACTGATGCGACTCATTCTTCCTGCAGCTTTACCGAGTATTTTGCTTGGTGTCCGTTTGTCGCTGGCTGTCTCCTGGATTGGACTTGTTGTAGCAGAACTTATTGGTTCTAAGTCAGGGGTTGGATTCCTTATTAATCAGGCAAAGCAAAATTCAGATACAGAGGTTATATTTGTCGGCATTATCATTTTTGCTGCCGTAGGTAAGCTGATCGACTCTATGATGCGGATTTTAGAGAAAAAGCTGCTTCACTATCGGGATAGTTATCTGGGCTGATCCTAAGATACAAAGAAAAATGACGAAGAAAAGCATGAATAATGTAATCAATGTTTTCATTTATCAGCTTACGCTAATCGAAACGAAGAGGAGCCATTAGATATGATTAATAAGTTTCTGAAATCGAAGAAAAGAAGCAGTATACTACCCCGAAGGCTGTTTATAGCGGGATTGTTCCTAAGTTTATTATTACTCCAAGCCTGCAGTAATATAGGAGGAGAAAGCACAGATGCTAAGCCAGGTGCTCAGACATCAGCTACGAAAGCTGACACTGCAGATGCCAAGGGAAACGTAAAACCAGTACTGAACTTCGGGTTTATTGGCACGAATGATCTTAATTTACCTGGTGGACCTGAAGGTTGGGGCCTCCATAAAGGGATTATTCAGGAGGAGCTAAAGAAACACGGGATTACTGAAGTCAAATGGACGGGTTTCCCTAACGGACCCGATTTAACAGAGTCTCTTATCAGCGGTCGTCTTGATTTTGGGAGCATGGGAGATACCCCTTCCATTATCGCCTATGCATCCGGAGCTAAAATCCGTCTTATTACACAGGGATCAACTAATTCGATTGGCTATCTAATAGGAAAAAAGGATGGACCAAAGACTCTTTCGGAGTTGAAGGGAAAAACGATTGCCATTCAAAAAGGCTCTTTTATGCATCGATATGTGGTTGGATTACTGCAAGATGCAGGTATAACGGATTATAAACTCGTGCACATGCTGATTCCCGATGCTAAGGCAGCCCTTGCAAGGGGCGATGTAGATGCAATGACAAACAATACTACTCAGGGGGCATTAGAACAGATCGAGGCAGGATTTATCCGTCTTGATGATGCCACAAAACATCCCCATCTGAGAGGAAGCGGAACTACAGTAGCAGCGGATGAGTATCTTGCCTCTTTTCCTGATTTTCCAAAAGTATGGAATGATGCCCGTAAAAAGGCGCTCGCTGACCTGAAGCAGCATGAAGAAGAGTATTACGAGTTCATAGCTCAGTTGCAAGGTCAATCCGTGGAGATCGTGAAGCAGACGAATCCAATAAGTGCGATTAAGGAAGAACCGTTTACAGAGGATGGGCTGAAACTGCTGGAGGGAACAAAAGACTTCCTCGTGGAGGAGAAACTGGCGAAAAGGAATTTTGAAATTAACGATTGGGTACTCAAATAAGGGAGGCGAAGAGTCACTCTATAAGTGGAAGGAGAGGAGGGAACGAAGATGCCAAATGACCATGATGTGAAGTTGACCGCAGATGTACTTGTATTAGGTGGAGGTCCATCGGGTGCCTGGGCTGCTTGGAGTGCGGCCTCTCAGGGAGCTAAGGTTGTTCTCGCTGATAAAGGGTATCTTGGTTCGAGCGGGGCGACGGCTCCAGGAGGGACAACGCTTCTTGTTATACCTGGTGTATCCGAACTTAGAGAAAAGGCTGTACAAACTCGTCTGAAGGATGGAGGTTATTTATCTGAGGCAGAATGGATCTACCGTGTACTTGAGCAAATAGAACATAACCTCACGCTGATCGAGGAATGGGGGTACCCTTTTCCAAAAGATTTAGATGGAACCACACTTCGTACTCATCTGCATGGACCTGAATATATGAAACTCATGAGAAAAGTGGTCCGTAAAGCTGGGGTTACGATTCTGGATCAGTCCCCTGCCCTGGAGTTACTCGTCGATGAACATGGTGTCGGAGGAGCAAGGGGGGTCAACCGAATAACCGGTGCTGACTACGAAGTTCGAGCGAACGCGGTCATTATTGCGACAGGTGGGTGTACGTTTCTTAGTAGAGGACTTGGCTGCAATGTGCTGACGGGTGAAGGGTTATTAATGGCAGCCGAGACAGGTGCAGACCTATCTGGTATGGAATTTAGCAGGCAGTACGCACCAAGCTTTGCTGACGGAAGTGTAACGAGAGGGCGAATGCTTGCTTGGTCGAGTCTGTATGATAAGAATGGTGAGCGTATTCGATCGGGCGAACGCACTCCTGGCAGTATGCAAAAGCTGCTCCTTGAAGGTCCGGTATATGCTTCGTTAGATCTAGCAGATACAGAAGAGAAGCGTGCGTTCTTACGCAGTGCACATCCAATTTTTTTCATGCCTTTGGAACGAGCCGGCATTGATCCGTTTCGTGATAAATTTCCTTTGACACTGCGTTATGAAGGGACCATGAGAGGTACGGGAGGGATTCGTATAACAACGAGTAATTGCGAAACGACGGTTCCTGGATTATATGCAGCAGGAGATGCGGCTTCTCGGGAAAAAGTGATGGGAGCAATGACTGGAGGCGGATCATATAACGCATCTTGGGCCATATGCAGCGGAACTTGGGCAGGGGAAGGAGCGGCCGCGTATGCCCTTGCGAACTCTAGAAATGCAGACACACGCTCGCTTCTACCCGCGGGCAGATATGGACTAGTAAGTACGCAGAGTGAACAGAAGAGTGAGCTGTCTATAAAGCACATGATCTCATCTATACAAAAAGAAGTTTTGCCGCTTGAAATTAACTTCTTCCGAAGCGAACCTGTCATTAGGGAATCGTTAGATCGATTACATTCTCTTTTCCCTTCACTCAATGGTCTAAGGACTTCCACGGTTCAAGAACGAGTGAAATCAAGAGAGTCGGCTGGAATGCTAGCCGCTGCGAGATGGATGTATACTGCGGCACTCGTTCGCAAAGAAACAAGAGGACTCCAGGCGCTTAAAGAATATCCCTATATGGACCCGCTTCAAACCCACCGCATCATTTTATCAGGCATTGATGATATCCGCCAAAGTGTGGAGCATGCTCCTCATGCTCATGAAATGTTGCCTGAAAAGGAGTGGCAAAGCTCGTGATTGAACTTGTGAGTACAGATCGCTGCATAGGCTGCAAAATGTGTGTTAAGGTATGCCCGACGAATGTATTTGAAATGAATGATTCACTTGCTTTTATTGCAAGACAGGAAGATTGCCAGACCTGTTTTATATGTGAAGCCTACTGTCCTGTAGATGCATTATATGTGGCACCTCAAGCGGAAGTTTCGGTAGAGGTAGATGAGGAGGAGCTTCGCAGTTCAGGACTGCTAGGCAGCTGGAGATCGGAGATTGGCTGGAACAAAGGTGCAACTTCTACAATGGCGGAAAGAGACACGACTCCTTTTTTTGAAGTTTTTACAGAGAAATATCGCATCCTTCCTGGAACAAAACAATAATAATAACAGAAATGATTTTATATGATCTTATCTAATCAAAGGAGCTGGTTATAGTGAGCACAAAGGAAACGGGAATTTCCGAAGACATCTCGGTGTATCGAAATGCTGAATACCCAGTAGATCCTTTATTTATCGAACGCTGGTCTTCCCGATCTTTTGCAGATAAATCCGTGTCAAGCGAGACTCTATATACCGTGTTAGAGGCTGCTAGATGGGCACCTTCATCCAGTAATCTTCAGCCATGGCGTTTTGCTGTGGCACAAACGGAGGAAGAGCATACCTTATTTCAGCAGTTTATACTGCCAGGGAACCGTCTTTGGACGGATAAAGCTCCTGTACTTATCTTGATTGCGTCAGATAAAAGAAGAGATGATAGCGGAGAAATCAACAGTGCCCATAAGTTTGATGCAGGAACAGCCTGGGGTTATTTATCCATACAAGCCAATCTCCTAGGTCTTTCTACAAGAGCAATTGGTGGATTTAATCATGAAAAAGCAATTGAGGTTCTGGGACTCCCAGAATATATTGAACCGCATGCAGTTGTTGCACTGGGTTACCAAGGGACGCTTGATCAGCTGGATGAAAAATTTCACGACAAGGATAAGCCAACAGGCCGCCGTAAGCTAAGTGAAAGCATCTTGAAGATCAGGGGGTTGACCGAAGAGTAAAGGATAGGGGAGCAAATTCTATATGTAATGAATGACCGGATAGCAGGTGTTAGGCAGTGCTCTGTTTTTAAAGAGTGCTGCTTTTTTTGTGATTTCTATAGCAGAATACATATCTTGATCCAGGTAGGCTCATTTTAGATATATAGGATGAGAGATAGGAGTGAGTTATTAATGATTGTGCTCGAAAAAAAATCAGGACGAATTCATCTACAGCTACAGGCCATTTTTATGGGTGAGGATGTAGTCGTACTTATTACGGGCGGAGATCGTCCGCACCTTGGTACCATTACAGCGGGGGCTCGTCTAGAACCACTTCAAACGATTCAATTACAGACGCATAAGGAATTTTATATTACAGAAGAAATTGCTGTACGGCTGCGCAAATCATTTCGTGGTAACTTTGCAATTTGCTGCGGTGCCCATCTCGACCAGATTACAAAAGAAGAAATTCCACTTCTAACAGAACTAGCGGTTCAGTTAGGAGATGAATTAATACAGAAGCTGAGTACAAGCTAAAAAAGGTTGAATTTTTATTCCTTATGTTTTTACTCTCTACTTTTGACTTAATAGTTCTTAGTGAATCAGTTTTGATTTTATACCATTGATTTTAGGAAATCATGTTTTTAATAAATAGGGCTAGATCACAAGTTATCCAGCAGAGGAGTTAAATCACATGGGGAAAAAAGAGCTGTTGTACCAAGATGCGAAAACAAACGTAGTACGTAAACCAGGCGATTGGAAAGTGTTCGATCAGAGGTATGCATACAGCGGGAACGATTTAGGGGCGACTTACCATTCAGGCAAAGTAACTTTAAAACTATGGGCACCCCTTGCAGAAGCAGTTACTGTTTACTTATACGATAAAAATGATGACACCCAGCTTGTAGGTCAGTTTCCTCTTATTAAAGAAGATCGCGGGGTGTGGACTATCCATCTATTGCCTTCACAGCTCGGTACAGATGATTTATGCGGATACTTTTATCAGTACGAAGTAACAAATGAAGGAATCGTCCGAAAAGTATTGGACCCTTACGCCAAATCAATGGCTCCGTCGAGGGTTAATACTACAGGAGATGCGGGAAGTGATGACGACAGAATAGGGAAAGCGGCAATCGTAAATCTCGCAAAAACGGCTCCTGATCAATTTGATTTTGCACATATAGAAGGTTATAAGAAAAGGGAAGACGCGATAATATGGGAAATCCATGTACGAGATTTTACTTCTGATCCAGCTATAGAAGGTGAACTTTCAGCAAGGTGGGGTACATATAGAGCTTTCGTAGATAAGCTTGATTATATTCGATCTCTTGGAGTGACACATGTACAACTGCTGCCTGTGATGGCTTGGTATTATGGTGACGAGACCAAAATGGGGGAGAGGGAACTCCATCATTCCGCTATAAACAATGAGTACAACTGGGGCTATGATCCTAAGCATTATTTTTCGCCCACTGGAGCTTATTCTGAGAATCCAGCAGATCCTCTGCTTCGCATTACAGAACTGAAAATGCTGATTCATGCGATTCATCAGGCAGGAATGGGTGTGATTTTAGATGTGGTTTATACGCATATGGCCATTGTGGACTTCCTGAATAATATCGTACCTGGGTATTTTGCTTGGCAGGATGCAGATGGTGAGTTTATTGGAGCATTTGGCAACAATCTAGCTACAGACCGTGCTATGGCTGAGAAGCTGCTCGTTGATTCGGTCAAATACTGGTTTAGCGAGTATAAAATTGATGGAATGCGCTGGGATATGATGGGGGATGCAACGTATCCTGCCGTACAAATGGCGTACGATGAAGCTGCTCGTATCCATCCAAGCCCGCTGTTTATTGGTGAAGGGTGGCGTACTTTTGCAGGGGACAAGCATGATGCGTCTCTAAAAGGAATGGCCGCAGATCAAGACTGGATGGATAAAACGGACAATGTGGGTGTGTTCTCCGATGAGATGCGTAATGAGCTCAAGTCAGGTTTTGGATCTGAGGGAGAACCTCATTTTTTGACAGGTGGAGCTAGGAATATAGAGTTAATCTTCAAAAATATAAAGGCACAGCCATCTAACTTTCCGACCGACAGTCCGGGAGATGTGGTGCAGTATATCGAAGCTCATGACAATCTAACCCTCTATGATGTGATTGCTATCTCGATTCATAAAGATCCAAAGGTAGCTGAGCACGATGAAGAAATTCACCAGCGTATTCGGATCGGAAACGTGTTGCTGTTGACCTCACAGGGGACCGTATTTATACACGGTGGTCAGGAATATGGGCGGACGAAGCAATGGGAAGCGGCAGGTCAGCCAGAGGATAAATATAATGAACTTACGGATAGCAAAGGCAAGGTAGTGGGTTATTTTATCCATGATTCCTGTGATTCATCGGATGCAATTAACCGGTTTGACTGGGCAAAAGCGACGGATCTTACAAGCTACCCAGTAAATCATATAACCCGTGAACATATGAAGGGCCTTATTCAGCTGCGTAAGTCATCGGATGCTTTTCGATTAGGAGATCATGCTCTTATTGATCAAAATGTAAACCTAATTAAGTCTCCTGATATTACTAAGGAGGATTTGGTGATTGCATATAGCTGTGCTTCCAGCAACCTTAGTGAGTATTATCATGTCTTTGTGAATGCAGATGACAAGTCAAGAAGACTTAGACTAACGAGAGACTTTTCCGAATTAGATGTTATTGTCGATCAGTCAAGAGCAGGCATTCATCATTTGAAAGATCCAAAAGGATTGCAATGGATAGATAAAGGTATCATTCTTGAACCTCTAACCGCGATTGTTCTTAGAGAGCGTAAGTAGATGGCAATGCAGGATAACATGGCACTCTTCCCGTATTGTTAGATACAACAGTCTTAATGGAGGGTGCCATAATATGAAGGAACAAGATGAAGCGATTAGAATGAACTTTGGTAAATATGAGATTCCGAGTGATCTAAAACGTCTAATGGAGCTGGATCAATGGCATGAAATAAAGGGGAATATGAAGGTTTTAGATTCAACAATTGGTTTAATACCAGAAATCGGAGGGTTCCGCTACTACTGTACTCCATGTGATGTGGTGGTGTTTGGATCAAATGGCTGTGATGGGATTCATTACGGGTTCCTCACTGATTTCGGTACAGTAGACAATTTGGACGAGGCCCCCATTGTTTGTATCAGCCCCATGGATTTTGGACATACGAATAGGCTCATCGCTCGTAATTTTCGTGATTTCCTTAGTATCCATTTGGATAACAGTGAATTATTTTATAACGATTTCGAGAGTGAAGATGCTTACCTGAAGCAAGTTACTGAATGGAAGCGTGAAGAAGAAGAGATTCCTTATGGTGATACACCAGAAGAGAAACAGTATGCAGAAGAAGTAAAAGCAATGCTGCGTACTACTTTTGAACTTCCTGTTATTGACCGCCCTTATGAGTATATACGTGCTTTACAAGAAGAACGAATAAAACAGGCTTGTGTTCTAACTAGGGAATCCCTCCATGTTGTTCTGCCAAATAGATTCGGTACAGCATCAGACGATGAGAAGCAATGGTTAGAACAAATCGAGAGTAGAGATGAAGCTGCTGTTCAAGCATTTTTAGAAAAAGCCAGCCCTCCAGCTGTCCTTGGGATTGCACGTGAGGTAGGAGCCCAAGCGGATCATCCCTCACTGCTTAATGTAGAATATTTTTTGAAAAAGCACGGGTTTCATGATGAGGCTGTGCGATTAAGATATCAATTGCCGTTATTGGAACTGCCAAAACCGCTTGAAAAAGCTGAGTTCACATCGTTTGTTATCGTTGGGGGAAATCACATCATTGAAGAGGAATAAGATTTTCAAAGTAGACATTGTAGTTATTAAAATGAACCAAATTAACCCAATGAACTCAATGAACTCAATGAACTCAATGAACTCGATGAACCTAATGAACGTGTAAAATAGCTAGATGCGGATATGGCGAAAATAGATACGATGAATAGAATCCGAACATGGGGCTGTATTTCGGTGTAATTTTTGCCCAGATTCGTTCCCAGTTACCAGACCCTGTTTTATCACTTCTACGGTTTTGTCCATCTTGGAAAACAATCGCTTTTCTAAAAGACGATCGTGAATTATAGATCGTGAATTATAGATCGTAAATTACAAATGGTAAATTACGATCATGAATAACAGATAACGAATTACGAAAACAAGCAGGGGGTGTAGAACTCACTTTGCTTGTTTTTATTTTTCTATATACAACAATACATCCAGTATATTACAATATAACCACTGGTTACTAACCTATGGTTATAAAAAGAGGAGGATTATCTTCATGGGAAGGAGTCAAGCCCAACGATCTGAGGAAACAAAACAGGCTATTTTAGCGGCAGCAGCTACCTTGTTTTCAGAAAGAGGATATGATTCTGTCACAATGCGTGAAATTGCAAAAACGGCAGGATGTTCTCACACTACGATCTATATCTATTTTAATGACAAAGAGGCATTACTCCATGCGTTATCTTTACCACCACTTTCCGTATTGAAAGAGAAGATGCAGGATGTACTCGATGATCAAGATATTTTGCCGAAGGAACGAGTCATTCAGTTGAGCGTTCTGTTTATCACTTTTTGCTTACAGCATCGGAACATGCATGCTCTCTTTTTTGGTGCTAATACAGAGAGGGTGGACCTTAAAGAGTCAGCGATCCCACTTACAGAAACTCGCAATCATCTTTTCCGAATGCTCCAAACTGCAATTCAGCAAAACTTCTCTTTACACAAAGGAGACGAAAGAATCCTCACCTTTACTCGGATTTACTATTATATGCTCCATGGAATCATCTCCACCTACGTGTACTCTAAAGAAAGTATGGAAGAATTATATGAACGTCTAGAAAGGACATTTAACTTAGCGTTTGAGACGCTGCTGCTCGGGTTTGATGAGAATATAAGAGAAGGGAATAGTGAATCATGAAGATTGAACAAATCTCAGATCATATTTGGACACTAAAAAGCTGGATGTTCTTTGAGTGCCGCGTATGGATTGTTGCCAATCAAGAGGGAATTGGCGTTACTTTAGTGGATGCGGGTATAGGCAGGATGGCTAAAGACATACTAGCTTTTGTAAAGAAATTAGATAAAGGCCCTATACAGCAAATTCTTTTAACGCATGGTCATTCAGATCATGTAGGATCTGTCTTAAAAATAGTGGAGAGCACCAAGGCACCTGTATATGCACATCCAATAGAAATTCCTTACCTGGAAGGCGACTTGCCCTACCTAAGAAGAAAAAAGGCAGAGCAGACTTTGCCTAAAGATGTAGTCCGTCCCTTTTATATAGAAGAAGATGGTCAGCTTCCTTCCTTTGGAGCGCTGCAAACTTACTTAGCGCCGGGTCATTCTCCAGGTCATGTTGTATATTTTCATGAACAGGATCAGGTCCTGCTCGCAGGTGATTTATTTACATCCAAAAAGGGGAAACTAACTAGACCGATGAAGATGTTTACGGGCGATATGCATGAAGCGGTCCAAAGCAGTCGTATCGTTGAAAAACTAAAGCCGGTTAGATTAGAAGTATGTCACAGTGGTCCCGTCTTTGATCCTGCGAAACAGATTGCTTCTTATATAGAGGAATGGTCTAGTCTACAGAAAAACTGAATATAGCAGTTTTTTTATAAAGAACCTACTATAAAAACTATAGAAGAAATAGATTGTAATTGATGCCTTGTACTCTTCGAACCATTACCCAAAAATGGGCATTAAATTTTTTCGAAAAAGGACTTGCATAATTAATATCAGCATGGTATATTCTAATTCCGGCCAAGAAGTTAGC
>NZ_WTWX01000084.1 GCF_009870785.1 Paenibacillus sp. An7
TACCATTTGTAGATATCCAATTGGGAACACAAAAAGCTGAGTGATTCAACTAACGGTAAAACGTTAGTATTAAATATGAGGCTAGTAAAAGGAAGGAGGTATTTATGAGGTTCATTAATAGTTTAATATCTTCTTATATTGCAATGGGGATAATATTTCTCGGTCTAGCGCTCGCAAATATGTTGGGTATAGGTGAATATATCTATCTTCTCTTTTGTCTCGCAGCTCTAATTGTTCTATTTATCGGAAGGAACTTATTGAAAAAAGGGCATCGTGGAGTTGGACTTATATGCTACGGTTTATCATTAGTATTTCTATGGCAAGCATTTATTATGTAGAAGGTTTAGCAGGGTTGACTCAAAAAGCAATGTGAATTTGATGAGACAGGTGATTAAACTAACGAAAAAACTTTAGTTGAACACAGCACGGAGCAGCTTGCCAGTTAGCAGCTGCTCCCTTTTATTATG
>NZ_WTWX01000026.1 GCF_009870785.1 Paenibacillus sp. An7
ATATTGGCTTTGATCAAGCCCGATCTGAACTACTGGCGATGTTCTCCACCAAAGACTAGTACTACTTTCTACAAGAAGAGGATATATTTTCATTTACACAAAATTCTTGACGCTACCAAGTAAAATGGCTTGCACAAGAATTGAATAATAGAGAAGTTAAAATTGTTTATGTTGTACTTTTAGTAGATAAAGAAACAATAATTTTCAGAGATCAGTTAAGACATGACGAAGAGCGAATGGGAGAGCGTAGTTTAATTCTTTTAGAAGAGTTTGAGAATGATTCTGAATTAAGGGATATTAATAAGCTCTATACACATGAATATAAAGAAGAACAATTATCTGAGATTATAGAAGAAATTTTGAACAACGATAAATACATCCTTAGATAATTCGAAAAAGGAGCTCCTTTTTGTGATTTGTAGTTGAAGTATACTGATAACAATCATCTTTCGTGATTTTTCAAACTAGATCTATCTTTTTGCTGGAATTTTTTATAAAATAATATCCTGCTCGAAAAACTATTATACGATGAGAGGATATTTAACTAAATTATGATTAGCCTTGGATCAGAGCGAGAAAAACAAATCAGTTATATCGGTATTACCGATGTTGATTTGAATTTATTAAAAAGCAAGGAAAAAGAGTTTAAACTGATCGTCAATACACTTGTTGATGAAGTATATGAACAAGTGACATCTGAGCCAGAGCTTCTCGCTATTATCGAGAAAAACAGTACATTGGAACGCTTAAAAGAAACACAGAGATGGTACTTTCTCTCTATGGCATCTGGCGTAATTGATGAGGAGTTTATCGAGAAACGTTTGTTTATTGGAAAGGTTCATTCACGCATAGGTTTAACAACGAATTGGTATTTGGGAACTTACATTTTATATCTAGATCTCGCAACAGCTCATTTTGAACGAGTTTTACCAGATGAGTGGAGAAGTGTCATTCATTCACTAACCAAAATGTTTAATCTAGATTCACAATTAGTCCTAGAAGCATACGAAACAGATGAAAAAGCTAAAATAGAAATCTTGTTGGAGAAGCAGAATCATTTACTTACAGGAGTAAGTTCAGCGGTTCAAGAGTTAGTATCTCTAATGGTACAACTAAAAGATAGTAGTGAATCGGTAGAGAATTCAGAAAATAAGAATGTGGATTATCAAGAGAAGACGCACCAGAATATACTTTCTTTGAACAGTGAGGTCGAATCTATTCATCAAGTGGGTACGATGATGAGGGAAGTAGCAGATCAGACGCATCTCTTAGGATTAAATGCTGCAATTGAAGCGGCAAGAGCAGGTGAGCACGGGCGAGGTTTTGAAGTTGTTGCGAAAGAAGTCCGAAAGTTAGCTCACCATTCAAAAGAATCATTAGGAACTATTGATCAGAGGCTGAAAAATATTCACTCCACGCTCACAAAGGTAAGAAATGACTCAGAACATAACTCAATGTACTCCAGAAATCAGGTGGCAAGTTCGCAAGAGTTAGCATCCTACGTAAAGTTGATTGAAAAAGTAACCGTAGAATTAGAAAAATTGAAAGTATAAGCAGTTAACTTTACATAAAAGAAATCATAGTCTTTAGTAATGTGAAATGCGAGAAGTAGCAGAAAAACAAGTTTGTATTTAAGAAGTCTTTAAGTAATACATAGAGAGTCAGTTGGAACATGTCGTTACAGGTGAAATAACGGACTTTAACATGCTGAACTCGTAATCCGAATTATCAAAATAGCCCCCAAGAGAAATTTGTAGACTCTTAGGGGCTTTAATTTTATATACTAAATTAGTGATGTTTACCGCTGTTATTATTGCCACTGGTAGTGCTACTCTGATCTGGTTGAGGCAGTTCAACATCACCTACAATGAGTTGCATTGTGGGCATTATTTCAGAGCCTTGAGAAGAGGCGATCACTTGAAAATAATATATACCATCCTGAGGAATGACAATATCAGCTTTGAACATCCCACCTTCGATGTAGATAGGTTCGATTGTCTCATGAAATGGATTGTTCCTGTCGTCAGAACTCCAAATATGAAATTGAATCACATCAGGATCATCAATGATGATGTCTTTCTGAACAAACTTGGCAACATAAGGCTGCGGTACACCCGTCTGAATCGAATCGGGAACGGTTATATCCACTTGAAGTACATTTTGCTGCTTGTACTTCTGAGCTGCGTCTGCATCCACAGACGTACAAGCTGATAATAATAAGGTTAAAAGAACATAAGAGTAGATTATGGACCATCGTTTCTTCATTATATACCGCCTATTCTCTGAACTATGCATTAAAGAACTTTTTAAGAGCTGGGACCCTTTTGATGATAAA
Source organism: Paenibacillus sp. An7 (assembly GCF_009870785.1). Classification (GTDB taxonomy): domain Bacteria; phylum Bacillota; class Bacilli; order Paenibacillales; family Paenibacillaceae; genus Paenibacillus. Next base: position 2,336 of record NZ_WTWX01000026.1, read on the forward strand.
GAAATCAATCACGCCAACAACAATGAGAGATACGCCTACTAAAGGGAAGAGTATTCCGAACACTGCAAGGACAACGAGTAGTCCTTTAATTTTACCTGGACTTACGGAGCGAGGAGCCCCCATCTTACCATTGGGCTTACGCTTCCACCACATTACAAATCCAGTGAATACAATACCTGCTATTCCTATACATACAACGAACCCTATGATTTGGTTCATTAAGCCAAATTCTAACCCTTTATGAAGCGTAATTCCCCATGCCATCAATTTGCCGATCGGCTCATAGTTCTCATAACGATAATTAGCAAGGACCGCACCGCTATACTGATCTATATGAACCGTTGCTTCGTCTCGAGCCTTAGGAGGGAAAACCGATAAGGTAAATACTCCTTCAGGCGTTTTTGGAAAAATGACTTCATACGTTGGGTAAATCTCGAGGTTGCTCGCAATACTGACAACCTTGTCAATTGATAGCTGTACTTCTTTTACCGTTGATGAGGGAACTTCTAGATTCTCTGCAGCCCAAGGAACATCTGCTATATCCTTTGTTTTTAGTCCGCTTGAGGGAGCACTCCCAACCCAAATGGACGGCGGGTATCCCACACCTGTATTTGTTGCCAGTGTTTGTATTCTTGTTCCCCAAAATCCGGACCATAAGAGACCTGTAATGATGAGAAAAACCATAACTGCCGAAATCCAGAAAGCGGGAACAGCATGCAAATCTCTTAGTAATGTTTTTCTATTGGTTTTAAAACGAGGGATGATGATACCCCTCCATTTATTTTTGTCTCTCGGAAACCATAGGTAAAGACCAGTGAATACTAAAATTAATGCCCAGCAAGCTGCTAATTCTACAATGCGATCTCCTGTCGTTCCAAGCATTAGCTCACCATGAAATTCTTCAATCCGATCCATCAGTCTGTTTTTGTCGTTTATTTTTCCTATAATATCAGCAGAGTATGGATCTACGAACACGGTATAGACTTCATTATTCTGATTAATTTTTACTTCTGCAGAGCGTGTAGCTGCCTCGCCAGGACGGTATTTCACAACAGTTGAGTCTGGGTAGGTACTGGAAACCTTCTCCATGAGTAAGGAAGGAGGGAGCTTGCTGCCTTCATCGTTAACAACGTACAAGTCACGATACATCCATTGTTCGATTTGAGGTTTAAATAAATACATAGATCCTGTAATCGCTAAGATAAAAATAAAAGGAGCAAAGAACAGTCCGGCGTATAAATGCCACCTCCATAAGGTTTGGTAAAACGACGTATTATTTTGCTTTTTATTACTAATCTCTTTCACTGTTGGTTGTTCAACGCTGCCTCTCATCAACATACTCCTGTCTCTATACTATTTTTACTAAACTCAAGCAAGTATATTTGAATAAATCTGTTAAAAGTATGACTCCAAAGGGCTATTTATCATCATAATTTATGAACTTTCTTTTACTTTGTAGTGAAGTATAAGTAATAAGAAGCTACCAACTCATTTAAATCCTGTATGGGCGGTTTAGGATATATGAAAAGTAAGCTAGAATAAATTATGTTATAATATCCCAAATGATGTAAAAGGTAATATTTCTGAGCGAAGGGAGATAAATAAATGGAACACGATAAAGAAATTCAAGAGATTAAAGAGCGATTGAAAAATGTGGAGAGCCAACTCAAACAAAAATCACGATTTTCTGGTTTTTCTATTACTGTGCTAATCGGCATTGTCTTTTTTGTACTATTTTTAATAGTAGTAGGCTCATATCAATTTATATCTGGAGGTTGAACTTTATATTAATAAAGTCTGTTATATAAGGCGTGGAAAGTCGTCGATAGGCGGCTTTTTTTGTTTGATATACCCATTTGTATTAATGCTAAATATATTAAACATAATCTTGTTTCGACCAGGGAATGATTCTTGAGATTTGATAACAGTAAGGATAAGTAAGGACGGTAAGGACGTGGAAAAAATGAACAAGATAAAAAGAATAATGATTCCTTTCGTTATTGTTCTCATTATCTTAGTAGGATTAACTATATTCGAATTTTTCGTTTTGCACTTGCTAGGTCTGCAGTATAAATCCGCTGGTGCTCTAATATTATTCTTTGTTCTATATCTAATCCTAGAAATACCTCTCTCATTGATTACAGATGCACTGCCTAAATCATTAAAATCTGTGGGTATTATTAAATCAAGTAAAGGATGGTTACCCCTAATTTTGGATACAGGGTTGCCTTTTGCTTTAATCCTATTACTTGATGCATTCATCAGCGATATAACGATAACATGGCAAGGAGCTATTATATTCTCATTAATTAGCGGACTCATTAGTAGGAAGATAAAAGAGAGAGATAAAGAGCCACCAGTCCTGGATAGTATTGAAATCGGAAAAATGAGTAGTGAAATAGATTCTAAGGAAAAATGAGCAACGAATTACAGAATAAATGGAGGAAGTAGATTAAGAATCGAGATCAACTCATTCTATCCAATTGAATATTTTTTGTTTCAGTCAGTAAATGAGATTCTTAACTAGCGTGAAAGATCACTGGAAGAGGGGGGAGTGAGAATTTTGAAAATTGTTAAAGAGGCTGCAATTTATGCTGTAGTCATCTTTGTCTTTAATTTAATGCTGGAACTATTATTTGATCAGAGTGAGTTTTTCGAGAATTTTGAAAAGGGATTTATATTGGAAGCAGGGTATTACTTGTTTCTACTAATATCCTCATTTCTAATGGTATTGATCATAATGGTTATATCTAGGATTATTATTAAATTAAAAAGCGCTGATAAATAATAAATTATAAGAATGTTAGTCTACAACCCGATCTAAAATTCTCAACCTTGTTTTCTACTCTGCCTTTTTTGTTTTCCATAAGATTATGCTTAAACACTCTCCCATAATTATTTGTTCATTTGCTCCATTTATCTTATAAGATACATTAAAACAGAAAGGTCGGATACCTTAGCTCTTAAGGAATTCGACTTTTTTGTTTGGATTTCTTTTAACGCACAAATTTTTAACAGAGAAAAATCCACAATGCACTATTAATTTTTATTCAACACATGAAAAATTCACAATAATATTATCCGTACTTAGACAACTTCTCACATATTCAAAATTTTACGAGTATCTTGATATGTATTAAATGCGATTTAAGAAAAACCAAATATTGTAAAAAACTGAAATGTAGTAAAATACTTATCAATACCAAGAGACACAAACGTTTCAGCCTCCGAGACACAAGTGTTTCTAACACAACTATTTACTTCTATAATTATCATCTAGAGGCTGCAGTGCAAAGACTATAAAACGAAAGAAGGATAACTGTATGCTTACTATTAGATTTGTCTCAAATGATGATATCCCACATATTCAATCGATAGCACGTGAAACATGGATTTTTACTTATGGAGACATTTACCCAATAGAGTACATTCATCATTTTCTAAGTAAAGCTTATTCTTATGAGAATTTAAGTCGATCGGTAGAGAGAGATCTTCACAGTGCGAAACGAAATTTTTTAATAGCGGAATTTAATAATGAAGTCGTTGGATATGCGCAAACAAGACAAGTGAATGAAGAAGATTATGAACTACTAAGAATCTATGTACGGCCTGAATATCATAAACAAGGAATAGGAAATGGCTTCATTCAAGAATTTGTTCAGGTTTTAAAACCGATAAAAAAATTATTTGCTTGGGTTGCGAAAGACAATCATATAGGAAGATCATTTTATGAGAAAAGAGGATTTAAAAAAGTCGAAGAAAAGATGGAAACAATAGATGGAAACAGTAAAATACAAACCAAATATGAATTGGAGATCTCTATTTAATAGAGTACATGTAGTTCAAAACGGCATGGACTACCGTCATACACAATTGATGATTCTTGTTTTTTTATCGTTATTAGTGGATCGCCTACTATTTACAACTTATATACTTATATGAAATATCAGACTTAGTGCTTATGTCTCTTTCCCTGAGATATAGGCATTTTTTTTATGCAATGTCACTTTTATAGCGCAAACTAACACGGCTATTACTGAAAGTGTTTTTGTGAGAATTATTAACCCGCTGTGCCTGTCCGGGTGACTCAAGATTAAAGCGAATTCTGTAAAACCAAAACCTCAAATTCAAGAGGATGAGGACTGTAGCTTCGCCAAGGGAAATCTGATCCACGAAATGCAGCAAGTATTCTAGCTTTATTTCTATAGAAATTTTACGTAGCCAATAAAAAAATTGAAGATACAAGCATTTTATATTTTGTAAAAAATAAGCTTTAGTGAAAGACTCTTCAAATTTTGAAGGGTCTATTTTATTTATCGATATCTCTTTGATGTGAAGTTTTTAAAATAACTACTTATTACAAACAGGTATGTAAATATTTAACTTACTTTTTTTAATTAAATATATAATAATCAGAATTCAACAAGTCAATACAATAAAGTATGGGGGATTCTTATGAGGAACATTGTATCAATTTTAAGGAAGAGTAATTTATGTGTGTTCATTGTGTGTGCTGTCTTTCTATTTATTATCAGCGGTTGTGGATCAACAACACCACCAGTAGATAATAGCGAATCTATTTCACAGACAACTGATGCACCAACAAGCATTGACGAGAATAGTGAGCAAGTTAAAGATGATGATAAGAAAAAAGAAGAGACAGTCAATAATAAGGAACAGAGTTCTTCTTTAACAACATTAACAGGGAAAGATACTACAACGAAGAAGGAAACAACAAAAACGGAGACGACTACACAAGCCGTTAAACCTACTTCAACTACTCCGAGTGGTAAGCTAACGGTTCACTATATAGATGTTGGACAAGGAGCATCGCAACTTATTCAAACACCTAGCGGCAAAACAATGCTTATCGATGGAGGCAATAACGATGATGAACAGCGTATGGTTAGCTACTTAAATAAACAGGGAGTAACAAAAGTAGATGTTCTTATAGGAACACATCCAGATGCCGATCATATTGGGGGATTAGATGCAGTAGTAGATTCCTTTGATATTGGAAAAATTTATTTGCCAAAGGTATCTTCTAACACGAAAACGTATGAATCTTTACTGACTTCGATCAAAAATAAGAACCTTAAAGTTACAACGGCTAAAGCAGGAATAAACATCGATTTGGATAATCAGCTTGATATCAAAATGATTGCTCCTGTTAAAACTTATGATGATAAAAATGAAATGAGCGCAGTTGTTAAACTTACCTTTGGAAATAACTCCTTTTTATTCACAGGAGACGCTGAGTCAGGCAGCGAAAGTGATATGATAAATAGCGGTGCAAACCTAAAATCAGATGTCTTGCTTATTGGTCACCACGGTTCGAACTCATCAACTAGTCAAACATTCCTAAACGCTGTTAATCCTAAGTATGCTGTCATTCAAGTGGGTAATAATAGTTATGGTCATCCTACAGATAATATCTTAAAGAGACTTAATAGTGAAAATATAAAAATATATCGTAATGATCTGCAAGGAACCGTTATTTTTACGTCTGATGGGACGAACATTAAACCATCGGTAAGTGCATGGAAATATACAGCAACAACTAATAAAAAAGAAACCTCTAGTAATAGTACAAGTACCACAATAACTAAAAAGGAACCTGCAGCATCATCAGACACGAAGACTGAAACAAAAACAGAATCGAATACAAGTGTTTACTATAAAAATTGTGACGCAGTAAGAGCGGCTGGTAAAGATCCCTTATACAAAGGTGACCCAGGATATAGTACAAAGCTTGATAGGGATAAAGATGGTATAGCTTGTGAGAGATAGATAGGAGGTCTTTACATGAAAGGGATCGTTGATCGGTTTGAAGGTGATTACGCGATAATTGAGATAGATGGACAGACACATGATGTTTCTAAGTCAATTGTTGATGCTTTTGTAAAAGTGGGGGATGTAGTTACTTTGGTAGAAGGAGTATGGAAACCTAACCCTAAGGAAACAAAGCAACGAGAGAAGCAAATTAAGATGCTTATGGACGATGTTTGGGAAGATTAAACAGATATTTATAATTACAAATACTAACCCGATTTCATTTAGAAGTCGGGTTATTTGTTTTCAATGTTATCTGTAAAGAAATTATGTTTTAAATAAGAATTAAAGAAAACCAAATATTGTTAAAACGTCAAACTGTAGTAAAATATTTATAAGTACCTAGAGACATGATTTTCCAGTTTACTACTCGAGTCATTATCTATGCGAACTGATTAGAAAGAGGACACGCTGGAGAATTTTCCCGATTCGGAGTTATGCTTCAGTGTTGTCCGATGTAGAAATAAAACAATAATTGGAGGTCGAAAATCATGGCAGCACTAACGGATAACAAGTTTTCACCTTTAATTTCATATACAGAAAAAGCAAAAGCAAGGTTTGGGGCTTCCGCAGCATCTGTTGTGATTATCCAGGACAACAAAATTATAACTGAGTGGTATACCGGAGAACATCATTTTAAAAATGGAGCTCTCGTAGTAACAACGGATTCTATGTTTAACTTATATTCCCTAAGGAAAACGTACGTTGGACTTGCGACAGCAATTGCTGTTGTAGAAAATAGAGTATCTATTGACAGTAAAGTTTCTGACGTTCTTATAAACTTGACTGAATACGAGTTGGGCAACATCACAATAAGAGATTTAGCAACAAAATCAGGTGCCAAATATTTAGGATCGCATCGCATTGAACGTGAGAAAGTAGCGTGTGACTTAATAAAAGAACTTACAGGATCTAATATTGCAGAACTAATTACAGAACGAATCTGTAGACCAGCCGAGTTAACTAATACGGAGTGGGTTTCGATTCCTAAAGAAAAATTAGTTTGTGATTTTCAAGCTGCAGTACACTCAAGATCAGAATTCGTTTAATGAAATCTTTTATAATTGCCTTCAAAGCATAAACTAGATTATTTAGAAACAATCTGAGTCAATCTAGGAAGGGGATATATGGAGTTTTGTGAGGACGATAAATAAAAGTCTAATATATTTATATATTACCTTCTCATAAAATCTTGGTCATAGTAACATATGTTTACTAATTCATATAACAATGAATATACGGTATTAAGTATGCTTTATTAAAACCCTTTTCAAACCTTGAGAAAGATGTGAAAGAAAATGAGCAAAGAAACCTCGTCAAGCAGAGCTTTAGTCATTGTGCTTCATGAGATTTATGGAGTTAACGATCATATCCATTTTTTTAGTGAGATATTAATAAATGAAGGTTTTGACGTACTTGTTCCAAACCTAATTCATAGGGATTCATTTTCTTATGATCATGAGGATATTGCTTATCAATATTTTGTGAACGAGATTGGATTCAAGAAATCAGTAAGAGAAGTAGAGGGAATAATAAAAGTAAAGAAAGCGGAGTATGATCAGGTATTTATCATTGGATTTAGTATTGGAGCAACAATCGCTTGGATGTGCAGTGAATATGATATTAACGGAGTAATCGGGTACTATGGATCGAGAATTCGTGATTATAAAGAGATAGAGCCTAGTTGTCCTGCCTTATTGTTTTTTCCTACTAAAGAGAAATCATTTAATGTAACGGATTTAGAAATGGATCTGAAAGAAAAGAAGTATACGCTGATAAAGATCATTGAAGCTGAGCATGGTTTTATGAATCCATTCTACAGAACTTACGATTCCAAAGAGTCTAATAATTGTATTGAAATTAGTTTGGAATTTCTTAAGACTAATGCAATTAAATATATGTAGTCTATCAAGAAAGCAAGTCTCGTAAGAAAATACATATAACGAAATAGCGAAATCTAAATATCATTGGAGTATTACAAAGTCAGAATATAGATCATTACATTGTATTGGAGACTGTAAATAAAAACTCGATTTCTTTAGAAGACAATCAATGTAAAAGCATGGAAATTAGACAGAAGGAGTTGTTGTATTGTCATATATAGATAAACTAGTTGCTCAAGTTTTATTGGTCGTTAAAACTTTTGGATTAGATGAAATTACACCTGTAATTTTAAGTAATGGAGGCAATCTGATTATTCACTTGGCTCCCTACTCCATTGTTGCCCGATTAGCCAATGTTATCGCACTGGAAGAAACAAATATCGCCTACAAGAGACTCATTCGAGAATTACAAATAGCACGACACCTTCAAATCAAGAACGTTCCCGTGTTACTCCCTACTGATCTTATTGATGCGGGACCCCACAACGTTGATGATACATGGATGACGCTTTGGAACTATGTGCCTCCTATCGAGTTACAACAACCATCGCCAAGTGAAAGCGCTGAACTCGTAAGTAACCTTTCCATTGCAATGAAGGACTTTTCTGAAGAACTTCCTGTGCTTGGTGTTTGGGAACGGACTCGTCGATCGGCTGAAAGATTGATGAAGAACTCGGACCCACGTATACAATCCTTACTTGAAATGTTTCATGAAATAGATAAAAAGATACGATTAGAAACAAATAATTTAATACCTTCCCATGGAGATGCCCACGCTGGAAATTTAGTTCCAAGTACGGATGGCTGGATTTGGACCGACTTTGAGGATGGATCATTGATGCCCGCTTACTGGGACCTAGCATCATTTGTAGGTAATCTCGCCTTGTTTAATGGATTTCAAGATCCGACTTTTAGTTACATGTTGAGTAATAAAAAGGTTATCGCGGATTCGAAAGCGTTTACTTTCGCCCTGACCGCCCGCATATTGATGTCTACACTCGGCAATCTAGATTACGCTTTTGAAGGTTATGGTAATTTGGAATTTGCTACTCAACAACTAGAGCTCGCGGGAGATTTCATTAGCGATTTAGACCAAATTACTTGAAATTTATGAAAAATGGAACGATTAAAAATTTGCTCCAGTAATTAAATCTCCAACAAGTTTTACTTTGATCCCAAATTCGTAAAACCATTGATAGCTCTTTTAATTTTTTGCAATCATAATTATTGCTATCGACCATATTGTTAAACTAAAACTAAGAGAAATAAATATTCTCCTTGCTTGTGGTTGTTTTCCATCAAGTAAAAAGTAAAAAGAAATGTAAAGAAAAATAGGCAAAAGACATGATGCAAAAACGACTGCTGCGTTTACCAAAAAAATCATCCTTATCTAATTAGAATAAAGAGGTAATCGTACAGGAATTCCCTTTAAGAGTCCATGATAAATATGGAAAGTTAATTATAAAAAAATAGATTACATAAGGAAACGAACCAGAAGGAGTCGCTGCAACATTGGCCCTGATTAATTAATTAGTAATTATGTATATGGTGAAGTGCATGAAATTGGTAGTGTTCTAGCAAAAAGTAAGAGAAGGTGGTGATTCTCCATATGAAGAAATTCGTTGTTACTTTCTTATTAGTACCCCTATTATTAAGCGGATGTTCATTAAATGAAGAATCCAGCAGTGAATACAGGCCAGACTCAACCAATGAGGAGGCTACAAATCCTACAAATGCTACCATTATAACAGGTTATATTATTGATAAAGAAAAAGAGCGGCTACTTGTTGTTGAAGGATTAGATGAGTCAGAATTTGATATCACTCAGCAGACAGTGGAGGAAATATTAACAATTGCTGATCCAAATGCAACTTGGGTTTCAATCGGAGATAATGAATACAAAGACTTTAGCATCGGTGAACAAGTTAAGATCACAGTAGATGGGGGAGTAAACACATCGTTTCCTGCGCAAGCATCTGCTGAAAAAATTGAAAAAGTTAAATAAACTTTTTTGGGCATAAATTGTTGCGAAGTCGTTTTTCGCCTGGTCTATGATTGTAATCGAGAGGAGGGTATGAGATGGAGTGGCTTGAGCGGATGAATCGTGCAGTAGACTATATTGAAGCAAATCTGGCAGGAGAGATCGAAATGAGCGAGGTGGCTCGCGTGGCCTGCAGCTCATCTTACCAGTTCCAGAGAATGTTTTCATTCATCACAGAAGTTACATTAGCGGAATACATTCGGCGGAGACGGTTGACGCTTGCGGCGCTGGAACTTCAGCAGGGCGGATCAGTAAAGGTGATCGATATCGCGGTAAAATATGGATATGAATCACCAGTCTCATTTGCGAGAGCTTTTCAATCACTACATGGTATCACACCTGCAATGGCACGTCACGATGGGATTGAGATGAAAGCCTATCCGCGTCTCTCCTTCCTTATCACAATTAAAGGGGCAGAGGCAATGAATTATCGGATCGAGACAAAGGAAAGTTTTGAAGTGTTTGGCATTGAAGGTGTTTTTCGTATCGAAGGGGATGGGGAGGCACCGCAAACGCCGGCTAAGTTGTGGGAGCAGAGCCATGCAAACGGAGATGTAAAGCGATTAGAATCGTGTGCAGGAGAACTACCGTTGTTTGTTAGTAGAGATCTTCATTCGGTGCATGCCTTATGTAGTTACCGTAAGACGGGACTGGACACTTTTCCATACATGCTGTGCGCATTTAGAGACGAATCTAGCAACACGGAAGGGTATACCTCAGTAACTATTCCCGCGCTGACTTGGGCTATCTTTCCGTCAGATCCACATCCGTGGGACCAGTTTAATGAAACGATTGAGAAACTGTACCACCGTTTTTACACTGAATGGCTGCCGTCCGCAGGCTATGAGCAAGTGGAGGGAATGGAGTTTGAAATGTACGGTGAAAAAAATGGCCTTAACTATATCGAGCTATGGTTTGCGGTTCGTAAGGTGTAATTGAGGAATAGATGAAATGAGAAGGGTCATTCGTAGGATACTTTACCTAGAAAGTTTTGAGCAGCCGTCTATTGGTATTCACTAAATGATCCGCTGCGGGGATGGATTTGCAAAAATGGATTTCGAAGTGGGATTAATGACTATGTCCCCCTTCGGGGTCCACTTTTTACCGAGATGATAGGAGCAAACTGCTGAAAATTAAAATGAATGAGGTGCATAATGGATTACAAGATTATTCAAAGTGCAAAAGAATTGTCAGAAAGAGTAATTCGCCAAGCAGGCCTGATTTCTAAAGAGAAATTTGATAATTTTGTAGAGCTAAGATCGAAAGATGAATTTGGAGATGTGGTTACTGAAGTAGACTACATAACGGAAGAAATGATAATCAAACAAATTGTTGCTGAATTTCCAAAACATCAGATTCACAGTGAAGAAGCAGGGATCATTGGTTCGGAAAGCGATTGGTTATGGTTAATCGATCCGTTAGATGGGACCAATAATTTTGCAATTGGCCTGCCCATCTTTACTACATCAATTACCTTAATGTACAAAAGAGAGCCTGTTCTTGGCGTGGTTTATGAACCATTAACAGATCGATTGTTTGTATCCGTCATAGGTAAAGGAACAACTTGCAATAATCGCCCGATCCAAATGAGTCCTAGCTCAAATGTATCTAAAGGAAATATAGGCTGGATTCAAGGTCATAAAGTGCAAAACGAGAGTAGGGCAGTCCATTTAAGACAATTCATTGATGTCAGGTTTAAGAGGATGATGAGGTTGTGGGCACCCACACTTCAATGGTGCATGCTTGCAAAGGGAGACATAGATGGAATCGTTCTTTACAATTCAGAAGGAGACGATCTTTATTCCGGAATCTTAATGGTAAAGGAAGCTGGAGGAATCGTAGTCGATTTTGAAGGTAATCCATTTGTCGGTATGAATGAAGAACCATATATCATTGCTTGTCACCCAGATCATAAACAAGAACTATTAAGAATAGTAAGGGATGGGCTAAATTCATTCGAAAAAGAAACTGATATCGTTATTGGATAATAGAGTTTAATCAAAAGGATTAAGAAAAAACGTAAAAGTTAAATTGATCTAAAAAGAGGAGGCTTTATATCATATGGGATATGTTGAATCGCTGAGAGAAATCGTTGGTAATACACCGTTAATTTTGGTTAGACCGAGTATACTGATCCTGAATAAGACGGGTGAAATTTTACTTGTCCGGTATCAAGATAACACATGGGGTGTGCCGGGAGGATTAATGGAACTAGGGGAATCAGTGGAGGAGTGCGCCAAGAGAGAAGTGGAAGAAGAAATTGGGTTACAAATAAAGAATCTTACATTATTCGGTGTGTTTTCAGGGAAGGAATTATATACAAAACTAAGAAATGGACATGAATATTACAATATTATTATTGGATATATCTGTACGGACTATGAAGGAGAAATTAAACCCGACGGAGTTGAAATATTAGAAGCGAAATTCTATAACCTAGCGGCATTGCCTGATAGAATAGACCCATTTATAAAGAGCAAGATGAGTGAGTATGTAGGAGAAATTCAAAATATATTGAAATCGAAATGTTAGACAATGTCCAATGCTTTCTTATGAATAGTTGGTGACTTTATACATTTGTTATTCTCGTATATAGCGCTGTATAGAGCTCTGTATCCTGGTCAAAATGAGCAACTACACCGTACATCTTTATACCCCCTCAATAACTATAACTCCTGCAATGAAGGAGTATTCAACGTCTCCACTTAGCAATCCTGCCCGTTTAAAATGATAAGCAGAAAGCCGAGGTTTGGCGTTCGTGTCGATCTTATTACCTGGAGTATAAAATCAAACTAAATCCAAAAACCAACCGTTAATCTTAATAAGAACGAAAACTTTCCTTAAGACGGGAGACATAGATATCAATGACTGAAGAGTTAAACCAAAACATTAATAAAAAATATGAAATCAAAGTACTTAAAGCGGAGTACATACAAGTGACTTATTGTATTTATTTAACTATTATGGTTGTGTTCACTTTTGGAATAAATGACTTATTTGATGCTTTTTTTGTTGTTTTCGTACCTTTGTATACCATCTTAAATATAGTGATGCTGTCAATGAAGATCTTTAGAAAAAATAATGAGCTGCAATTTAAAGAAGATGGAATTCAGATCAATCATATTGAAGTACCAAAACAGAAAATTGAAAAAATTATCATCCAAGGCTATTTTGTACAGAGTGTCGGTATTAAGCTATATGGCAGAAAATTTGTTCCAATGAAATTACATTTTAGATTCAAGGATCATGAAGAAGTTAGCATAGAAGAATTAAAACAGTGGGCAAGTATGAACCAAATAAAAGTAACTAATGGGAAAATCTATAGACTGATCTAAATATCATTGGTTACTTATGTAAAGGAGAATTTTGATGCTGAATCCAAAACCGGTAATTATTGAAGAGTACAATGCAGAATGGCCAAAAGCATTCAAACGAATAGAAACAGCTTTATCTGAAGAAATTGATGATCTAGTAATTCGAATCGAACATGTTGGAAGCACTTCCGTACCGGGTCTTGCAGCTAAGCCAATTATTGATATTGACGTAGTGATTAAATCTATGGATTACCTGCCAGAAATAATCAAAAAGTTAGAAGTACTAGGATATCTACATGAAGGTGATCTAGGTATTAAGAATAATGAAGCATTCGCAAGAAGAGATATATATGTACCCTACAGTAGTGAAGGTAATGAGAAGTATGAACATCATTTATATGTATGCGATGAAGAAAGTGAAGAACTAAATAGGCATATTATATTTCGAGATACATTAAAAAATAATCCTCTACTAGTATCTGAGTATGCAAGTTTAAAAATCGAACTGTCCAATAAATTTACGAATAATCGCAAAGCTTATACCGAAGGTAAGACTAAGTTTGTAACGAGAGTAATGAATGAATATGTTACGCCATATACCAAAGGAAGATTAGATGATTAAAGGAATCTTATTTGATTTAGATGGAACTTTGCTGGATCGGGATACGTCTTTACTTGGTTTTCTTGAAAACCAGTATGATCGTATTCATGCTTTTCATAAAGTTGAAAAACATATTTTTATAGAAAGATTTGTTCAACTGGATCAAAAAGGATATGTTTGGAAAGATAAAGTTTATCAACAACTCATAGAAGAAATAGGAATAGATTTAAGCTGGCAAGAATTACTAGAGGATTACGTAGAATCATTTCAAAATCATTGTAATGGTTTTTCAGGGCTATTTGAAATGCTTGATTATTTAAAAGAAAAGAATCTTAAGCTAGGTATTATTTCAAATGGGTATAGTCGTTTCCAGATGAATAATATTACAGGACTTAAGATTGGCCATTATTTTGACGAGATATTAATTTCTGAAACCGAAGGGCTAAGAAAACCGGATATTAGAATTTTCAAGACAGCATTAGACCGTTTAGGATTAGAACCTAAAGAATCAATATTCTTAGGAGATCATCCAATTAACGATGTAGAAGCCAGTAATAACGCTGGTATGCTAGGTATATGGAAAGAAGATGACTTTTATGAAAGACCATCAAGTGAATATAGATCAATAAAAAGCTTGTTAGAATTGAAAGATATCCTCGTAACTATTTCAAATTGATTAATATAATAGGGGGGGATATCTTCTAATGAATATGTGATTCATACGAAAATATGGTTGGTGAAATCGGAAAATACAACTGGATCTTTTGTCACAATGTACTTAAATACAGCTGGATATGAAATTTTAGGTTGTTTTTGGAGTACATAATCTCTATGGATGTATTAAAGATAATGATATAGAACAAAGTGAAGAAAGCATAACAAAATGATAACACTGGAATTTGAACTTGGGTGCCACAAATCTATGTTGAAGATGTTCGACAAACATATAACGAGTTAAATAAAAACATAGAAATTCAATGGATAAGGACACCTTTTGCAACCGAATCTGGTCATATCGCCGTAATGGAAGCTCCTGATGGGAATGTATTTGTATTAGTTGGAAAGTAACCCATAAGACATTTTAAATGTGCTAATAGAGATGTAATTGGTTTCTTACACAATGCAAGATACTAATTTACTTAAAAAAGTATTGTTTAGAAAGCAGGAGCGATCATGAAAAATTATTATATTGCATCAAGCTTTAAAAATATAGAAACCGTACGCAAGGTAAGCGTACGATTAAGACAAGAGGGATTATATCATACATACGACTGGACTACTAATAAAAATATTACTTCAATTGATGAACTAAAGACCATAGGGAAGAAGGAAATAGACGCAGTCATGTGTTCTGATTTTATTGTAGTTTTATTTCCGGCAGGTAAAGGAAGTCACGTCGAACTTGGCATTGCAATCGGAAATGGGATTAAAGCATATCTATACTCACAGGATGATGAAATTAACGACTTGGAAACAACGAGTACTTTTTATCATGTAGACGGAGTTAGTAAATGCAGCGGCACCATAGAGGAATTAATACAAACCATATTAGAAGATCAGAAATAAGACAAAGTTATTAAATATGGTTTCCAACACTGCTGAGAAAATAATCTGATTACATATCATGATCATCAACTGCTAATTTTGCTCTTATCAAATACTTAATAACATTTGTATACATATTCTAATCTTTATCAGGTTTAGTAAATCCCTACGCACCGGAGTTTGCATGTCCTTTCATGTGTAAGCATGTTAAAATAGAAAAGATATTGAGTACATAAGGCATGGAGAAAAGGCAGGGAGCAATCTATGAAACCTAAACTTAATGATGTTGCAAAATTAGCTGGAGTTTCACCAACGACCGTTTCTCGGGTGCTTAATAATCGGGGCTATATCAGTCAGGAAACGAAAGATCGAGTTCAGGAAGCGATGCAGCAGCTGAATTATTTTCCTAATGACGTTGCCAGGTCACTATTTAGTAAACGAACGAATTTGATTGGTTTAATCATTCCGACAACAAGCAACCCTTTCTTTGGAGAGCTAACTTTTCATATTGAGAATATTTGTGCGTCACTAGGCTATAAACTGCTGATCTGTAACAGTTTAAACCAACTGGATAAAGAAGAAGCTTATGTAGATATGCTGATGCGCAATCAAGTGGACGGGATTATCGTAGGAACACATAACCGAGGTATTGTAAATTATGATCAGAAAAATATAGCGGTCGTTGCGATTGATCGCTTCTTATCGGATACCATTCCTGTTGTTGGATCAGATAATTACATGGGCGGGAAAATGGCTTCAGAGCTGCTGATTGATAAGGGATGCCAGCATATCTTGCACATGAATGGACCTGTAGAATTGGAAACTCCAGCAAGCTTAAGAAGAAAAGCTTATGAAGATGTGATGGAGCAGCATGGCCGAGAGGCAATAACCTATGAAGTTCGTGATCCTTTCCATCAACAAAACCATAATGAACCGATTCAGCGGTTACTCGATGAGCACCCTGAAGTAGATGGATTGTTTGCGAGTAATGACTTGGTGGCAGCGTCATTTATTGCTCAAGCAAGAAAACGTGGCAAACGTGTTCCTGAGGATATTCGGGTGATTGGATATGACGGTACAGAAACCACACGTAACTTACTCCCAGAATTAACGACGATTCAGCAGCCTATTCAGGAGATCGCAAGATCTGCAGTCGAGCTGCTAATCAAAGAAATTGAAGGGGAATTCAGTGATCTTCCGCGAGAAACCTATCTACCTGTGAAACTTATTGAAGCTAGTACCGTATAGAACGAAGTTGACACCTAGTAGTAAGTTGTTACAAGAATTTATATCATCAGTGAAATAAAGATAAAAGGAGAGGACTCCTTTTTCTTTTTAAATAGTATGTCAATCGGTTGACATATGAAAGCGGTTGACATATAATCTGTTTGTAAGCGTTAACGTGTTTACATCACATTAAATGTTCAACTTAGAGGAGCGTTCGATATGAGACATTCAAAGAGCATGTACTGGAAACTAAGCGCCTATTTCTTCTTTTTCTTCTTTACATGGTCAGCAAGTTATTCATTGTTTTCGATTTGGCTTGGGCAAGAAATCAATCTGAATGGTACTGAAACAGGTATTATCTTTACTGTAAACGCTATCTTTGCATTATGTATGCAACCGCTTTATGGCTTTATCTCCGACAAAATTGGACTCAAGAAGCATATTCTATTTTTAATTAGCGGTTTGCTCTTAATTGTTGGTCCCTTCTATATCTTTGTTTATGGGCCATTGCTACGGTACAATGTATTTCTTGGCGCCATTGTAGGCGGATTATACTTAGGTGTTGCTTTCTTGGCAGGGATCGGAGCTATCGAATCTTATGTTGAGAAAGTCAGTCGCAAATATGACTTTGAATACGGCAAATCTCGTATGTGGGGCTCGCTAGGTTGGGCAGCAGCAACCTTCTTTGCTGGACAGTTCTTTAATATCAACCCAAACATTAACTTCTGGATTGCATCGGTGTCTGCTGTCATTTTATTCATTATCATGATGTCAATTAAAGTTGAGATGACAGAATCCGAGATGGAACAGGCTGAGTCTATAAACTTTAGGCAAGTCGGCCATTTGTTTACAGATAAGCATTTCTGGTTCTTTATTGTATATGTCCTTGGTGTTACGTGTATCTACAATGTGTATGATCAGCAGTTTCCGATTTTCTTTTCATCGGCATTCGCTAGCATTGCATTAGGTAATCAGGTGTACGGTTACTTAAATTCCTTCCAAGTATTCTTGGAAGCAGGGATGATGTTCTTAGCTCCGTTTGTTGTCAACAAAATTGGCGCGAAGAGAGGTCTAATATTGGCAGGGTTTTTAATGTCATTCCGTATCGTGGGCTCCGGCTTAGTTATTGGTCCTTACGGTATCTCAGCTATGAAATTGATTCACGCATTGGAACTGCCAATCATGCTGATCTCTGTATTCAAGTATTTGGCTGCTAATTTTGATACGCGTCTGTCATCGATTTTGTATCTGGTAGGATATCAGTTTACGAGTCAGGTAGGAGCTTCGATCTTCTCCCCAATTGCTGGGGCGCTTTATGACATCAGAGGATTTGCGAATACATACTTGATTATGGGGATATTCGTATTTGCCTTTACGACAATCTCAATCTTTACCTTAAAGAAAGATCCAAAAAAGCCTAATCATCTGGAACCTCAAACTCAAACAAGTTCGAATATGGAATTAGCATAGGAGGAAAACTTATGAACACATATCACAACAATACGAAGCAAGCTGAGGAAGCATTGGAACAGGCAAAAGCGAAAATGAACAAGCGTTACCGCTTAGGGTATCATATTATGGCGCCAGCAAACTGGATTAACGATCCGAATGGTTTGGTTCAATATAAAGGTGAATATCACGCTTTTTATCAGCATCATCCTTATGATGAGAACTGGGGACCCATGCACTGGGGCCACGTTAAAAGTAAAGATCTTGTACATTGGGAGCATTGTCCGATTGCGTTAGCGCCAGGAGATGTATGTGACCTTGATGGCTGCTTCTCCGGAAGTGCGGTAGATAATAACGGCGAACTGACGCTCATCTATACCGGGCATCACTATATTGATCAACCAAACGACATCTTTTTTCAAAATCAAAATGTGGCCGTGAGCACAGATGGTATTCATTTCACAAAAATAGAACAGAATCCTGTAATTGCTGAGCCTCCGGCTGACAGCTCTCAACATTTCCGTGATCCAAAGGTATGGAAACATGAGGATACATGGTACATGATCTTAGGCAACAGTACAAAAGAAGGGGAGCCGCGTGTTATTTTGTATACTTCGCCTGATCTTAGAAAGTGGACGTATCATGGTGTGCTTCTGCAAGGAGACAAGGATATGGGCTTCATGTGGGAGTGCCCGGACTTCTTTGAACTGGGCGGCAAACATGTATTTATGTTCTCTCCTCAAGGTATTGACGCTGAGGGAGATAAGTACAATAACTTATTCCAGACGGGGTACTATGTTGGCGAATATGATTATGGCACGAATGAATATAAACATGGCGAGTTTATAGAACTTGATAACGGTCATGACTTTTATGCAGTTCAAACCTTCCTAGATGATCAAGGTCGCCGTATTGCGATTGGCTGGATGGATATGTGGGAATCCGAGATGCCGACAAAAGCAGATGGTTGGTGCGGTGCGCTGACGATTCCACGTGTACTTACACTCGGTGAGAATAACAAGGTTCTCATGAACCCTGTTGATGAAATGAAGCTGCTTCGTCAAAGTGAACATATTGTACTTCAAGATCAAGTTTTTTCTGGGAGCTCTTTGACGGAAGTTGAAGCTGATCTGCTAGAAGTGAAGGTTGTGTTCGACCTTACGAAAACAAGTGCGGATCTCGTAGGATTGAAGCTTCGTGGTACTGATCATGAGGAAACAGTGATCACTTATTCCATTCCGGAACAGAAGCTTATGCTTGATTGCTCCAAGTCAGGCAAGAAGACAGATGGCGTTCGCCGTACAGCTTTAAGTGCTGAGGGACTGCTGACATTGCATGTCTATGTAGATCGCTCATCGATTGAATTGTTTGCAAATGAAGGACAAGCTGCGATGACAAGCCGCATCTATCCGAGTGAGAAGCTATTAGGCATTGAACTCGTAACTGAAGGCGGAGAAGCTAAGGTAAACGAAATGACATATTGGAATTTAAAAGATATCTGGCAAGCTGAATAATGATGAAACAAAAGACTGCTTTTCTGAGCCTTACAGTGACTCGGAAAGCAGTCTTTTTTTGTTTTGCGAAGTAGTTATCAGCATATTATCTTATAGAGCTAAACCATGATAATACACTAAATAAGCTACTTAAAAATATAACGGATAACCATGCGAACCGTATAATACTAAAATTTAAAGTGGAGGATGTAAAACTTTGTTCGTAAGAACACGTTTAAAGCTATATAAGGATTAATAAAGCTAGAGGAATTTCAAACGGACAATGATCAGATGAAAAGGAGGCGGGGTTCTGTATAACAACATAAAACGACTACTGCTCGTTGTCATGGTATTCACTGTGACTTTATTAAACACAGGAAAGGCATTCGCCGAAAGCTATCCTCGTGCAATCGCTCTAAATAACTCTGTGTACCTAGTTTCTGATGTAAAGATAGATATAAACAATATTGGCAAGGAGATGGGGAAGATTCAGCGCCAAAGAGCTCCCATGCCAAAGAAAAACGGTGAATCAAATGATATACCCGTTGGAAGTCTGATTTTTGAAATTAAGGATATTAATTCTCTAGATGCGGTAGCAGTTAAGCTGGATAATAAGTTTTACTTCGCATCTCAAAAAAATTTCAATACAAAGTAACAGCGGAAAGACGTTACTACCAGTTTCAATTATTTGTCTTATGGTTCTTATAGTCATCATGTTTAGGATCAGAAGCAGAAAGCATTAATTCGATGTTGTAAAAATAATACGGCTCATAAGAGAGGGTTATCCTATGAAACGAAAAATACTCATTAGTATAACGACCGTTCTATACTTATCCATCCTCATTGCATGTCAATCAAATCAAAATACCGAGCCAAATGATTTAGGTAACCAAATAGAGAGAAACTTGGTGTCAATCATGGATAACAACAGTGCACTTGCATCAAGTAACCCTGCCGCCTATATTCAGGACAATCAAAATTTATATGACGAGATATTAGCATCTGGAGATAAGGGTTTGGAATTTTTGCTTAACGAGCTCAAGAATAGTAAGGAAGATGGATTAAAGGAATGGATCATGGCAAAAGCATGTCAAGACATATTAAAGGATGAAAGCCAAATCGGAGGCTGGAGTACAGGGAAAGAATGGCTTAGCAAATACGAAAGTCTATGACCAAGCAAGGATATGGATAACTTAAACAATTTATATCCAATTGAGGCAGAAGGAAAAGCAGATTAAATGAAAGAGGCAGTATGGAGCTTAATAGTTCTATACTGCCTCTTAATGTTCCACTGAACAAAAATTTAAGGAAGTGGAATGGTAGAATGGACCCGTAAAATTATCGTCCTAATATCGTCCCCATTGGAAGAAACTCTCATCTATTTACAATGTAGGCTCGCTTGAAAGGCTATCGCCTTTTAGTAGAAAACTGTATAATATTGGAATAACAAAGCCGATTAAAGTGAGCTATCATTGAGATGAGAATTCATGGGAACATAAACATCGGATAACAACAGTTTGAGCATAGGTTAAGTGTCCTAAAAATTCAAACTAAAGATAGAAATAACGAGAACTATTATACCAATACTTGGAGGTCATTTCTGGGTGGTGTACCGGTAGCGACAGCACTCTCTTTAAAATCAGGTATCCCCGCAGCATTTGTAAGAAAAAAGACTAAAGCATATGGTACTTGTAAATTAGCTGAAGGTATCGATGTGAAGGGAAAGCGAATCTGTATTGTTGAAGATGTGGTAACAACAGGTGGCCAAGTGATATTAAGTGCTAAAGACTTAAGAGAAGCCGGAGCAATCGTCACCGATGTTGTGATTGTAATAGAAAGAGACATAGAAGGCAGAAAGAGACTAGAAGCAGAAGGACTTACATTATATTCATTATTTAAGATGGAAGAATTAGTGGAGGCAGCTCAAGACACAAGTGACTTGAATTTGATAAAGGGGAAGGCATGAATGTACATCTACAGAAGTCTAGAAGAGAAAGACTTGAGCGCAATCTCTACATTTCCACAATCGAAAGAAGAGTTGAAGTATATAAGTCCTGCATTTATTTACCCTTTAACACCCAATCAAATAGTAGAATTATCGAAAGATCGGTTAGAACCAACTGTGATCATAGAGCAAGCAACGGATGAGGTGATTGCTTACGCGAATATATATGGATATGATTTAGCGAAAAGTATCTGTTGGCTCGGTAATGTGATTGTCTCCCCTAAGTATAGGGGTCAAGGTGCATCCGCATATCTACTTAATGTCATGTTTGAAAAAGCTAAACATCATTTAGGAGTGAAAACAATGCGATTAGCTTGTCATAATACAAATTCAAGAGGGTTAGTATTTTATTCGAAGCATGGATTCAAACCTTATGATTTAAAGATCGCCAATATAGACGATAAGAGAATAATCTCGATCCATATGAGCAGGGAACTTATTTAAAAGTGAATCCTAGTAAAGGGTGATTCCAATAGAAACAATACAGATAAAACCGATACATAAATACACGGATGAAGAACAGAAGAATCTTGGGGAATTTGGATATGTTACAGACTCTAAATATAGAGTGACCAAAACGGAAACGAAAGAAAGAACTCTAATCGAAATTGAATTAGCTGAACTTGTAAGCAGGATTTATAAATCCTATACAAATAGTGAAGAGGATTATGAGCGTTATAGCAAGATTGCTTCAACAGGTTTTTCATTAGGGGCGTACACAGAAAGTGATTTGGTCGGGGTAGTGATTGCTGAAGAGATGCAATGGAATAATACATTATTGATTTGGCACTTCCAAGTGGCAGAAGACTGGAGAAGAAATTCTATAGGAAAGCAGCTAATGAATAAATTAACGTGTCTTGCTAAGTCAAACGGAATTAGAGCAATCAATCTGGAAACGCAGAATACGAATATGAATGCTATATGCTTTTATAGAAAATGCGGATTTGAAATAGAGGGGGTTGATTTGTCTTATTATACAAACAATGACGTTCTATTTGGAGAAGTCGCAATATTTATGAAGAGAAAGATAGGGTGAACAGAAGAAGAATCGCATAAAATAGTAGCAATTCAGAATATGTATTACTCCATTTGCTGACTAGGAGGAAACAACATGTTGAACCACAAAGGTACTATACCACTACAAACAAAACATATATTTTTACGTCGGTTTGCAGAGGATGATCTGGAATCCGTATATAACAACATGACTAGTGATCCTGAGATGACAAAATATTTAGCGTGGGATGCACATCATTCACCTGACGTAACAGAAATATTGCTACAGAAATGGGTGCGGATATACCAATCCTGAATTCTATCGATGGGCTATAGTGTTTGATAATGAAGTGATTGGATCAATCCATTTTCCTGAGTTATCTAATAAACATTCGAAGTGTGAGATTGGCTATTATATCGGATCAAAGTGGTGGGGGAAAGGATTTACTAGTGAAGCTGCAAAAGAAATAGCAAGGTATGCTTTCGAAGATATAAACGCCCATAAGTTAAAAGCATGGCACCATTCGGATAATATCGCTTCAGGTCTTGTGCTGCAAAAACTCGGAATGATTATAGAGGGGGAATTTAAACAGGAGATGATACTTAAAGACGGTACGTATAGTGATATTAAAGAATATGGGTTGCTTAAAGATACTTGGAATGATCTTCATCGATAAGGAGTCACTAGGGTATATTAAGTATTTTAAAAGTTATGGGCGGGAATGAAATTTGTTCATCTCTTCTAACAACCTATATTCGTTATGAGATTGTTGCATATTCTGGGGGAATTATTGATGATAAGAACTGCTAATAAGGAAGATATTGATCAACTCATTCGGTTGAGATGGGATTTTACAATGGAATATGACGTTGACGGCAAACTTAAAAATGAAAATTATGATGATTTCTACAATGAATGCAGAGCTTTTTTATTAGATATATTTCAAAGTCGTAAGTGGTATGTTTGGATCGCTGAGGAAGACGGAATTATTGTATCAAATATATACATAGAGCTTATACACAAAGTCCCAAGACCAGGAAGAATCACGAATCCTTTTGCATACATGACCAACGTCTATACTAAACCTGATTATCGAGGAAAAGGCATCGGTAGTAACTTAATATCGCATATCAATGATTGGGCTAAAGAAAATAGATATGAATTTATTATCGTATGGCCAAGTGATGAAGGTGTAGATTTTTATAAAAGGCATGGATATCAGCATTGTAAGGAGCCAATGGAATTGAATCTAGACTGATTCTTTCAACAAAGAAAGGAGTAGAGGATAATGCGCTTTTGGATGACCTCTTTACTTTTATTAATTAATATCGGATGTTCAAACACTACTCCGGCTGAGGAATTGACTCAAATTGAGCCTGATCAGGCTTTTGATATTTTATTTCACGATCATTCTGGTCGAGCAACCATAATTTATGATTCTACGCGAGGCATTGATGTTGTTATATGGATGAATGATCTTTACCCAGATAAAGAATATGAAATTGCACTCGTTCGTAACGATGGGGACGAAGGAGTATTATTTGGTCCTAAAGAAAATTTGGATATCAAACTAGGCAGCATAGAAGAGGAAACCAAACTCAGACCGAATAGTAATGGTGAGGTTTATGTTTCGATGTTAAACCCTGAGAGATTATTTGAAGGCGCTGAGGAAATGCGAATTGAAGTTATGACTTTCGGCCAAAAAGAAGTGCTGAAATCGCACCCTTTTCAATTATCAGATATGAATTAGTAAATAAGGAGGAGTCGCAGGGTGATCTATGATCTACAAGGGCAAGCTGGTATGTCACCTGTTGTGGGTATGTTATATTCTGCTGTAAAAGAGAACAGCAACCGACTTATGAGTATTACAGATGGGATGTCACAAGAAGAAGTAGATTACAAAGGACCCGATCATAAATCTAACAGTACTGCTCAGTTATTAAGACATATTACCTATGTGGATCTGAATTGGGTTTATAGAATAAAGGAACAACCACTTCCTAAGTCATTATCAGAACAATATGGTCCCATGATTGACGAGAATAATAGGCTCCCCATGGTCGAAGGAATGTCATTAAGCTCGCTAATGTATAACTATGAACAAGTATTAAATATGTTGGAAGCAGTATGTATGCAATTAACCGATGCGGATTTAGACAAAGTTGTTAATTTTGGACATGATATCCAAAAAAGCAACAATACGATGGGGGATATGGCATATGGCTGACCATAATCGCTATCACCAGGCTCATATTAACCAGCTTAGAAAGTGGTCAACGTTAAATAAGGGAGGGGATGAGATGAAGGACTTTCAAGCTGTATTTATCGACCGTGACGGGACGATAGGTGGCACAGGACATTTTGTACATCCAAGTAACTTTAAACTATATGAAGGTGCTCAGGAAGCGATTAACCGTTTAAAGCAAGCAGGGTACAAGGTGTTTGCTTTTACGAATCAGCATAGAATCTCACGCAGTGAAGCAACCATAGAAGATTTTAGACTTGAATTTGAAAAATATGGTTTTGATGATTCTTTTATCTGTCCTCATAGTGAACAAGATCTTTGTAACTGTAGAAAGCCTAAACCTGGGATGTTGCAGGAAGCGGCATTAAAGCATCAATTAGACTTATCTAAGTGTGTAGTAATTGGTGATGTAGGTGATACCGATATGCTAGCAGCTCATGCAGTAGGTGCAACTAAAATTCTGGTGAAAACGGGTTGGGGTGCATCATCTCTGTCGGATTACAGACATAAATGGCAAGAAGCCGAACCTGATTATATAGCAGAGCATATCAATGATGCAGTGGACTGGATATTAAATACTTAATACACATGTCTAATATTAAACTCTTGAAGGAGTTATATCTTTGAAGAAATATACCAAAATCGGAATCGGGAATACTTGGTTTGTTAGAACAGAGATTGAACACGACGATGGGTCGGAAAGTGAAATGAAAGGGTTTATAAAACCATTCAAAATGAAATCAGCATATATTCGGGTTTGGCTTGGTATGAATGTCATGATCATTGATTCCAAGGAAGGCATGAAGTTCTCTAAGAAGGATAGAAGGAAATTCAAACTAATGATTGGATTCTCTGGGTTATAGGAATTCTTATTGTTAATGATGGCTACTATCATGGTAGCTGAATCAGCCGTTTTTTTTAAGTGAGCCTAATAAAATAAAGAATAACACGGATTCCAATATGAGTTATGTTATTATGGAATTTATATCCATATCTTCTTACGATGGAGGAGATTATTTGTTTAAACGAGAAAATCAAGTGTCAATGGGTTGGTGGTGGATAGGTGCATTGTTTATGGTCCTGATCCTAGGCTGCAATCACTTCTACGGATACTCATTGTTGGACAGTTTTTTAAACTACATCGGGATAGGAAGCTGGACTAATCACGACGACCAAGTAAGGTGGCATATCACATCATTTTTCACAGTTCCTCTCATCCTGATCAGTATGATTCAATCAACACGGCATCTTAAGAAAAAATTTCCACGTATTTTCATGACTTTGTTTATCTCTACTATGGTATGGAGTGCGGTATACCCTGATCTAACTGAATGGATCGTTAATTCTAGTCAAGTATTGATTAGGTAGCAAATGATTAGGTAGCAAATACAAAGCGCCCTATGCAAGGATATTAGTTAACTAAGGCAGGGGCGCTAGTAAAATACTAGGAGCCGAAATGAATGAGAAAGATTTTTATCGTAGGTATTGTAGCAGTGGCAAAACAACTCTAGCAAAGCAATTAGGGACGGATATAAATATATGTTGGTATGAATTGGATTCTATTGTGTATCATCAGACAGGGGACCAAAGAGTTAAACGTACACCAGACGAGCAGGTTGAAGTAATTATGGATATTGACCGAAAGGGATCCTGGATAATGGAAGGTACTGATAGAGAATCATATCGCTGATTACATATTGAACAGTGTCAATACAAAGCAGATTTAGCCATGTTAAAAATGATGTATAAATGGACAAGTGAGTTTGAGAAGGATAGAGAAGATTTTGAAGAAAACTTGAGTTTATACAATCACAAACTTATCAAATTAACTGATAATAAACGTTATAAACAGCTTATAACAATGGATTTTCGCTAGGAAATCATCCTAAGTAGGAGTTGGCTTATGAATATTGTCCTTATAGGTATGTCAGGAGCTGGTAAAAGCACCCTAGGTGTGCTGCTCGCAAAAGCATTAGGAATGAATTATGTAGATACTGATATTGTCATACAAAATCAGGAAGAGAGGTTATTGCAAGATATCCTTGCTGAAGAGGGTGTCTCTAAGTTTATGGAGATCGAAGAGAGGGTAGTGTCTGGGTTAGAACTGGAAAATAGTATTATATCTACAGGTGGAAGTGTCATATATTCCGAAAAAGCAATGAATTCCCTTAAACAAGACGGGCAGATTATTTATTTGCAACTTCCCTATGAAGAACTCGAAAGAAGACTAGGTGATATAACAACTAGAGGAATTGTGATAAAGGAAGGGCAAAGTCTGAAGGATGTTTTTGATGAAAGGGTTCCTTTATACATCAGGTATAGTGATACCATTCTAGATTGCTCAAATAAAAGTATAGAAGATTGTGTAAGTGAATTAATTGAGATCATTCAATGAATGATGCTGTAATTAATGGAGCAACTTTATGGTGCAACTTAAAATCTGTATACGGGGGAGTAGGCGAATGAATCATTTTTTGTCGTTAAAGGATTTAACTCAAGAAGATATCTCAGAACTATTTACCATGACAGACCAAATAAAAAACGGGGATCTCACAAAGATTTTAGAAGGGAAGACGTTCGCTTTATTTTTTCCGAATACCAGTATAAGAACCAGGATAACGTTTGAAAAAGGAATCAAAGAACTTGGCGGGGAATGTATTCTTTTCCCTCCGGAGTCCCTTAATAAAAAGGAGAAACTCTCGGATGTAGCGGGTTATCTGAATCAGTGGATTGATGGAGTGATTATCCGTCATCCTAGTTTTGAGGTAATGAATGAATTAGCGGAACATGCAGAAATCCCTATTGTTAATGCAATGTCATCACAGAATCATCCGTGTGAAATCGTTGCTGACCTATACACAATCCGAACTATGAAGCCTCATTTTCAAAAACTCACCTACACCTTTGTCGGTCCGCCGGGGAATATTCTAAATTCATGGATAGAAATAGCTAGCATATTTGATCTTACGTTTCAACACATTTGCAGCCCAGGAAATAGGGTCTCTATGGACGGACAGAATTATCAGTTTTGGACGGAGCTTGAAGATAACCTCGTGGGTAGTGATGTTGTGCTCACAGATTCGCTTCCGCCTGAATATCAAACCAATGATTATATTAAAAAATATCAAATAAATCTAGAGAGAATGTTGCTAACGAATCCAGGTGCCATTCTTAATCCTTGTCCCCCCTTCGATCGAAATCAAGAAGTAAGTGAAAATGTAATGCGGTCTGATTATTTTGTCGGGCATTCTTTTAAGAAGAATTTACTATATGTTCAGCAAGCCATTATCATTCGATCGCTGGGTTTATCAGTTGAAAACTAAGAGAGATTGTTGTGGGAAAGGACGATGGCAATAAATAAAGAAAGAAGTGAGATAATATGAATATTTTATTTTTATGTACTGACAACTATACTCGCAGCGTAATTGCAGAGTTCTGCGCAAAGAATTACCTGAATACGAATAACATCACTGATATCACGGTTGCTTCGGCTGGGATTAGGGCCAGTAGTGATATCAGCAGCTATTCAGATCTTCATTTTCAGGTGATGAGGGACATGGACATTGATGTTTCACAGTTTAAAAGAACACAATTCGAAGAAAGATCATTTGAGGATTATGATTTTATTATTGGAATGAGTGAATTACATAGGGACTTTATAAGAAAAGAGTACAATCGGGAAATCTATCTATTTAATGAGGTTTATAAAAGTCAAAATACTCCTGTAAACATAGGGGCTCCTGATGATGAAGGTTTTGAAGAGAAGATGAGGGAATTAATCCAATATTTCAATAACGCCATACCTGTTGTAATAAAGAACGTAAAGAATTATCAGAATTAGGGGGGCGAATTATGGGTTCGAGAATAATGCATTTGGTTATTGCGAATCGGATAGCAGAGAACCTGTCCATGAACGACAAAACATCATTTTTACTGGGGAGCATTGCTCCGGATGCAGTTTCACATAAAGATTTATCACATTTCTTTATTGGTGATGTGCAAGATTTTTCTAGAAGTGTTGATTATCAAAGCTTTTTAGAGAAATACAGATCGCAAGCAGATTCTCCTTATATTAGAGGATATTACACTCATTTAATCGCCGATGATGTATGGCTGAGAGGTTTTAATCTACCTTGGCTGAGGAACAGAATGGAAGCAGATAAGGAACTTTTTAATCTGTATTATCATGATTTTTGGTTGTTGAATGGGAAATTACTAGAGTACTATAATTTTACAAATGAACTGAGTAAAGCGCTGAGGGTTGTACCAGAACTCTTGGACCTAGAAGAAGTTACATCCAAAGAAGTACATGAATTCCTTCCTTGTGTAGTAGATGATATGAATTATGATACAGAAAGGATAAAAGAGAATCTGAATGTGTTTACCTTTACTCAAATGATTGGTTATATAGAGACATGTGTTGACCTAGGGACGTTACATATACAGCGTATTAATGAAGTAAAGTGATTCAGATAACAACATATTAGCACGCGCGTCAATGAACCCCTAAGCCTGGGAAAAGGAAAGGGGGTTGCTGAGTGAGTAAACGTTCACAGATGATTATTTTATCCTTTGTCGCACTGCTCATCCTTAGTGGTCTTATTATCTCAGAGATCAATTCCAGAACATCATTTAAAGAACTAGTTATAGATCAGATCGGTGACTCACATGGTTCACAAGAAATCTTTTCAATCAATATAGTGCAAAATGCACACATAAGAAATACGGCTGGACCTATGAAGTTGTAGGTGGTTTTGACCTATCGACCATACAGACATTGTTAAAGTAATAAACAATCCTCTCAGAATTTTGATAAAAATGTTTACCCATGAAAAGGTTTTATATATAATGATCATAATCATAATAAATGCGATGAAGAGAAGAGTAGATAAATGAATTCTTGTACAGAGAACTCCGGCAGCTGAAAAGGAGGAAAGGATTCCTTATCGAACAAAGACTCAGAGCAGCTCGCCGGAAACTTTACTTCGTAGTGGATGGTGTGCCAGGAGCTCCTGTTATAGAGCTAGAGTATACGTATTTATAAGTATTTATAATACCGTACTCGATGAGGCTGATATGGCGACATATGAGCAAATTTGGGGTGGTACCGCGAGTATAATAATCTCGTCCCTAAGACTTTGCGTCTTGGGGGTGGGATTTTTTTATTGTTATACGCTGTTATATAGAGATAAAATGTTAGAAACACACACCAAATCGTATGGTTTGAATAGTTAACTAGAAGACCATTTGAAAGGATTGAATCACGTATGTCAGAGAAACTTAAAGTAGGTATTGTTGGTGGAACAGGTATGGTGGGTCAGCGTTTTGTCCAATTGTTGGATGGCCACCCTTGGTTTGAAGTAACTTCGATTGCAGCAAGCAGCAGCTCTGCAGGGAAAACTTATGAGGAATCCGTAAAAGGAAGATGGAAGCTTGCAACACCAATGCCGGAGAACGTAAAACAGATCGTCGTTCAAGATGCATCCAAAGTGGAGCAAGTTGCTCAAGACGTGGACTTCATTTTCTGCGCAGTAGATATGAAGAAAGATGAGATTCAAGCGTTAGAAGAAGCATATGCGAAAACAGGTACGCCTGTTATTTCAAACAATTCAGCTCATCGCTGGACACCGGACATTCCTATGGTTGTTCCTGAACTCAATCCAGAACATATTGAAGTCATCGCAGCACAAAGAAAACGCCTGGGAACTTCCACAGGATTTATTGCAGTGAAACCAAACTGTTCTATTCAAAGTTATGTTCCTGCACTTCATGCTTTGCTTGATTTCAAACCAACGAATGTGGTTGCTTCTACTTATCAAGCGATTTCGGGAGCAGGCAAAAACTTCACGGATTGGCCGGATATGCTGGATAACGTAATTCCGTATATCGGCGGAGAAGAAGAAAAAAGTGAGCAAGAACCGCTTCGCATATGGGGCAGTGTTCAAAACGGAGAAATTGTAAAAGCAAGCTCACCACTGATCACGACTCAGTGTATCCGCGTTCCTGTAACAGACGGTCATTTAGCCACTGTATTTGCTTCGTTCGAGAATAAACCATCGAAAGAGGAAATTCTGAACCGCTGGAAAAACTTCAAAGGTCGTCCGCAAGAGCTGGGCCTTCCAAGTGCGCCAAAACAGTTCATCACATACTTTGAAGAAGAAAACAGACCACAGACGAAGCTCGATCGGGACATTGAACGCGGTATGGGTGTCTCCGTAGGAAGATTACGCGAAGACTCGATCTATGACTACAAATTTGTCGGACTGTCACATAATACACTGCGCGGAGCTGCAGGTGGTGCTGTTCTGATCGCAGAACTGTTGAAAGCAGAAGGATACATTCAAGCAAAATAGGAATCATTGAAAAGAAGCCCGAGATCATGGGGCTTCTTTTTTTTGCAACTCCTTATGAGGTTTACTTCAATTTCAATTGAATGCTTTTAGCGGTATAGACTACTTGCACTTTATTCTTACTTGGCAAGCCTTTGATTTCTACGGAAGAGAATGAACCCTTTCGTTTGTCAAAAGTGATAATTGCATCCCCGTTTTTAGGGACATAATTTTTTGTGAAAATAAGGCTCAATTTCCCGCCAAGCACAGCTTCTTTCTTTATTTGAAGCAAATCTTTCTTACTGCCAATCGTTAGTTCCGTTATACCTTTATCAGATTGTCTGTAACTACCTCCAATCTTCCATTGACCATCTACGTTTTCACTCAGAATCCCGCCGTTATTGGTTACACTTGCTGCCCCAAATGCAGTCTTGGACGTACCTTCAAGCGTACCCTGTTCAATGAGAGTTCCGCCGGAGTATGTATTATTTCCTTCAAGTGTTAAAGTCCCGGTTCCTTTTTTAGTCAGTTTACCTTTGCCGGAAATATCATTGCGCCAGCTGTCTTCTGCATGAAAACCTCCTTTATTCGCGTCCATTGTTACCGTTACATCTGTATCAAATGCACCATATCCGTCCGCTGCTGCGAAGAGATTCAGTCGACCCCAGCCTTCAGGATCGTCCAGTACGGGGTAACCGAAAGCAAGTCCAGTGGTTGCTAGTACCCAGCGACGCTGCGTATCATTTAGATAGGGAAGCCTTGTCTCGAGTAGGACTTCAGCACCTTTAGGGACTACGACCGGAGAAGTGGCTTTTTTGTCCCGTTTAAACCCATACGTTAGCCGTTCGGTATATGCTTTTTTATTTGCAACATGGTTACTGAAATCATCTGTTCCCGTTCCTTCTTGTGTTAACAGTAGTTCATGCGCTTCCTTATAAGCCGCTTTTTTGAGCTCTTTATTGGCTGGATCTGTTAAGATAGCCGCCGCGGTTGCTGTAGCCATAACACGTCCTCCCATTACATCGAGTGGCGAATGCATTCCTGCAACAATACGGTTATTCCCAAGCTCTGATGCACGGATAAGCAGCTCCTGATAGCGTTCTGGTACTGCATAGGCTAGCGCAAAGGCACTAAGATAGGCTGCGTTGGTATGACCGCTAGGAAAACCGCCGTCTTTCGTAGGGTCCGCATTCTGCACAGGGATTAGAGTCGGAACGACTATAGAATTATCAACCCAGCGGAAAGGGCGTGGATAACTATAATAGCTTTTCGCCGGATTGGTCGATGAATATTTTCCCCGAAGCGTATTCACCAAGTTCACCATATTACCGAGTTCAGATTCGGGATCTCCTGCATTATTTCCTTCATCACTGTACTTCTTAGAGGTGGCATCTGCGGCTACATCTTGTATGGTTGTCGTCGCTTTCGCTTTTGAACGGTAGACATCGGCTAGTGTACCAAGACCGTCAATTACGCTGTAGCTCTGATTTCTGCGATCATCTAAGTAGGCCTCTTTTTCCTCATTTGCTGTGCGCCGAAGTGACATATGGAGCACCTTTTGAATGTTGAGATCCAGCACTTTATTGTCTAGTATCGTTCCCGTGTTCCAAGAATCACCGGGAGTCCACAGTTTATTAAATTCAGAGAGAAGACCGATCGTTGGATTATTTCTCACAGTTTGGTTATCCGCCACATTATTTTTATATTGATCTACAAAATGGCCCCAAGCAGGAACTGGAGGGGGATTTACATTTTTAACAGCTTTAGTAGCATTAGCGCTGGCGCTGACGTAACTACCGCCGAGCGAACTTAAAAGTATGCTCATAGATAAAATTGCGGCAGATATCGTTGTCTTTTTCTTATTCATTTTATATACCGATCCTCTCTTCATTCCATTTTATTGGAGAGCGTAAAATATTTTGTGTAAATAGATAAATAGCAAAAAGGAAGACCTTTTC
>NZ_WTWX01000085.1 GCF_009870785.1 Paenibacillus sp. An7
CCTTCATCGGCTCCTAGCGCCTAGGCATCCTCCGTGTGCTCTTAATAGCTTAACCATATTGTTCGGTATTTTGTCTCCTTCGCTCCCCTTGTTTTGCTTACGCAAAGCCAAAAGTCGCTCACGATCCAAAAACCTCACTCAGCAATCTATTAATCTTCACTTGTTTAACACAAGTTCAGCTTAAAGGATCTTTCTAAAATCGCAAAATTGTTTCGTTATCTAGTTTTCAAGGAACAACAACCGTGTGTTCTTTGGTTCAGCACAGATGTGCGAATAAAGAATACATGTGATTTTGAGAGATTAAACTCTCAAAACTGAACAACGAGTGAGTGTTTACTTTGCTTTTGCAAAGTGTTCCGCCGACTTTCGTCGTGCGTTATATTTGAATGTTTCCGTTTCAGGAAACGATTCTCCATAGAAAGGAGGTGATCCAGCCGCACCTTCCGATACGGCTA
>NZ_WTWX01000027.1 GCF_009870785.1 Paenibacillus sp. An7
GATCTAATTCAGTTCATCTTCTGTTACACGTACGTATACGTGTACGTACGTGTAACTCATTTTAAGGAGATGAGTAGAATTCTCTTGTTGGTTCCGCTCTCATCAATATTTTAGTGCAGCTATCACTTCTCTTGATTACCTAGAGATCAGTTAACTAGTGGTAATCCTTATAACTTCTATAGCGACCACAGTTGCTATATGAACCTTGCTATATTGTTATGAATTTACTAAGCAATGACGTCGCGATATGACCCTTTGAACTGCTCGATCGTTTACTCTGCAAACATTCATAATCGTATCGTCCATGAACAAACTCAGCTCATGGGACTATCCGTATGATAATGATCTAATTTAGTTCATCTCTAATTACACGTACGTACACGTATACGTATACGTGTACGTACGTGTAATTTATTTCAAGGACATCAGTAGAATCCTCCTCGTTGATTCTGTTTTCAACAATTTTGCTTAGAGCTGCTATCACTTCCCCTAAACTACCTAGAGGACAGTTAACTATTGGGAGCTTATATCCTTCCCCTATAGCGTCCTCAGATACTATTTTAACCATACGAATTGACTAGTAATGATTTGACGATATACCTTTTAAATGTTTGACATCAGTTAAAACCAAAAAGCAAACCGCCGAATGAGCGTGTTTGCTTTTTCGAAAAAATGTTATTCGCACTGAAGTACCGAGCAGAGAAAATGGCGGTAGCTGTTACCACAAACTCTCCTACCTACATTTCTCAAATCAAAAAAATGAAACATATGAAGCACTTGGGCATTTATAATATAGCTTTGTTCTACGATGAACATCTTAAGAATAAACAGTTTCTCTAGCGATTTTCTCTTCCTTTATTTTTTTCATGATAATATCTGCTATCTTTTCACTCGTCGTCCCATCACCATACGGATTTTTTGCACCACTCATTTTTTCATAAGCGGCAGGATTAGTGAGAAGTTCTTTGAGCTCTTTGTATACTACCGACTCATCTGTGCCACACAGTTTAAGCGTACCGGCTTCTACACCTTCTGGACGTTCTGTATTATTCCGAGCCACCAAAACAGGCTTACCAAGCGCGGGAGCCTCCTCCTGAATACCACCGGAATCCGTGAGAATTAAATAGGCTTCCTTCATAAGGTGAGCAAACACCTCATAATCCAGTGGTTCAACTAAGTGAGTGCGTCCATTTAAATTCAAATGTTTAGCAATCTCATCACGAACGACAGGGTTCTTATGTACTGGGAAAACAATTTGCACATCCTCATGTTCTACGAGAATGCGATTAATTGCGCTATATACTCCTTTAAGCTGAGCGAGATTCTCTCTACGATGTGTAGTCATCAGAATAGTACGTTTCCCTGATTCCATAATAGATTTTAGCGGCTCCTCAAAAGCGAATTCTTTACTTGTAACTTGTAGAAGAGCATCGATAACTGAATTTCCTACAACATAGATATTTTCAGGCCTGATATTTTCCCTAAGCAAAGCTTCACGATTGGTTTCTGTTGCAGCGAAGTGGTGTGTCGTAATCCGACCCACCAGCTGTCTATTGGCTTCTTCAGGGAAGGGGGAATAAATATCCTCGGTACGTAGTCCAGCCTCTACATGCCCTACAGGGATTTGTCTTTGGAACGCTGCAAATGCTCCCGCGAAGGTAGTAGCTGTATCACCATGTACAAGAACCAAATCAGGATTCGTTTCTTCTAAAACTTTTGTAATTTCAACCAGCATTTTTGAAGTGAGTTCAATCAGCGTCTGACGGTCCTTCATCAGATTCAAATCAAAGTCAGGTTTAATTTCAAACAATTCTAATACTTGGTCCAACATTTCCCGGTGTTGAGCGGTGTTTAAAAAGATACACTCAACATCTTCTCTGCTCATTAGTTCCTTTACTACTGGTGCCATCTTAATTCCTTCAGGTCTAGTGCCAAAAATAGTCATTACTTTCACTGGAATTCTCCTCCTCAGAGCTACTTCTCATCAATGTATAGAACACTAATGATCTATACATTAATTCTACACTAATCCAACAACCATAAATTTAAAATATAGCAAATATTTTTAAAAAAAGGGTTCTGGTTGAAATCACCCGCCCTTCTCTCCTATATATTCACTTAAACAAGACCTCTAACTACAGCAAGCTTTCTCTAATCTGCCAACCATCCGATAGTCTGGTGATTAAAGGAGTCTCCTTTTAGGATACTATTTTATCCCCTAAATATTGATCAATACTTTGTATTTTGTCTGAACAGCTGTGAAATCGCTTGTGTGGTCATGTTCGATCTATCAATCTAGTACACGTATACGTATACGTGTACGTACGTGTGATTTATTGTAAAATAAAAGAACCCGCCCCGTAGGACCGGCTCCACTTTAGTCTTCTTCATATTTATAATGACTAAGTTCTTCAAGTAATTGCTTGAAACCCGATGGACTAAGTGTTACTGTACCGTGACCAAAAGCAAACGTATGATTTGATTTAGTGGATTCCCCCGTTACTATACAAGGTTCAAGGTTATCATACTTCTCTAGTATAATTCTCTCACCATCACTGTACACTTCAAGCATTTGTTTTTCTCCCAAGTGGAATTCATTACGAATCTGCTTAGGAAGTACTATTCTCCCTATATCATCAAGACTCCGAATATACTTTTTTTGCAAATGATCAACCCCTGCCCTTAGTCAGATTCTATTTATGTTAGTTTTAATCTGGTTGATTTTCTGCTTCAGCTCCTTCACCTCTTTTTCATCACCCTTGTCTTGAGCAGTATCTAAAGAGTTATTCAAATCTTTAATTTTTTGGCTGCTTGATTCAAATTGACTCACTTTTTTTATCATTTTTGAGTCATCCCCGGCTAATTCTCGAGCTTCTTCAAGGAGTCCTGACCAAAGATAGGAAACTAACAGCTGATATTTTCTTCTTTCTGCAAGTTCACTATCTGTTAAATCGATATCACTTGCTAGACTAATTACCGTATCGTATTTAGCTGTCATATAGGCAACCTCATAGTTAATCGGGGCATATGCTGGGAATCGTGACTGTAGCTCCTTTAGTTGCTTTATCTCTTTTTTCTCTATCATTTTCTTTACAACCATATCAATATCGGCCTGACTTGGGTCCAACTGCAAAATCTTATAATACTGTCCTTCTTTTTCGTATAACTGAACTAATTGCTTCCTTTCTGTATCAGCTAAGTGTTCAAAACCCGCTGTCTCAAGTATGGTTATAGCAGCTGCATTTTCACCGTTTATTACTTTACGGTAAACATCAGCAACCTCATCTGAGCTTAGAATCGATTTTTCTTCTTTCTCAACTTGAGAATTGTACAACGCTGAAGCATTTACATTTGGATCGGTAGGGGAGAGTATGTTCACTGTAAGTAGAACAGCAGCTACTCCGGCGGATCCTAAGAAAAAATATTTTGAATTGAAGAAACCTTGTTTTTCTTCATGATTGGCCTGCTTCTTTGGATTTGAATTTTCTTTAGTTCGTAGACCACGGTTTGGCTTCTCAACAAAATCAGATATAGTTGCAGCTGTTAATTTGCCGGCAGCTTTAGCTTTTCTAATCTCTCTACGTCTTTCAAAGAACTTCATTTGCTTTAAGCTCTCTTCATATTCAAGGCGGATCTCTTCCTGGCGTTCTATATTTACAATGGTCTCTTCCAAAACACGCTCGATTTCCTGAACTGAATCGGCTCTAAGAACCTGTTCAGCAAACCGAATGACCATATCCCTTTGGTCAATAAAGTCGGTCAGCCGCGGCTTACCTAAAACCCGGAAAAGCGTGGTTAAAGATAACAAGATTACCTCTTTGAGTCCATCAAGCGTTGGAGGAATATTGTAAAGACTATGACCACTAAATTCAAAGACTAAAGCCTTTACTTTACTATCTGTTAGATCTACAAAAAGGTTATTTTTATCCCACAGAATTGCTGTATTATGATTGTTTTTAGCCAGCTCAATGAAAGAACGGAAATAATAAACTTGGTCTTCAAAATATAATTGACGCAAATAATAAAATGATTTCATATTCTCTAGATAATAAGTAAACACAAGCCTGTTAGTTACAAGCGTTATATCATGTGCAAACAGGTAGTGGCTGTAAACAGCCAGGGACGTCCCTTTTTGTTTATATACCATTTCCAGTTCATCAAGGCTATCAAAGTCCGTGTACGTCAGCGGTATACTGTAGTGAACTTCGTTACCAATGACTTCAATTTCACCATATTTATTAATGGTTGACTGCATTTAACTCTCACTCCTTTCACTGTATTTTAAGATCATTTTTAAGTTTCTCTGCGTTGTAAGGGTCAACTTCCTCCTGATCCTTCTTTTCAAGGTCTGGTCCTCCTATAAAAAAACCATCTTTTAAAATTTGTACTTGGCCCTCATTAGTTTTCACAAAATGTATCTTATACAACTTAGGATCGTTCGTATCTTTACCTGGAAATACATAAGACATGGGAATTATTAATTCACTAACGTTTATATTTTCATAGTAAATTTCCTCTGCTTCT
Source organism: Paenibacillus sp. An7 (assembly GCF_009870785.1). GTDB lineage: Bacteria > Bacillota > Bacilli > Paenibacillales > Paenibacillaceae > Paenibacillus. Next base: position 4,525 of record NZ_WTWX01000027.1, read on the forward strand.
TCAATAAATAACTTAAACCTTGAAGCGCTAAGTTCTAAAACATCTTTATCATTTCTCTGTGATCCGCTTACTTGAGCAATACGAGATTGACGATGGACAGAAATAGTAGCCTTGATTTTTTCAGACATTTCCGTTTGTAATTTATCAAAATCTGCGGTTGTACGAGCTGTTCTTCCATGGAATTCAGTAAGCGCAGCAACGTATTGTTGTGCCATTTTCTTCGCTTGATCAATGTCCTCATTCTTAAATACCGCTTCTCTTTCAGGTTCTTCTATCTGTTTAACCGGTTTCTGAACCTGTTTTTCGGCACCTGGTGGAACTGTAGATGGTGTGTTTTCTTCTTTACCGCATCCAGACAAAACAATCATCAATGCAGCTGCCAATAAGATAAGTTTTTTCATCCATTAAACCCTCCTTTTATCTGCGTTTCATAACCATCATTTTAACTGCAGTCTTTGCACCTGAAGACACAGATCGAGCTGATCCAGTGCTGAATCCCCATTGTCCTAACAGTCCTGGAAGTGTCATTGAAAGAATAAAGAATGCTGAGCCTAGGAACAAATGATACGTATCCCCAAAATATTCAGGTGGTATAAGGAATTGATTTAGGCCGACTGCTATTGATATCAGCTGCAAAGCTAATGTGATAAACGCAATGATGAAGTTTTTAAGCCAGAAGTCAAAAAAGTTGTAAGTATCATTTATTTTAGTTGCAATTGCGATGGGGCCGGCGATGTATAAAACAGCCACAAAGGCCGTGCGATAAAATAGCTGTAACATTAAAACGATTAGCAGAACGCCAATAATTAAAATGACGACTATTGAAAATAAACCTGGGCCCATTAAAATATTGCTGATCATATTGATAATCATGTTGTCACTACTTATCGTATTAATTATTTCTTTCATCAATAGCTCCTGTGCATGTAAGATCCATTCAATAATTGAATCATACACAAACAAAAAGAACGCACTGACAACAAGAGATACTATCTTTTCGTTCCATACCGCTGCGCTGTCCTCCGCGTCAGCCATCCGTAAACTCACAATTTTTGCGGCATTAAAGGCAATGAATATCGCAAGTACGATCTTGGATAGAGCAAAGATTCCGTCTTTATATGCTTCATAGGATGGGTTACCAATTACATCTGTTGGAGAGATAATTGTCTTTTTCATCAGATCCTTGATAAAGTCCATAGCGGAAATCCCCGAATCTAAAGCTATCTTATATACGTGACAAGAAACATCAAACCGTCCGCAGCTTACTGTACGTTCAACCGGATCATATTTCTTTATAAAATCTTTATAACTTTCAGGAGCGTTTTCAAAAAACGATTCGTGCAGTTCGTAATAGTCTCCTTCATCTGCGAAGCAAATTGATGAAAATAATAACGAGGTTAAAGTTAATAGTAGTACGAAACTTACTAACCATTTCGTTTTCACCGTCCTGACCTCCAAATAAAGAAAATTAGGAAAAGGACAACAAAAACAGCAACACTCCACCTTAATGTGATTTGATATCTTAGTTCTCTAAGTTCATCTTCTGTCATGTCCGTCTTATATTCTAAATAAAAGTCTCGCTTCGCTTTTTCGACCGGCTTCTCATATATTTTGACTAAAAGCACGAAAAGCTTATCCAGGACAATAAGTGTCTTCTGAGAGAATTTTAGCAACTTTGCCTTATGGCCAGGAGACAGCTTCATTCTGCTCCCCTCGCCTTCGTCGCATTTTCCAAAGCTTCTTTTGCTTGTCTTCTCAGTTCATCATCGCGGGTATCGCCTTGAAGTGAAATAACTACATCATCTGCTTTCCATATTCCATCCTCTTTCATCCATACGGAGTGAATAAAGAATGTCTGAATATAATCATCTGCCGGGCTAGTGGAGCCGCCCATTTCATACTGCATGCGTACAGTAGCATAAGACTCTGCCTGATCATCACGATCCTTTACCTTTTTTGTAAATAGCTGTTTTACTTCAACATCTGAGAGTCCCGCATCTTCAGACATGTGTGTATCTTCATAATCCTTTTCCCGGTTATCTTGCCTTGCAAAAAGCTCGGCTGCAGCTGCTGTTAAAAATTCCTGGTGTTTACCCTTTGCATATGCACGTACAAAGTCTTCAGAGCGCTGATTTAGCGTTTCCATATCTTGAAATGCTGCGATCGTTTGCCGTGCTCTATTCAGCTCTGTAAATAGTTTCAATCCCCAACCAAGTGATACTGCAAGGCTTATACCTAAGAGGAGCTTAATAAAACCGTTTTTCATTTGTATTCATCCTCTCTGCCCGTAGATTCATCAGCTTCACTGTGCAGATCAGACTCTTCCTTACGGCTTCCGATGTTTTGGAGGAAAGGCCATGGATCTTCTCTTGTACCGTATATATCGCCTGTTTGAATTTCAAAGTGCAGATGGGGGCCGGTCACTCGTCCCGTTTTCCCACATGTTCCTATCTGCTCACCCTTAATTACATTTTGATTAAGCCGGACAGATACAGCGGTTAAATGCCCGTATAAGGTAAAGCGGTTCCCGTGGTTTATGATGATGTGATGCCCATAGTTGCCGCCGCCTGATTTCACGGCTACTGCAATCGTGCCGCTATCTACAGCATAGATCGGATCCCCGATACTACACGCAAGGTCTGTCCCTTGATGCATAGTAGAGGGCTTCCCCGTTACGGGATGTGTCCGCATGCCATAGGATGAGGTCACGATTAAAGGAGGAGCAGTAGGGTAGGCGTAGTCTCCGGATGCTATCTGATCGCAGTTTGCCGATAACCCCCCAAATGAGTTTACGATACGGGTCACAGTAGGTATCCAGTGTGTATTGAGGTTATTAGGGTCGTTCTTTGCACCGACTGGGGCATATTTGTTTCCGATTTGCTCTATTGTTACGAGTCCTTGTGATATATATAGACGCTGTAAATTTGCCGCCATAAACTGTATACCTTCATCCAAGCTTGCAAAGGTCATAAGACCTCTTCCGTCCGCTCTCATGAGGCCGCCAGGGTTGTTCTTATTTACTACGGCAGGAGATTTTCCGTACGTGGTTTCATGCATAGCGATGGACATGAGCAGTACCGGATCAATGCCGCTAGTTGTAGCAGATTCAATAAATACATTTTGTTTCCCCGTAAATACCCCAAGATCGGCAAATTTATTATTGATATATTCCATGTTAAGTTCCCCAGGGGTACAGAGCAGCGGTCCAGATCCTCCAGGGCCTGATCCACCGCTATTGTCATCTACAATAGCATTCATAATCGCAGCTATTATGGCTACTATCCCGGCTAAAAGAAAAAATACTGCGATATAGTACCTAGCCTTATAAATCAGCGCTTCTTTCAGCAGCTCCTTCATTACCCGATCACTTCGCTCAGCGGCTTTCGCTCAAACCATAACTGCTTCTCAACATCAGTGAGCACAACTTGCAGTCTGATTTTTTTAGAACCTACAAAGTATAGACCCTTTCCTGCTTCTTCTTCTTTTCGTCCTTCAACGACTGTAATAGCGGTCTTTTCTTCTTCGCTAAACTGCATATTCATTTCCCGCTCCAAGAAATCCACTTCCGTATCAGCCATAGGCAGATAAAACCGCTGCGTTGCTTGGTTGATAACGGCTTCCCCGTAGTTACGCTGCTCATCTTTAGCCGATAAAAAGTCTTTAATAGACTGACTAGCAGGGGTAATACCGCAGTTAAAAGAGCGCAGCATTTTCATCGCTGTGTACAGATATTCCATAGCAAGCGGTACCTTCGGATCGGCAATAATGTGGGCTTCATCGATATATAGCTGTGACTCTGACTTATCGCCGTTAACGACCTCATACTGAATATGTGACAAAAGCAAAAAGTAAACGACACGCTGCAGTTTAGGTTTGTGTTGTAGCTCTAAAATATCAAAATCACAAAGCGGGTTCGTGATATCCACGTTTGTGTGTCCGTTAAGAATTTTTGCGAAAAGTCCTTCAGCGTACGCATACAAAATGGTATGGAAATCAGTGATTTTGCTGAACTCTTCTTCGCCGCTTTCTTTTTTCTCTGCAAGGAAATCATATAGATCTCGCATGATGGGAAAATCAGTGTTCTTGAGCTTACCGATGTCCGTTTTCTCGTTGATATTAAATTTCTTGTACAGCTCGATCAGGTATTTAGATAAGATGTCTTCTTGCAAGTCATTCATATCTGGATACATGAGCTTAAACATCGTTAATAAGGTGCTGATCTTAGCAAGCAGCGGGTTTCCTTCCGACAATCCTTGCCTTTCCATCTCTTGCTGAGCTTCTGCGCTAATCACTGGTATATCAAACGGGTTAATTATACTGCCACCATTAAAACTGAACTTCACCCATTCGCCGCCAAGACTTTTGTAAATAGCTCCAAATTCACCTTTTGGGTCAATCGTCCGTATGATGCTCCCAAGCATCCATTTGCGCATCATATTAGCAAAGAGCGTACTTGTTTTACCGGTTCCGCTCATTCCGATTAAAAACTCATGTTTATTGTGGAGCTTCGTATCATCTACGATTACAACATTTCCGGTAGTGATATTACGCCCCTTAATGATCCCGTGTTGATCAAAAATTTCGTTCTCATGAAAAGGAAAAAAGAAGCTTACGGCTTCCGCATTCATCGGCCGGTAGGTTAGGTCGTAGACCTTATTGTGACCGATAGGTAAAAAGCTATCGAATGCATCTTTTAGCTTCATCATTGGCGTTACTGTCTTTGCAAAAGGACCAACTACAGACTTTACGAGCTGAGTTAATCTCTCCAGCTGCTTTAGATCGGCTGCTACAATATGAATCAGCATTTGGAACATATACATCCGCTCGTTCTTATAGCTCAGCTGGTTCAGTGTCATCCGGGCGCTATCAATCTGCGCTTCTGCTTCCGCCTTTCCTGCATCATTTACATACTTAGAATCTGCCTTTTGTCTGTTCTGCCTAATACTTTCAGATAGCTGCTTTCTTACTTCCCCTGAATCATATTCCGTTAAAAACTGGACAACGCTGATATTCTCGCTTAGGTCGTTCAGGTTCATAATGTGCTCCTGGTTCAAAATAGCGCTATACTCGGCCGCTACCAGAGTACGGGTAAAGTTAGCTCCAGAGCGCACAAAAGACTCTTCCTCTTCGATAGAATCAGGTGACAACAAATTCAGTATATTTTCACTAAAGCCAATGTAAGAAGACTCGAGCGTTTCTTTTTTCTTTTTGGAGAAGATACCCATGAGTTGCTCTCCTTTCTTTACATGATATGATTCGCTTTCATTTGCTTCCAGCTTCCGCTCATTTCTTCATATGTCCGCTCACCCACCGTAAGTGGCGAGAAGAGCGCTGTTTTAAAGCTGAAATTGACCTGAGCATTTTCATAGTCGATGCATGCAAACATGAGATGAAACAGTTCCTCATTGTCTAAAATTTTTGTTTTCAGTTCATAGCGTCCACCAAGCATATTCTCAATTTGAGAGCTTACAATTTTAACGTCTCTTTCAAGTTCACTAAGCACTCTCTTTCGGTTTGCATTCGTAAATGGACGTGCTAATATAACGTACCTATTTCGTGAGACCATGTTTTTACTCTTCTGTATATCATCGATATAATTCAGGTAACTCTTAGTAAGGATCGTCTTCGCATGAGATTCTTCTTTCGCTGTTTTCTCCTCGATAAAACTGCCGTAATTCGTAAGGTTAATTGGCTGGGCAATTTGGCTGACCTGAAGAGGTAACATGCTCCTTGGTAAATCATTCAAAAAGGTCTCATAGGCTTGAAAGATCTTCGTTTTTTCCTTTTTATTAAGCAGCGATAAGTTCACACTTGAAACACGAATCACCTTTACGAACCGGTTATCAGTTGTTTCATAGCACTCGGAGTAGATATTTTTTATGCCAAGCTGTTCACGTATATCTTTGACCGCATTCTTTTTTTGTTTACTGCTCATGAGATCACCTTTCGTATAGACAAATATTTTTTGTCTTTTATTGAACTGAATTCTCCATATCACCCGGTGAGTAAAGAAGTTTATGTTTTTACGGTCTGGATGGTGGATCGTCAGGATCAGTAAAAATGTACCCCAAGGTGACAAACAAATGAGAAGTAGCTGTGCACTAAACGAGTAACCTAACTGAGTGAGATACCAGAGGGCCAAAAATCCGATAGCCATAAGCGGCAGTGAGATAAGTAAATCCCGGTACTTGATTGAGGAGAGAATATACTTCTTCGTATCAACATTAAGAGGAAGTTCAATTTTTCCTTCCTCCCTCAGGCGGTCCCTGCGCTCTACCGCTGACTGATGATCAAACATCATAAAATCAGCCCCTTAGCCTCCAAGATTGGTTTGGAAATAGGCAACAACCTGTTTTGCTAATAAGAAGACAACCAGCCCAGTTACACAAGTAATCAGTCCTTTTTTAAATCTTGGCTGATTCTCTTCTCCACCGAACGCTGCAAGTAAACCGCACACGAGAATACCAATAGAAAAAAGCGTAATGAACGTCTTAGTGATATCACCAAACAGTGTATTGAATAACCCTTGCAAAGACTCAAACATCCACCATTCCTCCCTTATCATTTGCAATTTCCCTTCTAATAGGAATTTTACTAGACTTCTTCTAACAGCGATATTAGTCAAACCTCCCATGAGAAACTAGCTCAATATTACCAAATACTTCCTTATTTTGAATCTGATTAGACTTTTTTCGATTAATTTAGGGATAAAAATAAGGGACCACCTTTTATAAAAGGTGATCCCTTATGTCGATATATTACTGATTATCTGCTCTGCTACTAAATTCAAATAAAATCGGTAGGTTCTATTAGTGCTTTTTGCCTTGTTTTTAAGTTCACTTTTCACATTTTCACTCAGAAGTAAATTCAAATGAGCCTTTTCGCTTATTACATAAGCGCAAGTTTTTATTTCCTCATTCAATATATAATGGGAAAAAAGAGAGCTCACTGTCATCGCGTTTTTCTCACAGTAAGATATAATCTTATCTTTTGTTGCTTTATCAATTGTAATCTCAATATGACCTTTGGACTTCATCCCTTCATCTAGCTCATTTTGTTCCAGACTAAATTTATCGCGGTTATTCAGGAAGTAGTCTGAAATAAGTAGCCCAAAGAACACACGCCTTGAATATCCGTGTCTATCAATATCTTCTATTTTTATTTGTACCTGCTCACTGATCGTGGTCGCTGTAGAAACAGTCGTAGTGATGTCACTTGCCAGCGAATCGATGAATCTTTTATCATACACATTTTTTAATATCTCAACTAATGCCAAGGAGATTATATTTCGTTTACTTGTTCCCATCTTATTAGCAGCTAAAGAAATGATCACACCTGCATCCTTATTCAGTGCTAGATTCAGTTTGGGACTAGCCAAATTATCCCCCCTTAATTTAATTGGAAAATATTGTTTATTTATCTAAGATATCATCCAGTTCATTAGTAATCAATCAAGTTTGTCCTGTAATTATATTGTTGTTATTATCGATAGGTACGTACACATGATCAATTGCTTTATTAATGATGGGTAAATAAAAAAATAAAACCAAGAAGGCTTTTTCGGTAAATTGCTAATTAGCAGAAGATTTCTCAGTACTCCTGTGATCTACAACGCATAGTCTTTTTTATTTCACCTGAATTGTGGCCAAAAGGACGGTTCTACGCTCACAAACATGCGAAGTAAGGGATAATTTCCTAATCTTAATTTGTTATATTTATGATAAACTGTAGGTTATATGGAGGTGTAAATATGATTCAACAACATGTGCCTCATTATTTTCTTAATCAAGTTGTATCTGAATTAGGAGAACCGTGTGAAGCGATATATAACGAATTAAAAGAAGGAAATATACGAGAGTTCCTTAAAGACATTATCTCGACAGAATTCACGCCTGCAAATACAAAAGAAATACGGCGTAGTACTAATAAATTAGCTCAAGCTACAAAGAAGAGATGGTACAAAACTTTAGCAGATAGTGTTAAGAAGACAAAAAAATCAAAAAAAACGGAAATATTAAAAGAGATTGCATTACTTGAATCTTTAATTGATATGTATGGTTTCTCTGAATTTAAGAAGCTGCATAACGTAGAAACCATGGATGAACTAATCAAGAAAAGATTAGATGAAGTTGCTAAATGGTGTAGTGATAAGGAATCAAGGCTTATGGATTACAAATACATAAGAGATAAAACTCCTACACAAATAAAGAAAGCACTTCGGTATGATGCGATTATTGCAATTGCTGATGTCCTTATAAAGAACTTTGATGGAAATTTAAATAAAATCATTATCGACCAGCCTTTAAAATATGCTGATCACCCGGTTGGAAATACAAGTCTAACCAAGATGAAATTAACGGATAAGAGTGTCCTTATTGATAATAAACTGCATTACATTAGTGAATATCGTCCTGGCGAAGATTATTCTCTTCATACATTAGTAAGCCAAGAACTTCTTAGCGAAGAGAAAATACTAAGGTCTATAGATAATACAGATTTAGAGATTTTTCGCTCCGTAATATCCCTACGGGACAATAAACAGTTTTTTGAGAACCGAAAAGTGTATGTTACGATTGGCGACTTAGTTAGAGCAACCTATGGATCCGATAACAAAAAAAACTATAATGCTGTTAAAGAGCGACTTATGAAGATGGCTAACGTAACTTTCAATGTCATTGAGCCGAATAGGACATTAGTGTTTGGTATATTTGATCGCTTGGATATTCAGCCACTTGGTAATGGTGAAATTGCAGAGATCACAATTAATGAAGAAATACATCAGAACTATGTAAAAGGGCAGGTAATACGAGCTTATAGCGATAGACTCGCTTCATTTCAAAATAAAGCTTCGCAGACACTAATTTTCCCTTTACAAAAAGAACGTTTCCTTTGTTACTTTAGACAGACGGGATACTCTGCAACCTTTGATTACACTTACTTCATTCATAAAGTTCAATTCCGAAGTAAACGAAAAGATGTAAACCTAGCCCTGATAGAGCAATGTTTACAGGACTTTGTCACCCAAAAGGTAACCGTAGAGTCTTATGAACGTAAACGAGATTCGTTTCTCATCAATTTCTTCCCTGTGGAAACCTATGAAGTGGAAGACTTACTAGGGAACCAGCAATTAACTCATTTTATTGAAGAAGTTCCCGAACAAATTAATTTAAAGTAAATATAGACGTTTCATAAAGAGAGCTAGCTTGTAATGGCTCTCTTTTTTCTCTTCCAATTTTCCGCTCTTTTTTATCATCCTCTACACTGCATAATACTTACCCATTTCTTAATACATAAATTTAATGATTAAAGACAAAAAAATTCAGCCAATTTTCCGCTCTTTTATAAAAACTAGGCCAAAGCTCCGCTCCTTTTATATAATATCAGCCAAAGCTCCGCTCCTTTTAAAAACTCAGCCAATTTTCCGCTCTTTTTTCTTCAATTCGATGCTTTTTGCTATATATATTAAAATATTTTACGGAATTCTCATTTATAACATGAGCCAGAAAGGACTATAAAAATAAAAAACTCTTCCAAAATTCCGCTCTTTTTGTTATTCACGCTACTCTCTAGTGATCTTAAGTCTATTTTCAATAGTGTATCTCATTTTTTCAGCCAATTTTCCGCTCTTTTTTTCCTAAAAAAAATTTAATTAAGTTTATAATACAAAGAACCCTTGATCCTCAAGGGTTCTTTGTAAATTCAGCCAAATCTCCGCTACTTATGTACATATCAAATCTCTATATACTTCAAGGGATTTAAGTTTTTTGAGCCAAATTTCCGCTCTTTTCTCATCTATTTACCGACTAAATCTGCAATGATATAATAACTTCTAGGTTAAGAAATCGACCAATTATTTCCTTTTACATAATTAAGTACTTTATAAAAATACATTAAACTTCAATATAGTGAATGATATGAAGATATTCGTCAGTGCATTGTCTCAAAAAGCGATTAATTTCGAATTTTTGCTAAATCCAATGCTGAATTTTGAAACAATTTCTACCAAAGAAAAGAACCCAACCTTTTAAAGTCTAAAAGTGTCGAGTTTGGCGACCAGCACTTATAAGACTTGGAGAGAAAAGTCGGGATCTTGGTTTTGCTTTATGAAACTGTGACTCAATTATATCACGGGTTGAATAAAAGAGAAAGCCGAGGCCCTTATTTTTCTATGCCTTTTTGGGTTGGATTAAGGAGAGGCTACTTATGAAACATCACCCTGATTTATTTGATGCAAGAACCCTTCAAAATGATACTCGTCTTCTCTTTAAACTCAAACTACTCCTAGGAACAGTTTGTGCTTATGGAGGCGAAATCCCTCTTTCCAAATCAGAAATCGCTAAAAGAATGAAAACATCCGGATACCGGATCAACGTTCTTCTCCAAAAATTAGTTTGTGAAGGTATTGTTCATTCTGATGACAATGGCAAACTATTCTTCAATAAATTTATTTTTATTCAAGAGAAGGAGTCTACTAATAAAGAAGACTTATACTCTAAAAATTTCAACTTCTTCAATTCCGATGAATTTCTAAGTGAAGAACGCAATGTGCAGCGTCTTGTTCTCCATTATGTGGGTAAAGAGTTGGTTTATATCCCTGGGAATTTCAGATGGGGTTATATTAGTGATCTTTATGGTCCTTTAGGGCTGTTAAATATACGTACTAGAAAAGAAGCTTTACGCATTTTAGAGAAAGCTTCCAAATATTTAAAAATGAAAATCTATAACGATAACTTTCAAGTACTAAGCGTTCATCAGGAATGGTTAGATATGGGCGAAGTGTATTCTGAAGGTGCTGAGCTGTGGGTTTTAAAACAGCTTAAAAAGCATCGTTTTTGCTGTGACTTTCTATCTCGTAAAGCAGTATGGCAAATAGCTAAAGTAATGGAAGATTACTATGCAAAATTTGGCTATGAGTATGCAACAGAAATTTTTGATACGGCTCTTTTCAATATTCAAAAAGACAAAATGCGTTCTCATAATTTTTTCAAGATGATTTATAAGGAAGAAAATGAGTTCACCGTGAATGAAGAGAAAAATGAACTGGATGAAATAAGTGCTTACTTTCGAGCAGTTATGGAATCGGCTGAAATCAATTATGCAGTACAATTATCCATTGATCTAGAAGGGATCAACAATAAGAAAAAAGCAGCTGAGAGTAATCTATTTGAAGATGGTAAACTTTCACAAAAGAACAATGAAATTGTGGAAGAAGCTAGCAAGCAGCGTGAAAGCATTATCAATAGACTTAACCATATTCACTATTGCTGGTTAAGTAGAGTTCATCAGGATCCTGAGTGGTTTATAGAGAATTACTACCGTATTAAATCTCTTCCAGCGCCTATTTTAGAAATAAAACAAGAGATTGAAAGACTGATAGCGGCTAAAAATAAAAAAGACCGACGTTATGCTATCTAGTTTTTAAAATCTTATCTAAGTAGGCTTTTTCCTGTGTCTTTTTCTAGCTTCCTTGTTAAAAGCACACATACATTACGCAGTGGGATTCTACTACATAGAAGCGACTGCTTTTTGGTGTGTCGTTTTTTTACTATCGCTATCCTACTTTATATGTTTAGCAAGCTTAAGAGTAGCATCCAGAAGGGGAGGATATGATCTACTAGTAATTATTCTATCCAGTAAAAGGTTTTTTTAATCATAATGTTGTGGATAACTATTTTTATATCGTGGCTATTTTAATTTTGTTTGTTCATTACTACTTCTTATACTGTTTATTACTAGACTATGATTATGAATAATCTGTTCATTCTTAGGGAATAAGCTTATTTCTATGTGTAAGCTTCTAATAGGGGAGTGTTTAAACAAAGTATCTTTCTTTTTCTTATTCTTCGGAATCGTAGGAACCCAGTCATACCAAGGGTTTTTTAGCAATTTTTTATGCTCTAAAAAGGTATTAACTAAATGTTTTGACTTATGATATTAAAGAAAGGTTTTAAGAAATGATTTTAAGAAATGGTGTTGTAGAATAGTTTTAATGATGCTTATTCTCCACCTATAAAATATATATTTCAAAGGGATTCGAATATGAAAGGCATAAAAGAGAGTCATGCTGAATCATATAGACTGAAGTTGCTTTTGGTGGAATCACAGCATGACTAAACTCATAATCGTACGTAATCCACTAGTAATATAGTTTCGTTTAGAACAGATCAACCGTAAAGACCGGTAGAAACATAAGAAGCGCTCTAGCAAGAGGAAGAGAAGCGAGGAAGCAAATATTAGATCTAGATAGTAAGTTGCATAGGCAGCTTATAAGATATGCCGAGTAGAAAGTGATTACCCTTAAAGATATCAGAATTAGGATTAACACTATAAGGTATAGATGACTAATACATATAACAATAGGCATTAGTATTTTATATGATAAAAAACAAAAAACCTCTTCTCAGAGGTCACCATTAGCTTTTTGGGAAATTTTCTTAATATTCTTATAACGACGAAATGCAAGTAAGAGTGAGGTTAGAGTACACATGATTGAAACAAAAAAATCTTGAGCTTTAATTAGGTCTTCAATCAGCGAAGAGGTTCCAAGGAAGAACAGGGTTAATATCATGATGTCATCAAATGTAGGTTTCATATTTAAAAATTTCTTATATGACCAATTAATAATTAAGCTACTAATGATACCAAAGCCAATTACCCAATAGAAAAACATCGATACACCTCCAAAATTAAACCAAATATTCGGCTGAATGAAATATTACATAAGTTTTTGAATTGCCACTCTCATAAATATCATCCCAATAAAAATCTTTCTCAATCTCATCAATTAAATTCCTATCTGTTGTGTAGTAATGTTCTTCAGGCATAAGAACAATAGCTATAAGGTTTTCGTTGAATAGTTTCAATAATGGTCTGATAAATTTCTCGCCTGAATTAATGGCTTTGATTTCATTTAATATAATAAAGAACGAATCGTGCGCTAAAAGCTGAGGAGAGTCATCATAATTTACAAATTCAGATAGTTTAATGAATAATTGATTTTGAGATGAAGAAATGATCGTAATTTCTAGAGACATATTCTGCAGATTATAACTGATTAGAGATGTTGGATCGACTGACTTCACTTTATTTGTAAAATCTTCTTTTGATTTATAGACACGTTGAATATTCATAAGATGACAACCTCTTCCTTATCATTCTCTTTACTATAACCTGAACCTTGGTAATGCTATAGGCCCCTTTTCCTAAATCTACTTATGAGCTTTAAATTTCTTATGCTTCAGTTAAATATAAAACAGCAAGTTTCCAGTACATTTCAGTTTGTGGTCCTGACATTGATAGCATCATCCTTGGTTATCTATTCTAATAATTTTAATATGTAGACGATTATTTACATCTGCATATAGAATATACATCGCTTTTAACTGGTACAATCATTTAAACCCGCTCTATAGCTGCTAGAATGCCTAAGTATATCCAAGCAATTATACGTATGAACACACCGCATTAGTCGTCAAAAAGTTCGAGTTACTATAAACGAATACAATTGTCTGATTAGATGCTGGCCCATATACGTATTTAAATAGTATGGGTCAAACTTAAAAACCCGTAAGAGGTCGCTTTTTTAAAAGTGTCCATTCTTACGGGTTATAGCTAATCTCTTACGTAAATATTAGTTCAACAAAAACAGCATTATTCTATATGTCAAAGTCAAAACTTTCAATTTGCCATCGTCCACCGTTATCTATGAATTCTAAATTTACAACTTGGAGAAATTCTTTAAATTCTACATCTACGTCTTCATTATATTCATAGTATTCTGCTATGAATAGGATATATGTATTATCTTTACTATCATAATGATAACCTCGGTATTCCAAACCAATTAACGTCTTTTCTTTATCAAATATGGAGTTATCAATATCATTCTCATCAATTAATAGTAGTTCATTATCTTTTTCTATAAGGCTGAACTTTTCTGGTAACAAACCTTGGAGAGTAGAATAATCTCCTGTTGTTTGGGCTTTAATAAAATCCATTGAGATATTACTTATAGAAATAATATCTTCTCTTTCTTTATTTAGATCGTTAATCTGTACATTGAGTTGGCTTATTTTTTGTTTTAATTGTTCTATATTTTCCTCTTTCTCATTTATTTCTTCAGTGAATTTTAATTTCTCTTCTGTTAGCTGGCTTTCATATAAATCTGCTTTCTGAGAACAAGCTGTAAGTAGTGTTAAACTGCAAATAACTAATAATAATAATTTTTTCACGATTTTCCCCCAATATATAATTTGTTCTTTTCGCACTAATTAATGAGTTTAGTCAGAGAATTTCTTATTTAACTAACGTATCTAGTGAGCTTAAGTATTCTACATTAAATATATATAGGGTGCAAGAATGGAGTTCTAAGTAATTTGCAATTTAGTAAACGTTAATAACGTTACAAGTCGTTGACTTAAGTCAACGACTTGTACAAGACTTGTAGTAATACAGAAACTGTTTTGTTGATTTCCTACGAAAGAAATGAAACCAAAAGTGTCTTCAGATATACGAAAACTAGATTTAGAAATACTATCCAAGTTGTAGAAAAAATAATCATCATTATGCAATAAGTCATAGTATATCTACAAAATAAGACGGTTTGAAGTAACTTTGTCAGATGTTTGTTTATTTTGGTTTAATCTTTCCTCGTATTTCTGCTGTTTACTTCTCTGCCTATAAACACGTTCCTCAATAACTTCGATGACCTGATGATTTAAATGATCTTTGCATCCAACACAGTACCCTCCTTACGAAACAAGAGTAGTTAATCTTTGTTCCTATATTTAGTAGGGGTGTTTTTTGAGATGAAATCAGAGAATATTTTAAATAATTCTTCGCGCTGTTTTATAGTTAAATGTTCAATTCCAAAATACTTCTCCGCTAAAGCACCGGTCTGTATTAAACGATTTGCTCTTTGTTTTCTTTCTTTTTCAGAGCTTAGCTTCATTAATCGGTGTTGTCTCTCTTTTAGCTGCTGGATTTTTAGATCGATGTCTGTTATGGGTGTCTTCTTTGTTTCATCATGACTCATCCTAAGCACTCGTTGAACCTGCTTGGCTATAGATACTTTCGTCAGTCAAATCCTCCTTTAAACCTTTATTATTTCCCCCCATGTTCCTAAATGCATTTTTAGCCTCAGATTGAAACTGATCTATCAATTTTTTTGCCTGCTCTATATCCTCTACTTCCCATGAATCCATTACATATTCCCCGATCTCCCTTTGGGCCTGCTCTATGATCTTCTTCTGTTTTTCTCTTAGTTCCTTGATTTGTTCTTCTAGTTTTTGTACTTGTCCTAACTTACTTTTCTTCGCCATTTTCATTTCCTCCTCATGAGTAACAATCGATTTATTGATCCTTATTTTACTGGTAAAAGAGAAGAAAGTCTACTAATAAATGGTAATTTGTGATACGATAGGTCACAAGAGCGAAGCGAGAGTGCCCATTTATACCCCTACGATGCAGGGAATGGGACTCGCCTTCTGCTCGATCTCATTCACTAACCGTGAATGACTTTCCCTTAGGAAAGTAAATTTACCTAACGGCAAATAACCCGCAGGGGCTTTTGGAAGGTGGTGAAGACATGGGTTACTTTTACTTTAGCTCACAAATCTTAAACCGAGCGAGTCATTCCGCTGTCGCGGCCGCAGCTTATCGCAGCGGAGAGACTCTCTATTCAGAGCGCGATGGATTGACTAAAAACTATGGTGAAAGAATTGTCCAGCCGCAGTGCTTTATTTTAAAACCAAAGCATGCTCCTGATTGGGTTATGGACCGGGAACGTCTATGGAACGAAGTTGAGAAAATTGAGAAACAAAAGAATGCACAAATGGTTAGGGAGATTCGCTTAGCCCTTCCTACTGTGTTAAATGAGGAAGATCAAAAGGAGTTGCTTCTCGAATTTTGTAAAAGGAATTTTTCAGATGAAGGTATGGTAGCAGATATTGCAATTCATAGAGACAAAGAAAAGAATCCCCATGCCCATGTCATGCTAACTATGCGCCCTTTTAATGAAGATGGTTCTTGGGGGAACAAGCGTAAAAAGATTAACCAGGAAGTCGGTGGGGTGATCAAAAAGGTAAGTGTTCACCTTACAGATTGGAATGAGAAAGAAACGTTGTCTCGCTGGCGTAAAAATTATGCAGAAGTAATTAATGAGAAGCTGAACATACGCGGTATAGATGATCAGGTTTCTCATGAGAGTTATAAGAAGCAGGGCCTTGAACGGATTCCTGAGATAAGGCTGGAGAGGACAGCTTATCGTTATGAAATGCAGTTAAAAGATAAAGCAGCTAGAAACAAAACTCCATATGAACCTGCCACTTTTTACGGAAAAATTAATGAAGAAATAAGGCAACTGAATGCACAACTCGGTAAACTGAGTGATGATAGAAGGAAACAAGTTATCTCGATTTCTGAGTACCAAAACGAAAAAACACTTAAAGAGCAAATCAAGCTGGTTCGCACAAGCAGACAGCTTAGTGTAGAAGAAAAATCAGCTTTACAGATGGTTGCCCAAAGATCTAAAAGCTATGTAGATTTCAGAATTGCTAAGCATATTAAAGATGAAATTGAACAAGGAAGCTGGAAGAAAAAAATTGAAAGTGATAGAGTGAAAATCCTCTCAGAAAAAAATCTCCTCAGTAAAGCGTACAAAGCGTTTCAGGAAGACCCAAAACAGGTACTGAAATTTGGTTTCAAACCTACTCATTTTTTAGCTCAGATGAAAGATAAAGTTGCTAGCATAAAAGTAATGGAACAAAAAAATAGTGAAGATCTAAGGAAATACAGCTTACTGCTAGATAAATCTGTAAAAGCATTAGAGGTGCAGAGAGAACTGACGGAAAAAGAATTTTTAGTTTTGTATCAAATGAATTCTAAGATTCCCATAGATGAGATGTACCATGCAGTTCAGTATTTTAAGGATACTAATCAGGTTTTAAACAAAGAAGAGATACCTAAGTATGCCAAGTCTAAGCAAAATGAGATTCATAAAAATGTACCTTCTCTTTCCGATCAAACTAAAAATATCTCAAAGAGTATTTTCATTTTAGATCGCGCAATTCAAAAACAAAGAAAAGTAATCCTAAATTCTCTACAAGAACAAAAGTATGATCTTGTTTATGAGGCAAATAAAAAAGTAGAGCAGTATAAAATCCAAAGAGAGAGACACGAAAAAGACCTAGCTGGTAATGTTGAGCTGATTAAAGTGGAGTTACAAAGTCATTATTCGGATTCCCTTGAATCAATTAAAAATGCTGAAGTGATATTGCAGCTTAAAGACCGTCATGAGAAGGGTCTTAGTACAGGAAGAGTTGATCAAGATTTGCATCTTATCATCAGCAAATTTGAAAAGGAAAATGCGGATACTTCAGATCAAACCTTAACGCCAGAGAAGCAAATAGAAAAAACATATTCGCAAAATATTGTTTCTGGATTACTTCAGGTTTTAGATCAGGTAGAGCGGGCAAACAAAAATAAAAAACGTGGAAAAGATCCAACGGAGAAAAAGCAACGCAGAAGATATAGAGGTCAGCATTTGGATCATTAAGGGGGAAATATGGTATTTAAGAAAAAAGCATGGAAACCCATTTTTGTAAGTATTCTTTTAAGCCTAATATTTTCATATCTGCTCATGGTTGGCTTTTATTTTATTGGTCCAGGGGGGGATATTACAGAACTCATATTAGATCCATCTACCGTTATTCCATTTAGCTATACGCAGGAAAATTTGAAAGTGATATTCTCTTTTACACCGTTCATTATCTTAGGTGCGCTGCTTTACAGTATGAAGACGTCAATTTTAGTTCCAAAACTTATTGATGCCAGTGATTTTGGACTCCACGGGACATCAAAGTGGGGACAGCCATCTGATGTTATTAATGGAAAAACCTTTTCAAAAAGAAATTCATATCAGAGTGATCCGATGAGTGCGTTTAAGATGGAACCGGGAATTATTTTGGGTAAAGTCCCAAGTAAAAAAGAACTTATTATCATGCCCAAAGGGACCAATGTTGATAATCGTAACGTCCTTGTAATTGGTTCATCCGGTTCAGGGAAAGGGCAAGCGTATGTGTTTCCTAACATGCTAAATCATATAGATGAAACCATTATAGTAACAGATCCTAAAGGGGGCGCGACACGTTCCTAAGTGAAAAGCTTAGGCATTGTCGAACTTATACAGTTCACAGTGAACTGTTATTCCGAGAAGTCAAAAGATAGGGTAACGCCTTGAAGGGCTTCCTTTAATCCTCCGACTTGCGAAGACGGTTAGCAAGAACCAATTCGTAAGAAGCTCGGTGAAGTCGGCTGAGAGTCGCCGTAGACACCTAACGGTGTCCGAAAGTCCTCAGAGGTGAGAGATGCGACCTATAAGCCGGAAGTCTACAAAATACCTATGGTTAGGATGCATGATAAGCCTAAAGCGATTGAGGGTAAAATGCGGACGAATCTCTGATTGTACGGGTCTATATCGGGAGGGAGTCGAAAGGCTCTCGGACACAAATATGTGTCGCTACTGTGGATTAGTAAAACTCTCCTTTATGAAAATCCATACATTGTTACAGGCAATGTCAAGGTAGCAGGCTCATAGGGGAAACCTAACGGTATATGCATAGATAGGAATAACGGAACGTGGGAAACTGCCAACGTAGAGGACTTGCATTCCGATGATACGGTTCCGAGGAAAGCCTTGAGGATACTACTCAATGGTATAACTCGAATTTATGGCAGTGAAAGTGGTGGCACAGTACCGATGAAGCGTGTAACGAACGTGGAGGGATAGCCACTAGTCGATTGAAGATTGACAGTTACTGACTTGGTTCACATGGTTTCATGTAAGACTAAGAGATGTAATTCTCCAGATAGGATAGGAGGTTACAGCCCATGTTGAAGAAACCCAAGCTGAGATACAACGAATATTACGACATGCAGAAAGTGTATGACGGCCTATATTCCGACAGTCTCAATGGTAACAATTTCTACAAGTTAACAAATATCATTGGTTCAGAGCAAAATATACGGTTAGCTTATCGAAACATCAAAACCAACAAGGGAAGCAAAACGGCAGGTACCGACGGTCTAACAATCAAAGACATCTGGCACCTTAACGACCTTGAAATTGTTCATGAGGTCAGAAAACGATTGAACAACTACCTGCCCAAACCTGTTAAAAGAGTTCTTATTCCTAAAGAAGGATCTGATAAGAAACGGCCTCTAGGCATTCCAACAATCTGGGATCGGCTAGTACAACAGGCGATCAGACAAGTCCTTGAGCCCATTTGTGAAGCAAAATTCCATTCTCATAGTTATGGCTTTCGCCCAAATAGAAGCACGCATCATGCGCTCAGCAGAATGGTAAGTCTCATCAACATGGGTCGCGCTCATTATTGCGTGGATATTGATATTAAGGGCTTCTTTGATAACGTGGATCATGGAAAACTGCTTAAACAAATATGGACTTTAGGAATAAGAGATAAATCCTTGATCTGTATTGTATCTAAGATACTGAAGTCCGAAATCCAGGGGATAGGAATACCATCCAAGGGAACTCCGCAGGGAGGTATCATATCACCGCTTCTCTCAAACATCGTTCTTAATGAACTGGATTGGTGGATTAGTGACCAATGGGAAACTTACCAGCCAACAAGAAGGAGCAGGAATGGATTCGCTCAGTATGCTAGAGATTATACGGATTTAAAATCAGGATACATTGTCCGTTATGCAGATGACTTCAAGATCATGTGCCGTACATACCAAGAGGCTAAACGCTTCTATTTTGCGACGGTCGACTTTCTTAAATCCCGACTGGGATTAGAGGTCAATGAGGAGAAGTCCAGCGTGGTTAATCTCAAAAAGAATTCCTCTGACTTTCTAGGATTCAAGGTGAAAATCACTCAGCAAAATAAAAGTAAATATGGCTTCTCAGCCAAGACTTCTATGAGTGACAAAGCTATTGCTAAAACCAAAAGAATCCTAAAGGCGAAAGTCAAAGAAATACAGGCTGAACCCGTAGCAGACAATGTCCATAGATTCAACACAACCCTTGTTGGGATTCAGAATTACTACAGAGTAGCAACAACCGTATATATGGACTTAACAGAAGTGAATTACACTCTTCTTAAGACCATAAAGGCTAGACTCAGAAATAAAAGTATAATAGTGAGCTTTAAATCAACTAGTGAAAATTTCAAGAAGAAAACAAGAGGTATCCATCCGGATTCCAAAATCTATAGCGTACAACAGACGCCGATGCTCCCTGTTACAGGTGTTCACCATAAAAATCCCTGGAATTTTAGTCAAGACACCTGTGACTATACTGCCTTCGGCAGAGCTAAGATCCATAGGAATCTACAGGCGATACCGAAAGATGTGCTCCATCAAGTGATGATGACCTACTCCAAAAACAGGAGTATTGAGTACAACGATAATCGGATATCCAAATACATTGCCCAGTATGGAAGATGCTTCATTACAAAAGAACCCATTGGTATTGATCGAGTACATTGTCACCATATAACTCCCATCCATCAAGGAGGGACAGACAAATATTCGAACCTTGTCATTATTGATAGCTTCATTCACAGACTGTTACACATTACAAATGAAGACAAGATAAACAAATACCTACTATATTTCTCTCTTGAAAAATCGCAGTTGATTAAGCTTAACTATTTACGAGCTGCCTTAGATAATGAACCAATAACAAGTTAACTTTCAGTCAATTGGAAACGATGGAACGCCGTATGCGCGGAAACGCGCACGTACGGTGTGAAGTGGGGGAAAAGACGGAGATTATTTCAAACTCTTACCTATCACTATAGATTTATGAAGCTACCCACCAGCTCAAACGAGATCAAGGGTATAACGTATATCAAATCGACTTCGTAAACTTTTCTGAAGATGTGGGCTATAATCCGCTGGATTATGTAGAAGATGACGAGGATGCACGTGCCGTGGCAAATACCATCGCATCGAATGCGGTTGATGATGGTAAACGGGATTTTTGGAGTGAATCTGCTATCGCATATTTTGCTGCAATCATTCTGTACATCAAAACAGAATATGGTACTGAGGCAACAATGACTCATGTAGTGCATTTCACAGCGAAAGCTGGGAAGAACGAAGAATTCCTTGAACAGCTACTTGAAAATTTGCCAAAAGACCATCCAGCATATGACATGTTTACGCTTGCTAATATGAGCGCTGGAAATACCAGAACCGGAATTATGTCAACCTTGGCACAGCAGATCGGAATCTTTGCCATGCATAAGATAGCTAAATTTACATCAAAAAGTGCATTTAACTTTAGGGATCTACAGCAGAAGAAAACGATTCTCTATATCAAAGTACGTATGAAGAGTAATCCATTTAAGCAGCTTACGGCTATTTTTATGGAACAGCTTATCGATACATTTTATAATATCGCAGACGAAAACCATTCACGACTTCCGATTGATTCCATTTTTTTACTAGATGAATTTGCAAACATTGGGAGAATCAATGGGTATCCAAATATTCTGGCCACTTGCCGCGGACTCGGGATGTCTTTGCACACAGTTATTCAAGATATCGGGCAATTAGAAGATAAACGTATGTATGGTCCAGACATGGCACGTTCTATTATTAACAACCATGATACTACGCTGTTTCTTCGCACCAAGGATACAAAGACTGCTAAGTATTTTAGTGATGTTGCGGGGGAGACAACGATTAAACATAGACAGAGAAGCACATCATTTGGAGAAAAAAATGCATCAAAAAGTGTGTCAGAACAGTATGTAAAGCGGCCACTGATTACACAAGGGGAGCTGCTGAATGTAAATCCTGCAATATGCTATCTTTTCGTTAATGGATATTTTCCTTTAAAACTAGAGAAATCTTATCAATTTAAAATATACGGTGAGTTCTTATTTGGTAAGGATCGTAGGCCAAGTTATGAGCAGTTTTACAGAGAAAAATTCCTGAAAACATTTGGTAAGAGTCATAAGAAGGCAAATAAAGAAATTTCAGTAGCTTATACAGCTCAGAATACAGTTACAGAGGAATTACAAGAAGATGGTTATGACCGAGAATTAGAGGCCCAAATAATGGCTCTAGAAGCTGAAATGGAAGTCCCACAAGATGAAGAGCAGCATTATGTAGAAGAACTGGATGAGGGCGAAGAAATCTCAGAAGAAGAATTAAGTATGCTTTTAGGAAATGTTTCTGCAGAACCAAAGTTCAGAAATACGGAGGATCTTTGGAATGAAACTACCACTTCTGAACTGGATACCAAAAGTGATGAAGAAGTTCAGGCTGCTTTTCGGGAGCTAGAAGAAGCACTAAGCAAAATTGATGATAGTGATCCTGATGCAGATGCTTTAATGGATGTACTTAACGAGCTAACAGTAGAAACAGCTCCAGATCAAAAAGATAATGGAGAAAGAAAAGAGCTTAAAAATACAGATGATGAAGATGATCTACCTATGTAATGAAAGGAGAGATACTGATGAAATGCATCCGCTTCTTATAACAGAGTCTTTTGAATACAAGTACCACAGATAAAAGTATGATTTATAACAGAGAGGGGAAGCAGCATGTACTATCAATATTATGAGATCGTTGGTAGCGAAAAACCTATATATCTAGCTAAACCGGCTGGGTATCTAACCTATGAAGAAATTCCAAATGAAGATCTGCTGACCTATGAAGAAATCGCCTATCTCGAAAAAATAGAAAACGGGGTTAAATTATACGAACCTCTATACCTGAAAGAGGGTGAATAAAGTGCCTTTTCCTAAGTCTAAAGAGTATGAAGCGAAGATGGCTGAGGTACAAAAACAAGTGGACCAAGCCATAGATCGAATATTTAAAAATAATGAATTTCAGCATTTTCTAGAAGTAGCCTCTAAATTTCCGAAATATAGCTTAAATAACGTAGTGATGATATATTCTCAAAAACCCGATGCTACTATGGTGCAGGGATATAGAAGCTGGGAGGAGATGGGCAGACAGGTCCAGAAGGGAGAATCGGCTATTAAAATTTTTGCTCCTACATTTACGAAAATGGAGGTGACTAAAATAGATCCGGTTTCGCAGCGTCCGCAGCTTGATAACAAGGGAAAAGAGATTACGGAAAAGGTAGAGAAGATTACTGGTTTTAAGGGTGTGAATGTGTTTGACGTGAGCCAAACAAAGGGCAAGGAAATTGTTAATGTCCGGCAGTTCATTCGTGATGATATTAAAGACAGTAATGGAGCAGCTAAAATGTACCTTCAGCTTTCAGAGCACCTTGGTAAGAAAATGGATATAAGGGAAATGGCCGATGACTTTAAAGAAAATCCTAACGCTCGAGGTTATTATGACCGCGCGAACCATGCAATTCGGATTAACCCTGCTATCCCTAATTCAACACTGAAATTCAAAACATTAGTTCATGAGTATGCGCATTCGCAGCTTCACCGAATGGACAGCCCGTTAAAAGACCTACCAAGGGGACATAAGGAAGCACAGGCAGAAGCTACAGCGTTTATGGTTACAAAGTATTACGGTCTTGATACGGAGGCATATAGCGCCGGTTACATTGCAACTTGGACCAAGGATATGAAGCTAGCAAAACAAGCACTTGGGGAGATACAGAAAACAGCAAATAATATCATCAGGGAGATCGACCATCTGGATAGAGAACATATTCAAGAAGTCATAAAAAAGCAAACTCTCGACAGAACTATTTCATCTGGACAACCAAATCCTAATATAGATGCAGCTAGAGAAGTGGCTGCAGCGTCTACAGATAAAGATGAACAACAAACAAAAGAACATGAAAAATCTAGTGTAGTAGAAAAAAACTCAAAATCAGGACCAGAATTAGAACACTAACTATGTTTAACCAAATTGGTAATAACAAAGTCAACCGATGACTTATCGGTTGACTTTGTTATTTTCTTCGCTGTCTTTTATATATAAAGATTACAATACGACTTTTGTACTGGGCCTAATCCTGCACCCCATACGAAGTGCCATGAGTGCTGAGCGTGGACATTTTAAAGAAGATGTAGTGGGAATCACCAATTTTCAATAACTCAACTCATAGTATGCAATAATACTTTCTATAGTGTCTTCTCGCATAAACCAATTAGAATCTAATAAACTCTCATATACCTTAGCTTCTATTGAATTTAAATTTAAAAACTCCGCTGAAGATTTATCGCTTTCTAATTTTTCATGAACTGCTTCTAGACCTCCAGATAAGTAATCAGTAACAATACTTTTTACCCGTATCCTAAATATTCTACTAGCAGCCTTCCCATATCTCGTGTTTAATTCCAACTTCGAAAATTGACGCTCTAATCTACTTCGCAATATTGAACTTCCCATAGTACTATTTATATTAAATTTAAATGTTATAGGAAATGCCTCTACTACTTCCGCTTCTAACCAATTTATACTTGTAATATCTTCAAAATATGAATTTATCAACAATTTCTCTTCAGTATCATAAATTTCATCAGACTTATTAGTGTTACATTCTATACAACTTGGGATTAAATTAATTGGGGTTATTGCATAGTTAATATAGTTCGCCTTTGGGAGATAGTGATCTAATGTCGCGACATTTCCTATTAAACAATAAGGACAGATGCCATCATCGGCAAGTAACATTAATTCATCATAAATAACTCTCCCTATCCCATCACCGTCTTTTACTAAATAATCTTCATATGCTTCTTTCATAACATTTTTATCTACATATCTAATATAATTATCTAAATCTTCTCCAACAGATAAAATACTATCTAAATGATTTAACTTTACTTCTTGTAATTGTTCGAGAATTGAATTTTTGGTTTGAGTTGGATCAATAAAATCAATTAACTTATAGTCTCTTAATTTCTCTAATAATCTATTTTTGGCTATAGTATTAGGAAAATTAAAAAACTGTAGTACAGGAGTATCTCTAGGAATTTCTATTATTTGAGTGGGAACTATTTGATGTAGTTCATTTCCATCTTCATTTGCTACAAAATTATTATATTGAACTTCTTTTTCTATTAAGTCACTTTTTATTGATTTTATTCTACCAAGCCTAAACTTCCCAGCAGCACTTTGCCTATTAGCAAGTAACTCATCAAAAAAATCCGCGATTTTGATATTAGGTTTTGATAATTTATACATCATTAAAATCCTTTTCTAGTTCATTTAAATAACTTCTAACTATCGTTTTTGCATCTAAGCTTAACTGATAATCGAATTCTTCTAATACTTGATCATAATCTCGAAACTTTTCTGCAGCTTCTTTTAGAATTTTATGAAATCCTGTATTAAACACTTCTAAACCAAAAACTTCTTCAGTTAATATCCCTGTATTTTCACCAAAGGTTTCTATTTTAGGTCTTTCTATTTTAAATGCATTCCCATATTTACGAATAATAGATACAACTGATTTAGGCACTTCTTGTAGAACTACAGGAGAATGTGTAGCTACAATACCAACACCATTTTCAGCCTTTAGAAGTTCAGATAAACATCTTATATATGCTGATAACAACGGCGGATGTAAGTGCGTTTCTGGTTCGTCAATTAATACTAGTGTTTTTTCCACTAGCAACTCTACTATTTTAGAAATTGAAAGAAGAATAATTTTATGGCCCGAACTCAAATACTCAAATTTAGATACTATGTTTTCTGTACAGATTTGCATATCTTCTTTACTTCGTTTAGTTTTGAAATATTCCTCTAATATAGTAATAAAGCTCAATTTATTAAAATTATAATCCGCTTTATTTAATATCATAAACATTTGATGTAAATAGTATTGTTTTTTTCTAATCAGAATAGTTAATATAGATTCACTAAATTCTTCACTAATTTCAGTATCACTTTTTGTTTCACCCAAATTTTTTTTAAAACCTACATAGAAAAAAGAATCATTTTCATTTACTTCATTACTAGGGATTTTATCAAATACACTAAAAGAAATATAAACTAAATTAGCAAAATTATCTTGGAGTTTCCCATTTATATATTCATTCATAATTCCTTTCAAAACTGTAGTTTTACCAACACCATTTGTACCAATAACTGTGTGTAAATTTGTAGGTGGTAACGTTTCTGGTTTAACCTTAAAATGTAAATCTTTCTTTTTATTTCGATATTCTAAGGAAAATGTAAAATCAAAGTCTGTTAGTAATGCTCCGCCTCTTGCTATTCTCTTAAATTGATTCTCATAATTATATTTATTTACTTCCCTCATCAAAGAGACGGTTAATACTTCTTGTTCCGAATATTTTTCCATAAGCTCATCATTATACGCAATATCATTAATAGCCGTTAAAAAATCGATTCTTAAATCATCATCATTTAATTTTTTTATATTCTTGTAGTATTCCGCACTTTGCCCTAAAGAAAAAAAGTTACTAGGAAATTTTAGGATAACATTATTCTGACTAGCTGCTGATTGATTTAATAGTGTTCTAGTCTTTTCCTCTGTGGTTTGATTTTCAAAACCAATTTTCACATGTCCTATTTCAGTCTTTTTTAAATTTTTATCTACATGAATCAATTTCATAATGCATTGACTTAAAGAATTGCAGACTACTCCAATGCAATCGTAGTACATTTTAAATTTTATGAGGCTTTCGCTCTTTGTTGTTTGTTCACACGATCCACGACTAGCTTCATGCTGTTGTAAACTAAGGTTGCGAGGATAAAATGCAGCCTCGCTTTGGCTCCTGTTCGGTGTCTTACGTTATTTAATTGAAAGAACTCTTTCAGATATGCATTTACTCGTTCAACTGCGGATCTTCGCTTTGCGATTTGCTTCCATGAAACGCTGCCTCGTGCGGGCGCTACGTATTTTCTCAGATCCGTGGTTACTTTTACTTTATAAACTTTTTGGCATAGCGAGTCGTGTGCTAAGGGACAGCTTTCACATTCCTTCGGCCTTACGTATTTCAGTGTTTCATACTTGGAGTCGTAACTGTCGTAGCAGTAAGAATACTCCCTGACACATGTGGGTGCAAAATGCTCATCGAAGCCTTCCATCTCCGGTTCACGTCTACGGTTGTATGCAGTTA
>NZ_WTWX01000086.1 GCF_009870785.1 Paenibacillus sp. An7
GCTTGGCATACCCACAGTAGTGGACCGAGTGATCCAGCAGGCGATTGCCCAGCAGTTGCAGCCGCTGTTTGAGCCACTCTTTTCGAAGGGAAGCTACGGCTACCGCCCAGGGCGGAGCGCACAACAAGCCATTCGCAAGGTAAAAGAGTATGCGCAGCAGGGCTACGGCTACGCGGTAGAAATTGACCTCTCCAAATACTTTGACACACTGAACCATGAGCTGCTGATGAATCTTTTACGCAAACAAATTGGGGATAAGCGTGTAACCGATTTGATCAAGAAATATCTGAAAAGTGGAGTCATGGAGAACGGAGTACACTGCAGAACAGAGGAAGGCGCTCCGCAAGGAGGCCCCTTATCGCCGCTACTTGCAAACATCTACCTGAACGAATTCGACCAGGAGATGAACGGCCGGGGAGTGAAGGTCA
>NZ_WTWX01000028.1 GCF_009870785.1 Paenibacillus sp. An7
TACTTTCTACAAGAAGAGGATATTTTCATTTACACAAAATTCTTGACGCTACCTTAACTCTTCCATTAAGCCTTTAAGACCTAGATACAATATCTATTGAGTCTAAGACAGAATATTGCTTTTTATCTACCAATTTCTCATTCTTATCACCATGTATTCTAAAAACTCTTTCAACTTCCCTCATGTCATTAATCAAATTTTTATTTTTCGAGGGAATTGATTGAATAATTTCACCATCTAATTCTTTGTATCTTTTTTGGACGTTAGCCTGCCATCAGTACCTATCTTTCTAATTTCAGATTTAATTTGTTCTAATTTGTTATTAACTTCTGTATATATCTCAACTTTTCTATAATTCTTTACGATTTCAAGAGTTTTACTTGTTTTATTTGCATATTTTCTAGAATTGAACCAAGTAACGACTGCTGCAACTCCTGAACTGATTCCTAATATATCTGCAGCATTTCCTATCAAATCCTTCTTTCCGCCTTAGAGCCTGCTAGCATCAGTCGCCTAACATCTCCAGGATTTTTCTCATAAAAATAAACTCAAAGTACAAAAGAAAGCGAAACAAAAAAGCAAGGGCTCATAAATGCCCTTGCTTTTTATTAAACTTTGTTGGGTATGCTCTACCCTCAATGTCAGTAACTCTATTGTATGTCCGGATCGCTTTCTTTCTCTCTAGCATCCCGTTTATTTAGGTATAAATTGATTGAAATAGATAAGAATTTTACCGACTCCAATTCTCTAATTGACTTGATATGAAAGATATTTTTATAAATCCATGAGTAGCTTCTTCATCACCACATAACTAGCCGGGTTCTACTGTTTCCAAAATCACAATTGATGCTGCTGTATACTTCGTATGTGTAATTGTTAAATGGGAACGGAGAGGTGCGCAAAACGATCTTGCCAGCGCATCAGGAAACAATAGCTCCGGCCTTCCCTGAACATCTGGTAAAATCTCGAGACAGTCCGGTGTAACAATTCCCGTCAGCCCAGTTCCAAATGCTTTGGAGGCAGCCTCTTTCGCAGCAAATCGACCGGCTAACCATTCAGTCTTCCGCTTTGACGATTTAAGTTGGTCGTAGATGCTGAGTTCCTTCGGAGAGAGTAATAGCCGAAGGAAGGAATCTTCACTTCGATTTATGATGGCTTCTATTCGCTCGATATCGACCAGATCCATTCCTATGCCTACCAGCATTAGGCTTCCTCAGGTAAGAAGAAGATCAGCTCGCCCTTAGCTATTTTCGTTCGAGTCTGTCCATTCACAATTTGTATCTTCGTTGTGTGATAATTGCCGACTCGTTCTTTCATCTTTACGATAATATGTAGACTATCTCCCGGACGGCCTGGTGTATAAAAACGAAAGTCCTGCGTACGTACCAGATATCCGATTCTAGGCTTGTTGATGGTGGAATCCTCTAGGGCAATAGACAAGATCATGCTGGCTTGGGCAGCCATTTCAATCATAAGTACACCAGGAACGATCGCATCCCCTGGGAAATGTCCGGCAAAGTAAGGTTCATTGTATGCAAGATGCTTAACACATTCCAACTCAACGCCATCAAAGCGAAAAATTTTGTCTATAAATAGAAATGGAGGAGCTTGTTTTAAAATATCATGCGGAAGCAAATCCATTATACTTGGCTTGGCTTTTTCCAATAATGTCATGATCTATATCCCCTCATCAGTTATTAAGCGATAAATTACTAATATTTTTCAAACGATTCGTGATTTCTGGGTACTTAAGACAATCAATCAAGTACCTTCGTTCCTTGTCCAGATGCTCCTCCAGCGTGGAACAGTAAGACGAGCGAAGTAGTTCCTTCATACGTTTTAGGTTTCTTCCTTCTCCCTGCGATACTTGACGGCACAACGTTTCAACCTGCTCGAGCATAACTGCCCGCTTCTCTACAACCTGATGAAACAATCCCCAGTCAGCAACTTCTCGAGCCGTGAACATCCTCCCTGTGAGCAACAGCTCCATTGAACGGGTTAAGCCGATGTATCGGGGGAGAAAATAGCTTGCACTCAAGTCTGGCGTAAAACCCATATAATGAAAGCTTTCAATGAATTTTGTCTTCTCCTCAGCAATTCGATAATCACAAGCAAGCAACAAATTAAAGCCACCTCCGTATGCATATCCATGAAATGCAGCGACGGTCAGCTTCGGCGATTCGTAAATTTCTAGAATGATTTCATTCAGTTTCTCAACCACTTCACTCAGCAATTCAGATCCTTCTGGACAGGTTGATAGCTCGATGAGTTCCTGCAGAGAAGGACCTGTGGAGAAAAAAGCCCTCGCTGTAGAAAGGAATACGATAGCGAAGCAGCTCGAATCTTGGTTTGCTTCTCTTACAGCATGTAATAGTCCAGATGCCATCTCCAGATCAAGACTATTCTTAGTTGCCGGATTATTAAGCTCAATATAATGCACGCCTTCATTCATTCTGACTTGTACACAGCTCATGAGATTGGAGCTCATATACGATCACCTGCCTGAATGGATAATTTTGTGAGTTCCTGTGAGGAGTCAGCCTCACCAATAATTTTATGATAGAGTTTGTATCCAGACAGTAGAGCAGATACAACACCACCACCTGGATCTGTCCAGTGTCCGGAGAGATATAAACCAGAAATCGGAGTTCCGTGCTGTGGACGTGAAGTCATCTGTTTCATATTCTGCTCCCAGCCATAGGTAGCTCCTTGGCTATTGTTAGTATAGCGCTCCATTGTAAGTGGTGTACCAGCCTCCACAAAATCAAGATGACGTCCAAGGTCAGGAATTACTTTTTCCGCCATTTTGATCAACGCTTCCTGATACTTTGGTTTTTCTTCTTTCCAATCTGCTCCAATGTCGTAAGGCACAAGAGTGGTCAGAATAGCCGTATGCTTGCCTTGCGGAGCAAGACTCGGGTCAACAAGCGTCGGACAGGAGATAGCAAGGCCGCTCAAACCGGCGGAGCCAGTCTGCTTTAAACGCATATGCTGATCGTATGTCTTCGAGTAGTCATAGTTCTGATAAATGAACGTCTCATGCGCCATTTCATATGACTCCAGCGGCAGATCAGTACCAATAAACACTTCAAATGCGGACATGGAAACAGTCATATCTGCAAGTTTCTTTATATATCGGGTTGGAAAGTGCTCCTCGCCAACAAGTCCATGTACCATCTTCTTCAGATCACCATTGCAGATCACAATCGGCGCCTCGATGTATTCTCCAGTTTGCAGTACAATTCCCTTAGCCTGCTTATCCTCGACAACAACCTTCTTCACTTCATTGCGCAGACAAACTTCTCCGCCGAACTCCTCAATTCGTGTCACAAGTGCATCTGCCAGCTTTTGGAAACTCCCTTTGAGATAATAAATATCTTCATTGAAATAGCTCATAATAGCATAAGCAAAGTACAATGCGCTTCCTTGGGTAGGCGGTGCACCATAGTAGCTCCACAAAGCAGCAAAGGTGAATATGGCCTTCTCATCCGTCAGATGCTGCTGCATCAATTCATGAAAAGTCAAGAAGCGATATTTCATAATAACTTGGTTGGACATGACATGAAATGGATCCCTAGCATGGAGCAGTTCAATCGTCGCATTGTAAATTTGCTGCATCTCATGAACCAATGTCTTAATGCCCTTTCGTTGATTTGGGAAGAGACGGCTGTATGTCTCGATTAGCCCATCTACTTCTCTGGGCACCGTAAACCGATGCTCGGGATAAACAGCCGTGAAAATTTCCGGCAATTGGATAAATGGCAACTTATCCTGCAAACCTGCCTTACTCAGCAACTCATATAGCAAACCTTGCTTATTATCCGCTCCGGCCACAATACGAACAGCAGCATCGAAGGTATATTTGTGCCTACTGAACGAATGAGCATAGCCTCCAGCATACAAGTGCTTCTCTGCGACGAGCACAGAGTATCCTTTCTGCGCCAGATATACCGCCGCTCCCAATCCTCCCATACCCGCACCAATAACCACCACGTCATACTTGTCTTTTTTAGGTCGACGCGCCAACGTAACTCACCTCTTTCTCCTCAACTTGCTTTACAAATGTTTCTGAGTCAGACTCCAGAGCTTGCTTCACCTCTGCAAGAATATCCGCTGCGAGCGCACCATCTATAGCCCGATGGTCAAAGGCAAGACTTAATTTCATAATTGGGCGAATTCTGACTTCACCTGCGAAAACGACAGGTTTCTCCTCTATAGTTCCTACCCCGAAACAAAGTGTGTTACTTATGATTGGAAAAAATGATTGAATCGGCCGATGACCGAGCGATGTGACTACAAAAGCACCGGTAAGTTCGTTGCGTTTACCTAGACTACCCATTACCAAGCGGTAAATAATTCGTCCAAGTAAGATCGGTAGTGATTGAAGCTTGCGAATGCTGGTAAGCTCAGGAATATCCTCCAATTGTCTGTCCTTATAATAGTCAATGACCATCTGCATTTCGCTAAGTGATCTTTGATCCGCATCCGGAATCATACCAGAAAGCACAATCCTTCTACCATCTCTAATCTTATCTATAGTAAATTTAGCTGTGATATCAGAGTACTGTGCCATTTTTGGAAACCATCCACCATTGACACTAACATTGGCCTCTGGGTAGCGGCGTAGTACGCGAGCTATCGCATGGATCAGATACGACGTATAACCAATACGTCGACTTTCCAACTGACATTCGTTCTTCCGTCGCAATACTGCTGTCATATCAATCTCTGTATCTATATATACCGACCTGAACTGCTCAGCATATTGTAGAAAGTGGTAGGTATGCCTTCTAACCTTCGGCAGAGGAAAAATTTCAACCTTGCCTGAGGATGATTTCATGAAACAGCCTCCTCAGATGCTGCAGACTGTATGTCATGAAGACTCCTCGCTTTTATCACCTGCTCAACTGAGAGTCTCACACCAAGCTCGGATTCCATGTTCAAAATCAGTCGTACAGCATTGACGGAATCCCAATCTTCGAGCTCCTCTAGCATAATATCGTCATGCAGTATATCTTCATCTATACCGAGTACTTCTGCTACAATTCTTTTAGTCTCTGATAGTTTGATCATAGAGCTTTTGCTTCCTCCCCAGTCATCATTTGAACCCATTCCACCTGATTCGGAATTCTCTCTAGTCGATGGACATAAAGCGAATGAGCATGTTCATCTTTATCAGACAATGCCAGCTCGAAACCATGCTCTGCATAAAAGTCCCTTACAATCACGTTCTTCGCAGTAGGTATGTACTCTGCGTGAACCTCTTGCACACCCACTTCCTTGGCTTTCCATAACACATGCCGAAGGACTGCAGTTTCAATGTCTCGGGAAAATACTCTACAGCTCATCAAGAAATTGTCGATACGCCAAGTCCGAGCTGACATCTCGACAATAACCGCACCAATCATCCCGTAATCCCCGAAGCGGTCCTGAGACCGAAAACCAAATACCCAGTATTGTTCATTAATCTCTAACTGCCTCAATTCCGATTCTTGATATCGACGTGTCGTCATATTGAATTGATTGGTTCTTGTTATCAACTGAGCCAACCTTGGCAAATGAAAATCATTAGCAGACAACAGATTCACCCTAATATCCAGCGAGCGCAAGTAATCTTCAATAGAACTACTTTCCTGCTTTAACTGCTTGCGCTCCACTTCTGTTCGGTACTGATCAGTTCGCTCCACATCGGTCGTCGTTAGCTTGATCGTGTTGAACCAACCTAAGGACAAAACATCCTCTTTGTAATAAGAAGGATCCTGACGTAGCTCAGGTACAACAACTTCTGGGAGAGTTTGACGAATTAGACTCCGCTCAAATGGATTGTCATCAATAAACACTAGACTATCGATACCAATGTTCAATGCTTCGGCGATCGCTTTGATGTTGTCATGCTTCGGATTCCAATTGGCGCGTAGCATCACGACATCATCCAATGTCAGCTGCATATGGGGATGCTGTTCAAACATCTCTCGGACGACCTTCTCCTCATTCTTACTACTGATAGACAGGAGTACACCTTGATTCTTCAACTGTTTAAGGGTCTTCTGAAAATCTACGAATATGTTCCCTGTTATGGTATCTCCCAGCTGTACGCCGTTCACGCCGTCATCGCCGACTATGCCGCCCCAAAGTGTGTTATCAAGGTCTAGGACAAGACACTTCTTATTCAATCCCAAGAGGGAACGAGCGATCTTGACACTTTCCAAAGCAAAGGCGAACAGCAACTCTTGGCTAAAGTGAAAGCTCCCATTATACATTAGTCGGGGATCCCTCAAAGAACCTACCTTGTTCTCCTGCATCAGCACTTCAGTATCTAACGTGATTACTAGACTCCACTTAGATGATAGATTTAACAAACCCATGTTAAATGAACGCCAAGCGCGACTTAGCTGCGCTTTCGTCTTATAATCAATCTTCGTGTTGTACATATCAGTCGACATCGGAATTGTGTTTAACACAAGAACCCCTGTCCCTTTTTGCTGAAATGTACTTACGAGCTGCTCCAATTGATCAAGTTTTCTTTCGCAAGCAAGTTCAAGCTCCTGCACGTCCCAATCACGAGACATCTCATCAAGAATCGTATGCTCATCGAGCAAACATAAAGTTAACTGTGGAGCAAATTCATATAGACCACTTTCGGGCATCATAAGATCGTATACATATTGGTTATAGCCTGCGGTGTATACCTCCGGCCACATCCCCTCACTTAATAAGAGCGAACGAAGCATATGCGGATACGCATTACTCGTAAAGTTGCTGAGTAGAGCCACCTTCAACAGCTTTATGGGCTGTTCCTTAACGGATTTCCAGTCATCAAGAGCTGCATTTTTGAGAGTATAACCTATCTTCTCACACAATAGAGCGTTCCGATTGGCCTGAATCGAGCTAACGATAGAGGCTCGTTTCTCCCCGAGACAACCTTCATTTTTCCAGCGGCGTATATTATGGATGTGCTCCTTGTTATCCATAACCTATGAGTCCTCTTTTACTAAAGATAGACCTGTTTTAATCCATTTAGACGATTCAATAGCGACACATACTGCTTTCTCTCCAGGCTTCATCTGAGCAAATAGGCGCTCAAGCTGAAGATAAGGAAGTGCATTACCGTTGTTACCCGTATTCGCTACACAATTGATAGATTTATCCGGGTCAAGACCAAGAGATTGTACTATCTTATCCGTCATATGCCCGCCTAACTGCGGGGGTAAATAATGCTCGACCTGCTCCACAGAGCAATCTAGTTGCTCCAGTAGCTCGTCTAACATTTCCTTGGCCATTACTGGAACATCTCTCTCGATTGCCTTATAGTCCTCCTTGGCGGACTGCAACCTTTTCGCATTCTCCGGACGCTCTTGCGTGCCAAACCAGTTCATTATTTGACCTGGCTTGCGGTTAAGACCCTCGAAGCGATTGACGATGTGATGAATTTTGATTCCCTCGCAATTGTCATTCGTAGAGAGAATAGCAGCTCCTGCACCATCGCCGAACAAAGCAAGATTGATCAGCTCTGAGGAACGCATTTTTTTGAAATCACGGTCGAAACTCATATATTTGTTGCATACGTCGCCCCCGATGACCAAAGCATTGGCGAACATACCAGTCGTCAAGAAGCGATAGGCAATCTCCAATCCCTGAATCGCTCCAGAGCACCCAGCCTGCACCTCATATGTGGCAATGCCATTCATGCCTAGTCGGTCAGCGACGAGATTGACGGTTGCCGGCATCAAATGGTCCGGTGTCGCAGTAGACATCACGACCAAATCGATCTTATCAACACTAATACCTGCACTCAGAACAGCTTTATGGGCTGCTTCATAAGCAAGATCACTTAGATCATATTTCACGATTTTCTCATCAATATCGACTGCAAAGTGCCGGGTCTTCGTCCCAATCATGAGATCGATCCAATCTTCCCGGAGCCCAAATACTTCCTCCATTTTGGCATTCGTAACCGGATTGCCCGGAAGTGAAGTACCGATACCAATTAGTTTCACAGATTGCACAAGCGTTCCTCCTTCTGAAAACGAGGTGTAGAACTACATATTGGTTTCTACACCGATACCAATCTCAATATTTTGGCCCCCAATTAAACTGCTAGGAGCATCGATAAGAAAATTCAGCATACCGACCATCTCGGATAGCGGCTTTAAGACGGGCTTTAGACCGTAAATCTCAAGCATTCGCTGTTTCTCCTTCTTCTCAGCCTTGTCAAAGTCGGCATCATGATATCCAAATGTCATTACGTTGACGTCAATGCGAAATGCACTGCATTCACGGGACAAACTTTTCATTAAAGAAATTTTCCCGTGATTTAAGATCGGTGAACTTGGATATTGATCATAATATAACGTGTCATATACAATCGGAAACAACACCTTACCTGATTTCCGTTTCATCATGTAGCTGACCGCGGCCTTATTCCACAAGAAAATCCGATCAAATACCGTCGATACTGCTCCCCCAAGTTCATCGGGACTCTCAATCAACAGTTTCTCTTCTTCAAGCAATTCATTTCCGTGTATAATTACGTCTAAGCTACCCATTACCAACAACGCATCGTCTACTACTTGTACATAGCTTTGTTCATTAGCCAGCTCAACACAGGATAGATAGAGCTGAGCTACGCTTTCGGCAGGCAAAGACTCGATGTACCGCTTCGACTGTTCTTCTGTTTCTAGATGCAACATAACCCGGTACCCACCTTCCAGAAGCTTGGTAGCTATCGTCTGGTTAAGGGCATGCTGTCCATTGGTTATCAATATTGCTTTGCTCATGCTGCTGCCTCCTATCGAATAAAGCCTCCATCCACCTTCAACACACTTCCAGCAATGTAGTCAGACATCGTTCCAGATAAAAAAAGCACCGAATCTGCAACCTCTTTCGGCTCACCCAATCGCTTCAGATCGGTATGCAGTAGGAAATTATCCAGCTTTGCCTGAGGGACATGCTCAATCATCTCTGTGTTAATCATCCCGGGAGCTATTGCGTTTACATAGATGCCCTTAGTTGCGTAGCGACGCGCCAGCATCCGTGTGAGGCCAATAATTGAGCCCTTGGACGCTCCATAATTCGTTTGAGACTCCCGGCCAAGTACCCCTGTTACTGAGATGACATTAACAATCTTGCCTCCTAATTGGCGTTCCATGTAAGGGATAGCTTCTAAAGAACAGTTGTAGGTCCCCTCAAAGTTCGTACGATACACACGGCTCCAGTCATCAAATGTCATCTGTGAGGTGAAGTTGTCCGCCAGAATACCGGCATTATTTACAAGAACATCAATGCGACCGTATTCCGTTACGACCTGCTCCATCATTTGACGAATGAAATTCCGATCCGTGATTGAACCCTTATAGAAGGAAACCTTGGTACCTTTGCTGTTCAAGTCCTCCTGAATCTCTTGCGCCCGTTGCTCGCTATTGGCGTAAACCCCCACGACGATAGCGCCTTCTTCTGCAAACCGATACAGAATTGACTTGCCAATCCCGCGTGTAGCACCAGTTATTATAGCTACCCGATCTTTCATTATCATGTCGTAACCACCTCTTTGTAACGGAGCATAAGTTGCTTAGCTAAATTATATCCACTCCATATAACTCCACTGTAACCTCCTCCAGGCTGGGTCCATGCACCAACCAAGTAAAGACCATCAATGGGAGTCGTCTGTTTTAGTCTACGGTGCAAACATTGGTCAACCGACTGTTGAGCACCATAAATAGCACCATTATTGTTGCTTGTATACGAATGGTTAGTACATGGAGTGGATAACTCGACGTACTCGATATGTTCGCTCACACCGGGATATACCCGTTCTAGTCTATGTAGCAGACTCTGCGTAACCGCTTCTTTTTTCTCCTTATAGTCTTGTTCGTTCAATTCACTCCACGCCTCATACCGACTTAGCATAAAGAGAGAAATTGTTGTTTTTCCGCTAGCCTGATAGCTCGAATTGAGATTTTCATATACCGTAATGCTAAACGGAGTTGTATCATATTTCTCTTCGAGCACTTCTTCATAAGCCCGCTCAAGATCGAAATATTCGTTGATAAATATCTCATGATCCTTCTCTCCAAAAACAGTTGAGAAGTCGACATCAAGCAGCAAATATGCTTGTACACAGGCTAGGCTTGGTTTAAGTGAGTTCAGCTTTTTCACATATCGGCGCGGCAATAGTTCATATCCTACAAACTTGCCAAAGGTTTGTATTGGGTCGGCATTAGAGATAACCAGGTCGCTTTCGTACTCTGCCTTCTTCGTCATAACGCGTGTTACTGATCCCTGTTCCACCTGAATTTGAGTGACATGTTGACGCATCAACACCTCTCCCCCGTGCTCACGAATAATTTGCACAAGCGCATTAGAAATTTGCTGGGACCTTCCTTCCGGATAGTAACCTCCGTGCAACATATATTCCGTCCATGCGTAAGCATAATAAACAACGGATATTTGAGATGGGGGAAGTCCGTAGTATTGCCACTGCTGAGCAACTATCGATTTGAGTTCAGGGCTACTGAGATATTGGTCCAATACCTGTTGCAATGACAAGTGGTTATAGGCAAACACTCCTGGGCCATCCTGAAGTAGATCATTCGACTCCCCCATGTTTGTCTTCTTCATCATCTGGATGATCTCCGTCCGGAGCTGGATGAACAAGTCAAATAAAGTTTGTAGACCTTGTTTTTCCTCAGGAAATCTAGACTCTAGGTCATGCTGGTAATTCGCTAGCGAATCCACTCGAATATCAACTCCCGGTAGAACCGTCCGATACAAACTCTCAGCTCGGATAAAGGGTACACGGTCCATCAATCCCAACTCTTCGAATACCTCACGTAAAGCACCACCTTCACCAAGATCACCCATTAGATGCAAAGATACCTCGAACTCAGCGGGTCTAGACAATCCTCTAACACGTCTTTTGAACGAGGTAGCATAGCCGCCGGGGATAATATGCTGTTCCAATACCCGAACCTTGAATCCAGACTTCGCTAACATAGCACCACTGACCAAGCCACCTAGACCCGCACCGATAATCGTAACGCATTTCATTTTCGTTCTTCCTCCAGTTGATCCACATTTTAAAAAAAGTGCAACCAGCGAAGGTCTATGATAATAACAGTCGCTGGCTGCACGACAATCATTAGTTTACGGCAGTGGATAATTGTTCAGAAACAAATTGGGACAAGGCTTCTACCGAATGAAAATGCTTCCGGATTGCTTCTTGATCCATTCCTTGCAGCTTGACACCAAATTCCGATTCTATACCAGCTACAACATCAAGAGCTTCAACTGAATCAAGTCCAAGTCCCTCACCAAACAATGGATCGTTATCTTGAATGTCCTCTGCTGTGATGTCCTCGAGATCCAATCGGTCAATCAAAATATTCTGCTTAATAATTTGTTTAATCTCATTTAATGATTTCATTTTGTTCTCCTCCAGTTATATGATTTATATATGTTCAATAACGATCCCTATGAGATCATTCCTTAGAACCATGCTCAGGTTAAACTTATTCGCATTGACTCACGACAGCTGCCGTGTAGTTTCCATTAACTGAGGACCCGATAACAAGTCCACATCCATTTTGTGGCTTAATTTCATTGATCCACGAGGTACTTGCTACCTCATTACCGTACACAGGCACCATTTTTTCGGAACGCAGTACATCAACTGCTGCAGTCAGATGTAACAGCGATCCGGTAGATTCACAGTAACCGAAGCTATCATTCAGGCAGATTATTGGCACAGCTTCGTCCGAAAACATTTCTGTCAACGCTTGGTTATCGGGTGATGGTTCACCTGGTATGGTTGTGCTGTTATAGAGTACGAAATCGATGGAGGATGCCGTTAAACCAGAACGCTGCAATGCCATTTCCACAGCTCGTTTAAGAGTAGTTCCTTCTTCATCCGTTGTATTTCCGCGGAAGGCAACTCCAAATCCTTTAAGCTCCGCATAGACCTCTCTTCCTTCTTGCTTAGCCTGCTCTAGATCCATTAGGACGAGGAAAGCACTTCCTTCCCCCATTTCGTAAGGAATATCACTTAGGCCAAGCGCCCGATCCACCTGGGATGAGAACGAGGAGAGCTCATCTCCTGCTCCAATTAAGCCGTACTTCTGGATGCCTGCGCTGATGACTTCATAGCCATACAAAGCACTTACCAACCCATCATTTCCACCCGTGCTCATCGAAGTTCCGTAGCCCTTTAAGCCGAGCTTCTTAGCAATTTTCCCTGCGGTCGAGTTGAGCACCATATCCGGAAAATACACACCACTCGCATTGTCGAGACCCTTTTCAAAGATAGCTGACAAATATTTATGGGCGCTATCCAGGCTTCCACGAGATGTACCGTAGAATAAACCAATCTCATGATCGTTTTGACTGATCGAGATTTTCGCATCTAACAAAGCTAGATGAGCTGCTCCTATACTGTATTGAGACAACCGATTCATTCGGCGTTCGTACAGATCCTTGTCATACTCCTTCAAGGAGAAAGTATTTTCTGTCACTTGTTGGTCGTCCAGCAGCCACGACAGAATGCTACCAGAGCGGTGGCCCATACGGGAAACAGTGCCTTGGCCAACTATAGCAACACGACAGCGTTCGGATTCGACAGTTTTCTCCACTTGACGCGCACCTATAGCCCAGTTGTAAGAAACGATGGAGCAATTGTGGCCCCCAAACGCTGAGTTATTGCACAGAAAATATTCTACATGGCTTTTTCTCATCTCGTTAATGATAAGGTTCGACGGGTCAATGCCCTCTCGTGCTGTTTCAAAATGGATTGTTGCAGGCAGTAAACCCTCCTGTAATGCAAGCAGCGTCGTGACATACTCAATCGAAGCAGCAGCACCTAAATTATGTCCGAAGTAAGCTTTACTAGAACTGAATAGAATGTTCCGAAATCCTTCCTCTCCGAACAACTGACGCAGCCCATATAATTCTGCGGGATCGTTCGCCTTTGTCCCTGTACCGTGCGTGTTGATGTACTGAATTTCATTCTTCGCCACATTTGCATTGCTGAGCGCATATTCGACAGCAATCTGAATGCCTCGTCCTTCCGGCTCAGGAGCAGTTTCATGATAAGCATCGCTACTAAGTCCATAACCGCAAATTTCGGCATAAATGTGTGCATTACGTGCTTGTGCGCTCTCTAATGTTTCAAGAACAACAAAAGCCGCACCTTCACCTAGACTTAATCCAAATCGATTGTTATAAGGAGAACACGGTTCCGTATTCAGTGCTTGAAGTACATTGAATCCTGCATAGACTGAAGAAGACATAGAATCCGAACCACCTGCAAGCATTAGATCAGCGTAGCCGCTCTGGATCATGTCAAACGCATATCCGATCGCATTACCACTTGCAGCACACGCTGTATTGAGCGTATTAACTGGACCCTGCAAACCAAAGAAGGAGGCCATGCTGTCACCTTGCTGAAAGAATGGATACCGAGCGGTACGCTCAATGTCCAGCTCGGTTACGGTACCCTGCTCCTCTAGGAAATTGATTCCCCCGTTGCAAGTTCCAAAAGCTACACCAATCCGGGTAGAGTTCTCGGCGTTGACCGTAATCCCGCTCTCATCCAATGCTTCTTTGGCGGCGATTATGCCAAATTGACTGCAGTAATCGTATTTCCGCTTCTCCTCTTTGGAGAAATAGTTATCAGGACAATAGTCCTTAACTTCCGCACCAATCTTGCTCAAAAACTTATCTGTACTGAATCGAGTCATGGGTCCAATCCCTGTTTCATTCTTCTTCATGCTAGATAGGACCTGATGCTTGTCTGCTCCAATTGAGCAGAAGATTCCAACTCCTGATATGACAACCCTATGCTTCCTCATCAGCGTCCTCCTTCAATCGTCATATTTTTACAAGTTCGTATCATGACGGCGTAAAAAAATTACTAATAAGCATAAATGTTTGTTGTGATATGATTTTGAATTAATGTAAATTTTCTTATCTTTTTGACGTTATTGAAGTAATTTGTATCCAAGTGCATATACCATAATGTGATGAATGATCGAGATTATGGCCAATGCCAAACCAAGCATACGATGTCCAGAAATGTACCATGCAACAGCTGCAAGTAGGGAGATAAACATTTCCTGTACTAGGCGAAAAGGTTCTGGTGTCGAAACGACGTTCCTAAAATCGAATAGAGACCAAATTGAAAACATAACCAGTGGTGCTGTGATGCTTAGCAACACGCTAAATCCTGTAGTTTTGCCCATATGATAGCCCCATTGAGCAAAGGCAATAACAATTCCGAGTTCCATCAGTCCTCTTAACGTCAAGTTGATCCAAGTCATCATCAGATACATATGCATTGCACCTCCAGGCTGTTCTCTGTTGGTACTTAGCATGTGCATCTACCACACCATCTGCTTATTACAGGAACAACTGTATTATATTTACATTATTTGACGACAGATTTAGGTACCAGCCTGATTGAACTCCGCTCACGAGTTGACCAGGTAAGCACAGGTTTTTCAACAAAATAGTAAGACAACGTTGCAACGAGATAAGATACGAGGAGTAACACTAAGGATACCCCTGCCCAACGGCTTAGGTTCTCCGTCCCCATAAAATCTTGAGCCCAGGTTACAGAGGAAACTCCGATTACGACGAAGTGCCAGATGTACAAACTGAACGATATCTTTGCAGTAAATTTGAAAAAGGGATTGTCCAGTAGCTTAGCTGCGAGGCCTGAACGAGAAGCAGTACACAAACTGATTGCAATGAGTAGCGGATATAGTGGAAAATAAAATGGCTGTTGCTGCAAACTCATGCTAAATTCGGGTACATTGCGGGCAAGCCATAGCAAAACGAATGAGGAGGCTAGACTTCCTAGGCTGATCCAACTGAAAGTTGCTGTGTTTTTGTGTTTATCTGGACGCTGGTTTAGCTTCACTGCCACCCCTGCAGCAATAATACCCAACGTGAAATGCGCAAAGAATCCGATCGGATTGTAGTTTGGCATCCAGTACTTCGCGCCTCCGGTCCATCCGTAATCCCAACCTTTCTTGACACTGTCAGTTGAAAAGAACATATGTACAAATTGATTAAGTATCAGGATGATTCCGAGTGTTCCGATCCAAAACAAAAGTCCTTTTGTAAAAGTTTGATTCTTTCCAAAGAATCGATACAAAGCATACATAAAAACAGGCATAAGCAGATAGCAGAAAACTTCAAAGCTAATGGACCATAATGGACCGTTTACCTCGTTCGGAAACAGTGTACTGTAGTGAAAACCCGAAGTAAAAGTAATAGCTGCACTCAGACGAAGCCAAAAGTTCTCTGTAGGGATGTTAAATAGGACGGTAAGCATAGTAGAAACGAGAATGGCAACGTAGTATCCAGGTACTATTCGTACTGCTCGCCGAAATCCATAATGCTTCATGTCCGGGAAGGGATTACCATTGAGGTAACTTCTCCAGAACGGAATAGCTAGAAGGTATCCGCTCAGTACGAAAAACACGCTAACTCCAGCATTGCCAGTAAGCATAAAGGCATGTAGTGACTGTAACCACGGTAGTTTCCCCTCTGTTGATGCGAACTGTGACAGGTGATGAGTTATTACCAATAGACAAGCAATGGCTCTAATTCCATCAGCCCCTCCTAGATGAAGGGTAGATGATCTACTTTTCATGAGTCATAGTCCCCTAACCAGCATTCACGGCGTGTTCCATGAATATGCCATAAGCCATCTTTGTAGCAAGTTCTATCTTCATCGGCGATTGATTAAGCGTGGACATCTTTATACGTCGATTTTCCATTCCCTCTTCTGTTTCTGCCATCAAATCCCTCTCCTGATCTGCCTGAAAGTTCTGAACAAAGCTAATGAGTTCTTTACGATTGCTTTCGTACTGATCAAATACGTGTTGAGGAATGACTGTTTGTGGTTGAACCTCTAGATAGTTTTGAATGACAGGGGCCAATACGTATGCATCCTGCATTGCTAGATTTACGCCCTGGCCTAGAATAGGAGATACAGTATGGGCGGAGTCTCCAATTAAGACCAAACCATCACGGGACCACTGCGGAACCTCAGCCGTGAAGATATCAAGCAACACCGTATCACTCCAGCTTCGAATATTTTCTTGGACGATACCTTCCAACTCAGGCTCCAGCTTGCATACGTGATCATGGAATGTTTCAATCGGTTTTTTACGAAGCTCTTTATATTCACCCTTGGCTATATTCATGCCAATTCGCAGCGTATCCGGATAAGTTGGCAAAATAATGAGGTGATGACGACCATCGACCTTGATTCGAGTCGTTAGCTCCCAGTTACTTGGACGTGGCAAACGAAACCAGACCGCATCTCTTTTAAAATCCTCAATTTTAGCTTGTAGCCCCGCTTTTGAACGAATTTTTGAATATCGTCCACTAGCA
The DNA here is from genome assembly GCF_009870785.1 of Paenibacillus sp. An7. Taxonomy (GTDB): domain Bacteria; phylum Bacillota; class Bacilli; order Paenibacillales; family Paenibacillaceae; genus Paenibacillus. The sequence continues at coordinate 16,396 of NZ_WTWX01000028.1, forward strand.
TCCACAACGACTGAAGATGATACGGAAAACTTTTCACCTGATTTTTCACGATATACAACGCCTGTAATTTGATCATCCTGCTCGGTCAACTCTATACAAGAAGCTCCAAGCTGCAACCGGAAGTTAGGAAACTCCTGTGCCTTCTCTAAGATAGCTCCAATCAGTACAGGTTGAGGTATATCGATAGTGAACTTATGCTCAGCCGCAAAATCATGGAAATTAACTGAGAATATTTTCTCTCCCTTGTCATACATTGCTAAACCTTCGAGTTGCAAGAAACCATGCTCCTTAAGTTTATCGAGAATCCCCATTTTCTCCATAATTGCAACCGTGCCCTGGGATATGGACTCTCCACGAAATTCCCGTTGAAAAGCTTGATGCTGTTCAAGCACCATTACTTCAAGCTTGCTATTTTGTGCGAGCAACAAACCTAGCATTGCCCCAGCCGGTCCACCTCCAACAATACATACATCCACGTTGATCTGACTCATTCGAAACCTCCTATTGATTAGTTTTTTCGCTTCTTCTATGCATTGACTAGATTTATGTATGCATGATAAGCTACTACTAATAGAAAATAAACTAATTGCATTAGCTTGTCAATACATTTTGATTATAATAAATTATCAAGGTTAGTGTTTTAACTTAAGTCGGAAGGATAAATGTATCTCATTACGCCTCCAGCTTAGTTTTACATTATAGATTTTATATTTTTAATAGGAGGAAATAATAATGGCGCGTTTTCTAATTGCGGTATGGCCTTCAGATGGGCATGTCAATCCTACTATCCCTTTGGTAAAAATGTTGGTGGATCGAGGTCATGAAGTTACGTGGTACTCCAGCACGCCCTTTAAGGAGAAGATCCTAAAAACAGGCGCTTCTTTTATCCCATTCACTAGTCTCAGAAATTTCACTGGATCCACACTGAATGAGCATTTTCCGAAATACATGAAGTTAAAGGGACTTAAACAATTCAAATGGGGTGTTCGCAATATCATTGGCGGAACAATGGAGGGGTTTGATAAAGACGTTAATAAGATTCTAGAAGAGTTTCAGCCGGATGTACTGGTGACATGCCCTACATATACAGGGATAATACCTTTGCGTCTTCGTGGTAATCCTATCAAAGTTGTATGCATCGGTATGCTCCCGTTATCCGTTACTAGCTCAGATATAGCGCCTTTCGGTCTAGGGATCAAACCAATCGATTCTCCTCTAGGACGAATTCGTAATAGGATGCTTAATTTCCTAGTACAAAAGGTTGTATTTCGAAAGGAACAACAACACTTCAACAGCACCCTGCAGCGGATGGGGCTTCCCAAGCTAGACTATTGGGTATTTGATGCAGCTGTCTACTACTCAGATGTGTATCTTCAAGGGACAAGCACATCCTTTGAGTATCCAAATCGTAATCTTCCCTCCAATGTACGCTTTGTAGGACCATTCAATTTAACAACGCCTGCCGCAGACTTTACGCTTCCATCGTGGTGGGGAGAGCTTGAAACTGCAAAACGTGTAGTACTTGTTACTCAGGGGACACTGGCAAATGAAAACTTCAGTCAACTCATGATTCCAGCAATCGAGGCCTTAGCGGACAAGGATGTGCTTGTTGTGGCAACTACCGGCAACAGAGAAGCAACAAATCTTCCTACCAACCTACCTAAAAATGTCCGCGTTGAGAAATTCATCCCTTATTCTCTATTGATGCCCCACTTAGATGCAATGATAACTAATGCTGGATATGGGGGTGTCCATTATGCAATTCAAAACGGAGTACCGCTCATTGTGTGGGGTAAATCCGAGGATAAGAGCGAGGTAAGTGCGCGAGTAGATTGGTCGGGTGTAGGCATTAGTCTTCGCTCAAAGCAAGTTACTGCAGCGGATGTGAGTAAGGCGATCGATCAATTGTTCAATAACCCTGGCTATAAATCGAGGGCTACTCAGTTGCAGCAAGAGATGAGAGGCTATGATTCATATACGCTCTCTCTACAATGCCTAGAAGAGATGGCCAACATCAAAAACGAAGTAACAACAATCGACTTGGAAGAGAAAGAAACAGTAGACATAGCCTGACCTTCCTGCACTTCACCATACAAAAAACCCGCACTTTCTCTTGTTGGAGAAGACGGGTTTTTTTATTTGCATTAATAAACTAAATTATTCGCTTCTTTGGGGATACCGGATATGGAGACCGGCTAGAAACGTATCGATCATGTGCATAAAGCTTTCGTCAAGATCAATCGGCATTCCAAATCCGCCCCTCTGCTCCAGAGAAGCAAAGCCATGCAGATGGCTACGTAGAGCCCGAGCAATATGAATTGTATCGGATTTTTCCATTTGGTAAGCTTCAAGCACCTGCGTTACCAGGTCAACGATCTCTTGACCTACCTTGTGTAAGTCATCATCGTTATATGCTGGGGCTATGAGCGTAACTTCGTACAATCCGGGATGTGCGCGAGCGAAACTTATATAGGCTTTAGCCATCTCGCGGATTGCTTCATCACCAGAACGACCAACCGCCGCACGCATAAGAGCGGACAGAAGCTGCTCCAAGCCGTATATAGAGAGTAGCCTACGAATATCATGTAAACCATCAAAATGATTATATAGGGACGGGGAACGAATATCCAACTTCTGAGCTAGTGAGGCCAGTGTTAACTCTTCCAGCCCATTCGTATCGATAATTTCTGTAGCTGCTAGTAAAATTTTGTGTAAATTAATACCGTTTCTTGGTGCCATAGTCGTTACTCCTTCGTTGTATGGGGTTGCCCAAGATTCGGGCCTACCTCCCACTCGTTGATAGCTTTTATCATTGCAGCCAACGGGTTTTCAAGCATAATACCGTGACCGACAGCAAGCACAGACGGCCGAAGATCGCATAGCTTCTTAGCGCTCTCCAGTGCAGTTGGTTTATGCCAGGTGGCCATTGCAGGAAAGGGGAACCAAGGCTTCAGCTTGCCGGATACGGCGACACCGCCACGAGTCTGAAACGCATCGCCAGCGATAAGTATGTTATTACGAGTGTCGAGAAATGCCATCGAGCCTGGGGTATGTCCGGGTGCATCTACAGCAAGCAGTGATTTGATACGATCTCCATCACGAAGAAACACATCAGCTTTAGTTGTTACCTTCCTGGGTACACTGCCACGAATCGGTACGTTTGGCTCTGTTGGAAGCAGGGATGTATCGCCGCCTAGTAAAGGAGCATCCCTACCGGAAATATACACGATGACATCAGGAAATTCCTTCCTGAGTGCATCTAACGCTCCCACGTGATCTTCATGCGCATGAGTCAGTACAATACGACGGATCGGCTTGCCAATTTTGGCCGCCATATGCACAATACCTTTGAAACTAAATGGCATTCCAGCATCGATGAGTGTCAAATCGTCATTCTCTTCAACAAAGTAACAGTTCACAGGAAAAATCTTAGGAAGAAAAGACATTTGATAAACTGTTTGGAGCTTGGTAACCCTGATTCTGTCCACCCCCGCACAAATTTAACATTAAATTAACATAATAACTAATACAAATAGTTAAATCAATTGGTCTTTATACCCTTTAACTAAACATTTTATAAATCATATTAAGAAAAAAGCTTTGTTCGATACCAATCTATCGTTTGTTTTAGACCTACACGGAAAGGAATATGTGCCTGCCAACCAAGCTCTGTGTGTATCTTAGAGTTGTCAATGGCATAACGCCAGTCGTGTCCAGGTCGGTCTTCAACAAACTGGATCAGCTCGCTATAGCTCGATAGTCCTGATTCTTTCGATTGTAGTGGTTCTTGTTCATCAAGAATAGTACAAATCTCTTGAGCAAGCTCCAAATTAGTCCACTCATTATCCGAGCCAATGTTATAAGTCTCTCCTACTGTCCCATTATGAAACACAAGCTGGATTGCCTCTACGTGATCTTGAACGTGAAGCCAATCTCTAACGTTACGTCCAGTACCGTAAATCGGGATCGGTTTATGCTGTAGCGCCGAAAGGATGATGGTAGGGATCAGCTTTTCCTTGTGCTGTCTTGGTCCGTAGTTGTTAGAGCAGTTTGTTATGACAACATTTAACCCGTAGGTTCGTTGAAAACTGCGAACAATGAGATCGGAACTCGCCTTGCTTGCGCTGTAAGGGCTATTAGGAGCATAATTGCTCTCTTCCGTAAACTTCCCCTCATTCTCCAAAGTACCATATACCTCATCAGTTGAGATATGATGAAAACGACAGGATTCGTAGCTCTCTTTTACCTTCCCCGGCCCATCCATCCAATAGCGCAGAGCAGCGTTTAACAGTGTAAAAGTACCTACAATATTTGTCTGCACGAAAACTCCTGGATTCTCAATAGAATTGTCAACATGGGACTCTGCTGCAAAATGAATGACACCTCTAATGTCATACTTTTTGAAAATAAAGTCCACAAGCTCTTGATTCTCAATTGAACCGTGTACGAACGAATAATGTGGAAATATAGCTGTTTCCTGATCAAATTCTGGTGAGGTAGCGTAGGTTAACTTGTCTAGATTAACAATTCTGTAGTCTGGTCGAGTCGATAACATGTGTAAAATGAAATTCGATCCAATAAATCCCGAGCCACCAGTAACAAGCAAGGTAGTCATACTGCTCGCTTCTTCATTTATCAAACTAGATGCACCTCCAATTTATGTGAAGGAGCATTAGGTGAATACCAATGATTTTTATCAGAAATATCAATTAAGTACTGTCCGTATTCATTCTTCAGACGATTAGCAATCCGAAGAAGCTGCTCCTGATCTATATAATTCAAATAGTACGCAATTTCCTCCAAGCATGCAATCTTGAAGCCCTGCTGCTTCTCCAATGTCTCAATGAACTGGGAAGCTCTCATCAAAGAATCGTGGGTTCCAGCGTCTAGCCAGGCTAGTCCGCGACCTAGCAATTGTACATTGAGCATACCGCGCGACAAATACACATTGTTCAAATCAGTAATTTCAAGCTCACCTCGCGCAGATGGCTGAATGGACTTGGCAATTTCAATAACATCATTATCAAAAAAATAGAGGCCTGTGACTGCATAATTGGATTTAGGAGTCTTCGGTTTCTCTTCAATTGACAATGCACGATGATTCTCATCAAATTCAATTACGCCAAAGCGGGATGGATCCTTCACTTGGTAACCAAATACAGTGGCACCAACTTGGTTAGTTATGGATTCACGTAAAATAGACGTGAATCCTTGTCCAAAGAAAATATTATCGCCTAGGATTAGTGCGACATTATCGTTGCCAATGAACGATTCACCTATAATGAAAGCCTCTGCTAAGCCACCCGGACGTTCCTGTACAGCATAAGAGATAGAGAGGCCAATCTCGCTTCCATCTCCGAACAGGCTTTGATAACGCGGGGTATCCTTCGATGTTCCGATGATCAAAATTTCACGAATGCCTGAAAGCATAAGTACAGAGAGGGGATAATAGATCATCGGCTTGTCATAGATCGGCAGCAAGTGCTTAGTAACAGAAAGCGTAAGCGGATAGAGCCTAGTTCCCGAACCCCCTGCTAGTATAATCCCTTTCACAAAAAACACCTCCTTGTTTAATGGACTATTGCCACTTCGTTATGCTTCATCCACCAATCGCTATGCTGCTGATACCAATTTGTTGTTTCAATAATTCCGTTTTCAAGTAGATATGTCGGCTCCCAACCCGTATCAGTTGTAAGTTTCTCGATACTGAGTGCATATCTATCGAAGTTACCTGGCCGGTCAGGGATGCTCTTCACTAGAGACCAAGACCGGCCTAATATTTGCAGCACCTTTTCGATAATCTCCCTAGTTGTTGCTGTCTGTTTCCCTGAAATGTTATAGACAGAACCTGAAATTCCCCGATGGATTACGGCATCGATAGCAGCACAGTGATCAGTTACATGTAACCAGTCACGCATCTGCATACCATCACTGTAAAGGGTAATTGGCTTCCCGAGCAGAGCATTTGTTATAACCAAGGGGACCAACTTATCCACATTCTGAAATGGTCCGTAGTTGTTTGTACAGCGCGTAATGATGGTATCCATACCGAAAGTTTGGTGGTAGGACTGTGTAAGCAGGTCGCATGCGGCCTTACTAGCCGCATAAGGACTTACAGGTGCGAAAGCAGCAGATTCGTCCACGTTGCTCCCTTTGGGGACAGGCCCATAGACCTCGGCTGAGGAAATTTGTACGAGACGCTTTACGCCATGCTTTCGGCACATGTCGAGCACCTTCTGTGTGCCGAAGACATTAGCACTAATGACTGAGCCAGGCGTTTCTAGACTTCGGTCTACGTGAGTCTGGCCAGCTAAGTTAATGACGACATCTACACCAAGTTCAAATGCTTCGTTTAGAGCTTCCTCATTCTCTACCAATCCTTCAACAAATACATAATTTGATCTTGAGAGAAACGGTTCGATACTCTTCTGTCGGCTTCCAGTCCTACGGGGAGAAAAGTTAATGATAGTGTAATCTGGATACTTCTCCAGCAGGTATGATGTCAAATTTCTTCCAATAAAACCCGAGCCACCCGTTAATAGAATACGCATGGATTCCCCTCCATTTAATTAATCTATACTGACTTTAGACTAATATGATTAGTCTGTAAACAAAAATTATTTTAACTTTAGGCTAATACCGGTTTGACAAACTATTCTGATTAGTTTTAAGATGTTTTTAATCACGAAATAGAAAGGGAGTTTTTTTACCATGACTACCAGATCCATACTTCACAAAAATATCCGCCAGCAAGATCATTCGCCTCAAAAGACATTCTCATCCCGCAGTCGATTATCCGCTATGCTTTTAGCGGTTGCTGGTATTACTTTTGCGGTTTACCCTGCACTCCGTCCCTTTTCCGATGAAGCTTCTTTGCAGGGTGCAGCTGCATTTGCTTCCGTCGAATGGCTCATTGCTCATCTTTTAGCAATATTTGCCTTTATTTTGCTAACCTTTGGCCTCTACGGTGTTTATGTATCTCTTCGAAAGACATCCGCCGAGCGTACAGCTTTTTACGGACTTGTCCTAAGCTGGTTAGGAACTGGTCTTACGTTACCGTTTTATGGAGCAGAGGTTTTTGGGCTTCATGTCATCGGGCAAGAGACGGTAAGGCAACAGAATGTAGAATTGTTAGAGTTGGCTAATCAGATTCGATTTGGACCCGGATTCATCATCATTATCATCGGCCTATTATTGCTCGCCGTTGGTATGATTATGGTAGCCACTGCAATATGGAAAACGCATGTTTTGCCTAAATGGAGCGGAGTTCCACTTGCAGTTGGATTTTTGTTGTACTTGCCTCAGTTTGCCGCTACACAGCCGCTACGTGTTGCTCATGGGTTATTGCTCACTGCTGGCTGCTTATGGGTTGCTGTCTGTCTCCTCAGAAACATTAGCCGAGGTGGAGAACGATGACTGTAAGTAAGCTTCATATGAAATTTATTTTTACTGGACTTATGCTCGGAATTTTAATGGCAGCAATGGATTCTACGATTGTCACAACATCTATGGGGACGATTGTAGGGGATCTAGGCGGTTTAGATAAATTCGTATTGGTCTCGTCGGTATACATGATTGCAGAATTGGCCGGAATGCCTATTTTCGGTAAGCTATCGGATATGTACGGACGTAAGCGCTTCTTTATTTTTGGTATCTCGATCTTTATCATTGGCTCATTACTTTGTGTTACGGCACAAACGATGGATCAGCTTATTCTATACCGTACAATCCAGGGGATCGGCGGTGGAGCACTGATTCCAATCGCTTTTACAATCATGTATGATCTAGTTCCCGTGGAAGGAAGAGGTAAGCTTGGGGGGATGTTCGGTGCCGTATTTGGTCTTGCGAGCATTTTTGGACCATTACTAGGAGCATTCATTACCGATCACATCAATTGGCATTGGATCTTTCTCATCAATGTACCACTGGGGATCGTAGCTTTTATTTTCGTCGTCTACTTTTACAAGGAATCACATGAGCATTCGAAACAAAAAATTGATTGGTGGGGTGCTGTCACCCTTGTTAGTGCAATCGTCACTCTTATGTTAGTGCTTAAACTTGGGGGTACGAAGTTCGCTTGGAACTCGCTTCCAATCGTTGGTTTATGTTCTTTATTCGTAGTGCTGGGTATCCTCATTTACGTGGTAGAAAAACGAGCTGCAGAACCCATCATTACTTTACGTATGTTTGCAAGTCGACTGTACTCAACCAGCAATGCCATTGCTGTCTTCGCAGGAGCTGCCTTTGTTACTTCCTCCATCTATATCCCCATCTACATACAAGGTGTTCTTGGCGGTACGGCAACGGATTCAGGTATGGTGCTCCTGCCAATGATGCTTAGTACAGTCGTAACTTCTACCATCGGTGGGTTCTTAATGAATAAATGGAGTTACCGGGCTATCATGATCCCTTCGATGATAATGTTCGCTGCTGGTCTATTCTTACTTAGCACTTTAACTCCCCAATCATCACATTTAATGGTAACGTTATACTTGAGCATTGTTGGTCTTGGCATTGGATTTTCATTTTCTGTATTAGGGAATTCCTCAATCCACCCTTTTAATATTAATCAACGCGGCTCTGCAAGCTCAACCTTCTCATTTCTTCGAGCGTTAGGCATGACCATCGGTATTACGGTATTCGGTATCGTCCAGAACCATTATTTTATTAGTAAGATGGCAGCTTCCTCCGAGTCTAGCTCTGGTAGCTTAAAATTGCTGCCAAAAGATCCACATGCATTACTTGATCCTGCACAGCGGTCGCTACTACCAAGTTCGGTACTGGACATAATCACACAACCTCTATCTTCGTCCATTACCCTAACCTTTGCTTGGACATTAGTACCTGCCTCTATAGCGGTCATCGCTTCATTTATGATGAGTAGTGAGAAGCTGATCACAGTGGAAACCGTATCGAAAGAAACACCTTTAGAGGTACTAACGCAACAACTTGACTAGCTTCAGTAAATTTCTTAGCTAATTGAACATACCTATGTATTAAACTGTCCCATTGAAGATTTACTCCCCCTATAGTGAAGTAAAAAGCAAGGGCGCATAAATGCCCTTGCTTTTTAATTAAACTTTGGTGGGTATATATATCATACTACGGCTCAGTAACCCTATTTATCTTGTATCATTTCTTATTCAACAGTAGCCACTCCACGTAAAAAATTTTCTGGAACCAAACTACTCCCACATGAAAATCCCTACTTAACTTTTTGTAGCAAGGGCGTAGTTAATGTGATCCTTATAAAGAGTCATCATTTTATTAATCTTTTCATGTTGAAATCCTTCATAGTACATTTGAATAAATACATTTTCTTCATGACCCACAATAACTGGAAGTACATCTGTATTAATCCGGTAAAATTTACCTGTGCTTATCCCTAGCCTTGATATGATGCCCACTGAACAAAGAAGAGTAAGGAAAGCATACAGGGTGAAAATATAGTTTTCATGTCGTTCGCTGCTTGATTTAACCCGCAAAATATTATGTTTCCTTAACTCACAGAACTTCTCCTTTAAGTAATCTGTCCAAATAGTCGTATCTTTTCCCTTTTTCTTTCGTATCTTGTATCCAGTGAATAAATAATCGCAGACCCATAGCTGCCATAGTGCTGGCGGTGTAAGAATCAAATCTGAATACTCGACTTCTGATAAGCAAAACCCAGGAAAGTTTTCTTCTTCTATAAGATATTTCTCACATAACTGCTTAAAAAGCTGTTTCTCATTTGTAGTCATATTTCGGGTTAAATTTATACGGTTATTACGTATTTCTATGTATTTTTCATTTAAACTTTTTTTAGTTTTATCTTTTTCAAATGTCTTTCGTCTTTCACGAGCAAGATCCTCTTCTTGATATTTTTGTTTTTCTCGTTCATATTCCAAGCGTCTTATATTTTTGGCACGCTCATAGTCCTGATTCTTTTTAATCATCATGAGACTACTCAAGCAAGGTAGAACAGACAAATCAATGAAACATTTTTCGAGCATTTCTTGGAAAGTAAAATTAGGATTTATCTCAGTCCCATAGTTGTTTCCTCCCCAGTGTAAAGTAATCATCGTTTGATCGGGTGAATAATAAATGAGATAATCTGTTTTCTTAAAGATATTACTTTCCAAGCCGTTGATCTGATAATATCGATCATTTTCTCGAATCATACTTCCATCCAAGATCCAAAAATCTTTTACATTTATAGTTTCATACAATTGGTGACGGTCTTCCCACACATATCCTGGTATTTTCGAGCACTGATATTCAAATGCCCATCGTTCACCATTCTCGTGTATCACCATGACATCAGCTCGCTGCTTTGTTTCAATTAGATAATACTCTAACAGGACTTCGGAAGATGGATATAGTGTTTTTAACCTTTCATAAAGGTGTCTCTTTCCTGTTCGGTGCGTAAGTGATTCAGGTTCAGTATAGCGATTCGGATTGTTACACTCACGCATATGAGCAAAATGTGGTGTCCGGCTCCCCGCCCGAAAGATTACTTTTCCTTTACAGTCTGGACAATGCAATCGATGTTCTGCAGAAGCTTTTCGCAAGAATGCTTCTTCTTCTTCAAATGAGCAATACCGCACACCAACCGTTGTTTCTGCAACAAACATAATCCCTTTCTCCTTTAAATTTATTAGATACACTTGAAATGGCCAGCTTATTTATTATACAGCATCTTTTCCATCCCCGAATCCGTGTAAATCATCTTTACCTGGATTTTCGGTATCCCATCAACATAGCCACTTGCTGCAGTTCGATTTCAGCACTACCGATCACGTTTAAATGCGTGAACACCTAATTTAATTAAGTTTAAACGGCATGCACAAACGTAAACGTATGCGTTTACGTTTGTGTATTTATGACTTTTTATTTAGTGTCCAGTATTATTAAATTCACAGCCTTCTTCTTGTAGATAAAGATATGGAATTAAACAAAAAACCTCCCTTATTAGGAGAGGCCCTCTTAAGGCTAGAATAGTTCGTACGTAAGTTGACGGAGAAATAGTCCTCAAGATTCTTAATTACAATTCTCCTTTATTACATTTTTATTAAAATAGATGAATTCATACTAATATTTTTAAACATTTTCTTATACTGATTTCTCAATATGATGATCCATATCAAGCTTGATGCTTCTTTAATATATTTGCCATAATATTACATTCACCATTAATTTTATTTAGTTCTGTTCTAAGCATCTTAATTTCTTCCTTTTGAATTTGTACTAAATTAGTAAGATATTCTATTTGGCTTTGCTCTCTTTGCTCAGTTATAAATTCTTCAATATCTCTTTTGTAAATGTATGTAATAGCAAATCTTCTTGATTTAGGTTTTATAACAGACAGCACTTTTTGTTCAGTAAGCTCTTTAATAGCCTTATGTGCTGTAGCAAGCGCTACTTCTGAACCTTCTGCAATTTCTACAACAGTCGCTTCGATATGATCACTACCGGTTTCTTTTACTCTACGAACAAAAAAAGATTCTACTTTATTTAAATTTTCTTCCGACACATGATAGTAACTCATAATTTTTATGCCTCCATATCTTAATAAAATTGAGTATAGCATAAGGGTTCGGATCTATGGATAAACTCGTTAGCACTGCGATCCCCACATTAATTCAGTGGGCTACGGCAAAAATAAATCGTGAACTAGAAAGAGCTGCGAAGCGAGAAAAGGAAAAGAAGTAGTGCTTTTTATTTAAATAAGAGGGGGTCCAGGGGGAGGAATCCCCCTGGCGAACTCAATTCGCAGGGGCAAAGCCCCTGCTTCTTTAGTTACCATTTGCTTCGTCAAAAGTCGTACCTAGTATATAGTCTGTCGCCTTTTGGGCTTGTCCTGCGGCCTTTACAATTAATGTTGGATCATTTTTAAGCTTTCGGTGCCAAGATTGAATATAAGCGGCGCTGTTCTCGATGGTGCTGTTATCAATGCCGCATGTCGCGCAAAGCATAGCTGCTCCAATCTCGGCTATAAGTTCTTCTTTGGAATAGTTTTCATCGCCAAAGGCGGCGTATTCCTCGATGCCTGGCCGGTTTAAACGGCTCTGATGCCCACTGCTGTGTATGAGTTCATGAAATAAGGTCGAATAATACTCCTCTGCTTTTGGGTAGTCTTGTAAAGGCGGAACACTGACCCTGTCTGGAGATGGCATATAATAAGCCCGTCCTGACGCTAAGCCGATAGGCGGAGCGTCTGCATATCGGTCTACAATCGCTTCCGCTTCAGCAATAGGATCATGGTCAAAACTGACCTCCTTCCGCTTGCTTTTTATGCCCTTGCAATCCTTTATATCAAACACCCGGTAATAGCGAAGCATCGGTATTTTCTCAGCTTCTCCGGTATCCGCATCTTCTTTTTCTAACCAGCGCCAGAAAACAACGATTTGAGACTTAGCGCCTTTTACACTGCCTCCAGCTTCCGTAATCTGCTTATAAGTGGCGTACTCTCCCGGCGGCAGTAGCAGTGTATTAATGCCCCGGTAGGGCCGCTGCGATATCCAGTTTACAGCGCCACTAACGACCCACGGTCTGCGCCACGGCACGACACCCGCCGCAAGCAGTTCTAAAATCCGTTCCGTCACAATTTCATATACCGATTTCTTCATTGCCATTGTCAAAGTCTCCTTTCTGTGCCGGGAGAAACCCGGCTTAGCGGATTAATTTGCTTCTCGCTCTTCGCGAACTTCAATCGAAGAAATGTCCATTTCAAAAGCTGCGAAACTCTCGTCTATGACCGCATCCATTAGTTCTTGAATCTTGTTCGTTATCAGGTGATATTCATTGACTCTCACCGTCCAAATGCAGTAATAGATCGGCTTTCTTTCATCTACTTTTCTGAGCATCCCTGCCCACTCACGGACTCTAGCGGGCGAAAGAGTAGCCACCATTTCCCTGTACTCGTCCATCGTGAGAAAATGTATTTTCACAGGCTGTTCGTTAAATACAAACACCGCTTTTTTATAAATGCCATGACACACCGTAAGTGCCGCTACTATTTTGGGTTTATGAGTTTTCATTTCATTACCTCCTG